>NZ_JBHMEZ010000003.1:0-1157769 GCF_042427615.1 Formosa undariae | reverse complement strand
GCCGATGGTACTGCATTTGTGGGAGAGTAGGACGTTGCCTTTTTTAAATCTAAATCCTCAATACTTTTGTATTGAGGATTTTTTTTGTTTATACTTTTTTGAGAAGATTACATTGTATCATTCTTCAATTTAAACCTCTTATATCCCTCAATATTTATAAATTCTTCTTCTAAAACGTAAATAAATATAGTACCTTGAAAATATATTTTTTAAAAAGCATATATAATGGCTGTGAATAAGGACTTGGATTTAGCATGGGAATTTGTAAATAATACAAATCGTTCTCTATTCTTAACAGGGAAAGCAGGTACTGGAAAAACTACATTCTTACATCGTTTAAAAAAAGATAGTTTAAAACGTCTAGTTGTTGTGGCACCTACTGGAGTTGCGGCAATCAATGCTAAAGGGGTAACTATACATTCCTTTTTTCAACTGCCTTTTGGTCCTATTTTACCAGATGCTGATTTAAATAATCCGAGTGGTTTCAATAGAAGATTCAATAAAACTAAAATCAATATTATTAAATCGATGGATTTATTGGTTATTGATGAAATTAGTATGGTACGTGCCGATTTGTTAGATGGTATAGATAAGACATTACGTCGTTTTAGAAATAGAAATAAAGTTTTTGGCGGAGTCCAGGTACTCATGATTGGGGATTTACAACAATTATCTCCGGTTATTAGAGAGACAGATTGGCAATTGTTAAGACCTCATTATTCAAATGGATTCTTTTTCAGTAGTCATGCATATCATCAATGTGATGCGGTTACTATCGAATTGAAACATATTTATCGACAAGAGAACCCGACATTTATTCAAATTCTTAATGAAATACGGAATAATCAACTCAGTACATCTGGTGCGGAAGAGTTGAATAAAAGATATATTGCAGATTTTACTCCAGAACCTAATTCAGGTTACATTTCATTAACTACACATAATAATAAAGCAGAAGCAACGAATACACTAGAATTAGATAAGCTAGAAACTAAGGTGTTTAGTTATAATGCTATAGTGGAGGGTAAATTCCCAGAGTTTTCATTTCCAAATAGCGAATCGCTAAAACTTAAAGTTGGAGCTCAAGTCATGTTTATTAAGAATGATAGCAGTCAGGATAAGCGCTATTTTAATGGTAAAATTGGTAAAATAATTGAACTAACTAAGGACGAAGTAAAAGTACAATGTCCTGATGATGATTTTACTATTGTGACCAAGGCAGAAACTTGGGAAAATATTAATTATAGTGTAGATAAAGAAAGTAACGATATTACAGAGGAAAAAATAGGTGCTTTTACTCAGATTCCATTACGATTGGCTTGGTCGATTACTATTCATAAAAGTCAAGGATTAACTTTTGAGAGAGCTATTATTGATGCAGGAAGTGCATTTGCACACGGACAAACGTATGTGGCTTTAAGTAGATGTAAATCTCTAGAAGGGTTGGTATTAAAAAGTAAAATTAGTTCTAATCAGATTATAACAGATAATCATGTAATTACTTTTAATAAGAATGCAGAAGAAAATGAACCGGATCAGTTTGTTTTAGAACGTTCTCAGAAACTATTTCAATTGGATTTGATTTCTGAAGTTTTCGGATTCTATGAATTTTTATATCCTGTTAATCGTATCCTAGATATTTTTTATAAGAATAGAAGTAGTATTGAAGGTAAGGTGGAACATCAGATGGTCACTATTAAGAATGGGGTTACAAACTTATTAAAAGTAAGTAATGGTTTTAATGCTCAGCTTAGAAACTTATCGGAAGATGAATCTAGCTCATTAGAATTAAGCAGTACTATTCAAGAGCGTTTTAAAAAGGGCATTTCTTATTTTAAGCAAGAAACCGAAACACATATTGGAGCTCCTCTTAAAGAATTTAGTTTTACAACAGATAATAAAGCTGTCGGAGGTGATATTACCAAGAATATTGACGTGATTGAAGAATTATTTGAGTCTAAAATCTTCTATTTTAATGGACTCACCAATAATTTTACTACCAAAAGACTTTTAGAATTGCGTGCAAAATCTGTATTTCTTGCGAAAGAGAAACCTAGAAAATCTCGTAAATCTGTGGTAGATGGAACGGTTAATGTTGATTTATTTGAATTGTTACGTGTGCTTAGAAATGAGATTGCGGCAAAGAATGATTTGGTTCATTTTCAAGTTTTCACACAAAAGTCATTATACGAAATATGTGAAGTACTTCCTTTAACTAAGGATGAACTGCTATTAGTTAATGGAATGGGGAAGACTAGAGTGGACAAATACGGAAGTTCAATTTTGAAAGTTATTCGTGATTATTGCGATGAAAATGATATACAAACACAATCTGATGAAACCATTTTTGAGAAGGAAGATAGTAAGAAAGATAAGATAAATACTAAGGATCTGTCTCTGGAGTTATTCAAATCTGGAAAATCTATTAATGAAATTGCTTTTGAGCGTGAATTGAATGAAAATACAATCTTCGGACATTTGGCACACTTTATTCCTTCTGGAGAAGTGAAAATAACCGATTTAATGTCTAAAGGCACTTACGATGAATTATTCAAACTTATTCCGAAAACAACGTTCGAAAACCTATCTGATTTAAAGATGCAGTTAGATGATAAATATAGCTACGGTGAATTGCGTTTGGTTTCAGAAGCTATTAATTCTAAAATTTAACCTATTAATTTAGTTGAATTAAAGAACGTACATATTGTTTGTGTATAATTCTTAATTTTTTAAGCTCAATTCTAAGCAATTTAATAAAGTCTGTACCATTCGTTTTACTCGTTTCTAGATGTCTTGTATTATAGTATAATCTATCTATAAAAAACCGTAATGATTTGGCTTGTTTTACTTTCTTAATCTGATTTGTTTCATTTTCAGTTTCTACAATTTTAGGTACTAAGCCCAAAGCATCGATGACTAATTTATCGGCGTATTTATCTAAATAATTTTTAGAATTATGCATAGCGATTATATCTTTATCGTATGTGATATAAGATGCAATATGCCTAGATAATTTAAATACATCTAAAGACTTTTGGTAGATGATTAAATTTTTTATGTTAGAATTACTTGCGTTTTTCATTTTTCTATAGAATCGTTACAAAATTACTTACTAATTCTTAATGATGTATTTAGAATTTAAAATTTATTAGAAATAAATTATATAATACATATATCGTGCTATATTCTACCAAGAATAAAAAATATTGCCTTTTTTGTTTAATGTTATATCAAATTGTGCTTTAACTAAAGAAACTATTATAAAATGAACATTTAGTTATCTAAAATTTAAGAATTAATAAAAATAAAGGCTTTTTAGTTTCATAAAATTATTATAATTTTAGCTTTACTTTCAAAATCAAAATCACTAATAAATTAATAGCCATTTTCATGAAAAAAACCACCTTAAAAGATATTGCGAAAGCATTAAATGTATCCGTTTCAACAGTATCTAAAGCGCTTCATGATATTCCCGAGATTAGTGAGGAAACGCGTATTTTAATTCAGAATTACGCTAAAGAAAAAAATTACAGGCCTAATTATAATGCCTTAAGTTTAAAGAATAAACGCACTAAGAGTATAGGGGTTATTATTCCTAATATGCTTAATTATTTCTACATGCAAGTGTTGCAAGGTATAGAGAAGGAGGCAGCAAAGAATGGATATAGAATTATCACATGTATTTCTAACGAATCGTATCAAAAGGAAGCGGAAATATTAGATATGCTTTCAACCGGAAGTATCGATGGTTTCTTACTTTCTATTTCTAAAGAAACAGAAGAAAATGGTGCTTTTAGTCATTTTGAAGATTCCGTGAAATTTGGTTTTCCTATAGTGATGTTCGATCGTGTTTCTGACCATATCGAATGTGATAAAATTATAAACGATGATTTAAATGGTTCGGTTAATGCTGTAACAGATTTGGTAAAGCAAGGTTGTAAACGTATTGCTTTTGTTTCTCCGTTTAAAAATTTAAGTAAAGGTCGCATACGCTTTGAAGGTTATAAAAAAGGATTGGCTCTAAATAATATACCTTTTGATGAGAATTTAGTGATTAATTCTTCAGAGCCAGATTACAAACAGTACGCAGCAATGATAAGTCCTTTATTTAATCAAAAAATTGATGGTATCATTTCTACTAACGAATCGACAGCAGTTGCTGCAATGAAGTTGGCTAATGAAAATGGATATAAAATACCGGAAGACTTAGCTGTTATTTCTTTTTCTAATGGTTTATTGGCTCGTCATTCCAATCCAAAACTGACTTGTGTAAGTCAGCATGGAGAAATTATGGGAGCTACGGCCGTTAAAAAGCTAATTGAAAAATTAGAACAAAAAGCGGATTCAAATTCATTTACTACCGAGCTTGTCGAAACCGATATTGTTGTTCGTGATTCTACACGTTAATTATTACGTTTACTGCTTATCTTTTTGTTGTACCATTCTCCATTTAAGATAATATAAAATCCCAATACATAGTATCATTACCACTGTGGTGATATACCATGTTATTTGGTATCCATAACTCGCAATAAGGTGCATACCCGAATTGTGAGCAATAATATGCGCTATGGAAAAGGCGATACTATATAGCGCCATATATTCGCCTTGATTGCCTTTTTTGGCGCGTTCTAAGGCGAATGCATTCGAGAATGGAAATGCTATCATTTCACCTACAGTCATAAACAACATGCCGATAACTAAAACGCCGGCCCATCCGCTCATATTCAAAAACAAAAAGCTTAGCCCCGTTAATATCGCACCAAAGACAACTAAGCCTGTTTTAGAATATATAGACTTTTCTAAAGATTTTACCAACGGCATTTCTAAGGCAAAAATTATGAATCCGTTCATTCCCATTAATAACCCAATCTCAAATTCCGATAAATGATGTACTTCCTTATAGAACAAAGGAACCGTAGAAAAGTATTGTAAAAATGCAATTCCGAATAATAACATTGCGAATAAAAAGATAATATAATTTACATCGTTATACGCCGATTTTGGATTCTCAACACTAATTTCATCTGCAATTCTTGCCTTTTTTGGATGTAAAACATTTAGTAATAAGACACCTGCTAAGAAACAAGTAATCCCATCTACCCAAAATAAACCACCGTAACTTAAGGTGACTATAATTAGTCCACCAATGGCTGGTCCAGCAGAAAAACCTAAATTAATTGCTAATCGTATTAACGTTACCGATCTTACTTTATTTTCAGGTTTACTATATGCACTTAAAGCCACAAACATTGCGGGTCTAAACATATCTGCCACTATCATTAATATAAAGACTCCCATAGAAATACTTAAAAAAGTATTTAAAAATTGAAGTGATATAAATAAGAATCCAGAAAGCACAAGGCTAAAAACCATAACTTTATAATAGCCAATTTTATCGGTTAATTTTCCGCCTAACCATGATCCTACAACAGAACCTGCACCAAAAGCACTCATAATCCAACCAACTTCGGAAAGGGTAAAATGTAAATTTTTAGTAAGGTATAAAGATAAAAAGGGGATCACCATGGTTCCCGCTCGGTTTATCAATGTAATTAATGCTAGCCACCATACTTCGGTAGAAAGTCCTTTAAACGCGTTTATGTAATTATTAAAAATGGTTTTCATTGGTTTTGGTTGATTAGTGCAAAAAAAAACGTCCAACTTAATTAGGTTGGACGTTTATAATATAAAATAGTAAAATGTTATATACAGAGAGTCCAGTATCTTTGATTAGATACACGAGTAAGTTTATAATTTACTTTTCTGTTTAACATCATTAATTTATTTTCAAGTTCAAATCTAGATAAAAAAAGGATAAGTTGTATTTTTGAAATTCAAATTTTATTTAAATGAAATCATTCTTATATATCTGCCTCGTTTTTTGTTTGTGTTCATGTTTTCAAAATAAGAAACCTTTACTCGGGGATACACCTTTTCAAAAATCTTTAAATGCTAGTTTTAAAGATGCGAGTACTTCTCCTCTAAAAAAGAAGGATCGTAAGGCGTTTAGAGGTTTAGATTTTTTCGAATTAGATTCTGCTTACATTGTTCAGGCTCAATTAAAACACACACCAGATAGTACCTTTTTTGAAATGCCAACAACTACCGAGCGTATGTCTAAAGAACGTGTTTTTGGAGTTGTAAATTTTAAAATTAAGGGAGAGGATTTCGAACTTAAGATTTATGAAAGTCAGGATTTATTAGATCAAGAAGGTGATAAGGATTATTTGTTTCTACCATTTTTAGATTTAACTAATGGAGATTCTACTTACGGTGGCGGACGTTATATTGAAGTCCTTGTAAATGACAAGAAGCATGATAGTATAATAACTATAGATTTTAATACGGCTTATAATCCGTATTGTGCTTACGATGAAAAATATTCTTGTCCTATTGTACCAAGATCAAATTATTTAAATACCGAAATAAAAGCAGGGGTTAAGGCTTTTGTAAAGGATTAAATAGCCTTAATTAAATAAACACCAAGAAATACAGCTAGAAATCCAAGAATAAAGGTAGTGAAGGTGTAAATAGCGAAATTTAGAAAATCGCCTGTTTTTAGGAACATATGATTTTCATAAGCAAATGTCGAGAACGTTGTCAAGCCACCACAAAATCCTGTGGCTAGTAATAAAGTGTGATTCTGACTAATAAAATGGTTTTTAGCAGCCAATCCTAGAATTGCCCCTATTAATAAACTTCCAAGTATATTGGCTAAGAAAGTCCCATAAGGAATACCCGTATTCGGACTATTTAAATATTTACTGATTAAGAATCGTAAAACACTACCAGAACCTCCTCCAATAAAAACCAAGAGCAATTGTTTCATCTGTGTTCTTAAATTTTAGTTATCGTCGTCTAATGGCAGTTTTAATCCCTTTAAATCTAACGGAATAGTATCTGATTCTTCTTTTAAAGCAACGTAAATTTCAGTAACCCAATCTGCAGGGTTAAGTTTGTATTTTGGGTTTGTAACAAAGGTTTCTAACATAATATTACTGTCAGCTTTCTCTAGACTATTTGTTTCTAAATGTTTGAAAGTGGTCTTCCGTGCTTTGTCTAAATAGTTGTAATCTCCTTTTAATGTCGTTTTAAGCGTTTTAAAACCAGGAAGGGATCCGGTTAAAATATCGCTATCTGCTGTTAGAATTTGAGTACTTGTAGGCACACAACACGAGAACATCACTGTACCATTTACTTCATCCCATTTATGATATAATACAAAAGGAAATCCAGCCATAGGAATATTGTTTTCCGCAACATAGTCTGTGATTTCAGGCATCATAATTTTTATTTTATCTTGAAAATTCTCAATTTTACTTGATGCCGTATTGTACAGGTAATAGCCTCCACTATGGTTTGTAATCCCATTTATTGTAATACTATAGACTTTCATGCTTTCAGAAACTGCAGAATCTAATTGGGTAAGACTTGTTTCGAATTTAGGAGCAAGTTCTTCTTCGGGAGTTCCAAAAAAGGCATAATACGCCTTCTTTTTAAAAGGAATATTATCGCTGCGCATGCTAAATGTTACTGTAGATGTCTTTGGAGAAATAGAATCGATTTTCCAATCTAATTGTGATACCGGATATTCAGGAAATACAAGTCTTTGTTTAATAGACGACGGTTTAGAAACTTCGGTAGTTGTTATTCTTCCAATGGCATTATCTTTTAACCACGTATATTCTTTACTATTTAAAATAGAGTCCGAAGTGCTCGTTTTTTTCCACGGTGCCCAAGATTTCCAATGGTTTAAATGGTTAACATATTTATAAATGACTTCTTGAGGAGCATTAATTGTTCTTGTCTTAGAAAAGCTAATTTCGTTAGGTTGTACTGCAATGTAAATGGCAGAACCAATGAATGCAATTAGTAATATGAATAGTATATATTTGGTAGATTTCATTCGTGTAAGTTGTATGAAATCAAAGGTAATCAATTTTATTTCAATTTTTTAAAAAGCAGATTTGATCTTTATATAAGTGAATTTTTTTCTGTTTCAAAAAAGGGAATGTCCTAAATTTCAATATGAATATCGGGTATGTTTTTAGAATATTTAACGACAATTTAGAGATTCTAAAAACGATTGTCTTAAGTTAAATATCTAGTGAACACCGGAGTATTTAATGGAATAAATTTATAAAGGAAATCGGTTGATTATTAGCCTTTAAATATTAATTTTATACAGATAATAAATAATAGGAATGCTATGAAACCTACAAGAACCCAAATACTACCGCTATAATATTTCTTGTGTAATGCAAAATCTTTTTTATAAGTATAAAATATTGAGATAGCAAACACTATAAAAAAAATGACTCCAAAAATTAATTGACCTTCTGTAAACATGCGGCACTGTAAGAATTAATTAAAAATAAGCTGATTTAATTTTAAAAACTTAATAATTAGCTTAAAAACGAGGGTTTCTATGAAAAATCATCAAGTCTGTAAATGTAATCAAAATAATAATATTTTTATAATATGAAGAATAAAATAGAGTCTGTAAAAGCATTTCATACTGCTTATAAATTAGGATTTAGCGAAGTTGAACGTGCCGATTTAGGGGATAACAAAAATTTGTTGCGTTATAATTTAATGAAAGAGGAAAATGAAGAGTATTTAGAAGCTGTAAATAATAAAGATCTTGTAGAGGTTGCAGATGCTTTAGGCGATATGTTGTATATCTTATGCGGGACAATTATTGAACATGGTTTACAGCATAAAATAGAAGATGTATTTAACGAAATACAACGCAGTAACATGAGCAAGCTCGGTAGTGATGGTGAGCCCATTTATAGAGCTGATGGGAAAGTTTTAAAAGGCCCTAATTATTTTGCGCCTGATATTGCTTCTATTTTGAAGAAGTAAAAAAAAAGAGCTACTATATATAATAGTAGCTCTTTTAAGTGTTATATACTTTGTCTCCAACCGTAAGGGTCTTCAAGAGTATTGTATTGAATTCCGTTTAGTAAGTTCTTAAATTTATCGGAGTATTTGTCGTCTTGTTTAGGAACTTCAAATAATTCACCTTTATGTGAAAAAGCTGAGATAGGACTTACAACTGCTGCAGTTCCTGAACCAAAAATCTCTTTTAAAGAACCATTTTTACTTGCTTCAACAATCTCGCTAACTTTAATAGGTCTAATTTCTACATTAATATCAGCGTCTTTTGCGATTTGAATGATACTCTTACGCGTAATTCCATCTAAAATACGTTCGCTTGTTGGTGCCGTAATTAAGGTGTCATTAATTCTGAAAAAGACATTCATTGTACCTGCTTCTTCTAAATATTCATGCGTATCTGCGTCCGTCCAAATAATTTGTTGGAAACCTTCTTGATTCGCTAAACTTGTTGGATAAAATTGCGCAGCATAATTACCTGCAGCTTTAGCAAAACCAACACCACCATTGGCAGATCGGCTAAACTGTTCTGCAACTAGTACGCGAACATCTCCAGAATAATAAGATTGTGCCGGCGAACAAATAATTAAAAATTTATATTCTAAAGCAGGAGAGGCTGCAATTGCAGGTTCTGTAGCAATTACAAATGGTCTGATATAAAGCGAGTTTCCGAAACCTGGTTTTACCCAATCTTCATCAATATTGATAAGTTTTTTTAAACCTTCCATAAAGAGATCATGAGGAAATGCAGGCATAGCTAAACGTTCTGCAGACTTGTTTATACGTGCAAGATTATCTTCTGGTCTAAATAACCAGATTTTACCAGCATCATCCTTATATGCTTTCATCCCTTCAAATACAGCTTGGCCGTAATGAAAAACACGTGCTGAAGGATCTAACGTTAATGGAGCATATGGCGTAATTTCAGGCTTCTGCCATTCGCCATTTTTAAAATCACAAGTAAACATGTGATCTGTAAAAATCTTTCCAAAAGACAAATTTTCAAAATCTACATCTTGTATCTTGCTCGTTTTTGCTTTTGTAATTTCAATCGAATTTGTCAAAATATTACAATTTACTTAATTAAACAGTATATTAATTTATAGTATAAAAGTAGTATAAAATTTTCAAAAGTGATTTAAAAATCGTGTATATTTACGTCTTGTTTTAACTGCTAATTTAGATTGGCAGTACCTTCTATTAGATTTAAGTATTTTAATTAATCTATTACAATTTTCAGTGTTTTGGAACGTAAAATTATTACCACAGCCGATGGTTCTTCAACCATTTATTTGCCGGATTTAGATGAAACGTATCACTCAAGACATGGTGCGATTCAAGAAGCATTGCATGTATTTATTAAATCTGGATTAGACTATTGGCGTGTCAAATATCCTGAATTGCAAGAGCTTTCGGTTTTAGAAATAGGATTCGGTACAGGATTAAATGCGTTTTTAACGTGTTTGCATACCGACGTTTTAAATTGCAAAATTGAATACACTGGCGTGGAAGCTTATCCTGTAACTTCAGAAAGTTTACAACACATAAATTATTCTAAAGAAATTTTATCAGGAACTCAAGAGTCTATTTTTAACACACTTCATGAGGTGCCTTGGGACGTAAAGCAAGATATTACAAATCAATTTTCATTATTAAAACAAGAAAAAATCTTCAACGATATTACAGATGAAGCGTTATATGATCTTGTGTTTTTTGATGCTTTTGGGCCAAGAGTACAACCCGAATTGTGGGGAGAAGCTGTATTTAAAATCATGTATAAGGCCTTGAAGCCAGGTGGAATTTTAGTTACGTATTCTGCGCAAGGGAATGCACGACGAGCCATGCAAGCCGTTGGTTTCTTGGTAGAACGTATTCCTGGACCTCCGGGAAAAAGAGAAATGTTAAGAGCTTATAAACCGTTATAATATTAAAAGATGAATCCAATTATTGAAGACGAGTTATTTAAAAAAGAAAATTTTAGTAGTACTCCGTTGCCAATTGGAGATTATGATAGTTGCTCATTCGAGCAATGCGACTTTTCTAACGGAAACCTTTCAGGAATTGTATTTAACGAATGCGAGTTTATAGATTGTAATTTAAGTAATGCGATAATTAAGAACACAACACTTAACGATGTTACGTTTTCTGGATGTAAATTATTAGGGGTGCAATTTAAACATGTGAGTACCTTTCTAATGCGATTCAATTTTACCAATTGTAATTTACAAATGGCACAATTCGATTTTTTAAAACTGAAACAAACCTTGTTTCTAAATTGCGAATTACAACAAGCCACTTTTAACGATACTGATTTATCTCAAGCCGTATTCGATGAGAGTAATTTGCAAGATACACACTTTGCTAACTCTAATTTAGAAGGCACACATTTTCAAACAGCTTACAATTTTAATATTGATCCAGAACTTAATAAAATGAAAGGCGCTAAATTCTCGAGTTCGGATCTGGAAGGCTTACTTCAGAAATATAAACTTCAGATTGATTGATAAAATCTAATTTTTTATTAAAGTTTACTCGGATTATTGTTAAACCTTACTTAATGTAGGGGATTGACACTCTTGTAATTGGTATTTTTGTTTAAAAATTAGAATATGGGTGTTTTAATTACTGGCGCTACTGGACTTTTAGGAAGTAAAATCGTGGAACTTTGTCTCCAAAAGGAGGTGAGTGTAAAATATTTAACGACCTCTAAAGAAAAAATAGTCAGTAAAGAAAACTACAAAGGTTATTATTGGAATCCAGAGACTAACGAAATAGATACCGATTGCTTTCAGGATGTAAAAGTTATTATTCATTTAGCAGGAAGTACTGTGTCTAAGCGTTGGACGGCTTCAAACAAAAAAGATATTTTAGATAGCCGCGTATTATCGGCGCGATTATTACATAAAGGTCTACGGTCGGTGTCCAACCATAATGTATTGCAAATTATTTCTGCAAGCGGTATAAGTGTTTATCCCGATTCACTAACTCGATTTTATAACGAGACAGAAACCGAAATAGATAATTCGTTTTTAGGAGATGTTGTTAAAGCTTGGGAAGCCGAGGTTGACACGTTTTTTGGATTGAATATAAAAGTGGCCAAAATTAGAATAGGTTTAGTGCTTTCTGAAAAAGGAGGTGTATTAAGCGAATTAAAGAAACCGACCGAGATGGGATTGGGTGCTGTTTTTGGAACGGGAGAACAGTGGCAATCATGGATTCATGTAGACGATGTTGTTCGTGTGTTTATGTATATATTAAAGTATTGTGGCGAAGGGACGTTTAATGCTGTAGCACCAAACCCTGTAACTCAAGGCGAATTAGTGAAATCTATAGCTAAGACCTTAGATAAACCTATGTTTTTGCCAAACATACCAAAAGTTGCTATGAAACTTGTGTTAGGAGAAATGTCTTATTTGCTTTTTTCTAGTCAGCGTGTAAGCTGTAAAAAGCTTGAGGGAGAAGGTTTTGTGTTTAAATACCCCAATTTGCAACCTGCCTTGTTAGAGTTGTTGAAATAAAAAAAGACTACCTTTTCAGATAGTCTTCTTCTCTATTTTAAATCGATTGTTTATTAAGATTTTGTAGCATTAACTTTAATCGTTAACTCAATTTCGTCATTTATAAATTTGTCTCCTAGATTATCGAAAACAGATTTAGAACCGTAATTGATGCCCCAAACAGTTCTGTCAATTTCAAAAGTTTCGCTTACTATACTTAATGCATTTCCGCTTACAGAAACAGTTACAGGAAACGATACGTTTTTCTTTATTCCAAGCATCGTTAAATTTCCAGATAACATTGTTTTTCCTGTATCATTCTTAGATACACTAGTAATTTCAAATCCTGCAGTAGGAAATTCATTTACGTTAAAAAAGTCTCCTTCTTTGCCTTCAACAGTACCTTTTAAATGTGCTTCTAAGTTGTCTTTTTTGTCTCCATCAACATCTAAAGCAACAATACTTTTCATATTTATAAGTATGCTTCCACTTTGTATGTTATTGTTATCGGTTGTAAGTTCTCCAGATTCGATTGTTACAGTCCCGAAGTGTGTTCCTGTAGGTTTAAATCCTTTCCACTCAATAGTAGAGTTTGCAGTATCTACGTTGAATGTTTCAGAGGCTTGTGCACTTTCAGCGACTGGTTCTGCTGCCTTAGCATCGATTTCTTTGCCTTTATCTTTGCAAGAAGTAGAGGCTATTCCTATTGATAATACGCATATTAGCGTTAAAAATTTATTCTTCATGTTTTTTCGTTTATGGTTAATTTCAAAATTAATTAAAATAGAATGACTAATGAATAAAATGTAAAATTTATTTGTGACATTTTGGCAAATTTCCAAAGATGGCAGTACTTTTGCCTTTCCATCGGTAGTGTTTATTTAAATATGAAAGACATGAGTAAAGAAGAGATACAAAACGACGTTGAAAACGACAATATAGAAGAGCAAGTAATTGAAAATCAGGAAATATCTGTAGAAGAGGATTTGCAAATAAAACTGAAAGAAGAAAAAGATAAATATTTAAGATTGTTCGCGGAGTTCGAGAACTACAAAAAACGAACTTCAAAAGAGCGCGTCGAGTTGTTTAAAACTGCCAATCAAGATGTCATGGTAGCGTTGTTACCTGTGTTAGACGATTTTGATCGTGCTTATGGGGAAATTTCAAAAACGAAAGAGAAAAATCTTTTAAAAGGAGTTGAACTGATTAGTAATAAACTTAAAAATCTTTTACAATCTAAAGGTTTAGAAATTGTAGAAGTTCAAGCTGGCGATACGTTTAACGCAGATCATCATGAAGCGATTACTCAAATTCCTGCTCCAACACCAGATTTAAAAGGAAAAATTATAGATGTTATTGAAAAAGGATACAAATTAGGAGAAAAGGTAATCCGGTTTCCTAAAGTTGTAATAGGACAATAAGACATTCACTTACTGAATATAGTGTAAAAAAATATTAATGGTCGAAAGGGACATACATACAATGAAGAGAGATTATTACGAAATTCTAGGAGTTAGCAAAAGTGCAACTGGGGCTGAAATTAAAAAAGCCTACAGAAAAAAAGCGATTGAATTCCACCCAGATAAGAATCCAGATAACAAAGAAGCCGAAACCAAGTTTAAGGAAGCGGCAGAAGCATACGAGATTTTAAGTAACCAAGATAAAAAAGCACGATACGATCAATTCGGTCACCAAGCATTCGAAAGTGGTGGCGGAGGTGGTTATGGAGGTGGAGGCCATATGAATATGGACGACATCTTTAGCCAATTCGGTGATATCTTTGGTGGCGGAGGTTTCGGCGGTGGCGGATTCTCAGGATTTGGTGGTGGCGGAGGTCAACGCCGAGTTAAGGGAAGTAACCTTAGAATTCGTGTAAGATTAACGCTAGAAGAAATAGCTAACGGCGTAGAGAAGAAAGTAAAAGTAAGACGTAAAGTTCAGGCAGAAGGAACTACTTATAATACTTGTCCTACTTGTCAAGGTTCAGGTCAAGTAACACGTATTGCCAATACTATTCTAGGTCGTATGCAAACAGCAGCGCCTTGTACGGCTTGTGGTGGTTCTGGTCAGACTATAGATAAAAAACCTAAAGATGCAGATGCACAAGGGTTAATAGTTAAAGAAGAAACCGTTTCTATTAAAATACCAGCTGGAGTTGTAGATGGTATGCAATTAAAAGTTACTGGAAAAGGTAACGAAGCGCCTGGAACAATGGGAATCTCTGGAGACCTTTTAGTTGCGATCGAAGAAGAAGACCATAGCAGCTTACAACGTGAAGGCGATAATCTTCATTTCGATTTATACGTAAGTATTCCAGATGCTGTCTTAGGAACGTCTCAAGAAATTGAAACAGTGACAGGAAAAGTGCGTATTAAGATTGAAGCAGGTACGCAATCTGGTAAGATTTTACGCTTACGCGGAAAAGGGATACCAAATATTAATGGTTACGCCAAAGGAGATTTATTAGTACATGTAAATGTATGGACTCCTAAAACTTTAAATAAACAACAAAAAGAATTTTTTGAAACAATGCGTGAAGACGAACATTTTTCGCCAAAACCAGAAAGTTCAGATAAATCGTTCTTTGAGAAAGTAAAAGATATGTTTTCTTAAAAAGCAATAATTAAGAACAAGTTAAACATCCACCAAATTTGGTGGATGTTTTTATTTTATGTAATTCGTAAAAAATATATTAAAAAATTAAGGGTTATTTAATATAAAGTGCTATATTTGGATTATTACTAATTGAAATTAGTAAATTTTTCTTTTTCATAGCAATTTTTTTCCCATCCTTAGGTTCATTTAAGGATGGGTTTTGTGATTTTAGCGATTACTGCTTTTTATGCATATAATTAAACTTGTTGTCTTACATTTAATATATTTACATCCTAATTAACTAAACTCACGAATGCATAACATTTTAGAGGCGCACAACATTTCTAAAAAATTTGGAGATTTTACAGCGCTTAACCAAGTTTCTATAGACGTTCCAAAGGGCAGTATTTTTGGTTTGTTAGGGCCTAATGGCGCTGGAAAAACCACTTTAATCCGCATAATTAATCAAATTACCATGCCAGATTCTGGACATGTAATTTTAGATGGAGAACCTTTAAAGAATCACCATGTTAGAGATATCGGGTATTTGCCGGAAGAACGTGGGTTATATAAATCTATGAAGGTTGGAGAGCAGGCTTTATACTTGGCACAATTAAAAGGATTAAGTAAAGCTGAAGCCAAAAAGCGATTACACTATTGGTTCGAACGTTTAGAAATTGGAGATTGGTGGAATAAGAAAATCCAGGAATTATCTAAAGGAATGGCGCAAAAAATCCAATTTGTGGTTACCGTATTGCACGAACCTAAATTACTGATTTTCGATGAACCATTTTCAGGATTCGATCCTATAAATGCCAATCTTATTAAAGATGAAATTTTACGTTTAAGAGACAATGGTGCTACTGTTATTTTTTCTACACACCGTATGGAATCTGTCGAAGAATTATGCGATCATATTGCGCTAATCAATAAGTCGAATAAAATATTAGACGGCAAACTAACAGAGATCAAAAGAGAATATAAAGATAACTCTTACGAAATCGGTGTAAAAACGGCAAATATTGATGCTTTACACAAGGAATTAACCGATAAATTTGATGTGTCTCCAGCTCAATTCAAAACCATAGACGAGCAATTAAAGTTAAATGTGAAATTAGGATCGAAAGAAAAGCCTAACGATTTTTTACAGTATTTAACAACTAAAGGTGAAGTGTCTCATTTTATTGAATTATTACCAAGCACAAACGATATTTTTATAAAAGCCATTCAGAATAATAGTTAAACATGAATCATTTACCACTCATAATTAAAAGAGAGTATTTAACGAAAGTTAAAAATAAGGCATTTATTGTGATGACTATTTTAAGTCCGATCGTACTTATTGCACTTATTGCAACGGTGGCTTATTTATCGCAAATCAGTAATAATAAAGTAAGAACTATAGCGATTTTAGACGAATCGGGTTTGGTTACAAACGCCTTTAAAGATACTGAAACTACGAAGTATAAATTCTTAACAAATATAAACCTAGAAGCGGCCAAGGTTTTAGTTAACGCACAAGAAGACTATGGTTTATTACATATCGAAAAAAGTGATGATGTTAATTATTTAAAGAAACATGTCAAGTTTTATTCGGAAGAATCTCCTTCTTTATCCATTGTTACCACTTTGGAAAGCAAGGTTGAAAAATCGCTAACCGATGTAAAGTTGGTGCAAGTTGGTGTGGACCTAGATAAAATAGAATCGGCTAATATTGATGTAAGTATCATTCAAGAAAATTTTTCAGGAGAGAAAACATCTAAAGTAGAAAGTATAATTAAACTCGCCTTTGGTGGTGCAGCAGGATACTTACTGTTTATGTTTATCATTATTTATGGTAACATGATTATGCGTAGTGTGATTGAAGAAAAAACGAGTCGTGTTATTGAAGTGATTATTTCCTCTGTAAAACCGATGCAACTTATGTTAGGTAAAATTATCGGTACATCGTTGGCAGGAATTACGCAAATTATTATTTGGATAATTTTAGGAGGTGTTTTAACGGCTTTAGTAGGATTTGTATTCGGAATAGATATGTCTCAGACGCCTCAAAAACAGGTGATTGAGCAATCTCTTGTAGATCAACAATTAAACGGTCAGATAGAAACTATACTATCAGGCTTTTATCATCTGCCATTAACCAATTTAATCATTGCATTTGTGTTGTTCTTTATTGCGGGTTACTTGCTATACAGCTCTATGTATGCCGCAATTGGGGCTGCTGTAGATAATGAAACAGATACGCAACAGTTTGTATTCCCTATATTAATGCCATTGGTATTATCTGTTTATATTGGTTTCTTTACTGTAATCGAAGATCCACACGGAACCGTTTCCACTATATTTTCGTTTATACCTTTAACATCTCCGGTGGTTATGTTAATGCGCATTCCGTTTGGAGTTCCAATATGGCAGCAACTTTTATCGTTATTACTATTAATAGGATCGTTTTTACTAACCGTTTGGTTTGCTGCGAAAATTTACCGTGTAGGGATTTTAATGTATGGTAAAAAGCCAACGTACAAGGAACTTATCAAATGGATTAAGTATTAAAAAATTAAGTGTGTTCTTTCTCTTTTATAAAGTGCATTTTACTCACCAAATTTAGTGGTGATATCTGCTCTAGAGTTAGAAATAAAATGAAATAGATTAAAGAATATTACACAAAGTTGATATGTTGTCAACATCATTATAAAAGAAATAGTATGCCAAAAATTTTAATTATTGAAGATGAAGCAGCAATTCGAAGAGTTTTAATTAAAATTCTTTCCGAAGAAAATGAAACCTATCATTTGGAAGAAGCAGAAGATGGTTTAGTCGGAATTGAAAAGATTAAAAATGAAGATTACGACTTAGTATTATGCGATATTAAAATGCCTAAAATGGATGGGGTAGAAGTTTTAGAAGCAACAAAACTTATAAAACCAGAAATCCCAATGGTAATGATTTCGGGGCATGGCGATTTGGATACCGCAGTACATACTATGCGTTTGGGAGCTTTCGATTATATATCGAAACCACCAGATTTAAACCGATTATTAAATACGGTTAGGAATGCTTTAGATAGAAAAGAGTTGGTCGTGCAAAATAAAATTCTTAAAACTAAGGTGAGTAAGAATTACCAAATGATAGGGGAGAGTTCTGCCATTTCTAACATAAAAGATATTATTGATAAAGTCGCACCAACAGAAGCTCGTGTACTTATTACAGGAGCCAATGGAACAGGAAAAGAACTTGTTGCACATTGGTTGCACCAAAAGAGTGAGCGTGCAGGCGGACCCATGGTCGAAGTTAATTGTGCAGCAATTCCGAGTGAATTAATAGAAAGTGAATTGTTTGGTCATGTTAAAGGGGCTTTTACAAGTGCCAATAAAGATCGTGCAGGAAAGTTTGAAGCTGCTAATGGTGGAACTATTTTTTTAGATGAAATTGGTGATATGAGTTTGTCGGCACAGGCGAAAGTATTGCGTGCTCTTCAAGAAAATCGTGTACAACGTGTAGGAAGCGATAAAGACATTAAAGTTGATGTTCGGGTTTTAGCAGCCACGAATAAGAATTTAAAAACAGAAATTGAAGAAGGACGCTTTCGAGAAGATTTATATCATAGATTGGCAGTTATCTTAATTCAGGTGCCATCGTTAAACGATAGACGAGACGATATCCCTTTGTTAATCACTTATTTTTCTGAAAAGATTGCAGGTGAACAAGGTGCTGTTAAAAAGGAATTTTCGGATGGCGCTTTAAAACTCTTAAAATCTTACGATTGGTCTGGTAATATTCGTGAACTTCGAAATGTGGTGGAACGCTTAATTATTTTAAGTGGTGAGACTGTCGAGGAAAATGATGTAAAATTATATGCAACCAAATAAGCATATTCATTCTTTATAAAAAAGTAAGGCTCTAATTATAATAATTAGAGCCTTACTTTTTATCTATTAGTTGTATGTTTTCTAAATATAAAAAACGCTATGATTTAATGAATTTAAAAGTCTCATGCTCTATCTGTAATACATATATACCAGCCTGTAAATAATCGACAGAAATATAATCACTTTTAATTATACCTTCACCAGAAAGTTGACCAAGGGTGTTGTAAATCTTAAAAGGTTTACCAAAGATCTGACTGTAATTTGGTATGTTAAGTTTGTGTATTGCTGGATTAGGATATATAGTGAGGCTGTTTAAATGCGTTTCTTCTGTTGATAATGCATTTTCAAAATAGGTGTCTAAAAACGCTAATCTGTTTTCTAGCCAATTTAGAGTGTACACTAAATCGTCTTCACCAAAGGTGTAATTGGGGTAGACAAGGGCTTCTCTTTTATAAATGTTATTCGACTTTAAATCGTTGTATTGATTCGAAATAGACTGCGATAAGGCATCGTATGTAAGAACATCTTGTCTTAAAGCAACCCACCTATTAGAAATATCTTCTGTGATATTATCCGGGTTTAATTCTATAACGCGGGACATAAATCCGTTAGTTAAAATGTCGTTGGTAATGTCTTCGTTGGCCCCATTCCAAATGGTTCCAAAACAACCATCTAAATCCCAAGGCACATAAAAATAGGGTTCATCTGTGGTATACTTTGCTAAATAAATGTTTTTTCCTGTGTTATCTGTGGCCCTAATTAGATTTAAAAAAATAAAATAATCAATGTAATTGTCCCGATTAAATTTGTCCCAAATCCCCAAATTAAATTCTAAATCTGTTGCATTCATTACAAAATTCGTGAATTGATATACGTTTTCCCAATCTATAATTTCATCTGCTTTTGGGTACTTGACTTCATAGCCACTCCACATCTCATTAGAATTATCGTAACTAGGTAAGGCTGTAAATGTTGATGCACCCCAATTTACACCTTTAAAAAGTTCTCCTCTAATCTCTTCTTTATTACTCTTAAGTTCTAGTTGTTTTTTATCTACTTGTTCAGACAGGTTGTATATTCCATTATAAGCGCCGTTTAAAAAAACTTCGACGTAAAACACATCTGCTCCAGACTTAGCATCGGGTTCTTCATCTAGATAAGTAGGCTTATGCATTTCTAACCATAATTTGTTGGCGGTATAACTTCGTAATCTTAAGGGTTCGTTGTATAGAGCATCTATTATCCAATCGTCATCAGATCTTAAATTTCCAAAAGAAATGTCGCGCGTATCGTCTCCTAATTCATCTTCCCAAAACTCTAAATCGTATGTTTTCTTGGGATAAGACTGAGAGACTCCGCCACGTATTTCAATACCTATTTTAGAGGACAAAATTTGTGTATCGTCTGCGTAATAAAAATCGGCGTAAACCTTAGGTTCATCCACAATTATGTTTTCTGTGCTTATGGATATTAGTGGTAATGCTGTAAAGTATAAGGTGTAATTAATAGCTGTTTCAGAATTTGTAATACTGTAAGCCTCGGTGGTGGTTAGCTGATTTGGTATGGTTTTAAAAATAAATTTTTCCTCACCTAAAATAAGCTCTAGGTTACTGTATTGTGAACTTAGATTGGTGTAGGTGTCTATATCTTTAATTTGTGAAATCACCAAAGTTTTACTCTGGTCTATATTAAATTTATGTGCTTCTGCTTGAAGGGTTAATGTTTGTGAAAAACAACATAAGTTGTAAAGTAATATCGATAGGAATGCTAATTTTTTATTCACTGTTATAGCCTTTATAAATTTTTTATTTTAAAAAAAAGATAGAATTTAAAGATACTAATTATGCGTTAAGACAGGTAAGAATACTTTGTGAAATATAACGGTAGACCTTATGTTTTACTTATAATTTTATAATTAAAAATTCTAAAAAAATTTCACAATTATGCCATTAATACAAACCATTTTTGTTTTTTAGTAGTACTATAAGCCAAAATCCTGTTCGTACTATGAAAGATATTCACATAAAAGACTTTAAAATTGATTCTAAAATCGATATTAAAACTTTAGAAACCAAAGTAGATTTAGACGCTTCGGAGAAAAAGATTGAAAAGAAATTAGATAAAATTAGAGTCAAGTTAGGGGAGTGGCAAAACACCATGTATGCGCATGGGAAATATTCTGTTCTAGTGTGTTTCCAAGGTATGGATACCGCAGGAAAAGACAGTTTGATTCGGGAGGTGTTTAAAGACTTCAATGTTAGAGGTATAGATTGTCATAGTTTTAAATCGCCTACAGAATTAGAGTTGAAGCATGACTATTTGTGGCGTCATTATGTACGTTTACCAGTACGAGGAAAATTTGGAATTTTTAATAGAACACATTATGAGAATGTACTAGTTACCCGTGTGCATCCAAATTATATTTTAGGAGAAAATATTCCTACTGTAACAGAATTATCTGATGTAAATGAAGCGTTTTGGGATAATCGTTTTGATGAAATTGTAAATTTTGAAAAAACAATTTCAAATAGTGGAACCATAATATTTAAGTTCTTTTTAAACCTTTCTAAAGACGAACAACGCGATAGACTGATTCGTAGATTAGAAAAGAAAAATAAAAATTGGAAGTTCTCGGCAGACGATCTTAAGGAACGCGCATTATGGGATAATTATCAAACGTGTTATGAAGATGCTATAAACAGAACATCTACACCAAATGCGCCTTGGTATAATATCCCTGCAGACGATAAGCCAACAGCACGTTTAATTGTTGCAAATATTCTTTACGAGACGCTTAAAAAGTATCAAGATATTAAAGAACCTCAATTAGATCCTGAAACAGAATCTAATATAGAAGCCTATAAAAAGCAATTAGAAAGCGAGTAGTTTAATCCTATTAAAGTCATTTTTACAGTATACATAAAAAATTATATGAAAAAATTAATTGTCCTAATTGCCCTGTGTTTAAGTAGTCAAGTATTTAGTCAAACAGATGAAGACGTCTTAAAACAAATATATAAAACTGCTTTAGTGGAAGGTAAAAGTTATTCTTGGTTAGAAACCTTATCGATAGATATTGGAGGCCGCTTATCAGGATCTTTAAATGCAGAACGTGCGGTAGATTGGGGTAAAGCAGAGTTAGATTCCCTAGGCTTAGACAAGGTTTGGTTACAACCCGTTATGGTACCAAAATGGGTGCGAGGCGCAAAGGAATTTGCATATATAAAAGCAGGGAGCGGAGTAACAACGAATGTTAACATTTGTGCACTGGGAGGATCTGTAGCTACAAATCCGTTAGGTGTTACTGCAAGTGTTGTAGAGGTTAAGAATTTCGAAGAGTTAGAAGCTTTAGGTGAAGCCGGTGTTAAAGGAAAAATCGTTTTTTATAACCGACCAATGCAGGCGGATTTAATCAATACATTCTCTGCTTATGGTGGTTGTGTAGATCAGCGTTATATGGGTGCTGTAGAAGCTGCTAAATATGGTGCTGCCGGTGTAATTGTAAGATCTATGACGTTAAATATAGACGACTTACCACATGCAGGAAGTATGACTTACGAAGATTTACCTGTGTCTAAACGGATTCCTTCAGCGGCGATTAGTACTAAAGATGCGAATTTATTGAGTACGATGTTAAAGTTAGATACATCACTTCAGTTTTACTTTAAACAAAATTGCAAACAATTAGCAGATGTAAAATCTTATAATGTAATTGGGGAGATCACAGGTTCTCAATTTCCAAATGAATATATTATTGTTGGAGGCCACTTAGATTCTTGGGATTTAGGTGATGGTTCTCACGATGATGGCGCAGGAATTGTGCAGTCTATGGAAGTACTTCGATTATTTAAAACGTTAAAGATTAAACCGAAACACAGCATTCGTGTGGTTATGTTTATGAATGAAGAAAACGGACTGAGAGGAGCAACCGAATATGCTAAAGAAGCCAAAGCTAAAGGCGAAAAACATGTGGTCTCTCTAGAAAGTGATGCTGGCGGATTTACACCAAGAGGATTTTCTTTCGATTGTACCGAGGCGTCTTTTAATAAGATATTAGGTTGGAAGCCATTATTCGAACCATACCTTATTCATTATTTTATTCAAGGTGGTGCTGGAGCAGATGTACGTCCGTTAAAAACAGATTCAAATATAACGGCAGGTTTAAGACCGGATTCACAACGTTATTTCGATCATCATCATGCCGCAAACGACACGTTCGATGCTGTAAATAAACGTGAATTAGAACTTGGTGCAGCATCTATGGCTGCATTGGTTTATTTATTCGATACTCACGGGATATAATTCTATTTTAAATGAAATCTATACTAATCATAATTTTATTACTAATTAACATGTCAATAGTTGCACAAGTGGAATCCGAGTTGCCTTATTATGAAATTCCTGAGAATTCGGAAACATACACAGCAGGAACGGTTATAGGTCGTGCTATTGATGGTTTAGGATTTCGATTTTACTGGGCGACTGAAGGTTTGTCGACAGCAGATTTAGATTTTAAATTAAATACAGAAATGCGATCTCCTTTAGAAATCATGACGCATATTCATGGTTTATCAGCTATACTTCGGGATGCCGCATTAAAAGTACCACATGTAAATGAAACGCTGAAAAAGCCTTTAACTTACATGGAGTTAAGAACGCAGACATTAAACAATTTAAAAACGGCTTCAGATATTTTAAAAGAAGAAGACGATTTAAAACCTTTCGATATGATTTTTAAAGGTCCTAATGGGGAGCGAACAGTTCCGTTTTGGAATGCTATTAACGGACCCATTGAAGATTCTGTTTGGCATTGCGGACAAATAGTTACAATTAGAAGAATGAGTGGAAATCCTGTTAACCCTAACATAAATCATTTTACAGGGAAAGTGAAAGCCTAATTTGAATTGTTTTAGATGCTTTTAATCCATGCTGAACTCATCTTAGTAGCTCAAAATTTGAAGAAAAACCGTATAAATAAAGCGCCCCTGAAATATTTTCAGGGGCGCTTTATTTATTAAAAAGTAAGAAGAATAACGTTTATTCTAATTCAATAGCGGGCTCAATTTCTTTATGCATGCCTAAAAAGGTTGATTTTTTAAGGCTTAAACTGACTAAATTTTTAGTATAAACTATTCTAAACTTTTTAATTTTTAGAAAATATATAATTGTGTTTTTACTTTACAATGAAATCATATTCTCACAAAAAAGAAAATATGATATTAAAACATTAAATAAACATTATAAAATTCATTAATTTTACCGTTCAATTTTAATAATGATTATGGATTCTGTAAAAGAAAGTATTGAGAAGTTGGGATATATTCCTGTGTCGGAAGATGCAAAGAATATAGATTATGTCGCAGAGATTAAAAGGCTGAAAAAGGAGAAAAATGCTGTGATTTTGGCGCATTATTATCAGGAACCAGTAATTCAAGATTTAGCAGATTATGTTGGAGATAGTTTAGGATTATCTTATAAAGCGGCAGAAACGGATGCTGATATAATTGTATTTGCAGGCGTACATTTTATGGCAGAAACTGCAAAAATTTTAAATCCGTCGAAGAAAGTTATTCTACCAGATTTAAACGCAGGTTGTTCTTTAGCCGATTCTTGTAGTGCTGAAGATTTAGCAACGTTTAAGAAGAAATATCCAGGTCATATTGTTATTACGTATGTAAACACATCGGCAGAGGTAAAAGCACTTAGTGATTTATGTTGTACGTCTTCAAATGCTAAAAAAATAGTAGATTCAGTACCTTTAGATCAACCTATTATATTTGCTCCAGATAAAAATTTAGGAGCATGGATTCAAAAGGAAACAGGTCGTGATATGGTATTATGGGATGGCGCTTGTATTGTTCATGAAGCATTTTCTATGGATAAAATATTAGCTGTTCATAAGGAAAATCCGAATGCTAAAATTATTGCTCACCCAGAATCTGAAGCTCATTTATTAAAAATAGCTGAATATGTAGGGTCTACAGCAGGACTTATTAATTATGTAAAAACCAATCCTGCAAATGCGTTTATTGTAGCGACTGAAGCGGGTATTTTACATGAAATGCAAAAAGAAGTGCCTAATAAAATATTAATTCCGGCACCTGCAAAAGAGAATAATACGTGTGCATGTAGCGAATGTGCTTATATGAAAATGAATACATTGGAAAAGCTTTATACGTGTATTAAGCATGAATTGCCAGAAGTTCATGTAGACGAAGCAATTCAAAAACGTGCTTTAGTTCCTATTCAACGCATGTTAGAAATCTCATAAAACAAAAAATGAGTCAAAATAATACAGATTATTTAATATTAGGATCGGGAGTTGCAGGTCTTACTACAGCCATTCGTTTGGCAAAATCTTTACCAAATAAAGAAATTTTAGTTGTTACTAAAGCCAATAAAAGTGAATCGAATACAAAATATGCTCAGGGCGGTATAGCCGTAGTTTGGGATAAATTAGATTCATTCGAAGATCATATTGAAGACACTATGATTGCGGGAGAATATCACAACGATCGCGAAGTCGTTAAGATGGTCATAGAAGAAGCACCAGATTGTATGAGGCAACTCATGTCTTGGGGAGCAGATTTCGATTACGATGGAACAGGTAAATTTGATTTAGGTAAAGAAGGCGGACATTCTGCTAATCGTATTATTCATCATAAAGATATTACAGGTTTAGAAATAGAGCGTACGCTTTTAGATCAGGTAGCAAGCCTAGAGAATATTAAAGTGTTACCGTATCATTTTGCTATTGATTTAATTACCGATCACCAATTAAAAGAATCCGGAGAAGATATAAATAATATTCGTTGTTACGGGGCATATATAATGAACCAAAAAACGAATGCTATCGTTCCTTATATAGCTGGTAAAACCATTTTATGTGCCGGAGGGATTGGACAGGTTTACGCCTCTACAACCAACCCTTTAATTGCAACAGGAGATGGAATTGCTATGGCCTATCGCGCTTTAGCAAAAATTAGAGGAATGGAGTTTGTACAGTTTCATCCTACGGCCTTATTCGAACCCGAACAAAGTCCGTCGTTTTTAATTTCTGAAGCTGTTCGTGGATTTGGAGCTTATCTTAAAAATAAAAAAGGAGAACGTTTTATGCTCGCAATCGATGAGCGTGGAGAGTTAGCACCGCGAGATATTGTTGCAAGAGCTATAGATAACGAAATCCATACTACCGGAGAACGCCATGTCTATTTAGATTGTACTCATTTAGATTATGAAGCCTTTATAAAGCATTTTCCTAATATTAATGAGAAGTGCTTAGGTATTGGTATAGATATTAGAAAACACATGATTCCTGTTGTACCAGCTTGCCATTATGCTTGTGGAGGTGTAGAGGTGAATAAGAATGGAGAATCGACTATTGAAGATTTATATGCCGCAGGAGAATGTACAAGTACAGGTTTACACGGTGCAAACAGATTAGCCTCTAATTCATTGTTGGAAGCATTAGTATATGCTAATCACATTGCCGATCATATTATAGAGAATGTGGATGAGGTTAAACCGATTAATGTTAATGCACCAGATTGGAACGACGATGGCACATCGACACCCAAAGAACTTATTTTAATTACACATTACAGAAATACAATTCAGCATATTATGTCCGATTTAGTGGCTATAGTGAGAACTAATAGTAAGCTAAAAGAGGCCGCTAAACATTTGCGCTATGTTGAAGATTCTACACAAGATTTGTATGTAGGTTCTAAGTTATCCGTTCAGATTTGTGAACTCCGTAATTTAAATACTATTGCAAATTTAATTGTAGAACAATCTGCAGGACGAAAAAAGAATATGGGAGGTTTCTACAATTCAGATCTCGTAATTGCTGAATAGAAATACACCAAGTTAATACTGGATATCCTGCTTTATAAAATGAACTTTTATTCAGCAGGATATTTTTATTTAAAGACGCTCGAAGTATAAGACATAAAAAAAGCGCTAACTGTTTAGGTTAGCGCTTTTTGGCTTTTATATGGTAACTTCAATTTGATTTTTTAATATATCCTCTAGAGTTTCTCGCTCTCTAATTAACAATGCTTTGTCTTTGTGCCAAAGCACTTCGGCAGGACGAAAACGTGAGTTATAGTTAGAAGCCATAGAATAACAATATGCTCCAGCATTTTGGAAACCTATAATATCGCCTTCAGTAATTTCTGAAATTCTGCGGTTATTTGCGAATGTATCTGTTTCACAAATATAACCAACAACAGAGTAAAAACGCTCACGTCCTTTAGGATTTGAAATGTTTGTAATTACATGTTGAGAGCCGTAAAGCATCGGACGAATTAAATGGTTAAAACCAGAATCGATTTGTGCAAATACAGTCGATGTGGTTTGTTTTACAGAGTTTACTTTAGCTAAAAAGACTCCAGATTCACTCACTAAAAACTTGCCAGGTTCGAAACCTAAGGTTAATTCTTTTCCGTATTCTTTACAGAATTCGTTGAAGCGTTTTGAAAGTTTAGTTCCAAATTCTTCAATATTAGTTTCAATATCACCTTTAGAATAAGGGACTTTAAAACCAGATCCGAAATCTAAAAATTCTAAATCTTTAAAATGTTTAGCCGTATCGAATAAGATTTCACTGGCATATAAAAAGACATCGATATCTAAAATATCACTACCAGTATGCATGTGAATTCCGTTAATATGCATTCCTGTATTTTCTACAATTCTTAAGATATGTGGAATCTGATGTACAGAAATACCAAACTTAGAATCGATATGTCCTACAGAAATATTAGCATTACCTCCAGCCATTACATGCGGATTAATACGAATACAAACAGGAACATTAGGATGCTTTGTTCCGAATTGCTCTAAAATAGAAAGGCTATCAATATTTATTTGAACACCTAATTTAGATGCTGCTTCAATTTCTTCAAGAGAAACACCATTAGGGGTAAATATAATTTGGTCTGCAGAAAAACCTGCTTTTAAACCCAATTGAACTTCTTGAATAGATACAGTATCAAGGCCAGCCCCAAGGTTTTTCATTAATTTCAGTATAGAAATATTAGATAACGCTTTTACGGCATAATTTACCTTTACCTGTTTCACCTTATTAAATGCAGATGTTAAACGTTTATACTGTGCTACTATTTTTTCAGAGTCGTACACATACACCGGACTTCCAAAGTCACTTGCAATTTTTAATAAAGTGTTATTATTCATTTTATGATAAATTAAATTTGCCGCAAATCTATAAAGTTTTTGTCAGTTTAAGACTTATTATTTGTCAAAAAAACAAAGAAAAGAATACAGTATTGATATTATATCTATATAGATGATAAAAAATATTGGTTAAAACATATTCGTTGATTACATTTGTGCAGCAATAAATTAAAATACTAATGAACTTACACGAATATCAAGGAAAAGAAATTTTAAATAGTTTTGGCGTACGTATTCAGCGCGGTATTGTAGCACAAAGTGCTCAAGACGCTGTTGTAGCTGCAAAACAGTTAACATCGGAAACAGGTACTAGCTGGTTCGTAGTTAAAGCCCAAGTTCACGCAGGTGGACGTGGTAAAGGTGGTGGCGTTAAATTAGCCAAGAATTTACAAGAAGTAGAACAAATTTCTGGTGAGATTATAGGTATGGACCTTGTAACTCCACAAACATCTGCAGAAGGTAAAAGAGTACACCAAGTATTAGTTGCTGAAGATGTATACTATCCTGGAGAATTTGAAACAGAAGAGTTTTACGTATCGGTATTATTAAACCGTGCTACAGGACGTAACATGATTATGTATTCTACTGAAGGTGGAATGGATATTGAAACTGTTGCAGAAGAAACTCCGCATTTAATTTTTACAGAAGAAATCGATCCAACAGTAGGTATTTTACCTTTCCAAGCAAGACGTGTTGCGTTTAACTTAGGATTATCTGGAAACGCTTTTAAAGAAATGACGAAATTTGTTACTAATCTGTATACAGCTTACGTAGAGTCTGATTCTTCTTTATTTGAAATTAATCCAGTTTTAAAAACTAGCGATAATAAAATTCTTGCTGTAGATGCTAAGGTTACTATTGATGACAATGCATTATACAGACATAAAAACTACCTTGATTTACGTGACATACGTGAAGAAAGTGCTATTGAAGTTGAAGCAGGGAAATTAGGATTAAACTATGTAGACTTAGACGGAAACGTTGGATGTATGGTTAATGGTGCTGGTTTAGCAATGGCAACAATGGATTTAATTAAGCAAGCAGGTGGAGAGCCAGCTAACTTTTTAGATGTTGGAGGTACTGCTGATGCTGCTCGTGTAGAGGCTGCTTTTAAAATTATTTTAAAAGACCCTAACGTAAAAGCAATCCTTATTAATATTTTTGGAGGAATTGTACGTTGCGATAGAGTAGCGCAAGGTGTTATCGATGCTTACAAAAACATGGGGAATATTACTGTGCCAATTATTGTACGTTTACAAGGAACCAATGCAGACATTGCTAAAGAATTAATCGACAATTCTGGATTAGATGTAATGAGTGCTACACAATTCCAAGAAGCTGCGGATAAAGTACAACAGGTTTTAGCATAATCTAAAACACAGTTTACTATTATATAAGAAAAAGCGTCTAACTTAATGGTTAGACGCTTTTTTTATTCGATTTGTAAAAAGTAGGCTTCTTACTAAGATTTTTTAGATTCAGATTTTTTAACGGGTGTCTTACTAGTCTCATTTTTTTTGGCCTCACCTTTCTTAGGTAATGGACCTCGTAAATGAATGACCAATCCATTTAAAAAGTTTCTTAAAATCTGATCTCCACATTCCATATATTTTGGATGATCTTCCTTTCTAAAAAGGGCTCCTAATTCACTTTTACTGATTCTAAAATCTACTAATTCTAAAATCTTCACGATATCATCGTCTCTTAATTTAAGAGCGACACGTAATTTTTTAAGAACATCATTATTTGTCATATTGCTATTTTTTATATTTTTAAAATCTATGTTTATGGTGTTGTTACAAAACTGCTTTCTTCTCTTAAGAATGAAAATTCTTAGTATTTAAAAGTAGTTAAATGTATACTGTTATTTTGTTTTTATTCTATAATTAAGGTAAGATTGTGTTTAACTTGCAAATAGTGAGTTTGTTATGATGTTATACTGTAGGTAATAACATATTAAAATTATTTAATTTTCGACAAGTTACATTATATATGCGATTATTAAATGCCTAATATAATTAACTTTAGCGCAATAATAATTAAGATTCCTTTACATGTTAAATCGCATAGAGAAATTGAGTTTGCTTTCTGAAATGATTGCATTCGCTAAAACGGATGAATTGATATCTTTTAAATATAGTTTTCTATTAAGTGTATCTCAACAACTGAATATTTCTCGGTCAGATTTTGAATATCTTATTGAAAATCCTATTGTTTATAAAAATCTGGAGTCTTATAGTGAACGCATTGTACAATTTTACCGCTTAGTGTTGTTAATGAACTTAGATAATAAAAGGCTCCAAAAAGATGATAATTTAGTTTTTAATTATGGACTACGCATGGGGTTGAGTCATGATTGTACAAATAAAGTCTTATACTTAATGGATGGTTTTCCTAATAATATGGTGCCATCAGATGTTTTAATCGATATTTTTAAGGTTCAGTATAATTAAATCTATGCTATAGACCGTCTTTTATGGTTATATAAAAATTACTGTTTTAATTTCTCCAGTTTATCTTGGTATATTTTTATTTCGTCACGAAATTTAGCTGCATGTATAAAATCTAATTCTTTAGCCGCTGCTTCCATTAATTTACGCCTGTCGCGAATGTTTTGTTCCAGTTGAGGTTTCGTTAAATATTCACTTTCTGGTTCTGCTGCTTTTAGAGCTTCCAATTCGTAACTATAGGTACTTACAGAGTTTTTTGCTAAAGCGCTATCTAAGCTTTTATTTAGTGCGGTTGGCACCATGTTATTAGCTGTATTATAACTGATTTGTTTCGCACGTCTATATTCCGTTTCATCAATTGTTTTCTGCATACTCTTTGTAATCTTATCGGCATACATAATCGCTTTTCCATTTAAGTTCCTCGCTGCACGACCTACGGTTTGAGTTAGTGATCTTGCCGAACGTAGAAAGCCTTCTTTATCGGCATCTAAAATAGCCACTAAAGATACTTCTGGTAAATCTAGACCTTCACGTAATAGGTTGACTCCCACTAAAACATCGAATAATCCTTTTCTTAAATCTTGCATGATTTCTACACGCTCTAAAGTATCGACATCACTGTGGATATAGCGACAACGGATCTGAATACGGTCTAGATATTTAGTCAGCTCTTCTGCCATACGTTTTGTAAGCGTGGTGACTAATGTCCGTTCGTCTTTTTCTATACGAAGCTGAATTTCTTCGATTAAATCATCTATCTGGTTTAAGCTAGGGCGTACTTCAATAATAGGGTCTAAAAGCCCTGTCGGCCGAATAACTTGCTCTACAAAAATACCATCACTCTTTTCTAATTCGTAATCGGCAGGTGTGGCACTAACATAAATAACTTGATTCTGTAAGGCTTCGAATTCCTCGAATTTAAGCGGACGGTTATCCATAGCAGCAGGTAATCTAAAACCATAATCTACTAAGTTTTCTTTACGGCTTCTATCTCCGCCATACATGGCATGCACTTGCGAAATGGTCACGTGACTTTCGTCTACCACCATTAAAAAATCTTCTGGGAAATAATCCAATAAGCAGAATGGTCTAGTTCCCGGTTGTCTACCATCTAAATATCTAGAATAATTTTCTATACCTGAACAGTAACCTAATTCTCGAATCATTTCTAAATCAAATTCGGTACGTTCTTTTAGGCGCTTTGCTTCTAAGTGTTTTCCGATGTCTTTAAAATAATCGTGTTGTTTCACTAAATCATCTTGAATACCTTTAATAGCTCCTTGAAGTACATCTGGAGATGTCACAAACATGTTTGCCGGATAAATAGTAAGACGATCATATTTCTCTATGATTTCGTTGGTTTGCACATTAAAAGCTTCAATTTCTTCAATTTCATCTCCGAAAAAATGAATTCTGAATGCATCATCGGCGTAACTCGGAAATATATCTACGGTGTCTCCCTTAATTCTGAAACTTCCGTGATTAAATTCTGCTTCGGTTCTAGAATATAAACTTTGTACCAAGCGGTGTAACAATTTAGTCCTTGAGATGACTTGATCACGTTCTAACGTAATGACGTTTTTCTGAAATTCTACAGGATTTCCAATACCATATAAACAAGATACTGAAGCAACAACTAATACATCTCGTCGTCCAGAAAGTAGAGATGAGGTTGTACTTAATCGAAGTTTTTCAATTTCTTCATTTATAGATAAATCCTTTTCAATATAGGTTCCGGAAACGGGAATGTAGGCTTCAGGCTGGTAATAATCGTAGTAAGAGACAAAGTACTCCACCGCATTATCTGGGAAAAACTGCTTGAATTCTGAATATAGCTGAGCCGCTAACGTTTTGTTATGTGCTAAAACTAAAGTAGGGCGTTGCACCTCTTCGATAACATTAGCAACGGTAAAGGTTTTTCCTGATCCTGTAACACCCAAGAGTGTTTGGTATTTCTCGTCGTTGTTTATGCCTTCAGTTAATTTTTTAATCGCTGAAGGCTGATCTCCGGTAGGTTCGAATTCTGATTTTATTTTAAATCGCATATCGCAAATTTAAACATTTTGAATGGAGAAAAATAAAAGTAATGCGCAGTTTTATTATCGTTTTAACGTGAAATGGCCGCTGCGTTCAAAATCTTCAGTTCCATTTTTTATTCTTGCCACATACCAATAATCGTCAGTAGGCATTGGAGCACCATTGGATAATCCATTCCAGCCATCTTCAAATGTAGGATTGTTATTTTTATTAAGCACAGCGAGTAGTTTACCGAATCGATTAAAAATTTGTACTTCAGCTTCAGCTAAGTCTTCAATTCCGATAATATGCCAAGTATCATTATAACCATCTTGGTTAGGTGTGAAAAACTTTGGAATATCTACAACAGTTACGGTAGTAATCCCTTCAGAACACCCTAAGTCGTTACTTACAAATACGGTGTGACTTCCTATATTTACATCTGTAAAAATGTTAGACGTCTGAAAATCTCCATGATCTAAACTGTATACATAGTTTCCGGTCCCTCCAATGACATCTACCGTAATGGTATTTGAATTTTGGAAAAAAGAAGCATTGGCTGTTAGGTTTAACGCTGTACCATTAGAGTTCGGTTGTAACGTAATAGGCTTTATAATATAACAACCTGTAGCGATACTGCTAACTCTAGCATGAATCTCAGTTCCATTAATTGGAGTTTTATAATTGTAAATATCACTTAACGGATTAGTTGCAGCATCTGCATCTGCATCTGTTTTGTAATATGTAATCTCACTAGAATTTAAATCGTAAACTAAACGGTTGTCTATTTCTTTTAAAAATAGTGTGCCTGAGCCATCATCGCAAAATTCAAAATCTGTCAAATCTTTTGTTGGAGATGGATAATTAACAACTAAATCTAAAGCCCTTACCTCGAAACAGTCTGTATCTGGATCTTTAGCAACAACATAAATAGTATTAATGCCAACTGGTTTTACATAGGTCTGATCGGCTTCTAAAGAATTGGTAATCTGATTTGAAATATTTAGTGAATTAGCATCATCAATATCTTCAAAAAAGTAAATTACAGGAGCATTATACCCGGTTTTTAAAGTAAGATCTAAAGTTGTTTCTTCTAAATTAAAGAGCATGTTATTCCCAACATAATCAGGCGAACACACAGAAGCGATCGATGAGCTTTTAAAATTAGGTGTATCGTTAATTTTTATTAATAGAGTTTGAACGATGTAACATTCTGTTCCAGGGTTTTTTATTTGGACAAAAAGATTATGTTTTGCCTGATTAGCAGAAATTTGATAAGAATTTGTTTTTAAAATAAAACTATTTAAAGAAGCTTCGGCTTCTGCTTTATTTTCGTAAAAAGAAACGACTAAAGGTACGCCTGTAAGCGATTCTAATTCAGCTTCAACATCGTCTAAGTTAATTTCGGTATACGCTTGACCAGGAACAACACATACAGATAAATCGAAAGGTATAGGTGCAGGTGTTTGTCCTGTTCTTAAAGTGATTGCTTGCTTAACCGGATTGTCGCATAGTGTATTATTCTTATTTCTGGCGATCGCATAAATTGTTATGGTCTGATCGTATGGCACAGATATTTCGGAATTAATAGTATATGGATTATCATCAGCATCATAAAAAGTCACCTCAATCTCAGATGCTATATAATGGTTAAATAATTGATATAAATCGATATTTCTTACAGGAACAACTTCTATATCACATTCAAAAAATTCTGTTTTATTAAATTCTGGTTGTAGAAATACGGCGATATTAATAGGATCTATTACTGGGCAAATCGATGTGTCTTTCTTGTTGGTAACTCGACTATAAATAGTCTTAGTAGTTGTTGTATAAACATTAGGATCTAAAAAATTAGAATTTCCTGCTTCAGCATCACTTAGGTTTTCATAAAATTTTATATCAATAGCTTCAGGTGCAATATGAGCATTGGCAGCATCATTATTAATAATATCTACTAATTCGGTTTCAACGAAATCTAAGGTAACTTCTAACTCAGGATTAGTTACGCAATATTGGAAATCTGTGTAGGTTAAATGAACCTGTGGCATATCTACTACATCGATAACAATGTCTATAGCATCAAAACAATTACCAATAAGAATTCCATCGGTAACGCCTATTTTAGTGACTCTGGCATATAATATACCATTAATAATATCTGTATGATCTAGATAATCTATTGGAAGTTCGTTCTCGTCTAAATCGCGATTATCTGCAGTTAAATAATACTGAATTTGAATGTTATCCTCATTACTATTATCAATTATTAAATCTTTATACGTTTTTAAATCGATTACCCTATCGTTATAACAAATTAAAGGTAAAAAAGGTCGGTCTCTGTAAATTATTCCTGGTGCTTTAAAAATTTGGAAACTGGTCGAAATTTGACCGCAATCCGGATCTTCCACTTTAACATAGATGGTCTGGGAGTCGTCTTCTACGCCATCTCCATCTAAATCCGGAATGGTATAATCTGCTATTTGTGCGATTTCGCTAGACGTGCTACTACTAGGGTTGCCATCGTAAAAAGTCACTGTAAGGTTTTGAATCTTACTTTTAATATCGTTGGCAATCTGAATTAAATTAAAAGAGGTTCCTCCACATACCGCATAATTTTCAATAGCCGAAAAGTTTATTGAAATAGTCGGATAAATATCGATTTTGGCAATAGCAGGACAGCCTCCTCCAAGAGGTTCTACACGAATAAAAATAATTGTAGGTTGGTTGTCTAGGTAAGCGTCTAGATTAGCTCCTTGTAGTTTATTTATATTCTGTGTGGCATCTTCCTCGTATCCAAAATATGAAATAATTAATTGGTTTGGGTCTTGTCCGTTTAATAATTCATCTGTAGCTATATCTAATTCCGCTGTGGTAATTCCTCCTCCAGGAGTATAAGTACACCCTGAAATTACAGTACTACTAGCATTGAAAAGTTCTATGCTCTCAGTTTCATCTAAAGTTAATGTTGTTGTCCCTGCACATTCAGTGTTATTATTTATAACTCTAACATATAACTGAGTTCTATTTCCTATATATGGTGAAGCAATGGGTTGCGAACCTTGTTCGGCTTGATATTGGGTGTAGTGATAGGTAACAGTGAAATCGGTAGTATTACCAGAATTAAATAAGTTGCTGTATGCTTCTAAATTAAACTCTAAATCATTATCACACCGGGTTATAATTTGAGGTTGCGGATTTGGTATTTTGTTTACCGATAAAGGAAAGTCGAATGTATAAGCACATGCAGTACTCGTTCTGGTAGCGATGGCTGTAATGGTTTCTGTATTTCCTGGAGCAATATCTATTTCTGTTATATTGTTTCCATTACGATAATACTTAATGTTATATGAATTTGCATTATTAGGAATCTGATCCTTTATATAATTGTTAAATTCGTCTAATATAAATTGTTCGGTTATAGAACTACAACGTTCTAACTCTGCATTGGCGTTTTTTGGGTCTAGTGCAATAGTTTGATTTGGAATATAATCGATTGTTATATCGTCGGAAATGGTAAATACATTAGTAGCACTTTGACCGTCTATACAGTCTGGTTCATAAACTTTTATATCCACGCTATAATTCCCTGCAATTGTAGCTGTAAAAGTTGGATTACTTGATATATAAGCACCGTCTTTATACCAGGTATATACGACCTCTTTATCGAAACTATTAAGGTTCGTTAAATCGACATCTAAATTTGAATATAGATTTGGAGTCAATTCTACATCAGAACATGTACTTATATTGTTTCCTAAATCGACATCAATATTAACTTCACTTTGTTTTATAAATACCGCGGTATCGAAATTAACATCCTTTTGATCGGCAACAATAAATTTGATTTTATATTTTTTGTAGGGCTCAATCGTATGCGTTGCAGTTAATGTTTTTGTACGGCCATCGAAGTTGGTACTCTCTATTTGCGAAACCGTATTTTCGTAATATTCTATGTAATTTGAACAACTCGTACCGTTAATCTCTTTGGTACTTACACTAGTATTTGTATTAGGAATTACCGCAATATTCTTAAAGACGGTCTCTCCTTCTTTTTGAATTAAAATAGCAAAACCATCGGCATAATCACAAATGGTATGATCTTTTTCGTATTCTTGAGATGCTAACACATAATCGAAAGAAATGGTTTCTGTAAGTGCCACAAAATCGAATTCTAATACGGTAGCGTTTACGGTGTTAGATATCCCTAATTGAGCTTCTAATTCTGAATCTCCTAACCAAGAAGTCGATCCTGAGTTTAACTCGTCTACAGACGAATTCCCTGCTTCATCAGCATTTCCGGTAGTTAGAAAAATACCATTTGCGAGTGGAAAATTATTTGCACGTCTCTCGAACGAACCATAACTAGAGAAAGATTCTCCTGAAACTGAAGCATTCTTTGGCGAGTTAGGATTGCAGATAACAATTCCATTCCCGGATAGTAAATTAGTATTAATTAAGCTTTCTGCATCGTTGGATGGGGTTACAGAAATTATTTGTGCAAACATTCCATTACAAAGAAAGACAAAAAGACATGTTATATATAGAGTTAATTTCATTTAGCTACTGTCAAAAGTTTAGTTCTTAAAAGAATACTTTGCTTAAAAAAAAGGGAGGGCAAAAGTATTCTGGTAGCAAAAATAGGCATTTCATCGGTAAAATATGCATTTCGCTGATACAAAATGCGTTATTATCGTTTCAAAGAGAAATGAGAGGTAAATTTTCTGCCATCAGATAGGGTGGCAGAAAACCAATAATCGTCTTGAGGAAGATCTATTCCATTTAATTTACCATCCCAATTTGGCTCGTTGAGATTAAGTACTTTTAGCAATTTTCCGTAACGGTCGAAAATGTTAACTCTAGATTTAGCCATAAACATTTGGTCCGCACCTTCGATTTTAAAAGTGTCATTATAACCATCTCCATTGGGTGTAAAGAATAACGTGAAACCAACTACATAAACGACGTGTTCCGAAAGGCCACAATTATTTTTAATGTCTTTAACTTTTATACTATACACCCCAGGACTTACATCTGTAAAAACAGGATTACTTTGGTAACCCCTATATAGCATACTACTTAATAGATGGTCTTGGTTTTTAAATAAGGCATATTCGTAAGTCCCTAATCCGCTAGCCGAAACCGAAATGTTGTTGTTATTGTTAGAGTAAGAGACTTTAGTGTTTACTAAATCTATAACCGCCACACCAGATTCTTCAGCAGTAATACGTTTAATTATAACACAATTAGTAGCGTTATTTGTTATTACGACCTCGTAAGTATCTGCAGAATCTGTAGTGAATTTATGTTGAGTCTCGCCAGAAATAACTACATTATTTAAATACCATTGATAGGTGTAGTCTGATTGTGCCGTAATTGTTATTCCTGCATTTAAAACCACTCTGGAACCAGTACAGTAATAAGCTGTTTCATATGTTATTATAGGGACTTGAGTATTTAATATAAATGACCTATCGGTGTAACATCCCATGATGTTTATGGCGCGCACAAATATTACCTGATTTGCAACGGTGTTTGTAAATGCTTCGGGATGGGTTATCGCAGGAGATGTTGATGCTGTATTGGGATCTGTTATAAAAAATTGATAAGTTCCATTGGAAGTGGTAATGGCTTCTTCTAGATTAAAGGTCGAGAGACCATCTGTATAAGGGAAAGTTCCGTCGCATTGCGAAATGTCTTGCACTACTATTACCGGACTAGGAATTAGATTTAAGGTGAAAGAGGTTGTTGCTGAGCAGTTGGTGTTGTTTATGTTTTCAACTTTAGCAATTATTTCTTGATTGATAGCCGTGATTTGGAAACGTGTGGGATCGGAAATAAGATTCTCATTCCCATTAGTATCACGTTTAAAATATGAAACTTGATATATTGAGGGATCTTGACCATTTAAAATATGATTGTCTTGATCTGTTAAGTCTACGATTTCGAGACTATCATTATCAAAATCACAAATGTTGTCTACTATAATAGTATTAGCTGTAGGGATATCGTAATAGGTTACAAAAGCATCTCCTTCCAATCTATCGCAAATTGTTCCGCTTGGTGGTGTAATATTCACCTTATAAAGACCTTCTTGGGAGGCTTCCATTTCCCAAGGGTTAGTGGCATTGGTTAAAGGCGCTCCGTTAAATGTCCATTTATAATCTGCTCCAACTATGTTTTGGGCTCTTAATGTATATGTGTCTCCTATACATAAATCTAAATTGCTAGTTTCTATGCCATTGCTAGCATTAATAATATCAATTTTTTGATCGAAAAAAGATTGTATAAATGGAGGTAAACCTTGGGTAGAGTTATTACCTCTTAAGTTAATAGCATTATGCACGTATTGTGCCGATACCCCTTCGATATTAGGGTTATTTATAACTCCTAAATACGGTAAGCCAATATTGTAAGTTGAAGCAAGGGCTCTATAAATTTTACCATCAGGCCCCAACTGTAAGGCACCTCTAAATAAATTCCTGTTATCTAAAACAATTTGAGAATTAGAAATATTTACGGCTTCCAAATCGTATTGAAGTAATGAGGAATAATGACTAGAAGCTGCCGTGCTCGTACCCGTATTGTTATCATTCGAGGCGTGCACATATAGAAACTTATTATTTGGAGAAAATTCTACACCATAAGACTTTGTACTGTTATTAGTAGAGGTAATAGAAATTTGTTGCGAATTGGTTACTAAACCTGTATCGGGATCAAAATCGTATAGAAATAAACCATCTTGCATGTTCGCACTAATTAGTTTGGTGCCATCGGGAGATAGTTTTAAAGCGCCTCGAGGATCTGAAATCCTAGACGAAATTGTAGATTTAACTGCTTTAGTAGAAATACCCGCCGCGTCAGTAATTTCATAAGCATAAAAAGTATTAAATAGATTACTGCTTTGTGAACCACTGGCAGTAGATAACGTAATTACCCAAATAGAATTTCCGTAACAATCTTTTACTACAGCACTAATTTTTTCAGAACTATAAGCTAATAAATTTCGATTTTTTGCGGTTACTCTACCTAAACCACTATTTGCACTTATATCAATTATAGAATAATTAAATCCTCTATTGTTACCCGCACCACCAACACTTGAACCTACGGTAAAAACATAGAATATGTCTGGATTATTAGGCTTGGGTACTACAATTGCCGATTGTGTACTAGAAGGGTCTCCATACAAATAAGAACCATTATCCATGATATCGTGAGTCTTATTGTAAACCGTAATACCATCGGTGTAAAATAGTAGGTTTCCGTTGGCATCAGAAATAGAAGAAGAACCTTCTTTCGTATTTAATTTTCCATTTAAAATAGGAGTAACTTGATTCGTGTTAGAATTAAAGTTTATTCCTGCATATTCACCAAAATACCAATTGGCTGCTTCGTATTGTGCATAGACAATACCATGTAATAAAAACAAAATGGCAATTAAATAATTTTTCATCTAAGGGAGGACTTTTCTAGTAGTCCTTCTAAAGATATTATAAATCTCTTTTCTCTAATAATTTAAATGATAAAAAGATAAAAATAGCTGTCCATGCTACAACAATAATGATGTCCGAACTGTGTACTGCATAGTCGTAAAACATCTCAGATTTCTCTGGGAATTTTGTCATCATAACACGCTGAAAAGGTTGTTTTATAAGGTTGTACATCGATTTTAGAGGAAAAAATCTTTGGATTTTCTCCGCGATTTCTGCATTTATTTGCCAAGTTAGAATTCCAAAAACGACCCATTCTACAATAAATAAAACAAAAAGGCCTCCTAAGGCAAAAGCTGAGCGTTTTACCAACATGGCTAAAAATAAGCATAAACTAAAAAATCCAACAAGTTTTACAAAGTAAGCAAGTAAGAAATTAGTCTCTCTAAAAATGATACTTAACTCGTTATAACTCGAATAGTATAATCCAATACAGAGCGTCGCCACTCCAATTAAAATGGTGGCAATTAAAGAGAAAAAGACAATGGTGTAGAATTTAGATAAGATGAATTCTTTCTTGCTCAGCCCATCGATAAGATTCTGTTTAATGGTTTTATTACTGTATTCGTTCCCAATCATACTGACCACAACAATGGCGAAGAAAAATTTAAATTGGGAGGCGAAAAAGGTGGTGATATGCCAAATTATAGGGAAATTAAAAATCCCTAATTCACCTAATTCAAGCGTGAATAAGCCAAAGAAATTTATTTTTATAGATGATAATATTAATACAGTAAACGGTAAAATAAATGAAATAAAAATCAATACTTTACTCGCGCGATTAAGTAGAAGTTTTTGTAATTCTAAATTTAAAAGTCGTAACATGGTCTTGATTTTTGGCTTATTGGTTGTCTGTTAATTGTAAAAATTGTTCTTCTAAACTTTGTTTACGTTTTACTAAATGCGATAAAAGAATACCTCTTTCGAATAACGTTTTATTTAATTCTAAAGCTTCCATCGGTTCATTTAAAAGCACTTTTAAAATGGCATTTTCTTCTGTTATAGTTCCAAATGCATCATGCATTTCTAAGAACCCCTTCAATAGGGTATTGTCTTCCGCTTTTAATTCAAAGAAACCATGGCTAGCAATCATCTCGTCTACACGGCCTGAATATAATTTTACACCTTTTCTTAAAACAACGACATGCGAACATACTTTTTCTACTTCATCTAATAAATGTGATGCTAATAATATGGTGGTTCCTTTTTGAGCAATTTGTCTGATGATTTCTCTAATTTGATGAATTCCTTGCGGGTCTAATCCATTAGTAGGTTCATCTAAAATTAAAATCTCAGGATCATTTAATAGGGCAGAAGCTATAGCTAAACGTTGTTTCATCCCTAAAGAAAAGGTTTGGAACTTACTGTGCTTTCTGTCTAAAAGTCCAACTACTTCTAGTTTTTCTTCAATTTTACTATAAGTGATTCCTTTTATTTTACATACCAATTTTAGGTTTTGGTAAGCCGTCATGTACGGATAGAAATTAGGACGTTCGATAATAGCGCCTACTTTCTTTAACGCATCGTGAGTAGAAACATCACCGCCAAACCAACTAAAATCGCCGGACGTTTTGTTTACTACATTTAAAACGATTCCTAGCGTAGTCGATTTTCCGCTTCCGTTTGGTCCTAAAATACCGTAAACATTACCTTTATTTATTGTAAAGGAAAGATTATTTACAGCCGTAAGTGGACCGAATTTTTTTGTAAGATTGTTAATTGTAAGGATGCCTGCCAAAATGGATCGTTTTAGTGGTTATATTAGTAAGACGAATATCAATTAAATTTGTTACAAGCTAATAAAATAAAGCATAAAATTGAGTAAATTTGTGAATATGGATGATTTAAAAATTTCAAAGAAGAAGCCTTCATTTCCTGTTATTAAAAAGTTAGATCGTTATCTTTCTGAATATAACAGAAATTTTGAACTGCCTATTTTTTACGATGATTTATTGCGTTTTCAAGGGGCTATAACCGTTTTCGATAAAGACGATGAAGATACACTTTGGTTGCGTGTGTATTATAGTGAATATGACCGAGAGGAAATAGATTTAGCTTTAAAACGAGTGTATTCGAATCTGGTTTCTGATGGTAGTGAAAAGATTTTTCAGTTTTTAAATGTAGACTGTATAGACTTTTGCACCTTCGGAAATTCGCAACCATTTCGTATTAAAGTACGTAATATTTTAAATGATAACTATACTCATTTTTATATTAAAAAGGCTGATGCATCTCGTATTTATGGCTTGGAATTAGAGCATATGCTATCTCCAAATAGTCTTAACTTTTTGGTGTATAAAGATACGTTGATTGAAGAGCACATTGCAGGTATTCCTGGGGACGTGTTTATAAAAGATATGTTGCCAAATTGTACAAAACCTGAAAAAGCGCAAATTGCCAAAGAGTTTGTGAAATTTAACGAACGTTGTATGATTCGTTTATTGGGAGATATGCGTTCTTATAACTATGTTGTAATTCCGACTCACGATTTTGATCAGATTGTATATAAAGTACGTGCTATAGATTTTGACCAACAATGTTATGAAGGTAAATTTAATATTTACCGTCCGCAGTTTTTTAAAGAAAACTATCAAATGGTTAAACTTGTCAAAGAAAAAATTAGTGAAGCATCAATAGATCAATACAAAGTCGAAGAGCGTTCTATTATAGCTAAACGGGTAATTAGTTATAACAAGCGTCTTACCAAGTTAATTGACTGTATGATGCATGATAAAATTTCTACAGATGAGAATTTAGAACAATTAAAAGCTGTAATTTATGACTATACCTTAGATATGAATTTTAAATATTGTAAAACTATGGGCGAGATTTTAAAATATGCTTTAGCCTTCGTAAAACGTAATTACGAAGACGTTAACATGAAAAAAATATAGTAATTAGTTCCAATTTTCATCGAAATCTAAACCATCATAATCTTCTAAATCCATATCGTCTTCAAATTCATCGAAGTCGTCAAGATCCTCCTCTGCTTCGAAGTTTCTTTCAGGAACTTCGGCAGGAATTTGACCGTGAACAAACATTAAATTAGGATAATCTACGCCTTCTACTTCACTAGCAATTTCTCCTAGTTCTACGAAGAATGTCCACATATTGAAGAAATCGTAAACATAGATTAATTTTGTATTTTCACTATTTATAATCGAATCCAAAGCCGTTTCATTCATTAAACTTACAGCTTCCTGACCGTCGCTTAAATCGAATAAAGAAAACTCTTCGCCTTGATTCCACTCGTCGTCACTCTTGTAAAATGACGCCATTTCGGTTCCGTCAAAACCAAAAGCTTGGGTAATAATATTGTGTAAATCTTCTAAGGTGTCTGTTTTACGAAGTTCTAAATCGCGAAATACATCCTCGTCTGTGTCGTTGTCTAAGATTACTCTAAATCTATAAATCATGTTCAAAAATTAAGGGGTAAAGATACTATTTTTATGATTATTTGCTAAAACGATGCAACATAAATGTCATGGCTGCTAATAAGAAAAAGGCACCAACTTGGTGCAATACGCCAAGCCAAACTGGAACGTATAAAAGTAAGGTGAAAACACCTAAAGTAAATTGAAACAATACTAATACTAGTAAAGCATTTATAGCTCTTTTTTGACTAATAGTTAATCGTAGTTTTTTCGATTTAAACCAAAGTAAAACGATTAAGCCAACCACAACGTAAGCTAGCATTCTGTGTACAAATTGAATACCGCTCGGATTTTCAATCAAATTTTTATAAAAAGGTTCTAATACATATACAGTAGGATGCATAAATTTACCTTCATTCATTAATGGCCAATGGTTATGTAGTAAACCAGCTTTTAACCCTGCAATAAAAGCCCCGTAAATAATTTGAATTAATAATACGATATAAGTTACGATGATGAGGTTTCTGTACTTAGAATTAACCCATTTTTTGTTTGGATAAATTAAATCCAAAGCGACCCAAAGTGTTGCTGCGAAAGTTAAAAAGGCTGCTGTTAAATGCGCTGCCAATCTAAAATGACTGACATCTGGCATATCTACCAATCCGCTTTTTACCATATACCAACCTAAAAATCCTTGAAAACCACCTAAACAAAGTAATACAATACTTTTTTTGATTGTTGATTTTGTAAGCTGTTTTGTGATTAGAAAGTATACAAACGGGAAGAAAAAGACCAATCCTATAACGCGCCCAATTAAGCGATGGAACCATTCCCAAAAGTAAATACTTTTAAAATCGTCTATAGTAAAGTGAGAGTTGTAATGTTTAAATTCAGGATGTTTTTGGTACAAGTCGAAGGCTTCCTGCCATTGTAAATCTCCAATAGGAGGAATTGTTCCTGTAAGAAGTTTGTAATTAGAAATTGAAAGTCCAGAATCTGTAAGGCGCGTAATTCCACCTACAATAACCATGATAAATATTAAAAAACACCCACTGAACAACCAGTAAATTACGCTTTTATTATCTTTTGTTTTCATCTCTTTTTAAGTTTCAGAGTTACTGTGATTTTATGCTTTTAATAATCAAACTAGATGGCATACGTCCAATTTTATTGGAATTTTCATATAGTTTTTAAAAAGTTTCAAGCTTTAAAAAGTCTAAATTTTATGCACTTTTAATATGAGTTATTTATTGATTTTTATTCTGTAATTCTGCACTTTGCTACTTTGTTGCTGTCAAACCCAACTTTTTTCCAGCTTTTAGCATTAATTGAAAAGCAGCTTCGTATTCATTTGGAATGTCTCCTTCAAGAATAGCTTCTTTAATCACATCTTTAATCTGGCCAATTTCTTTTGAAGGTTTTAAACTGAATGTTGCCATAATCTCTTCACCGGAAATTGGTGGTTGAAAATTACGCACGTGATCACGCGCTTCAACTTCAACGATCTTATCTCTTACGATTTTAAAATTGTTGTGATATTTTTTGAATTTCTTCGGATTTTTAGTTGTGATGTCTGCTTCGCATAACGTCATTAAATCTTCGACAGTATCTCCGGCATCGAATACCAATCGTCTAACGGCAGAATCTGTTACAATATCTTGGGCTAGAACAATAGGACGGGAGCTCATAAATACCATTTTCTGAACAAATTTCATTTTTTCATTCAAAGGCAGTTTTAAACGCTTGAACAAATGGTAGGTCATTTTTGATCCTTCATATTCATGGCCGTGGAACGTCCAACCTACTTTTTTGCTAAATCGTTTTGTTGGTGCTTTTCCAATATCGTGTAATAAAGCAGCCCAACGTAACCAAAGATTATCGGTATGTTCAGAAATATTGTCTACAACTTCTAATGTATGATAAAAATTGTCTTTATGGCGTTGGCCTTCAACTTCATCAATACCTTTTAAAGCCGTTAATTCGGGTAAAATATAATTAAGAAGTCCTGTTTTTTCTAAAAGTAAAAAGCCTATAGAAGGGACTTTACTTTCTAGAATTTTATTCAGTTCTACTATAATCCGTTCTTTTGTAATTATTTCTAAACGCTCGCTATTTCTAGTAATCGCATCTAAAGATTTGGCTTCAATGACAAAGTCTAATTGCGATGCGAATCTTACAGCACGCATCATACGTAATGGATCGTCGCTATATGTAATATCTGGATTAAGAGGCGTGCGGATAATCTTATCTTCTAAATCTTGAATACCATTAAACGGATCTAAAAGATTACCGAAACGTTCTTCATCTAAGTCTAAAGCCAATGCATTTATAGTGAAATCTCGACGGTTTTGATCGTCTTCTAGTGTTCCATTTTCTACAACAGGGTTTCTACTGTCTTCGTTATAGGATTCTTTTCGAGCACCTACAAATTCAATTTCAATTCCATTGTAACGCAACATGGCGGTACCATAGGTTTTAAAAACTTGAACTCTAGGTTTATTGGGTAAGTTTTTTGCGACTTGTCTAGCTAAGTTAATACCACTGCCAATGGCAACGACATCTATATCTTTTACACTGCCACGATTTAAAATAAAATCGCGAACAAATCCGCCAATAACATAACTGTCTAGTTCTAATTCTTTTGCAGATTTAGAAATGATTTTAAATATTGGGTTCTGTAGTGCTTCTTTGTAATTCATTTATGAAATTCCAATTTTTGGGCATTACATTTTAACCTGATATGGCGTGAAATTTAATGCTCAAAATTTGAGAGGTTACTCTCGTATAACTTTCACAACACCACTATTACTTAATTTAATAATAGACGATGGTTTTGTGTTCTTTTTTTCGTGGTGCAAATTTACGACATAGTCCACACCTTTTAAAATCTCGGGAGCAATTTCTTTAAATGATTTTGGTGTAAAGTAGCCACTTATATTTGCTGAGGTTGAGACAATAGCACCGTTTAGTTTTCGAGTGAGTTGAAAACAAAATTCGTCGTCAGGAATTCTAATGGCTATGGTATTATCATCAGCAATTAAATTTGGAGCCAAATTCTGTGGCTCATCGTAAATAATGGTAGTAGGCGATTCGTGTATATCGAATAAACTAAAGGCAGCTTCCGGGATCTTTTTTACGTATTTTTTCAGCATCCTGTCATCTGCAACCAAACAAATTAGAGCTTTACTATCGTTACGTTGCTTTAGTTTAAAAATTCTGTCTACAGCCTCGGCATTAGTTGCATCGCAACCTATTCCCCAAACGGTATCTGTAGGGTAGAGTATAAGTCCGCCGTCCTTTAATACCTTTAAAGCGTTGTTGATTTCTTTTTGCATGAGAGTTTAAATAATTAAAACAGTTTTTGCAAATTTAATATTAATCTCGGGACATTCTTGAAGTAATTATGGAATAGGATTATTTATTTTTTAATTCAGTTTAGAAATCTGTAGATGTACAAAATATAGTTTTTTGTATAAGATGATTTTACCCATATGAATTAGACATCTCTATAGTTCATTTCTGAAATTATGAAGATTATGCACTGTGAAGTAATTAGTGCCTTTGTAATCGAAATATCTAATATTTACAGTCATATCAAGTTTTGTTCTTAATTAGATGTTGCTAAAAACGTCTTCATTTTTATGGAGATCGCTGGTAGGAGAATAGATTTCTGATATTTGAATTTAGTATTGCCATTATAAATGTTGTAATTTTGCCATATAATTTAAGTGACTTAAAGAGGAAACTTAATTTTAATTAATAGGATTTAAAAAATGAAAGAGAAAAAAGTATTTAATGAATCATTTTATGCAGATCAGGGTATAATAAATGGATTTATAAAGAATTTTTCTAACCAAGGAGAAGAGCGGGTTCATCAAGATCGAAATACGATTAAGGTGTTTCCTTTAAACGAAAGCTTAATTAATATTAAATCTTTTAAAGTTCCGAATCTCATCAATCAAATTGCTTATAAGTTTTTTAGAAAAAGTAAGGCGCAACGTTCTTTCGAGTATGCAAATATACTTATTAAAAAAGATGTAGGTACTCCTGAACCTGTTGGTTATTATGAGTTTACAACACCCTTTTCTTTTAAAAATAGCTTCTATATAAGTGAACAATTAGAAAGTGAATTGACGTATCGCGAATTATGTCGCGATTTAAATTATCCCGATCATGAAGCTATTCTTCGTGGATTTACACGTTTTACATTCGATTTGCATGAGAAACAAATTAACTTTTTAGACCATTCGCCAGGAAATACTTTAATTAAAAAAATAGGAGAGGACTACCAGTATTACTTAGTCGATTTAAATAGAATGGAATTTGGTCCTATGGATTTTGAAACACGAATGAAGAATTTTGGAAGGCTAACGACTCATAAATCTATGATACAAGTAATGAGCGATGAGTATGCAAAATGTTCAGGAGAATCTGTTGAGAAAATCTACACATCTATGCAGAGTTATACCGATACTTTTCAAGAACGTTTTCATAGAAAGAAACGACTGAAAAAGAAATTAAAATTCTGGAAGCAGTAATCGTTTAGTCAATCTGATATTCTCTTTTTCAAAAATAGTTGTATTTAGAATGTGGTTTTTCTATTCTTTTATTGGTGAAATAAGGTCGAGCGTAAGAAATCAGATTCTAAATAGTAAACAATGTATTAACTTTTAACTGTAAAACCCTAATTGTCTTTTAAGTCTTCTTCGGTAATATTTATACTTTGATAGAAATTTGTTTTTTGAACTTAAAAATGTCCAATGGGATTGTTTTTGAAAATCGAGACGAATTGATTTCTCTGTAGACTCGGCAAGGGTAAATCGACTAAAAAAGCCATCTAAGTCTACCTCGTCATAACCTGTAAATTCATTAACCTTATTTTCTGTATGAATGATAGAACACCAAATACGATGCTCTTTAATTTGGATTAAGTTTTTTTCCTTTTTCCAATTTCCATGAGTTTTACTCCAGACAGTCTTTGGATTATCGTTCTTTTCGATTAAAGATATAAACGGATTAAATTGATGTAATTTTTTTCCTAAACGGTAAGGTTTTGAGGTGTTTAGCGTATATCCGTTAATGAAATCTATAGCGAGGAATGGCGTATCTATAAATTGTTGCTGAATAATATCGATGTAATTGGTACTAACAGAATCATCATTATCTAACCTAGATGTAATCACGTAATCAGCATCACAAGCTGTAACATAATTTTGGATCTCAGGTAAATAAGCATCCATCCCATCTATAAAAAAAGGTTTAAAATTAGGGAGTTTGGTTTCAATATCAGCAATAATCGCCCTAAATTCTGGTTTAGTAGAGGTATCAAAAAATACTAACCATTCAAAATTTTTGTTAGTTTGATTGGATAAACTAGATAAGCAAAAATCATTAAATAACTTAAATCTGTTATGGTGCCATTCATCTGTAAGTACTTCCACGTTGTTTTTATTGGTCACCCAATCCTTCTTTTTTAAATTAAAACGTGTAATTACAAAATGCTTGAACATAACTTTTTTGTGTAAAAATAAAATAATAAATGTATTAAAATCGGTAAAATTTTAGGGATGCTTAAGACCTTCCTTTTCGCAATAACCAAAGTTTTACATAGCGCATAAAAATAACATAACCTTGGATGTAGCCAATAGTTAACCCAACAACACCATCTCTAAATCCACCTTGAATAATATAGTGTTTAAAAAAGCCCCAAAAAGGTTTTAAAACAAAATGATAAGGGGTGAGTTTCCCTGTTTTTTTATCGTAATCTTTCGCTTGCCAAGAGGCATAACGGTTCATTTTTTCGATATACTTATTAAACGTAATATAAGTGTTGTGGTATAACTTGTTTTTTAAACGTCCTACATTACCATTGGTTTTAATTTCGGCATGAACATGCTTGTCTTGGTAAATGCAATAATCCCGTTTAAATAGCCGAATTACGCTATCGTTTCTCCAGCCACTATAATGTACGCGTTCACCCATAAAATGATTCATTCTACCAATCCAATACGCCACAACATCAGGTTCTGGTTGTTTTAGAATGTCTAAAATTTCTGCTTGTAATTCGGGCGTAACACGTTCGTCTGCATCCACTAATAAAATCCATTCATTCTTGGCTTGCGGAATAGCCCAGTTTTTTTGTGAAGCCGAATATTGATATTCTCTACGGATTACCTTCGTCGCTAAAGTAAGTGCTTTTTCGTAGGTGCCATCTGTGCTGAAACTATCTACAACTAATATTTCATCTGCGAATTTAACAGATTCAATTACGGCATCAATATTGTGTATTTCGTTACCCGTTGGGATAATTGCAGTAAGTTTGGTCATGAAATTTTATAAGATGCTAAAATAATACTTTTGAAGTAAATAAAACGGTTATACTACATAGTTATTGCGACTAGTTTGATGGCGTTTATTTTTGTATTAGTACTTTAACTATAAGTTATTTACCCGTGTTATGGGATGCGTATGGCTAAAATTCAAACTAAATAAATGCCATGCTTTATAATTAAATCATGGTTTTTAAATACTTTTACAACTTCAAAGTGACGTTCGATATTATATTAATATTCCTGTGCTATTTATATTTGCAGAATAGTTGATAGTGAAATTCCGACCATTAAAAAATAAATTATGAGTTTACCTAAAATAACAGTAATCATTGCGACATACAATAAGACGGATTGGTTAGAGAAAGTACTTTATGGATATAGTGTACAGACTTATAAGGATTTTGATATAATTATAGCGGATGATGGTTCTACGGGTGAAACCAAAATGCTTATCGACAGCTTTAAGTCTAATTATCCAGTAAACATAACTCATGCTTGGCACGAAGACGAAGGATATAGACGTCAGAAAATTTTGAATGAAGCTATTGTTATGGCTAAAAACGAATATATTTTATTTACAGATGGGGATTGTATTCCGCGAGAAGATTTTGTAGAAACACATGCAAACCATGCAGAACAAGGGTATTTCTTGTCTGGAGGATATTGTAAATTAAATATGGAATTAAGCGAAACAATTTCTGAAACAGATATTAAATCTCATAATTGTTTCGACGTAAAATGGCTAAAATCTAAAGGAGAGTTAGGCAGTAAGAATACAATGAAATTATCTGTTAAGGATGGATTGGCAAATTTTTTAGATGTGGTTACACCTACAGGAGCAACATTTAATAACTGTAATTCGTCTGCTTGGAAATCTGATTTAATTGCGATTAACGGATATGACGAACGTATGCAATATGGTGGTCCAGATAGAGAATTAGGAGAACGTTTGGTAAACTTTGGCATGAAGACTAAACAAATTAGATATAAAGCAATTTGTTTACATTTAGATCATGCAAGAGGTTATAAAACACAAGAATCTTTAGATCGAAACTTAGCCATTAGAGCTAAAGTTAAAGCAGAGAATTTAAAGTGGACTGAATTCGGAATTAAGAAAGATTAATGTAATCCTTTTAAAAATTTATCTAAATCATTCTCAAAATAGGTTAACTTAAAGTCTAAGTATAATGCGGATGCTTTAGATTTTAATTTTTTAGGGTGATCAATATTGAGATAGGCTTTTGGAAGATAATCTTTAAGGTGAACAGAAACATGTTTTTGTCCATCGTCGAACATATTCCAAGCCTCCTTTTTTATCCAAGGAGAGAATATTGTAAATGTCGGTATATTTAATGCTTTTGCCATATTAATGGCACCACCTTCATTACCTATTAAGGCATTACAATGTGACGTAATAGCTAAGAAATCCCTTAAATTCTTTCCGAAAACACTAAAATAAATATGTTTTTTAGTGGACTCAGAACATAAATTTAAGATGGCTTTGGCCTCTGATTCTTGTTTGGGGATGTAATTAAATAATATTTGACATTCAGGTTCAGCCAAAACAATTTGGTCAATCACCTTAGCCATATATTCAAACGGATATGTTTTGTTGTTGCTACTTCCCAAAACACCGATCATAACTAATGGTTTTTTCAAATCTATGTGGTTAGATTCTAAAAACTGTTTAGCATTATTCTTTTCTATTTCTGTAAGATATATCTTTGGTTGTACAATTTTTAAAGGATCTATGTCTAAAGGTTTTAAAAGTTGTAAACGATTTTCAATGGCTAACCCAGCATTAGTATTGGCTGTCAATTTGTTTTTAAAGGTGTGATTGTAAATTAAGGATTTTCGACCTTTATCAATAGATATTTTAGTTTTAGCATGAGATAAGAAAGTGATGACTTTACTCGATATTTTAGAATACACATCGATAACAATATCAAACTTTTCTTGACTTAAATACTTTGCAAATTTATAGAGCTCAAATTTGCTTTTTTCATGTTCTGGAGTAAAAAAATGAAAGTAATCTATAAAAGGATTGTGTTCAACCACAGGGAATGTATGAGAATTAATCACATAATGTAATTCTGCATTGGGATATTTATCTTTTAGGGCTTCAAACATAATACTTGTCGCCAAAACATCACCAATCATTTTCTGCTGAATGATTAAAACTTTCAAATTATAGCTGTGATTTGAGTTAAAAAAGTAGACCTCGATATATCTCTTTTTTGAAAATTATCGAGGTCTAAAAATAAATTATATTATTTATACAGCAACGTTGTTTTCACGAAGTGCATCATTTAAAGATGTTTTCTTATCTGTACTTTCTTTACGTTTTCCGATAATTAAAGCACAAGGTACTTGAAACTCTCCAGCAGGGAATTTTTTAGTGTAACTACCAGGAATAACAACAGAACGCGCAGGAACTCTACCTTTAGTTTCTACAGGAGTATCTCCAGTAACATCAATAATTTTAGTACTCATTGTTAATACAACATTTGCACCTAATACAGCTTCAGTTTCAACGTGAACACCTTCAACCACGATACAACGCGAACCTACAAAAACATTATCTTCAATAATAACCGGAGCAGCTTGTAATGGTTCTAATACACCACCAATACCAACACCACCAGAAAGGTGAACGTTTTTACCAATTTGTGCACAACTACCAACAGTCGCCCAAGTGTCTACCATAGTTCCTTCGTCTACATAAGCACCAATATTTACATAACTTGGCATTAAAATAACACCTGAAGAAATGTAAGCACCATGGCGTGCAACAGCATGAGGTACAACACGAATTCCTTTTTCTGCATAACCAGTTTTTAATGGAATTTTATCGTGGAATTCTAAAGGCCCACATTCAATAGTTTCCATTTTCTGGATAGGGAAATAAAGCACAACACCTTTCTTTACCCATTCGTTTACTTGCCATCCGTTTTCTGTTGGTTCTGCAACACGTAATTCTCCAGAATCTAAAAGAGAAACTACTTTTCTAATCGCTTCAATAGTCTTAGTTTCCGATAATAAAGCTCTGTTTTCCCAAGCTTCTTCTATGATAGATTGTAATGCTTTCATTCTAAATTTTTATATTTTTTCAAATATACTTTTATAATTCATCACCTTAAAACGGAAATCATAAAAAATATCTAATTCTTTATCAGCGTAATCTATATTAATATGTACATGAAACAGTAACTTTGTAAAAAAATTAAGATGGCGAGAATTTTAGCAATAGATTTTGGAAAGGTAAGAACAGGATTAGCGATAACCGATGAGCTTCAGATTATAGCTTCTGGACTTACAACGGTTAATACTAAAGAGTTAATTCCGTTTTTAAAAGACTATGTCGCTAAAGAGAATGTAGAGCTTTTTGTGGTTGGAGAACCAAAACAAATGGATGCTACAGCATCGGAAAGTGAAGCTTTAATTATTCCATTTCTTCAAAAATTAACGAAAGCAATTCCTCTAATACCTGTAACTCGTGTAGACGAACGTTTTACGTCTAAAATGGCTTTTCAGACCATGATTGATGGCGGTTTAAAAAAGAAGCAGCGAAAAAACAAAGCATTAGTAGACGAAATTAGTGCGACTTTAATATTACAGAGTTATTTATACTCAAAGTAAAATCTTTTTTTTCCAGTAAATTTCTCCTGTTTTAGCTATTTGTCGAGTATAAAAAGGACTTTGACTAAGTTTTTTTATAAAACTAAAGTTAGCATCTATATTCGATTCAAATTAGTTAATGCTATGAACTATAATAAGTTGTTGTTTTTTATAATTGTATTGGGCTTTAGCTCTATGTCTATGTCGCTTAAGGCGCAAAATGTCGATGTTAAAGAAAAAAATCAAATTGATTTTACTGAAATAATAGATAAAACACCTGTTCTTTTGGAAACGCTTATGCCAAATGAACTTAAACCTCTAAAAATGGCTAACAGGCATTTGGATTTAATTAAAGCTACAGTAAGGGCTAAAATTAAATGCACTTCAGATTTATTCATTATTGTAAATAATAAAGAGGCTTGTTAAAAGCTAAATTCTTCATAAAATTTTAAACTCCTGACTAAAGGAGTTTTTTTATTATAGGCTATTAACGGTAAGAATTGTATTTTTGCATTTCAATTTTTACAACGCACAAAAATGATATTACCAATAGTCGCATATGGCGATCCCGTATTAAAAAAAGTTGGACAGGATATAGATCCAGATTATCCGAAATTAAATGAACTTTTGGATAATATGTTCGAAACCATGTATAATGCATTTGGAGTAGGACTTGCAGCTCCGCAAATAGGTTTGCCAATTCGTTTATTTGTTATAGATACAACGCCTTTTTCGGAAGACGAGGATTTATCTGAAGACGAACAAAAAGCATTAAACGGATTTAAAAAAGTATTTATTAATGCCCAAATTACTGTTGAAGAAGGTGACGAGTGGGCATTTAATGAAGGCTGTTTAAGTATTCCTGACGTTCGTGAAGATGTATTTAGAAAACCTAAAGTAACTATTGAATATCAAGATGAAAACTTTAAATCTCATGTAGAAACTTACGAAGGTCTTGTGGCTAGAGTTATTCAACATGAATACGACCATATTGACGGAATTTTATTTACAGAAAAATTATCGACGTTAAAGAAGCGTTTAATTAAAGGACGTTTAGAAAACATCTCTAAGGGGAAAATAAATGTAGAATATAAAATGAGATTCCCGAAACAAAAAAAGAAACGATAAAATTTGTAATACCCATACAAACACAAGATATTTACCATCTTTTTAAAAATTAATTTATGACTTTAGATAAAGTATTAGCTATTTCAGGAAAACCAGGATTATATAAGTTAATCATGCAAACGCGTAACGGATTTATCGCAGAATCTTTATTAGATAACAAAAGATTGTCTGTAACGATGAGCCATAATGTTAGCGTGTTAAGCGAAATTGCCATTTATACACTAACAGAAGAAGTACCTTTAAAAGTCGTGCTTCAAACTATTGCAACACAAGAAAACAACGGACCTTCAGCTATTAGTCATAAGGACAGTAAAGATAAGTTAGAAGAGTATTTCTTTGGAATTTTACCAGAATACGACGAAGATCGCGTATATCCAAGCGATATTAAAAAAGTAATTCAGTGGTATAACTTACTTCAAAAAAATGATTTATTAGATTTCGAAACAGAATCTGAAGAATTAGAAAGTGAAGAAGCAAACGAAGAAGTTGTTTCAGAAAAAGAATAAATTCCCACCTCATACAAACATATTAAAGTCCGGCCTAGAGTCGGACTTTTGTTTTTATTACCTTTATGCTAATTAATAATTCATCATTTCTATTACACATATCTTATGAACACACGTGCCCAACAACTTGAATCTTTCGATAGATTATTAACCATCATGGACGAATTACGCGAGCAATGTCCGTGGGATAAAAAGCAAACGATGGAAACATTAAGGCATTTAACCATAGAAGAAACTTACGAACTTGGCGATGCAATTCTAGATAACGATTTACTGGAAATTAAAAAGGAATTGGGAGATGTGTTGCTTCATATCGTGTTTTATTCTAAAATAGGAAGTGAAACTAACGATTTTGATATTGCCGATGTTTGTAATAGTATCTGCGATAAATTGGTAAGTAGACATCCGCATATATATGGAGATGTTAAAGTTGAGAATGAAGAAGATGTTAAACGAAATTGGGAAAATTTAAAACTAAAAGAAGGAAATAAAAGTGTCTTACAAGGCGTTCCAAATAGTTTACCAGCGTTGGTAAAAGCTAGCCGTATTCAGGAAAAGGTCGCTGGTGTAGGTTTTGATTGGGAAGAGCCACAACAAGTTTGGGAGAAGGTCGAAGAAGAGTTGCAAGAATTTAAAGATGAAATAGCTGCCGGAAATCAGGATGCAATGGAAGACGAGTTTGGTGATGTGCTATTTTCTCTTGTGAATTACGCTAGATTTTTAAAAATTAATCCAGAAAATGCGTTAGAGCGAACCAATAAAAAATTTAAAAAACGATTTGAATATTTAGAAATTAAAGCCAACCATTTAAATAAATCTTTGGCAGATATGACGCTTGCCGAAATGGATGTGTTTTGGGAAGAAGCAAAAAAACTCTAAGCTTTTGGCAGGAGCTCGTAGTCCAAGGCGGTGTTTTATGCGTATATACTTATATGAATGACAAGATTCTTCATAGATTAAGATTAATAGCATAATCCTTATAATTAAAACGATGTCATTCTATTTAAGTTATTTCTATATAGGTTAAGGAATAACTGTTAGTTTAGTTAGTAACTCAATCCTACTTGATTTTTATATCAGGTAGGATTGCGTTTTTTATAGGGTAATGTCTATTCTGCTTTTTTCTCTTTAGGTTTAATTATCATTCTAAAAGATTGATCTTTATTAATGTAGTATCCCATCCAGTCGTAAAAGGCACGCATTCTATTTCTAAAACTTACTAAGGACATAATATGAACAAAAATCCATACACACCAAGCGATAAATCCTTTTAAGAAGAATTTTTGGTTTGGTCCATCGGTCACGGCTTTATTACTTCCAATAATAGCCATAGAACCTTTGTCTGAATAATTAAAGGCCTCCCAAGAATTAGATTTTAAATTTTTACCTAAATTTTTTGCTTGTTGAATGGCTACTTGTGCCAATTGTGGATGTCCGTTTGGATAGTCTTTATCTCCAATTATGATGGCGGTATCTCCTAATGCATAAATATTAGTATAGCCTTCTACTAAATTATGACTATTTGTTTTTAAACGTTTTCCTCTACCATAATTGTCCTCCTTAAAACCGTCAAAAGTTCTAGCCGAAATACCTGCAGCCCAAATTAAGTTTCGAGAATTAATCTCTGTACCGTCGGAAAGTGAAACAACATCGTCTTTAAAATCTTTTACAAAGGTGTTTAGTTTAATAATTACGCCATACTCTTGTAGCTTTTCGTAAGTGTAATTTTGAGTCCTTTTAGACATCGCAGCAAGTACAGCGTCTTGTCCGTCTATTAAATAAATGTTTCCTAGATCTTCCTTGTTTAGCTCTGGGTAATCTTTTTCTAAAATATGTAATCGCATTTCAGAAAATAAACCTGAAAGTTCTACTCCTGTAGGGCCTGCACCAGCAATAACAAAAGATAATAGTTTTCCTCTTTTTTTAGGATCAGTTATTCTTGTTGCGCGCTCAAGACGTGTAAAAATTAAATTACGTAACGCAAGTGAATCAGAAATAGTTTTCATTGGCAAACTAAGTTCTTCAATATTCTTATTACCAAAGAAATTTGTTTCTGCACCAGAAGCCATGATTAAAATATCGTAATGCAATTCACCATTACTTAATATAATTTTATTCTCTTCAGGAATGACTCTTTGCAATTCACCCATTCTAAATTTTACATTTTCATGTTTTCTTAAAATTTTTCTGAAAGGGTAACTAATTGCAGAGGGTTCCATAAAACCTGCAGCAACTTGATATAATAAAGGCGGGAAAAAATTGTAGTTATTTAAGTCGACTAGAATAACATTAAATTGGTGTGCATGCTTCATCTGATTAATAAATTCTAAGCCTGCAAAACCACCACCAATAACTATAATTGTTTTCTTATTTTCCATAGTAATAAGGTTTGATTTGGATGTATTTACGCCAAAGATAATGTGGTTTTTTCTAATAATACAGTAACTAAGAGATTAGATTTTTCGCAATCGTTTTCGAATGAAAACTTATCTTTATAAGTAAGTATTTACTTTATTTTTAACTTCAAAACATAAAAAAAGCCATTCAAAGTAAATTTGAATGGCCTTAAATTAATTGCATTTTTTATATTTAGTATAATGCTTTTATTTTGCTAAGTTTTGTTTTCCAAAGTATTAAAGAATCTTTGTGTCTTGCAATATTAGCATGTACTTCCTTAACCAAAGGATTGTCTGCTTTTACATTTGTAAAAAACTGTAAGTTGTTTTCTAACTGATTGATTTCAGCTTTAACTTCGTCAATCTTTTTACGAATAAACAAACGTTCGTTGTCTAAATGTCTTGAATCGTCTGCATTGCTAAGCTCGTCTAATTTGTTTTCAAACTTAATTAGTTCTGCTTCGTTCTTACTCACTTTTACTTGCTTGAAAAGATCGTCTAATGCTTTATTGAATTTACCTTCAATAAAACGTTTGTTGCTTGGTACACGACCAATAGCTTTCCAAGCAGCAATTTGTGTTTTAATAAGTTCTAAATCGCTTTCTTTTTCTGCTGTAAATTCTAACGTTTTTAAACGGTCTAACAATTCAGATTTAGCTTTAAATGCTGCAACTTCAACTTCGTTTTCTGCGTTCTTCTGAGAATGCATTTTGTCGAAATACGCATTACAAGCCGCTTTAAACTGCTTCCAAATTTTATCGCTATCCTTACGTGGCACATGACCGATTTTTTTCCAATCGTTTTGTATGCGTTTCATAAGTGGGGTAGTCGTTTCAGTGTCCGTACTATCCTTATGTTCTTCAGCAATTTTAATTAAGTCTAATTTTTTCTGAAGATTGTCAAATTGTTCTTTCTTTAGATCCTTATAGAACACATTCTTTTTACGATTAAAAGATCTAACAGCTTCCTTAAATTTGGCCCAAGTTGATTCGTTTACCTTTAAAGGCACTTTTCCTGCACTAAAAAACGATTCTCTTAATTGTTCTATTTCTTTAATTTTTGCTTGCCACCCATTGTGCGATTTTGCAGCTTCGGCAGTTAAGCTTTCTATTTTTTCAATGATTAAAGTCTTCTTTTCAAGATTTACTTCGTAGACTTTATCTAACTCGTCATAATAGGCTTGACGTTTATTATGTATAATTTTTGTCGCCGCTTTAAAACGATTCCAAATTTCCTCACGGTATTCTTTAGAGACAGGACCTAACTCTTCCTTCCACATTTTATGAAGTACTTGTAATTCTCTAAACGAACGATTGGTGTCGTCGTCTTGAGCTAATTCTTCAGCACGTTCAATGATTTTTAGTTTTAAATCGAGATTATGTTTGAAATCTAAATCTCTTAAATCACGATTTAAGTGCAGAAAATCGTAGAATATTTCGACATGGTGGTGATAACTATTCCAAGCATTATTGTATTTATCTCTTGGAATCGGACCAGCCGTACGCCATTGTTCTTGTAAATCTTTAAAATGCTTATATGTGGTATTAATGTTTTCTTCAACACCAATTAAGCTTTTAATATCTTCGATAATACGAAGTCTATTTTCAAGATTTCCTTTTAAATTTGTTTCAATTTTTTTGTAATGCTGATGTAATTGACCTTTGTAATCTTTATAAGCATCCTTAAAACGTTTTTGAACAGGGCTAGAGTAGTAGAAGTCTATTTCGTTCCCGCCATCGTTTAAAAATTCTTCTTTCTTTTCGTCGATTAACGTATTAAATTTAGAATTAAATTCGTTCTTAATACCATCTACATGTTCTTTAATCGCTTGTGCTTTTTCTGTAGAAACCAAATTTTCGAGCTCGATAACTAAGGCTTCTAACGACATGGTGTCGTATTCTTTAAACGGAATCGTGTGACGCTCGTTGTTGCCTTCATCTTCAGCATCTTCGGCGTTTGAAGCTTCTATTTCTTCAAATACTACATCTTCATTATTAGGATCAACTTCTGGTGTTGGCGTTGTTTCTGCTTGAGATGTTTCTTCGGTAGTTGTTGCTATCGGTTTTTGTTCTTCGTTTCCGTCTACAGGTTGTAGGTTATCTTGCTCTGACATTTAAAAAATGTTTTGGTTCATTATTATAAGTCTCTAAAGATACTAACAACTCGCATAAATACAAAGTGTTGTATAATTTTAATGAGACCGTTTGTTTGTATTATAAATTCCAGATTTTCCAAGCTTTTTCTGCTTGAAAAACGAGCATTTTTAATCCGTTTAAGGTCGTTGCTTTTTGCTCACGCCCTTTCCTTAAAAATGTGGTTTCGCTTGGATTGTAAATTAAATCGAAAAGTAAATGTTCGTCTGTAAGTGCTTGGTATGGTATGTTCGGACAATCGTCTACATTTGGAAATGTACCGACAGGAGAACAATTAATAATTAATTTATACGTATCCATCACTTCAGAAGTTAACGCGTCATAACTAATGGTCTGATCGTTTTTAGGTGATCTTGAGACGTATTTAAATTTTATCTTCAATTTTTTTAAAGCAAAAGCAATGGCTTTACTTGCGCCACCTGTTCCTAAAATTAACGCATGATCGTGATATGATTTTAAATAAGGTTCGATCGATTTTTTAAAACCATAATAATCAGTATTGCTCCCAACTAATTTGCCTTTTTTAGTGACTTTAATCGTATTCACTGCTCCAATCTTTTTAGCTTTCTTATCTAATTTGTCTAAAAATGGAATCACCTGTTCTTTATAAGGAATCGTAACATTTAATCCTTTTACTTCTGGGTGATTTGTAAATATTGAAGGAAATTCTGAAATATCGTCTAAATCAAAATTCTGATATGTAGTGTCTGTAATTTTTAAATCTTCAAACTTTTGTTTGAAATATGAATTGGAAAACGAATATGAAATCTGTTTTCCAACTAGTCCTAATTTATTCATGATTGGTTCGTGTTTTTTCGCCGTAAATTTCTAACATTAATACAATGCCAATTCCTACTATAATTAGGGCGATCGCAATTAATGTTTCCGAATTTAAATCCGGAATATAGCGTATATAATTGGTAACAACTTTCGATCCGGTAGAATCTAAAGCGACTTCACCAGATTCTAATGTTTTATAAATGGTTTGTTTCCATGGCCAAACAACGCCTAAAGAGCCTACAATAAATCCTATAATAGAGGCCATTGTAATACTTTTATAATGTTTTAAAATATAACTTAAAAGATGAGAAAATGTAACTAGGCCAGCAAAAGATCCTAGTGTAAAAATAGCCAATACTTTTAATAATCGAATGCGAGCGAGGTTTGCCGTGAAACTAAAATCCCAACGAATAATATCTGCTACTGTATCGTATAATGCGTTTACCGAATCGACTAATAATAGTACATAATTACCGAGTAGAATTAAAATAAAAGAACCAGAGAAACCAGGTAGTGTCATCCCGGAAACACTAATAATACCACAGAAAAAAACAAACCATAGATTGTCGTTTTCCTTCGCGGGATCTAAAAAACTAATGCTAATACCTAAAGCTGTTCCTATTAATAGGGCAATTATTGTTCTGTAATTCCAATCTTCAAAATCTTTACTAATGTAATAGATCGAACCTACAATCATGCCGAAAAACACACTCCAAACGAAAAGCTCGTAATGTTGAATTAGGAAATCTAATATTTTAGAAATACTGAAATAGCTAATAATCATTCCTGAGAACAATAGACTTAAGAATTTACCATTTATATATTGATAAAGAATTCTAAATCTACCGTTAATAAGAAGTTTAAAAGCTTTTCCGTTAAATTTTTGAAGTGAGTATATAAACTCTTCATAAAAGCCAGAAACAAAAGCGACAACACCACCAGAAATCCCAGGAACCTTATTAGCGGCTCCCATACCTAATCCTTTTAGGACTAAGAAAATTTTATCGGATAATGTTCTCGTGCTTTCCATTAGCTCTTTTTATTTCCTATTTTTTCTAAAATAAAGATAGTTAAAAATCCAAAAACCATAAGTGCAATTGCAGGCATTACATGAGAATCTATTTGATTCATTTCTGAATATATTGAAGGCATAGTACTATTCTCTGCAACCGTTTTATAGGCATCGGTGATTTGCGATTGTTTTTCGAAAATGGAAAGTGTTCCTAAATTCGATACGTCGGAAAAAGGAATGATGTTACCAGTCTCTTTATCTATAACTGTAGCCGTTAATTTCCAAGGCCAAACTTTGTTTAAAGAACCAAAAATAAACCCTGTTAAGACGGCTAATGTGGTATTGTGATAATTCTTAAATAACCACTTTAATAGATGACTAAAACTTAATAATCCAATCAGTGCGCCACCTGCGAATAATGCAATTTTCTTGAAATCGAAATCATGAAAAGCATCGCTTAACGTTTTGTATGCACCCAAAATCACAAGTATAAACGAACCTGATATTCCTGGTAATATCATTGCGCATATTGCAATTGCTCCTGCGAAAAATAAGAACCAAGGACTGCCGTTACTATTTAAAGAGGGTAGAGTAGTGATGTAAAAAGCCAAAGCAGCGCCAACGACTAAACTAATAATTGTACTTAAATTCCATCGATTTATTTGTTTTCCAACAAAGAAGATACTTGCGATGATTAAGCCGAAAAAGAAAGACCAAATTAAAACAGGGTGATGTTCTAATAAGTATTTCGCAACACGCATAAAAGAGACAAAACTCACAATGATACCTGAAAGTAATGCGATTAGGAAGTTTCCGTTTAATTGTTTCCAAAACGAAGATAAACCTTCTGTTTTCAAGGTTTTAAATAGAGATAGGTTTATACCACTAATGGTCGCTATTAGCTCTTCGTAAATTCCAGAAATAAAGGCTATTGTTCCTCCGGAAACCCCAGGAACTGCATCTGCAGCACCCATTGCCATTCCTTTAAGTGAAATTATAAGATAGTCTTTTAATTGTCGTTGCATTTTCAGGTTTTAAAATAGAAACCCAAAGGTATGAATTTTACCTAGATAGCCTGAACTAATCTTTTGCTTTAAGTGCTTTTTTTACAAGCTTAGATTTGTACGTTTCAGGAAAAAGCTCTTCAATAATAAATACATATTCCGGATTATAATGTAAGCCGTTTTTTAAATGAAAAGATGCTTTTTCAACTTCATTCCCTTTAAAATATAAACCCGCTAATCTGTATTCTATTTCTGCATTTTCAGGATAGAATTCTGCCGCTTGTAAAAGGTTGTAGATGGCCGCTTCAGGTTCTCCTATTTTTATTAAAATATCGCAACGTGATAACCAGGTGTTTAATTCGTAATTACCTAATTCAATTGCTTTTTTATACCCTTCTTCAGCTTCTTCTAAAAAGTTTAAACGGTGATTTATTTGTGCATATAGTTTCCAATATTTTACATTTTCACCATCAATATGAATCGCTTTGTTTATATAATACAATGCTTTTTGAAAATTCTTTTGTTTATTGTAGAACCTCGTAATCGCGATCCAACCTTTATCCAATAAAGGATCTTCGTGAACGGTTTTGTAAAAATATTTAACGGCTAAATCTTTTTTACCTAATTTCTCATAACAATGTCCAATACGTAACAATGCAAAAGACGTAGGGTCTTCTAAAGATAAAGAGGTTGTATAACTTTCAATGGCATCTTCGAAACGTTTTAATTTTTCAAGAACTTTCCCCTTCTCAATATAAGCGCCAACAAAAGTATCGTCGGAAATGATTGCGAAATCGTAAGCTGCAATTGCTTTTTTGTATTTCTTTAAAGAAAAATATTGTTTACCAAGTTGATGCCAACCGACTTCACTATATGGATTTTTATCTAAATACATATTAAGGTATTCAATAGCTTCTTCATATTGCTCCATGAATTCGAAACAATAAATCATATTGTATAATGCAGAATAATCATCAAGATCTTCTTCTAAACATTTTATAAAACTATCTTTTGCCTCTTCAAATTTATCCAGGAATAAATATTCCATACCCATTAATGAATACAAATCGGCAGTTTCTTCAGATAAATTAATTGCTTTTTTTAAGACATCAATCGCTTGTTCATGCAGATCTCTTTTAGATAAGATGTTTGCTTTCTGAATATAAATTTCTTCATTTTGAGGCTCTAACGTATACAAATCATTTAGCATCGTATCTGCTTGCTCCAATTTGTTTTCGAAAACAAAAACTTCAATTTTAAACAATTTTAAATTGGTAGAGGATGGATGTTGGTCTAGGCCTAATTTAATAGCTTTTTTTGCTAAAGTTATTTTACCTAAATCTAAATAATAATGAATGATATTCTCGAACTCTTCTGAATCAAAAAACAAAACATGATTTGTTTTGAGCATAGATTCAAACTTAGTTAAAGATAATTCGTTGTTGTTAGGACTGAACTCCATAGGCAGCTATATATGGTTTCTTATACCATTAAATGTAATGACCAAATTTACGCATTATTGAAAAACGATATGAATCTTTTCAACAAAGTAATCAACAGTAATAAATAGTAAAAACGTTATGTTGATTCAAAGTACTGATCTTTATGTGTTTATGTTGTTTAGGATGTTGATAATAATCTCGCAACCTTCCTTTATTTCTGCATTAGAAATAGTTAATGGTGGTGTAATTCGAATTGCTTTGGGTTCGAAAAGTAACCAAAACGCTATTAATCCTTTATTCTGCGCCTCTAAAATGACTTGATTGGTAATTTCGGCACTTGGAGTTAAAGCGGCAAGCATTAAACCTTTTCCTCGGATTTCTGTGATTAATGGGTGTTGTAATAAGTGTCTAATGAGTTGTTCTTTTTCTAAAGCTTCAGCCATCAAATTACTTTCTGTAACTTCTTTTAATGTCGCTAAAGCGGCGGCGGCAATTACGGGGTGCCCACCAAAGGTTGTGATATGCCCCATTTTAGGATCTTCTTTTAAGTGTGCCATGAGTTTCGTTGAGGCTGTAAATGCTCCAATTGGCATCCCTCCTCCTAAACCTTTTCCAGTAACTAAAATATCTGGGGTACAATTATAATTTTCGAATCCAAAAAGTTTTCCCGTTCTTCCTATTCCTGGCTGAATTTCATCTAAAATTAGTAGTGCGCCAACAGCTTCACATTTTGCTTTTACTTTGGTTAAATACCCGTTTTGTGGTTCTATAAATCCCGCGCCACCTTGTATAGTTTCTAAAATTACTGCGGCTGTTTTGATCGTAATCTCTTCTAGTTCCTCTTCATTATTAAAGGTAATAAATTTAGCTCCAGGAACTAAAGGTCTATAAGCTTGTTTGCGTTCTTCAAAATCCATAAGACTCATTGATCCCATAGTATTTCCATGGTACGCTCGTTTTGCTCCAATAATTTCACTTCGGCCTGTGGCACGTTTTGCTAATTTTAAAGCACCTTCAATCGCTTCTGTTCCTGAGTTTACCAGATAAGTTTGTTCTAAAGGTTCTGGAGTGTGACTTGCAAAAAACTGAGCCAATTCTACAGCAGGCTTCTGAATATATTCCCCATAAACCATAACATGCATATATTTATCTAACTGATCTTTTATGGCATTTATAACTTTAGGGTGACTATGACCTAAACTACAGGCCGATACACCTGCAACAAAATCTAAATACGCTTTATTATTAGTATCATAAATATAAGATCCCTTTGCATGTGAAATTTCCATGGCTAAAGGAAAAGGTGATGTCTGAGCTTGATATTTGAAAAATGCGTCTTTCATATATTAAGGTGTTTTTTTAGGACTAACAGGTTGATTCTCCAAAGTTTTTAAAGTTGTATTTAGATTCGGAATGGAATCCTGAGTAGGCAAATGTCGTGATGCTTTAGACGGATTTTGAACGTTTTTAGATTTATTACTTTCTTCTGCACTTTCCGCACGATCGATTAATGCTTCATCGAAAAACTCGTCTTGTGGGATATAAGGTTCTAGTCCTTTTATAACAGGAAGATCTAATGGTGGATCGTCCTTAAATAGATCCTCGACACTTAACGGACGCTCTTCTTCACGCCAATCGAAACCTCTTAGTTTTTTTGCGTTAGCAGGGTATTTAGATTCCGGATATAAGGCTCCGTCTACTTCCGTGTTTTTTCGTAACTCGTTAATTTCATTACCTTCAAAAAACATTGAAATACTTGCCGATTTAGACTTTTCAATCCCAATTAACTCTTGTTTTTCGTTTCTCGCATAGTAAATGGATTCTGCATTTCTGATAATATCGACTTGTCGTAGTTGATTTTCCTCATTGAACAAACCATATAATTTCTGTCCAGAAATCTGATTGAAACCAGGACCAACGGTATCTTTACTAATAATAAATGCATTGTCGAAAACGATAAGTGAATCTAGTTTTTCTTCTTTTGCATTCGATTTTATATGGATGGTATCTCCCGTCATTTGACTACCGATATTCCAAATAATTGGGCGGCGTTTGACCGCAAAATTGTCTTTCGATGATAACCTAGAAAGGTTGATAAGTTGTGTTAAACCAGAAGATTGGTCTACATGTATAGAATCGGCTTTCCCACTCATGTCAGATTTATACATCTTAACATTCCTAAAGGCCCTAGTTATTCTATGATCTGGTGCTCCCGTAACCATTAGGGTGTCTCCGTGAATGTAAAGTGAATCTTTTTCTTGAACAGAAATTGCTAAGGCACGCTTGGTGATAAAAACAGAATCTTTTGCTCTAAATACTTCTGCGTAATGCCCTTTAATAACACTGTTATTTAAAGTGTCGATTACCGTAATATTATTGGTTGCTGAAGCAAAACTATCATTTCTGTTAAAATATAAACTGTCACCTTTAATCGTTCGATTGTCGTAATCTATTCGAGAATTTTTTATAAAATACCCAATATCGTTTGTGGTATCATAAAAACCACGTTCACAATATATTTTAGAAGTTTTGCCCGTAATCGTGCTGGGACCGTACATATAAGCCAGTGCATTTTCGGTGTAGTAATCTAACTGTTCTGTTTCAAGTACGTATTCTGGATTTACTAGCTTAACGTCTTTTACAAATTGATATTTTTTTATATCCATATAATATCGACCAATTCGACTTGTAATAGTCCCCGAAGAATCTCTTACTACTGTACCACCAGATTTATAAAAGGCTTGTTGTTTTTCTCGGTCAAAGTATAACGTATCTGTTTTTAATACAGAACTTGGTTCTGTTAATACAACATCGCCACTAGCAAATGCTAATTTTGTTTTACCACTATACTCCACATATTTGGCATCCATATTTATGGTGTCGCCTTGCTTCATTTTTACATGACCATAAGCTTCTATAAAATCTTCTTTTCCGTAATGTATCGCTTGGTCACACCACATATTTATCCCTTCGTGTATAATGTGAATCTGACCAGAATCGTCACGGGTTAATACTTTCGCATCGGGATATTTAACTTCGTCGTAAGATAGAAATCCTGAATATTCAATTTCAATTCGTTTTTGTTGTTGCGCATATAGTTGCGTGCACGATATGAAAAGAATTAATACGGATATATAGCGTAGTTGGGCTGTTTTCAAATTAAAATATTTAAGACAAAAATAAGGATAATTATATTGTATAATTGTTTGTATAACAAAAAACGCTCCAAATTAGTATGGAGCGTTGATTAACTTATTCTATACTGTTTCTTTAAATATGTTTACTGAAGGTTTTTTGTTAGGTGTTCTTTGGTAAGTGTATTTTGAGTCTAATGATATGTATTATGAGCTGTCGTTTCTTTTTGACGGGGAGAATTGCAAATAAAAAGACCTGCTTAATAGATTTAAGCAGGTCTTTAAAAAGGTATGATATGTGTTTTTACTATTTATCTGAAAATAGTTTCTTTTCTATCTGGACCTACAGAAACAACAGTAATAGGCGTTTCTAAGGCTTTTTCTAAAAATACGATATATTCGTTTAATGCTTGTGGAAGTTCAGAGTCGTTAGACATCTTAGTTAAATCTTCACTCCAACCATTAAATTCTGTATAGATTGGTTCAACGTTTTCTGGTTCGATATTGTAAGGGAAATGTTCGATAACTTCACCTTTATATTTATACGCAGTACAGATTTGTAATTTTTCGAAACCAGATAATACATCTGCTTTCATCATCATTAATTGTGTAACTCCGTTAACTTGACATGCATATTTTAAAGCCACAAGATCTAACCAACCACAACGACGTGCACGTCCTGTTGTTGCTCCGAATTCGTGTCCTACTTTAGCCATAGTCGCACCATCTTCGTCGAATAATTCGGTAGGGAATGGTCCAGAACCTACACGTGTAGTGTATGCTTTGAAAATTCCGAAAACCTCACCAATCTGATTTGGTGCTACACCTAAACCTGTACATGCTCCAGCAGCAGTTGTGTTACTAGATGTTACGAAAGGATACGTTCCGAAATCGATATCTAATAAAGAACCTTGAGCACCTTCGGCAAGAATTGTTCTTCCTAATTTTTGTGCTTGGTACACATACTCTTCAGAATCGATGAATTTTAAAGATTTTAAAACTTTTACAGCTTCAAAAAATTCAGTTTCAAGTTCTGCTAAATCGTATTGAATTTCAACGTTGTAAAATCCAATCATAGCCTCGTGCTTATCTGCAAGAGCTCTATAACGTTCTTTCCAATCGCTTAATTCTAGATCTCCAACACGCATACCGTTACGCCCAGTTTTGTCCATGTAAGTTGGACCAATACCTTTTAAAGTAGAACCAATTTTGGCTTTACCTTTAGAAGCTTCACTAGCGGCATCTAATAAACGGTGTGTTGGTAATATAATATGTGCTTTACGAGAAATAAGAAGTGATTTTCTGTAATCTACATCTTGTTCCTCAAGCTTATCTAATTCTTTTTTGAAAATTACTGGGTCAATAACAACACCATTACCTACTAAGTTCATAGCCTCGTCGTGGAAAATTCCAGAAGGAATGGTATGTAAAACATGTTTTTTGCCGTTAAAAACTAAAGTGTGTCCTGCATTTGGACCACCTTGAAAACGTGCAATGATATTGTATTTAGAAGTAAGTACATCGACAATTTTTCCCTTGCCTTCGTCACCCCATTGTAACCCTAGTAGTAAGTCTACTGCCATTATAAAAGTATATTATTTGGTTGTTGTTTTTCTGTTGCCATAAAAATATAGCGAATGATTTTTAATTTCAATGTCAAAAACCTCTTCAATAGTTTTTTTTATGGATTGAATACGTGGATCGCAAAATTCGATAACTTCACCGGTATCTGTAAGGATAACGTGATCGTGTTGTTTATCGAAATACGATTTTTCGTAATGTGCTTGATTTTGACCAAACTGATGTTTTCTAACTAAGCTGCAACCTAAAAGAAGCTCTATAGTATTGTAAAGCGTAGCACGACTAACACGATATTTCTTGTTTTTCATATTAAGATATAGAGATTCTATATCGAAATGAACTTCACTATCGTAAATTTCTTGAAGTATAGCATAACGTTCGGGCGTTTTACGGTGACCGTTATCTTCTAGAAATTTCGTGAAGACATTCTTTACAATGTCCTGATTTTTTGTATCTGATTTTAAACTCATAATTTCAACGACAAATTTACGTATAATTTTAGATTCTAGACACCTTATCTATACCATTAATTTTTTTAAGATTCGTAACCAATTTATTAAGCATCGAATTATTCTTAACAATTACGTTAATTTTGCCAAAAAACAGTCCGTCGTCGGTTTGAAAACTTATGCTTTTAATATTAACATGCATATTGTTTGAGATAACTTTAGTTATCGCATTTACTAATCCCATATTATCTAAACCAGATATTTTCAGTTGAGCAGAAAATTCTTGCTGTGAAGAGTCAATCCATTTCGCCTGAATAATGCGGTATGCATAATTCGATTGCAAAGATACGGCATTTGGACAGTTTTTCTTGTGTACTTTAATACCTTCATTTACCGTTATAAAACCAAATACTTGATCTCCAGGTATGGGATTGCAGCAATTCGCAAGTTTATAGTCCAGTTGCTCTTCTTCTTTTCCAAAAACAAGTAAATCGTATTTTGCAATAACTTCGTCCTTTTCAAGGTCTTCTTTCGAGACATTGGAGCGACGTGTGATTTTGTTTTTAAAGAAACTAACTAGGGCATTGCTTCTCGAAGAGGCGTATGCTTTTAACTGTGTGTTATCGATAGCTCCAATACCTATACGGTAAAATAAATCTAAACTTGTTTTAAGCTTGAAATAATGGACCAATTCATTGATCGATTTTTCATTTAAATCTATTTTAAGTTGTTTTAGCTTTCGTCTTAAAATTTCTTTCCCGTCTTCACCAATGTGTTTTTTGTCTTCTTTTAAAGCAGATTTTATTTTACTTCTTGCTTTGGCTGTAGTCGCATAGTCTAACCAGTTTGAATTAGGCTTGGCACTGTCGGATGTTAATATATCAACCTGATCGCCACTATGCAATTTGTAACTAAGCGGTACTAATTTACCGTTTACTTTGGCTCCACGGGTTCGCATTCCCACTTCAGAATGTATATTAAATGCAAAATCTAAAGGTGTAGCGTCCTTTGGTAGGGACTTTAAATCTCCTTTAGGGGTAAAAACGAAAATCTCTTTAGCATATAAGCTAAGTTTAAACTGCTCTACAAAATCGACGGCATTCGTCTCATTATTTTCTAAAGCATCTTGAAGTTTTGCAACCCAAGAATCTAAACTATCTTCTTTTTCTGTTCCTTGTTTATATTTATAGTGTGCTGCGTATCCTTTTTCAGCAATTTCATTCATCCTCTCACTACGGATTTGAACCTCTACCCAACGGCCTTTTGGTCCCATTACGGTAATGTGCAGTGCTTCGTATCCTGTAGATTTAGGTGAAGAAATCCAGTCTCTTAAACGAATTGGATTTGGACGAAAATGATCTGTAACGATGGAATAAATTTTCCAAGCTATGAATTTTTCATTTGCAGTATCACTTTTATAAATAATTCTAACGGCGAATTTATCGTAAACTTCATCAAAAGATACGCCTTGTTTCATCATCTTTTTACGGATAGAAAAAATGGATTTCGGGCGTCCTTTTATGGTGTAGTGTAAACCTTCTTTATCGAGAGATTTTTCAATGAGTTCATTAAATTCTCTAATGTATTGGTCTTGCTGTTCTTTACTATCCTTAATTTTAGTTAGAATATCAAAATAGACTTCCGGTTCGGTGTATTTTAAACTTAAGTCTTCTAATTCTGTTTTAATATTATAAAGTCCAATACGGTGTGCTAAAGGCGCATATATATAGAGCGTTTCGCTAGCAATTTTAATTTGCTTGTCGGCACGCATAGAATCCATAGTCTGCATATTGTGCAAACGGTCTGCGATTTTTATAATGATTACACGTACGTCATCATTTAAAGTCAGTAGCATTTTTCTGAAATTCTCTGCTTGTAGCGAGACGTCTTCCAGATCTTTAGACATGGAAGAGATTTTGGTTAAACCTTCTACAATTAATGCAACAGTTTCTCCAAAAAGTTCTCTTATATCATCAACCGTATATCTTGGGCAATCCTCTACAACATCGTGAAGTAGAGCGGCTGCGATACAAGTGGCATCTAATCCTATTTCTTGGGCAACCAATCGCGCAACAGCAATAGGATGAAAAATATAGGCTTCGCCAGATTTCCGGCGCTGATCCTTATGGGCATCAACAGCAATTTCGAACGCTTTTCGAATCAGTTTTTTATCATCATCAGAAAGGGTTCGGTAACTAACCTTTAAAAGGTCTTTATAAGCTTTTGCAATCGTTGCATTTTCTTGTTCTATCTCGGCATCTGTCATAAAACTAAAAGTAGTTTAAAGAATATTAACTTACAATTGTTTTGCTGTTTTTTGAAACAGTAAATTGTATAATGTTTAATTTAAAGATAAGTCTTTTAAAACAGTTTTCATGCCAGAAGTCGCATTTTCGCGAATCGTTTTAACATGTTTGTCACTCATGCTTGCCGGATTAGGATCGATATAATATACAGGCGTTTGTGCTTCAACATAATGCATCAAACTTGCTGCTGGATACACTTGCATTGAAGTCCCGATAATAATTAAAATATCGGCCGTTTTACAAACCGACATAGCTAAATCTATCATAGGAACCGCTTCTCCAAACCATACGATATGCGGACGAATTTGATATCCGTTTTTACATAGATCTCCCAGTTTAATATCTGTAGTCCAAGGTAAAATGTCTTCATTACTTACGCTTTTAGCTTTCAATAATTCGCCGTGTAAATGAATTACGTTTGTGCTGCCTGCGCGTTCGTGTAAATCGTCTACATTTTGAGTAATAATCGTGACTTTATATTCATTTTCTAAAGCCGCTAAATCGAAATGCGCGGGATTAGGTTTTACATCCTTCAATTGCTTTCTGCGCTGGTTGTAAAAGTCTAATACTAATTCTGGATTTTTAGCAAAACCTTCTGGAGTTGCTACTTCCATAACATCATGGCCTTCCCATAATCCATCGCTATCTCTAAAGGTTTTTAACCCACTTTCGGCACTAATTCCTGCACCACTAAGTACAACTATATGTTTCATTAGTTAAAAATAAGAAATCATTTTTATAAATTCGAAGATTCTAACTAGCAAACTAATTTAATGATCGATTTAAAACTCCTTGAACATTTAGAAAATATAATTACTCCTGAGCGTAAGGCACGGTTCGATACTGTGTTACCCGAACGTACAAAGTATTTTACGGTGGCTACAGAAGATGTGTATCAGCTACACAACACCAGTGCGGTAATTAGAAGTTGCGACGTATTTGGCATTCAGGAAGTGAATATTGTTGAAGAGAAGAATTCTAAACGTATAGATCGGGAAATTGCAATGGGAGCGCAGAAGTGGGTAGATTTAAATCGCTATAATCACGTGAAAGATTGTATCGCAGATTTAAAACGAAAAGGCTATCAGATTGTCGCCACAACGCCGCATGAAAACGATTGTGAATTACATGATTTTGATGTATCTAAGCCGTCTTGTTTTTTCTTCGGAAGAGAAACAGAAGGGTTGTCGCAAGCGGTGTTAGATGAAGCAGACTCGTTTTTAAAAATTCCTATGGTTGGGTTTACAGAGAGTTTAAATATCTCTGTTTCTGCAGCTATTATTTTACAACATGTAACAACTAAGCTAAAGCGCACCAATATAGAATGGAGGCTTACCGAGGAAGAGCAGTTAGAAAAGCGCATGGATTGGATAAAAAGTACGATTAAGAGTTACGATGAGATTGTTGAACATTTTTATTCAAATCAGAAATCAGAGTAAGCACCTATTCGTTTTAGGCCATGCGAAACTTTAAATTCAAGATGCTTTAAATAATTACATGTATCCTTAGATACCGATTTACTCTTTTAGTATTCTAAACGTTTCATTTAAGTTGTTAGAAGTTACTTTTAGAATATAAGCGCCAGTGGGGAGGTGTGATATATTTATAGGTACTTTACTATTGCCCTCTTTTACTAATTTCCCCGTGAAATCAAACACCCTAAAATCATAATCTTGGAATGCTAGATTTTTAATATTCACAATATCGTTAGTCGGATTGGGGTAAATAGATGGTTTATTTTCTCGGTTTGGAGATTTATGAGTCGTTCTCGCAAGTATTTCGTTTTGTGTGTAATTGCAGGAATACTCGAGATAATCCTGTAAATCGTACCGATCGTGAGTTTTTTCATAACCCAATGTTTTTGCCTGCTGTAAGTTAGTGCACGCTAAATTATATAATTCTAAATCGTAATACACGACTCCAAGATTTCGGTACGCGAAGGAATTATCTTCATTTAATCGTAACGCTTCTTTTAAATCTGTAATCCCAGCGTTAGATGTTCCCAGTTTATGAAGAATATAACCTCTTTGTGTTCTTATATCTTGCTCTTCAGTTCCGTATCCGTTTTTTAATAAACTGTCCTCATTTTTAAATGCAATATTTATATGATTTAATGCTTTGTCGTAATCTTCATACTCCGTATAAATGGCGGCTAGTAAACGATTAGCAAATGAATGTTCTGGTTTTATTGCGATAACCTGATTCGCATAATAGAGCGCGAGTTCGTAAGATTTTATCATGTATAAAAAGGAACTGAAATTATATATTAAGCGCGTGTTTTCCGGATCGGCAGCCATGGCTTTAAACTTGTAATTAATCACGTAATTATCCATTTCTAAAGCCTCATAATTTGTTGCTAAGGTGCTGTATACATTTGCTAATAAGTTTGCAGGAGGTGGGGTGTTTTTCTTTTTCGATAGTTTGTGAAGTACCTTAATTAGATGTAAATAGTCGTTTATTGCTAAGGTATGATTGCTTAAATGTGTGCGTATACGTGCCCGTTTTGCAATTAAAGACGTTTTGTTAGGTGTGTTTTTTAGCGCAAGATTAATGGCAATTAAATCGGTGTGGAATTTTATAATTTTTTCTTCATTCTTTTTCGTGAATTCAAGAATGTGGTCTGTTCTTGTTTTTAGTTTTCCTTTATCGAAAATCCAAGTAGTAACCAATTCACCTTTTTTATTGTGTTTATAACAAGTGCCTTGGAATTTATTTTTGAATAAGTAAAAAGACTCATCGAGTTCTCCTGTTTTATAATAGGTTTTTATACTATCTATGGTTTTGTTAGAATTTAACCAGTGCTGCATGGAAATGATGCTATCGCGATAGAAAAATTGTGTGATGCGTTCGTTTTGATTGCTGTGGTTCTGAGCGTTAAGATTACCAATTGACCACAATATAAATAATCCGATAAATAATTTTTTCACAGCTTGAAAATAAAGCATTTTAACGAATAAAAAAAGTTTTAGTAGAAGGTGAGAGGTTACTGCTGCTTCTTGTTTTTAGAAAAGGCTCGTGTTTTTTGGAGCAGTAGTTTCCGGGTCGCTAGTACTTCTAGAGTGATTTTCTTAAAGATCTAGTTATGGAAATAACGGCAAAAAAACAGATTAAGACCATTTCGATCTTAATCTGTCATTTTGGACTAATAGCACTTTTATTTTATTTGAAACGCATTTACTATAGGAGATATAGATATATTTAAATGTTTTATAGTTAGAACTAAATTATAGATAATCATTAGGTTTTACAATGCGTAGAGTTACGTAATTTGCTTTAAAATGTTTTTATATTCACTAAACGTAACCCCGATATTTTTTTTAAAAAGGTAATTTATTTTTAGATGAGTACATTGGTAATGCTTTTTAAGCTCCGGTAAGGATGCGTTTTTGTTCGCATGTAAATGCATTACAATATTGTCTAGTACTGTAGGGATTATAGATTTAAATTTAGTGGAAGACAGGCTTTTTAAAAAATCGGTTGGTTTTAACGGTGTCATTTTAATTTTTTGTTTCATTAAATAACCGACAAAAGTGGGCCTACACTTGGAGATATAGTAGATACTCTCGCGTTCGGATTTAAGGATTAAAGGTGCTGTAGACGGCTTGTAGTATAATACAGTGCTTGTCTCTTCTGTTTTATAAATAATATAGCTGTAACCATCTGGCTGTATTAGATGCGTTTCGTTATCGTGCAATTCAACCGAATAAACGTTAAGAATCCAATAATTAATAGGCGTGTAATATGTGTGTGTGTTGTGTATAATGCGTTGTATTTAAGTTTCCTAAAAGTAAATATTGTTGCATTAGTAAACTATTCGTAAGCTTACGTATTGAAAATATTTGGATTGTTTTTTAACCAAAGAAAGAGTGCGTTTTGGCTAGTGGTATCAATTTCTAATTTTTTAATAATATTGCTTCTGTGTTTTTCAACTGTACGTTTTGAAATAAATAATTCTTCTGCGATTTGCGGACTACTGAAATTCTTATTTAAATACTTTAAAATTTTTAGTTCGGTAGGTGTCAATTTTTCAACACTAGAATCTGTACTACTATTAATATGAATACTAGTTAGTAATTTTTTACCAACATAATTAGTGTTGTTTTTTATGCTTTCCAGGCAGGCTTCCAATTCTTCTAAAGCACTATCTTTAGTAACATAGCCATGTATAGATTTTCCAACTTCTTTTAAGATCGATTCCTGTTTATGTAAAGTTAAAATAACAACTTTTGTAGTTAAGCTATTTCGTTTAATTTCCATAGCAATTTCTAAGCCGTTCAGTTTTGGCATATCAAAATCCAAAATGGCAATATCAGGCTGTAATTCTACAATTCTATTATAAGCCGAATTACCATCGGTTGCTGTAGCAATCACTTTAAACCATTTTTTTTCTAAAAACTCTTTAGTACCATTTAATAATAAAGGGTGGTCGTCGGCAAGAAGAATAGTGGTCGCCATAGTTTAGTCTTTTTGAATTTTTATTTGAATTGTTGTTCCTGTTCCCTTAATCGAATTAATACTTAGCTGTGCACCGATAAGTTGTGCGCGTTCTTTTAGCGTTTTCATGCCTAAACTATTTAATAATTTAGTATTTTCTGTAACGTCAAAACCAATCCCATTATCTTTTATTTCAAAAAGAACGGCATCTTTTAAATTTTCTATGCGTATGGCGCAGGCCTTTGCTTCAGAATGTTTTTCAACATTATTTAAGCATTCTTGTAGTATTCTATAAATAAATATTTCCTTGTCTTTTGAAATATCTAAAACTTCGATGTCTATATCTTCTGAATAGAAAATAAGAGAATTCTTTTGAAAGTTTTCTACTGTATTTTTTATCGAATTTATTAAACCTAATTTTTCAAATTGAAAAGGATGTAATTGCTGAGATATTGTTCTTATCTCATCAATAGCATCATCAACCAAAGCCGTATCTGTTCTGTTTTCACTTTCTAAAAATATTTTATTCTTAATAAGTAAGAGGCTTTGTCCAACACTATCATGAAGCTCGCTAGAAATACGTTTACGTTCTGCTTCGACACTATGAATTAAATCTTGAGCAAATATTTTCTGAAGTTGAACATTTTTTCGTGAATATTTACGAGAACGATACAAATAAATGATTGAAAATAAAGCAATAAGAATAATTATGCTGAGCCACATTAATTGTGCTTTACGCGTGTGTTGTTCGTCTAATAATTTTATCTCACTATTCTGATCTTTTATTTTCTGATCGCGTTTATTGGTTTCATAAAGCGTTTGGTAATAGCTTAAGGCATTGTTTTTTTGAACAGATTTCAGTGAATCTTCAATCTTTTTAAAGGCTTTTAAATGTGTATACGCTTCCTTATATTGATTGAGTTTTTCGTAAACATCGGCTAAAAAGGATTCGCCATCTTCTATGTTGTGAATGTTGTTTGTCGCTTTAACAAGATCGAGGTATTTCTCACCCCATTCTAGAGCAGAAGGATAGTCTTTTTCAGCAAAAGCTAAACGGCTAGAAGCTCTATAGTAATTACTTTCATAGATGCCTTCAATGTTTTTTTTATCTGCTTTTAATGTTTTATAATACGATCTAGCTTTGTCTAGACTGTCATTTTCGGCATACGCAATAACTAAGGTATGTAGAAGTATCGGTCTAAAATAATCAAGGTGATCTGATTTTTCACTAGCCGCAACCGCTTTATGTATATTAATTAAACGTTCTTTTTGTAAACCCTGTTTCTTATTATCGGTGGCAGAATTGGCATAAATTGAAATTAATACCCCGTAATTTTTAGAAAGCTCTCCCAGCTCAATAGCTTCTTTGCGTTCTAGTTCTGCTTCCTTTAAAAATCCGTTGGCACTATATAATATAGATAAGGCATTTCTTGAGGTAATAATATTGAAGGTATCCTTAACTTTTTGAAAAATTTTTGAAGCTTCCTGTATGTGTTGAGATGCCTTAGCAAAATCACCTTCGTCGGTGTAGGTGTACCCTTGGTATAAAATGGCAAAGGCTTTTACGTGATCGTTACCTGCTTTTGTCGCGTAGTCTTTCGCTTTGCTATAATAAGACATCGCGGTGTCGACTTCTTTTATGAAATAATAACTATCTCCAGCATCGATGTAGATTCCGGCAAGGTTTCTGTCGGTTAAATGATCTTTAAAAGTGTTGAAATAGGTTTTGAAAAGTATTACGCCTTCCTCAGGTTGGCCTAAGACATTATTATAATAATTTATAAGGTTTTGAGTATTGCGAGAGGCAATATTAAAGGAGTCTAATTGGATGGCATAATCTATAGTGAATCTAGAGATAGAGTCGAAATCCAATTCTGTTTTCTGATAAATAAGGTCTGTTAAACTATCAAGTAATTTTAGTTTCTGACCTTTATTCGTTTCAGATTTTATTTGCACTTTCAACGCATCAACGTCAAGCTGATGCGTTGTGTCTTGTGCAAGTATAATTGTGTTAGTCAGTAATATAAAGACTAGTAATATATATTTCATTCACTCCGTTTATAAAACGAATGTAATGAATTTTATTGTTTATTCCCGTCAATCCATTTTTTAGCATTTTCAAATGCTTCTAACCACGGAGACACTTCGTCTGTTCTGCCTTCTGGATAGTTTGCCCAGTTCCATTGAAATGTAGAACGTTCTATATGTGGCATCGTTACTAAATGTCTTCCTGAAGCGTCACACATCATGGCTGTATTAAAGTCCGAGCCATTAGGATTTGCAGGATAACCTTCGTAACCATATTTAGCTACAATATTGTATTCGCTTTCTTCTTTAGGAAGGTTGAATTTTCCTTCTCCGTGAGAAATCCAAACACCAAGTGTGCTACCTTCTAAACTAGATAACATTACCGAATTGTTTTTCTGAATTTCTACTGAAGTAAATGAACTTTCGTGTTTATGCGAGTCGTTATGTAACATTTTTCCGTGAACGTCGTGTTCTGGATTAATCAATTCTAATTCCATCCAAAGTTGACATCCATTACAGATTCCAACAGAAAGCGTGTCTTCTCTTTTAAAGAAATTCTTTAATGCTGTATTTGCTTTTTCATTATACATAAATGCACCTGCCCAACCTTTAGCAGAACCTAAAACATCACTGTTAGAAAAACCTCCAACGGCACCAATAAACTGAATGTCTTCAAGGGTTTCACGACCAGAAATTAAATCGGTCATGTGTACATCTTTTACATCGAAACCAGCTAAATACATGGCATTTGCCATTTCACGTTCAGAATTACTTCCTTTTTCACGAATAATAGCAGCTTTTGGTTTTGGCTGACTTGCATCTATTGTAGGACGCTTACCTGTGAAATTTTTAGGGAATGTATATTGAAGTGGCTGATTTTTATAGTTTGCATAACGCGCATCAGCAACATTATTTTTGGTTTGTTTTTGGTCTAATAAATAAGATGTTTTGTACCACACATCTCTTAATTCGGCTACATCAAAAGCGAATGCATCTTCGTTGTTTTTAATGTTTATTTTACCAGAAGCATTAGCTGTTCCAATTTTGAATACTTCAATATTGTTTTCAGCTAAAATAGTTTCTACTGAAGCATCTGCTTGAAAAACAAGTCCTGCATTTTCAGAGAATAATATTTTAAGTGAATCTTCTTCATTTAAAGATGTTAAGTCAAAATCTGCACCTAGATTAACATCTGCAAAACACAATTCTAATAATGTTGTGATTAATCCTCCAGAAGCAACATCATGTCCAGCTTCAATTTTATCCGCTTTAATTAAGTTCTGAATCGCGTTAAAAGCATTCTTTACAAAACTAGAATCTTTTACATCTGGGGTGTCGTTTCCAATAGCATTTAAAGCTTGGAAAAAAGAACTTCCTCCTAGTTTAAAGTCGTCTTGAGACATATTAATATAGTAGATGTTTCCTCCATCAGCTTTTAAAAGCGGTTCTACAACTTTAGAAATTTCAGAACAATTTCCTGCTGCAGAAATAATCACAGTTCCAGGAGCAATAACATCTTCGTTAGGATATTTTTGCTTCATAGATAATGAGTCTTTTCCTGTAGGGACATTAATACCTAAGTCTATTGCGAATTCTGAAACGGCTTGAACTGCTTTGTATAATCTAGCATCTTCACCTTCATTTTTACAAGGCCACATCCAGTTTGCCGATAAGGCTACACTCTTTAAATTATCTTTTAAAGGTGCCCAAACAATATTGGTAAGCGATTCTGTAATGGCATTTCTACTTCCTGCATCAGGCAGGATTAAAGCCGAAATAGGAGCGTGCCCAATAGAGGTTGCAATCCCTTCTTTTCCGTTAAAGTCTAGTGCCATAACACCAACATTGTTTAACGGAATTTGTAATGGTCCAACACATTGTTGCTTGGCAACCTTACCACCAACACATCTATCAACTTTGTTCGTTAACCAATCTTTACAAGCCACAGCTTCTAACTGTAATACTTGCTCTAAATAGATTTTTAAGTTTTTAGATTTGTAGCGTGGGTTTTTATATTTTCTGACAATTGTATTGTCGGTCATTATGGTTTTAGGAGAGCTTCCAAACATATCTTCTAAAGCTAAATCCATTGGCTTTTCACCAGTCGTTTTAGATTCGAAAGTAAAGCGGTCGTTTCCTGTAACTTCTCCAACATCGTAAATAGGAGAACGTTCTCTATCTGCAATTTTATGAAGTGTTTCTAAATGCTCTTCAGCAATAACTAATCCCATACGTTCTTGAGATTCGTTACCGATAATTTCTTTAGCCGATAGGGTAGGGTCTCCAACAGGTAAACTGTCTAAATTGATTTTTCCTCCTGTATCTTCTACCAATTCTGATAAACAATTTAAATGTCCACCAGCTCCATGATCGTGAATAGAAACGATGAAGTTTTCTTCACTTTCGACCATACCACGAACGGCGTTTGCAGCACGTTTTTGCATTTCTGGATTAGAACGTTGCACCGCATTTAATTCGATACCTGAAGCAAATTCTCCAGTATCTGCAGATGAAACAGCAGCACCACCCATTCCAATGCGGTAATTTTCTCCACCAAGAATAACGATTTTATCACCTTTTTTTGGAGTGTCTTTTAAGGCTTGGTCTGCTTTACCATAACCAATACCACCAGCTTGCATAATGACTTTATCGAAACCTAATTTTCTAGCTTTCGCTGTACTTGAAGACGCGTTTTCGTTATGTTCGAATGTTAATACAGAACCTGTAATTAACGGTTGTCCGAATTTGTTTCCAAAGTCTGACGCACCATTACTAGCTTTTATTAAAATATCCATTGGGGTTTGGTATAACCACGGACGTGCATCCATTTTTTGTTCCCACGGACGATTTTCTTCTAAACGAGAATACGACGTCATATATACTGCAGTTCCAGCTAAAGGTAAAGATCCTTTTCCTCCTGCAAGTCTATCGCGAATTTCTCCACCAGAACCTGTTGCAGCACCGTTAAAAGGCTCTACAGTAGTTGGGAAATTATGAGTTTCTGCTTTTAAAGAAATAACAGATTCGTAATTTTTTGTGACATAAAAATCAGGTTTGTCGGCTGTTTTAGGTGCAAATTGTTCGACAACTGGACCTTTTACAAACGCGACATTATCTTTATAAGCCGATACAATATCGTTAGGATTTTTGTTTGAAGTTTCACGAATCATTTTGAATAATGACACGTCTTTTTCTTCACCATCGATAACAAATGTTCCGTTGAAAATTTTATGACGACAGTGCTCAGAATTTACTTGTGAAAATCCGAAGACTTCAGAATCTGTTAACGGACGACCAATTTTCTTAGCAACACCTTCTAGATATGCAACTTCTTCATCGTTTAAAGACAAACCTTCTTGCGCGTTGTAAGCGGCAATATCTTCAATATTTAAAATCGGTTCAGGCTTGATATCAATTGTGAACGATTCTTGACTTAAGGCCTCGTATTTTTGAGAAATCATCGGGTCGAAATCTGAAAAATCTTCAGCGACAGCTTCAAATTCTTCAATACGGATAATGTCTGCGATACCCATATTCTGAGTAATTTCAACAGCATTTGTACTCCAAGGTGTAATCATAGCGGCACGTGGGCCAACAAAAAAAGCATCGATTGATGCTTGTTCTAACTTAGGCTGGTTGCCAAAAAGCCATGATAATTTTGAAATAGTTTCAGTCGATAATTCTTTAACTGTTTGTACAGCAAATAATTTGCCGTTTACGTTTCCAAAGAAATGAATCATATAATGAGGTTTGTATTATTTTTTTAAGAAAGGACAAAATTAGTGTTTTTTAGCGATATTTTTTCAAAAAATAATACAGTCTTTTTTAAGTCATAAACCAAAGTTTTTTCCATAAAAAAAGCGACCCCATTGGGTCGCTTTTTAAATTGAATTTCTTAGAAATTAATTCTTAACTAATTTTTTGTTAATCGTTTTATTGTTTTGAGTCACTCTTAAAATATAAACACCAGATTGTAAATTTTGAGTACTAATACTTGTACTATTCTGGATGGTTTTAGAAAGGACTAATTTTCCCAAAATATTGTAAATATCAACCTGAGATACTTCTCCGTTTGGCATTGCAATGTTTAGTAAATCTTCCATTGGGTTAGGATATACTTTAACTGCATTTAAGATATCATCTTCAATACTTAACGAAGAGTCGTAACATGTCCAAGCTAGGTTTTCAATAATAACACGGTCTGATGATGTTGATTTATTATTTAATTCTAACGTTACCTCACCATTAACATTAATGTTTTCAACGGTTACAGTTTGTACCACGTCGCTATAAGCGATTTGCCCTACAATATTTCCGTTTACTACCACATCAAAAGTTCCAGAACCACCACCAAATACACGTTGTGTTGTTACCGTTAATGTTCCGATACCTCCAGTTGTTTTAGGAGCAGTTAAGACACCATCTCTAATTGTGATAACTTTACTTAACTCGATATTCTGATCTATTCTAGCATCTGTAGCAGTCCATACTAAACCATTATCTCCAGTCCATGTTCTATCTCCGTACTGGCTGTCGTTTAAATCTTGAATAGGTGTAAGATTTGTAAATGTTTCTTCTGTACAGTAATCAGAATTTGTGTTTTCGTAACATGTCCAAGCAAGATTATCGATAACGATACGGTCACGATTATCTGAAGTGATATTATTTAATTCGACAGTTACGTTACCCGCAATATTTATGTTTTCTATAGTTGTTGTTTGTTCAAATTCATTATAAGGAATTTGTCCTACAACCTCACCATTAACAACTAAATCTAGAGTTCCAGATCCACCACCAAAAACGCGTAATGTTGTTACGGTTAAAGAACCTATACCATTGCTCGTTGTTTGAGCAGTTAAAGATCCTGAATTGTTTTTGTCGATTGCTACGGCTTTTGTACCATCAATATTTTGGTCTATTCTAGCTCCAGTTGCAGTCCACTCTAAACCATTATCTCCAGTCCACGTGCGTTCTGCATATGAGCTGTCGTTTACGTCTATAGTTGATGATAGGTTTTCAAAACTTTCAGACGTACAATAATCCATTACAATTTCTCCTGTAGTGGTTGCTGAAATTGATTCTGATACTGCAGAAATGTTATTAGAAGCATCTTCGGCAGTTATTGTAAACGCATAGGTTGTATCCGCATCTAAATCTGAAATTGTGATCGTATTTGTATACGCCTTCATTAAGAACGTTCCATCCATGTATACATTGTAAGATGCAACAGCAATGTTGTCTGTAGAAGCTGTCCATGTTAATGTAATACTTGATGCTGTAATATCGCTAGAAGCAAGAAGTGTAGGTACTGTTGGAGCTTCTGTATCGTCTTCAGCTATGTTACCATCCCATAAATTTTGAGCGTCTGCACCTCCCCAAATAGCAGTTGCTAAATACGGATTATCGATAAATGGGTTTCTGTTACCTTGGGCGTACGTATTAGACGTGTTTCCGTGGTAGGTATTTCTTTGTTTTTCGAATTCTGAAACAGGATCTTCAATATTCCATTCTAAGAATAAATCAATCATGTCGTCTGGTGTTTGAGCAGCATCTCCAAAACCTACATTGGTTGGTAAACAACGCTCACCATATCTAATATACATGTACATTACGATACGTGCGCAATCTCCTTTCCACTCGTCGCCAGGATACCAGCCACTTTCAGAAAAATCTGAAGTTCCGCTACCATCGGCAAATTTTAAATTGTTACGGTCTGCATTTCTTCCAATATCACTTGGACGTAGCATTTGTGCATCAGATCCAGGGCCTTCTGTACCTAAATTTGGAGTACCTAAAGATTTTGCATAGATGTGCTCACGATTCCATTCTCCTTGATTTCCTCCGTTTTTGTTTTTATCTCTACTTCTGTCTGTCGAAATATTGTTATCCGTATCGTTATAACCATACATTAATAGTACGTTGTTACTATTATCAGGATCAAGATCTGTAACCTTTAATGCTTCCCATACTTCTGGAGTGTACGTAAGTTCTTTAACATGTTTTGCAATGGTAACAGCGCTTAGGTCTTCTTTAAGTTCTACGCCTGTTTTAGAAAAGTTAACGGTGTTGTAATACGCTTGTAACGTTTCAGGTGGATTTATTTGAGCAAAGCCAAATAGAGTTGAAAAGGTTAAGCATACTGATAAGTAAAAGTGTTTCATAAGGTATTATTTAAGTTGTTTTTGATTTGCGCCTAATTTACAAAATAAAAAAAGCTAGTAAAGAAAAATCTTTACTAGCTCGTAAGTATTATTGAATATTATATATCGTATTACTTTCTCTTAAGCAATGCCATATAAAATCCGTCAAATCCTGTTTTGTGCGCGTAAATATTTTCGTCGCGCACTAAGGTAAAATCTTTTCCGAATTCTGATGTTAAGAAAGTGTCAACTTGTTTTCTGTTTTCTGATGGTAAAACAGAACATGTAGCATATACTAATTGTCCTTCAGATTTAACCATTCTAGAATACGTTTGAAGAATTTCTTGCTGCGTTGCGCGAATTCTATCTAAAAACTCAGGTTGTAATTTCCACTTCGCATCTGGGTTCCTTCTTAAAACACCTAATCCAGAACAAGGTGCGTCGATTAGAACGCGATCGGCTTTATCGTATAATTTCTTAATCACTTTAGTCGATTCGATATGGCGAGGCTCAATATTATGAGCACCATCACGTTTTGCACGACGTTTTAATTCATGCAATTTATGAGCATAAATATCTAAAGCAATAATCTGACCTTTATTTTCCATTAAAGAGGCCAAGTGTAATGTTTTTCCACCAGCACCAGCACATGTATCTACAACACGCATTCCAGGTTCTACTTCTAAAAATTTAGCCACTAATTGTGAAGATGCATCTTGCACTTCGAAGTGTCCGTTTTTAAAAGATTCTGTCGTAAATACGTTTGCGCGCTCTTTTAATTTAAGTGCATCAGGATATCCTTTTATAAACTCAGTTTCAATATCCATATCAAAAAGATCGGCTTGTAACTTATCTTTTGTGATTTTTAAGGTGTTTGTTCTTAAAACAACATCGGCTTGCAGGTTTAAAGCGGCAATCTCTTTAGTCCAAAGTTCTTCGCCTAGTTCTTTAGCACCGATTTCGTCCATCCAATCTGGAATAGATTCTTTGAATTTTCTAATCTTAGAAAGCTCGTCAAAACGTCCTTTAATTTTACGTGTAGGCGTATTTTCAAAATAGGACCAATCCGGTAATTTAATACCTTTAAGAGTTGCCCAAACGGCAAATATTCTCCAAATATTATCTCTGTCGTAAGGCTCTTTTACCTCGGCTATTTCAGCATATAGGCGTTTCCAGCGAACGATCTCGTAAGTCGTTTCCGCTACAAAACCACGGTCGCGACTTCCCCAGCGTTTATCGCGTTTTAATAATTGTTGAACAACTTTGTCGGCATAAACTCCTTCGTTAAAAATGAGCATTAATCCGTCTACTACCGCAAAGCATAAATTTCTATGTAATCGCATTTTGTGTATTTAAGGCCACAAAGGTAAGTTTAATTAATTATTTTTAGCCAAAATTTTAATAAATGAGACTAATAACGAGCCTTTTACTTTTTGTTTTAATCAGTTCTTGTGAACAAGATGTTCAAAAACCTTCGAAAATATATAAATCTGTTGAAATTCAGGATATTTATAACGACTCCTTAAGTATTCGAGCTATTGAGCTCATGGGCGATGGTACCTTAGCTTTTGCAGCCGATAAAGGAGCTTACGGACTCTATTTTCCGAAAAAGGAACAATGGGCAACATCTAAACAACTATATGATTCTGTACCCTTACATTTTAGAGCAGTTGCACATACCGCAAATGATTTTTTTATGTTAAGTATAGAAAATCCTGCCCTTTTGTATAAAACAGGAGACGATGGTTCTATGAAACTAGTATATAAAGAAGAAGGCGAAGGTGTGTTTTATGATGCCATGACTTTTTGGGACGATACAGATGGTATTGCGGTAGGAGATAAGGTTAACGGATGTCTCTCTATAATTGTAACAAGAGATGGCGGAGAAACGTGGAATAAATTAGGATGCGACGTATTACCGAAAGCTGTCGATGGAGAAGCTGCTTTTGCTGCGAGTAATACAAATATAAAGGTATTAGGAGATAAAGCATGGATTGCTACAACAAGCGGTGCGATTTATTATTCTGATAATAAAGGGAAGTCTTGGGTTAGTATCGAAACACCAATGTTAAATACAATAGATAATCAGGGCATATTCTCGATTGATTTTTATGATGAGCAAAATGGATTTGCTATTGGAGGTGACTACACTAAACCAAAAGTGAATACTCGTAATAAGATGAGAACCGAAGATGGAGGAAAAACCTGGAAATTGGTTGCCGATGGTCAATTACCAAGTCATAAGAGTTGTGTGCAATATATGCCTAATAGCGACGCTAAAACGTTGGTCGCTGTGAGTAATAGTGGTGTAGACATGTCTAAAGACAGTGGAGATACTTGGACGCATATTAGCGATGTATCATTTTATACTATTCGATTTCTGAATGATTCGACAGCCTATGCTGCAGGAAAAAATCGAATCTCGAAATTAACATTTAAGGAGTAAGTCTTCCTTTTTTATGTTTTACCTCGCGTTTTTAACAGTTTATTTATGGTAAATTGTTCTAATTTTTAAAGAAATTGGTCTAATTATTGAAAAATTTCAATCAAAAAAGTGTTAAAGTTTTGGTTTTAAATTTTTCCAATTCTCTTGACTAAAACAGTACTTTGTTAAAGGCAATTTTCATTCATTTTGAATAAAAATTGCCTTTTTTTATTTTTTTAAATAAAGAGAGATTGTAGACTGCATAAGGAAAAAACATCGATTAAGTGTTCGTATTGTCGGTCAACAAACAATATTGCGTATTTATGAGGTTTAAATTAATAATACGTTTAAGATGGCCTGAAACTTTTGAGAATTTCGCTAAAGTGTCCGTGTTGTCTACTTTTTCTAAACTTATTTTCACTAAATATTGAATAACTTTCGTACCTTGCGAAGGTATAAGTGACTTAACCTAAATTACATATCGTATTTATACGATGAATATTTTTTCAGTCTGTGATCGATGTCATTATTTTTTACAGATTAAATAACATAATCATAATATTAACATAAAAAAGAGAATTAATTAGTACATAAAACCATCTAGTAGCTTTAAGCTTATTTTTAACCTGATTTATACTTGATTTCCGAATAAAAGGAATGTAGTAGCTAGAGAAGTTTTAGTAAAATTATTGAATCAACCCAAATCTATAACAAAATGAAAAAATTAAACTTCAGAACATGGCGTACAGCCATATTTTTCCTAGTATGCGCATCTTTGTTTGTTTCTTGTGCAAAAGACTATGCAGATTTTCGCGTTGCTGCTCCCGAATTAAATATGACAGAATTATCGTTTAAGGACGGTATGAAAGTTGGAGATCGCATTACATTTGAGGCTCAAAGAGTAACAGAAGTAGATAGCATATATGCTAATGAGTGGAGTTTAAACGATATTTTAGTTTCTTCTGAAAATTCTTATGAATTTGTTGCTGAAGCTCCAGGAGAATATGTTTTGTCTTACAGAGCTTATAACATCGCAGGGGAATTTAATTATGATTACGATATCGTAGTAGAAGAGTAAACTTCTTATTACAACCGTACTGTGTTCTAAGGCTATTTAGAAATGTCTAAATGGTTTCTTAAATTAATTTTCAAAGATTATAGCTTATATAAAAAAATACGTTTTAGGATAAAGGGCTGGAATATAAAATATTTCAGCCCTTTTCTTTTTACCCCGAACTTCATTTTTATCTGTGTTATTCAGATTATGTTTGAAACTAAATAAAGAAAGAAGGGTTCTCTCCAGGTTTTTTTAAATTACCAAGGTATTCGTTTATTTTCGGGGCCTTAAATTCTAATCCGTAATCCACTTAACTTAAGTTGGGTTTATTCGAATCAATATATATGCTAATTTATTGATGTTGCGATCTCACACACGAGATCTTATTTTAAAATTTATAGTTATCTTCTATGATAGATATCATAAGTGATATCAATCCTACTCATTATATTTGCTTTACTATATAAAATTCTGATTTCATGTGTTTAAAGGATGTAATTAGTCTAGGAATTATTTTAATAGTATGAAATGTGAAATAGATGGTTTGCTATCTGTGTTTTTTGTCTAAATTTGCATTTTTAAATATTAAGGGAAATGGTTGTTGTGTTTATTTAAACATTAACATTAAAAGAGAATTCGGTGAAAATCCGAAACTGTCCCGCAGCTGTAAGCTCATAACGGAAACCTAATTTTCGGTCACTTTTCAATAGAAAGGGAAGGCCAGGTGGAAGGAGTAAGTCAGAAGAACTGCCATTTTTTAGTAATTCAAATAGCTTTCGGGGATAAAAGCTAGGATTAGAATCGTATTATTCTTCTCTTTAGGAGTAACTGTGTCCCGTACCGGTTAGTCTGCCCTCGATTGCAATAAATTAATAGAGGTGAGGTTTTCAAAATTGTTTTATAATTTTATTTTAATAACATGTATCACGTGTTTCAGTTCGGTGTCTGTTTTGGCACAAGAACAGGATACTGTTGCCGCTACCTCCCTGAAAGAAGTTGTATTAAAATATAATATTACGCAACATAAAAAACACGTGTCTCCAGCACCAGTGCAAACTTTAGATGGCGGAACGTTAGCCCGTTTAAATAGTTTAAATGTAGCCGATGCGATACGTTATTTTAGCGGTGTTCAGCTTAAAGACTACGGTGGAGTAGGTGGATTAAAAACGGTGAATATTCGTAGTATGGGTTCGCAACATACAGGAGTCTTTTACGATGGTGTTAAATTAGGAAATGCGCAAAATGGTCAAGTCGATTTAGGGAAATATTCCTTAAATAATATGGAACAAGTAAGCTTGTACCAAGGGCAACGGACCGATTTAGACCAGTCCGCAAATGCTTATGCGTCTGCAAATAGTATTTATTTAAAATCGAAAACTCCAGATTTTAATAATGAAAAAGCATATCAAGCAGATGTAACCTTTAAAACGGGCTCCTTCGGACTAATTAATCCATCATTTTCTTTCGATTATAATTTAACGCCTAAGATAGCTGCCCGCGTGAGTGCCGAAATGGTCTCTGCCGATGGTGAATATAAATTTCAATATACGAATGGGACTTATGATACTACAGCAGTGCGTAAAAATGCAGACATAAAATCGTATCGCGTAGAAGCGGCGCTTTATGGAAATCCGTCAAAGAAAATTAGTTGGAACTTAAAATATTATCATTTCGATTCCGAACGCGGTTTGCCAGGTGCCATCGTAGCAAATCGTTTTGAGCGTCCGCAACGTTTATGGGATAAAAATAGTTTTATTCAAGGTGAATTTAAATATGAAGTAAACGACTCGTACTTCTTTGTTGTTAGAGGAAAATACGCCGATGATTATACGCGTTACGTTGACCCTGAAATTGTTTCTCTGGATGGAATTTTAGACAACAGATACAATCAGAAAAAATATTACACATCTATAGTAAATACGGTTAAACTGAAACCGTTTTGGGAAGTATCTCTTGCTTCAGATTTTGAAGAAAATACACTCGATGCCAACTTATATCGTTTTGCATATCCCAAGCGATTTTCCATGCTAAATGCATTAGCAAGTAACTTTCATTTTAAACGATTAAATCTTCAATTAAGTGTATTAAGTACCACGGTAAATGAGACGGTACAAGCCTACGATTCGGCAGACGATTTTCAGAAATTCTCGCCTTCCGTGTTGATTAATCTACAACCTTTTCAAAATTCAGATTTGAGATTACGTGGGTTTTATAAGAATATTTTCAGAATGCCTACTTTTAACGATTTGTACTACACTTTTGTTGGGAATACTTTTCTTAGACCAGAAAATTCAGAGCAAATTGATTTCGGATTTTCATATCAACATTCTAAACAGAAATCCTTCTTCGAAATCCAAGCCGATGTTTATAAAATATGGATTACCGATAAAATTGTGGCTGTTCCCGGAGCTAATTTATTTAGATGGACCATGCTAAATCTTGGTGAAGTAGAAACTACTGGGTTAGAAGTCGGCATAAAATCTTCCGTAACATTTTATAAAGATTTTAATGTTACCGGAATGCTTAATTACACTTATCAAGAATCAATAGATGTAACGGCTAATAGTAATAGTTATGGCGACCAAATACCATATATACCGCTTCATAGCGGGAGTGCAACAGTTATGACAGGATATAAAGCGTTTCAGTTTAACTACAGTTTTATTTATACGGGAAGTCGCTACAGCCAGAAAGCAAACATAGCATCTAACTATCTAGAACCTTGGTATACTCACGATTTATCGGCTAACTATACATTTCAAGAGTTGAAAAATCCCATTCAAATAGGAGTAGAGGTTAATAACTTATTAGACCAACAATACGATGTGATTAAGAATTTCCCAATGCCGGGACGTTCGTACCGCTTTACAATTAATTATAAACTTTAATTATTAAATGAAAAAATATATACTAATTTTTATAATTATATTGACTGTTTTGTCTTGCAGAACAGACGATCCAATTTTTACAGAGATAGTTTATCAAACACCTCAAGCACCTGACCCAAATAGTATTCTAAAAGGATTCTATGTCGTCAATGAAGGCAACATGTCTATGAACAAAGCCTCTTTAGATTATATGGACTTTGAGACGGGTGAATATAAACAAGAACGTTTTAAGGATGCAAACCCATCGGAAGTTGGAGGCTTAGGAGATGTTGCCAACGATATAGGGATTTATGGTTCTAAAATGTATATCGTAGTTAATGCGTCGAATAAAGTTGAGGTTCTAGATGCAAATACTGGTGTTAAGTTGAAACAAATTAATGTAGATAATTGTAGATATATCACGTTTTATAAAGGTAAAGCCTATTTAAGTACTTATTTGGGCACAATAGGTGACCCAAGTGCTCCACAGGGACAGGTTAACGAAATTGATACGACAAGTTTAACGGTAACTCGTAAAGTAGATGTTGGTCGTCAGCCTGAAGAATTGGTTGCTTACGACGATAAACTTTATGTGGCGAATTCTGGTGGTTATAGCCCACCGGAGTACGAAACTAGTATTTCGGTAATTGATATTCCAAGTTTTACAGAAACGAAGCGCATCGAAGTGGCTAAAAATCTACACCGTTTAAAAGTGGATAGCGAAGGGGATTTATATGTGTCTTCTCGAGGAGATTATTTTGAAACACCTTCAAACTTTTTTGTCGTAGATACTAAAACAGATAAAGTGAAGAAAACGTTCGATTTAGCAGTAAGTAATTTTACTATTCATAACGACATTGCCTATATCTACAGTACCGAATTTAATTACTATACAGGAGAAAATACCATTTCGTATAGCAAATTAGACACCAAAACTGAAACTGTTTTAGAAGATTCTTTTATTGCTGAAGGCAACGAGGAATTAATTCAAATCCCTTACGGAATTGCCGTAAATCCAGAAAATGAAGACATCTATATAACAGATGCAAAAGATTACGTTACCCCTGGCGATTTGTATTGTTTCGATTCGGACGGCGAATTTAAGTGGAAAGTTGTCACTGGCGATATTCCTGCCAAAATTCAATTTGTTTATCAACCAGAATAATTATAATAAAAAGATGAAAATGAAAAAATTAAATTTTTTAAAACAAAACAAAGTAGCGCTATTATTTGGATGCAGTGCATTATTTTTTGCGTGTTCAAGCGATGATGAAGATCCTATATTAGTCCCGGAAATAGAACTTTCTGTTACAGAGCAGGCTGTTTCAATGACAATGACCGATACGAAGACTTTTGAAGCAAGTAATTTAAATGATGATATCTATACAAGCGAATGGACCCTTGGAGATAGTGTAGTATCGTCTGAAAGCACCTACGCTTTTACACCTGAAACGACAGGGAATTACGAGCTGTCTTATCGTGCATATAACATTAGTGGCGAGTTTACTTTCAATTATAATATAACGGTAGATGCTTTTATTCGTCCAGTAACAGCAGATAGCACGCCTTACGTTACAGAATTAATTGAATATTTACCAGCACCAGGACAATTCTTAAACAAAAATTTAGGGAATTTAGAAAGTGCAGAAGGGATTTTAAACACAAAAAATGGCTTCGTTACTTTAGGAGCTTGGGGAGGTTCTATTACTTTAGCATTCGACCATACTGTATTAAATGCAACAGACGAAAATGATTTTGTAGTTTACGGAAATCCATTACCTTCTTTTGCTGAACCTGGAGTTATTTGGGTGATGCAAGATGAAAACGCAAATGGAATTGCTGATGATACGTGGTATGAGATTAAAGGAAGTGCTCACGATTTAGAAGGAACAATCCGTAACTATAGTTTAACCTATTTTAAACCAGCTTCAGAATCTGATGACATTGCATGGGAAGATAGCGAAGGAACAACAGGATTCGTAAATAAGAATAATTTCCATCAACAAGCATATTATCCAGAATGGATTACTGAAGACTCTTACACGTTAACAGGAACACTTTTATCAAGTGAAAATATTAATATGAGTAATCCTTCATTTATTACAAGTACGCCATTCGAATATGGTTATGCAGATAATACAGGTGGAGGAGATAATATCGATATTGCAGATGCTATTGATGCAGATGGAGCTTTTGTTTCTTTATCAGGAATCGATTTTATTAAAATCCAGACAGGTATTCAAGCCAATATGGGATGGTTAGGTGAATTGTCTACTGAAGTTAAAGGGGTGGCAGATTTAAGCTTGACAGAATAACGTTCCTTTAATACAAATCATACTATCAAAAAAACGCTTCAGAATTTATTTCTGAAGCGTTTTTTATTTCGACTAATATGTATTTACTGAAATAAATTACATCACTTTCTGAGCCAAATACTTCTGAACTTCGTATACATTTATACTCTTATTAAACTTTTTGCTTACGGAAGGTAAGTTCTCACTCGAGATCCAAATTTTTAATTCGGCATCCAAATCGAATGTGCCAGCGGTTTCTAGAGAAAATCTAGAAATACTTTTATAAGGCATCGATCTGTATTCTTGCTTACTTCCTGTAAGTCCTTGTACATCGATTAAAATTAAGCGCTTATTGGTAAACATAAAAGTATCACGCATTAGCTTAAACCCCAATTCTACATGCTCTCCATTAATAAGTAATCTGCTATACTTCTCATTTAATTGTTCAGGAGATACTTCTGAAGCATTTCCTAATATTTTATTGAATATTCCCATTTGTATCTAGTTTCAAATTAAAATGAATCGTATTAGAACGATTACATGCTTGAATTTTAATTACAAAGATATTTTGATTAGAAACAAAATGTGTCTTTTTCATAATTAAAAATAGCTTAATCACTCTTTTAATTGATTTTTCAATGATTTTACGTGAATAATATTAAAGATTTAAATAGGATTCAGTTTCGGTTTAGAAGCTTTAAAAACAGCATAATCAATTGATTTTCTAGCGCTTTTTATGCTTATAATGGTTATTTTTGAAATACGATAATACAGGTCAGTTTTGACTGTTTAGCTATGTGAGAAGTTTCTTTTGATAGTGCTATAACAAAATATTTTTAGATGAGACAAGTTGTAATAATTATGGGGTGTTTGCTCTTTGGAGAGGTATTCGTATATCTTACAGGAATTAAAATGCCGTCTAGTATAATCGGGATGTTGGTTTTAACCATCTCTTTAGAATTAGGTTGGATAAAATTGGAGTGGGTACGCGGCTTAAGTAATTTCCTAACCAAGAATATGGCTTTCTTTTTTGTGCCTCCTGGTGTTGCTATTATGTTATATCTGGATCTTATTAAAGCCTCTTTTTGGCCAATAATTGTAGCGTCTACTCTAGCTACAATAATCGTTTTTGCCTGTACCGGTTGGACGCACCAATTATTTATGAAGCACAAAAAGATATTCAAGAAAAATAAAAATCCGCAAGCTTAGGTTATGGATACTATTTTAAACTCAGAAATTTTTATTCTTACTTTAACCTTTGTGGCTTATTTTTTAGCTCAAGGAATACGAAGAAAGACCAAAATGATTTTACTTAATCCTGTACTAGTAGCGATTATTTTAATAATAGCAGTGTTAACTATTTTTAAAATCGATTTTGAATCCTATCACCAAGGGAGTAGAATGATTGAATTCTTGCTGAAACCTGCAATTATAGCTTTAGGAGTGCCTTTATACCAGCAATTAGGAAAAATAAAAAAACAAGCGATTCCTATTGTCGTATCTCAATTGGTAGGATGTATCGCAGGTGTAGTGTCTGTTGTTTTAATTTCACATTTTATGGGAGCACCAAAAGAAATTGTTTTCTCTTTAGCTCCAAAATCAGTGACAACACCTATTGCTATGGAGGTGTCTAAAACTTTAGGAGGAATACCTCCGCTTACAGCATCGGTAGTGGTATTATTCGGAATTCTTGGATCTATATTCGGATACGAGATTATGAAGATTACACGTATTAAAAGTACAATAGCCCAAGGGATTTCTATGGGAACAGCTGCTCACGTTTTGGGAGCTTCAAAATCTATGGAAATAAGTGGTAATTTTGGTGCTTTATCTAGTATCGGACTGATTGTAAATGGTGTCTTTACGGCACTTTTAGCACCTTATATTATAGCGTTTATGGGGATCTGGATTGACTTTTAGATCTTAAAGTAATAAGTTGTATAAAAACTATGGTTCAGAGAAAAAGGCTCTACAATTATTTTGTAGAGCCTTTTTTATTTCTGTAAAGAAATGTTTTAATTTTTCTTGATGTCTGCAATATAAGCTTCTAATTGCTTCCCATATTTAGAAGCTTTAACCTCTGGAGTCAAAGACGAGTTAATAGTATCTAACCATTTAATATTTGCATTGTAGATTTCGGATAATGCTAAATACGGAGCCACTTCGGCATCCTTATGATTAATCGCATAATTAACCGTATATAGATATTTACGTTTTATAAAGCTATTGTCCATTTTAATAATGCTGTCAATTTTTATAGAATCTTGAGCTTGAGTGGCTTTAAATTTTTCAACAACTAAATCTAATCGTGCATTATTTATTTTTGCATTTAATTGATTGTATTCCTCTAAAAGTTCTTGATTTTTAGATCCTGAAATTTTAGCATCTACAACAAAGTTTTTAAGCGTACTCTTAATATTAATTATACCTGCTTCTGCAAAAAACGGAATGCGTTCGTAAGACTTATCATGTTTATTTAATACCAGATAATAAATTTCAGGAGAATCTACTTGTCCGTGTAATTCAAAAACTTCATTTCCATTAATTATTAAAGAGTCTACGGAAACTAAAAGAGAATCGTCTTCTATTTTTTGAAGATAAACTGTTCCTTTTTTTAAGCCTTTAACATGTGCATTTACAGTTAAATTTCCTTGGTCTTTACCACAGGATACTACGATTAATAAAAGGAGTAAAATAGATAGATTTTTCATTTGTATAATTAAATTTTGGTGGGCAAATATCTTATAAATATTTATTAAAAACTAGTTGGTTGCTACGATTTTCATCAACTCGGTGCATAGAATAGCACCATAGGTACCAACAACATATCCAAACACGGCTAAAAGGGCTCCGACAGTGGCTAACGACGGGTGAAATGCTGCCGCTACAACAGGGGCAGAGGCTGCACCTCCAACATTAGCTTGACTTCCTACAGCAAGGAAAAAATAAGGTGCTTTTATTAACTTGGCTACTATTATAAGTAAGACCGCATGAATTGTCATCCAAACGAGTCCAATTAAAATTAAGCCTGGGTTTTCGAGTATTTTGTTTAAATCCATTTTCATACCGATAGTTGCTACTAATATATAAATGAAAATGCTTCCTATTTTACTAGCACCTGCTCCTTCATAATTTTTTACTTTCGTATACGATAATAAAATTCCGATAACTGTAGCTATAGTTATTAACCAGAAAAAACCACTTCCAAAAGAAGATAACGGACTACTTGGATCACTTACTGCAGTAAAGTTTGTGTTTAGGAAGGACGAGATTTCTTCAGAACCAAAATGTGCAATACCAACGGCTACAAATGTAAATCCAAGAATCATCATATAATCGTTAAGTGTTGGTACTCGAGTAATTTTATCACTAAAATTTTGAACTTTTGCCTGTAACTCATCAATAGCACTATTATCTGCTTTTAACCAATTATCTATTTTTTTACGTTTTCCTATTCCTAATAATATGATTGCCATCCAAATATTAGCAACGACAATATCTACTAAAACCATTCCACCATACAATTCCTGATTGTATTCATATATTTCTAACATTGCAGCTTGGTTTGCACCTCCACCAATCCAACTTCCCGCTAATGTGGAGAGTCCGCGCCATACTGCATCGAAGCCAGCACCGCCTACGGTTTCTGGAGAAAATGTTGAAATTAATAAAATAGCAATTGGTCCGCCAATAACAATCCCTAATGTCCCAGTAAAGAACATAATTAGAGCTTTCCATCCTAAATTAAAAATGGCTTTTAAATCGATGCTAATGGTCATTAATACCAAAGCTGCAGGTAATAAATAGCGACTTGCAATAAAATATGTTTGTGAGGTATCTGCTGAAATTATATTTAAAGAATTAAATATTGCGGGTATTAAATAACACATTAATAATCCAGGGATGTATTTATAAAATGTGGTCCAGAATTTAGTTTTTTTAGACTCTGTATAAAAGACTAATCCGAGTGATAGCATTAGAATACCAAAAACTATGGCATCGTTAGTGAATAAAGGGGCGTTTTCCATAAAGATTTGTTAAAAGACGCAAATTAACAATTTTGAGCTTTAAAAAGAAAGAGTTTGTTTTAAAGTTTGGCACGATGATTGCATTTTAGTTTGTAATTATTATGATAACAAATATTAGAGTGTGGTTACTTTAATATTGAGAGTAATAATTTTCATATTGGTTGGTTAGTTAGTGAAAAAGCATCCCGAAAGGATGCTTTTTCTTTGCCTTTTTTTTAATTGCTTCTTAGATAAATATGCATTCAATTCTCAATAAAAATAGAGTCTTTAAACGCGGCTTTTTGTGTTCTTTTCTTTTCAGTGATTCCTAACGTTAAAATTCAGTGTATTTAGTCGAATAAAATCAGGGTTTAACACTATTATTTCGGCTTATTTTTTTACTTTTGACTATTCTAAAGAATATTTTAGAAAAGGATTAATTAATTTTTGCATTATATAGTTGATACTAGATTCCCAAATCTAACATCTTTATAAAATATGCAAATCAATAAACCGGGGTTGAGGGACTTCGGTTTTTTTGTTTAATATACCGTTCTAAAAGTTAAATTAATGCGCTGCCCAATCACTTTTTTTGTTTTTGGAACTTGGTGTAGCCAGTGCTTTTGAGTTTCTCCTTTCATTAAAAGTAAACTGCCATGTTGTAATATCAGTTTCTGTTTTAAGTTTGCATCTTTACGGTGTTTTAAATGAAATACACGTGCTGCTCCAAAAGATACCGAAGCAATTATCGGATTTTGTCCCAACTCTTTTTCGTTATCCGAATGCCATCCATTACTGTCATTTCCGTCGCGATATAAATTACATAAACAGGTTGTAAATTTGTGTTGCGTCTCTGATTCTATTTTAGTTTTAATTATTGAAAGTGGGGTGTTAAACTCTTGAGGAGTCATCGTAATCCCTGAATATGAATACGGTTTCTCATTATTTGCATATAATGCGGTAAGCCGAGGTTGTGGCATTGTTTTTCCGAAAATCCGAATATCGTCTTGTTGCCAAGTAACTGAATTTAAAAGAGATTTGAAATAGAAATCAGCTTCAGAAGAATTAAAGAATGCAGGGAAGTAGATGACTTCTGCATCCTTCATTTTTAAAACTATAGGTTCATTTTCAAAAAGCATCTTTATAGCGTTACGTATGAATATGCCCAATACATTAATACAAATTGAAGAGGGATGCGGGATATTAAGATCCATTTAGGAATGCCTGCTCCAGTTTTATCGTTTTTAAGCATGTAAAAATGTACGAGTAAGAAAACAGCAAGCATAGCAATAAAGCCATAAATCGCAATCGATTTTAAAATCGGAATACAAATAGCAATACCTAAAGCAATTTCGAAAAAGCCGCTTAAAGCAACCATTAATTTAGGGTTAGGAATGTAGTCAGGCATGATTCTTAAATAGGTCTTGGGGTTTACAAAATGTAATACACCAGCTACGATATAAAGAATAGCCATCAAATATAAATGCCAAGGATACAACATAGGAGAAAAATATTTTATCTAAATTAGCCTTTAATGCCGATGCTATGAAATTTAAAATTACCTTTTTCTGTTTTCTTATTAGTTTTTACGCTTTTTCGCAGTTACCTAAAGGGTTTGTGTATGTAAAAGATGTTGTGCCAAGCATACAATTAGAGATGCGCTATTGCACAGATTATAACTTCGTAGGAGAACCTATTTATGGATATCACAATGCAGTGGGTATTGTTACTCAGGAAACTGCCGAAGCTTTAAAGGCGGTTCAAAAAGAATTAGAAGCTCAGAACTTATCTCTTAAGATTTATGATGCTTACCGACCTCAAGAAGCCGTTAATCATTTTATAAAATGGGCAAAGAATATTAACGATACTATAATGAAACCTCATTTTTATCCTGATGTAAATAAACGCTATTTATTTAGAGACGGTTATATTGCTTCAAAATCGAGACACAGCAGTGGGAGCACAGTCGATTTAACTATTGTGCATACAGATACAGATGAAAATTTAGATATGGGCTCGCCTTTCGACTTTTTTGGAGAGCCATCTTGGGTGGCATATACTAATTTAAGCGCCGAACAAAAACACAACAGAATATTGCTACAACGGGTCATGCAAAAACACGGATTTAGAAGTTATAGCAAAGAATGGTGGCATTTTACATTGAGAAATGAACCCTTTAAAAATCAGTATTTTAATTTTCCTGTGGAATAAGTATTTGGATTAATACCAGCGTTTCTTTTTCTTCTTAGAAGCTTCAGATTTACGACCTTTTTTATGTTTGCTACCGCCTTGTTTCTTGTGAACTTCAGGTTTTGCCTTTGGATCTAATAAATAAGGATGGTCTTCTTCAACTGCGATTTCTCTTTGCATTAATTGTTGAATTGATTTGATGTAACCTTTTTCGTCTGCAGAACAAAAAGAATACGACATTCCTAAATTTCCAGCACGTCCAGTTCTTCCAATTCTGTGAACATAAGTTTCCGAAATATTTGGGATATCGAAATTAATTACAGCATCTAAGCTATCAATATCAATACCACGAGCGGCAACATCCGTTGCAATTAAAATATTTGAATCACCATTCTTGAAATTAGTTAAAGCGGCTTGTCTATCTTCTTGAGATTTATCGCCATGAAAGCTTTCAACTTTATAACCATTTTTAGCTAAGGTTTGCTCTAATTTTTCGACACCAAACTTTGTGCGTCTAAAAATTAACATGTTTCCTTTTATTGTATTTCTTAATAAATGTAAACACAATTCAATTTTCTTAGGTTTTGGAACATAAAACAATAATTGCGATACACTTTTTGCTGCTGAAGATGTTGGAGAGACTTCTACACGTTCAGGATCTTTTAAAATCGTTTTAGCAAGTTGCTCAACCTTAAAAGGCATAGTTGCCGAAAACAATAAAATTTGTTTTTCTTTAGAACATAGACGTTCAATTTTTTTAACATCGTCTATAAAGCCCATGTCTAGCATTAAATCGGCTTCGTCAAGAACTAATGTTTCAACGAAATCTAAATTTACAACATCTTGCTTGTGTAAATCAAGCAGACGACCAGGAGTCGCAATTAAAATGTCGACACCTTTCTTTAAAATAGCAATTTGAGGTTCTATAGAAGCACCACCAAAAACGACAGCACTTGTTAAGTTGGTATATTTGCTATATTTCTGAAAGTTTTCTTCAATTTGAATGGCTAATTCTCGCGTAGGACTTACAATTAGTGCTTTAATCTTTTTTCCTCCTTTTGGAGCATTTTGATTATCGAAAAATAATTGAAGAATAGGTAATGCAAAAGCAGCTGTTTTTCCTGTACCGGTTTGTGCAGATGCAATAACATCTTTTCCAGCTAAAACAAAAGGGATTGTTTTTTCCTGAATTAAAGTAGGTTCATTATAACCAGATTCTGCAATAGCGCGTAAAAGCGGCCTGTTAAGTTGTAAGTCTTTAAACGACATGATATAAATAAATAAGATTGGGACAAAGATAGTGTAAAAGCCAACAGTATTGACCACTTTGTGTTTTTACCTAGAACCTTTTGGTTTTAACTAAAAGCGTTGACGTACTTTTCGGTAGATTTTTTTAAACTTTCCGAAAGGCCTTTTAGCCAAAGCAGTTGGTTGTAAATTAAATGTGCTTCCTGTAAATCGTTAAGCATGCTTTTGTCGATTATAGTTTTTCCTTTTTCAATTTCCTTATTTCGCTTTTTTGATAGCTTTTGAAAGTTAAGTAATAGCTTGTCTTCTGCTTCCGAAATATCTGCTCCTGTATGTAGAGGTTTTAACTCGTCTTTATGTAATAGAGCGAAAGTATAATCTAAGTTGTTTTTTATATGATTGATAAACACATCAAACTGTTCTGAGGCTTCTCGCGTTTTATGATGCTGAATAAAACTTCCTAAGGATGCAACAGCAGCTAAAAACGTATGATTTAAAGTCACTATTTTATAAATTAAATCCAATTCTATTTGCTTAGATTTCGGATCTTGGGTCATACGCTGGAACGCAGCATTTAAGTTTCCAACAGCTAAAAAAGCTTCTTTACGGGAGAGTTTGTAATTTATGTTGTCACTATTTTTATTATGCGATAAATTCTGTGTCGCTAACAAGTAAATGGTACTATTCTTAACGACAGATTCTATAACATCGTTTAAGTTTTTATACTCCCAATTTGGCCATAAAAAATAGGTTGTACACAAAGAAATTAAAGCACCTATTAACGTATCGATCACTCTAAACTTTATAACGTTCATTGCATTTGGATCGAGTAAGGCATACACAAATATGATGTATGTTGTAATAAAGGTTGCGCCAACTCTATAATTTTGCTGAATTAATGAAAATGCAAACGTTAAAGACAATGCGGCTAATACGGCATAAACAATAGTATTTGTTGTAAGCATAATTATCGCAATGGCGAAAACGGCTCCAATTAAAGTTCCTATAATTCTGTTTTTGGTACGCTCTTTTGTTAATCCATAATTAGGACGCATAATAACAATTACGGTTAGCATAATCCAGTAGGCATTTCTAATTTCGAAATACTCACCGAATAAAAAGGCTGCCAACATAGAAACCATTAATCGTAATGTATGTCTGAAAATAGGAGATTTAAAACTGATATTTTCAAAATAAATAGATGATGAATATTCCTGATGTGTAATAAACTGAACCGCCTCTGTGTCTTGTAACTTTAAACTAGAAGCACTTTTTACATTGGCCATAACACGTCTTATCGAACGTATCTCATAAAGTAGTTTTTCTTGATAATCGTATAAATTATGAAGCATCATAGCGCCTTCTCTTGCTTTAGGAAGTTGTACGTCGTCTACATAATATTTTATGCCTTTCGAAGCCTTATTTAATGCTTTTATAAGTTTGTTTTTAGTTGGTATTTTGTTTCCTTTTATTACAGATTCCGATAGCATAATCAGGTGATTACCCATCACGAAATTTAAATTTTTGAAGGGTTTTAAATGCTGTTTACGTTCGCTAAAATGGGTGTCAATTTTGGTGTAATCTAAGTTGTTTGCAAGGGCTAATTCGAAAATATCGACTAAGGATATAAAAATAAGTAAGCGCTTTTCATCAAAATGAGAACGTCCAGAACGTTTTCGTTCTGTTAGGAGCATTTCTCTTAAGGTTTCATGCTTTTCACTAATTTGAGTTTGAAGCAAAAATAATTCATTTTGAAGCTTCGTTCTATTGTTCTTTTTGGTGATAAGTTTCGCTCTAACCTTAAGATATTTTCCTGTTAAAAGTAAGGTTTCCGAAATAACTTGGTCTTCATCTTTTTTAGGAATTAGCCTATTTACTAATAAGGTGTATAGCAAATACCAAAGTCCACCACACGCGATTAAAAGACCGTGAATTAAAATTTGTGAAGGTGTGTCGTAATGTACACCTAATCCAATAACCATAGCTAATAAGCCAGAGAAAGCGATTAAAGAACCTCTAAATCCGTATGCTGATAGTAATGAAATTAGAAACGTTAGAACGGGAATAAGTACGACTAGAACATAAAAAAAAGGTTTCCCAAAAAGTATAATACAAGTCGTCGCTGATGTAAGCAAGATGCTAAGCAGCGTACCATTTATTTTTCGTTTTAAACTACCAGGGATATCACTAGGTGCATTTAAAAATACACCAATGGCAATAGAAGGTGCATAAGAAAATATGTCAAGAGAATAAAATAATACTAAAGGGATTAATATGGAGGTCGTTAATATAAGACCACGATAAAAATGAGATCCTTTAAAGAATAATTCGATAGATTTTAAATTGTCTTTTATCATGTGCTAGCTTCACATGTAAAGATAATCTAAAAGTCTTAATTCGAATAAATATTAATTAATGTTTTATGTATTCTATTTTACGAAATCGGAGGGCATTCCAATTCGAATTCAGTTCGATTTGGCGGATGGGTTGAAGCCTGTAATCCATTATTTCGTCCCAAGCTTCATCGTTATATAATTCAATAATATAAGACTTAGAGGTTTTATTAGGGTACGCAATCCAAAGCATAGAATCGTCTGTGAGTTTCGGAAAAAGCGTAAGCATTTGATCTATCAGCTCTTTTTTAGAGGTAATAAATAATAAGGCACAAGATACACTAGAAGTCTTTAATAGCGATCCTAGAACATTGCAATCTAAGTGTCCCACCAATGCAGAGAATTCTTCAGGTTCGTTTAAAACAAGAATCTCGTTGTGTTTATGGAGTTTTAATTTCTGAATTAGTGTCTTCATAACTTTAACCTACTGATTGTTTTAAAGTTAATGAAAATATAAATGATGGCCTAAAGAATATTAACTCCGTTTTTTATAATCTAAATCTATTATCTTCTATTTATATGTGGAGATTTTTCAGGAATAACTTTGGTAACAAAATGTTTACTATCTCCCCAAATAAAGAAGGTTCTATAGCGTTGTGTATATTCTAGTTTTACATATTGACCCTGTAACTCGTTTAATTGTTCGATCACTTCTTGGTCGTCGTCCATTATTGAAAAAGAAAAGATTTGAGCGCCGCTAATACCTTGACTAATTTCGCCTTCCCAGGTTTTAAAAATAACACCTTTCTGACTCACTTTTATAAGTTCTCCGGCACGAGTTCCTGTACTATAAGGAACGTAATAAACAAAGGCCATATAGGCACTAATAAGTATTCCTAAACCTAAAAGAACAAGAAATATCGTTTTTTTTATCATAACTATTGTGTGTAATAATAGGGCGTGAAATTAATATAAATTTTATAAAGTAGACTCTAATTATTAAAAAAGTGATTATTAAGATGCTTGTTTAATAACAAAAAAAATCCGTCACCTTGTTTTAAAAGGTAACGGATTTTATAATTATAATAGTCGATTAATTACTTAATCATACTATAACTACGTTTTATGAATTTAGTTAATTCTTCTCCTTTTAATAAACCTTGAGATAAACGTGCTAAATCTAAACTTTGCGTAATTAAACGTTTTTGGTCGTCTCCAGCTTCAGTATTTAATATTTCTGAAACTAAAGGTGCGTTTGTGTTAACAATAAGATTGTACATTTCTGGCATATTACCAAACATGTTCATTCCGCCACCACCAGTTTGTTGCATCTCTTTCATACGACGCATAAATTCTGGTTGCGTGATAATAAATGGTGAAGCATCGCTATCAGACGGTTCTAATTGTACCATAAATTTATCTGCAGGAATCGCTTCTTTAAGAATGTCTTCTAATTTTTTATTTTCGTCGTCACTTAATTTAGAAATCTGAGTTTCGTCTTTCTTAATTAAATTATTAACGTGATCTGCATCTACTCTAGAGAACGTAATGTTTTCTTTAGATCCTTCTAATTTTTGCATTAAATGCGAAATAATAGGAGAGTCTAATAAAAGAACTTCGTAACCTTTTGCTTTTGCATCTTCAATATAACTATGTTGTGCATCTTTATCTGAAGCATATAAAATTACAAGTTTACCATCTTTGTCAGTTTGGTTTGCTTTAATTTTTTCAGAAAGCTCTTCGTAAGTGTAATATGCGCCATCTACTGTTGGGTATAAAGCGAATGCTTCAGCTTTGTCGAAGAATTTATCTTCAGAAAGCATTCCGTATTCAATTACAATTTTAATATCGTTCCATTTCGCTTCAAAATCTTCACGATTTTCATTGAATAACGATTTTAATTTATCTGCTACTTTTCTAGTAATGTAAGAAGAGATTTTCTTAACCGCACCATCTGCTTGTAAATAACTACGAGATACGTTTAATGGAATGTCTGGAGAATCGATTACACCTCTTAACATCGTTAAGAATTCTGGTACAATACCTTCTACATTATCTGTAACGTATACTTGATTTTGGTACAATTGGATTTTGTCCTTTTGCGATCCCATATCATTAGTCATCTTAGGGAAATATAAGATTCCTGTAAGATTAAATGGGTAATCTACATTTAAATGAATGTGGAATAAAGGCTCTTCGAATTGCATTGGGTATAACTCGCGGTAGAAATTCTGATAATCTTCAGTTTCTAAATCTGCAGGTTGTTTTGTCCAAGCTGGATTCGGGTTGTTTATAATATTGTCTACAGTAATTTTACGTTGAGGTTCTTTCGTTTCCTTTCCGTCTTTATCTGTAATTGTTGCAGGTTCGTGCTCAGGATCGTTTACTTCTTTAGTTCCAAATTTAATTGGAATAGGCATAAACTTGTTGTACTTAGAAAGTAAACTACTAATACGCGCTTCTTCTAAAAATTCAGTTGAATCGTCTGCAATATGAAGAATAATTTCTGTTCCTCTATCTGTCTTGTCTGAAGCCTCTAAAGTAAATTCAGGAGATCCGTCGCAAGTCCAATGTGCAGCAGGTTCGTCTTTGAAAGACTTCGTAATGATTTCAACTTTTTCAGCTACCATAAAAGCAGAGTAGAAACCTAATCCGAAATGACCAATAATTCCAGAGTCTTTAGCAGAATCTTTGTATTTGTCTAAAAATTCTTCAGCTCCAGAAAAAGCAACTTGGTTGATGTATTTTTCAACTTCATCTGCAGTCATCCCTAAACCTTGATCGATTATATGAAGTTTCTTACCTTCTTTATCAATTTTTACTTCAAGTTTTGGATTTCCGTACTCTACACTAGTCTCACCAATACTGGTAAGGTGTTTAAGTTTTAAAGTTGCATCAGTTCCATTACTAATTAATTCACGTAAAAATATTTCGTGATCACTATATAGGAACTTTTTAATTAATGGAAAGATATTTTCAACCGAAACATTAATGCTTCCTTTTGCCATAATATGTGTGTTTTTAAATTGTTTAATTTCTGAAGAGCTAACAGTCAAAAAAAATACCAAGTATTAAAAAATGACAAAGTGGCATTGATAAATGAAAAAATGCCATTCGTATTGAATGGCATTTTTAGAGCAATTAAAAATATTTGAGTTAAAACTTAATCTTCAGTTTCAGGTTCTTCTTTGTTTTTTACATGTTCTTCTAACCATTGGTCTTCCTCCCAAAGCATATGTAAAATAGATTCTTTAGCAGAATATCCATGACTCTCACGAGGTAATATGACTAATCTTACAGGAGCGCCTAATCCTTTTAAGGCGTTAAAATAACGTTCACTTTGTAAAGGGTATGTCCCCGAATTATTATCGGCTTGACCATGAATAAGTAATAATGGTGTTTTCATTTTATCGGCATGCATAAAAGGTGACATGCCGTTGTAAATTTCTGGTGCTTCCCAATAGTTACGTTCTTCACTTTGGAAACCAAACGGAGTTAACGTTCTGTTATAAGCTCCAGAACGGGCAATACCAGCTGCAAATAAATTAGAGTGTGCTAATAAATTAGCTGTCATAAAGGCACCATAACTATGGCCACCAACGGCAACACGGTCACGATCTATATATCCTAGATTATCTACAGCGTCTATAGCCGCTTTCGCGTTTGCAACCAACTGTTCTCTAAAGGTATCGTTAGGTTGTTCGTTACCTTCTCCAATAATAGGGAAAGCAGCATCGTCTAAAACCACATATCCTCTAGTTACCCAAAACACAGGAGAACCATAACCTGGGTATGTAAATTCATTAGAGCTTGAAGTGCTTTGTGCCGCACTGTTTTTGTCTTTATATTCACGCGGATAAGCCCACATAAGCATAGGATACTTTTTGCCAGCTTCGTAATTTGTTGGTAAATATAAAACACCAGATAAATCTAAACCGTCTGCACGTTTGTATGAAATAACTTCTTTCTTAACATCTTGAATACTTTTAAAAGGGTTTTCGAATTGCGTTAAGGGCGTTAAATTATTTCGTTTTTTTATGTTTCTGATATAATAGTTTGGGTATTCGTTTTTAGATTCTATTCTAACCACGTATTCTCCCGTTTTTGTGTTTAAAGCAGAAGAAATACTTTCTAACTTATCTGTTAACTTAGATTGATATAAACGTTTCGTCTTTTTAGTGCTTAAATTTAATTCGTCTACAAACGGAAATTTTCCAGCATCGCTATATCCATCTCCAATTAAGTAAGCAGCGTTTTTATGTAAATCTAAAACGTATTCATTAAAATCGTTTTTAGTATAAACAAACTCTCCTGGATCGCTATATAAGTCTTGGTAGTTGCGGTCGAATAATACTGTGGCGTCTTTGCTAGGGTTAGATGGGTCGAACACATATGTTCTTGTGTTACGTGTATTCCACCAATTATCGTAAGCGATAGCCGTATTGTCGTTACCCCAAGTAATACCTCTAAATCGGTCTATAGTTTTAAGTACAGAAGTAATCTTTCCGTTAAACGGAGCGTCTTGTTGAAATACTTCGTCACGAAAAGGAACATCCACTGCAGGATCTCCACCGTCTAAAGCTTCTGCCCAATATAATGTTGCAGGCTTGTCGCTACGCCAGTCGAAATCTCTTTTTCCTGTACGTTCTGCCATAAAACCTTTTGGTAAATCTTCTATTAAAGGCACTTGTAAAATAGACTTTACTAAATCGCCGTTAGAAGCGTACACGATAGATTCTGATGGGAATCTATAATAAGGTACCAAGTAAGAAAAAGGTTTGCTTATCGCTGTAACCATAACATAATTACCGTCTGGAGAAAATGAAATACCACGATACATTGCTGTCGATTTCCATAGTGAAGCTTTTCCGTCTAATGTAATTTTATATAATTCAGATTGTGATAATTGTTCAAAATTATGCTCGTCGTTTTTATTCTTCAATAAATCTTGATACGTTCTGTTTTGAGCTTCTACACCAGCTTCACTCACAGATACTGTAGGACCTGTAGGAATGGCTTCGCTTGTATTAATTAATGCTTTACGGTTTTCAGGAAGCACTTTTACTAAAACAGCTTCGCTATCTTTAAACCATGTCACAGGATTTCCCATATTGGCATTTAGATTAGCTTCGCTTATTTTTTTAGCCGAAGTATTTTTTATGTCTAGTAACCATAATTCGACTCCATTACTAAGGGTTTTAGTGAAGGTCATGTACTTCTGGTCGGGAGACCAAGAGAAATTAGCATAACGACCATCTGCAGATAAGCCTGCAATAGATATTGGTGTACCATTATTTTTAGTACTCAATTTAATATCTGTGTAATAACGCGTACGGCTACCAATATTGGTTATTGGGTTAATACGTAAACCTCCTAGTCGTAATTCGGTTTCAGAAAGTTCTTCAATCGTTTTGTACTTGCTTCTGTATAATAATACAATATGTTCGCCTTTATTGTCTATTCGAATACTTGGAGCAAGAGGCGCTTCGGCTAACTCTAAAATGTTTTTGTGTGGCTTTTGGTACGTTAAGTTTTCTTGAGAATAACCTGTTAGTACAAAACAGAGCAGGAAAAAAGTAAAAAAATGTTTCATGGGCAATTTAATATGTGTTTAGAGTGAGATTAAGCGTTGGAAGATAATAAAAAAAAATAAGCGAAGAGTTGTGGTCACTGTGTTTGCCATTATTATGCAAGCATACTAATTGGAAATAGGTTTAGAATCTTTTTACATTTTAAATGATTAAATTGCAACTTATAAAAGTTGATATATGTACAATTCTAAAATTATAGGTCTTGGATATTATGTTCCAGACAATGTTGTGACAAACGACGATTTGTCTAAGTTAATGGAAACCAACGATGCTTGGATTCAAGAACGCACAGGTATTAAAGAACGAAGATGGGTAAAACCAGGTTCGGAAGATACAACATCTGTCATGGGAGTTAAAGCTTCTAAAGTTGCTATTGAACGCGCCGGTATAGATAAGGACGATATCGATTTAATAGTATTTGCAACATTAAGTCCAGACTACTATTTTCCTGGTCCAGGAGTTCAGGTTCAAAAAGCATTAGGTATTAAAACAGTGGGAGCGATAGATATTCGTAACCAATGTTCAGGTTTTATTTACGGGTTGTCTGTTGCAGATCAATTTATAAAAACGGGCATGTATAAAAACGTGTTGGTTATTGGGAGTGAAATTCATTCTAAAGGTTTGGACTTAACAACTAGAGGAAGAGGTGTTTCTGTTATTTTTGGAGATGGAGCAGGTGCTGCAATCCTAAGTAGAACGGAAGATAACTCGAAAGGAATTCTATCTACACATTTACATTCTGAAGGGGAGCATGCCGAAGAACTGGCTTTAATAGCTCCTGCAATGGGATCGCGTTGGGTGAATGATATTTTAAAAGATAACGATCCTAACGACGAAAGTTACTATCCGCATATGAATGGACAGTTTGTATTTAAAAATGCAGTAGTTCGTTTTAGTGAAGTTATTATGGAAGGATTAAATGCAAATAAAATTAGTCCAGATGGCATTGATATGTTAATTCCGCATCAAGCGAATTTAAGGATATCTCAATTCATTCAGAAGAAATTTAAACTTTCAGACGATCAGGTTTTTAATAATATCATGAAGTATGGTAACACTACAGCGGCCTCAATTCCGATAGCTTTAACAGAGGCCTGGGAACAAGGGAAAATTAAAGAAGGAGACACTGTTGTTTTAGCTGCTTTTGGTAGTGGCTTTACATGGGGAAGTGCAATTATTAAGTGGTAATAATTTGCTCTGAGTATATATAGAAAAAGCCGAAACTTACGTTTCGGCTTTTTTAATGTTTTGCTAAAAATCAATTACAATAACTAACATAGTTTACGAATAATGATTTTTTATAAGAAGACTAATTCAAAAGTAAAATAACAATTCGATCAATGTTTGTATCATTAATATAACGCAAAAGTAAGCGGTGTATTGTTTTGATTTTTAGCTTTTTGGATAAATTTAACAGAATTAACACAATATTTAGAAACCTAAGATTCGAAGCTATAAGTATCTTTGTTCGAATACATTTTATATACTATTAATTATCCAAATAATAAATGTGATATAAACGGTTGTTTTAAGACGTGTTTTTTATTGAAATCTTATTTGAGTTCATTTTATTCGGGTTTGAATCGTATAAAATCGTCGATTAGATTTAATTTTACGCAACAAGTAAATAAATAATAGATTTTCATTCGAACTGATTGTTTTAAGACTGATATAATAAAGACTATTATTTATTATACGTGTTACACATATTTGTAATTATTTTAAATAAAAAAAACATGAATAAGAAAACATTAGTTATTGGAGCTTCGTTAAACCCTTCAAGATATTCTAACGTTGCGATTAAAAGATTGGTTGGCGCAAACCAAGACACGGTTGCTTTTGGTTTAAAGGAAGGAACCGTTTCTGGAGTTTCTATAGACACAGAATTGCTTGAATACAAGGACCTTGACACGGTAACCTTATATCTGAATCCAAAAAGACAGACACAGTATTACGATTATATAATTGGCTTAAATCCAAAGCGCGTTATTTTTAATCCAGGTACAGAAAATCCTGAATTGTATTCTCTACTAAAAGAGCGCGGCATCGATTATGAAGTAGCTTGTACTTTAGTCCTGCTTTCTACGAATCAATACTAATCCTAAAAAGGTTAGTAATCCGTTTAGAATTAAAATAAAAAATCCGAATTCGAAACCAAACCATTTTAAACTATTTACACTTATTATGTAGGATAGAATAGGTGATAAGATCGCTATAATGGGAACGATTTTATCTTTTACTTGCCAGTTTGTGAATAATCCAAAACTATATAGTCCTAATAAAGGTCCGTAGGTATATCCTGCAAATACAAACAATTTGGCAATCACACTTTCATCTTGTATGGCATATTTAAATGTTATGATGACCAAGATTAATAAGACCGAAATTAGTACGTGGATACGTTTTCTTATTGCTACCTGTTTTTTGGAGTCGTATTTTTTTTCAATATCTAAAATATCGATACTAAAGGAAGTTGTTAAAGACGTTAAAGCGCTATCTGCACTACTATAAGCAGCGGCAATTAATCCTAAAAGGAAGAAGATAAACACACCGGTTCCTAAATGGTTTTTTGCTAGAATTGGGAATAAATCATCTTTATGAGCGTCAATTCCGTTTTGTTGGGCATATACAGTAAGTAAAAGGCCTAAACTTAAAAATACAAAGTTGGTTATCGTTAACACAATGGTAAACCAAAACATGTTCTTCTGTGCATCTTTAAGCGTTTTACAGGTTAGGTTTTTTTGCATCATATCTTGGTCTAAGCCAGTCATAACGATGGCTATAAATGCACCCGATATAAATTGTTTCCAAAAATAATTGGCTGTTTTAATGTCGTCGAAAAAGAACATTTTAGATAAGTCGCTATCTAATATAAAGTTTAAAGTTGATTTTCCTCCAAGATCTAAATCCTGACTCACGGAGTAAATAGCAACACCTACAGCGATTAACATAAAGAGCGTTTGTAATGTATCTGTCCAAACAATGGTTTTAATACCCGATTTAAAGGTGTATAACCATATCAGTAAAACGGTGATCGTAACGGTTTGCCAAAACTGAATACCTAAATCGTCGAATAAAATAATTTGTAGGACGTTGGCGACTAAAAACAATCTAAAGCTAGCACCAATAATTCTTGAAATTAAAAAGAATGAAGCACCTGTTTTATAAGAATAATTTCCAAATCTGGTTTCTAAATAAGTATAAATAGAGGTTAGGTTGAGTTTGTAGTATAGTGGCAATAAAACGGTACCAATAACAAGATACCCTACAATATAGCCAAAAACGACCTGCATATAACTAAACTGCGATGCTTCTATCCAGCCTGGAACCGAAATAAAAGTAACTCCGGAAAGTGAGGCACCAATCATACCAAAAGCCACAACGTACCAAGGCGATTGTTTATTTCCTTTAAAAAAAGCATTGTTATCGGTCTTTTTTCCGGTGATGTAAGAGATTAAAATTAGCACACCAAAATAGGCGGCAATAAGTAAAATAATTTGAGTAGCGCTCATAATTTCGTTTTCGCAGACCAAAATACAAATTCCAATGTTATAAGAACAAATCTTAAAACTAAAATTGTAAATTTGACCCTTATGGAATTTTCTTCAAAATTACTTGAAAAGGCAGTGAACGAGATGTCGCAATTACCAGGTGTTGGAAAACGCACTGCATTGCGCTTGGTTTTACATTTATTACGCCAACCAGAATCTCAAACCGTACAATTGGCACAAGCCTTATTAAACATGCGTACCGAGATTAAGTTTTGTAAATCATGCAATAATATTAGCGATAATGTGTTATGTGAAATATGTGCTAACCCACGACGACAAGAAGAAATTATTTGTGTGGTAGAAGATATTCGCGATGTTATGGCTATAGAAAACACGAGCTCTTTTAAAGGATTGTATCATGTGTTAGGAGGTAAAATTTCTCCTATGGATGGTATTGGTCCGCACGATTTAAACATTAATCCTTTAGTAAATAAGATAAAAGAAGGGCGAGTAAAAGAACTTATATTTGCACTAAGTCCGACTATGGAAGGCGATACCACCAATTTTTATATTTTTAAACAGATTCAAGACTTGGACGTTGTTACATCTACAATAGCTAGAGGTATTTCTATAGGAGACGAATTGGAATATGCAGATGAGGTTACTCTTGGAAGAAGTATTTTAAACCGGATTCCTTTTGAAGGCTCACTAAAATCTTAAAGTCGTTTGAAGCTGTCCATTGTTATTTTAAACTATAATGTGCGCCATTTTTTAGAGCTCTGTCTAAAAAGTGTACAAGAAGCCATCTCTACTATTGATGCTGAAATTATTGTTGTCGATAATCAATCGTCTGATGATAGCTGTCAAATGGTTAAATCCCGATTTCCGAAAGTTAAATTAATTGAAAACACTACCAATTTTGGATTCTCAAAAGGAAATAATATAGGTGTTTCCGAAGCTAAAGGCGAATATGTTTGTGTTCTTAATCCAGACACAGTTGTTACGGAGGACACTTTTTTATCTGTTTTATATTTTGCGGACAAGCAAGCTAATTTAGGTATTGTTGGTTGCAAGCTTATAGATGGAACAGGAGCCTTTTTACCAGAAAGTAAACGTCATGTGCCCACTCCTAAAGTCGCATTAAAAAAAATTTTAGGTAAAACAGGTTCTTATTATGCCAATCATTTAGAAGAAAACGATATTGGCCCAGTTTCTATTTTAGTAGGTGCTTTTATGGTTATGAAACGGGACGTTTATAATACCGTAAATGGTTTCGATGAGGATTACTTTATGTATGCGGAAGATATAGATTTATCGTATAAAACCATACAAGCAGGATTTCAAAATTATTATTTTGGAGCAACGACTGTTATCCATTATAAAGGAGAGAGTACATGTAGAAATCAAGATTATGCTAAGCGATTTAATGGTGCGATGCAAATCTTTTATAAGAAACATTTTAATAAAAGTATTCTGGTAGAATCTTTAATTTCTTTAGGAGTTAAAGGATTAGTACTTTTAAATTTGCAACCCTCGGTAGAAAAACGAGATGTAAAATCTATAGTATTAGTCTCGGATCAAGAGAATAAATTAATAGAATCGGTATTACCTTTTCCACTGGTTTTAAAATCCCAAATTGAATCTATAGAGCAAAATCAGCAATTGATTTTAGATAATAACGTCTTGACATTTAGACAGATTGTTTCAATTCTGGAAGCACATGGAAATAATAAGACGTTAACGTATCGGATTCTTCCAAAGGGATGTAATTTTCTGATTGGTAGTGATAATGCCGTGTCTAGGGGAATTGTTATACATTTTTAGTACCTTTGTGTAATAATTTCTGAATAAAAATTAAGTAAATTTTATTGCATATAATTAGGTGAAAAACGTATTTATGTGTTAATTTCGCAATAATAATTTAAAAAATAGCTTTACGTTAATAATATGGCAAAATTTGAACTGAAATTACCTAAAATGGGAGAAAGTGTTGCAGAAGCAACGATAACTTCATGGTTAAAGGAAGTTGGAGAAACTATAGAGGCCGACGAGGCTGTTCTAGAAATAGCAACAGATAAGGTTGATAGTGAAGTCCCGAGTGAAATGGAAGGCGTACTATTAGAAAAATTATTTGAAGTTGATGATGTCGTTCAAGTAGGTCAAACTATTGCAATTATTGAAATCTCAGGTGAAGGAGATGCTGTTTCTGAAGCGGATAGTGTTGTTGAAGATACTGTTTCGGAACCAGAAGAAGTAGAAGCTTTAGAAAAAAGAGTTTCAGATGCAAAAGAAGCTGTTACAAGTACAGTGGTATCTAGCGAAGATCGTTTCTATTCGCCCTTAGTAAAAAATATTGCAAAAGCAGAAGGTATAGAGCAATCAGAATTGGATAGCGTTTCTGGAACAGGACTAGATGGTCGTGTTACAAAAGCGGATATTCTTAAGTATATCGAAAACAGAGGAAGTACACCTTCAGTTTCGACTCCTGTAAATAATACTAAACCACAGCACATTGCTGCGCCAGTGGTAAATAATACGGTAACTACAGAAACGCCTGTAATTTCTTCAGGAAGTGATGAGGTTATCGAGATGTCTAGAATGGGTAAATTAGTAGCGAACCATATGGTGGAATCTGCTAAAACATCTGTTCATGTACAAAGTTTTATTGAAGTCGATGTAACAAATATATGGAATTGGAGAAAGAAAGTTAAAGATGAATTCTTTAAGCGCGAAGGAGAAAACTTAACGTTTACACCCATTTTTATGGAAGCTGTAGCGAAATCTTTACGCGATTTCCCAATGATTAATATTTCTTTTCAAGACGGAAAGGTTATTAAAAAGAAAAATATCAATTTAGGAATGGCGGCGGCTTTACCTGATGGTAATTTAATTGTACCGGTTATAAAAAATGCCGATCAGTTAAACCTTATCGGAATGACCAAAAACGTAAATGATTTGGCCAAACGAGCAAGAAGTAATAAGTTAAAACCAGACGATATTCAAGACGGGACATACACCGTTACAAATATTGGATCTTTTGGTAGTATTATGGGAACGCCAATCATTAATCAACCACAAGTTGCTATTTTAGCTTTAGGCGCGATACGTAAAGTGCCTGCGGTAATAGAAACCCCTCAAGGTGATTTTATAGGCATACGTTACAAAATGTTTTTATCACATTCTTACGATCATCGTGTTGTTAATGGAGCACAAGGTGGATTGTTTATTAAAGCCGTAAAAGATTATTTAGAGGCTTGGGATATTAACCAAGTTATTTAAAATAAGTAACCTTATAAAATGAAGCCCAACTGAATTCAGTTGGGTTTTTTTGTTTTTCACGACTAACATTTACTAAATTTACATTTTAATAAAAATTATTTAAATGAATCTCAATCTTAAAAAACCCATTTGTTTTTTCGATCTGGAAACAACGGGAATCAATATATCTAAGGATAGAATTGTAGAAATAGCAATTTTAAAAGTATTTCCCGACGGAAAGGAAGAGTCTAAAACATGGGTTGTAAATCCAGAAATGCCAATTCCAGCAGAGGTTACCGAAATTCATGGTATTTCTGATGCAGATGTGGCAGATGCTCCAACATTTAAAATGTTAGCAAAAGAAATTTATACCTTGATTAAAGATTCAGATTTAGGTGGGTTTAATTCTAACCGTTTCGATATTCCTCTTTTAGCAGAAGAAATGCTTCGTGCAGAGATCGATTTTGATATTAAAAGTAATTTAGCTATCGATGTGCAAACAATCTTTCATAAAATGGAACAGCGTACTCTAGTTGCCGCTTATAAATTCTATTGTGGTAAAGATTTAGAAAACGCACATAGTGCAGCAGCAGATACTTTAGCGACTTACGAAGTGTTAAAAGCTCAAGTAGAAAAATACGACGAGTTAGAAAACGACACTAAGTTTCTTTCAGAATTTAGCAGTAGAAAACAATTCGCTGATTTCGCAGGTTTCTTAGTCTTTAACGAAGACGGGGAAGAGTGTTTTGCATTCGGGAAGCATAAGAACAAAAGAGTTGTGGACGTGTTAACTGATGAGCCTGGTTACTTTGGATGGATCTTAAATGCCGATTTTCCATTGTATACTAAAAAGGTGCTTACAGCCATAAAATTAAGAAGTTTTAATAATAAGTTGAATTAATATTAATACCCTCCCCAAATGAAACTTATTTGTATAGGTAGGAATTATACCGAACATATAGCAGAGTTACAAAATGAAAAACCAACAGATCCTGTTGTGTTTTTAAAACCAGATACGGCAATTCTCTTAAAAAAACAGCCGTTTTTTATCCCTGATTTTTCGAATGACGTCCATTATGAAGTTGAGGTTTTAGTTAAAATTAATAAAGTAGGGAAGTATATCGATAAGAAATTTGCGCATAAGTATTATGATGAAATTGGATTAGGAATAGACTTTACAGCAAGAGATTTACAAGCTAAATTAAAAGCAAAAGGCTTACCTTGGGAAAAAGCAAAAGCTTTTGACGGCGCTGCTGTTGTCGGAAAATGGTTGCCAAAAAGCGACTTTGAAGACTTAAATCAGATAAATTTCTCATTAAATAAGAACGAAGAAACGGTACAAAACGGAAATACAAGTCATATGCTCTGGAAAATAGACGAGCTGATAGAATGTGTTTCAAAATATTTCACTTTAAAGATTGGAGATATTATATTTACTGGAACACCTGCTGGAGTTGGGCCCGTTGCCCCTAACGATGTCTTAAAAGGATTTATAGAGGATAAAGAACTTTTTTCAATTACTGTAAAATAATTATGGAGCAATATTATAAATTAGATAGAGTAAAGGAATTAGCAGATAATGACCAAGATTTTATCCACGCCTTGGCCTTAACGTTCATCGATGAGGTCCCTGAGGATTTAGAGGTTTTAAAAGTAGCTGTTCAAGACAAAGATTACTATAACGCGTATCAGTTAGCACATAAATTAAAACCAACAGTAGATTTGTTCGAACTAGGCGTTTTAGACGATGTTATAACAGTTCAAGACTGGGGGAAATTAGAACAGACAGATGTAGATATAACACCTGTTTTTAGTAAAGTCGTTGTCGCAATAGAGGCAGCGGTTTCAGAAATAAAATCAGATTTCGATATTTAATAATGCAAGCAGAAATTATTACAATTGGAGATGAAATACTCATTGGCCAAATTTTAGATACAAATTCAGCTTATATAGCCAAAGCACTTAATAAAATAGGTGTTTCTGTATATCAAATCACTTCAGTGCAAGATGATAAAACACATATTCTAAAAGCATTAAAAGAGGCTGAAGAAAATGCTAATATTATCATTATAACAGGAGGATTAGGACCTACAAAAGATGATATTACGAAGCATACTTTAGCAGAATATTTTAATGACACTTTAAAGATAGATGAAGGTGTTTTAGAGCATGTGCGCAGTTTTTTTGCAAAAATATCGTCTAAACCCATGTTGCAAGTCAATGTAAATCAGGCTTTGGTACCCACTAAAGCAACCGTTTTACATAATGAATACGGTACAGCACCAGGCATGTGGATTGAGCAAAATTCTAAAGTATTTGTGTCGTTACCTGGCGTGCCTTTCGAGATGGAAGGTTTGATCGATTCCGATGTTATTCCTAGAATTCAGAAGAAATATAAGTGTCCGTTTATCATGCATAAAACGTACATGACGTATGGTTTGGGGGAAAGTTCTTTAGCAGAGCGCATAGAGGCTTGGGAAGATGCTTTACCAAAGGAAATTAAACTCGCTTACTTACCAAATATTGGAAAAGTGCGTTTGCGATTATCGGCAAAAGGATTAGATAAAGAATTTATTCTTTCGGAAATGGATCGACAAGAGAAACTCTTAATGCCTCAAATAAAAGATGTATTTGTGGGGATTGAAGGTTTCGAAGGAACCATGGAAGAGCAAATAGGAAAAACTCTAACTGTTTTGGGGCAAACATTGTCCACTGCAGAAAGCTGTACAGGAGGGAGAATCGCAGAACAATTTACATCGCATCCTGGTGCATCAGAATATTTTAAAGGAGGTTTAGTAAGTTATGCCACTGAAGCTAAAATAGATATTTTAAATATTTCAGAATCCTTAATTTCTGAACATTCAGTAGTGAGTGCAGAAGTTGCGGAAGCGATGGCAGAACGTGCTTTAAAAATGTTTAAATCGGATTATGCAATCGCAACGACTGGTAATGCCGGTCCTACAAAAGCGACAGATAAAGAAGAACTTGGAACAGTATTTATAGCAATTGCTTCAAAAACAGGAGTATATTCAGAGAAATTTAACCTTGGGAATTTAAGAATTAAAGTAGTTAATAGGGCGGTAGACAAGGCGTTACAAATGCTTCAAAAAGAAATTTTAAAAAATAGATGTTAATTAAGTTGTTATAACACAAACAATTCGTATATTTGCACCTCGTTTTGAAATAACAATATTAAAGTTTAGAAAGAATGTCAAGAGTTTGTGAACTTACAGGTAAGAAGGCAATGGTAGGGAATAATGTATCTCACGCTATGAATAAAACTAAACGCAGATTTGATGCGAATTTAGTTAAAAAGCGTTTTTATATTCCTGAAGAAGATAAGTGGGTAACTTTAAAAGTATCTACATCAGCATTGAAAACCATCAACAAAATAGGAATTTCAGCTGCTATAAAAGAAGCTAAATCTAAAGGGTTTTTAAAATAAGCCTCTTATAAAATAATAGAACAATGGCAAAGAAAGGTAACAGAGTCCAAGTAATATTAGAGTGCACAGAGCACAAAGAATCTGGGGTGGCAGGAACTTCTAGATATATTACTACAAAAAACAAGAAAAATACTCCGGATAGAATGGAAATTAAAAAATTCAACCCTATCTTGAAGAAAATGACTGTTCATAAAGAAATAAAATAATTGAGTCATGGCAAAGAAATCAGTAGCAACATTACAAACAGGATCTAAAAGATTAACTAAAGCTATAAAAATGGTAAAGTCTGATAAAACAGGCGCTTACACTTTTGTAGAAGCTATCATGGCTCCTGAACAAGTAACAGACTTCTTGAGTAAAAAATAATTATATTTTTTATCAGAAAAGATATTTAAGCTGCTTTCTATTAAGAAAGCAGCTTTTGTTTTATATTTACATTTGAAATGATGACAAAATTTCTGCTTTTTAAAGTTGGTAGATATTTTGCATTAAGAGTTTTAAAAAGTTACTAGCTGTAAAAGGGTAGTATAACCATACTTATTTGCATAAATTCTAAATGATAACCAATGAGCTTTTTTAAAAAAATATTTTCTTCAGAAAAAAAGGAAACTTTAGACAAGGGTTTAGAAAAATCTAAGACTAATTTTTTTGATAAATTAAGTAAAGCAGTTGCTGGAAAATCTAAAGTCGATGATGATGTTTTAGATAATCTAGAAGAAATTTTAGTGTCTAGTGATGTTGGTGTAAATACAACTTTAAAGATTATTACACGTATTGAAGCGCGTGTAGAAAAGGATAAATATTTAGGGACAGCCGAACTTAATAAAATCCTTCGTGAAGAAATTGCAGGTTTACTATCCGAAACAAACTCTGGAGAAGATACTGAATTTAAAATTCCTGAAAATAAAAAACCATACGTAATCATGGTTGTTGGTGTTAATGGCGCTGGTAAAACAACTACGATTGGGAAGCTTGCATATCAGTTTAAAAAGCAGGGGCTTAATGTGGTTCTAGGAGCAGCAGATACGTTTAGAGCAGCAGCTATCGATCAGTTACAAGTTTGGGCAGATCGTGTAGATGTGCCTATTGTAAAACAAGACATGGGGAGTGATCCCGCATCGGTTGCTTTCGATGCTTTAGAATCTGGCGTGTCTCAAAATGCAGATGTTATTATAATAGATACTGCGGGCCGTTTACACAACAAGATTAATTTAATGAACGAATTAACTAAAGTGAAACGTGTCATGCAAAAAGTAATTGTCGATGCACCGCACGATGTGTTGTTGGTTTTAGATGGATCAACAGGTCAGAATGCATTCGAACAAGCTAAGCAATTTACAGCAGCTACAGAAGTAACTTCACTAGCCGTTACAAAACTAGATGGCACCGCAAAAGGTGGAGTTGTGATTGGTATTAGCGATCAGTTTAAAATTCCTGTAAAATACATTGGAGTGGGAGAAGGCATGAACGATTTACAAGTATTTAATAAATATGAATTTGTAGATTCTTTCTTTAAATAGGAATTATCTTATAAAATATTCTAAAAGCCTCGATACATTTAATGTATCGAGGCTTTTTTTTGTTTTTATTAATATACATTCAATTCTTTAATCCTAAATCATTACGTATCTTTGCACACTGAAATTTTGATATGAGAACTAAATCACTTAAAAAGAATAAAATCAACGTAGTAACTCTTGGTTGTAGTAAGAATGTTTACGACAGCGAAGTGTTAATGGGACAGCTTAAAGCTAGTGGAAAAGATGTTGTACATGAAGAGGAAGGTAATATCGTTGTAATTAATACATGCGGTTTTATTAATAATGCAAAGGAAGAAAGTGTGAATACCATTTTAGAATTCATGCAGAAAAAAGAAGATGGTGAAGTAGATAAAGTGTTTGTTACAGGATGTTTGTCTGAACGTTATAAGCCAGATTTACAGAAGGAAATTCCGAATGTAGATGAATACTTTGGAACGACAGAATTACCTGCCTTATTGAAAGCATTAGGAGCAGACTATAAGCATGAATTAATTGGTGAACGTTTAACGACGACGCCTAAGAATTATGCGTATTTAAAAATTGCTGAAGGTTGCGATAGACCATGTAGTTTCTGTGCGATTCCGATTATGAGAGGTAAACACAAGTCTACCCCAATTGAAGAAATCGTTATTGAAGCTGAAAAATTAGTGGCTAAAGGTGTGAAAGAATTAATTCTGATCGCTCAAGATTTAACATACTACGGATTAGATATTTATAAAAAACGTAACCTTGCCGAATTGCTTGAAGCTTTAGTGAAAGTTGATGGTGTAGAGTGGATTCGTTTACATTATGCATTCCCAACGGGATTCCCAATGGATGTGTTAGATATCATGAATCGTGAACCGAAGATCTGTAATTATATAGATATTCCATTACAGCATATATCAGATCGTATTCTTAAAAGTATGCGTCGTGGTACAACTCAAGAAAAAACGACTAAATTATTAAAAGACTTCAGAAAAGCGGTGCCTAACATGACCATTCGTACTACACTTATTGTGGGGTATCCTGGTGAAACTGAAGAAGATTATCAGACCTTAAAACAATGGGTTCAAGATATGCGTTTCGAACGTTTAGGCTGTTTTACTTATTCTCATGAAGAAAACACGCATGCCTATTTATTAGAAGATGATGTTCCTGAAGAGGTGAAGCAAGAACGTGCAAATGAGATCATGGAAATTCAATCGCAAATTTCTTGGGAGTTAAATCAAGCGAAAATCGGACAAGAATTTAAAGTGGTTATCGATCGTAAAGAAGGTAATTATTTTGTTGGACGTACCGAATTTGATTCTCCAGATGTGGATAACGAAGTTTTAATTGATGCGACTGAGACCTATTTAAAAACGGGTGAATTTGCTCAAGTTGTGATTACAGAAGCTGCAGATTTCGATTTGTATGCGGAAGTCGCTAAATAGACTTAAAAATATATTAGTAAATAAGGTGTTTTAATGTAAGTTAAAGCACCTTATTTCGTTTAAAGATCTATTGTTAGCGATACAATAATCTTAACTAATTTTTTAGAATTGAAAATTCTAATAACTGTATATTTACAATAAATTGAAAGTTTTATGCCAACTGACTGTATTCCGTTTAGAGATACCCAATATTTTTCATCACTAATTTGTGATTATTTAGAAGAAAAGCCTGAGTTAAAGCCGTTTTATAATCGGTTTCCGAAGCTTGAAAATTTCGAAGCTCAGATAAAAGAAAAATCGGATTTTAAAGGGTTGTCAGCATCTCATAGACAAGTTTTAGCATCGGTATTGGAACAACAATATTCCGATTTAAAAGCTTCGGAAGCTACGCAATTAAATATTTCACTTTTAAAAGAGGCGAATACATTTACTGTTACAACTGGGCATCAGTTAAATTTATTCACCGGCCCTTTATATTTTTTATATAAAATTGTATCAACCATAAATCTAACTAAAGAATTGAAGGTTGCATACCCAAATCAACATTTTGTGCCTATTTATTGGATGGCTACAGAAGATCATGATTTCGACGAAATAAATTACTTCAACTTTAAAGGAAAAAAAATTCAATGGAACCGTGCAGATGGTGGTGCTGTAGGTGAATTTTCTACAGAGGGATTAGAAGATGTTTTCGAATTATATACAAAAGAACTAGGAGTTGGTAAAGCGGCAGACGAGTTAAGAACATTGTTTTCAGAAGCGTATTTAAATCACGATAACCTTGCCGATGCCACACGATTTTTGGCTGACACTTTGTTTTCAGATTTAGGTTTAGTTATTCTAGATGGTAATGATCGCGAGTTGAAACGTGCCTTTATTCCGTATATAGAACAGGATATTTTGTTGCAAACTTCGTCTCAAGAAGTCTCTAAAACAAATACATTATTAGCAAATATTCCGAATACTCATTATAATATTCAGGTAAATCCTAGAGAGATTAATCTGTTTTATTTATCAAAAGATAGTCGTGAACGTATCATTTTTGAAGATGATATCTATAAGGTTATTGATACCAATATCACCTTTACTAAAGCAGAAATTCTAAAAGAAATTCATGAATTTCCAGAACGTTTTTCGCCAAATGTAATTATGCGTCCTTTATTTCAGGAAGTGGTTTTACCAAACTTGTGTTATATCGGTGGAGGTGGAGAATTGGCATATTGGCTTCAGTTAAAAGATTATTTTGAAGCCGTAAAAGTCCCATTTCCGATGTTGTTGTTAAGAAATTCTGTACTTATTAAAACGCAGCAACAAACTAAGAAATTAGAAAAACTAAACATTTCAAATCGTGATTTGTTTTATAAGCGAGATACATTTATTAACAAAAAGGTGAGACGTATCTCGAATATAGATATCGACTTTTCTAAGCAAAAGAAACATTTACAAGAGCAATTTAGTGAAATGTACGCCTTAGCAGAACAAACCGATGCCTCTTTTGTTGGCGCAGTGAAAGCTCAAGAACATAAGCAAATCAAAGGTTTAGAGCATTTAGAAAAACGGCTATTAAAAGCTCAAAAAAAGAAATTGGCAGATCAAGTATCTCGTATGACCGATTTGCAAAATCAATTATTTCCGAATCAAAGTTTGCAAGAGCGTGCTGTTAACTTCTCTGAACTATATCTTGAGTTTGGAGACCAATTAATCCCTAAGTTAGTGTTAGATTTGCAACCATTAAATCAAGAATTTTTAATACTGAATTTGTGAAAAATAGCATGCATAAAGTAGATATGGATTTGGTTGAAATGACACTAGATGTCATGAAATATGCCATTGAAAGAATTTCTACTACCGAAAGAAAGATTGGAAAACCATTAAAATCAGAAGAATTAAAGGCTTTAGTTGGAGAAACAGTTACCGAAGAAGGCATTGGTGGAGAAGTCGCTTTTAATTTGTGGAAAAAACATTTGTCCACAGCTAATGTACCTGTAGATCATCCACGAAACCTTGCTTTTGTGCCTGCAGCACCTACACGTGCCGCGGTTATGTTTGACCTAGTAACATCGGCTTCAAGTATTCATGGAGCCTACTGGATGGAAGGTGCAGGTGGAATTTTCTGTGAAAATGAAGCGATGAAATGGATTGTATCTTTAACAGGAATGCCAGAAGGTGCCTTTGGTGTGTTTACTAGTGGAGGAACAGCAGCAAATCTATCGGCCATAGTTACAGCTAGAGAAAACTGGAGGAGTATTAATGCAGCTCATAAAAGAGAAAAAGGATTAATTATTACGTCTATTGGCGCACACTCGTCTATTAAGGCAATGGCAAAAGTAGCCGATATAGACGTGTTATTAGTAGATACTGAAGACCGTTTAGAAGGTGCAGCATTAAAGGATACTATTAATAGTTTAACGCCGGACGAGCGTGAGCGTTTATTCGCTGTCGTTGCAACAGGAGGAACAACAAATGCTGGGATAATAGACGATTTGGAAGGGATTTCGGCCATTTGTAATACTGAAAATTTATGGTTGCATGTCGATGCCGCTTATGGAGGAGGTGCTTTGGCAGCCGATTCTGTTAGACATTTATTTAACGGTATAGAAAACGCAGATAGTATTACAATCGATCCTCATAAATGGATGTTTTCGCCTTACGATTGTGGAGCCGTTTTATATAGAGATCCTGAATTAGCTAAAAATGCACATTCGCAACAAGGATCTTATTTAGATATTTTTAAAGATGAAGGTGCACATGGATTTAATCCTACCGACTATCAAATACAACTAACGCGACGTGTAAGAGGGTTGCCTTTATGGTTTTCTTTAGCAATGCACGGAACAGATCGTTATAAAGTGGCTGTAGAGCGCGGATTAGAATTGGCACAAATAGCAGGGCGATTAATTACGGAACATCCCAATTTAGAATTAGTTAGGGAGCCAAGTTTGTCTTGCGTGTTATATAGAAGAAAAGGTTGGGAACCACAAGATTATACCCATTGGACCTACGAAAATCATGAAAAAGGATTTGCGCTTGTTACGCCTACAAAATGGAAATCTGGAACTACTTACGAAACGGTATCTCGTTTTTGCTTCATAAATCCGGATACAACAGAACAAGATATTGTAGATATATTAAAAACAATGGAATAAAGTTTGTCACAAACTTTTCAAATAAAATTTAAATATTATTTTTGCGCATGCAACACGACAAGGTATTAATATTAGACTTCGGATCGCAATATACTCAGCTTATTGCCCGTAGAGTTCGAGAACTCAACATTTACTCCGAAATAAAACCATTTAACAAGATTCCAACCGATATAGATAGCTATAAAGCTGTTATTTTATCAGGGAGTCCCAACTCTGTTAGAGGAGATAACGCTTTACATCCAGAATTAGAAAATATTCGCGCTAAAAAGCCCATGTTGGCTGTATGTTATGGTGCACAATATTTAGCTCATTTTTCGGGTGGAGAAGTTGCACCATCTAGTACACGAGAATATGGTCGTGCTAATTTATCTTTCATAAAAGAAAATGAAGTGTTTTTTGAAAACATTTCTAAGGGTAGTCAGGTTTGGATGAGTCATAGTGACACCATTAAAACACTACCTACAAATGGCGTTTTAATTGCCAGTACTACAGATGTTGCTAATGCAGCGTACAAAATCGAAGGAGAAGATACTTATGCCATTCAATTTCACCCAGAAGTATATCATTCTACAGATGGGAAGCAATTATTAGAAAACTTTTTAGTAAAAATTTCAGGTCTTAAGCAAGACTGGACACCAGATTCTTTTGTTGAAGAAACCGTTGCTGCCATTCAAGAAAAAGTTGGAAACGATAAAGTTGTTTTAGGATTATCAGGAGGTGTAGATTCTACTGTTGCTGCTGTTCTATTAAACAAAGCGATTGGTGAAAACCTATATTGTATTTTTGTAAACAATGGATTGCTACGTAAAAATGAGTTCGAAAGTGTTTTAAAGCAATACGAAGGGATGGGACTTAATGTAAAAGGTGTAGATGCTTCAGAGCGTTTCCTTAAAGCATTAGTTGGTTTAGAAGATCCAGAGAAAAAACGTAAAGCAATTGGGAATTCATTTATTGAAGTTTTCGATGATGAAGCTCATAAATTAACCGATGTAAAATGGTTGGCGCAAGGAACCATTTATCCAGATGTTATCGAGAGTGTTTCTGCTACAGGAGGACCATCGGCAACGATAAAAAGTCATCATAATGTAGGTGGATTACCGGACTTTATGAAACTTAAAATTGTAGAGCCTCTACGTGCTATCTTTAAAGATGAAGTTAGACGTGTTGGAGCAACTTTAGGTATAGATCCAGAATTATTAGGTCGTCATCCATTCCCAGGTCCAGGACTTGGTATTCGTATTCTTGGTGATATTACGGCAGAAAAAGTGCGTATCTTACAAGAAGTAGATGCAATCTTTATTAACGGATTAAAAGAATGGGGATTATACGATAAAGTATGGCAAGCCGGAGCGATGTTATTACCAGTAAATAGTGTTGGTGTAATGGGAGACGAGCGTACGTACGAAAAATGTGTAGCGCTTAGAGCCGTAGAAAGTACAGATGGTATGACTGCAGATTGGGTTAACTTACCTTACGAATTTTTGCAAAAAACATCTAACGATATAATAAATAAAGTAAAAGGCGTTAATAGAGTAGTGTACGATATTAGTTCTAAGCCACCAGCAACAATAGAGTGGGAATAATAGTCTCATAAATTAATTTATTTTTGAATTAAACCATATTGAATGAAAAAGTTTTTAGTCGTTTTTGTATTACTTTTTATAATGGGAGCTCAAGCATTTGCTCAGAATTATAAAACACATAAAGTAAAACAAAATGAAAAAATAGAAGATATTGCCAAAGTATATATGGTGACGGTTAACGATATTATTACGTTAAATCCCGATGCTAAAAATGGACTTAGAGACAATATGGTTTTAATTATTCCTAAGACAGAGGTTCAGGCAGAACTGAATACGGTTAGGGAAATTACAAGCTACGATCAACATCGTGTAAAACGTAAGCAAACGCTTTATAGCATTGCTAAAGAATACAAAGTTACTGAGGATGATATTAAGAAGGCGAATGTCTTTTTGTATTCAGAACCATTAAAGAAGGGGACTAAAATTAGAATTCCTGTTTTTACAGAAAAGCAAGTTTTAGAAGAAGTCGCAACCGTTGTTGATATAACAAAACCGTATGTCGTTTTACCTAAAGAAGGAAAATGGCGTGTGGCGTATAAATTTGGAATTACAGTTGAAGATTTAGAAGCTTTAAATCCGGAATTAGCTGAATTTTTAAATGTAGGAGACACCATTAGAGTGCCTAATATTCCCGATACTCGTAAAAAGGTGGTCGAAGAAAAATACGATTATTACGAAGTACAACCCAAAGAAGGTTTTTACCGACTTAAAGTTAAGTTAGGATTAGAAAAAGAAGAACTTGAAGCTTTAAACCCAGAATTAGTGGGTGTAGGTTTAAAAGTTGGAATGGTATTAAGAGTGCCTAAAAAAATAGATAATGATGTTGCAGGGATGATTTCTGATCATACTATAGTCGCTTCAGATTTATCTAAAAGAGATTTTAATCGCGGTACCAAACATATTGCGGTTTTAATGCCTTTTAAACTAAATGAAGTGTCATTAGGTTCTGCAGAAGCAACTATGGACCAGATTCGAAAAGATGGTTATTTAAATTTCGCATTAGAATTTCAATCGGGTGTATTGATTGCTTTAGATTCATTAAAATCTTTAGGAATTTCTGTGAAAGTTGATGTTTACGATACAGAAAATAAAACCAGTACAATTGGTGACTTAATTCGTAAACATAATTTCGAAGAATTAGACGCTGTTATTGGTCCGCTTAGTCAAGCTAGTGTAGAGTACACTGCAGAAAGATTGAGTCAGTTTAATATTCCTGTAGTTTCTCCAATTACTAAAACAGTTAAGGTCACAGGAAATACATTTCAGTCTCGACCTGCTGAAGGTTTGTTGAAAAATAAAGTTTTAGATTATTTTAAGGCACGCGATAAATCAACAAATACCATTTTAGTTTTCGATTCGGAAAGTGAAGCTAAAAGTGCATCTTTAAAATCTGCTTTTGTTGGAGCTTCAACCGTGAGATCAAGAAAAGATAAAAAAGGAAAAGATGCCCATTATATTTTGGTAGGTGATATTTCTAAATATTTAAAACCTGGGAAAAACGTAGTGTTTTTAGAAACAAGTACCGATGGTTTTGCATCGAATGTAACAAGTGTTTTAAATTCATTAAATACGGAAGAGGTTCAGATAATATTAACGACTACAGAGATGAATAGTGCATTTGAGGGTAGTGAAATTTCAAATCAGCATTTATCTAATTTACGTTTTCATTTCGCATCTATTTCAAAATCATTTGATGATGATATTCATAATGGTTTCGTAAAGAGCTATACAAAACAATATGGTTTAACGCCAGACAAGATTGCTGTACGTGGTTTTGATCTTACGATGGATGTTGTGCTAAGATTATTAACATCTACAGATTTATACACCTCGACAGGCGATGCACCTTTAACTGAATATGTTGAAAATAAATTCGCTTATAAAAAGACTCCGTTTGGTGGTTATTATAACGACACAGTGTATTTATTGCAATACGACGACTTAAAAATTGTTGAAGTAAAAGAGTAGAAATATGACTTCTAAAGTAACTTATCTTGGTGGTTTACGCACCGAAAATTTACATATCCAATCTGGGAATACCTTTGTTACAGATGCGCCGTTAGATAATAATGGTAAAGGTGAAGCATTTTCTCCTACCGATACTGTAGCTACAGGATTAGCGAGCTGTATGATGACCATGATGGGAATTAAAGCCAATAGTTTAGATGTAGACATGAAAGGCACTACTGCTCAGGTTACTAAAACGATGTCTACAGATCCGAGACGGATTTCAAAAATTGAAGTGGTTTTTAGTTTTCCTTTTCAATCAGATGAAAAGACGCGTAAAATTTTAGAACATACTGCAAATACGTGCCCTGTGCATTACAGTCTTCATCCAGATATAGACAAAGTGATTACTTTTAATTGGAAGTCTATTTAACGACTATTTTTCTCATACATATAAATTAGACAGTGGTATTATGGAACAACTTAATGGAGATGTTTTAATTGAGTTGGCGTATACCAAAATGCCATTTGGAAAATATAAAGATCGATTTCTTATTGATTTACCCGAGTTTTATGTGGTTTGGTATAATAATAAAGGCTTTCCGAAGGGAAAATTAGGCGATCAATTACGTATGGTTTACGAACTAAAATTGAACGGCTTAGAAGACTTAATTCGAAATATTAAGCAAAAATACCCGAATCCTAAAACACGCTAATTCCCTTGTTTCAATTAAGAAGGTGAGTATTCTATCGCTGTTAATTAAACTAAACAATCTGTTTTGTTTATATACATGGCGTCTATATTGAATTGTATTTTTATTCTTGTATAGAATTACATCTTATTCTAAGGTGTAATGTTCACAACTTTCATTTTTAAAATAATTGTAATTAGATTAAAATAAATAATTCGCTTAGACCGAGTAAGTTGCTCCACTATGAGCCGATTAATAAGGGCTAATTGGATTGTTAGTGTTTTAATGAGAATTTAAATACATAAGCGTACTTAAATCTCAATTGTTCTTTGTAAATTTGCTCGCGTTTAAAAGCGCATCATGACAACTACAACAAAGTATATTTTCGTAACCGGCGGTGTTACATCTTCATTAGGAAAAGGAATAATTGCAGCATCTTTAGCTAAATTATTACAATCTCAAGGTTATAGAACAACCATTCAAAAATTAGACCCTTATATAAATGTCGACCCGGGAACATTAAACCCGTACGAACATGGGGAATGTTATGTTACCGACGATGGTGCAGAAACAGATTTAGATCTAGGTCATTACGAGCGTTTTTTAAACACACCTACAAGTCAGGCAAATAATGTAACTACAGGGAAGATTTACCAAAGTGTTATTGAAAAAGAACGTCGTGGTGAATTTTTAGGGAAGACCGTTCAGGTAATTCCTCATATTACAGACGAAATTAAAGAACGTATTCAGATTTTAGGTAATTCTGGAGATTACGATATTGTTATTACCGAAATAGGTGGTACTGTAGGTGATATTGAATCTTTACCTTATGTTGAAGCTGTGAGACAATTGCGTTGGGATTTAGGTGATAATAACGGACTTGTTATTCATTTAACATTAGTTCCTTATTTATCTGCTGCAGGCGAATTAAAAACTAAGCCAACACAGCACAGTGTAAAAACATTAATGGAAAGTGGTGTACAAGCCGATATTTTGGTGTGTAGAACAGAGCATCATTTACCAAAAGATTTACGTAAAAAATTAGCTCTATTTTGTAATGTGCGTGAGGAAGCTGTAATACAGTCTATCGATGCATCTACTATTTACGATGTGCCTAATTTAATGTTAGAAGAAGGCTTGGATAAAGTGGTTCTTAAAAAATTAAATTTAAACAGTAGTGTTCCAGATTTAACAAAATGGAATGAGTTTTTAGATCGTCATAAAAACCCTAAAACCGAAGTTACAATTGGTTTAATTGGGAAGTATGTAGAACTACAGGATTCATACAAATCGATTTTAGAATCTTTTATTCATGCTGGAGCAGAAAATGAAGTTAAGGTAAATGTGGAACCAATCCACTCAGAATATATAAATGCCGATAATGCTAAGTTAAAATTAGCACATTTAAATGGTGTCTTAGTTGCTCCAGGTTTTGGAGAACGTGGTACCGAAGGGAAAATTGATGCAGTAAGATATGTGAGAGAAAACAATATTCCGTTTTTAGGAATTTGTTTAGGAATGCAAATGGCAGTTATCGAATATTCTAGAAACGTACTAGGAATTTCAGATGCTAATTCTACCGAAATGGATCCAAATACTTCAAATCCGGTAATTAGTATTATGGAAGAACAAAAGAATATTACCGATATGGGAGGTACTATGCGTTTAGGCTCTTGGGAGTGTTCTTTAAAAGAAGATAGCATTGCTAAAAAAGTATACGGTTCAGAAATTATTGAAGAACGTCACAGACACCGTTACGAATTTAACAGTGATTTTAGAAGTCAGATTGAAGCAGCTGGAATGGTTGCAACAGGTGTAAACCCTAAAACAAACCTAGTAGAAATTGTAGAAGTCCCTGCTCACCCTTGGTTTGTTGGTGTACAATACCATCCAGAATATAAGAGCACGGTGAAAAATCCACATCCTTTATTTGTAGCGTTTGTAAAAGCAGCGTTAGAAAACAAGAAAAAATAAGTGCCACATTGTCAAAACTTAAAAAGTGGTCACCTTTTTGAGTACTATACTCACATTACGAAATATTTCGCTTAAACGAAGTATTTCCATTTATACTTAGAATGTAATTACATGGAAGAAAAGAAATTAGACCTGAATTCGGTCATAGGATTTATCCTAATCTTTGGAATTTTAATGTTTATGCTTTGGCAAAATCAGCCAACTCCAGAGGAAGTAGAAGCTCAGGAACAAGCAAAACAAGAACAGGTTGAAGCAGAGAAGAAAGTTGAAATTGAGAATGAAACTATAGAAACATCTTCGGAAGATTTCTCAGTGACATCGGCAACAGATTCTTTAAAATTAGAAGGACTTAAAAATAAATTAGGTGCTTTTGCATACTCTTCAACTTTACCTTCGGCATCAAATAACGAAACGCAAGTAGAAACAGAATTATTCGATTTAAAATTTAGTAATAAAGGAGGATTCTTATCAGAGGTTAGACTTAAAAAATTCGATAATTACGATTCTCTTCCTGTTTTTCTTATTAAAGATAAAAACATTGGTTTCAATATTAATTTTGGAACAACAGACAGTCGTAGTTTAAATACTCAAGATTTATATTTTGAACCTACTATCACTGAAAATGGCGCTAGTATTATAGTTTCTATGAAACTTAAAGTATCAGATTCTAAATTTTTAGAATACCGTTACGAGCTAAAACCAGATAACTACATGATGGATTTCACAATCCGTTCTCAAGGTTTAAGCGATATTATTGACAGCTCTCAAGCAGTCGATTTAGATTGGAAACAAAAAATGATTCGTGGTGATAAAAGTGTGGAATACGAAAACCGTTACACACGTTTAACGTATCAACACGATGGTGGTAAAATAGATAAGTTAAGTCCTACTGGCGACGACGACGATATAGAAGAAGAAGTCACTTGGTTATCTTATAGACAGCATTTCTTTAGTTCAATTTTAGTTACAGAAAAGCCTTTTAAAACGGTAGATTTAGTTTCTCAAAATTTAGTAGAAAGTGGTGATGATGAAGCTCAATTCACAAAAATTTACACCTCTAAAATACCATTAGAATTACAAGGCGGAGAACTTAATGCACCGTTAAAATTCTATTTCGGACCAACAGATAACACAGTACTTAAACAATACGATTATAGTTTAGACGATAGTATTCCTTTTGGATGGGGAATCTTTGGATGGATTAACAGATTCGTATTTGTTCCTTTATTCGGATTCTTAAGTGGGATGATGCCTTTCGGGTTTGCTATTATAGTAATGACTATTTTAGTTAGAATTGTAATGTCTCCGGTAACATACAAATCGTATTTATCTCAAGCTAAGATGAAAATTCTTAAACCAGAGATTAACGATATCAACGAGAAGTTTAAGGATAATGCCATGAAAAAGCAACAAGCTACAATGGCCTTATATAGTAAAGCAGGAGCGAGCCCAATGGCCGGATGTTTACCCGGTTTATTACAACTTCCTGTATTCTATGCTTTATTTCAGTTCTTCCCGTCGGCATTCGATTTAAGACATAAAAGTTTCCTTTGGGCAGACGATTTGTCTTCTTACGATACGATTGCAGAATTACCTTTTAAGATACCTTTTTATGGTGATCATATTAGTTTATTCCCAATATTAGCGTCTATAGCCATTTTCTTTTACATGAGAATGACAACAGGACAACAAGTGGCATCTCAACCAACGCAAGAAGGTATGCCTGATATGGGGAAAATGATGAAATACATGATTTACTTCTCTCCAATTATGATGTTAGTATTCTTTAATAACTACGCATCTGGATTGAGTTTGTATTACTTTGTGTCTAACTTAATTACAATTGGAATTATGTTAGTGATTAAAAACTTCATTATTGATGAAGATAAAATTCACGCAAAAATTCAAGAGAATAAGAAGAAGCCTAAAAAGGAGAATCGCTTTCAGAAGAAAATGAAAGATATGATGGAGCAGGCAGAACAGCAGAAACAAATACAAAACCGCAAAAAATAATTCAAAGCTGCCTTAATTGGCAGCTTTTTTGTTACTTGTATTTACACTAATAGTTATTCGTTTTATTGATATGAAAAATTTATTAACCCTTTTAATGTTATGTGTTGTGGGAACAGCAATAGCACAAAACATTAATCAGTTAGATGCCAATGGCGAACGTGATGGTGTTTGGAAGAAGAATTTCGACAACTCTAAAGTCTTACGTTACGAAGGTCAGTTTGCTCATGGAAAGGAAGTAGGAACGTTTAACTTTTATAAGAATGTTGGAAACAAACCTGTTTTATCAGCCATTAAAAAATTTAATACAACTAACGATATTGCCGAAGTACAGTTTTTAACCTCTAATCAAAAAGTGATTAGTAAAGGTCAAATGAAAGGGAAGTTGTATATCGGAGATTGGACTTACTTTCATAAGAACTCCGATAAAGTTATGATGACAGAACATTATAACAATCAAGGGAAATTGGATGGTGAACGTTTGGTGTATTATGATAATGGTAAACTTACCGAACGTACCATGTTTAAAAATGGTAAGATAGACGGAACATCGGTTTGGTACTCAGAAAAAGAGATCGTTCTAAAGGAATTCTCTTATGTAAATGATAAGTTGCAAGGTATGTCTAAGTACTACGACTTAGAAGGAAATTTAACGGCAGAAGGTGCTTTTAAAAATGATAAAAAAGACGGAATTTGGAACTTTTACAAAGACGGAGAATTAGTAGATACTAAGGATTTTACAAATTACAGTAAGAACCCAGCTAAACAATAGTTTATTAACTATTTACGAGATACAGTCTTTTTGTATTCAGTAAATTTTCTTTCCCTAATACATGCTTTGGCATATTTAAAATTTTAAAAATGAAACGAGTAATTGTTGGACTTTCAGGTGGTGTAGATTCTAGTGTTGCGGCATATGTGTTGCAACAACAAGGTTACGAAGTCATCGGGCTTTTTATGAAAAATTGGCACGACGATTCTGTTACAATTTCTGATGAATGTCCGTGGTTAGACGATAGTAACGATGCGATGTTGGTTGCCGAGAAATTAGGTATTCCTTTTCAAACTGTCGATTTAAGCGAGCAATATAAAGAACGCATTGTCGATTATATGTTTAAGGAATACGAAAATGGTCGTACTCCAAATCCAGACGTGCTTTGTAATCGCGAAATTAAGTTCGATGTATTCATGAAAATTGCCTTGGACTTAGGTGCAGATTATGTGGCTACTGGTCATTATTGTAGAAAAGGAATTATTAATGAAGGAGAAAATGAGACGTATCAATTATTAGCCGGTTTAGACGGAAATAAAGATCAATCTTATTTTTTATGTCAGTTATCACAAGATCAATTATCTAAGGCATTATTCCCAATTGGTGAATTAACAAAACCTGAAGTTCGTAAAATAGCTGCAGAATTAGATTTAGTAACAGCAGATAAAAAAGATTCTCAAGGTCTTTGTTTTATAGGAAAAGTACGTTTGCCTGAATTTTTACAGCAACAATTAAAACCAAAAGAAGGTGTTATTGTTGAAGTGGATAGAGATCAGGATATGTACATGGCATCCCAAACAGAATTTGCTACTAAATTAGATGAACTTGAGTATTTAACAACTAAAAAAGTATATAATGTTTCCAATGGAAAAATTGTTGGAAAGCACCAAGGGGCTCATTATTTTACCAAAGGACAACGTAAAGGTTTAGGCGTTGGTGGGACTGTAGAACCTCTATTTGTTATAGATACCGATGTTAAAGAAAATGTTATTTATACAGGACAAGGTCACTCGCATCCTGGTTTATTTAAATCAGCTTTATTTGTAACAAACGATGAAGAACATTGGATTCGTGAAGATTTAAAATTACAGGTTGGAGAGTCTTTGGACGTTATGGCTAGAATTAGATACAGACAACCATTACAAAAGGCAACATTATATAAAGTCGATAATGGATTATATGTGGAATTCGAAGCGCCACAATCTGCAATTACAGAAGGACAATTTGTAGCTTGGTATCATGAAGATGATTTGCTAGGTTCCGGAGTTATTTCGTAAATTGTAGAAAAAAAGATGTTAAGAACCATTGTCTTTTTGGTATTACTGGTTAATACGATTCAAATTTATGCGCAAGAAGATGCGTGGGTCTATTTAACAGATAAACCAAATGTATCGGAAGCTTTAGCGAATCCAACTTCTATACTGACTCAAAAGGCTATTGATAGAAAACAGCGACATCGTATCCAGATAGATTCTAGAGATGTGCCTGTTAACGAAGCCTATATTTCAGAATTAAAAATGCAGACAGGAATTACAGTATTGGCCAAATCTAAATGGTTCAATACTGTTTATGTTAGAGCTGTTTCTGCCGATAATATAAAAGATTTATTAGCATTATCGTTTGTCGATTATATTGACTACGCCGATAATAGTTTAGATTCCGCTACATCGCGAACGCGTCAAATTGATTCGCAATCTGACATTGAAGATATAAGCGTTGAATTTACCTATGGAGATTCTCAAAATCAAGTAGAAATGATTAATGTAGATGCGCTACATGCTTCAGGTTTTACAGGTAAAGGAATTACTATAGCGGTGTTAGATTCCGGATTTCCTAATGTAAACACCATGCAGGCATTTCAGCGATTAAGAGATCAAGGTAATTTATTAGGTGGTTACGATTTTGTAGATAGAACAGATGATGTCTACGCAAATACGGCGAGTTCACACGGTACATTGGTACTGAGCTCTATGGCTGCTTTTATAGAAGATGAATATGTAGGAACAGCTCCAGACGCTTCCTATTATATATTTAATACCGAAGACCCTTCTAGCGAAACACCTGCCGAAGAAAGTTATTGGGTAGAAGCTATAGAACGTGCAGATAGTTTGGGTGTAGATATGGTAAATAGCTCTTTAGGTTATAATGTGTTTGATAATGAAAAATATAACTACACGACGGACGATATGAATGGGAAAGTCGCCTTCATTTCAAAAGGCGCTTCAATAGCTGTAGAAAAAGGTATTCTAGTCGTGGTTAGTGCAGGAAATTCCGGTGCGACCACTTGGCGAACGGTTACGTCTCCTGCAGATTCTCCAGATATATTAAGTATTGGTGCGGTAAATGCCATGGGCGAATATGTGTCATTTAGTTCACAGGGCGGAGAAGCACAAGTGGACTATCAGAAACCAGATGTCGTTGCTAGAGGAGGTACACCTTTTCTAGTAAATGAAGATGATACGATCGTTCAATATAATGGGACATCTTTCAGTTCTCCAATTATGTGTGGAGGAATAGCGTCTTTATGGCAAGCAATTCCCGATGTTTCTGCCATTCAAGTTATAGATTTGGTTAGGCAATCTGGATCCCAGTTTAATAATCCCGATGATTTAATCGGGTACGGTATTCCAGATTTAGATTTAGCAAGAGATTTAGGGCTGTCGTTAAACGATAACATGATTGACGCGATTAGTTTTTATCCGAATCCCGTTTCAACAGAATTAAACATGGTATTTCCTTCAACTATAGAAACATTAGAATATGCCATTTACAATCAGTTGGGACAGCAAGTCTCACAACAAATGATTCAGGGAAATTCTAAAACCATTGATGTCTCAAGTTTATCTCATGGTGTTTATATTCTGAAGGTATCAACCAAAAGCAGCTCAAAATCATTTAAGTTCCTAAAATAATGAATAAGATAACGTCTTTATTTAATATTCAATATCCTATTATTCAGGCAGGAATGGTCTGGAATAGTGGTTGGAAATTGGCTTCGGCAGCGAGTAATTCTGGAATTTTAGGATTATTAGGTGCAGGCTCCATGTATCCAGAGGTTTTACGTGAACACATTCAGAAATGTAAAAAAGCTACAGATAAGCCGTTTGGAGTTAATGTGCCGATGTTGTATCCAAACATTGAAGAAATCATGACGGTTATTGTCGAAGAAGAGGTGAAAATTGTATTTACTTCAGCTGGAAATCCAAAAACGTGGACGTCTTGGTTGCAAGAACGAGGCATTATAGTGGTACATGTGGTAAGTAGTGTGAAATTTGCTTTAAAAGCTCAAGCCGCCGGTGTAGATGCTGTGGTTGCAGAAGGTTTTGAAGCCGGTGGACATAATGGACGAGAAGAAACAACGACCTTTACTTTAATACCAATGGTTAAGGAACACTTAGATGTGCCTTTAATCGCGGCAGGAGGAATCGCTACAGGAAAGGGTATGTTAGCGGCTATGGTTTTAGGTGCAGATGGCGTACAGATAGGAAGTCGATTTGTGACTAGCCAAGAATCTTCGGCCCACCCAAATTTTAAAGAAACTGTGGTTAATACCAACGATGGCGATACACATTTAACGTTAAAAGAATTGGCTCCGGCACGTTTAATTAAAAATAAGTTTTTTAATGATCTTCAAGCTCTTTATCAAAAAGGTACTACAGCAGACGAATTAAAATTATTCTTAGGTCGCGGACGTGCTAAAAAAGGGATGTTCGAAGGCGATTTAGAAGAAGGAGAATTAGAAATCGGACAGGTTGCAGGATTAATTCATGATATAAAACCAGTGTCTGAAATCGTTTCTGAGATTATAGCCGAATTCGAGTTGTCGAAATTGAATTTATCTTCCTTGTAAAATATTTGTAAAAGTTTCGTCTTAAGCTGTTTTTAAAATTACCTTTGCACGACAAAAAAATTAAAGTGTTTCTATCTCAATATACAAAAGAATTTAAATACAATTGGCAACTGGCAGCTCCAGTTATGCTAGGTATGCTTGGGCATACTTTTGTAAGTTTTGTAGACAATATTATGGTTGGCCAATTGGGGACAGCAGAACTTGCTGCGGTTTCCTTGGGTAATAGTTTTATGTTTATAGCCATGTCTGTTGGGATTGGTTTTTCTACAGCCATTACGCCTATAGTCGCGGAAGCAGATTCTGCAGATGATTTCAAATCTGGAAAATCAGCGTTTAAACACGGTCTGCTTTTGTGTACCATACTCGGTGTTATACTTTTTCTGATTGTCTATTTTGCTAAACCATTAATGTTCTTAATGAAGCAACCCATAGAGGTTGTAGAGCTGGCTATTCCGTATTTGGATTTGGTTGCATTTTCTTTAATTCCATTAATTATTTTTCAAGGATTTAAACAGTTTAGCGATGGTATGTCGCTGACAAAATATGCTATGTATGCCACTATTATTGGTAACTTAGTGAATGTGCTTTTAAATTATATGTTCATTTTTGGTAAGTTCGGTGTACCGGCCTATGGTATTGTGGGGGCTGCCTATGGTACTTTAGCATCACGTTTTATAATGGTTGCTTTTATATGGTGGGTTTTAAAAGAGAACAAGAAGACTAGAGCGTACGTTACTAACATTAAAATCTTTGTTTTAGAAAAGTTAATGATGAAGCGTATCTTTAATCTAGGAGCGCCAAGTGCTATGCAAATGCTTTTTGAAGTCGCGATATTTACATCGGCAGTATGGTTAAGTGGTTTGTTGGGTAAAAATCCGCAAGCAGCCAATCAGATTGCTTTAAACTTATCGTCTATGACGTTTATGGTGGCGACAGGATTAAGTGTGGCGAGTATGGTGCGTGTCGGGAATCAAAAAGGACTGCGGAATTTTCATGAATTAAGACGTATATCATTTTCCCTATTTTTAATGGGAACACTCTTCGCAGTGTGTTTTGCTTTAATGTTTTTAGTATTACGTTGGGAATTACCTAAAATGTACGTCGATTTAGACGATGTAAAAAACTTTGCAGATAATTCTGAAGTGGTATATATTGCTTCAAACCTATTACTTGCAGCAGCGGTATTTCAGATTAGCGATAGTATACAAGTTGTTGTTTTAGGTGCCTTACGTGGACTTCAAGATGTAAAAGTACCTACGATTATAACTTTTATCTCTTATTGGATTATTGGTTTTCCTGTCAGTTTTTATTTCGGAAAAGAAGACCAATATGGAAGTTTCGGTATTTGGATGGGACTTATCGCAGGATTAACTACGGCAGCAATTTTACTTTATATAAGATTTAATTATCTTACAAAACAATTAATTTTACAAAAAGAACAATAGATATATGGCACTTCCAAAATTTATTTTAGGTGATAACACCGATTTTCCAAATGCAATTTTCGTGATTCATACAGAATTTCCTCGTTTTATAATCAATTTAGAAGATGATGATGTGGAGTGGTTCGAAGATTTCGATCAAGAAGACCAACGTGAAATTGAAATGGAAACCGAAGGACTAATCGAAAAAGCTAGCGCATTTTACGATAGAGAAGTTTCACGTTACGAAGAATAATTTCTATGCTCGATCAACTCATAAACGCCGATAGAGAATTATTTCTGTTTTTAAATACCTTAGGTTCTACAGGCTGGGATACGTTCTGGTTAGTGATTACTAATAAGTTTACGTTTATTCCATTATATGCCTTTCTACTATTTTTAGTATATAAAAAATTAGGAATAAAAACGGTATTAATCCTCGTTGTTTTATCGGCCTTAATGATTGCATTTACAGATCAGATTTCAAACCTGTTTAAACACGGTTTCCAACGTCCTAGGCCATGCCGACAAGAAGGCGTTATGGAATTTATGCGGTTTATAGCCGAACGTTGCGGGCGTTATGGATTTTTCTCTGCGCATGCAGCGAGCACTATGGCTGTAGCGGTATTTATAGGATTAATATTAAAACCATTTTACAAGAATGCCATATTCATGTTGCTGTTTTGGAGTGCCGTTGTGGCCTACAGTCGCATTTATGTTGGTGTGCATTATCCGCTAGATATTGTTTGCGGAATGGCTTTTGGAGCCCTTACTGGTTTGGGGTTTTTCAAGCTGTATCTCTACGCTATGAAACGCCAGGGGTTACCTACTTTTTAGTTAAAATATAATAGTCGTTTACGAGTCTCGAATTGTGTTTTCTAGACGATTCATCGACAGAATTAAGGTCGTAAGATCTTACAAATTGCATCGTGTAAAGCGCTTCTATCATTTTCTTTTCAGAGGTGCTTAATTCATTTGAAAGTAATCCAAAACGGGTTTCATTTGGGAATTGAAGTTCATGCGCTTCATCTTTAATACTAGGAAGCACATGGCCATATAGAAAAAGCATTTCTGGCGACACATAATTCATGCCATAAACATTCAAATCTTGTGCTTTAGTATCAGATTCTAAAGCTGTAATATCGTAATAGGTTGAAGGAATTGTTGCTTTATAAAGTGGTAAAGCGACAACAAATATAGATGCGAAAAATAATACAGTTAGAAAGAATACATTTTTGATTGCTTTCTTCTTCAAGTTAATGACAATAAAAATACCTATAGTGAAGAGTACTACCGAAGCTAATATATACTGAACCCAAAATCCAGAGAGTTGATCTTTCAATCCTAAATAAGCCACAACGGGAAAAGCGATACCTATGCACGCTATAAGTCCGAAGTTAAAATACACAGGAATGGTTTCCTTTTTATCTTGTAAGGTTTTAAAATGCTGAAATAAATAATCAATATAAAAACCAGTGTTAATGGCTAACGGAATTAAAACAGGCATCAAGTATCTTGACTTTTTTTCAGGGATAATCGATAATAGAATCACTGCAAAAATGGTCCAATAAAAGCTAAATTTATACGCTTTTAGGTTGTGAACTCTCGATTTTAAATACGGATATAATAATCCGATAAAAGCGGGAATGGTCCATATTCCACTTTGTACAAAGAAGCTCCAGTAGTAATAAAATGGACGGATATTATAACTTCCCCAATTGCTCGTTTCTTTAGTTGTTATGTGCGTAAATGTTTCAGGATCTATTAAACGTACGTAAATAAACCACCAACCACCAATAGCAATCATTAATATTAAAATACTAAAAATAGAGAAGGTTTTAGGACGGAAATTTTTGAATTTATAGGTGAATATATACGCTAATAAAAACGGTAGGAATAACACGTATAAAGACACTGGCCCTTTGCTTAAAAATGAAAGTCCCAAGCAGATTCCTGCTATAATAGTGTGTTTCCAATAGTTTTTTTCCTTTTGAAAGAGCTGAAATAGATTATAAATAGCAATAAGCATAAAACCGTGAGCGTAAATATCCCAAGGCGCTTCAACAGTAATTCCTACCACATAAAACGATGTAAATGCAATACAAGCATTAACTAAACTGTGTAGTGTATTCTTTAAAATGGAAAAAGATAAACGGTATACAAAAACACCAATTACCATAATAAGAAAAACAGTGGGTAATCTTAGCGCATAAACATTTAAACCAAATATTGAAGCCGATATTGCAGAGAACCATGTTGGTAAAGGCGGTTTTTCGTAGCGTGCTTCACCGTTCATTGTTGTTAAAATCCAATGATTATCAGTTATCATTTCACGAGCAGTAATAAAGTTCCTCGCTTCCATAATGGTGACTTGCATAACATGTAAATTAGGAAGAAGCATTAGCCCAACTAGTAAACAAATGAAAGCAACAGGATGTTTTTCGATGATCTTAATCATTATATTTCTTTATTAAAACTAAGTTTCTACTATAAATTACAGCACCTAAAATATGACCAGTAAACAGCACAGGGTCTTTACGTAATACAGCATAAACTAAAATAAGTAAGGACCCGGCTAAACTTAAAGCCCAAAAACCGAAAGGTAAAGTGGATTCTTTCTTTTTTTCAGAATAAATCCATTGATAGATAAAACGAAATGTAAATACCACTTGCGATACAATTCCTAAAATCAATAGCCAAAAGGGAATGTCTTCGTTCTTGAATAATAACGTCATATCAATTTTGTTATTATTGAAATAATAAAACACGATAAGGATAGGTACAATAAGTAAAAACCATTGTATCGCTTTTGGAAATTTTTGCCATTGATTTTGTAGCTGAAGATTTCTAATGTAGATATAATACGTTAAACTTTGTCCAAGCATAATAGCAAAATCTTGTCTTAAATACCCGTAAACAAAGAGTAAGAAAGATGCTATTAAACTTAACGACCAAAATAGGGTAGGTGTAATTACTTTACGTTTCTTCTCCGATGTAATCCATTGTACGACTAATCTTGAAGAAAATAAGATTTGTGCAAGAAATCCTATGCTGTATATAATCCAATTACTCATTAACTACGGGTCTCAATTTCGTAGTTAATATACTTCTTTTTCATCCATTTATAAGCAAAGCAATCTACTAATGGACCAATTAATCTATTCCATAAACCAAATTTAGCTTCTCCGGCAATTCGTGGAAAATGCTGAACTGGGACTTGAATTATTTTTCCATGCTGTAATAAAATCATCGCAGGTAAAAAACGGTGCAAACCTTTAAACATAGGAATACGTTTTGCATAATCTGTTTTAATCACTTTTAAAGGACAACCCGTGTCATCCATACCATCGTGAGTAAAACTTCTACGCACTCCATTTGCAATTTTCGAGGACATGTTTTTTACAAACGAATCCTTTCGGTTAGAGCGTACGCCCGTAACCAAATCGTACTCGCCAATATGTTGAAGTAAAATATTAAAATCTGAAGGTGCTGTTTGTAAATCAGAATCGATATACCCAACTAGTGGTGTATCTGCATAGTCGAAACCTGCTTTTATAGCTGCACTTAGTCCACGGTTTTCTTTAAAACTGATAAATTCGAATATAGAATTTCGTTGACAGATAGCCTCCATGAATTCCTGACTTTTGTCTTTAGAACCATCGTTTACAAGTAGTATTTTAGTGCTTTTAGATGCCGTTTTTGCATAGGCTAAAAGTTCTTGTTCGACGCGTAATAAATTGTCTTCTTCATTATAAACAGGAACTATAATGGTGAATTGGTAACTCATAGATAATAACTTGAAAGTGCAAATGTATTCTTTTTTCTACAATAGAAAATTTTAACATTTACAAATGTACGATAAATGGTAATAGCGTATGTAACTTACTTAAGCGGCACTGCAACTTTTACATCGTCCCAGGCCATTGTTAGAGCTAAATTATCGGTAGAATTATCGAAAGAAATCGTAAACTCTTCAACAGAATTGTTTAATTTTTCTACAGGAACTTGTAAATCTACAACATCAAAAGCGGGATCTCTCATGGCTTGCATGGTTTCGTCTACGCCCCATTTATATTGCTTTGTATTAAACATAACATGCCAAGTAGAATCGTTAGGAATAGACCAAAGTGTATATTTTCCAGGAGGCAACGTACTATCTCCTATTTTTAAAGGTTTATTTGTTTTAAACGTAGTCGCTTCGTTGGCACCTGTTCTCCAAACTTCATTATAAGGTACTAATCCGCCAAAAATTAAACGGTCGCGTTTAGAGGGTCTGTTGTAAAAAACCTCTAACTCTAAATCGTTTAATTTATATTCTACAGTATCCTTCGGACTTAGTACTTTATTGAATGCGTCTTTTTCAAAATATGCATATAGAAAAACTCCTATGGCAACAAACAATAGAAGAATCATTACCCATTTTAAAAATCTATTCATAAAACAATTTGTATTTAGGAGGTAAAGATACTTTAAAAGATAATCAACTTAAAAGCGCTTGAGTTTAATTAATCTAATTTTAACAAGCCTTAGAAAAAATTATATTACTTTTTTTGCAACACTTCAAAATAATAGTCGTCTTTAAGATGTACACTAACCAATAAAACCACAAGTGAATTCATTTTCTATTGATATTATAGAGGAATGTAAGCGGCATAACCGAAAGGCGCAATTGCAGTTATACAACCAGTACTGCCAAGGTATGTATAGTGTTGCCAAACGGTTTATTTCGAATACAGCTGAAGCCGAAGATCTGGTGCAAGATGCATTTATAAAGGCCTTTAGTAAACTACATCAGTTTAAAGGTGATGTCACTTTTGGTGCTTGGTTAAAACGTATTGTTGTGAATACCTGTATCGATTCACTTAAATCTAAAAAACAAGAGTTGGATGTTTTAGAAGAGGTGCACCTGAAAGTGGTCGATACAGATCCTCATGATAGTTGGGCGGTAGATGATAATGTGACTTTAGATGACGTTAAATTAGTTATTGAAACGCTACCGGAAAAGTATAAATATGTGGTGATGCTATTTTTAATTGAAGGCTATGACCACCAGGAGATTTCCGAAATTTTAAATATTTCTGAAGTGGCCTCACGCACACAATTATCGCGAGGGAAACAAAAATTACAAGAACTTTTAAAATCGAAAGACTATGGCGCAAGATATTAGAGACTTATTTGAAGCCGATAAAGAACATCAGAAAGATGAAATGTTATCTGAAGGACATGAAGCACGCTTTTTAGAAAAGTTGAATGCTAGTTTACCTCAAGATCCGCCTAAGTCTGAATTTAATTGGATGTCCATTGCCGCGAGTTTAGTGATATTATTTGCGCTAAGTTTTGGAGGATATACGTTTTTTAAGTCAGATAAAATGGTAGAACCCCAACAGCAAGTTGTAGAAACGGAGGTTGCACCAGTTGCAAAAACGAAAACTTTGGGCGATTTGTCTCCTGATTTAAAGAAAGTTGAAGATTATTATTTAGCGAGTATTCATACCGAGTTATCTAAAGTAGAATTAACGCCAGCGAATAAAGAATTAATCGATGGTTATATTCAGCGTTTAGAAGAGTTGACAAACGAGTACAAAAAACTATCTGTAGAATTAACAGAATCAGGCCCGAGCGCGTTAACCGTAAATGCCTTAATCGATAATTTAAAATTGCGTTTAAACTTATTATACCGTTTACGCGATCAATTAAAAGAATTCAGTACTGATGCTTTTGCCGAAGAGGCAATAGAACAATCAATCTAAACAATCAATCTAAAAAATCAATCAAAAAATGAAACAGTTAATTATAAAATCGATAGCAAGTTTAGTGCTGTTATTATTTGTGTCTAATCAAACACAAGCGCAGCAAAAGCTATCTAAAGCATCGCAATCTTTAAAAGTGAATAAAGATGTGACCATTAATTTAGAATCGAATTATACCATTGTAAAAATCGATACATGGAATAAAGATGTTATTGAAGTTGAAGCTTTTGTAGAAAGCGATCATTTAAGTCAGTCCGATTTACAAAACGCATTAAAGGACTGGAATGTCGACGTAAGTGGTTCTAGCAATTTCGTGAATATTTCGTCTAAAGGGATGCAAAATGGTTGGGATGTAGGTTACGATTTCGATGTGAATTCAATTTCAGCATTACAGCATTTAGAATTCGAATTGGCCGATATGCCACCGATGCCACCAATACCCGATATGAAGCATTTCTCGAATATGCCACAAATGCCCAATATGCCGGAGCCACCAGTAATGCCAGAACTACCTGAATTACCAGAAGGTATGAGCCAAGTACATTTTGATTATGAAGCCTATAAAGCGGAAGGCGAAAAGTATTTAGATAAGTGGAGTAAAACCTATCATAAAGAATACGGAAAAGAGTATCAAGACAAAATGAAAGCTTGGGCGAAAAAGTTTAGCACATCTGGTTTTGGCGAATATGAGAAGAAGATGGAAGCCTGGGGAGAGAAGTTTGGCGAATCTTATGGCAAGCAAATGGAAGCCTGGGGAAAACAATTTGAAAATGGCTTCGGAAAGGATTTTGAGAACCAAATGGAAGCTTGGGGAGAATCGTTTGGTAAATCGTTTGAAAAGCAACTGGAAGGTCAAGAAGATGCCGATGCCAGCCGAATGCGGGCAGAAGAAGCGAGACATAGAGCAGAGAAGGGCAGAAGCATGCCGGATAGCAATCCTAATATTAGAAAAACAATTATTATTCACATGCCTAAAAAGGCAAATTTAAAAGTGAATGTAAAATATGGCGAATTACAATTTGTATCGCTTATAGAAAATTTAAAGGCAGAAATGTCGCATACCAAATTAACAGCAAACACTATCGATGGGAGTAACACTTCCATCGCGGTGTCTTATGCGCCGGTGTCTATTGCTAATTGGAATCAAGGACACTTGGTTTTAAAATATGTTGAAAACGCTAAAATTGAAACTGTAAATCAGTTGGTGTTAAATTCAAATTCATCGCATATTCAGTTGGGGCAACTTTCTGGAAACACTATAATTAATGGAAGTTTTGGCGATCTTAAAATATCTAAAATAGCTGAGACATTTCAGAATCTAAATATTGTTTTAGAAAACAGCAATGCCCTAATTAGTTTACCCAAAACAGAATATAGTTTGCAGTACAACGGCAAGCAATCCCGATTTAAACATCCTAAAAAGACGAGCAGTGAAAATGTGTCTACATTTTCTACAGGGAATTTAAGTAGTAATAAATCGATTATCGTTAATGCGAAATTTAGTAAGGTGTCAATGGAGTAAATACGATTTTATATAGTTAAAATACGTCTTATTAACATAGGACTTTGTGTGCCGATATCCTGAATAATAATGGATTATCGGCTATATTTGTTTTAGTGAAAGAAGTTAACATTTATGCATATCCAAGCCCTAGCTTAATATAAAAAAGACAACTAAATGAGTAAAAACTGTATCCTCTGCGAAAAGCCGCTATATTTCTGGAATCAACCTATTTTTGGGAAAGGAATTTTAAAATCTCTACAAAGGGTTTGCTCATCATGTTTTATGAGAGTCAATAATAAGTCTCCCAAAACTGCGTCAAATTTGAAGCGATATGAATTAAGTGAAATAAAAAACTTGTTAGATTTAAATAAAAAGATTGGTTATATCGAAAATACAGCTGGATTTAAAGTTAATACTTCTATTATTCCAAAAGCAACAAAAGCAACAAAAGCAACAAAAGATATAGGTAAATGGGAAGTTGTTTACCGAAAAACAAAGCGATGGACTCAATTGGGATTTGGAGAAAATGATAAGTTTCCGGGATATGGAAGACTTTATGAAAGGGAATTTGAAGTTTGGTATTGTGAAATTGGATCAAAAGAAAGAAAAAAAGTTCAAAAATTTTCAGACAAATATCCATTAAATTATAATCCAAGAAATCCACAAAATATTATTGGAGAAGATGTTTATACAGAAACATTAACAAATACAAAGGGCTATGAATCACTCTATACAGCTCTTGACAATAAAAACCGTAGACGATGGTATTTTGCGTTAATTAAAAAAAAACCATTATGGATTGAAACAGAAAGAGCAATTGAGCTTGAAACAGAAAAGCAGACTGAAATTAAAGTTCCTGAAGGTTGGGATTTGGTGAAAAACCATTCTGAAAAGTGGGAAGCCTTAGGATATAATAATGAATTTCCCGGATATGGAAAAATACATGAGATTACTTTTGAAATTTGGTATTGCAATGTGGGTTCAAAAGAAAAAAATAATCTGACTGAACTTAAAACGGAACTTGCTATTTATCAAGGGAATAAGCTTTACTATTTTGAAAGAGTTTATAAACAATTAAATGAACTTAATGATGTTCATTTGAACTTTGAAAGATTAATAAGGACTAATGGATATGAGCAATTATATAGCGCAACATATAAAAGACAGAGGTGGTATTTAGGTATTAAGAAAATGACTCCTAGATATATTTTTACTGCAGGAGCAAATTAATAAAAACAAAATGTCAATATCGTATAAAATCAATTGTTTTAATTTACTTACGAAAACTGCTTGTTGAATTCCTATCCGTGATTTGTTCACTTACTTAAGTGTCTAAACTACTTACCAAACCACCCCAAAATAAAAAATCTGTCTATTATAAAATAGACAGATTTTTTGTTGTTTAAATATATAGTAGAATATACTATTCTGTAATTACCCAATCCCCTTTAGCTAAAAGTGGTTCGGCTTGTTTGTATTTTACGGTTTTACTTTCGCCGTTCATTACATTCTTAATTGTTACTTTATCGTTTCTACCAATTTTTGGACTATCGCGAACAATAGTTTCTACAACTTCTGGACGTTGTGTCTGACCAGCAGCTCTGCTTTGAGAAGCACGTTCGTCTAGATTAGGAATTTCTTCCTTAGTCGTTTCTACCTGTTGCTTTCTAGGTGCAACTTGTTTCGCTTCGCTAATTGCATTCTGATCTTCGCTAGGCAATTCTCCTTTAAATAAGAATGAAATCACATCTTTATTTACTTGAGTAATCATCACTTTAAACAATTCGAAAGCTTCGAACTTGTATATTAATAACGGATCTTTTTGTTCGTGAACCGCTAATTGAACAGATTGTTTTAACTCATCCATTTTACGTAAATGCGATTTCCATGCATCGTCGATAATGGCTAAAGTAATGTTCTTTTCGAAATCTGTAATTAATTGCTTTCCTTCAGTTTCGTAAGCTTGTTGTAAATCTGTAACAACTTGTAATGTTTTTACACCATCTGTAAACGGCACAACAATACGTTTAAATTTCTCGCCTTGTGTTTCGTAAACATTCTTAATAATAGGGAATGCAAGCTCTGCATTTTTACCCATCTTAGCTTTATAGTGGTCGAAAGCTGCGGCGTATACTTTAGCTGCAATGTCTTGAACAGTTAGTTTGTTGAATTCTTGCTCGCTTACAGGATTAGCCATCGAGAAATAACGAATTAATTCAAATCCGAAATTTTTATAATCGTTAGCATCTTTGTTTACTTCAGCAATATTTTCGGCAGTATCGAAAATCATGTTTGCTAAATCTACACGAAGACGTTCTCCAAATAATGCATGGTGACGACGTTTGTAAACAACCTCACGTTGCGCATTCATAACATCATCGTACTCTAATAAACGTTTACGAACACCGAAGTTATTTTCTTCAACTTTTTTCTGAGCACGCTCGATAGATTTTGAAATCATAGAATGCTGAATGACTTCACCTTCTTCTAATCCCATTTTATCCATCATTTTTGCAATACGCTCAGATCCGAATAATCGCATTAAGTTATCTTCTAATGAGACATAGAATTGAGAACTTCCTGGATCTCCTTGACGACCTGCACGACCACGTAACTGACGGTCTACACGACGTGAATCGTGACGTTCTGTACCTACAATTGCTAAACCACCAACTTTTTTAACCGCATCGATTAACTTAATGTCGGTACCACGACCTGCCATGTTTGTAGCAATAGTTACTTGTCCTGGCTGACCAGCTTCGGCAACAATATCTGCTTCTCTTTTATGTAATTTCGCGTTTAATACATTGTGAGGTACTTTACGGATGCTAAGCATTTTTCCTAAAAGTTCACTAATCTCTACATTGGTTGTTCCAATTAATATAGGACGCCCAGCTTTAGATAATTTAGTAACCTCTTCGATTACTGCATTGTATTTTTCACGCTTAGTTTTATAAACTAAATCTTCTTTATCGTGTCTTGCGATTGGTCGGTTTGTTGGAATTTCGACAACATCTAATTTATAGATTTCCCATAATTCCCCTGCTTCAGTAATCGCTGTACCCGTCATACCAGAAAGTTTGCGGTACATTCTAAAGAAGTTTTGAAGTGTAACTGTTGCAAATGTTTGTGTAGCAGCTTCAATTTTTACATTTTCTTTAGCTTCAATCGCTTGGTGTAATCCATCGCTATAACGACGACCATCCATAATACGACCTGTTTGCTCGTCTACAATCATTACTTTGTTTTCCATCACCACATATTGATTGTCTTTCTCAAATAGGGCGTAGGCTTTAAGTAATTGATTTAAGGTATGTATACGTTCAGATTTAATTCCGAAGTCTCTAAATAAATCTTCTTTTTGATTCGCTTCTTCTTCAGCAGGTAAACCTTTTGCTTCAATTTTAGCCATCTCAATACCAATTTCTGGCATTACGAAAAAGTCAGGATTGTCTGAACCAGAAAGGTATTCAACACCTTTGTCTGATAATTCAATCTGATTATTTTTTTCATCTATAACATAGTACAACTCTTCGTCTACCTTAGGCATCTCGCGGTTGTTATCCTGCATATAGTGATTTTCAGTTTTCTGAAGTAATTGTCTAACGCCGTCTTCACTTAAAAATTTAATTAAGGCTTTGTTTTTAGGCATCCCACGGAATACACGTAACAATTGAAAACCACCTTCTTTAGTGTCTCCTTCGTTAATTAATTTTTTAGCTTCAGCAAAAACACCAGTTAAATATTTACGTTGCACAGATACGATATCTTCAACTTTAGGCTTTAACTCTGTGAATTCGTGACGGTCTCCTTGAGGAATCGGACCAGAAATAATTAATGGTGTACGAGCATCATCTACTAATACAGAATCGACTTCATCGACAATGGCATAGTGGTGTGGACGTTGTACCAAATCGTTTGGAGAATGTGCCATATTATCACGTAAATAATCGAAACCAAATTCGTTATTTGTTCCGTAAGTAATATCGGCATTATATGCTTTTTTACGTGCTTCAGAATTTGGTTGGTGGTAATCGATACAATCGATACTTAAACCATGGAATTCGAAAATTGGTGCCATCCAAGCACTATCACGTTTTGCTAAGTAGTCGTTTACAGTAACCAGGTGAACTCCTTTTCCTGCTAACGCATTTAAGTACATTGGTAAGGTTGCTACTAACGTTTTACCTTCTCCAGTATGCATCTCTGCAATTTTACCTTGGTGCATAGCAATACCACCAATAAGTTGTACATCGTAATGTACCATATCCCAAGTAATGGCTTTTCCAGCAGCATCCCAAGAGTTTGCCCAAACGGCTTTATCGTCTTGTAATTCTACATAACCTTTAGTTCCCGAAATCTCTCTATCGAAAGCATTTGCGGTAACTGGAATACTCGTATTATCTTTGAAACGTTTAGCAGTTTCTTTTACAACACCAAAAGCTTCAGGAAGAATGTCGTTTAATACGTCTTCTGTCGCAGCGTAAGAGTCGTCTTTTAATTTATCAATTTCTTGATAAATGTCTTCACGTCTGTCGATGTCTTCAGTATTATTTGCTTCTTCTAAAAGGGCAGTGATTTGATCTTCGAAAGGTTTACGACCTTCGGCAATTTTAGCTTTAAAGTAAGCTGTTTTTGCTCTAAGTTCGTCGTGAGATAAAGCTTCAAGAGCCTTTTCAAAAGTTTTAATTTTATTTACTAAAGGCATGATGGCTTTTACATCTTGCTTGGATTTGTCTCCAACAAATACCTTAAGTACAGAATTTAAAAAATTCATGTGTATGTGTGTTTAGTTTGCATTAAGTCTACCGACTTAATAGATACAGTTAAGTACTTTAAATGCTAAAAAAATAAAGCACTCAAATATACGTTTTGTTGTTATGCATAATACAGAATAGCACAAAAAAAAGCCTCGATACGAGACTTTTTAACTTTTCTTTATGTAATATTAATATTCATCCTCGTTCCAGAGATAATCTTCATCTGTCGGGTAATCTGACCAGATCTCTTCGATAGAGTCGTACGAATCTCCTTCATCTTCAATGGATTGTAAATTTTCTACAACTTCTAGAGGAGCTCCTGTTCTAATCGCGTAGTCAATCAGCTCATCTTTAGTAGCTGGCCAAGGCGCATCACTTAAATATGATGCTAATTCTAATGTCCAATACATCTGTTATTCGTTTTATTTTTTGCAAAAATAATTTTTTAGTTTAAATAGTCAAGAAAAAAATGAATTATTTCATCATTAAATTAAAGAACGCTTTGTTTTCGGTAAACAAATTGACTTAAAGCGGGTTATAATTTTCTTGAAATCGTTGCATTTAATGCTTTTCAGGAATCCACTTTACTTCATCTGCTTGTAAGTCATGGGACAACTTTCGTGCCAACACAAAAATGTAGTCAGAAAGACGGTTTAGGTACGTCAGAGTTTGCGGATTTAAGGGTTCAATTTCGTTTAGCTCTGAGGCTAAGCGTTCTGCTCTACGACAAACGCAACGCGCAATGTGACAAAATGACACAGTTTGATGTCCGCCAGGCAATACAAAATGCGTCATTGGCGGTAATTCTGTGTTCATAGTATCCATTTCCGTTTCTAGAAGTGTAATATGCGCATCATCAATTTTCGGAATGTTTAAACGTTCTTTCCCGTTTTTTAGAATGGCTTTTTCCGGAGGCGTCGCTAACATCGCTCCAACGGTGAATAGTTTGTCTTGAATATTTATTAAAATATCCTTGTAAGCCGGGTTAATGTCTTGGTCTCTAATTAGACCGATGTACGAGTTAAGTTCGTCTACAGTACCGTAGCTTTCAATTCGGATGTTATGTTTGGGCACACGCGTCCCTCCAAATAGGGCAGTGGTACCTTTATCTCCCGTTTTAGTATATATTTTCATGTCTTTGAATGCTTCTTAAATTAAGATTGCGCCGAAATGTGGCGTATTTCAAAGTTACATGGAAAAATTAGGCTTTAAAAATGAATTAAGATTTGTTTATTGGTTAGAGTTGAACAGGAACTACAATTTTTTCGTTTCTAGTATCACTTTCAATCAGTCCATCTCGTAAACGGATAATTCTATGTGCATGTTCTGCAATTTCTTCTTCGTGAGTCACCAAAATAACAGTGTTCCCTTGTTTGTGGATGGTATTAAAAAGTCCCATAATCTCTACAGAGGTTTTCGAATCTAAGTTTCCTGTAGGCTCATCGGCCAAAATAATAGATGGATTGTTAACCAAAGCACGACCAACGGCAACACGTTGTCTTTGTCCTCCAGAAAGCTGATTGGGTTTATGGTCCATTCTGTCTGCTAAACCAACCTCGGTTAAGACTTCTTGGGCACGCTTGGTACGTTCGGCTTTAGAATAACCGGCATATACCATTGGTAAAGCCACGTTGTCTAGTGCTGTTGTTCTTGGAAGTAAGTTAAAGGTTTGGAACACGAAACCGATCTCGGTGTTTCTAATATCGGCTAATTCGTCGTCTGTCATTTTACTAGCATCCTTCCCATTTAAAATATAGGTTCCGGCGGTAGGCGTATCTAAACATCCAAGCAGATTCATTAAAGTTGATTTCCCTGAACCAGAAGGTCCCATTATAGCAATATAATCCCCACGTTTTATGGTTAAATCGATGCCTTTTAAAACATGAACGGTTTCTTGTCCGAGTTTAAAATCGCGAATAATATTGGTGATTTCTATGACGTTATCCATAAAACTAAAATTGGTTTTGGTTATTGCAAGGTATAGGAATTATACTTAGAAGTAAGACGCTAAATGATAGAAAATGTTACAAAATATTATTTGAAAATTATTTTTGGATTAAAGTTTAATGCTGGTTTTTTTACTGTTGGTAATATATTTAATTTGTAAAATTTATACAGTAAATCAATGTTTTGTGAACATAATATTGGGATAGCTTCTGCTAATATTTCTTCGTCCCAATTCCACCATTTCATTTCCATTAATTTTTTTATCTGGCTATCTGAAAAACGTTTCTGAATCTCTACAGCAGGATTGCCTTTAACAATAGAATAAGGTTCTACATTTTTAGTTACCAGAGAGCGGCTTCCAATTACGGCACCATCTCCTATTTTTACACCGTGCATAATCATAGCTTCACTTCCTATCCAAACATCGTTACCAATTACAGTATCTCCTTTTGTTTTATAACCATCTACACTCTTTTTAAATAGATCGTTATCCGACATATAATGAAATGGAAAACTAGATATCCAGTCGTGTCTATGGCCTTGATTCCCTGCCATAATAAAATTAACACCGCTGCCTATTGAACAAAAAGAACCAATGATAAGTTTATCCACACCAATTTCATCTTGCGATAAGAAACGAGCATATTCATCGAAAGAATTTTGATTGTAATAGCCTGAATAATGCGAGTATTTTCCAGCAATGATATTCGGATTTGTAGTGTGATCCTTTATCATTTTACCTTTAAACGGATTGTCGAAAAAAATAGACATAAAATAGCGGGTATTTAAAATGAATTATTGTAGAAAAATTGAATGTTACTTAATAAATTTTCGGCAAAGATAAAAAAAGTGATTTTATAATCTAATAGTAAAATGTTCTTTGACTTGTTCTTGTCTGAAAAACACAAATCCATATTGAAACGTATCTATTGTAACTTTTACTTTTGAATGTTTTTTGATGATTTCCCAAGCTTCAGTCATGCCTTTAGACCAATAAATATCGTCGAAAATAAAAACGGTGTTATTGTGAATTTTGGGTAGTAGCAATTCAAAATACTCTAAAGTTGATTCTTTATTATGATTGCCATCGAACAATACAAAGTCGATAGTATCTTGATTTAATTTAGGAATTACCGTGCTGAAATCTCCGACTAAGATTTCAGCATTAGTAATATTTTTATCTTTTAAATTTTGGCTTGAAAATTCTGCTATTTTAGGACAGCCTTCAATTGAAGTGATTTTACCTTTCGTGTTTCCTAAAGCAATAGCATGTGTTGAAACTCCTAAGGAAGTCCCCAATTCCAAACTATTATTAAATTGAAAATACTGATTCAACCGGAATAATAACTTGGCGTGCTTTAAGGATGCACCAGAATTTTTTGCAATACTATTTATATGTCGAATGTTACTTTTAGTATATACAGAACCCGTGCCTAAATCGGTAATTTCAATGGTGTTTTTATTTTGTAATAACGCTCTTTTATAATCTGAAATTCTGGAATAATCTTGATGCTTTTTTTTATCATAGAAACATGCTGTGACTAAATTATAAACAAAAGGGGAGTGCACCCCATGCTGATTTGTAGAGCGTTTTAAATATTTTAAATACTGTTGAATTTGATAAAGCACTATCTCAAAAATCGTGATTAAAACTTATTATTCTAGTTTAGCAGCTAGTTCAAACCAACGTGCCTCTTTTTCGTCCATCTCTTGAATTAGTTTTTCTAATTTTTCTGAGAGTTCGTTAATTTTATCTTGAGAAAGGTCAGGATTTAAAAACTTGGCTTCTAATTCCGTTTTGTCGAAAGCCATAGATTTTAATTTGCTTTCTATATTGTTATATTCCTTCTGCTCGTTATAAGATAACTTTGCGCTAGATTCTTGTTTCCAGTTCTTTTTTTCTTTTTTGTCTTCTGCAGGAGCAATCTCAGGGCTATCTTCGTAAGATCTAAAGTCGCTATAGTTTCCAGGGAAATCTTCAACCACACCTTCACCTCTAAACACGAATAAGTGATCTACAATTTTGTCCATAAAGTAACGGTCGTGCGTTACAACCAATAAACAACCTGGGAAATCTAAAAGGAAATCTTCAAGAACGTTTAAGGTTACGATATCAAGATCGTTAGTAGGCTCATCTAAGATTAAAAAGTTAGGATTCTGAATTAAAACGGTACATAAGTATAATCGTTTACGTTCACCACCACTTAACTTTGCTACAAAGTCGTATTGTTTTTTACGGTCGAATAAAAAGCGTTCTAAAAGTTGTTGCGCGCTAATTTGCTTTCCTTTTTTAAGCGGAATATAATCTCCAAAATCGCGAACGACGTCAATAACTTTTTGATCGGGTTTAACTTCAATACCAGATTGGGTATAATATCCAAACTTTACGGTTTCTCCTAAGGTAATTGTTCCGCTATCCGGTTGCGTTGTTTCTGTAAGGATATTTAAAAACGTAGATTTTCCTGTTCCGTTTTTACCAATAATTCCAATACGTTCACCACGTTGAAAGTTGTATGTAAGTCCGTCTAAAATAGTCTTATCACCAAATGCTTTCTTAACATTGTGCAATTCTACGATCTTATTTCCTAAACGCTCCATGTTAAGTTCTAACTCTACTGTATGATCTTTACGACGTTTGTGAGCGCGTTCTTTTATATCTTGAAAATCGTTTATTCTAGATTTCGATTTAGTTGTACGTGCTTTTGGTTGGCGACGCATCCAATCTAATTCTTTTTTGAACACTTGTTTTGCTTTTCCAACTTCTACAGCTTCTTGTGCAACACGTGCTTCCTTTTTTTCTAAGTAATACGAGTAGTTTCCTTTATAATTGAAAAGCTCTCCTTGATCTAATTCTATGATTTCATTACACACACGTTCTAGAAAAAAACGGTCGTGAGTAACCATAAATAAGGTCATGTTTTCTTTAGCAAAAAATAATTCTAACCATTCGATCATTTCTAGATCTAAGTGGTTGGTTGGCTCATCTAGAATTAATAAATCGGGTTTATTAATTAAAGAATTGGCTAATGCTAAACGCTTTTTTTGTCCACCTGATAAGGTGCTTACTTTTTGCGAAAAGTTATCTAGCTTTAATTTTGATAAGATTTGTTTGTATTGGGTTTCAAAATCCCAAGCATTATAGCGATCCATCTGCTCAAATGCTTTTTGATAGGCATCTGCATCTTCTGTATTGTGTAATGCCGCTTCATAATTTCTAATCACTTTTAAAATATCGTGATCACCATCGAAAATAGTTTCTTCTATGGTCAAATTGGGATCTAATACAGGTTCCTGAGGTAAAAAAGATACGGTAATATCTTTTCTAAAAATTATTTGTCCAGTATCAGCCTGATCGAGCCCTGCGAGAATGTTCAAAATAGATGTTTTCCCTGTTCCATTCTTAGCAACAAATGCAACCTTCTGGTCTTTATGAATACTAAAGGATAGGTTTTCGAACAACGTAAGTTCTCCGTAAGATTTGGCTATGTTTTCTACTGTTAAATAATTCAAGTGCTTCTTTTGTTTAATAATTGTTGTGCAAATATCCAAAAAGTAAACGATTAGTTTTGATATTCCTACCGAAAACTTATATTTGTCAGTAAATCACCTACCTTCATTCATGACTAAAAATTTTCTTTTTTTTTGCATTGTATTATGTTTTCTAATAGTAGGATGTGTTCCTCATAAAGAAATGGTATACCTACAACCGCAAGAAACTGCTGCAGACTCGATTTCTAAAGTGGTAGCATCGCAGTCGCCATATCGTGTACAGATTTACGATATCTTAAATATTAGAGTAAAGGCGCTTGATCAAGACGCTGTTCAGATTTTTAATCCCATGGGAGAGGATTTGTTAAGTTCAAATAGTGATGAACGGGCTTATTTTGATGGTTTTACCGTGGATTTACATGGGGAAATTCGGGTTCCAGCTTTGGGACGCATAAATGTTTTAGGATATACTACTGAAGAAATAGAAAACATTTTAGAAAAAAAATTACTAGAAGAACAATTTAAAGAGACTGCTAATATTTTTGTCACAGTAAAACTTACAGGTTTAAGATATACCGTTAGTGGAGAAGTAGGAAGTCCAGGTACAAATACGTTGTTTCAGGATCGTGTAAATATTTTTGAAGCTATAGCAAACGCAGGAGAAATTCCAATTACTGGGGATAGAAAAGACATCATGATAATTAGACAGTATCCGCAAGGTCAGAAAATACATCATTTAGATATTACTAAAGAAGATGTTATGAATTCGCCTTACTACTACATACAACCTAACGATATTGTATATGTTAAACCGCTTAAGCAAAAATCTTGGGGTACAGGAGAAACAGGTATGCAGACATTAGCGACCATTGCTACGCTTTTAACATTAGGAACTACAACTTTATTACTAATAGATCGATTATAACAGATGACACAATACGAGTATGACGATCAGGACCAAATGGAATCTGGGGGGATGACCTTCGATTTTAGAGGCTATTTATTTAAAGTTCTTAACCTATGGAAATTGGTTTTGTTGTGTATTGGGACGGCTTTAATAATAGCATACCTAATCAATGTAAGAAAACAGAATATTTATAAATTAGATTCTTTAATCACTGTTGAAAATGATCAAAATCCATTTTTTACAGCAAATACCAGTATTTCATTTAACTGGGGAGGTGTTTCAGGAAAAGTAGGTAAAGTAATTACTTCTTTGCAAACAAGAACGCACAATGAGAAGGTTGTAGATTCGCTTCAATTTTATATCGATTATCTAAAAGAGGGGAAATATAGAAAGGAAGATATTTATACGGACGCTCCTTTTTTTATCGAAATAGATAAGGAAAAAGGACAACTTTTAAATCAGCCGTTAGGGGTTCGTTTTATTAATGAAACCGAATTTGAAATTTTTACCGAATTTGAAAATGATGGTGGAACCATTCAGTTTTATGGAGATAAACATACTGGGGGTGTCGCTTTGCCTAAAGGCGTTTTTAATAAAACATTTACTATAGGCAAACCTGTGATTTTACCATTTGTAAATTTTACATTGTTTACAAAGCAGGAACAAACTATTGAGACTAATTCGGAGTATTTTATTAAGTTTTTAAATTTCGATCAGGTTGTAAATAGTTATAAAAATGCGGTAGATACGTCTCCGTTTTCTAAAGATTCTCCTTCGGTTTTAAAACTTTCATTATCTGGGCATAATAAAGCGAAAATTGTAGCGTATTTAAATGCAACTTCAGAAATTTTAAGTAGAACAGAATTAGAGCGTAAGAACCTTTACGCGACTAATACAATTAAATTTATAGACAGTAGTTTAGCGACAGTAAATACTAGCCTTAAAGATGTTTCTGACGAGATGAATACGTTTAGAAAACAAAATAAGGTGTTTGATGTTGACGCTGAAATGACCGAAGTATCGGCTCGTTTGCGGGAATATGAAATGGCTAAAGAAAATGAGTTAACTAAACTTAATTACTTAAACGCATTAGACGATTATTTACGAACTAAAACTGACTATATTAATATTGCAGCACCTTCGTCTGTAGGGATTGAAGAACCAAATATTCAGCAAAGTGTCGGAAAAATAACTGCTTTGGCTATTGAACGTCAAAGTCTAGAGTATACAATGAAAGAAAGTTCTGATTTGTTTAAGGATCTGGACCGTCGTATAAATGCAGAAAAACGCGTATTACTTGAAACGATAGATGCTACAAAAAGTACTATAAAACTGCAGTTGAATAGTATACAACGACAGGCCGCTAACTTGGAATCGAAGCTTAGTAATTTACCTGAAGATCAGCAGCAGTATTTAAAAATTCAACGTAAGTTAGATATAAGTCAAGAGTCTTATAATGTTTATTTGGCTAAACGTGGTGAAGCTGCAATTGTTAAGGCTGCAAACATATCCGATATAACTTCAATTGATGAAGCTAAAGATATTGGTGGCGGACTTATAGGGCCAAACAAATCGCTGAATTATATGATGGCGCTTATGGTTGGTTTCTTTTTACCAATGCTAATGATCTTTATTATTTACTTACTGGATAATACAATTCACGGTTCGGATGAAGTAGAGCGCTTATCACGAATTCCAATTTTAGGATTAATAGGAAAATATAAATACCATAATAATCTTGTTGTTTATGAAAAACCTAAATCTGCAGTCGCCGAATCGTTTAGATCGATTAGATCTAGTTTGCAGTTTATCTTTAAAAAGCAAGAAGGGGATCAGAAATTAGGAAAAACAATCATGGTAACGTCTTCTGTAAGTGGGGAAGGAAAAACATTTACATCCATAAACATGGCTACTGTTTATGCCTTGTCGGGGAAGAAAACAATATTACTTGGATTAGATTTACGTAAGCCAAAAATATTTGATGATTTTGAGATTACAAACGATTTAGGAATTGTAAATTATCTAATTGGAGAACATTCCTTAGAAGAAGTAACGAGTCATACCAATGTCGCTAATTTAGATGTGATTCCTTCGGGTCCTGTACCTCCAAACCCATCTGAATTACTTATGAGTGATGTGTTGACTGATTTAATTACTCAACTTCGTCAGGAATATGACATGATTATTTTAGATACACCACCATTAGGTTTAGTTACAGATGCTTTGCAATTAACACAATTTGCCGATGCGACTATATTTATGGTGCGTTTAGATTACACTAAGAAAGGTATGTTATCTTTAATAAATGCGAAGTACCGCATGGGAGAAGTGAAAAATATAAGTTTTGTACTTAACTTTTATAAACATAAAACCAACCATAATTACGGCTATGGCTACGGTTATGGGTACGGATACGGTTATGGTTATGGGGTTTACGGAAATGCATACCATGAAAGTGATAAGAAGAAAGGTGTTTTAGGACGATTTAAACGTTTTATAGAACGAATTTAGTTAGTCAATTAAATTTTACTTTCTTTATTGAAATTAAAATGGAGTTTACTTTTAAATCAAAGTATGATAAAAAAGAAGTAGCGAACTACATATAACTATGCAGAAAAAAGATAAGATTACCATTATTGGTTTAGGATATGTCGGATTACCATTAGCAGTAGAATTTGCTAAGAAGTATTTTGTTGTGGGATTCGATATTAACCAAAATCGAATTTCCGAATTGCAATCTGGAAGAGACAGAACTTTAGAGGTTGAAACACCCGAATTACAAGCTGTTTTAACTACAGACCAAGCTGCTGAGTCTGGTTTATGGGTATCTTGCAATCCGGAAGACTTGTCTACCTCTAATATTTTTATCGTAACAGTTCCTACACCTACCGATAGCTTAAATAAACCGGTGTTTACGCCTTTAGTTAAAGCGAGTGAAACTGTAGGGAAGGTTTTAAAGGAGGGCGATATCGTTATTTATGAATCTACCGTATATCCAGGGGTTACAGAAGATATTTGTGTGCCTATTTTGGAAAAAATATCGGGATTAAAGTTTAATACACATTTTTATGCAGGATATTCTCCAGAACGTATAAATCCGGGAGATAAAAAACATACGGTTACTAAAATTTTAAAAGTGACGTCGGGTTCTACGCCTGAGATTGCAAAACGTGTAGATAATCTATATAAAACTATAATTACTGCTGGTACACATATGGCGCCTTCAATTAAGGTTGCTGAGGCCGCAAAAGTTATCGAAAATTCGCAACGAGATATCAATATTGCTTTTGTTAATGAATTGTCTAAAATTTTCAGACTATTAGATATAGATACTAAAGCTGTTCTTGAAGCGGCAGGGACAAAATGGAATTTTATTAATTTTTCTCCTGGTTTAGTCGGTGGCCATTGTATTGGAGTCGATCCCTTTTATTTGGCACAAAAAGCAATAGAATGTGGATATAATCCGGAAATAATATTAGCTGGTCGTAAAATGAACGATAGTATGGGAGCTTATGTGGCGACTGAAACCATCAAGTTAATGATTAAAAAAGGCGCTAAAATTAAAGGCTCTAATGTCTTAGTTTTAGGGATTACTTTTAAGGAAAATTGTCCAGATATTAGAAATTCTCGCGTTATAGATATTATTAATGAACTTAAAACGTACGATGTAAATATTGATGTGTTTGATCCTTGGGCTTCAGCAGAAGAGGTGAAATATGAGTATAATTTTGATTTATTATCCGATGCTTCTGTTCTTAAAAATAATTACGATGCCGTTATTTTAGCTGTATCTCATAACGAATTTTTGGAGTTAGATATCACAGCATTAAAATCTGAATCGGGTGTGCTTTTCGATGTTAAATCATTATTGCCTAAAGAGTCTGTAGACGGTAGATTATAGTATCAAATTTAAAATTATGTACAATACAAAATACCATTCAGAAGATTTATCAAATATCAGTATTCTGATAACTGGTGGCGCTGGTTTTATTGGTTCGAATTTAGTAGAATATTTACTTAAATACGGAATTAAGAAAGTGCGCGTACTTGATAATTTTTCTAATGGATATCGAGAAAATCTAGAAGCGTTTATTTCACATTCTGCCTTCGAACTTATTGAAGGAGATATTACAGATTTAGAGACTTGTAAATTGGCTGTTGCAGGTATGGACTACGTGAGTCATCAAGCTGCTCTGGGTTCTGTGCCGCGTTCTATAGAAGATCCTATAGCAACAAATAATGCCAATATTAATGGGTTTTTAAATATGTTAGTGGCGGTAAAAGATAGTGATACAGTAAAACGTATGGTGTATGCGGCGTCTAGCTCTACGTACGGTGATAGTCAGAATTTGCCAAAAGTAGAAGAGATTATCGGGAATCCTTTATCTCCATATGCGGTTACTAAATACGTAAACGAATTGTATGTCGATGTTTTTGGAAAGACGTATGGAACAGATGTTATCGGGTTTCGGTACTTTAATGTGTTTGGTCCTAGACAAAGTCCAAACGGGGCTTACGCGGCGGTTATACCATTGTTTATGCAGGCTGTAAAAGATAATATTCCGGCAAATATTAATGGTGATGGTGGACAAACGCGCGATTTCACTTTTATAGATAATGTAATTCAAGCCAATGTACGTGCATTCTTTGCCTCTAAAGAAGCGGCGAACGAAGTGTTTAATGTCGCTTGTGGAGAGCGCATTAGTATAAATCAATTGTGGGAAGATATTAAAACAGCTGCAGATTCCGATTTAGAACCACTTTATGGTCCGTCTAGACAAGGTGATGTTCGTGATTCTTTAGCCGATATTTCTAAAGCACAGCGCTTACTCGGTTATAAACCAAAATATACGGTTGCCCAAGGCTTAAAGATTACTTGGGATTGGTTTAGATAATTCATGAACTAATTACACTGCAATAGAATCTGTTTTAACTTCAATATTTGTGCTCAAAATAACACTTTGTAGAATTTTTTGAGTGTGCATGGTATCGTGTTGCGGAATTAAAAAAGGCTCAAGGTCATCTGTATTCATGATTTGTTCTGTACGATCTATAAATCCGTAACCTTTATAAAATCCATCTTTAATTAAAATAAAAGCAGACTCTTCTTGATGTCTACCTGTTTGTTTTAAAACGATTTCCTGACGACTGTTCTTAATGGTTTCTATAGCTTCAGATACTCTTAGATTGTAATCTTCTACCACTTCTTGTTGTTTACAGATGCCTTTACAGTTGTTGATGAGGTAATGAGAACATTCTGAGTTGCCTTCTTGTAAATGACAGTATTTCGGACATAAATTAAAAGTTTTGCAATAGTGCTCAAGTTGTTGTCTGCAATCTGTAATTGAATAATATATTTGAAGCGGATTTGGTGCCGATTTCAAGGTGTTATAGGCCAAATGTTTTATGCCGTCTCTATCTTCGTAGCTAAATATTGCAAACGCTTTTGGGTTACGTTTAGCCGCCTGGTTAAATTCTGGGTAATGGGTTTTAATTGCAGCGTCTTCCATAAGTAAAGCAATTAATTCACTTCCTGATAAATCGAAAGTAATGTCTGCTGTTTCGCGACATAAATTCATTTCTTTATCAGATTTATTATAGAAATGACTTAATACGCGTTTCTTTAAATCTTTCGCTTTTCCGACATAAATAATGGCTCCTTTTTTATTTTTGAAATAATAAATTCCCGTTTTATTCGGAATGGCATTAAATACAGAATTAGGTAAGTTTGGAGGCAGCGTAGCTTCTTTAGACGATGGTTTTAAAAAGTTGCTAAAAACGGTTTCAGCTTGTTCATGAGCTAATAATAATTCAAACAAAATAACAGTAGCCTCAGCATCTCCTTTAGCACGGTGTCTGTCAAAAACATCAATATTTAGAGATGTACATAATTTTCCTAGACTATAAGATTGGTGTCCAGGAAGTAATTTTCTCGATAGTCGAATTGTACATAGTTTCTTGCGTTTAAAATCAATATTTATGTCCTTAAAAGAATTGCGAATGATGTTGTAATCAAAATTTACATTGTGAGCCACAAAAATAGTGTCTTCAGTAATATCTAATATGTCTTGAGCGATTTCAGAGAATGTAGGAGCATCTGCAACCATTCTGTTATCTATTCCAGTTAGCGTTGTAATATATGGAGGTATGTGTGCTTCTGGATTTACTAAAGAGGTGAATTCTTCAATAATTTGAGTCCCATCATGTTTTAAAATAGCAATTTCTGTAATTTTATTACTACTTCCTGTCGTTTCAATATCTATTATGGTGTACATCATTATTGTATCATTTTTTCTAAAGCTTTTAACTCTATTCCAAGCTCCGTAAACATTCTGATTATACTACTTATTTGTAGTTCGTGTTCGTCGTATTCTTGTGTGTTTATGCAACACGTAAATTCCCATAATTCTAAAACATCATGGATAGAAATAAAATAGGGATCGTAGGTTTTATTATCGGAGACTAGTAGTAGTCCTTTGTTTTCTTCAATCTGATTGTAAACGCGCTTGTAAACCATCCCTTGAGTGCTTGTTAATACCACATAAGTGCGCCCATTTTGTATATCTCTAACATCTTCAATAAACTTACCGACAACAAAGGAACCTGCTTTTAACGGCAACATGGAATCTCCCTTAATAGGAAATGCTCTGTGTTTTCCTGTCGGTAAAAACGGTAATTTAATTTTTTGTAGCTGATCTATATATTCAGGATCGTCGTAACCGTCTAAATAACCAGCAGAAGCCTTTATAGGGACAACTTCAATTAAATCGTCGTCATTTAAATCTACAACCATTGGGAATAGAATACGGTTTTCTCCTACTTTTAAGAAAGAACCATCTTTTGTTTTCGTTAAATCTGTTCGTAGTAAAACGTCTAAAGGGAGTTTAAAGAATTCCGAGAACACAATAAGCATATCTATAGCCGGTTCTGAGCGGCCTTCCTCGTAAGAGCCAATTCTAGAACGTGTTATTCCAAGGGCGTTGGCAAGAGATTCTTGCGACAGTTTTTTTAAAGTTCTTAAGTGGCGGATATTTGAAGCAATCATAAACAATTGAAATTACGTACAGGAAACGATTGATTTGTATAATAGTAATTATTGATTGTAAATGTAGCAAAATATTTTATAATAAAGAATTATTTAAAAGGGGCTAATCTTTTTCTAGCAGTTAAATCTAATGTCTTTGTTTGCTATTGTTGTTAATTTGTTTAATAGTAGTGATTTATAGTTGTAATTAGAATATAGTAGGATGAATTTATTGCATAAAAAAAGAGCCATTTGGCTCTTTTTAAAGTGTTATTTTTGATTGTTTTGATGTCTCTTTTTGTATTCTTCTAATATTTTTCGCCTGAATTCCTCTTCTGTTTTCTTAAGAATGATTATTTTTTTAGCAGGCAAGGCGGCTTTTAAATCAGCCATATATTTATTGAATAACTGATGTCTTTCATCATTAGACTTCATCATGTCGCCTAACAGTTTTTTTGCTTCAGTTTCAGATAAGGCTTCTAAGTCTGTGTTTTTTCTACGTTCTTTCATCTCATCACGGATGGCATCGTTTTTTTCTTCAAACGTATTGTAAATTTGCCAAAAATTCTGAGCTTCAGTTTTAGAAAGGTTTAACTTTTCTGTGATGTAAGCAATTTTTAAAGTCTCTATTTTTTCATCCTTAGTTTGTGCAAATATATTTACAGTGAACAAGGTGAATAGTAAAAGGATATATCGTATTTTCATATATTAAATTTTAATTATCTAAAAGATCTTCAAGGTCAATTTCTCTTTCAATATAATTGTCTATTGTGGCATCGCTTATGGCATTATTTAAAATTTCTCTTCCAAATAAAACCGAATCTGTAATTAATGTTGCCATTTCTGAAGTGTTTAAATCTTCGTCCAAAATAAAAGATTCAAGAGATTCATTGTTAATAGAACTTATAGAATTAGATTGTTTCTCAGAAAACGTAAGTGTAAACATAAGCATTACACAAGCTGCAATACTTGCGACATAAACCCAAGGTTGAACATGTAACGTTCTAACTTTTGATGTGGATTTGGATGTTGCTTTTTTATAAATCGTATCTTCTAAATTATCGAAATAATGGTCAGGAACTACAAAACCATGACTAGGAACCTTGGCGTCTAATTTTGCCTCATTTAAAATGGATTCCTCAAGATTACTAAAGTAATCTTTGGGAATTTTAAATCCTGAATTGTTATTGTTATGTAAGTCTTTTAGTTTCATCTTAGTCTTTAGACTGCGTTTTATTATAAAGGTTTAATTTTTAGTTAAATAGTCTTCTATTTTTTTTGTAGCTAAGTGATAGGATGCTTTTAAAGCACCTTCACTTGTGTCTAAAATCTCGGACATATCTTTATATTTTATATCTTCAAAATACCTCATATTAAAAACCAATTGCTGTTTTTGAGGTAATTTAGCAATGGCTTGTTGTAATTTTAGTTGAATGTCATCGCCTTCAAAATATACATCCGATTGTAAATTATCTAATGCTAATTGCTGCGTCTCTTCACTTGTGATTTGTAATAATTTCGCTCTTTTATTAATGAAAGAAATAGCTTCGTTAGTTGCAATTCTGTACATCCAAGAATATAATTTACTGTCTCCTTTAAACGAATTTATATTTCTAAATATTTTTATGAATGTATTCTGTAAAACATCGTCTGTGTCGTCGTGTGACTTAACGATATTTCGGATATGCCAATACAGTCGCTCTTTATATAGGCGAATTAATTCTTTAAAAGCAGAATCTCTGCTGGCATCAGATTTTAGTTGCTCTAATAATTGAGACTCACTAATCATTCATTGGTTTTCTACTTAGACAGTATAAGATATGAAAAGTTTAATTTGAAGTTGTCGATTTATAGAATAAGTTTTTTAAAATATAACTTAATACATGTCAAAATTCTTTATAATCTGCTTATAAATTGAATGTTAAGTCTTTTAAAACAAATTGAAGATATTCTATTTAGTTGCTTGCTTGCTGTGATTTTAATTAGGTGATACTTCCATAAACTTTTTGGCATATCTTTTTCCTAATAATCGGATGCTTTTAGAGTTGAAGTGTACGTTGTCTCCTCTGTCTGTTAAATCTTGAGTTCGTACAAGACCTATTAAACTGTCCGTTTTTGAAACACTTATTATTTTAGAATTTATCGCATTCCATTGGTCTTTATTTTCTGAGTAAGAGCCCAATTCTCCAATTATAACCGGTAACTGATTATTTTTAGCTATTTTTCTGAATTTAGATATTAGTAAAGAGAGGTTGTTTTCGTATGCATTAATAGAATTTTTGTTGCTTGTGTTGCTTTCTCCTTGATGCCATAATATGCCTTTAACTTCACCATAATTTTCTGCTAGCTTCAGTTTTTCTTCAAAGTTGGAAAATAATCTAACTTTCCTAAAATTCTCATCATTAATCCATTTTTCAATTTTACTTCCGCCAACGGCTGTTGGAATTAGTAAAACAGTAATTGAATCTGGAATATGTTTAATGAGTTCCTCTCCGAAAGACTTGCCTATATCTAAACCTGCCATAGTAGGTTCGTAAAAATGCAAAGGTTCTTTGGCGTAAATAACGTCGTCCTTAACATTTATTGTTATAACTCTGGTATTCGGAATGGTGTCTTTGGGTTCTACAAAACCTCTTCCAGCCATATTAGATTGTCCGGCCATTAAAAATACCCAAACATTTTCTTTTTTAGGAAAATGCTTAACTTGAAGTTCTTCTTTTGGAAAATTTTTAGTTCTATTTTTATTTTGGTTGCTTAGAGATGGAAATAAGAAAGTAATGATAAATAGGCTATATAAAAGTTTCATTTCAAGCTTTTTTATTCGAAACTCTGCATATTAACAAGTTTCTTGTATACATTATTTTTCTGAATAAGCTCGTCGTGTGTACCTTGTTCTACAATTCTTCCTTTTTGCATAACCACGATAGTATCTGCACTTTGAATGGTTGATAAACGGTGCGCAATAACAATAGAAGTTCTGTTTTTCATCATATTCTCTAGGGCATCTTGTACCAAGCGTTCGCTTTCTGTATCTAGGGCAGACGTTGCCTCATCTAAAATCATAATTGGAGGATTCTTTAAAACGGCACGTGCAATACTTAAGCGTTGTTTTTGTCCGCCAGATAATTTATTACCTGAATCTCCAATATTAGTTTCAATACCAAGTGGTAATTCTTTTACAAATTCCCAAGCATTTGCGATTTTTAGAGCTTCAATAATTTCTTGGTCTGTAGCATTTTCTTTCCCTAAAAGAATATTCTCTTTAATCGTGTCGTTAAATAAGATTGAATCTTGAGTAACTAAGCCCATTAAGCTACGAAGCGAGTGTTTTGTTAAATCTCGAATGTCTTCACCGTCAATAGTAATGCTTCCTTCATTAACATCGTAAAAACGTGTCACTAGATTTGCAATCGTACTCTTTCCACTTCCAGATTGTCCAACAAGCGCGACACTTTTTCCTTTAGGTACTTTTAAAGAAAATTGATTTAAAACCAAATCGTCTTCATATTTAAAGGAGATGTTATTTAATGAAATGTCGTTATTAAATTCAGTTTTTACTTTAGCATTAGGTTTGTCTTCTAAAGGTGATTCTGTGTTTAAAATTTCGAGAACACGTTCTGCAGCTGCATTACCTTTTTTAACACCGTAACTCGCTTTACTAATCGCTTTTGCCGGAGTTAATATATTATATGCAAGACCAATGTATACGATAAATAGACCTGCATCTAAACTGTTATCATTTAAAACCATTCGTCCGCCATACCAAAGTAAAACAGAGATCACTGTAATTCCTAAAACTTCACTGGTAGGTGATGCTAGGTTTTGACGATTCAATAAAGTGTTAGAAAAGTTGTAATATCTTAAGGTTGAATCTCTAAATCGCTTATTAAAAACGTCTTCAGAAGTAAACCCTTTTATCACTTTTAATCCGCCTAGAGTTTCTTCAACAACAGATAAAAATATTCCTTGTTCTTTTTGTACACTATCAGACTTCCGCTTTAAAGATTTTCCGATTAGCGAGATAAGAAATCCACTTACAGGAATAAAAACAAAGACAAAAAAGGTTAGTTCTACGCTAATCATAAACATTGCTATGATGGTAAAAATAATCATTAAAGGCTCTCTAACTATGAGTTCTAAAATAGATAGAAATGAGGTTTGAATTTCTTGAACATCACTAGAAATTCTAGCGATACTATCACCTTTACGCTTTTCAGAAAAGAAGGATAAAGGTAAATTTAAATATTTATCGTAGAGTGTATCTCTAAGGTCTTTTAATACACCGTTTCGTAAATAGGTGATAAAATACATGGCTAAATAGTTGAAGAAGTTTTTTAGTAAAAACATGCTTACAACCAGAGCAACCATAAAAAATAATACCTGATCGCTACCTTCGTTTGCTTTTTGTGTAACAAAGAAATTTAGATAGTTCTCGGCATAATCTTTTATACCAGCAAAGCCTTCCCAAACGGGTTTAGTATTTATTTGTTTCGTTTTATCGAACAATACATTAAGCATTGGGAATAACGAAACCATGGCTAAAGTGCCAAAAAGGGCGTAAAAAATATTACAAATGATATTTAGAATCGCATAAACTTTATAAGGTTTAGCGAATCTAAATATCTGTTTAAAATAACTCATTAACTAAGTTTCATATCTTTAATAATAGCATCAATTTTAGCTTCAAGTTTTGCTTCTGTCGCTTTAAAATTATCGGTGCTGTCTAGTGTGGTGTTTGCGCTAATATAAAATTTAATTTTAGGCTCTGTTCCACTTGGTCTTAAGGCTACTTTACTACCGTCTTCTGTGTAGTAAATAATAACATTAGATTTTGGAATATCGATTGTTTCTTCTTTTCCAGTAGCTAAATATTTAACTGTAGATGTTTGATAATCTTCTACACTTACAACTTTAGAACCATTGATTTCTGAAACTGGATTTTCGCGAGCATCAATCATCATTTGAGTGATTTCTTGAGCCCCTTCAATACCTTTTTTAGTTAAAGAAATTAAACGTTCTTTATATAAATCGTGTTCTACATAAAGATTTAATAAATCTTTATATATAGAGCTTCCATTTGCTTTTGCATGTGCTGCAATTTCGCAAGCCAATAGGGTAGAAGTCACAGCATCTTTATCGCGAACAAAATCGCCAACTAAATAACCAAAACTTTCTTCACCACCACCAACATAGGTTTGCTCAGGGAAATCGTGAATCATTTTTGCAATCCATTTAAATCCTGTAAGACCAATTTTATAATCTACATCGTAAGCTTTCGCTAATTGGTGCATCATTGGAGTCGATACTATGGTTGATGCGATAAACTCGTTGCCTTTAAGTTTTCCTTTTGCTTTCCATTGTTTAAGTAAGAAATCTGTCATTAATAACATGGTCTGATTTCCGTTTAATAAAATCATTTTACCATCTAAATCACGAACAGCGACACCTAAACGGTCACAATCAGGGTCTGTTCCAATTACGATATCAGATCCCGTTTTATCAGCTAAATCTAAAGCCATTTTTAAAGCTTCAGGTTCTTCTGGATTTGGAGATTTTACGGTTGGGAAATCTCCATCTGGTACTTCTTGTTCTTTTACAATATGAACGTGGTTATAACCTGCACGTTTCAATGTTTGAGGTACAGATGTTACAGACGTTCCGTGAAGCGGAGTAAAGACTACGTTTAATCCTTCTCTAGCTTCAGGAGTTGTATAACTTCCATTTTCTATAGATGCTTCGATAAATGCATTGTCTACATCTTCTCCGATATAATGAATAAGATCTGCGTTTTCTTCAAATTTAATTTCAGAATAGTCTAAACTATCAATTAACTTCACAATTAAATCGTCGTGTGGAGGAACTAATTGTCCGCCATCTTGCCAGTATACTTTGTATCCGTTATATTCTGGCGGATTGTGAGATGCCGTTAAAACGATACCACAATGGCAGTTTAAATGTCTTACTGCGAAAGATAATTCTGGTGTAGGACGTAAATCTTCGAAAAGATAAACTTCTATATTATTTGCTGAAAATACATCGGCAACTACTTTTGCTAATGATTTACTGTTATGTCTACAATCGTAAGCAATAGCTACTTTTACAGTTTCGTTAGGGAAACTTGTATGTAGGTAATTACTTAAACCTTGAGTGTTTTTTCCTAGCGTATATTTATTAATTCGGTTTGTTCCAACTCCCATTATACCTCGCATACCACCAGTTCCAAACTCTAAGTCTTTATAAAAACTCTCTTTTAAATCTGTAGGATTGTTTGCAATTAAGTCTTTAATGTTAGCTTGAGTATCTTCATCAAAGGCAGGAGTTAACCATGTGTTTACGCGTTCTAATAATTCTGGTTCAATGTAAATCATAAGTTTTTAAATATATAGTCAGTAAAAATAAGTAATTCGTTAAATGTTAATAATTAAAAGCGCGTTAAATTGTTATATTTTATCTTCTAAATTTAATTCACTCTTAATTTTATATCTAATTCGGTTTGGTTTTGATCTTAAAACAAGCTCGCCTAAAAATCCAGCAACAAAAAATTGAGTACCAAGAATCATCGTGGTTAAGGCTATAAAAAATTGTGGACGTTGGGTAATAAGTCTGCCATACGGATTTAGAAAAATTTTATCAATTCCTAAATATACAGAAAATCCGAAACCGATAGCTAACATTATGCCACCTAATGCGCCAAAAAGATGCATCGGGCGTTTTGCGAAATGAGATATAAACCAAATAGTTATTAAATCTAGAAAGCCATGAATAAAGCGTTCTATTCCAAATTTTGTTTCGCCATATTTTCTGGCTTGATGCTGCACAATTTTTTCTCCAATATTAGAAAATCCAGCATTTTTAGCTAAAAGCGGAATATAACGATGCATTTCTCCATTAACGTCAATATTCTTTACAACATCATTTTTATATGATTTTAGTCCGCAATTAAAATCGTGAAGTTTAACTCCCGATGTTTTTCGAGCAGCCCAATTAAATAATTTTGAAGGAAGATTTTTTGAAATTATGGAGTCGTAACGTTTCTTTTTCCATCCCGATACCATGTCGTAATGGTCATTAATAATCATATTATAAAGGTCGGGAATTTCTTCTGGATTGTCCTGTAAATCGGCATCCATGGTAATAATCACTTCGCCGATAGCCTTGGAGAATCCCGCATGTAAGGCTTGCGATTTTCCGTAATTCCGTAAAAAGCGAATGCCTTTAACTTCGGGGTGCGTATTGGAGAGTTTCGAAATAATATTCCAAGAATCATCCGTACTTCCGTCGTCTATAAAAATGACTTCATATGAAAAATGATTGGATTGCATAACGCGTGCAATCCAATCGTATAATTCATGTAAAGATTCGTGTTCGTTAAGTAGTGGTATGACTACTGATATATTCATCTATGCGTTTTATACGTTTAAAAGCATCAAAAATACTATAATTAAACGGCTTCTGGGTCAGTTTTTTTCATTGCAAATGCAATTATTAATCCAACGATGCAATAAAATATAATTGAAAAGGCTAAAGATTTTAATTGATTTCCTATTTCAAACTGATTTTGTTTTTGCATTTCTGCAATGGCAAGGTCTATTTGTTCTTGAGGTGCTCCAAAGCTTTCCATCATTCCAGTCGATTTTTCAATAATCTGTTGTTTTAAAAAATCAGCAGCATCTGGATCTATAAAATTAAAAATAATAATACTTACTATTGTGCTAATAATAACACCTATCACTACCGTAGTGAAGTAGGCTGTAAATGCTTCTTTAAAACTTATAAATCCGCTTTGTAAACTTTTAGCTTTGGCTGTAGAAATAATTCCGAAAACAATAATAATTATAAATATACCCGCGCTAACCCACATACTGGTTAATATTTCTAGATCTACAACATATGCTATTATTGTAATGGCAGATAATAAAATGGCTAAATAAATACCGTTAGTGGCAGCCATAGATTTTAAAGAATTTTCCATAAATTTGAAGTTGAATTACTGGTTTAAACTAGTTAGTTAACAAATATAGTAAAACGTTACAAAAAGAAACTTATATAAATAATTCAAAAAAAGATTGCGAGATAATAAATTTTATATAAATTTGCAATCTCAAAAATTGAATAAGATTAAAACATTTAGTGATGAAAAAAGATATACATCCAGGAAATTATAGAGTAGTAGCATTTAAAGATATGTCGAATGAGGATGTATTTTTAACTAAATCGACTGCTAATACAAGTGAAACATTAGAAGTAGATGGTGTTGAGTATCCTTTAATTAAAATGGAGATTTCAAGAACATCACACCCGTTCTACACAGGTAAATCTAAATTAATTGATACGGCTGGTCGTATTGATAAATTCAAAAACAAATACGCTAAATTCAAAAAGTAATTTAGCACAAATATATTTTACTAAAGCCTTTCAGAATCTGAAAGGCTTTTTTATTTTTACTTCAAAAAAACAGAATCATGAATTATATTCTCTTTGATGGTCCTTCACGCAATAGTCTATTGCCGTTTACATATACAAGGCCTGTAGCCGATATTAGAATAGGTATTTTAACCATTCGCGAAAAATGGGAAATGTATCTGGGAGGAACCACAACGACAATCACCGAAGATTATCTTGCCGATAAATATCCGATGGTTGAGATGGATGAGAATGTCATGATTAACGCATCCTACCTTCCTAATTATAAATTGGTAGAATTGATTAGTTATTTAAAACCTAATCAGGCTATTTTTGAAGGTGAAGATGTGATCGCATTTTTTACGACAGATACTCAGGAGGATATCGATTTCGAGTCTTATGAGGCTATCGAGTACGATGGAGACTGTTTAAAAGTAGAACATACTTGGGATATATTTTCTAAAAATGGACAAGCCATTCAAGAGGATTACGATTTACTGACAGAAGGACGCACTTCGCAACCTATACCTTCTAATGTGAATACCATTGCTCCTGAAAATATTTTTATAGAAGAAGGTGCAGAGCTTAATTTTGTAACTTTAAATGCATCTAAAGGACCGATTTATATAGGTAAAGACGCTGTGGTTTTAGAAGGAAGTTTAATCCGTGGGCCTTTTGCGTTATGCGAAGGTGCAGCCGTTAAAATGGGTGCTAAAATTTACGGACCTACAACTATTGGACCTTTTAGTAAAGTTGGTGGAGAGGTAAATAATTCAGTATTATTTGCAAATTCTAATAAAGGTCACGAAGGGTATTTAGGAAATTCTGTATTAGGAGAATGGTGTAATTTAGGAGCAGATACGAATAATTCCAACCTAAAAAATAATTATGCCGAAGTGAGATTGTGGAGCTACGAAACAGAAAATTTTGCAAATACAGGACTTCAGTTCTGTGGGTTAATGATGGGAGATCATAGTAAGTGTGGTATTAATACTATGTTTAATACGGGAACTGTTGTTGGTGTAAATGCTAATATTTTTGGAGCTGGATATCCGCGTAATTTTGTGCCTAGTTTTAGTTGGGGAGGAAGTAGTGGATTCACAACATACACAACCAAAAAAGCTTTTGAAGTTGCCGAAATGGTAATGAAAAGACGAGATCTAGAATTTTCTGAAATTGATAAAGCTATTATGGAATACGTGTTTGAGGAAACTAAAAAATATAGAAGAGACTAGTCGTGCTTTTGTACGCGCTTTAGCTCTAATAAGTTTGTTGGATTTATACCTAATCCGTAAACGTTTTTTCTTGTAAAACGAACAACTTCATCATAGAATAGTGGGACAACAGGTGCATGTTCCATGACTAAAGAATCCATTTTAGTGTATAGCTTTTCTCGTTTGGTCGTATTCGTTTCTGTAAAAGATTGCTCATACAAAGTATCAAATAACTCATTCTTAAAGTGGGAGTAATTTGGTCCATTGGGAGCGAAATTTTTACTATAAAATAAAGAAAGGTAATTTTCTGCATCAGGATAATCGGCTACCCAACTGGCTCTAAATACATCTAATTTTCCATTCGCTTTTGCATCTTTTAAAGCCGAAGGTGGTACCACATTAATATGTACCATTAATCCCGTTTTTTGGATTTCACGTTGAATGTATTCACAAAAACTTAAGTAATTACTTGTTGTCGTAATCGTGATTTCTGGATGCTGTATGCCTGTTTCTGTTTTAAATTTCTCTAGATATGCTTTGGCTTTTTCTGGATTGTAATCAAATCCGATAGTAGCATTATAGCCTGCTAATCCTTTTGGGATAAATCCGCCGTGTGCTGGAATTCCGATACCATTTCGTAAATAGGTCATCATTTTTTTACGATCGAATCCGTAGTTTACACTTTTCCGAAGCCATGCCGACTGAATTTCAGTTAGCTCAGAATCCATATAAAAAGACAAATATTCGGTATTTAAATAGGGGGCACGAATCATATTAACTTTAGTCGTGTAACGTGCTCTTAAACTGCCGCTAGCTGTTAAAATTTCATCTTTATAAGAGGCGTCTAATCCCGAAACAAAATCTATATTACCTTGTGCGAATTGTAAAAACTCACTTTGTTTATCTGGTAAAAAAGTAATGGCCACGGCTTCTAAATAGGGTAGACGCTGTCCTTTTGCATCTGTTTCAAAATACGATGTGTTTTTTCTAAACACAAGTTTTACATTTTCTTCCCAACGTTTAAAATAAAAAGGTCCTGTACCAATTGGGTGAGATCTAAATTCTGGACCATAATGCTCTACAATTTCTTTAGGAACGACCGAACAGTATTTCATAGTTAATAATCCTAAAAATGCAGGAAAAGGTTGTTTTAGCTGAATTTTAAGCACACTATCATTAATCGCTTTAAAGCCCTCTACTTTGTTTAAAACCCATCGCCCTGGCGATCCTATTTGCGGATCTAGTAAACGGTTTAGGCTGTATGAAAAATCTCTAGCAGTTACAGTACGTGTAGAGTCGCTTCCGAATATGCTATGTTTGTGAAAATACACATCATTTCTTAGTGTAAATGTATAGGTTAATCCATCTTCAGAAATAGTCCACGATTTAGCAATTTCAGGTTCAACCTGCATACTGTCGTTCATTTGTACCAATCCGTTGAATAATTGATTTGTCGCCCAAATATCTGCAATGTCTTTAGAAAATGCTGGATCTAGTGAGCCGATATTCTTATGTTCATTATATCTAAACACAAGATTATCTTTAGTGTTTTTTGTATCTGTAGCACAGTTTGTTAGTAATAAACTACCAAAGCATATAAGTAAGAAGTTTCTAAAATATGTAGAGAATGTTTTTAAAACTGACGCCATAAACTATAAACGAGGATTGTACTAAAATGGTTAGAATTTCAAAAGTAAGTGTATTATCAGACAAAAGGAGCAGGCTGTATAAATTTATTTAGTTTTTCTGAGATTATAAAAATTTCTTTTAATGCGCTATTTATAGGGTGATTTGGTATTAAGAGGGATTTAGCCATAACACCGTAGTTTTTTTGTAAATTTGCATTCTTTTTAGAAACAAAATTATGACTCGACAAAAAGTTGCTTTTTATACTTTAGGCTGTAAACTAAATTTTTCTGAGACCTCTACTATTGCAAGAGATTTTGAAAATGAAGGATTTGACCGTGTAGACTTTTCGGATCCTGCGGATATCTATGTGATTAATACCTGTTCTGTTACCGATAATGCAGACAAGCGTTTTAAAACGATTGTTAAGCAAGCGCAAAAAGTAAACCCGAAAGCATTTGTTGCTGCCGTTGGGTGTTATGCACAATTGAAACCACAAGAATTAGCAGATGTAGATGGCGTAGATTTGGTTCTTGGAGCGACAGAAAAATTTAAAATCACAGATTATTTAAACGATTTGTCTAAAAACGATTTTGGAGAAGTACATTCTTGCGAAATTGAAGAGGCCGATTTTTACGTTGGAAGTTATTCTATTGGAGACAGAACACGGGCTTTTTTAAAGGTTCAAGATGGTTGTGATTATAAGTGTACGTATTGTACAATTCCGTTGGCTAGAGGGATTTCTAGAAGTGATGAATTGGAGAATGTGCTTAAGAATGCCAAAGAAATTTCAGAAAAAGATATAAAAGAAATTGTGTTAACCGGAGTAAATATCGGGGATTACGGAAAAGGAGAGTTTGGTAATAAAAAACACGAACATACCTTTTTAGAATTAGTAAAGGGGTTGGATACTGTTGAAGGTATTGAACGTCTTCGTATTTCATCAATAGAACCTAATTTGCTTAAAAATGAGACTATAGATTTTGTTTCGAAAAGCAGAACCTTTGTGCCTCATTTTCATATTCCATTACAAAGTGGAAGTAACGAGATTCTTAAATTAATGAAGCGTCGTTATATGAAAGAATTGTATGTAGACCGCGTAAATAAAATTAAAACAGTCATGCCAGATGCCTGTATTGGAGTAGATGTTATTGTTGGGTTTCCAGGAGAGACAGATGAATTGTTTTTAGAAACCTTTCATTTTTTAAATGAATTAAACATTTCTTACTTACACGTATTTACGTATTCTGAACGTGATAATACAGAAGCAGCGAACATGAAAGGAATTGTTCCTAAAAACGTACGTAGTAAGCGAAGTAAAATGCTTCGTGGCTTATCGGTTAAAAAACGTAGAGCTTTTTACGAAAGTCAATTGGGAAGTTCACGAACGGTATTATTCGAGGGGGAAAATAAAGCAGGTTACATTCATGGTTTTACAGAAAATTATGTAAAAGTTAAAGCACCTTGGAATCCTGAATTAGTAAATACATTGCAGGACATTACTTTAACGAAAATAGACGAAGATGGTTTAGTTCGATTTGAATTTGTCAAAGCGAATGCATCAGCATAAAATTAAAAAGAGCCACTTTAAAGTGGCTCTTTTTATAATATTTAAATTCTTACTCCTATAGGTAGCATACTTCTATATTGTCTGTGTTTTCTAATAAATTTGACTATAGTAGGACAGGTAGGCATCATGCTTAAATTTCTTTCCTGAATATTTTCTAATACTAAGGTTATAAATCTGTCTCTAAATTCTTCATTGTCATGTTCTTCAGAGATAATAAATTTGGTTAAAAAAATCTTTCGTTCTTGGAGCGAGTATTCTATGATTGCTAAATCGTTGTCAATTTTGTATTCAAACTGACGTAAAAAATCGTTGTCTGTTACTTCTGCTGTTTCTATCATAATCATATTTTTAACGAACGTAGTAGTGGAAGGAAAATAGAATTCACTATTTTTGGATTTAATAAAAAACCTGTTGCAAATTTACGGAATTTTATTATACTATTATAGTATTTACTAGTTTAATACCTTATGAGTCAAGATATAATACATGTGTATTTTATGCCGGGAATGGCAGCAAATTCCTCAATTTTTGAATATATAGAATTGGCAGAAGATCGATTTAAAATACATTTGTTAGAATGGATTATTCCAGAACCGAAAGAAAGTTTGTCGGCATATGCAAAACGTATATGTAAAGAGATAAAGGAAGAAAACCCTGTTTTAGTGGGCGTGTCTTTTGGCGGAATTCTAGTACAAGAAATGAGCAAACATATAAAAACACGTAAAATTATTGTGATTTCGAGTGTGTTAACAAAGTATGAATTGCCTAAACGTATGAAATTGGCTAAAGCCACTAAAATGTATAAATTTTTGCCAACGCATTTGGTGCAAGATTTTGAAGCTTATGCTAAATACACTTTTGGAGATAAGGCAACAAAGCGCGTTAAACTATATAAAAAATATTTGTCTGTTCGTGATAAAAATTATTTGGACTGGGCAATAGAGCAAGTAGTGTGTTGGGAACAAAAGGAACCACTTCCAAATACCATTCATATTCATGGTAAAAAAGATGCCGTTTTCCCAATTCAATACATTACAGATTGTATCGCTATAGAAGGTGGTACACACATTATGATTTTAAACAAATTTAAATGGTTTAATGAAAACCTTCCCAAATTAATTTTAGGCGATAACGTGGCTTAGAATTTGATGTGAATTATTACTTTTAAACAAAACTAATTATATATGAAGCGTATCCAAAAAGGATTACTATTTGCCGGTGTATTGAGTGTGGTTGCATTATCGATAAATGCAGTTCAAGACCCAGGAACCGATGAGAATTTTGAAAAAAAACAATTAAACGATTATAATATATATGCCTTGCCAATGCCAGAAAAATTGGATTTTGCTGGTGAAGCTTTACCTTTAAACGATCCGGATGTTTACGAACGTATGGATCGTGAATTATTAGTTAATACCTATTGGCAGTCTAATGCTTTATTATTATTTAAACGTGCTAACAAATATTTCCCTGTTATAGAGCCTATTTTAAAGAAACATGGTATTCCAGACGATTTTAAATATTTAGCCGTCATAGAAAGTGGTTTAACAAATGCTGTTTCTCCAGCTGGCGCTCGTGGCTTTTGGCAAATTATGAAAGGTACAGGAAGAGATTTCGGATTGGAAATAAACGATAATGTCGATGAGCGTTATAATCTTATTAAAGCCACAGAGGTGGCTTGTGAGTATTTAAAAAAATCTAAAGCACAATTAGGAACTTGGACAGAGGCAGCAGCTGCATATAATGCAGGGAATAGAGGAATAACTTCGCGATTAGAAAAGCAAGATGTCGATGAATATTACGATTTATTACTTGGAGAAGAAACTGGGCGTTATGTATTTAGAATTGTAGCTTTAAAAGAGATTATGAATAATCCGTTAAAGTATGGCTTTAATTTTAGAGACAAGGATTTGTATAATTTAGTGCCATCTTATACGGTCGATGTGGATACTGCAGTAGCAGATTTTGCAAGTTTTGCGAAAGGTTTCGATATTAATTACAAGATTTTAAAGATCCATAATCCATGGTTAAGAGAACCGTTTTTAAATAATAGTTCAAGAAAATTATATAAGATCGAAATTCCTAACAAAGGATTTTACAAAAAGTAGAACAGTACAGTAAAAGAAAACGGCGTTGAATTAGAAATTCAACGCCGTTTTTTTATGTTTTTAAAGGAAATCTATCGTCTTCCTCCTCGAGGTTGTTTGTGCCCTCCAAAATGCTGATTAGGGGCTTGTGCGCGCTTCATGTTTTCCTTCATCATCTTTATTTGATCGGTTAACATGCCTTGCTTGTCTAATTTCTGAGCTTCAGACAATAATTTTGTTGCTTCTTGCTTTCTACGTTTAGATAATGCTATTCCTGCTAAACTTAATTTTGCCATAGCTAAATCGTGATCCATATTTAAGCCTAATTCAACAGCTTTCTTTAAATATTTTTCAGATTCATTCATATTCGTTTGAGAAATCATAATCCCATGAAGATAGTTGTAATATCCTTGTTGCTTTGCAACTAAAGCCGTTTCTGGATTTTTAATTTTGTTTAGCCATTTCGTCGAACCTTCAAAATCTTGCTTACGAAGCTTCATAAAAGCTAGTAAAATAAATTCATTTTTAAAATATAAAAAGATGAAAATGGTTGAAAGTAAGATTAGCATGATACCGTTTCCAATGTTTCCTTCGATAAACTGAAAGACAGCGTATGCAATAATTAAACCGGCGATTACTAATTTTAAGTTCTTGTTGTACATAATTATTTATTTAATTTTATAAGTTGTTGTAGATGTTATTTTTGTTGGATTATTCTGCGATTCATTTAAATCGGATGCATTGCTGGCTTCAGCATTTACAGTCATTTCATTAATAAAACCTGTCTTTTTATCTGCTATAACCACGATGTTTTGTTTCCCCTTTAAGAGCAGATTAGAAAACTCGTCTTCAATTATCATGCTTAAAGTAGATTGGGCATTTAAAACAATGGTATCTGTTATTTTTTCAAGTTTCCATGTGTTTATAGCATTTATTTCTCCTGTATATTCATTAGTCCAAGTGTCTCCGATACTTACCTTTTGTTTTGGATAAATATGTGTGAGTTGCTCAAAACTTTTCGATAAAGACTCGTTGCCAAATTCAGATTTCATCGATTCGATCATGAGTTGTTTCGTAAATTCGTCTTGTACTCCAGACAGATTAATCATGTTACTAATCATTTTTTCTGCCCCACTAACACGGATAATTTTACCTGAATTAGACATTACTATTTCTAATTCAGAATTGGTTAAGCCTCCAAATATTTTTCCTTCAGTATCTGCCTCATTTACGGGCTTGTCGGTATCTACATCTACCATAACTCCGAATTTATTAGAGGTTGTTTTAAGTTTAAACTGATTAAAATGAAACGTAAAGGTATAGGTGCTGTCTGTTTTATCTGAAACTTTAAAGGTGTAGTTCTCTTCGAGATTATTTATTATTTTATGTGCGCTACCTTGCTCGTGTCTAACTATGTTTTGAGTCGCTTTCTGAAGAATCGTTATGCTGTCTCCTATATTTAGGCGATATTGCAATACGGATTGGGCAGATGTAGTAAAAGAACCTATAAAGGTTACCACTAATATCTTAAGAAAAAATCGAATCATTTGTACTCTATATTTGACTCTACAAAGAAACTAAAAATTTTACTAAAAAATATTTTTAAAATAAGGTTTGTGTAATAAAAAAGTCTTTGTATATTTGCCCGCAGTTTTGAAGAAACCATCAAGACTTCGTTTAGATAGAATATTGAAGATTTTAAAGATACAAGACAATGAGTAAAAGAACGTTTCAACCATCAAAAAGAAAGAGAAGAAACAAGCACGGTTTTAGAGAAAGAATGGCTTCTGCCAATGGTAGAAAAGTCCTAGCACGTAGACGTGCTAAAGGAAGAAAGAAACTGTCTGTATCTTCTGAGTCAAGACATAAAAAATAATGATATCAATGTGTTGATATATAAAGGTGTTACTATACGTAGCGCCTTTTTTTATATCTAGTTTATAATTACTTTAGCAATCTCTTAATATAATACAATGCCAAAAAATCCAAAGCTAAAATCTATTCTTATCATAGGGTCTGGACCAATTGTAATTGGGCAAGCCTGTGAATTCGATTATTCAGGAACTCAAGCCTTAAGATCGCTTCGCGAGGACGGAATAGAAACCGTGTTAATCAATTCGAATCCAGCAACTATTATGACCGACCCTTCTATGGCCGATCACGTATATTTGTTGCCGTTAACTACAAAATCGATTGTAAAAATCCTTGAAGAGCATCCTCATATTGATGCTGTTTTACCTACTATGGGTGGGCAAACAGCACTTAATTTATGTATTGAGGCCGATGAAAAAGGAATTTGGAAAGATTTTGGTGTAGATATTATAGGTGTTAATATTGATGCTATCAATATTACAGAAGATAGAGAGCAATTTAGAGAGTTGATGCTTAAAATTGGTATTCCAATGGCACCACAAGCAACAGCTACATCTTACCTAAAAGGTAAAGAAATTGCACAAGAATTTGGTTTCCCTTTAATTATTAGAGCATCTTACACCTTAGGTGGTGCAGGTGCATCTTTTGTATATAAAGAAGAAGACTTCGACGAATTATTAACCCGCGGATTAGAGATTTCTCCTATTCATGAGGTTATGATTGATAAAGCTTTAATAGGCTGGAAAGAGTACGAGTTAGAGTTACTTAGAGACGCAAATGATAATGTTGTTATTATTTGTTCTATTGAAAATATGGATCCTATCGGAATTCATACTGGAGATTCTATTACAGTAGCTCCAGCAATGACGCTTAGTGATAAAACATATCAAAAAATGCGTGATATGGCTATCCATATGATGCGTAATATCGGAGATTTTGCAGGAGGTTGTAACGTGCAATTTGCCGTTTCTCCAGACGAAAAGGAAGATATTATCGCTATCGAGATTAACCCTCGTGTATCGCGTTCTTCTGCTTTAGCATCAAAAGCAACGGGTTATCCTATTGCTAAAATAGCTGCTAAACTAGCTATTGGATATCATTTAGATGAATTAAATAATCAAATCACAAAATCTACTTCGGCTTTATTCGAACCGACTTTAGATTATGTAATCGTGAAAATACCGCGTTGGAATTTTGATAAATTCGAAGGTTCAGACAGAACTTTAGGACTTCAAATGAAATCTGTTGGAGAAGTTATGGGAATTGGACGTTCGTTCCAAGAAGCACTTCACAAAGCAACGCAATCTCTAGAGATTAAACGTAACGGTTTAGGTGCCGATGGTAAAGAAAATAAAGATTACAATCAGATTATCGAGAAGCTAACACATGCTTCTTGGGATCGTGTCTTTATTATTTACGATGCAATCGAAATGGGAATCCCATTAAGTAGAATTCATGAAATCACAAAAATAGACATGTGGTTCTTAAAGCAATATGAAGAATTACATATGCTTAAAAATGAAATCTCTACGTTTAAAATCGACAACATTCAAAAAGATTTGCTTTTAGAAGCAAAACAAAAAGGATACGGAGACAGACAAATAGCACACATGTTGGGCTGTTTAGAAAGTCAAGTTTATAATAAGCGTGAAGAATTAGGTGTAAATCGTGTTTACAAATTAGTAGATACGTGTGCAGCAGAATTCCAAGCGAAAACACCATATTACTATTCTACTTTCGAAAGTGATGTAGAAACTGCCGATGGTAATCGTTACGCAGATAACGAAAGTGTTGTTACAGATAAAAAGAAAGTTATTGTTTTAGGTTCAGGACCAAACCGTATCGGACAAGGAATCGAGTTCGATTACTGTTGTGTTCACGGTGTACTGGCAGCTGCAGAATGTGGTTACGAAACCATCATGATTAACTGTAACCCTGAAACCGTATCTACAGATTTCGATACAGCCGATAAATTATACTTCGAGCCTGTATTCTGGGAACATATTTACGACATAATTAAGCATGAAAAGCCAGAAGGTGTTATTGTTCAGTTAGGTGGTCAAACGGCCTTAAAACTTGCTGAAAAATTAACCAAGTACGGTGTTAAGATATTAGGAACTAGTTTCGAAGCTTTAGATTTAGCTGAAGATCGCGGATTGTTCTCTAATATGTTAAAAGAAAATAATATTCCTTATCCAGAGTTTGATATTGCAACTACAGCAGATGAAGCTTCTGCAATAGCAGATAAACTAGACTTTCCTATATTAGTACGTCCATCGTACGTTCTTGGAGGTCAAGGGATGAAAATTGTAATTAATAAAGAAGAACTTGAAAAACACGTTGTAGATTTATTAAGCACAATGCCAGGAAATCAATTACTTCTGGATCACTATTTAGATGGAGCGATAGAAGCTGAAGCCGATGCGATTTGCGATGGTGAAAATGTATACATTATCGGAATTATGGAGCATATCGAACCTTGTGGAATCCACTCGGGAGATAGTAACGCGTTGCTACCACCTTTTACATTAGGTGACTTGGTAATGGAACAAATTAAAGACCATACTAAGAAAATTGCATTAGCTCTAAATACTGTTGGTTTAATAAATATTCAGTTCGCCGTAAAAGACGACTTAGTATATATTATCGAAGCGAATCCTAGAGCATCTCGTACGGTTCCATTTATAGCGAAAGCTTACGGAGAACCATATGTAAACTATGCAACAAAGGTGATGTTAGGAGAGAAAAAGGTAACCGATTTTGACTTTAAGCCAGAATTAAAAGGATATGCGATTAAGCAACCTGTATTCTCTTTTAATAAATTCCATAAAGTAAATAAGAAACTAGGACCTGAGATGAAAAGTACAGGAGAAAGTATCTTGTTTATAGATAACTTAAGAGACGACGAGTTTTACAATATTTACTCGCGAAGAAGAATGTATTTAAATAAATAATAAATACGTTTAGATATAAAAAAAATCCTTCCAATATATATTGGAAGGATTTTTTTATGCTTTAAATCGTGCTTAATTTTAAGCCTATATAGCGCCTCCGCTTTTAAGAACAATATATGCAAGCGGGATTGTTATTGCTAACATGATTAAAACCGGCTTAGCCCAGTCTAATCTATTATATTCAATAGTTTTACCAAGATATTTGTTCCAGAAATATTCGGTTAAAATATAACCTCCAAGTACATTAGCTATCAGTGCAATATTAGGATCTAAATTAAATGATGTTATTAAAATAACAGGAACAAAAAGGTAGCATACGCTAAATAACAATACAAGCTTTCGTGCTTTGGAATGCCCTGTTTTCTTAAAGTTCGCCATTAATAATACACTTCCAAAAAGGGTAGAGAATAAAATTGAAATAACAAAAATGAATCTTTTAGAGTATAAATCGGGTAACGATTTGGCGCTAGATTTAGCATCTGCCGTAAACGTTGTGGTAGGAGTTGGTATGTTTAAAATAATTTTTTCCTTAGCCACGTTATCAGCCATTAAAGTGGTGTGAGCGGCATTAATAGCTTCCGTATTTACACCTCTACTTTTTAAAATATCTAAAGCGGTTAATCGCGCTTCGTTGGTATATACATCTTCATTAAAACTAATAGCTTCAAGCTCATCATTAGTCATTTTATTAAATCGGTATACGAATATATTATCGGTCATTTTGTTGTTTAAAGTGTTGCGATTTTTGACTGCAAAATACTTGCCAAGATGCATAAGGTCATGCTTATTATGCTTTTTATATTGGTGTACCTTTTTCTAAATATACTTAGCGCAAAATCGTATTGTAAATATACCACTATTTTTTTCGGAATGTAAATCCCTTAATCTGTTAAGTCGAAGATTGTTTAATAAAAAACGCCTGATGAGTAGTTAAAAATCATCAGACGTTATATTTGGGCGTTACCTAAAGGTCGCGCTTTTCGTTATATCTTTTTTAGCCATTTATAAAAGCTAAAAAAGGATGCCACTGCTATCGCTAACGCAAATTATTGTTTCGCAGTAAGTTCGGCAATCTTACAAATTACTTCGGTGGCTTTAATCATGCTTTCTACAGGTACGTATTCATAACGACCATGAAAATTATGTCCGCCAGCGAAAATGTTAGGACAAGGTAATCCCATGTAGCTTAACTGAGAACCATCTGTACCACCACGAATGGCTTTTATATTTGGTGTAATCCCAACTTGTTTCATGGCTTCTTCAGCAAGATCAACAATATGCATTACAGGCTCTACCTTTTCTTTCATATTAAAATATTGATCTTTAATTTCGACAGAAACGACTTTACGACCATATTGCGTATTCAACTCATCGGTTAATTTTTGCATCATGTCTTTACGTGCTTCAAAATGTTCTTTATCGTGATCGCGAATAATATATTTTAAAACAGTACTATCTACTTCACCATTAATATCGGTTAAATGGAAGAATCCTTGGTAACCTTCAGTATGTTCAGGTGTTTCTAATCGCGGTAAAGAGTTTATAAATTCCGTAGCGATATACATAGAATTCACCATTTTTCCTTTCGCATATCCTGGATGAACAATTTTACCTTCTACAGTTACAACTGCTCCTGCAGCATTAAAATTTTCGTATTCTAGTTCTCCAATCTCACTTCCATCCATAGTGTAAGCCCATGCTGCTCCAAATTTGTCTACATCAAATTTATGAGCGCCACGACCAATTTCTTCATCTGGTGTAAAACCTACACGAATTTTTCCATGTTTAATTTCAGGATGTTGCACTAAATATTCCATTGCCGTAACAATTTCAGTAATTCCAGCTTTGTCGTCTGCGCCTAAAAGCGTGGTCCCATCGGTGGTAATTAATGTTTGTCCTTTATATAAAAGTAAATCTTCGAAATAATCGGGCGATAAAATAATGTCTAATTCTTTATTAAGAATGATATCTTTTCCGTCGTAATTTTCTACAAATTGAGGTTTTACGTTAGCTCCAGAAAAATCTGGAGAGGTATCGAAATGAGAAATAAATCCTATAGTTGGTACATCGTGATCTACATTACTAGGTAGTGTAGCCATAATATAAGCGTTTTCATCTATGGAAACATCCTCTAATCCAATGGTTTTTAATTCTTCGGCAAGTGCATTAGCAAGATCCCACTGTTTTTCTGTACTCGGGGTTGCATTACTTTCTGGATCCGACTCTGTATCTACAGTTATATAACTTACAAAACGGTCTATTAGGTGCTGTTTATTTATCATGAGGACTTAGATTTTGAACAAAAATACTATTATTAATTATTTATGCTTTTTGAATTGTAGGATTTTTTAATTAAAAGTATTTTTGCATAAATAAATCATCCATGTATAAATTATTAATTCGCCCTTTATTCTTTTCTTTTGACCCCGAAAAAGTACATCACTTTACATTTTCTATGGTACGATTTCTTTCTAAAATCCCATTAGTACCAAGTTTATTTAGAGCATTATTTGTTGTTGAAGATCAGAAATTAGAGCGCGAAGTATTTGGATTAAAATTTAAAAACCCAGTGGGATTAGCGGCAGGTTTCGATAAGAATGCTGTCTTGTATAACGAGCTGGCAAATTTTGGGTTTGGTTTTATAGAAATTGGGACGGTAACTCCAATTCCTCAAGAAGGAAATCCTAAAAAACGTATTTTTAGATTGATTGAAGACCAAGGATTAATTAACCGAATGGGCTTTAATAATGAAGGTGTTGAAACCGCGATTACGCAACTTAAAAAAAATAAAGGTAAAATCCTTATTGGAGGAAATATTGGTAAAAACACACAAACCACACCAGAAAATTATACGGCAGATTATGTAACCTGTTTTAATTTATTACATCCATATGTCGATTATTTTGTACTTAACGTGAGTTGTCCAAACGTAGGAAGCCATGCTAAACTAAACGATAAAGATTATCTGTTGGAATTAATTAGCACTGTTAAGACAGCGAATAAAACCTTTGGTAAAGAAAAACCAATTCTTCTTAAAATTGCTCCAGATTTAAACGATGTTCAACTCGATGAAATTATCGATATAGTTAACGAAACACAACTTGATGGCGTTATAGCCTCGAATACTTCTGTAGATCGTAGTGATTTAAAAGCAAGAAAATCTCAGCTTGAGGCTATTGGAAATGGTGGATTAAGTGGACAGCCTGTTAAAGAAAAAAGCACAAAAGTAATTAAGTACTTAAGTGAAAAAAGTAACAAAGCATTTCCGATTATTGGAGTGGGAGGGATTCATTCTGCCGAAGATGCCTTGGAGAAATTAGATGCTGGTGCGACTTTAGTTCAGATTTATACTGGATTTATTTACGAAGGGCCAGCGCTTATTAAAACCATTAACAAGGCTATTTTAAAACGTAACTAAGCTTTTGAATATAGATATATTAATATCATTTGCTATCGCAACATCTATTTTGGCTATTGCCCCTGGTCCAGATAATATTTATGTGTTAATGCAAAGTATAACCAATGGGAAATCGTTTGGAATGGCTACTGTTTTTGGATTAATTTCTGGGTGTTTAGTGCATACTACACTGGTTGCTTTTGGAGTTTCTGCCATTATAAAATCATCGGAATCTATTTTCTTTTTTATAAAATTATTAGGGGCATCTTATTTACTATATCTCGCTTATAAGGTTTATAAAAGTGATGCAGAAGTGTTACTAAGTACTCAAAATGTTCAAGATAAAACGTGGCCTCAGTTGTTTAAGCAGGGCTTTATCATGAATGTTTTAAATCCGAAAGTGTCTATTTTCTTTCTTGCATTTTTCCCTGGGTTTTTATTTAGTAGTACATTGAGTACGGTGAAACAATTTTATATTTTGGGCTTTATTTTTATGGGGGTTTCATTCGTGATTTTTTCAATTTTAGCAATTTTAGCGGGTTCAATATCAGAATATATAAAGCAACATAAAGGCGTCGGACCATTCTTAAAATGGATGCAAGTCGTTGTATTTACGGGTATTGCAATATTCATCTTAATTTCAGAAAAATAATAGTATTTTTATAGTCTAAACGCTAATAATTAATGGCAAACGGTGTAAAAGTAATAGAGTGTCCGCGCGATGCGATGCAAGGTATAAAAGCCTTTATTCCAACCGAGCGTAAAGTACAATACATTCAATCGCTTTTGCGAGTGGGGTACGATACTATAGATTTTGGTAGTTTTGTATCGCCTAAAGCCATACCACAAATGTGTGATACAGCCGAAGTACTTTCGCGGTTAGATCTATCTAAAACAACGAGTAAACTGCTCGCTATTGTGGCTAATACGCGTGGTGCAGAAGAGGCTTCTAGCCATAAGAATATTGATTACTTAGGTTATCCATTTTCTATCTCAGAAAACTTTCAAATGCGTAATACCCATAAAACCATTGCAGAATCGGTCGAAACATTACATGAGATTTTAAATATCGCAGATCAGCGCAATAAAGAAGTGGTCGTATATATTTCCATGGGATTTGGAAACCCATATGGAGACCCTTGGAATGTAGATGTTGTTGCTAATTGGACAGAACGATTAAGTGCTATGGGTGTGAAAATATTATCGTTAAGTGATACTGTAGGATCTTCGACACCAGAAACAATTGACTATTTATTTTCAAATTTAATTCCAAAATATACAAATATCGAATTTGGTGCACATTTACACACAACACCAAATTTGTGGTTCGAGAAAGTAGATGCCGCTTATAAAGCAGGCTGCAAACGGTTCGATGGAGCGATTCAAGGATTTGGAGGTTGCCCAATGGCAAAAGACGAACTTACTGGAAATATGCCAACCGAAAAACTCCTATCTTATTTTACAGTGAAAAAACAAAATCCGTTAAATGCATTGAGTTTTGAAAGTGCATATAATGAAGCCACTAAAATTTTCAAAATCTATCATTAACTGTTTCTTTAAGTTTTATTTAACATTTAGAGGTTAAACATTTTGAAGTTGGTTAGGTCTAACCGTTAAACCTAACCATATTAGATATTTTGAAAAAACTACTACTAGTCTTAATTTTATTATCCTTTTCAGGATCATTATTTGCACAAAAGTTCACTTTAGAGGGTGTTGTAAAAGATAAAGATTTAACCGGCTTGGAAGGTGCAACTGTTTATTTGCAAAGTATACAAGACAGTATTCCCATATCCTACGGTATTACTAATAAAAATGGTGAATTCTCATTTCAGGTAAACACCGAAGACGATTCTAAAGCGATTCTTAATGTTGCATATATGGGATATAAACCTTTTATGATGGATATTAATGTGCCTACCGGAAAGGAATTAAATGTGGGTGTTGTCACCATCGAAGAACAGATCGAAGAATTAAACGTGGTGTCTATAATAGCGCAAGCGCCACCGGTATTAATTAAGAAAGATACTGTTGAGTATAATGCCGATAGTTTTAAAACCTTACCAAACGATAAAGCAGAAGATCTACTAAAAAAGTTACCAGGTATCGAAATTGATACAGATGGAAATATAACCATGAATGGTATTGAAGTCGAGGCTATTAACGTAGATGGGATGGCTTTTTTTGGTGAAAAAAATGGAGATATCGCATTAAAAAATCTACCTAGTAATGTGATTAGTAAAGTTCAGGTTACAGATTATAAAACTAATAATCAGAAATTTACAGGTGAAGAATCAGATTCTGGAACTAAAGAAATAAACCTTACTATTAAAAAAGGAAAAAACAGAGCCACTTTTGGAGATGTGAAAGTAGGATATGGAACCGATGAGAAATACCAAGCTAATGCGAATATCTTTAAGCTTATTGAAGGTAAACAATTAGGACTTATTGGTGGAACCAACAACATTAACATGACAAAAGGTTTTAATGCCCTACCAGACACGGACACTAGTAGTGGTTATATAGAATCGGATTTTATCGGAGCTAATTTTAGCAAAGGAAAGTGGAATGAGACACGTATAAATGGTAATTACAGATATAGTGCTCAAAGTAATAATAGAGAACAAATAAGCCATACCGAGAATTTTTTACCCGACCTTAATTATACCACAGATTCTGAAAGCAAAAGTATTAGCGATTCAGACAGTCATAAAGCAGGAGGGGATTTAAAGTTTATTATACCTCCAAAAAACAAGCTTTCTAATAATAAAGTCCAAATATCTAACGAGATCAATGTAGTTACAAGTAGTTCAGAATCTGGGTCGTTAACAAATAAAAAATCGGAGTACACCAATGGCGATTTAGTGAGTGATTATTATTCTGAAAATCAATCACAATCAGATGATTATAACATAAATAACGAATTTAGCGTAACTACAGTTACAGGTAAAAGAGATTATTTAAATATGGCAATCGGTACCGATTTTGCAAAAGGGAATTCGGATAGTGAAAATTATTCTGAAAATTATATCGAAAGACAAAACACTACAATTGTTCAAGATCAAATAAATACTACAGATACTTACAGCAGTAATATAGGGTTACGCGTGTTTTGGAGTAAGGAATTGTTTACTAATTTTAGGATTATGCCTAGATATACAGCGAGTATAAATTCTCAAGAAAACGAAAAACTTATTTATGACTTTGATGAAGTTGAAGACGATTATAGCGATTTTAACGACATTCTAAGTTCCGATAGTAAATACTCTACCACAACGATTAGACCTGCTTTAAGATTGCGTTACGAGTATCGTGATTTCCGTTTCGAACTAGAAGGAGGTTACACAAATACATATAGAAACTATACTGATAAATTGGTTGAAGCTCGCGATTTTAAAGCAGATTTTGAGTATGCAACGTATTCAGGAAGAATTCGATACCGTGATGAAAATGGCTATAAAAACATTAACCTAGATTATAATCAGAGTGTGAATTTGCCATCTGTTAGTCAGTTACAACCCGTTTTAGACGAAAGTAATATCACTCATATTCTTATTGGTAACCCGTTTTTAGAGCCGGAGGTAAATCATAATATAAATTTTCAATACCAAAATAACCTAGCTTATAATAATATTAATATCTCAGGAAATCTTAGAGCAAATTTTGTTCAAGATAAAATTATTAGCTCTACAATTACAGACGAGGATTTAATTAAGTACACGACTTACGATAATATTGATGGAGATTATTCTTATACAGGAAACGTCGCTGTATCAAAATCTTTTTATAATAAAAAGACCAACATGAATATAAATGCGCGTTTGAATGGTTCTTATAAGAATTCCTTATCGATACAAAATGGGATTGAGTTTTCTGGTAAAACTACAAACATAAGACCATCTCTATCGTTTAAATATTCGTACGACGATAAGTTAGATCTTAGTGCATCTTATAGTTATTCATCAACAGATATTGTTTATGATACCGATCAATTTAGCGATAATGAATACTTTGTTCAAAATGTAGATTTTGAATCGTCTATATTTTTTCTTAAAAATGTATTCTTATCTAATAAAGTATCTTACCGCTATAATAGTCGTGTAGGTGATGAATTTGATGGTGATGCTATTTTTTGGAACGCAGGATTGGGTATCGAATTATGGGACAATAAAGCAACTCTAACCCTTGTAGGTTACGATATGCTTGGCAAAAATAACGGGTATAGACGCTCGGTTACAGAAACCTACATTCAAGATGTTGAAAGTAATATTTTAGAGCAATATTTTATGTTAAACTTTACCTATAAATTTGGAAGTTTTGCAGGACAGAAAATGAATGTTAGTGGCAGTCGTCAACAACGAGGAGGTAGTTCTCGTGGTGGTGGCGGAAGACGATAAATCTTAATACTATTAAAGAAACACCAATTTCGAAAAGTTTAATAAACGAGTAGAAATTGGTGTTTTTTATAATAAAAGAGCCAGATATCCCTTATTAAAAGGTGTAAATCATATGCGTTACACCTTCTTTTAATGAGTTATACACACTTGCACGAAATTCCCTAAACCTATTGAAAGTAAGTCTAAACAGGATTATCGATGAATTATAGGTATTTATGTTTGAAAAATAAGTTAGCTTTTTTTTATTGTAAATGTCTTTTAGTGAGTGCGATAAAGTGTTCTTGCGTTAGTTGTCAATATAAAAATCAGAAATATTTGATGTTTTGCTTACCTATCCTAAAAAATATTTAGAAATTTGAAAGAATGCCTAATATAGATAGCTTATCTATTTATATTATAATTCGATATTAAAAAAATGAACAAAAGCACATCTAATCTATTAAGATGAATTTAAATACATATTTTCTCAAAACAACAAGCCCGGCGCCTTTAGTGGTGTTTAGAGTGTGTTTTGGACTTTTAATGTGTATTAGTTTAATTATCTTTTGGCAAAAAGGCTGGATAGAATCTTTGTATCTAGAACCTAAATTTCATTTTAAATTTTATGGTTTCGAATGGGTAAAACCGTTTGGCTTTTATACGTATGCGTTATTTGCAGTTTGTGCCATATCTTCTGTCTTTGTGGCTTTTGGATTCAAGTACAGAATATCCATAATTATCTTTTTTTTAAGCTATACTTATATTCAGTTTATGGATAAGACAATGTATCAATCGGCGTCTTATTTTATTATGATATTAAGTTTTTTGATGGTTTTTTTGCCTGCAAGTGCAGCATTCTCTGTAGATTCACTTTTTACCCGACGCTCTTATCGTACCATTCCAAAATGGTGCGTGGATAGTGTGAAATTTCTGTTTTTTATCGTCTTTTTTTATTCCGGTTTGGCAAAGCTTAATTCCGATTGGCTATACCATGCCATGCCGTTAGAATTGTGGTTGTCTAACAGTACTAATATTCCATTTATCGGTAAATCGATATTGCAAGCGACATGGTTTCATTATGCCGTTAGTTGGAGTTTTATGATTTTTGAATTGGCTATTCCTTTTCTGTTACTCTATAAGCGTACACGCTTAATCTCTTTTCTATTGTTAGTGGGAAATCAATTATTTTCGCAAGCTTTATTTCCGCTCGGCATGTTTCCTTTAATACTTGTTTTTTGTGCTCCTATATTTTTCTCTTCGAAATGGCATCAAAAAGGGCTATTAACCTTAAGAACATTTTTGTCTCCAATTCGGAACGGTTTACATTTGTCTTCGGCTTTAAAAATGACGAAAGATTTTCAGTACTTGACGCCTTTACCCATATTTATTGTAGGCGTATTTTTTGTATTTCAACTGCTATTTCCTTTACGCTATATGTTATATGAAGGGGAGTTGTTTTGGACGGGAGAAGGATACTTGTTCTCTTGGCGTACTTCGCTTATAGAAAAATCGGGAGTCACTTCCTTTAGAGTGGTGGATTCGGAAACAGGAGCGGAGTGTATTGTCGATAATTCAGAGTTTTTAACATCACGACAAGAGCAACAAATGAGTTTTCAGCCAGATTTAATACTAGAATATGCTCATTATTTGGGAAATCATTATAAAGCTGAGGGATTTAATCAAGTGCATGTGTATGCTGAAAGCTTAGTATCTTTAAATGGTAGAAAACCAGCGCCATTTATAGACTCTAGTGTCGATTTATATCAGCAAAAAGAATCTTTTAAGCACAAAAAATGGATCTTACCCTTTCAAGATAAAATAAGAGGTTTGTAAAGCCAAATTCTTAACTTTATCTTTTCCTGAAAATTTGAAAATATGAAATCATTTTTCTTAGTCTTACTATGTTTAAGTTGTCAGGTTCTTTCTGCTAAAGAATGGAAAAATTTAAAAGCCTATCAAAAGGAAACAAAACGAGATAGCTTGATATTAGGAGATTGGTTAACGAAGGATAGAAAACAGAATTCGGTTACTTGGCAAAAAGCAAATACTTATAATTTATCTCATTTAAATTCTGAAGCATATACAAGTGTTGGGCAACGATTGGGATTTTATCGATGGATTGAGCAAGAACTTAAACAAAAAGGGAATGAAATACATTGGATAGTAATGGCCGGATTCATTTCAGATAAATTAAGCCGAATAAGCGTTTTTCCTTATAAGTATTTCGTGAAAAAATCTACCATTTATTATACCAATATTGGGAGTGAAGTTGTTTTTAAAAATGCATTGCCATATTTAAAAAATGTTTTGGGAGCCGATGAGATTCTTAAAGGTGAAGCAGCAGAAACTTGGGATTTAGAAATGCTTCATCGCGAGCAGTATGAATGGGTAGAATCTGTTTACAGCAATATGGATGAGAAAAGTTTAGAACAGATTTCTGAAATTTCTAAAGGAAACGGGATTTATGGGGTGTTTGTGCCAAATGAACTGGAATTTACAGGCGATTTAAAAAATGCAGAAGACAGATATCTCTATGCTGTAAATGTGCTTTTGCCCTATTGTAAATCTTTAGATTAAAAATAGGCGATTTCAATTCAATTCTTACTATTAAAAAACGTATATTTGCACGCAATTACATCTTAATTGCAACATGACAGCACACGAAAACAAAATTCTAGGAGAAGGACTAACCTACGACGACGTCTTATTAGTTCCAGCATTTTCCGAAATTTTACCAAGAGAGGTAAATATTCAAACAAAATTTACACGAAACATTACAATTAATGTACCTATCATTTCTGCAGCAATGGATACTGTTACAGAAAGCGCGATGGCTATTGCTATGGCTAGAGAAGGTGGTATTGGTGTGTTGCATAAAAACATGTCGATAACGCAGCAAGCTCAAGAAGTACGTAAAGTTAAGCGTGCAGAAAGCGGAATGATTATCGATCCGGTGACTTTGCCTCTAACCGCTAAAGTTATCGATGCTAAAAATAGCATGAAAGAACATGGTATTGGAGGTATTCCAATAGTAGATAAAGACGGTAAATTAAAAGGTATTGTAACCAATAGAGATTTACGTTTCGAACATAAAAACGATCGCCCGATTGTTGAAATTATGACTTCTAAAAACCTTGTAACAGCAGCAGAAGGGACGTCCTTAAAAGATGCTGAGGTTATTTTACAAGAAAAGAAAATTGAAAAATTACCTGTAGTTGATGCTGATTATAAGTTAATCGGATTAATTACATTTAGAGATATTACAAAGCTTACGCAGAAACCACATGCAAACAAAGATACTTATGGTCGTTTACGTGTTGCAGCAGCAATTGGAGTAACAGGCGATGCTGTAGAGCGTGCCGAAGCTTTATACAAAGCAGGTATCGATGCTATTATTATAGATACAGCTCACGGACATACTAAAGGTGTGGTAAATGTGTTAAAAGCTGTAAAAGCAAAATTTCCAGACCTAGATGTTGTTGTTGGAAATATTGCTACTGCCGAAGCTGCTAAATATTTAGTAGAAGCAGGTGCAGATGCGGTAAAAGTAGGAATAGGACCTGGTTCTATTTGTACAACTCGTGTTGTTGCAGGAGTTGGATTCCCTCAGTTCTCTGCAGTATTAGAAGTTGCTGCAGCGATTAAAGGCTCGGGTGTTCCTGTAATTGCAGATGGAGGTATTCGTTATACTGGAGATATTCCTAAAGCTATTGCAGCAGGAGCAGATACAGTAATGTTAGGGTCTTTATTAGCGGGAACTAAAGAATCTCCTGGAGAAACCATTATTTTTGAAGGAAGAAAGTTTAAATCTTACCGCGGAATGGGGTCTGTAGAAGCCATGAAAGAAGGTAGTAAAGACCGTTACTTCCAAGATGTAGAAGACGATATTAAAAAATTAGTACCAGAAGGAATTGTTGGTCGTGTAGATTATAAAGGTGAATTGTATGAAAGTATTCATCAGTTTGTTGGTGGTTTACGCGCTGGTATGGGATACTGTGGTTCTAAAGACATAGAAACATTAAAAGAAACAGGACGTTTTGTGAAAATTACAGCGAGTGGAATTAACGAAAGTCATCCACATGATGTAACCATTACAAAAGAATCTCCAAATTACTCAAGATAGATCATGTAAGAAGTGATTCTTACCTTATATTTTAAACTCCAATTGAAACAGTTTTAGTTTTAATTGGAGTTTTTTTATGCATGATTTATTTGAATTTCTGAAACTCTAGTCGGTAGTAAAATGTCTATAACCAAGATAGAAAGGTGTCGGGTAATTGATTCAAGCCTTTCCGCGTCTAAGCTAGGACTTAAGTTGAATCTGAAGCTGAATATTAATATATGTTCAGTACTATTTCAATCATAATACTATCTTATGGTATAGAGGTGTAATTTATGTTTTAAAGCAATCCTGTGGGGGATCTTTTTGGTAAGCGTATCTAGCGGGATATCATTAAAAATATCATGTTATTTAAAGAGAACGATCTTCTAATATTTTTACACTAGCCTTTAGATAGTATACCGGCAATAAGCTTAGTACTGGGAAACTGTTCTAAAATTATTTTTACAAATACCGTGATTGGGATGGCCATAATTAATCCAGGAATACCCCAAATAAAGCCCCAAAGCATTAACATAACTAAAACGGTTATTATATTTATAGAGAAAGATTTTCCCATAAATACGGGTTCTAATATCGTCCCAAACAAAACTTGAGCTCCGGTAATACACGCAATAAAGAATACCAAAGTACTTGTAACTTCTATTTCTACAAAAGCAAATATGGATAAGAATATTACGGTAATAAAAGACCCTACCATTTGAATAAAATTGATGATGAAAGCAAATAATCCCCAGAAAATTGGAAAACTCACATCGAAAGCATAACAGGCCAAACCTGTGAAAATTCCAGTCATTAGACTTACAAATACTTTAACTTTAATAAACTGTATTAAATCGTTTTCAATTTTTAAGAAGGTTTTAACCGAGGTGTGCTTTTGTTTTAAAATAGTACGATTTAATATGTTATGAACATTAATCGATTCTGCTAGCCATAATACCACGAAAAAAGCAGTCATTAACATCATAGTTATCGTCGAGCGTAAGAAATTTAAGGTCGGACCAAAATTGTTTACAAGCGTTTCTTTGTTTAGCAATTGTTTAGAAATACTAATGTTATCTTTTAGTAAATCGGTACCGAAGAAGGCCTCTAAACTAGATATTAATAGTTTTATTTTTTCTTCTGCTTTTAAGAGAAAAGCATCACTGGTAGATAAAATTTCTCTACTCGATAACTGGACTAGATATCCGAGTAATTTAAAAAAAACGAGAATTATAAGCACAATAACAATTATACTCACAGCCCTTGGTAAATTTCGCTTTGTTAACCACCTCATTATCGGCAAAAAAAGAAGCGCGATAAACATGGAGAAAACAAGGGGTACAAAAATGAATGATAATATATTTAGTAAATAAAATACTAAAGGAATTACTATAATAAGTAGTAGGAAATTTGTTGTTCGTCTATCGTTTAACATAGTATAAGGGCACTTAAAATATCGATTAGCAAATGTAATTATAAACCGTAATGTTTATGTATGAAAATGTCATAAATTTAAACCCGATTTTTTATGATTCCGATACGTAAACTTGGCCACGATGTGGTTTTAAAGCATCGCGTACAGGTTTCATTTCTAATTCGTTTAAAACTAAATAGGCAATGGCATGCATATCGGTAATTGTAGAAAAACCTGTAATGGAAATATTTAAGTTTTCACTTTTAATATATTCCTTTAAATGAACCTCGTGATGTTCGGCTGTTTTTAAGGCGTGAGGTCCACGAAAATCCCAAATAAGTTTTAATTGTCGCATGTGTTAAAATTTTACCAAAAGTACACATTCCATTTTCAGATTCAAGTGACACGGACTATAATTGTAAACTGTTTTATTTTTTAATTTTCAGATCGTATAGATATAAGGTGTAAAGATATTTAGTAAAGCAATAATGTGTAGAAAAATCTGTTTTACATTCTTTAAAATGTTGCTGACTTTTAGAAATACTAAAGTTATCTTAACTACGTTTGTTAAAGCAACTTGTATTATGGCTTTATATTAGTACTTTTGCTCACATTAAATTTTAAATAATGAAATTGAAATCCGTTTTGATGTTGCTATTCCTTACTATCTCAGTTGTAAGTACAGCACAAATAGCTTCAGATGATGTACTTTTTTCAGTGGACGAAACTCCAGTGTATGCATCAGAATTTTTAAGAGTTTATAATAAAAACTTAGACTTGGTTAAAGACGAATCTCAGAAAGATGTAGATGCTTATCTGCAATTATTTATTAATTATAAGCTGAAATTAGCAGAAGCAAAGTCATTAAAGTTAAATGAAAAACCGGCTTACAAAAAAGAATTATTATCTTATAGAAATCAACTTGCTCAAAATTACTTAATCGATAATGCGGTGACCGAAGAATTGGTGGAAGAAGCATATACACGATTAAATATAGATATAAAAGCAAGACATATCCTTGTAAAACTTGATCCCAATGCGTCTCCTAAAGATACATTAGCAGCTTATATGGGAATTGTAAAATTAAGAAATCGTTTAATCGCAGAGGGGTTCGATACCGTTAAGAAAGATGTCCACGATGGGAAAGAGATTTTTGCCGAAGATTTAGGATATTTCTCAGCGTTTAAAATGGTTTATAGTTTCGAGAATGCAGCTTATAAAACAGAAGTAGGAGATGTTTCTCAACCGTTTAGATCACGTTTTGGATATCATGTTGTACAAGTTTTAGATAAACGTCCGTCACGTGGTACTGTAAAGGTTGCTCATATTATGATAGCTAATAATGCTAAAGGGGATACTATTTCTGACCCTGAGGTTCGAATTAACGAAATTTATAAAAAATTAATCCAAGGGGAAAGCTTCGAAAGTTTAGCGAAACAGTTTTCCGATGACAATAATTCTGCTGGTAAAGGTGGGGAGTTAGCGCCATTTTCTATGGGGCAATTGTCGTCTAGCGAATTTGAAACAGCATCCTTTAACCTGGTTATAGTAGATCAATATTCAGAACCATTTAAAACAGATTTTGGATGGCATATAGTTAAGTTGTTAGAACGAAAACCAGTGCCGGATTTTGGAGATATTAAAGAAGAGTTAGAAGATAAGGTTAAACAGGATACCAGATCGGAGCGCATTGACGAAAGTCGTATTCAAAAATTAAAAAAAGCATATAAAATAGCCGAAGAGCAGCCTGCAATACCTTATTTTGTTAAGATTTTAAATAAAACCTATTATACCAATACTTGGGAATTGCCTTCAAAATTTAAGGGAGATACCGAATTATTCACCTTAGGAGAAAAGGTATATACCTATAATGATTTTGGTGCATATATGATAAAGCGTCAAACATTGTTTTCAGATAAAATACCATTCGATAAAATAGTAGATTTAAATTATAATACATTTTTAGAGACTGAATTAAAGAGCTATCAAGAAGCTAATTTAGAAAATGAAAATTCAGAATTTGCCGATATTGTTGGCGAGTATAGAGATGGTTTATTATTGTTTGAGTTAATGGAAACCGAAATCTGGAATGCCGGAAACACAGATACTATTGCTGTTCAAAAGTACTACCAAGCGCATAGGGATAACTATAGTTGGAACAAGCGTGTCGACGCAGTTGTAGCGTCTTCTGTAGATAGAAAGGTTATTAGAAAAACAGCTAGACTATTGAAAAAGAATGTACCTTTAGATGATATAAAGGCGAGATTTAATGTAAACGATGAAATCCATGTTATTTTTACGTCAGGAATCTTAGAAGAAAATCACCAAAGTCTTCCAAAGAATTTTGAATTTAAAAAAGGAGTTTCTAGTATTTACGAATTTAACGATGGTTATATTGTTGCAAAAGTTAACCAAGTGTTTCCTAAAACTTTAAAATCTTTCGAAGAAGCCAAAGGAAGCGTTATAAACGATTTTCAAACTGAAAAAGAAGATCTTTGGATGCAAGATTTACACGCAAAATACACGGTTACAATTAGCGAAAGTGTATTAACCCAAGTAAGAAACGAAATTAACAATCAATAATTGAAGATAAAAATTATAATAGTATTCGTATTGCTAAGTTTGACTTCCTGTCAGCTTTTTAAAACTGAAGATACGCGTACTCCAGTGGCCCGTGTTAACGAATCTTATTTGTATCACGAAGATATAGAAGGATTGGTTTTTGAAGGGGCTTCAGAGGAGGATAGTACCGTTTTTATTCAAAATTTTATAACACGTTGGGCAACTCAAGAATTGTTGGTAGATGGTGCTAAGCGAAACTTAAACGAAACAAAACTAGATAACTTTAAACGTTTAGTAAATCAGTATCAAAAAGACCTGTATTCTAAAGCGTATTTAGAGGCTCTAGTACAACGTAGTATTGATACTTCTGTTTCAATTAGCGAAGCCGAAAGCTATTATAAAGCGAATATTGAAGCGTTTAAATTAAACGAAGATTTAGTCAAATTTCGATATATTAATTTGAACGAAAACAGGTTAGATTTTAAGGAAATTCAATCCAAATTTAAGCGATTCAATTCCAAGGATAAAAAGGAGTTAGATTCGATATCAATTCAGTTTAAATCGTACGCTTTAAATGACACCATTTGGATAAAAGTAAGGCAGGTTTTAAGTAAGATTCCAGTGGTTTCTGCCGAAAACAGAGAACAACTGTTAAAAAAATCTAATTTTATACAACTCAAAGATTCATTAGGAGTATATTTGATGCATGTTAATGACGTTTTATTGAGAGGTAGCACAGCACCATTGGAGTATGTAAAGCCTACTATCGATCAAATCGTGATTAACAAAAGAAAATTAGAACTCATTAGAGATTTAGAAAAAGATATTACAAAAGATGCAATTAAGAACAAACAATTTGAAATTTATAATTAACCTTAAACAAGCTTTCTTTTTAAGCTTTATCCTTTGTGTAAATGGAATGTTTGCACAAGAAATTATTCCAGACGAAGTTGCCGAAATTGAAGTAGTTGAAACTGAAGTAGTCGAGGAGCCAATAAAAGTTATGGATTCTGTAGTATCTCCTGGAGCGCGGAAAATTGACGGTGTTGCTGCTGTAATTGGAGATTATATTGTTCTTGAATCTGATGTCGATAATACCGTTTTACAATTAAAAGCGCAAGGTGTAAATACAGACGATTTTACCGAATGCGAATTGTTTGGAAAACTTCTTGAAGATAAATTATATTCTCACCAAGCCGTTCAGGATAGTATTATCGTGAATGATATGGAAATTTACTCGTTTGTTGATCAACAAATTCAGCAATTTTTACAACAAACAAATGGCTCTATGGATGCCTTATTAAACTTATATAATAAGGAAGATGAAAAGAGTTTTAGAGACGAAATGTTCGAAATAAACAAGAATCAGAAACTTGCTCAAGAAATGCAAGCAAAGATTGTTGAAGATATAGAAATTACACCAGAAGAAGTTCGTGATTTTTTTAATGGTATTTCAGAAGACGAACGTCCTACATTTGGTACAGAATTACGCGTTGCTCAAATTGTTGTAGAGCCAGAAGTTACCGAAGCAGAAAAGCAAAAAGTAATAGATCGTTTAAAAGAAATGAAAGCCGATGTGATCGAGAATGGCGCTAGTTTTAGATCTAAAGTAGTGTTGTATACAGACGATAAATCCTCTGTCGCAAATGGTGGTTTATATACTTTAAACCGTAAGCAACCTAAAATGGTAAAAGAGTTTAGACAAGTTGCTTTTTCATTAAAAGAAGGTGAAATTTCAGACCCTTTCCCTACAGAATATGGTTATCATATTATTTATTTAGAAAAAATTAGAGGACAAGAATACGATGTGCGTCACGTATTATTAATGCCACAGGTTACTGATAGCCAAATAAAAGAGGCTAAGGAGAAAATAGATAAAGTTAGAGAAGAACTTATCAACGAGGAAATTACATTTGCAGAAGCTGCTAAAAAATACAGTGACGAAAAAGAAACGAAGTATGACGGAGGACAATTAATTAATCCAGAAACACAAGATTATAATTTTGAGTTAACAGGTATGCCAACAGAATTATATACACAAATTCAAAATTTAAAGGATGACGAAATCAGTTTAGTCTTAAAAGATCAAGATCGTACAGGTAAGATTTCTTTTAAATTACTTATGGTTTCAGGTCGTGTAGATGAGCACGTTGCAAACTATGCTCAGGATTACCTTAAAATTAAAGGAATAGCTTTAGATGAAAAACGTTTAAGAGCGATTGAAAAATGGCAAAAAGAAACGATTTCTGAAACCTATATTAAAATAAGTGGCGCGTATAGAGATTGCGAATTTGCGAGTAACTGGTTAAAAAAATAAGAAATGTCGGACGTTGCTTCTGTAGAACAGTTTGTAAAGAAGTTTAGTGCTTTAAAAACCGAAATATCTAAGATTATAATTGGTCAAGATCAGGTTGTCGAGCAAATATTAATTTCTATTTTCTCGGGTGGTCATGCCTTATTAATTGGTGTTCCTGGATTGGCTAAAACCTTAATGGTTAATACTATTTCTCAAGCATTAGGTTTAGATTTTAAACGCATACAGTTTACGCCAGATTTAATGCCTAGTGATATTTTAGGAAGTGAAATTTTAGACGAAAGCAGAAACTTTAAATTTATTAAAGGTCCAATATTTTCGAATATTATTTTAGCAGACGAAATAAACAGAACACCTCCAAAAACACAAGCTGCATTGTTAGAGGCTATGCAAGAGCGTTCGGTGACTGTTTCTGGACAACATTATAAATTGAGTCTTCCATATTTTGTTTTAGCTACACAAAACCCAATAGAACAGGAGGGAACGTATCCCTTGCCAGAAGCACAATTAGACCGTTTTATGTTTGCTATTTATTTAGACTACCCGACTTTTCAAGAAGAGGTAGATGTGGTAAAAGCAACCACTTCAGATAGATCTATTACAGTAAACCCATTATTTAACGCCAACGAAATTGTCGATTTTCAAAAACTAATCAGACGTGTGCCTGTAGCAGATAATGTTATAGAGTATGCTGTGACTATGGTTGGTAAAACTCGGCCTAACTCAAAGGCAGCTCCTGATTTAGTTAAAAGCTATCTCGATTGGGGGGCAGGACCAAGAGCATCACAAAACCTAATATTAGCCGCAAAAACACATGCTATTGTTCGTGGGAAATTCTCGCCAGATATAGAAGATGTTCAAGCTGTAGCTTTCGGTATTCTTAGACACCGTATAATTAGAAACTACAAGGCAGAAGCTGAAGGTATTTCAGAAGAAAATATAATTAAGAGTCTGTTCTAAACACCTACTATATTTAGAATATTCTTTTAGATAACTTAGTTTATATGTATTCTTATTTAGAGTCGTTATAAAATAAGATATTCGTAATTAAATATTGTTTTCTTTGCAAACCTTTAACGAAAAATCAAATTTTGTAATTATTATTGAATATAAAAGTGATTATGTTAAAATTTGATGATACTATAACAAATTAATATCATACTTTATTGTATTACAGGCTTTCTTTTTAAAACTTTGCATTAAATTTTTTATGTTTGCAAAGTTTTAAAAAGAAGCGGACTAACGTCTGATATATATTGATTTTAGGCGTGGTAAAAGCGCTTTTAGAATGAAATTATTATATCGATTGCGCTGCGCCTGTTTTTAAGTCGTTTTAATAACAGCACTTAGAACACCTTTTTCAACAAATAACCATAGAATAAACGTACACTAATCTAAATTATTGACAAAAAAAATATTGTTTATGACTACTTATAAAGATTACATTAAGGAGATCGAAGATCGTAAAGGTCAGGGGCTTCATCCAAAGCCAATTGATGGTGCTGAATTATTAAGCGAAATCATTACACAAATTAAAGATTTAGATAACGAATATAGAGAAGACTCTCTAAACTTTTTTATCTATAATGTGTTACCTGGAACTACCGCTGCTGCTAGTGTAAAAGCTAAGTTTTTAAAAGAAATTATCCTTGGTGATTCTGTAGTTAAAGAAATTACTGTTGCTTCTGCTTTCGAACAATTATCTCACATGAAAGGAGGACCTTCAGTAGAGGTATTATTGGATTTAGCTTTAGGTTCTGATGTTGCTTTGGCAAATCAAGCTGCTGAGGTTTTAAAAACACAAGTATTCCTTTACGAAGCAGACACTGCACGTTTAGAAAAAGCTTTCAAGGCGGAGAATGCTATTGCAAAAGAATTAATAGAAAGCTACGCTAAGGCAGAGTTTTTTACTAAGCTTCCAGAAATAGATGAAAAAATAGATGTAGTTACATTTATCGCAGGAGTTGGTGATATCTCTACAGATTTACTATCTCCAGGTGGTGATGCACACTCACGTTCAGATAGAGAATTACACGGTCAGTGTTTATTCGAACATAATATTGCACAACAAAACGAATTAAAAGCAGTACAAGCACAACATCCTGATAAAAGAGTGATGTTAATTGCAGAAAAAGGAACAATGGGTGTCGGTTCTTCTAGAATGTCAGGTGTAAATAATGTGGCGTTATGGACTGGGATTAAATCTAGCCCTTACGTACCATTTATTAATATTGCGCCGGTAATTGCTGGAACAAACGGAATTTCACCAATTTTCTTAACTACAGTTGGTGTAACTGGAGGTATTGGTTTAGACCTTAAAAATTGGGTACAACAAAAAGATGCTGAAGGAAACACAATTCGTGATGCAGAAGGAGATCCTGTTTTAAAAGAAGAGTATTCTGTTGCAACTGGAACAGTCCTTACAATTAATACAAAAGAGAAAAAATTATATAACGGAGATACAGAGTTAAAAGATATTTCTGCAGCATTTACACCACAAAAAATGGAGTTTATGAAAGCAGGTGGTTCTTATGCTGTTGTTTTCGGTAAAAAATTACAAACGTTTGCTTCTAAAGTATTAGGTGTAGATGTTGTACCTGTTTACGCACCATCAAAAGAAATTTCTATCGAAGGGCAAGGGCTTACAGCTGTTGAAAAAATATTCAACAAAAACGCAGTAGGATCTACTCCTGGTAAAGTATTACATGCAGGTTCAGATGTGCGTGTAGAAGTTAACATTGTAGGATCTCAAGATACTACAGGTTTAATGACGTCTCAAGAATTAGAGATGATGGCTGCAACAGTGATTTCTCCAATTGTAGATGGAGCATACCAATCAGGGTGTCATACAGCATCTGTTTGGGATAATAAATCTAAAGCTAACATTCCTAGATTAATGAGCTTTATGAACGACTTTGGTTTAATTACAGGTCGTGATCCTAAAGGGAAATATTTCCCAATGACGGATGTTATTCATAAAGTACTTAACGATATTACAGTAGGAGATTGGGACATCATTATTGGTGGAGATTCTCACACACGTATGTCTAAAGGTGTGGCTTTCGGAGCAGATTCAGGTACCGTTGCATTAGCATTGGCTACAGGTGAGGCTTCAATGCCAATTCCACAGTCTGTAAAAGTAACCTTTAAAGGTGAAATGAAATCGTATATGGATTTCCGTGATGTGGTTCATGCAACACAACAACAAATGTTAAAGCAATTTGGTGGAGAAAACGTATTCCAAGGTAGAATCATCGAGGTTCATATTGGGACATTAACTGCCGATCAAGCCTTTACATTTACAGATTGGACTGCAGAGATGAAAGCTAAGGCGTCTATCTGTATTTCTGAAGATGATACATTAATTGAATCTTTAGAAATAGCAAAAGGTCGTATCCAAATCATGATTGATAAGGGAATGGACAACACGAAACAAGTACTTAAAGGTCTTGTTGATAAAGCTGAAACTAGAATTACAGAGCTTAAAACAGGAATTAAACCAGCGTTAAGACCAGATGCTAATGCGAAGTATGAAGCAGAAGTTGTTATAGATTTAGATCTAATCGTTGAACCAATGATTGCAGATCCAGATGTAAATAATGATGATGTTTCTAAACGTTATACGCATGATGTAATTAGACCATTATCTTTCTACGGCGGAACTAAAAAAGTAGATTTAGGCTTCGTAGGATCTTGTATGGTACATAAAGGTGATATGAAAATATTAGCTCAAATGTTAAAAAACATTGAGAGACAACAAGGAAAAGTAGAGTTTAAAGCACCTCTTGTAGTTGCGCCTCCAACTTACAATATTGTTGATGAGTTAAAAGCAGAAGGAGACTGGGAAGTATTACAAAAATATTCAGGTTTCGAATTTGACGATAACGATCCAAAAGCAGTTGCACGTACAGGATACGAAAACATGTTATATTTAGAGCGTCCAGGGTGTAACCTTTGTATGGGTAACCAAGAAAAGGCAGAACCAGGAGATACGGTAATGGCAACATCTACACGTTTATTCCAAGGTCGTGTTGTTAAGGATTCTGGAGAGAAAAAAGGAGAATCTTTATTATCTTCAACTCCAGTTGTAGTATTATCTACGATATTAGGTAGAACACCTAGTTTAGAAGAATATCAACAAGCTGTAGAAGGTATTAACTTAACGAAGTTTAAGCCTTCAAGTAAGTTATTGTCTGTATAATTTATAGCATAAAGCTAACATATATAAAAAGCCTGAATCTTAGATTCAGGCTTTTTTTTGTGCGCAACTCAAAGGGGATTTTCAATTTAAAAAACACTGTCCTGATAGTGATTCAATTGTTGAATGATATTAGTTTTTCATTCAACAAGACAAAACAGACCGGTTTTTAGCTCTAATGGATTAAATGTTTCCTATAATCATTCTATATAAAGGAAACTTTTTTATAGTCATTTTACATTTTGTATCTTAGAAATTAATATAGTCTAATAAAACAATAAAAAAATATGGCATTCGATATTGATATGATTAAGAGCGTTTACAGTCAGATTTCTGAACGTGTAGATAAAGCAAGAGAGATAGTAGGAACACCATTAACACTTTCTGAAAAGATTTTGTATTCTCACCTATGGGACGGGGTTTCTAATAAAGCATTTGTTAGGGGGAAAGATTACGTAGATTTCGCACCAGATCGTATCGCTTGTCAAGATGCAACTGCACAAATGGCGCTATTGCAATTTATGCAAGCAGGAAAAGATAATGTAGCAGTGCCAACAACGGTACATTGCGATCACTTAATTCAAGCTAAAGAAGGCGCTTCAACAGATTTAAAACATGCTAACGATGTAAGTAGCGAGGTATTTAAATTTTTAGAATCTGTGTCTAATAAATATGGTATCGGATTCTGGAAACCAGGAGCAGGTATTATTCATCAAGTTGTTTTAGAAAATTATGCATTCCCAGGTGGAATGATGATTGGTACCGATTCTCACACCGTAAATGCGGGTGGATTAGGAATGGTAGCCATCGGAGTAGGTGGTGCCGATGCTGTAGATGTTATGGCAGGTATGGCATGGGAATTAAAATTTCCTAAATTAATTGGTGTTAAGTTAACCGGAAAACTTTCTGGTTGGACAGCGCCTAAAGATGTGATTTTAAAAGTAGCAGAAATTCTTACTGTAAAAGGAGGAACAGGTGCTATTGTTGAATATTTTGGTGAAGGAGCAACGTCTATGTCATGTACTGGGAAAGGTACAATTTGTAATATGGGTGCCGAAATAGGTGCCACAACATCAACCTTTGGTTACGACGAATCTATGGAACGTTATTTACGTGCAACAGAGCGTGAGGATGTTGCAGATGCGGCTAATGATGTTAAAGAATATCTAACTGCCGACCCTGAAGTTTACGCAAATCCTGAGCAATATTTCGATGAAGTTATAGAAATTAACTTATCAGAATTAGGCCCATTATTAAACGGACCATTTACACCAGATTTATCTACTACTGTAGGTACCGAAATGACTAAAAAAGCAAAAGCTAACGATTGGCCTTTAAAAGTAGAATGGGGACTAATCGGATCGTGTACAAATTCCTCTTACGAAGATTTATCTCGTGCATCGTCTATTGCGCAACAAGCGTTAGATAAAAACCTAAAAACAAAAGCAGAATTTGGAATTAATCCAGGTTCAGAAAAAGTGAGATATACTACAGAGCGTGATGGTATTCTTGAAATTTTCGAGAAATTAGGCGCAAAAATATTCACGAATGCTTGTGGGCCATGTATCGGTCAGTGGGCAAGATATAGTGACCCTAAAAACGCACCTAAAAATAGTATTATCCATTCGTTTAATAGAAACTTTGCAAAACGTGCAGACGGTAATCCAAATACACATGCGTTTGTAGCATCTCCAGAAATGGTTGCTGCGATTGCCATTGCAGGGCGATTAGATTTTAATCCGTTAACAGATAAATTAATTAGCGAAGACGGAGAAGAAGTAATGTTCGACGAGCCAACAGGATGGGAATTACCACCGAAAGGTTTCGAAGTTTTGGATAATGGATATTTAGCACCAGATGAAGATGGTAGCGGTGTGGTTGTATCTGTATCTCCAGACTCAGAACGTTTACAATTATTAGAACCTTTTACACCAATAGGAGATGCAATAACCGATGCTAAATTATTAATAAAAGCCTTTGGAAAATGTACAACAGATCATATCTCTATGGCGGGACCTTGGTTGCGTTACCGCGGACATTTAGATAATATTTCTAACAACTGTTTAATTGGTGCTGTTAACGCATACAATAAGAAAACAAACTTTGTTAAAAATCAATTATCAGGGGATTACGAAGGTGTTCCAGATACGGCTCGTGCCTATAAGGCGGCAGGTATTAAATCTATTGTAGTAGGAGATCATAACTATGGTGAAGGATCGTCTCGTGAACATGCTGCTATGGAACCTCGCCACTTAGGTGTCGCTGCGGTTTTAGTTAAGTCTTTTGCTCGTATTCACGAAACAAATCTTAAAAAACAGGGGATGTTAGGACTGACATTTGCTAATGAAGCAGATTATGATTTAATTCAAGAAGACGATGTAATCAATTTCTTAGATTTAAACGAATTTGCTCCAGATAAGCAATTAGCTATCGAGTTTGTTCATAAAGACGGAACGAAAGATGTTATTAAAACAGATCATACTTATAATGCGGCACAGATTGCATGGTACAAGGAAGGATCGGCTTTAAATTTAATTAAAAAAGAAAATGCTTCTGCTTAATTAAGTTAAGTTTAAATGTATAAAAACTCCTAAGGTAACTTAGGAGTTTTTTTGTTTTGGTGTTTGTAAGTAAGGATATTTAGGCGATAACGACTAGTTCTTATATCCATTTTATTCCCGACACTATGAGCTCACTTTGGTTTTTTGAAGACGTAAATTTATTTAGAATGTTATGTCCGCATAAGTTTAAAGCGTATAAGAAAGAACATATATTCTCTGGGTATAAAAAGAAAGATTACATCTATTTTGAAGACGATTCTTCTAATAAAATATTTTTAATCGAAAAAGGGAAAGTCAAAATCGGGTACTATAATGAGGATGGGGTAGAAGTGGTAAAAGCCATTCTATCTAGGGGAGAGCTTTTTGGTGAAAAGGCTATTTTAGGTGAAACAAAACGGGACGAATTTGCACAATCTTTAGATAATTCAACATCTATTTGCCCCATTGGCGTAGATACCATGTATGATTTAATGCGGAATAATCAATCCTTCAGTTTCAAAGTGTATAAGTTTATTGGTTTAAAATTTAAAAAACTAGAAAGACGTTTACAGCTTTTATTATTTAAAGATTCGAAAACACGGTTAAAAGAGTTTTTGTCCGAATTATGTGAAGATTCAGGAGCCAAGTGCCCATTTACAGGAGATACCATTATTAATCATTACTACACTCAAAGTGAAATTGCTTCATTAATTGGGACTTCTCGGCCCACTTTAAATATTATTTTAAATGAATTAAAAGAAGAGAATTATTTAGATTTCTATCGGAAAGAGATTCGGATTCTAAATAATGTCGCATAAATTTTTAATTTTTTTTCGTTTGTGTTAGATAGCTAACAAAACAAGTTCTGCTTATCCTATAAATTTGCTTCATAAATTATTAATAACAGTTATTAAAATATAAATTATGAAGCGATTAGTATTAGGAGTAGCCTTTTTAGGTTTAGTAGGAATGTCATGTTCGAGTGATGACGACAATTCAAATGAAAACATTACACCGGATAGTACATTTACAGTAACTATCGAAAATATTGTGCCAGTTCAGGCGTTTTTAAAATCCGGAGTTTTCAATACTCCAACAGGAGATTCTAGCCCAGGACCTGCAACACCAGGAAAAAAATATGAGTTTCTAGTAGATGCTGGTAGAAGTCAAAAATTATCTTTTGTAACCATGCTAGCAGCAACTAACGATGCTTTTTTTGGACCAGGAAATGACGGTATTGCATTGTACGAGGATAATGGAAATCCTATTTCAGGAGATGTTACAGACCAAGTGTTTCTTTGGGATGCTGGAACAGAAGTAAATGAAGAGCCTGCTGTAGGACCAAACACAGTTACAAATCAGTCAGGTCCAAATACGGGAGTTGATGAAAATGGAAACGTACTATTAATGAGTAATGTTACAAACGGAGAGGCTTTCGATTTTCCAGAAGTTAACGAAATTATTAATGTATCTGTTACTTACATGACGGGAACGCAGTTTTTAATTACTATTGAAGACTTAGCAGATGCAACATTATCTACTAGTTTAGGAGATAGAGTTGCACCGCTTTCTCCAGGTGTTTATGTGGTTCACGGCGGAACGAATCCTTTATTTACTGAAGGAGAATCAGATTTCGGACAAGGGATTGAAAATATTTCTGAAGATGGTGATGTAACAAACTTACTAGCGTATACAGCCGAAAACACAGGCGTGACTTATCCGGCTTCTCCAGGAGTTTGGGCAGTACATGATAACGGTACTAATCCTTTGTTTACGGAAGGCGCTGTAGATTATGGTAATGGTGTTGAAGGTATTGCTGAAGATGGAAATACAGCTGCATTAGGTGCTAGTGTTTTAAGTTTAGAAGGTGTTTCGCAAGGTGCAATTTTTAATACACCGGTAGGAAGTAGTAGTCCAGGTCCGATTTTACCAGGAAGCTCTTATTCGTTTACTTTCGATGCTCAAGTAGGCGATCACTTATCTTTTGTAAATATGTTAGCAGCAACTAACGATGTGTTTTTTGGTACATCCGATGCAGGTATTGCGCTTTTTAATTCAAATGGAGTTGCTGTTAGTGGAGATATAACTAGTAACATCTATTTATGGGATGCTGGAACAGAGGTAAACGAAGAGCCTGCGATTGGACCAAATACAGTAACAAATCAATTAGATGGTGATACTGGAATAGATGAAACTAACGATGTTATGCTTTTAAGTAATGTGAACGATGGTTACGCGTACCCTGCGGTAAATTCAGTTCTTAAAGTTACAATCACAGCTAACTAGTACATATAATAGTAACCTAAATTCTTAACATATCTAGAATTTTGTTATTAAATTTGAAACGCATCATCTCTATCAGATGATGCGTTTCTTTTTTTAATCAATTTATCAGATAGCATGTCAAAATCAAAAAATAATAAAATTTCGAATGTCCTTTTTGCTGTATTTATCTTGTTGTTATTAATTCCTCAGACCAGACAGCCTATACAAGTCTTCCTTCAAAAAGGATTAGCGTTGTTTAGCCCTGCTGTAGAAGATAAATCGGATCAAGAACGGTTAGATACTTATCAATGGAACTTAACCGATTTAAATGGCGTATCGTACGATTTTAAGTCAGCCGAAGGGAAAGTTGTACTCATTAACTTTTGGGCCACGTGGTGTCCGCCATGTATTGCAGAAATGCCAAGTTTAGTGAAATTGCACGACGATTATAAAGGCAAGATTCAATTTTTGTTTGTCTCGAATGAAGACAAAGCTGTTATAGCGGCCTTTTTAAAAAAGCGAGGGTTTAACCTTCCTGTTCATCAGCCCGTTTCAGCAGTACCAGAAGCGTTAAATACATCTTCAATACCTAGAACTTTATTAATAGGTAAAGATGGAAGTATAGTGATCGATAAAACCGGAGCGTCTAATTGGAATAGTGATACGGTAAGAGAAACTATCGATAAGTTGTTGTTGGAGTAGGTTTCTTAAAAACAACATATGTTTTCTAGGGTGTTCGAGCGGAGTCGAGAATAGAAAGATGTAGAATCCTTTCTTTTTACATTAACTACAAATTTACATAATTCTGAAATCTCACAACTTTAGGACTTGACTCAATAAAATAGAAGTTATTTAATTATAGCGCATAAAAAAAGGTTAAACGTAATGTTTAACCTTTTTTGTTGTGACCGGGCTGGGGCTCGAACCCAGGACCCTCTCCTTAAAAGGGAGATGCTCTACCAACTGAGCTACCAGGTCATTGTTTTTGTTTGCGTATTGCGGGTGCAAAGATACTATCTTTTATTAAAACACCAACTTATTTTAAATAAAATACTAAAATTAATGTCAATTTTAATCTTATAACAATGAAAAATGGTGCTAATTTTAGGTCAAATCTTCTGAAAATGAATAAGTTATAAGGTGTATTTTTTTTGTGAAAAAAAATAAAATAATTTTGAAAATAAAATAAAGATCGTAGAATTTAAAAGTGCGCACGAGAAGATTCGAACTTCCACGTCCTTAACGGACACTGGCCCCTCAAGCCAACGCGTCTACCAATTCCGCCACGTGCGCATTATAAGATGAGGTCTAAAAATGAAAAAAGGTTAAACGAATATGTTTAACCTTTTTTGTTGTGACCGGGCTGGGGCTCGAACCCAGGACCCTCTCCTTAAAAGGGAGATGCTCTACCAACTGAGCTACCAGGTCATTGTTTTTGTTTGCGTATTGCGGGTGCAAATATATCACCTTTATTTAGAAAACCAAGCCTGTTTCTAATTTTTTTTTCGTTTTTTTGTTGTTCGATTACGTATGTTTTTAAGTATCAATAAAAAGCACCTCAAATGAATTTAATTTTAATAGGATATATGGGCTCTGGTAAATCAACTTTAGGTAAAAAGTTGGCCAGAACATTGAATTACCCATTTATAGATTTAGACAATTATATTGAAGAAAAAGAAGAATTATCTATTTCTGAACTTTTTAAAATTAAAGGCGAAATCTATTTCCGAAAAAAAGAACACGAATATTTAAAAGACATTTTGGAACAACAGAAGGATGTTGTTTTAGCCTTAGGCGGAGGTACACCCTGTTATGCAAATAATATGGAGTTAATAAAAGAAGATCAAACCGCAACTTCCATTTACTTTAAAGCAGGAATTAATGAATTAGTTGGACGTTTAAAACACGAACGTGCTAAACGTCCTTTATTAGATCGTTTTAATACAGACGAAGAATTAGTTGAATTTATAGGGAAACACTTATTTGAACGCGCTTTTTATTATAATCAAGCCGATATTTCTATTAGTGTAGATAAGAAAACTCAATTCGTTATTTTAGATGAGGTAATGACGCATTTAGTCTAGTCTAAATACGCTTCGTACTGTTTGCTATCAAAATCTACCGTTACATGGTTATTTAAAGATGTAGATAAAGAGATACCTTTAAAATCGGCTTTTACAGGGTATTTTTTATGGTTTCTATTTACTAAAACAGCCGTTTTAAATTGCTTTAATGGCACATCTAAAAAGAAACGCACACCATAAATTAAAGCGGTACCCGAGTTTAAAACATCATCGATTAATACAATAGATTTATCTTTGTAGTCTTCTACTGCTAGAGATGTTTTAATGTCGTTTCTAGGGTTTTTCTTGTCGATGCTTACTTTACAAAGTACTGGTTTTATAGGAGATATTTTACTTAAAACCGCTTTCAGTTTTTTAGCTAATATATAACCGTTACTATCAATACCTGCTAAAATCACTTCCTCTTCATAGACGTTGCTTTCATAAATCTGATAAGCGATACGCTTAATTTTATGATTGATTTCATCGTGAGTTAAAATAATGTTTTTAGTCGTTTCCATGTGTGGTTTGAAATTTAATCAAAGATAAAGAGAGTTTTTTTATCCCGTTATCATTTTAAGAATTAAAAATAGGAGTTAAATGTAAAGCCGAATTAATTTTCTTCTTTAGGTTCTACATCTTGATCGTCCTGATAATCGTCTATATCTCTACGGTCTTTTTTAGTAGGACGTCCAGTCCCTTTTTTTCGATAATAATCTTTAGCGTATTTTAAAAGCTCCTGTGCTTCAAATGCTTCTTTTGGCGTGGTGTCTACGCGATATAAGTCGACTAACTTCGCACCAACTCGATTTGGAGGCAAGTCGTTAACCTTCAGACTGTAATTTACTTGGTCCTTACGGACTTCAATTTTATCTTGAGGATATACGTCTCGACTTGGTTTTACTACAGCTCCATTAACTTTTATATGTCCTTTTTTACATGCTGTTGTCGCGATATTCCTTGTTTTGTAATACCTTACGCACCATAAATATTTATCTATTCGCATACTTTTCTTGTGAAAATCATCATTTAACTAATTGTGCAAAATTCTATTTAAAATCGTATCTTGCGCCCCAAAAATAAGCAATAATGAAATTAAGAACAGTCACTTTAACTATTTTATTAGCAGCATTGGTTTTCACATGTAAAAATGATGACGATGATGATGAAGTCGTTGTTGTACCAGCTAGAGATAGAACAGAAGTGTATGAAGAAAATAAAGCGGCGCTAGATGCTTACTTAGATACGCACTTCTATAATTATGATGAATTTGATTTCGATAACCCGTATAGTGAAGCTAATGATAGTTTCCAGGTAGTTATTGATACTATTGCTGGTGTAAATAGCGATAAAATTCCTTTAAGTCAGAGACCGGAATTAATAGCTAAAGAAGTTGCAGACGCGGTAGAAGAAGATTTAATATATACGATGTATTATTTAATGGTTCGTGAAGGTGAAGGTGATGTTATTCATTACACAGATAAAGCTTTTGTACAATATACGGGTAAGTTATTAGACGGTACCACATTCGATAGTACAGTGACTCCTGTAGGTCTAAACATGTCTACAATTGGATCTGAATTAGGTGTGGTAGATGGTTTTAAAGAAGGTGTAATAGAATTTAAAACGTCTATTGATAATTCTGAAAACACGGATGGAACTATAACTTACCACAAACACGGAATAGGCGCTATTATTATGCCTTCTGGATTGGGATATTATAGTGTAACACTTTCAAAAATTCCTGCATATTCTTGTCTTGTTTTTACACTGAGAACGCCAGGGGTTATTTATTTAGATCATGATAACGATGGTGTATATTCTTATTTAGAGGATATAAATAATAATGGAGATATTTCTGATGATGATACCGATGGGGATGAGATTCCTGATGTTATAGATATAGATGATGATGGCGATGGCGTACCTACTATTTGGGAAGATTTAGATGGCGATGGAGATCCAACAAATGATATCGGTGCTAATGGAATACCTAATTATCTAGATATAACAGAAACGACTTCTAATCAGGACTAGTTTTTAAAGCATAATAGTAATAAAAAATCCGCTCTACGATTATCGTAAAGCGGATTTTTTTATGACTTATAAGTTGCGATTAAAGCTTGTAAGAGATATTTAGAATAAGTTGTTCTGGTTTAGAATCTATAGTAACAATATTCGAACCATTGCTTGTTCTAAATTCCAATTCATAAGGATCTAAACCTTGAGAATATCTTAAATCGATACCAATTCTATTAATGTTAAAAGCAAAACCAACATTAAGACCTACTGTGATATCTCTACTATTACGTCCATCCGCTTCTATATCATTTAGCTTTGCATTTAGTATATAATGAAAAGAGGGGCCTGCGAATATGCTTAATGGTCCAATTAATTTAACACCTAATAAAACAGGAGAATCTACTTTTTTAATTTTAAAATCGTCTTGATTATAAGATTGGTTTGTCTGAGAATAAACGACTTCATGTTTAAGATAAATTTTAGTACCAAATTTACCAAAAACACCTATGTTGAAACCTACGTTTTTATCTGAGTGTTCTATATTTTCGCCTATAGAAGACGTATAATTCCCACTTGAACTATAATTTAAACCACCTTTTACACCAAAACCTGAACCTGTCTGTGCAGAAGTAAACTGAATAGTTGCAAAGACAACACAAAGTATTGCCATTAATTTTTTCATAGAATTCGTTTTAAATAGAAACACGAAACTAATAAAATTATTATCCCTTATTACAGCTTAATCGTTAACTCGTAGTTAATTGATAATTTAACAATATAAGACGTGTTAAACTATGTAATTGCTACAAATACACATAAAATTAGTGTGCTAAATTATATTCTAATAGATAAATTTAGAATCAATTGTTCCGGTCTGGAGTCTACAACAAGTATTACACCGTTATTATTAAGGAAATTGTTCTGGTTAGCGCTAAAAGCACCTTCGTATCTAAGATCAATTGCAAAACGCCTAAGACTAAATGCTAAACCTATATTATAACCCGTAGTAATATCGTCGTAAATATCATCTGCTTTTTGTCCATTTAATTTAGACGACAAGGTATATTGAAAAGACGGGCCCGCAAATATACTTAAGGGACCGATTAGGCGGATACCTACATTTGCTGGTAAATCTATTTTTTGAATTTTAAATTTAGAATCACCGCTGTTTACATTACTGTATTCGCTGCTTGTATTGGTATATAGAAGTTCAGGTTTAAAATAAATCCAGCTACCAAATTTCGCAAAAACACCCAGATTAAAACCAAGGTTTTTATCTGGGTGTGCTATAATATCTCCTGTGTTAGAAATCAGGTCTCCATTCGAGCCGTAGTTTAGCCCTCCTTTAATACCGTAACCTGAACCTGATTGTGCCGTAGTGAATTGAATCGTACCCACAAGCACAAAAAGTATTAAGATCAATTTTTTCATAATTTCGTTTTTAATAATGATTACATTAAACGCGAAACTACTAAAATTATTTTCTTTTTATCACGGTTTCGCAAGCCTTAATAATAGCTTCTGCATTTAAACCATATTTGTCCATTAGTTGAGCAGGTGTTCCTGATTCTCCAAAAGTATCTTTTGTACCTACAAATTCTTGAGGTGCTGGTTTATTAGTCGCTAATACACGTGCAACGCTTTCTCCTAGTCCGCCAAGAATATTGTGCTCTTCTGCAGTTACAATACATCCCGTTTTAGTAACAGAATCTATAATGGCTTTTGCATCTAAAGGTTTAATCGTGTGAATGTTTATAACTTCGGCAGTAATACCTTTTTCGTATAATGCTTTAGAAGCTTCTAAAGCCTCCCAAACTAAATGTCCAGTAGCAACAATAGTTACATCTGCACCTTCGGTTAATTGAACAGCTTTTCCGATTTCGAATTTCTGATCTGCAGGTGTAAATATTGGCACAGAAGGACGTCCGAAACGTAAGTAAACAGGACCTTCATATTCTGCGATCGCAATAGTTGCTGCTTTTGTTTGGTTATAATCACAAGTATTAATAACCGTCATACCAGGTAACATTTTCATTAACCCAATATCTTCAAGAATTTGGTGAGTTGCACCATCTTCTCCTAAAGTTAAGCCGGCGTGAGATGCACAAATTTTTACATTCTTATCTGAATACGCAATAGATTGACGAATCTGATCGTAAACACGACCTGTAGAAAAGTTAGCAAATGTTCCTGTAAATGGAATTTTACCACCAATAGTTAAACCCGCAGCAATTCCCATCATGTTTGCTTCAGCAATTCCAATTTGAAAAAAACGTTCTGGATTTTCTTTAATGAATTCGTCCATTTTTAATGAACCAATTAAATCTGCACATAAAGCTACAACATTAGGGTTTGTTCTACCAAGTTCGGCTAAACCTGCTCCAAATCCGCTTCTTGTATCTTTTTTTTCTGTGTATGTGTATGTTTTCATTGTCTTTTTAATTGTGAAAGTTAATAGTCGCCTAAAGTAGCTGGGTTTTGAGCTAATGCATTTTCTAATTGCTCGTCGCTAGGTGCTTTACCATGCCAAGCGTGCGTGTACATCATAAAATCTACACCGTTACCCATAACTGTTTTTAATAAAACACAAACAGGTTTTCCTTTTCCTGTTAATGCTTTAGCTTCAGCCATACCTTTTAATATCGCGTCTATATCGTTTCCTTTTTCAATAGTGATCACCTCCCAATCAAAAGCTACGAATTTTGCTTCGATGCTTCCCATTGGTAAAACCGTATCTGTAGAACCGTCAATTTGTTGTCCGTTTAAATCGATTGTACAAATTAAATTATCTACTTTCTTAGCAGAAGCATACATAATAGCTTCCCAGTTTTGACCTTCTTGTAATTCACCATCACCATGTAATGTATAAACTAAAGACTTGTCTCCGTTTAATTTTTTGGCTTGAGCTGCACCAAGAGCAACAGACATCCCTTGACCTAAAGAACCAGAAGCAATACGCACACCAGGTAAACCTTCGTGAGTCGTTGGGTGCCCTTGTAATCTAGAATCAATTAGTCTAAACGTGTTTAATTCTTCTACAGGGAAATAACCTGCGTGAGCAAGTACACTGTAGAATACAGGTGAAATATGTCCGTTTGATAAGAAAAATAAGTCTTCGTTAAGACCGTCCATGTCAAAACCGTCTTTACGGTCCATGATTTCATTGTATAGGGCTACTAAAAATTCTGCGCATCCTAAAGAACCTCCTGGGTGTCCAGAGTTTACTTTGTGTACCATGCGTAGAATATCTCTACGAACCTGAGTGGTTAAATCTTGTAATTCTTTTGTGTTAGCCATTTTTTATAACTTAATTTTTAAAGGCTCAAAAATAACCCTTTATGTCTGTTTAACAAATTAATGTTTTAGTAATTTACGTAAAGGTTTACGTTCTTGTCTTTTTATATTTTTTTTAATACCAATATATCACGATGAGTTAATTATCTTTGCGCCCTGATGAATTTTTGTACATGATATTCGATTTAAAAGCCAAAGACACACAAAGCAACGCCAGAGCTGGAGTAATAACTACAGATCATGGTAAAATAGAAACGCCAATTTTTATGCCCGTAGGGACCGTAGGTTCTGTAAAAGGGGTGCATCAGCGCGAACTTAAAAACGATATAAATCCCGATATTATACTTGGGAATACCTATCATTTATACTTACGCCCGAAAACTAAAATCCTTGAAAAAGCAGGTGGTTTGCATAAATTTATTAATTGGGATCGTAATATTTTAACCGATTCTGGAGGATACCAAGTGTATTCTTTGTCTTCAAATAGAAAGATTAAAGAAGAAGGTGTGAAGTTTAAATCGCATATCGATGGAAGTTACCATGTGTTTACTCCAGAAAATGTGATGGAAATTCAACGTACTATAGGTGCAGATATTATTATGGCATTCGACGAATGTACACCATATCCGTGCGACTATAACTATGCAAAACGTTCTATGCATATGACGCACCGTTGGTTGGAACGTTGTTTAACACATTTAGATAAAACACCGTTAACTTACGATTACGCACAAACGTTTTTTCCTATTGTACAAGGAAGTACATATAAGGATTTACGTAAGCAATCGGCAGAATATATTGCAGGTGTAGGCGCAGAAGGAAATGCTATTGGTGGATTATCGGTAGGAGAACCCGCAGAAGAAATGTATGCGATGACAGAAGTGGTAACCGATATATTGCCATGGGATAAGCCACGTTATTTAATGGGTGTAGGTACACCTATTAATATTCTAGAAAATATAGCATTAGGTGTAGATATGTTCGATTGCGTGATGCCAACACGAAATGCAAGAAACGGAATGTTGTTTACCGCTTACGGCTCTATCAATATTAAAAACAAAAAGTGGGAAGACGATTTTTCTCCAATAGACGAGATGGCTATCACTTTTGTAGATACAGAATACTCTAAAGCCTATTTAAAACATTTATTTTCGGTAAATGAATTATTAGGAAAGCAAATTGCGACCATTCATAACTTAGGATTCTATTTATGGTTGGTTCGTGAAGCGAGAAAACATATCTTAGCCGGAGACTTTAGAGTTTGGAAAGATATGATGGTTAAACAAATGGATAATAGGCTATAGGCTTGAAGATATTAGACTGGTACATATTAAAGCGGTATTTGCTCACATTTTTAATGATGTTGTTGCTCTTTATTCCTATAGGGATTACCGTGAATTTAGCAGAAAAAATTGGTAAAATTTTAGAAAGAGAAGTGCCTTTTGGTGAGGTCGCTTTATTCTATTTAGATTTCACCATCTATTTTGCGCACCTTTTATTCCCGTTATTTTTATTCCTTTCGGTGATTTGGTTTACATCTAAATTAGCTAATAATACCGAAGTTATTGCCTTTCTAAGTTCTGGAGTATCATTCTCTAGGTTTCTAAGACCGTATATGATTGGTGCTACAGTAGTCGCTATTTTGGCCTTGATTTTGGGGATGTATTTAGCACCTCAAGCCAGTAAAGGCTTTAATGATTTCGATTATAAGTACTTTAAAAACAATAAGAAAGCTGTCGAAACAGGAAGTGTGTATAGACAGATTAACGATCACGATTTTATTTATGTAAGTAGTTTTGATGCCAAGAATAAAATGGGACAAAACTTCTCTTTAGAGCATATAGTCGATAATAAAATGGTCTATAAATTGAGTGCTAAAAACATTCGTTGGATCGAAAAAGACTCCGTGTATCGCATGGTAAATTATGTGAAGCGTATTGTGGGTGAAGATGATGATGTTTTTGAATCGTCTCGAAGAAAAGACACCATTTTTAGTTTTGATTTGGTCGATCTTACTCCTTTAGAGTATATCGCAGAAACATTAACGTATAGCGATTTAAACGAATTTATTAAAAAGGAAAAAAAGCGTGGGTCTTCAAGTATTGGACGTTACGAATTGGTGAAATTTAGAAAATGGAGTTTGCCTGTTTCCGTATATATTTTAACGATTATAGCCGTTGCTGTATCATCGCAAAAGCGCCGTGGAGGTATGGGAGTAAATCTTGCTTTTGGTGTTAGTATTGCTATGGTCTTCGTCTTTTTCGATAAAATATTTGGGGTTATGGCCGAGCAGTCCGATTTCTCACCACTAATCGCCGTATGGTTTCCTAATATTATTTTTGGGGTGCTAGCCGCCTATCTTTTATATAATGCGAGACGCTAAACTACTCAATTATCTGCATGTGCACCTGTTGGTGTTTATTGCGGGATTTACAGCTATATTAGGAGAATTAATTACCATAGATGCCATTGCATTGGTATGGTTTCGTATGCTTATGGCTACGGTATTGATGTATGGCTACATATATTTTAAAGGTATATCTATTAAAATACCTCCAAAGGCCATTGCGCGCTTATCGGTTGCTGGAATTATAATTGCTTTGCACTGGATTACTTTCTTTGCGGCTATAAAAGTATCTAATATCTCTATTTTATTGTCTATGGTGTCTTCAGGAGCATTTTTTGCTTCTATTTTAGAACCCATTATCCATAAACGAAAAATTATTAAATATGAAATGATTTTTGGTTCTCTGGTCGTTTTTGGTGTGATTTTAATCACTCAAAGTGAACTTAAATATATTGAAGGCATTTTATTGGGAATACTTTCAGCTTTTTTAGCGGCTTTATTTGCTGTTCTAAATGGCAAGTATGTCAAGGAATTTAGACCCTCGGTAATTTCTATTTACGAATTTATTAGCGGGGTCATATTCATCACACTATTTATACTTCTTTTTGGCTCCGGTTTTGATCAGGAATTTTTTATTTTAAAGGTTTCAGACTGGTGGTATCTGTTTATTTTAGCTTCAGTATGTACAGCTTACGCATTTATCGCTTCAGTAAAAGTTATGGAATATATAAGTCCATATACCGTTATGCTAACCTTTAATTTAGAACCGGTTTACGGTATTATTTTGGCTATAATATTGTTCCCAGAAACAGAAAAAATGTCAACCAATTTTTACTATGGTGCTGCTATAATTTTAGGAGCTGTATTGCTTAATGGTATCATAAAAAATTGGAATGCTTTAAAAAGAAAACAGTCTTAACCTATTTTGAACGCTAAAGTTTTTATATTTGTAAGCTAACAAAATTAGAAATCCTTAATTGGTATGGAGTATTTAGAATTCGAACTTCCTATAAAAGAGCTTGAAGAGCAATTAGATAAATGCCAAATTATAGGCAAGGAAAGTGATGTTGATGTAACTGAGACTTGCAAGCAAATCGAGAAGAAGCTTATAGAGACTAAGATCGATATATATAAAAATTTAAGTCCATGGCAACGTGTTATGTTGTCTAGACACCCAAATAGACCGTATACCTTAGACTATATTCATGCACTTTGCGGGGATACTTTTTTAGAGCTTCATGGCGATAGAAATGTAAAAGACGATAAAGCCATGATTGGTGGTTTGGGTAAAATTGGCGATCAGAGTTATATGTTTATTGGTCAACAAAAAGGGTATAACACCAAAACGAGACAGTTGAGAAACTTCGGAATGTCTAATCCCGAAGGATATCGTAAAGCGTTGCGTTTAATGAAATCTGCCGAGAAATTTGGAATTCCTGTCGTAACTTTAATCGACACTCCGGGAGCTTATCCTGGTTTAGAAGCGGAAGAGCGCGGACAAGGAGAAGCCATTGCTAGAAATATCTTTGAAATGACACGTTTAAAAGTGCCAATCATTACAGTTATTATTGGTGAAGGTGCTTCAGGTGGTGCTTTAGGTATTGGTGTAGGAGATCGTGTATTGATGTTGGAAAACACTTGGTATTCTGTGATTTCTCCAGAATCTTGTTCATCTATTTTATGGCGCAGCTGGGAATATAAAGAACAAGCTGCCGCAGCTTTAAAATTAACCGCTTCCGATATGAAAAAACAGAAGTTGGTAGATCAAATCGTAAAAGAACCTTTAGGAGGTGCACATACAGATCGTAAAGAAACATTTGCTATTGTAAAAGACGTTATCGAGAAATCTTATGATGAACTTAAAAACTTATCACCAAAAGATTTAGTGAAGAAACGTATGGCTAAATATGAAAATATGGGTGTGTTTAAAGACTAAACCTTTGATACCCTCAATTAAAAAACCTGAAGTTGAAAAACTTCAGGTTTTTTTATGGTTATTAACAATTTTTGTAAGTTGTTAACAATTAGAATGTTGAAGAAAGGTTAACATCAACAGTCAAAAATCATATTATAATAGCATCATTTTAGTTACTTTCGCAGTTATGAAACAACCGAATCAATTACAAGGCTATAAGGTCGACAAAAGCACTTTAATCAATTTAGAACGGGGTAAAATTCCGCCACAAGCTACTGATTTAGAAGAAGTTGTGTTGGGTGCGATGATGATTGATAAGAAAGGTGTGGATGAGGTTATCGATATCCTGAGCTCCGATGCTTTCTATAAAGATTCACATAGACACATTTTTGACGCTATATTTCAGCTGTTTGAAAATAGTGAACCGATTGACTTATTAACCGTTTCTACGCAATTAAAGAAAAATGCGAAGCTGGATGCGGCAGGAGGTGATTTTTACCTGATTTCATTGACTCAAAAAGTATCATCTTCGGCACATATCGAGTTTCATGCCCGTATTATTTTACAGAAGTTTATTCAGCGTAGTTTAATCAAAATTTCTTCTGAAATCATTGAAGATGCTTATGATGAAACAAAAGATGTTTTCGATTTATTAGATGCTGCCGAAACCAAATTATACGAGGTTACCCAAGGGAACATCAAAAAATCGAGTGAAACCGCTCAAGATTTGGTAATTCAAGCCAAGAAAAAAATTGAAGAAATATCAAATAAAGAAGGGTTAAGTGGTATTCCTACTGGATTCGATAAGCTAGATAAATTAACCTCGGGATGGCAACCTTCCGATTTAATTATTGTAGCGGCTCGTCCAGGGATGGGGAAAACGGCATTAACTTTATCTATGGCACGTAACATTGCTGTAGACCAAAATATACCAGTGGCCTTTTTCTCTTTAGAGATGGCATCTGTACAGTTAATTATGCGTTTAATTTCTTCTGAAACCGGATTGTCTTCAGAAAAATTAAGAACAGGAAAATTAGAAAAACACGAGTGGGAACAATTAAACGTAAAAGTAAAAGGACTTGAAAAAGCACCACTTTTTATCGATGATACACCCTCGCTTTCTATTTTCGATTTACGTGCAAAAGCCAGACGTTTATCGTCACAACACGGGATTAAATTAATCATGATTGACTACTTGCAGTTAATGACAGGGGGACCAAGTCATGGTGGAAACCGTGAACAAGAGATCTCGATGATTTCTCGAAACTTGAAAGCATTAGCCAAAGAATTAATGGTGCCTGTAATTGCACTATCTCAGTTATCGCGTGCCGTTGAAACGCGTGGAGGTTCTAAACGTCCGTTATTATCCGATCTTCGTGAATCTGGAGCGATCGAGCAGGATGCCGATATTGTATCGTTTATCTATCGTCCGGAATATTATAAGATTGAAGAATGGGATGATGATGAGCGTTCTCCAACCGAAGGACAAGCCGAGTTTATTATCGCGAAACACAGGAATGGTGGTTTAGAAAATATCCGTCTGAAGTTTATCGGTAACTTAGGTAAGTTCGATAACTTAGACGATTTTGATTCGCCTTACGAATTCCATAGTAAAATGAACACTAATCCAGGAGAGGAATCAGGTTTTGCTTCTGGGAATAGTTTCCCAACGCCAACCGATGCTTTTGGAAGTGCTATGAATGAAGACGACGATAACGACGTACCGTTCTAAACGATTTGAAATACATATTTTATAACCCTAAAAGTTACTTTTAAAGTGATTTTTAGGGTTTTTTGTTTTGTCATTCAGAGTGAAGGTGCGAAGGGAAGAATCTATAAATAACATTTAAGTTTTAAAAGATTCTTCATGTCATTGGATTGATCTATAATTTTATTGTATTGGCTATGGTGTTATTAAAAGCTTTAATACCGGAGGACCTTATATTTATCTGTTCTCGACTCCGCTCGAACACCATGGAAAGACATGGCATTTTTACAGTTTTTTATTTCTGTCATTCAGAGCGAAGAGCAACGGAGCGAAGAATCTTTTACTAAACTGCTTTAAACCATATTAAAAATTAAGTATCTTTCAACTTCACTATTTACCTCGCAACTATTTTGAAACGCATTCTATTTTTCTTTTTATTTATACTCTTTTCAGCGCAGATGTTTGCCTCGTATATCTTAATTCCTATGGATGTCGACGGACAAAAAAATCATTTAAAAGCGTATGGAATGACCTATTGGTCGTTAGATAGGCAATTAAAAGTAAAGTGGCTTTTAAACTATCGTGGAGGTTCTTTTTTATTACCAGATACCGAGGCCATTCAAAAGGAATGTCAGATTCGAGGCGTGTCTTTCGACGTTGTATCGAATGAAAAAGCTGAACAAATTTTAGAACTAATCGATAGTCCGAGTCAGAATATGGAAGCTGTCGTTTTAGAAAAAGCACCTAAAATAGCCGTGTATACGCCAAAAGGAAAATTGCCTTGGGACGATGCAGTAACTATGGTACTTACCTATGCCGAGATTCCGTATACTACCATTTACGATGAAGATGTTTTAAACGATAACCTCATTTTATACGATTGGTTGCATTTACATCACGAAGATTTTACTGGGCAGTTTGGGAAGTTTTATAACAGCTTTAAAACGGCATCGTGGTACATTGAAGATAAAAAAGAAGCAGAGGATTTAGCTTCGCGTTTGGGGTATACTAAAGTGTCTGAAGAGAAATTGGCTGTCGCTTTAAAAATAAGAGATTATGTTGTGGGTGGCGGTTTTATGTTTGCCATGTGTAGCGCAACAGATTCTTTCGATATTGCTTTATCTGCGGAAGGGGTAGATATTTGTGAAGCCATGTTCGATGGAGATGGTAGTGATCCGGATTATCAGAGTCAGATAGATTTCTCTAAAACCTTTGCATTTACCAATTATACGTTAGAACGAAACCCTAGGGTGTATGAGTTTTCATCTATAGATATGACGCCAAAACGCCGTATTGTTAAAGATGCCGATTATTTTAGTCTGATGGATTTCTCAGCAAAATGGGATCCTGTACCGACTATGTTATGTCAGAATCATACGGCATTGGTTAAAGGATTTATGGGGCAAACCACATCGTTTACGCGAGATGAAATTAAATCGAATGTATTGGTACTTGGTGAAAACACAAGTAATGGGGAAGCGAAATATATTCATGGGATAAAAGGAAAGGGCTTTTTTACATTCTATGGCGGCCATGATCCTGAGGATTATACGCATAAAGTTGGTGATCCTAAAACAGAATTGGAACTTCATCCAACGTCTCCGGGCTATCGACTTATTTTAAATAATGTGTTGTTCCCTGCAGCAAAAAAGAAGAAACAAAAAACTTAATTTTTTAGTGTATGAATTTAGTATTAGTCTACGCAGTTAGCTTTTTGGGATTATCCTTTTTGGTGCTAAACACTGTTTTATTTTTAAAGGATAGTGCTGTACGTGCAAGAGTAACTAATACATTTTTAACCTATTTAGTGGCACTATGCATTATAGAAATTAGCTGCCATGTTATAGGGATTTTGTATCCGTATTCAAATTTATTTATATCCCATTTTTATTTTGTATTTCAGTTTGTGTTTATGAGTTGTTTGTATTATAAACTATTTAAAGAACAGCGGATTAAATGCCTTATTGTTATTGTGTTTTGTATAGAAGTACTTGTTTTAGCATGGGGGTATTATGCGAATCCACAATTGTTTTGGGGTTTTAATATTTATGAAATTGTATCGACTTCGTTTATTTTAGTGTGTTATGCGTTGCTTTATATTTTTAAAAACTTGGAGGTTGAGCATAAGTATTTCAACTTTTCCATTGGGTTAATTCTATATTTATGTTGTAGTATCTCAATCTTTTTATCAGGACAACTAGATATGGTTTTATATGAAGATCCTTTTATAGACATATGGATTTTCAATTCATTGTTTTACATTATATTTCAATATATGGTCTATAGAGAGTATTTGTTTTTTAAAAAGCAAGTGGTATAAATGAGGCTTAAATACATTGATTTTTTAATTAAAAGTTTTGTGGATGGTGTATCAAAAGGAAATCAGTTTAAAACCGTATAAGCGCGGCTTTCATATTATTACGGAAACCATTATAAAAGAGTTTCCGGAACTAAACCATATAAAAGTGGGGATGCTACAAGTATTTATAAAACACACTTCTGCCAGTTTAACCATAAATGAAAATGCAGATCCTTCAGTGCGTGTCGATTTTGAGAGTCATATAAATACCATGGTTCCTGAAAACCAGCCGTATTATATACATACTTATGAAGGTGCCGACGATATGCCTGCTCATATTAAGTCGTCTTTAATGGGATCGAGTGTTCAAATTCCAATTACCAACGGCCGGTTAAATTTAGGGACTTGGCAGGGGATTTACCTCTGTGAACATCGCGATTATGGAGGAGCAAGGCAGTTGGTGGTTACGGCTTTTGGAGCTTAATGAGATTGGTTGTTATAAATAAAGAGAGATTCCTCTTGCGTTCGGAATGATATTACAATTAGTTTTTGTAGTGCATAATAGTGAGATGTGAATTAGCTGTGGGATTCTGAAACTAGTTCAGAATGACGGCGGTCGTTGGTATTTTGTTCTAAGGTGTAATAGACTAATTTCTCGTCATCTTTTGAGTTCCTTTTTTAGAGTACGTCATGCCGAACTTGATTCGGTATCGCATTCGAGTGCGTTTGTTATTCGATTGAGATTCCTTCGTGCCTCGGAATGACATTGGAACTTGGCAGGTAGTTGTGGTGTTGTAGAATGCTTCTTAGCGCTGTTTCTTCGCGGCAATTAATTCTTGTAGTACGGTTTCAACACCCAGTTCATCATTACTTTTAGTTTCAAAACGGGCTACAGCTTTTACATTAGGGTGTGCATTTTTCATCGCGTAACTAAAATAGGCACAGTCAAGCATTTCCAAGTCATTGTTATAGTCTCCAAAAACCATAGTTTCATCTTCGGTAATTCCAAATTCCTCTTGCACTTGTTTTAAAGCGAATCCTTTGTTGGCATCGTGATGAGAAATATCTAACCAATTCTGACCAGAGACCTTTATTTTAAATTCATCTTCTAAGTGTTTCACTTTGGGATAGATAAAAGCTTCAGAATCTTCTGTGTGATAAATGGCTAGTTTTAAAAACTCATCATCGGTCACTTCAGTAAGATCGGTTACGGTATTAAACTCGCTGTAGTATTCACTTAACAATTTCGGGAAATGAATGTCATCAGTTTCTATATAGGCCTTGTTTTTGCCACAAAGCACAATAAATGTCTTCTCGATGGTTCTTAGTAGTGGCAGTATAGCGTCGATTTTATCTTTAGACAATATCGTTTTTGCTAACTCTTTATTCCCTCGTTTTGTGAGTCCGCCGTTTTCTGCAATAATGGTTATCTCATCTTTAATGGGTTCAAGTTTTTCAACCATACTAAAATACTGGCGGCCACTAGCGGCAATAAAGTGAATATTATTAGCTTGTAGTTCACGAAATAAATCATAGAAATTAGCACTCACCTCTCCTTTAGAGTTTAGTAGGGTGCCATCCATATCAGTTACTACGAGTTTTACTTGAGATAATTCCATATAGTTTCTTTTTTTGAAGGTCCAAAAATACAGCATTAATTGGTGTTAAGGTGTTAAGTGGATGTTATTTTCGGTATTCTTGGGGTTTAGTGGGTGGTAGAGTAGTGGGGTAGTAGTGTAGTTGTTTGGTGGGATAGTGGAATAGTAGTGTAGTGGTTTGGTTGTTTGGTAGTGGTATATTGGGTTAGTTGTTCTATGGAATGCCGTGGTGTTTTTTGATTGTAACTTAAATTGTGAGATTCCTTCGTGCCTCGGAATGACGTGGGGAGTGATGGTTTGGTAGTTTAGTGGATTAGTGGTTTAGTAGTGTAGTGGGATAGTAATTTAGTAGTGTTGTGATGGGGTAGTAGGATAGTCGAGTAGTTGTTTTTGATTATAGACTTCGTTGTTCTATTTTTAAATGAATATCCGTGTCATTTTAATATTATATGACTTCATCATGATGTTATAAAGTAATCGAACTTTAACATCCACTAAAAACTACGAGTCACCAACTATGAACTAAAAACAATTTTGCTATATTAGCACGTCTAAAACAAGTGCTATTGAATTCTTCAAACCAACCCGAATTACCTTGGTTATATACCATATCTCCTAAGCGAAAACTAATAGATCTTAATTTTAAGGAAATTTGGAGGTATAAGGACTTATTATTTTTGTTTGTCAAACGTGATATCGTTACGGTTTATAAGCAAACTATTTTAGGACCGTTATGGTATTTTATTCAACCGTTATTTACGTCTATAATATTTACAGTCATCTTTAATAATTTGGCAGCCATTCCTGTAAAGGCTGGTGTGCCTGCATTTTTATTCAACTTAGCCGGAATTACTGCTTGGAATTATTTTTCAGCTTGTCTAACCGGTACCAGTGATACCTTTACTAAAAACCAGGCCATTTTCGGGAAAGTGTATTTTCCTAGAGTGATTATCCCAATGTCGATCGTGCTGTCTAATTTGGTGAAATTCGGTATCCAAATGTTAGTGTTTATTGGTTTCTATGTATACTTTATTGGTTTTACCGATAAGGCTTATGCAACTAGACCAGAGATGAGTTTGGTGCTATTACCCGTTCTCGTTCTTATTATGGGACTATTGGGATTAGGATTTGGAATGATTATTTCATCCATGACCACAAAATATCGTGATTTAACCTTTTTAGTCGGTTTTGGTGTGCAATTATTAATGTATGGTTCGGCGGTAATGTATCCGTTGTCCTATTTCGAAGAAAAACTGCCTAGTATATCTTGGCTTGTTGCTTATAATCCGATGACTATTGTTATCGAAGCCTTCAGACATATTATGTTAGGTGTTGGAACGATTTCAACCATGCAAATCATTTATATCGGTGCAGTCAGCGTATTGGTATTTTTATTCGGTCTGATTGTATTTAATAGTACCGAGAAGAAGTTTATTGATACGGTTTGATTTTGGTTTTTTGGAGGAGTGGAGGAGTGGTTTCTTGGTTTCTTGGTGTAGTGGTTTAGTAGTGTGGTGGTTTAGTGGTTTCTTAGGATAGTGGAATAGTAGTTTAGTGGTTTTTTGGAGGAGTGGAATAGTGGTTTAGTAGTGTGGTGGTTTCTTAGGATAGTGGAATAGTAGGTTAGTGGTTTGGTGGTGAAGTGGTTTTTTTATAGTAGTGTAGTCGGTTAGTGGTGTAGTGGTTTTTTGGAGTAGTGGTTTCTAGGAGGAGTGGAATAGTGGTTTAGTAGTGTAGTAGGTTAGTGGTGTTGTTAATTTTTAATAATTAAAATATGAATCATAAAGACTTAGATGTTTGGAAAGAATCTATGGTGCTGGTTACACAGATTTACCAGGTTACGAACCATTTTCCTAAGTCTGAAGTATATGGTTTGACCTCTCAAATGCGACGGTGTGCCGTTTCTATTCCGTCTAATATCGCAGAGGGGAGCGGCAGAAATGGATTCAAAGAGTTACATCGGTTTATAGGAATTGCTATGGGATCGGCTAGTGAATTAGAAACACAGGTGCTAATCGCTATACAATTAGAATTTATAGAAAAAGAAGCGGCTGAATTATTAGAGCTTCAAATTGAAAGTGTTAAAAAATTATTGGTGGGATATAAGAATTATGTGAAGCGTAGGTTGGAATAGTAGGTTAGTGGCTTCTTAGGGTAGTGGAATAGTGGTTTCTTGGTGTAGTGGTTTAGTAGGTTAGTAGTGTAGTGGTTTCTTAGGATAGTGGATTAATGGTTTAGTGGAATAGTGGTTTAGTAGTTTGGTGGAATAGTAGTGTAGTGGTTTAGTGGTTTAGTGGATTAATGGTTTAGTGGGATCATGGAATTGGGAGGAGTAGTGTCGTGGAATACCATTCCATATTTAAAGCTTGCAACGAATAAAGTAACAAGAAAATGATAACAATATTAATTACAGGAGGTGCAGGGAATATCGGTAGTAGCTTGGCGTATACTTTAGCTCAAGAGCCCGATACTCAGATTGTAATCGTCGATAATTTGCTGACAGGGAAAATAGAGCATATACCTCAATTGGCAAATATTCATTTTATAAATGCAGATGTCAACAATTACAAGGATATGTTACCTGTATTTGGGCGATTCGATATTAATTATGTGTTTCATTTGGCAGCTGTAGTCGGTGTAAAACGAACTCTTGAAAATCCGATAGCGGTGCTTCATGATATAGAGGGGATTAAACATATTTTATGCTTGTCTAAAAACTCCGGGGTTAAGCGGGTGTTTTATTCCAGTTCGTCCGAGGTGTATGGAGAACCTTTTGAAGTGCCTCAAAATGAAAATACCACGCCTTTAAATTCTAGATTGCCTTATGCTATTGTTAAAAATGTGGGGGAATCCTTTTTTAAGGCGTATCAGCAACAATATGGATTAGACTATACTGTATTCAGGTTTTTCAATACGTATGGTCCGCACCAAAGTGATGATTTTGTGGTGCCTCAGTTTTTACACGCTGCAAAACATAATAAACCTATAACGCTATATGGCGATGGGTTGCAGACCCGTTCGTTCTGTTATATACAAGATAATATAGATACCTGCGTCAATGCATACAAACATGATTTGTATGTTAATGATGTGCTGAATGTGGGTAACGATAAAGAAATTACCATACTCGAATTGGCGCAACGCATTCGTGCCTTTGCAAATTCCGAATCCGAAATTATTCATCTCCCCGCTTTATTGGAAGGCGATATGAAACGCCGTTGTCCAGATATTACTAAAATGAAAAAAGTGTTAGCACGAGAATTAATTACTTTGGAAGAAGGGTTGGCGATGATGGTTTAGTGGTTTGATGGGGTAGTAGTTTAGTGGAATAGTGGTTTAGTTGGGTAGTGGGGTAGTGGTGTAGTGGTTTAGTGGGATAGTAGTGTAGTAGTTTAGTAGTGAAGTGGAATAGTGGTTTGGTGGTGTCGTGGGTTAGTAGTGGAGTTATGGAGGAGAAATTGAACTATTTAATAATAAAGAATTAATAAAAACAATTAGATATGATAGTGTATCTATTAAAATAAAAATTAAAACGGGTATGTTGGGGTAGTGGATTAGTGATTAATAAACTAGTTAATGGGTATTATAAATTATTATATTTGACCCAATACTAAAGATTAAAAACGAACCAACAGCAGATTGCTTCACATCCGTTCGTAATGACGGTACTAAAAAATACCAACTAAAGATTACCAACTAATGATAATTCTAAAAGCCGAAAATATAAGTAAACAATACCGTTTAGGGGTCATAGGTACGGGGACTATTAGTCACGACTTAAACCGTTGGTGGCATAATGTACGCGGTAAAGAAGATCCGTATTTAAAAATAGGGGAAGAAAATAACCGCAGTACTAAAGGGAAAAGCGATTATGCTTGGGCTTTAAAAGATATTAATTTCGACGTGCAACAAGGTGAAGTCCTTGGTATAATAGGAAAGAACGGAGCAGGGAAATCTACACTCTTAAAAATATTATCTCGTGTAACTAGTCCGACCACAGGTGAAATTAAAACCCGAGGTCGTATTGCTAGTTTATTAGAAGTTGGAACAGGGTTTCATCCCGAATTAACAGGGCGTGAAAATATCTATTTAAATGGTGCTATTCTAGGAATGACCAAGGCCGAAATTAAAGCCAAAGAATCTGAGATTATAGAATTTAGCGGGTGTGAACGCTATGTGGATACTCCTGTAAAACGTTACAGTAGTGGGATGCGTGTGCGTTTAGCCTTTGCTGTAGCGGCTTTTTTAGAGCCTGATATTTTAGTGATCGATGAGGTGTTGGCTGTAGGCGATGCCGAATTTCAGAAGAAAGCCATTGGTAAAATGCAAGATATTAGTAAAGGGGATGGTCGTACGGTGTTGTTTGTAAGCCATAATATGGCCGCTGTAAAGAATTTGTGTACACGTGCTATTGTACTTGAAAATGGAACGTCTGTTTTTGAAGGGGCTACGGATGAGGCTGTAGATTTTTATCTTTCTAATCAGAAAGAAGGTTTGCAAAGTAATTTATTAGAACGTAAAGATAGAAAAGGGACAGGCGAAATTAAATTCTCAAAAGTAGAATTGTTAGATAGCAGAGGGATATCTGTATCAGAAGTTTTATCAGGAGCAAAAGCAAAGTTCCGCTTGTTTTTTGATTTAATCACCGAAATCGGACAAGAAAATTTAGTTTTTGGTGTAGTTATTAGAAGTTTAACAGAGGTTCATGTTGCTGACTTTTATTCCGATGAGATGCAAATACAGTTTTTAACTATATTACAGCAAGGATATGTTGACCTTGATTTTCCTAGGCTATTATTGCGTGGAGGGGAATATAGTCTAGATATAGTGGTTCAAAATGGGAAAATGGGAGCAAGCCAAATAGATCTATTACATCACGTCTTCGTTTTTACCGTATTTCCTGTTGATCTATGGGGAAGTGGTAAAGTAAATAGATCCAATAACGTAGCCATTTTAGAGGCAACATTTGTAGAATAAGAATATGAATATTAAGTTTTTTCTATATAAAGTAAAACAACGTATCAAAAGATTGTTTAAAAAGGATTACCGAAATCCTGAAAATATTAAATTAAGACAATCTTATGGCCATTATAAACGAGCTGTAATTCTAGGGTCAGGGCCATCTATAAAAAAATTAGATCTTACTACGTTTCAAGATGATTTTGTTATAACTATGGGGAATTTTTATGAGCATCCAGATATAGAAACTATTGCTCCTAATATCCATATATTTGCAGCGTCACATCTTCCAATTACAGAAAAAGTATTGCGAAATTGGTGGCAGCGTTGTGATGATATTTTACCAAAAAAAACAGCTGTTATGGTAGAACGTCGAGATTTATTTATAGCACAAGAGATTTTTAAAAATCGTAAATTATATCATTATGCTTACAATGGTAATTTACCTGTAGATTTTACAAAGCGCATTATGTCTCCTTGGAGTGTTACCATAGTATCATTACAATTAGCAATATATTGTAGAATCGACACAATAGGTTTTTTAGGAGTAAATCACGATTGGCAATGTATAAAACCTTATACTCATTTTTATGATCATGACAAACCGTCTTTAGAATATTATCTTCATAAATCTGGTATAGAAATTAGTTATGAAAAACAAAAACAACCGTTTCCTAAAGAACGTTTATATAGAGAGTATGAATTGTATCAACAATATGAGGTGCTAAAGAAAGAGGCAGAAAAATTAAATATTGAAATTATTAATTATGATCCGTTCTCGGACTTTGATGTATTTCAAAAGCAACCTATTTAATAAACTTATAAATTTTCAATCAGTTTATTATTAATGATGTTTTAAATTAAAAATTAAATTTTAGCAATCTATTACTGATTTTAGATTTATTTTAATTAAAGCAAACTCAGTAGATGTTAGTTAAACTCTATCATGAAAGTTTAAATACTAAATTTAACACATTTAATAATTGTTGGTTAATTCTTTTTGTAATGCTGCCATAAATAAATAATAAATTTATCAAGTATAGAGTGTATGAAGGCATATTTAGACAAATTAGTGTTTCGTTTGTTTTTGAAGATTAAGAGATTAACAAAAAAAACTATTGCATTTGATTGGATAGAAAATAAATTCAAAAGATCAATAAAAGAAGATAAGACTAAATTTTATGGCCCGTATAATATTGTGAATTCTAATATAGGTAAGGGAACCTACATTGCTTCAAATTCAAATATATTTTACTCTTCTATCGGTAAATTTTGTTCCATTGGTCCAAATTTTATTTCTGGTTGGGGAAAGCATCCCACAAATAGATTAACTACTAGTCCTTATTTTTATAGTACAAAAAAACAAAATGGATATTCAATTGCCTCTCATAACTTGTTTAATGAACATGAAAATATCGTAATAGGTAATGATGTTTTTATAGGAGCAAACGTTTCTGTTCTTGATGGCGTCAATATTGGTGACGGTGCAGTAATTGGTGCAGGAGCAGTAGTGTCTAAAGATATTCCTGCATATGCTATTGCTGTGGGGGTTCCTATAAAAATTATTGATTATAGATTTAATGATAAAACAATTGAGTCTCTTTTAAAAATTAAATGGTGGGATTGGAATGATAGTGATTTAGTTTTAATAAATAAATATTTTGATGATATTCAGGGGTTTATTGATAGTTTAGAAAAATAAAAAATATTATAGAAAATTAATGAAAACATTATCAATAATTACCATTAATTACAATAATCTAGCAGGTTTAAAAAATACTATGCAGAGTGTTCTTAAGCAAACCTATAATGGGATAGAATATGTAGTTATTGATGGTGGATCTACCGACGGAAGTGCTACTTATATAGAACAACATGGCCCTAAACTATCATACTGGATTAGTGAAAAAGATGCAGGAATATACAATGCCATGAATAAAGGGATTGCTCAAGTAAAAGGAGACTATGTGTTGTTTTTAAATAGTGGAGATACCTTAATAGAAAAATATAGTATTAATGAGGTTGTTAATCTTGGTTTAAATAAAGACATAGTTTATGGCAATTTATTAATGGTTTACAATAATAGATCCGTAATTAAAGAATATCCTAATAATTTGACCTTTAATCATTTTTATTATAAAGGGCATTTGCCACACCCAGCCTCATTTATAAAAAGGGAATTATTTAAATCTTTAGGTTCCTACCGTGAAGATTTTAAAATTGTATCGGACTGGGATTTTTTTGTTAAGGCCATATGCAAGTATAATGCATCTTATAAGCATATTAATTGTACGATAACTGCATATGATACAACAGGTATTTCAGCTAATCCTGAATTTAGAGATAGTCTATTAAAGGAAAGAGCACAAAGTTTACAAGAACATTTTCCGTTGTTTATAGAAGACGCATCGCGTTTAGTTGATTATGATAAACTTGCAAAATCTAGACATTTTAAAATATATCAAAGTCTAATAAAAAATAAAGCACTTAAAAAGTTAAATAAATTTAGAGTGTTATTATTAAATTTAGGTAAATAGCAAGAATAGAGGCATTGAATGATACAATAATTTATATGGTAACAGTTTTTCCGAATGTTTCGGAAACATTTGTTGTTTCAAATATTTTACAGGTTTTAGATCAAGGTAAAAAAGTTATAATATTAGTTCAAAAGAAAAAGAGTAGCAAAAATTCGTCTCAATCTGAATTGTATAAGCGCTATAATTTAGACGAAAAAGTATTAGAATTTCGAGAGCCCAAAAAATCTTTTCAGAGATACTTTAAAGCTATAATTCTCCTTCTAAATCCTTTAATTTTTTTCTATTTTATTAAATGTTGTATAGCTTTACAAAGAATTAGTTTAGAATTTATTTTTAAATTAAACTATTACAAGCCCTATCGAAAGGCAAATCTATTTCATATTCATTTTGCCTTTTCAGGAGATTTAGTTCCTCTTTTAAAAAAAATAGGTTTTATAAAATCCAAAATAATTGTAACGTTCCATGGTATTGATGCTTTTTTAAGAGAAGAAAAAAAATATTCTAATATTAAGAAGCGGTACGATGTTATTTTTGAAACTGTAAATTTAATAACAGTAAATACACCATATTTAAAAGAAAAAGTAATCGGTTTAGGGTGCTCATCTAATAAAATTAAGATTGTTCCTGTGGGTATAAATTTAAAATTATACGCTCCGAAAATTTTACCTAAAATTTTACCTGATAAAACATCTATTCGATTAGTTAGTATAGGTAGATTAATAGAATTAAAAGGACACGAATATGGTTTAAGAGCGGTTAAAATATTAATAGATAAAGGAGTTAATATACATTATAGCATTATAGGGACTGGAAATTTATTTGAATATTTACGGGGTTTAGTTAATGAATTAGAATTACATAATCATGTTGAATTATTAGGAGCTTGTTCTCAGGAATTTATAATAAAAGAATTGGAATTGAGTCATGTTTTTCTAATGTTATCTATAACAGATAGTGAAGGTAGAGCGGAAGCGCAAGGCTTAGTTACTGCAGAAGCTCAGGCTATGGGATTACCTATTGTAGGTTTTAAAAGTGGAGGTGTTCCTTACGCTGTTAGTGCTAAAACTAGTATACTTGTAGAGGAAAAGAATATTAAAGAATTATCTTCTGCAATTATTGAATGTGTTCAAAACCCGGAGCGGTATAGTAGAATGAGTTTAGAAGCAAATGCATGGGCAAATAATAATTTTGATGTATCAAAAATGGTTGATGCTTATTATAATATATAAAAATTAAAACGTTTAATGAAAGCAAACCAATTAATATCAATTATTATTCCCACATATAGTAAGTTATGTATCTTAAATTATATATATGATAAACATAAAAAAAAGTATTAAAGGTATATATCTAAAACTTAAATATGGTGTGAGGGTATCATCTTCTGATAAAGTTATACTAATAAATATTGAAGAAAATAAGTTTAATAGATATCTGTTTCCATTTGTTCATATGATTAGCTCAAATGGCTATAAACCTATTTTACTTTTAAATTTCTCTCAGTTAGCACATTTATCTTATGATAAGTATCAAAAAATGATTTTTGATAGAGGTCTTCTGTTCGTGACAGTAAAAAATATGAATATAGTTAAAACTATAAATTTAAGTCCAGATTATTTTAATGCTTTAAATAATGATAGTCTTAGAGATAGTATCATCCCTATGCCTATGCATCCTTCAATATATTCAAAAGGAATAACAATAAAAAATATAATTCAAAATAACAAAAATATATTTTTTGCAGGTACAACTATAGGAGGAGTGTATAATAAAAGACAGGTTTTTGAAGGGATTATTTCTAGATTTGAAGTTTTAGATTATATAAAAACATTTAAAAATAGCATTAATGTAAAATCTAAGAATCAATTTGAAAGATTAGATTTAGATAAAGAAAAATCATATTATATGATTTATGAAAGGCATAATTTTAATTTTACTCAAGAAGAGTTATTTATAGAGTTAACTAATAATTCTTTTTTTTTAGCACTACCTGGAACACTTATGCCGTTATGTCATAATATTATTGAAGCCATGTATTGCAGAGCTATACCAATACTACAAGATGTTTATGCTCATATGTTTCCTATATCACTTAAAGATGGGGTTAATTGTCTTATTTTTAAAGACTTTGAGGAGCTTAGTAATATATCGAAACAAATTGATCAAATGACTATTAATGACATTGAAAATATGCAAAATAATGTTATAAATTATTATAAAGATTATTTAAGTGAGAGTGCAATAACTAATAAAATTTTAACAGAAGGGATGGAAAAGTTTTATCTTCAAGCGGAAGGACATAGTGTTACGTTATACAATAATTAAATATTAAGTTTTTTGATAGATATGGAAAACCAAAATCTAATATCAATTATTATTCCCACTTTTAATCGAGCGAGTTTAATAGGTGAAACTTTAGATTCTGTACAGGCACAAACTTATACATATTGGGAATGTATAGTGATAGATGATGGCAGTACAGATGGCACTGACCAGCTCATGTCCGAATACATAGCTAAAGATTCTCGTTTTAAATACCTCCATAGGCCTCAAGATCGTTTGCCGGGTGGTAATGCCGCACGCAATTATGGATTTGAGTTAAGTAAGGGTGAATATGTGAATTGGTTTGATAGTGATGATTTAATGTTGCCAGATTTTTTAAGTTCGAAATTAAATTTACTTATAGAAAATGATTCTTTAGATTTTAGTGCATGTTATTCACAAATATTTAAAAATTCTCCGAATAATATTATTAACGAGGCAAAACCGTTAATAACAAATTCTGTAAATTACATAGAAGATTATATGTTTAATGGTTTGTTTTTTGATACAGCAGGTCCCTTATGGAGAAAGTCTTTTTTAATAAAGAATAATCTTAAGTTTGATGAGGTTTTATTGCGCTCTCAAGAACGAGATTTTCATTTTAGAATTTTATTTGCAAATCCTAATTTTTCATTTGTAGTTAAAAAGCATTTATTTTTAAGTAGAGAAGGTGAAGATAACAGTATTTCAAAAAATTTTTCAAAAAGCTTCGATTTACAATTGTCGAATTTTATGTATTTCAATAATGCGTTTAATTTAATTTATGAATCTGATATAAAGTGTGACAAAATAAAACTTTTACGATATATTTTTTATAGGCAAAGTGTGCATTTTTATACTATGTTCACTATGAATAATGTTTCATTAAACAAACAGTTGTATTTTTATTTTAAATATTTCCCAGCTTTAATAAAGTATTTAAAAGGTTCTAAGTTAGGATTAGAGTATTTTGCAAAAATATGTTTCGGAAGTGGAATAATGTTGTTTTTTAATAAAGGATATAAGTTTTTTCATTTTCCACAATTCAATTATAGAAAAAATGACTAATCAAGTTCAAACCATATTTATATGTCAATTTCCAATGCCTTTCGATAAAATTGCAAGTTGGACTACTATGTATAATTACTTATTAAAGAAACACAATCCCTTCGATTATATAATTTGTCCTAAACCGAATAAAAAAGCGAATTCAGATTATGTGTACTTAAGAGACATCAGCTTAATAGATAGAATAAAAAATAAGGTAGATAATCGTAGTTTATATTCTAATTATATAGAAGCCTTGAAAGCGGTAATAAATAAAGATAAAAAATACATTATTCATATTGTTGATAATTCAGGTGTAGTGTTACCTATTCATTCTTTTTTAAGTGATAATTTTGAAAGAAAAAATTTCTATATACAATATTATTACCAAGGATTTAATCCAATCTACAGTTCTGTTAAAGGTCAAAACTTTATATATGCTTTAAATGAGATATTTTTTTTAACAGGGTTGTCTTATAAAGCGTTCTTAGGTTATTATAGCGATTTTACTCCAAAAGCTAGAGTTCTTTATAATGGTACTGATAGTGATAAATTTAAAATAGTAGATAATACAATAAAAGTAGATTTAAGAACTCAATTTAAAATACATGGAAAAATGGTTTTTATTTGGTGTTCTCAGGATAGACCTAAAAAAGGATTAGATTTTATATTAGATGTTTGGAAAAAACTATATTCTAAATATTCAGATAAAATAGTATTGTTTGTTGTAGGGGTTAATCGTGAAATTGAATTAGAAGGCGTTATAAATGTAGGTAGAGTGCCAAATCATGAATTGCCTAAGTATTATCAAATGTCTGATGTCTACCTGTTTCCATCGTTATGGAAGGAAGGCTTTGGAATAGTATTAGCAGAAGCCATAAAGTGCGGGTGTTATGTGATTGCTTCTAAGCAAGGAGGAATCCCTGAGGTTTTACAATTTGGTAAATTAGGAAAATTGATTGAAAACCCAAACTTTGAAGAAGAGTGGCTACAAGCAATAGAACATGTAATTAATGATAAAACACTTCTTTTAGAATTAAAAAACGACAATAACATTTTAAATAATCTTTACGATATAAATGATTGGTCTAATAAAATCAATAGTTTTATAACAGAAGCAAAAGAGTCTATCTTATAGTTGTATAAGACAAGTGGGTTTATTTTAATTTCAAAGTGTATAAATGATAAAAAAAGAGTCTAAAACTATAGCCATTATACCTGCCCGAGGAGGATCTAAACGTTTACCTTTTAAAAATATTTTACCTTTAGGAGGTATGCCATTGTTAGCGCATAGTATACAATATGCATTGTTACAGTCTCAAATAGACGCAGTGTATGTAAGTACAGATGATGAAAACATAAAACAAATCGCTTTAGAATATGGTGCTTTAGTGATTGATAGACCTAAAGCTTTATCTGGTGATTTAGAGCCTACTATAAGTAGCTTACAACATGCACTAAAGGAATTAAATGATGATGCAATTAAAACTGTGGTTTTACTGCAACCTACAAATCCATTACGCCCCAAAACACTATTTAAAGATGTGTTTGCTCAATTTAAATCTAAGAATAGTGCTAGTATATTTACAGTGAGTCGTAATTATGATAAATTAGGTAAGATTGCAAATGGTAAATTCGTGCCTTTTAATTATACGCCTGGTCAACGCAGTCAAGATCTTGAACCTTTATATTACGAGAATGGCTTGTTATATATTAGCTCTGCTGATGCTTTACTTAAAGGAGTTATTATGACAGAAGATGCCTTGCCTTTTATTGTAGAACATCCTTTTGCTAAAGTGGATATTGATACCCAAGAAGATTTTGATTTAGCAGACTATTATTTGAAACTCCATGACTAAACCACAAGTATTTCATATCGGTATTCCAAAATCAGGGACGACTACTCTGCAAAATATCTTAAATAATGATGATAGGCTATTTGTGTCTAGGTCTAGCGTATTTACAACAAAAGATTGGTGGTTTAAAGGCAGTGCATTAAACACTTCTACAGATAAAATTGTTATCGAAAGTAACGAAACAATTATTAGTGGTGGTTTTAATAAAGTTAAATTTATTCAGGTTGTAGAACGATTATATAGAACAAATAAGAATGCTCAGGTTGTTGTTACCATTAGAGAGCAACGCAGTGCACTTAATTCTATGTTTAAATATCATATTAAAAACAATTATGAAGGTGTAGAATCTTTTCAAAATTGGTTATATAATTCTAATTTAGGTATGGACTATATTAGCCTGTGCATGTATAGTAACATAGCGAAGACTTTATTGGCTTATTTTCCAAAAGAACAAATCCATTTTTTATTTTTTGAAGAATTAAAGATTAATCCTATACTTTTTTATGAAAAAATTTATGCTATTATAGGAATACCTCTTCATTCTAGAAATATTGATAGTGAAGCTAGAAATGTCATGGGATATAATGCAGATCAATTATATACTCTAGCTTGTATAAATAAGTATTCATTTACCAAAGCAAAAAATTCAGGGTATGGATATTTCAAAGGACTTAGATCATTGGAGAATAAACTTAAATTTGCATTTGTAAAACGATTTTATTTAAAATGTAATATAGACTTTTTTTCTATTGATAAAGTTGGTAATATTCAGAATGTCTACGACGATTTTAAATATAATAATCAGATTTTGATAGATCTAGGATTTGTCACAGAAGATGAAATAAATAAATATAATTACTTAAGATGAAAATTAAATCTCCATACATAGAAATTTCTGGCCGTAAAATAGGGTTAGATTATCCGCCACTAGTTATTGCAGAAATTGGTATTAACCACGAGGGTTCTTTGGTAGTTGCTAAAGAGATGGTCGATGCAGCGGCACGTGCTGGTGCAGAAATGATTAAACACCAAACGCATATTGTTGCAGACGAAATGAGTGGTGCCGCTAAAAAAGTCATACCAGGGAATGCAGATATATCGATATATCATATAATGGAGCGATGTGCTTTAAATGAAGCAGATGAATTGGCTTTAAAAACCTATGTTGAAAATAAGGGTATGATCTTTATTTCTACCCCATTTTCAAGAGCGGCAGCAGAACGTTTAAAAAACTTTGATATTCCTGCCTATAAAATTGGATCTGGAGAATGCAATAACTATCCCTTACTCGAACATATTGCGCAGTTTGGTAAGCCTGTTATTTTAAGTACAGGTATGAATACGATAGAGAGTGTGAAAAAAGCAGTCGCTATTTTTGATAAATATAAAGTACCTGTTGCTTTATTGCATACCACTAACTTATACCCAACGCCAATACATTTGGTGCGTTTTGGAGCGATGCAAGAATTACACGATGCTTTTCCTAATAAAGTCTTTGGATTAAGTGATCATACTTTAAATAACAATGCTTGTTTGGGAGCGGTAGCTTTAGGAGCAAGTATTTTAGAACGTCATTTTACAGATCATATGCAACGTACTGGCCCGGATATCGTGTGTAGTATGGATGAACAGGCGTGTAAAGATCTTATTGTGAACAGTGCTGAAATGGCACTTATGCGAGGTGGAACGAAAGCACCGGCTAAGGAAGAGCAAGTGACTATAGATTTCGCTTTTGCAACTGTTTGTACTATAGCTCCGATTAAAAAAGGAGAGGTGTTTACTAAAGACAATATTTGGGTAAAACGCCCTGGAACGGGGGAGATTTTAGCAGAACATTTTAATGATCTGTTGGGGAAAAGCGCTAATGTAGATTTGCCTGATGATGTGCAGTTGAGGTTGGAAGATGTAGAGTAGATTGGTGTTTAGTGTGGCATACCCGTAGTGGGGCACATATGTAGAGGGACACACCCCTGACCCCTCTCTAGAGGGGAGTTGCATTGCGTTTTTATAATTAATTAGGAGTGAATTACAAAATGTTGTATTATAAATTAAAAGTTTAAATTTCCCGAGAAGTTTAGGATTGAGTATTCCCCTCTCAAGAGGGGAGTTGCATTGCGGTTTATATTAATGTTTATTGGGGTGATTGTGATTGGTGTTTTTAGTGTATTCTTCAATATAATTTTTTTCAGTTTATTAAATAGACCTATAAATTTAGGGCTTGAGTATTCCCCTCTTGAGAGTGGCTAGGGGTGTGTTATTTATAAGAGTAAGTAACCCCTAAAACATGTTCTAATAAACTGTAAATATAGATTTGTATCACAATGCTATATGGAATGAGATTTCGAATGACACACCCCGACCCCTCTCAAGAGGGGAGTTGCATTGCGTTTTATATTGATGTTTATTGGGGTGATTGTGATTGGTGTTTTTAGTGTATTCTTCAATATAATTTTTTCAGTTTATTAAATAGACCTATAAATTTAGGGCTTGAGTATTCCCCTCTAGAGAGGGGCTAGGGGTGTGTAGTTTATAAGAGTAGGTAACCCTAAGTATGTCCTTATAAAATTGTAAATTTAGGTTAAACCTAAATGCGCTATGAAAAAGCGAAAGATAATCCCTTACGACCCAAAGTTAAAAGCCTATGCTAGAGAGCTAAGAAATAACTCCACCAAAGCAGAAATATACTTGTGGTTAAAACTCAAAGGTAAACAAATGCATGGTTACGATTTTCATAGACAAAAGCCAATAGATCAATTTATACTGGACTTTTTTTGTTACGAATTGATGCTAGGGATTGAGGTTGATGGCTACACCCATGAATTGCCAGAGGTCTTAAGTAAAGATGAAATCAAAGAAAGGCGACTGAATCAATTGGGTATTCAAGTATTAAGATTTTCAGATGCAGAAGTTAAGACACAAATGGAGAGTGTGCTTTGTGCTATTGCTGATTATATTGAAGATTATGAAAAAGGGTGTAGCTGAGATTGAGTGAAGCGTAACACACCCCTGGCCCCTCTCGAGAGGGGAGTGCATTGCGATATTTTAAGTGATTCGGAGTGAATTACAAAATGTAGTATTATAAATTAAAAGTTTAAATTTTCTGGGAAGCTTGGGCTTGAGTATTCCCCTCTCAAGAGGGGAGTTGCATTGCGATATTTTAATTAATTAGGAGTGAATTTCATAATTAAGTGTTGTAATTAAAAGTGTAAACTTATTGAGAATTTTGGGACTGAATATTCCCTTCTCAGTAGGGGAGTTTTGATTGCGGTTTTATAAGTGATTAGGAGTGAATTACAAAATGTAGTATTATAAATTAAAAGTTCAAATTTTCCGGGAAGCTTGGGCTTGAGTATTCCCCTCTCAAGAGGGGAGTTGCATTGTGGTTTTGATGAGAGTTTAGATGTGTAATTGTAATAAATATTTCAAGGGGCTTTTTAGTTGAATATTGTACGTAGCATGACACACCCCTTGCCCCTCTCAAGAGGGGAGTGCATTGCGATATTTTAATTAATTAGGAGTGAATTTCATAATTAAGTGTTGTAATTAAAAGTGTAAACTTATTGAGAATTTTGGGACTGAGTATTCCCTTCTCAGTAGGGGAGTTTTGATTGCGGTTTTATAAGTGATTAGGAGTGAATTACAAAATGTAGTATTATAAATTAAAAGTTCAAATTTTCTGGGAAGCTTGGGCTTGAGTATTCCCCTCTCGAGAGTGGCTAGGGGTGTGTTCTACTCCAAAAGCAACAAAAAGTCAGACTTATGTTTTTAGATAAAAAACAATTATGTAAACTTATTTAGACCTAGAGAAATACATTAAAATTAGTATCTTGACCCCTTGATTTACGAATCATATGTCATTATCCATCTAGAGTCCATCCAAATATGAAAAATATCCTGTTTCTAACAGGCACGCGCGCCGATTTCGGAAAAATTAAATCCCTTATAGAAGTCGTAGAACAAGCCGCTGCATTCACGCCTTATGTGTTTGTAACTGGTATGCATCTGCAACATACTTATGGGTATACTTTAGTGGAGATTGAACGTTGTGGATTTTCTAATGTTTACACCTTTGAAAATCACACAGATGAAACGACTATGGATCTCACCTTAGCGAAGACTATAACCGGTTTGTCTGAATACGTTAAAATATGTAACCCTGATTTAATTGTTATCCATGGCGATCGTGTAGAAGCCTTAGCAGGGGCTATAGTGGGAAGTTTAAATAATATTTTGGTGGCTCATATTGAAGGTGGTGAAGTGTCTGGAACTATAGATGAATTGATTCGTCATGCCACCAGTAAAATGAGTCATGTGCATTTTGTATCTAATGCGGAAGCTAAAAGACGCTTGATGCAAATGGGTGAATTAGAGGATGCTATTTTTGAAATCGGTTCCCCCGATGTAGATGTTATGTTTTCTAAAAACTTACCTGACTTAGAAACGGTAAAGTCCTATTATGAAATTCCTTTTAATCAGTACGCTATTGTTATGTTTCATCCTGTAACAACAGAGTTTGAAGATATGGAACGCTACGCGCATGCATTTGTAGATGCCTTACTCAAAGACACTCATAATTACGTCGTGATTTTTCCTAATAATGATTTAGGAAGCAAGGCTATTTTACAAGCCTATGAGCGATTAAAAGGAAACTCGAGGTTTAGAGTCTTTCCTTCTTTGCGTTTCGAATATTTTTTAACCTTATTAAAACATGCCGATTTTATTATAGGAAACAGTAGTGCTGGTGTGCGAGAAGCCCCTTATTATGGCGTTCCTGTTATAAATATTGGCTCTCGACAAAATAATAGGGTGTCCCATACCGATATTGTAAATGTAAACTACGAAACCGTGACTATTAGTGAGGCTTTGCTAACCATAGCAACGAAAACCTGTAAGAATAGTACACCTAGTTTTGGGACAGGCCAAAGTGCGGACTTGTTTTTGAAAACTTTAAATCAAACGGAATTGTGGCATTTAAACCATCAAAAGCAATTTCGAGATATATGAATACGAAAAGAACAATTCTATTTTTAGTTCCCGATGGTGTAGGTATTAAAAACTATCTCTACTCAAATGTTATTAGATACTTAAAGGAGGGGAATGCACGTATTGTTATATGGTCGCCATTGCCAGAAGCGATGTTTAAAGAAGTGTCAGATTTACATGGCATTACTTTGGAATATAAGTATATGCCTTTGATTGCCGAACCGCCTTTAACTCGACTTTATAGAGAAGCTACAACCTACGCGCGTCTCCTTAGAAATAGTAAATTAAAGAATAATCCATCTATATTAAGCAATTGGAGTCTTCCCCAAAAAAACATAAAACTAAAAGTATTGTACCTAGCTGCCGTGCAATTGGGACGTTTCTTAGCTAAAGATTATGATCGTCTGTTAAGCTATGAGGAAAAAAGTAAACAACATTGGTCTAAAGCACTAATAGAACGTTATAAGGCTGATTTAGAGATTTTACAACCCCTTTCTATATTTATAACACATCAGCGTGTGGCGAGTTTAATGCCTATCTGCTTAGCTGCAAAAGCACTACGTATAAAAGTAGTGACTGCTATATTTTCGTGGGATAATTTGCCTAAGGCACGATTGTGCGTGAGTGCAGACACTTATTTGGTTTGGGGTGATTGGATGAAAACAGAAATGGCCGACTATTACCCGGAAATACCGGCAGCACAGGTAAAGTTAGTAGGGACACCACAATTTGAATTTTATTTAGATAACACTCGAAGACAGGATAGAGCTGCGTTTGCCAAACAACATGGTTTAGATATAAATAAGCGTTGGGTGTGTTTTAGTGGTGATGATGTTAAAACATCGCCTTATGATGCCCTGTATTTTAAAGATGTTGTAGAGGCATTACAGCCTTATAAAGAAACTATTCAATTAATATTTAGGAGATGTCCAGTTGATTTTTCTAGTCGCTATGATAGTGTTTTAGACATCAATACTGATTTTGTGTTTGCTATAGATCCGTTATGGCATATCCCTGAAGGCGGGTGGACAGGTTATGTGTCGAAATATGAAGATGTGGCCATGCAAGTTAATTTAGCATCGCATTGTGATGTGGTTATAAATTTAGGATCTACGATGGCTCACGATTTTACTATGTGTGGTAAACCGTGTTTATACTTAAATTATAATCCAGTAAGTGATGTTAACTGGAATGTGGAACGTATTTATCAATATCAACACTTTAGAAGTATGGCAGATTTAGATGCTGTAGGATGGATTTTAAATAAAGAGAGTATTGGAGATCAGGTTTTAAAAGCGATAGCGCATCCAAATGAAATAGGTGGTCAACGTAAAGCTTGGGTTGAAAAAATTGTCTTACACCCTGTGAAAGAAAATTCAGTATTAATAGCAAAAGCGATAGTATAATGCATATTTGTTTTATAACCAATGAATTTCCAAAACCAGGCTTTTCTCATGGAGGAGTTGGTACGTTTGTCGCCACCTTAGGTAAAGCTTTGGTAACGCGTGGTGTACAGGTAAGTGTAATTGGAAAAAACCAAGAGTCAAAAGAAGAGAGAGGTTTAATAGATGGTATATATGTTTGGCGTTTAGTTCCAAAATCAGTAAAAGGATTGCAATGGTATTTTAATTCGAAAGCTATAAGTAATGCCATAGCACTTAGGCATAAACAGCAGCCTATTGATATTGTGGAAACCCCAGAGTTAGGATTGGCTTTTTTGTCTAAAATAAAAGGTGTAAAATACATCATAAGAATGCATGGTGGGCATCATTTTTTTGCAAAAGCAGAAGAGCGTTCTAAGCAATGGAAGCATGTATTTGAAGAAAAACGCTCATTTGGAAAAGCAGATGCTGTTTTAGCAGTGTCAAATTATGTAAAAGATACTACAAGAACACTTGTTAATTTGGGAGATATACCCATAACTGTAATATACAATCCAATAGATGTTTTTAAGTTCGAACATAATTATGAGTTTGACGTAAATCCATATTCTATATTTTTTGCAGGTAGTTTGGTGGAAAAAAAAGGTGTTCGTCAATTGGTACAGGCATTAGAATTCTTGATACCACACTTCCCTAAAGTGCATTTGTATATCGCTGGACGTGATGCAATGGTTCCTGGAACTAGAACTCCATATCGTCCAATTTTGGAAGCAGCAATTACAGATAAGCTTAGTAAATACATTACATTTTTAGGAGTATTGCCAAACAATGAAATGCCCAAATATATATCGGAGGCTGCTGTTTGTTGTTATCCGAGTCACATGGAAGCTATGCCTTTGGCGTGGCTAGAAGTATTAGCTTCGGGAAAAATATTTGTAGGCAGTACTACAGGGCCAGGCCCTGAAGCTGTAAGACATATGGAAACAGGTTTGCTTGCGAACCCTTTTAATCCAAAAGATATTGCTGAAAAAATAGCCTGGGTATTTAATCATGAGGCAGAAGCTAAAACGTTAGGGAAAGTAGCACGAGAAGATGTTTTAAAACGTTTTAATGTAGATGTGATTGTTAACGAGAATATTGAATTTTATACGACGTTGTGTCATTCAAATTAGTGTGTCATGTTAAATAATTTTAAAACAGATTTAAAAAAATATAAAACATATAGTGGTAAAAATGCACTTGTATTATGTTTAACGCAACAAGGACTTTGGGCCTTGTTTGTGTATAGAATTTCGCATGCGATATACTCTAGTAAAATCCCAAAGCTTATTAAACGATTGTTATTATTGTTTTGTGTGATTGCTCAAAAATTCATTGAAATAATAACTGGGATATCTATTCCATATTCTGCACAAATTGGGAAAAGCTTTTACATAGGTCATTTTGGTGGTATTATTATTAATGCGAACGCCATTATTGGTGATAATTGTAATATTTCTCAGGGCGTCACTATAGGCGTTAGTGGTGTGTTAGAATACCGGGGCGTACCCATTATAGGTGATCATGTTTATATTGGTGCTAATGCTGTTGTTGCTGGTCATATTTTTGTAGGTAACAATTCTGTAATAGGAGCAAATTCTTTGGTGACCAAAAATGTAGAATCTCATACCACAGTTTCTGGTGTTCCGGCAATTGAAATTAGTAAAAATTCCTCTGATTTGTATATATGAAAAATAAAACTAAAAAATTATTAATAGTATCTCTAGCACCAACAATCTTAAAAGAAGGTAAGTTTTATTCGTATGCGCCTTATGTAAATGAAATGGATTTATGGTTTAAGTATACGGAAGAACAACGTATTATCGCTCCCTTTTCTTACCCGTCAGATGTACTATTAAAAGCATTTTCAACATCTAATATAGAGCGTTATTATATTCCGTTTTTTGCATTTAATACACTTTCTAATATAATATTAAGTGTCTTTAAAATGCCACTCGTTCTTTTTCAAATGTTTCGGGCCATGTTTTGGGCAGATCATATCCATTTACGCTGTCCTGCGAATGTGAGTTTAGTTGCCTGTTTTGTTCAGGTGTTTTTTCCTTCAAAACAAAAATCAACTAAATATGCCGGAAATTGGGATCCTAATAGTAATCAGCCTATTGGATATCGCTTGCAACAAGCTATTCTTAGGAATACATTTTTAACCCGTAATATGAAAGTGTTGGTGTATGGCGAATGGCCGGGTGAAACTAAAAATATACATCCGTTTATTTCCGCAACTTATACTGATGCCGAAAAAGTGCCTTTTAGTCCGAAAGATTACACGGCACCGTTGGTATTTGTATTTGCCGGGATGTTAGTTCCAGGAAAACGACCGTTATTAACCATACAGTTTATCGAACAATTAAATGTACGTGGTATTCCTGCGCGCTTGGAATTGTTTGGAGATGGGCCTTTAAGAGGAGAATTAGAAGCTTATATTACAGCACAACAATTGGAGTATTGTATCACGTTGCATGGGAATCAAGATAAATCTGTGGTTCGATTGGCTTTGTTAATAGCTCATTTTAATATTTTATTATCTAAAAGTGAAGGTTGGCCAAAAGCCGTTGCTGAAGGAATGTTTTACGGGTGTATTCCTGTGACTACTTCTGTATCCTGCGTGGCATGGATGGTTGGTGAAGGTAACCGTGGTATTATTGTGGAACCTGAACTTGAAGCCGCGGTGTCTCATTTTATAAGCGTATTTAACTCTTCAGACCTGGATGTTATGGCTCATAAGGCCTTGGATTGGTCACAACAGTATACTTTTGATCGGTTGGAATTGGATATTGCTGGGGTTTTGGGGTAGTGGTTTGGTGGAATAGTGGGGTAGTCGTGTAATGGTTTCGTTGTTTACCTCGTCATTGCGAACGCAGTGAAGCAATCTCATGAATAGGAGTTTCAATTCAACAGGTTACTTCAGTCGTGCCTCCTTCGTAATGACGTTTGGAATCGTCGTTGCGTTGTTTACCTCGTCATTGCGAACGCAGTGAAGCAATCTCATGATAGGAGTTCCGATGTAACAGATTACTTCGTCGTGCCTTCTCGTAATGACGTGTGGGGTCGTTATTGCATATTTTTAAACGTCATTGCGAGCGAAATGCAATGAAGTGAAGCAATCTCATGATTGGAGTTCCAATTCAACAGGTTACTTCGTCGTGCCTTCTCGTAATGACGTGTGGGGTCGTTATTGCATATTTTTAAACGTCATTGCGAACGAAATGCAATGAAGTGTGGCAATCTCATAATTCAAGTTCTAATTCAACAGATTACTTCGTCGTGCCTTCTCGTAATGACGTTTTGATTCGTCGTTGCGTTGTTTACCTCGTCATTGCGAACGCAGTGAAGCAATCTCATGATTGGAGTTCCAATTCAACAGGTTACTTCGTCGTGCCTCCTCGTAATGACGTTTTGATTCGTCGTTGCGTTGTTTACTTCGTCATTGCGTATTTTGTACGTCATTGCGAACGCAGTGAAGCAATCTCATGAACAGAAGTTCCAATTCAACAGATTACTTCGTCGTGCCTCCTTCGTAATGACGTGTGGATTACTTCGTCGTTCCTTCTCGTAATGACGTTTTGAATCCTCATACATCAAAAAGCCACCCTTCTGATAAATCTGTCCAGTCTGGATTTAATGTCGTAATTAAAGTGATTTTTCGCTTTCTGTTCCCCGCTTTAATTTGTTTTTCTCTTGAGATAGCCAATTTGATATCCTGAAAAGTTTCATAATAGACTAATTTATCACAATTGTATTTACTAGTAAAGCCTTTATAGGTCTTTGATTTATGTTGGAACACACGTCTTTTTAAATCAGATGTTACCCCTACGTAAATTACGGTGTTGTTTTTATTGGTCATAAAATAGACGTATGACGTTTTCATACTTGAATATAATGAATTTTTTTGAAGGTCATTGCGTTGTTTACTTCGTTGTTTTGTTGTTTACCTCGTCATTGCGTTGTTACCTCGTCATTGCGAACGCAGTGAAGCAATCTCATGAATAGGAGTTCCTATGTAACAGATTACTTCGTCGTGCCTCCTCGTAATGACGTATGGATTACTTCGTCGTGCCTCCTTCGTAATGACGTGTGGATTGCTTTGTCGTGTCTCCTCGTAATGACGTTTTGTTTCGTCTTCATATATCCAAATATTTTAGTAATTTCGGTCTCTGTTAAAAAACACACATATTTGAAGGTTTTACAACTTATAGATACATTAGAGGCTGGAGGTGCAGAGCGTATGGCTGTGACCTTGGCCAACGCCTTGGTGCTTGAAGTTGAGCGCTCTTATTTATGTGCGACACGTGGGGAAGGACTCTTAAAAGCAAGTATAGATCCCGATGTGGGCTATCTGTTTTTAAAACGGACTAAAACTTTCGATTTGTCTGCTGTAAAGCGGTTGGTTTCGTTTGTGAAACGGGAAGAGATTACTATAATTCATGCCCATGCGTCTTCTTTTTTTATTGCGACTTTAGTGAAAATGAAGTGTCCTAAGGTTAAGTTAATTTGGCATGACCATAATGGAAACAGAAAAAATATAAGAGGAATTAATACTGTAGTTTTAAAATTATGTTCGATTTTATTTTCTAGCGTGTTATGTGTTAATACTGAAATAGAAAATTGGTTGGATAATAATATAGTAACTAAACAAATAAATGTTATTCCAAATTTCCCTAATAAGACTAACAGTTCTGAAATAACAGTATTAAAAGGAGTGGAGGGAAAAAGAATAATATGTTTAGCTAATCTAAGGTATCCTAAAAATCATTCTTTATTATTGGAAGCATTCAAAATGATAGCGTTTGAATATCCAGAATGGACTTTACATTTTGTCGGTAATATTTATAATGATAGATATAGTAAAGATATAATCGAATATTTAATTGCAAATAATATAAACGAAAAAGTGTTTTTATATGGGGCTAGGCCCGATATTACTCAAATATTAGAGCATGTAGATATAGGTGTTCTAGCTTCAGAGTACGAAGGTTTGCCTTTGGCTTTATTAGAATATGGTTTGGCAAGTTTAGCGGTTATATCGACAGATGTGGGAGATTGTCCTAAAGTGATAATAAATAAAAGTATGGGTGTATTAATCCCTTCAGGAGATCGACAGGCCCTAAGTGATGCATTAAAATATTTTATAATAAATAAAAAGGAAAGAGACGTTTCAGGAGAAAATCTTAAGAATCATGTAAATCAATATTTTTCAAAAAGAAATGCCTTAAATCAAATCTTAATAATATATAAACAGCTAGTTAGAACGACCTAATACATTGAAATTAACAAGAGAAAAACGCTATCGATTTACCAATGATTTGTATGTTGCCCTTGTGGTTATGCATCTTTTTATTGGTGCAGGGGTGTACTTTATTCCTAAGTTTTCGAATCTATATTTTACAATAACGGCCCTGTTTTTTATAGGGAAAGTGATTTTTGTACCTAACTCTGCTAAAACCATGTGGGTGCTGTTTGGCTGTGCGTATATAGCAGCAGCCGAATCCTTTTTTAGAATGACAGGAGGTGGTTTGTTTTACGAGTTTTCTAAGTACTATATTATTTTACTCGTACTTATGGGAATGTTTTTTAATGGCGTCTCTGGTAAAGGCTATCCTTACTTTTTTTATCTTATATTATTATTGCCTTCGGTATTAGTTGCATCCATGACTTTGGGGTACGATTTAAATTTTAGAACCTCTATAGCCTTTGTGCTTAGTGGCCCTGTGTGCTTGGGGGCATCTGCTTTATTTTGTTATGATAAACGTTTAACCCAAGAGCAATTACTCCAAGTCTTAGCCTGCATGAGCTTTCCTATAATAGCGATGATGTTGTATTTGTTTTTATACAATCCTAGTATTAAGGATGTTCTAAAAGGTACGGGGTCTAATTTTGCAGCCTCTGGTGGCTATGGCCCTAATCAGGTGGCTTCTTTATTAGGGTTAGGGATGGTCGCGCTTACCGTACGTTTCTTTTTAAAATCGCCGTCCTTCTTTTTAAAAGTATTTAATTTAATATTACTCGCTTTAGTTTCCTTTAGAGCTTTAGTGACTTTTAGTCGAGGTGGTGTGATAACAGCTATTATAATGTTGATGGGATTTCTAGTGGTGTTTTATGCGCATTCACGATTTAAACAACGGCAACAAATTATTGGAGCTTTAGCTTTATTGTTTGTTGGGGTCATGATTACGTGGTCTATAGCTGCAACTCAGACGGAAGGCATGATAGAAAATCGTTATACCAATAAAAATGCTGGAGGTGAAAAAAAAGAAGATATCTCGACTGGACGTGTCAGTTTATTTGTTCGGGAATTTCAAGGCTTTTTAGATCATCCGTTTTTAGGGGTCGGTGCCAATGGGATGAAACAAGTGCGTTTGGAAGAAGAGGGGAAAATTATAGCCTCGCATAATGAGGTGAGTCGTTTGTTTTCTGAACATGGTATTTTTGGAGTTCTTATTTTATGTATTTTAATTTTTAAACCCTTAGTGTACCGAACAACACACAAAGGCAATCTCTTGTTTTATTCTTTTTTGATTTTTTGGTTTGCTACCATTAACCACTCGGCGATGCGTATTGCAGCACCAGGTTTTATTTATGGTTTATCATTATTAAACATCGTACATGAAAAAAAACGTCCTATACTTAGGAAACAACTTAAGCAGTAGTAAAACCAATGTGTCTTATATGAAGGGCTTATCGGCTGCTTTGGAACGTACAGGTTTTAAGGTACTGTGTAAGTCTGCCTATTTACATAAAGTGCGTCGTCTTTTTGATATGATTCAGGCTACGATACGCTTTGGATCCCGTATGGATTATGCTTTAATAGACACCTATAGCACTCAGAACTTTTATTATGCGGTCGTGGTGAGTCAAGTTTGTCGCTTGATGCACTTACCTTATGTCCCCATTTTACATGGAGGGAATTTGCCAAGGCGCTTAGAGGCATCTCCTAAACTGAGTACCGCCTTATTTAAATCGGCTAAAGTATTGGTCTCCCCATCGCAGTATTTAGAATCGGTTTTTAAAACGTATGGTTATACCCATGTGGTCTATATTCCTAATAGTCTTCAAATAGCGCAATATTCGTTTAAAGAGAGACCCATTGATACCATTAAATTACTTTGGGTGCGTTCTTTTTCTACCATTTATAATCCCAAACTTGCGGTTGATATTTTAAAACAACTTTTGGACGCTGGGCAACACGCTGAACTGTGCATGGTAGGCCCTGATACCGATGGGTCTATGGACGTAGTGAAAGCCTATGCCAAGACGCTTGGTGTGCCAATAACCTTAACCGGAAAGCTGACTAAACCCGAATGGACGCATCTTGCCAAAGATTATAATGTATTTATAAATACGACCAATTTCGATAATATGCCTGTTAGCGTTATTGAAGCCATGGCTTTGGGGTTACCTATCGTGTCTACAAACGTAGGAGGGATGCCTTTTTTAATAGATAATGGTGTAGATGGTGTTCTCGTATCTCCCAATGATTGTGAGGCCTTTGTAGAGGCTATTTTGAAAGTTGCCCAGGATACTGAAGGTACCAAGTTGATGGTTTCTAATGCACGAAAAAAAGTTGAAAAATTCGATTGGGAGGTTGTGAAATTGCAGTGGATGGACATACTGTCTTAATTGTTTTGGCGTTGAAATGGTGTTGTTTTTAATTCTTGATTATTAGTGTTTTAAGTTTGTTTTTGTGGTTTGAAATATGACTGTTGTCATAGTTTTTTTTGAGTATATTTTTTACCTTAATAGGAGTTAAATTAAAGGTTAACTATAAAATATATCGTCATGAAAGCTAAAAAAAATCCAAAACTAGACATTGGGAGAAATAGCAGTATATATTTTGCTATTGGGTTAAACATTATGTTATTCTTTTCTTGGAAGGCCCTAGAATTTAGAAGCTTTGAAACAGCATCGAATGACATAGAACTTCTTGATTTGGCTCCTGATTTTCAAGAAGACATTCCTATAACTACAATTAATATTCCTTTGCCACCGCCGCCACCTGTTGTGGTTTCTGAATCGATACAAGTTGTGGAATCTTTTGAAGAGATTGAAGAGACTGTTATAGAAAGTACAGAGTCTTCTCAAGAAGATCGTATTGCACCTGCAGAGGCTGTTATTGCGGTTGAAGATGTTTTAGTAGAAGAGGTTGAAGAAGTTGCAGAAGTACCATTTGCCGTTATAGAAAATATACCTGTATTTCCAGGTTGTGAAGGCTTATCTAAAGCCGCTTCTTTAGCTTGTTTTCAGACGAAAATGAATGCACATATTAAAACACACTTTCGATATCCAGAAGAAGCTTTAAATTTAGAAATAGAAGGACGTGTATCTGTCTTGTTTATTATTGATGAAAACGGGTACATTGTAGGCATACGTTCTAGAGGTCCGGATAAAATATTAGAAGGAGAAGCAGAGCGTATTATTGGTCTATTGCCTAGAATGAAACCAGGCATGCAACGCGGTAAACCTGTAAAAGTAACTTATGCCGTGCCTATCTTCTTTAAATACAAAGTGGCCTTATAGCGCTATTTTAATATGGATTAATCTATAACATACGCTCTAACATAAGCTAGAGCGTATGTTTTTTTGTATAGAACCTATGAGGTTCATGCGGCATTTAAATTCTATGTTTTGTATTCTTAATAGAGATCATAACTACATCCATACTTATTAACATTTGGCCTAAACTTTCAACATTATATCGATTGATGATGGCTTAAGTGGGGGTTTTAAGTGGTATTGCTATATATTTACACCGAAATCCCTAAACAACCATGTCCAAAAACCAAATCTCATTCAATATTTCTGAACGGAAGATCTTATTGCGCGTTGTTGATATCGGTTTTGTTTTAGCCGTTTTATTTGCTTTAAGTACCTATTTTCATTTTGATTACTTTACAATTTCTAATGAAAACTGGTCTTGGGTTGTTGTCTTAGTTTTATACATTAGTCTTTTTGGCACCGTTTTCGAGATTTACGATTTGCAAAAATCGAGTACGTTTCAGTCCACCTTGCCCAATGTTTTTATGACGGCTATGGTTGTGGTTGCTTTTTATTTGTTAACGCCTTTATTTACACCATTTCTTCCTGATAAAAGGATACAAATATTCTTCTTCTTTTTAGGTATTCTTGGAGGATTATTGGTTTGGCGTGCCATATACATTACCTTAATTTCGAGTCCGCGTTTTTATAAAAATGTACTGTTAATTGGGGAGCCTACGCATATAGATGAAATTGTGTCGTCTTTTAGAGATGTAGATCCGAATTATAAAATAGTAGGATTTATTAACTGCGAACCTGATAATACCGTGTTGCCAAAACTTGTAAAGGCTTACAAAGCTGCGGATTTAAAAAACATTATAGAAGAAAATAATGTGACAGAAGTTATAGTCGCAACCTATAACTCTGAGCTGATTACGACCGATTTATACCAAGATTTAATGGATCTCCTGCATCAAGGATTTGCGATAAAGGAATATGCTCAGGCTTTCGAAGAGATGACCTATCGTATTCCTGTGCATTATTTGGGGAAAGATTTTTATAGGTATTTTCCGTTTAACAGAAATAACCAGAATAAGTTGTACTTGTTTCAGCGTTGGATTTTAGATATGGTTTTTGCGTTTATAGGGTGTTTTACAGGTGTTTTGGTTTTGCCATTTGTGCTTTTAGGCAATCTTATAGGTAATCGTGGTCCGTTATTCTATAGTCAGCAACGTGTGGGCGAACATGGTAAATTGTTTTCTATTATAAAATTTAGAACGATGGTTGTCGATGCTGAAAAGCATGGTGCAGTTTGGGCCTCTAAAAATGATGCTAGAGTCACGACGTTTGGAAGATTTTTAAGGCGTTCGCGTTTGGATGAAATACCACAGTGTTTAAATATTTTGAAAGGCGATATGAGTCTTATTGGCCCAAGGCCAGAACGACCTAAGTTTGTGAAAGAATTGGCGGCCGTGATTCCCTTTTATGAAGCGCGACATATGATTAAACCCGGCATTACGGGATGGGCACAGGTAAAAGTGCGTTATGGCGATTCGGTTGAAGATAGCCTCATGAAACTGCAATACGACCTGTTTTATATTAAACGCCGTAGTTTCTTTCTCGATTTAAATGTGATCGTAAAAACTATTAGTACCGTTATATTCTTCAGAGGGCAGTAGTTTGCTCTTAAGTATGATTTATGTTTTAGTGCTCGACTTTGCTTGAATGCTCTGGAAGGAAAGTATTTATTTATCGGTCTTCGAGCGGAGTCGAGAAGCATACTTATTCTATTGAAATTCTAAAGTTTAATAGTTGTGGTTTATGTTTTATTGAGGTGTGATTGGGGTATTCAAAATATGTTTTAGTTCTCGACAAACTTCGTTTGCTAGCTTCGTCAGAATCTTACTATTCTTTCTCACTAATGCTCGAACATCCTGAAAGAACGTTTTCATTTATCGGTCTTCGAGCGGAGTCGAGAAGCATACTTATTCTATTGAAATTCTAAAGTTTAATAGTTGTGGTTGATGTTTTATTGAGGTGTGATTGGTGTAGTCAAAATATGTTTTAGTTCTCGACAAACTTCGTTTGCTAGCTTCGTTAGAATCTTACTATTCTTTCTCACTAATGCTCGAACACCTTGAGAAGTATGTTTTTATTTAGCGGTCTTCGAGCGGAGTCGAGAAGCATACTTATTCTATTGGAATTCTAAAGTTTAATAGTTGTGGTTGATGTTTTATTGAGGTGTGATTGGGGTAGTCAAAATATGTTTTAGTTCTCGACAAACTTCGTTTGCTAGCTTCGTCAGAATCTTACTATTCTTTCTCACTAACGCTCGAACACCATGAAAGAACGTTTAGTTCTCGACAAACTTCGTTTGCTAGTTTCGTCAGAATCCTACTATTCTTTCTCACTAATGCTCGAACATCCTGAAAGAACGTTTTCATTTACCGGTCTTCGAGCGAAGTCGAGAAGCATACTTATTCTATTGGAATTCTAAAGTTTAATAGTTGTGGTTGATGTTTTATTGAGGTGTGATTGGGGTAGTCAAAATATGTTTTAGTTCTCGACTCCGCTCGAACACCATGAAAGAACGTTTAGTTCTCGACAAACTTCGTTTGCTAGCTTCGTCAGAATCTTACTATTCTTTCTCACTAATGCTCGAACACCATGAAAGAACGTTTAGTTCTCGACAAACTTCGTTTGCTAGCTTCGTCAGAATCCTACTATTCTTTCTCACTAATGCTCGAACATCCTGAAAGAACGTTTTTATTTAGCGGTCTTCAGGCATAGTCCTACCCTTATCGATTTACATTAATCTCAGGGTTCTTTAAAAGGCCTTCTTTTCTGTTTCTCCGTTATGGGAAAGCTAAACCACATTCTGACTTAGAATACACCTTAAATGCAACCTATTTGCGGGCAGTGTTTCAAGGTAACATGGGCAACCTTCCTTCGCATGGCTTTAATAAGCGTATTTATGAATTAGGGTCGCATATTATGCAACTAATTGATATGATTTACGTTGCGAATCTAAAAAATACCTGCAGATTAAAGAGTTTAATTACAATTCAAAGAAAATATTTGAATTCTACGATAAGTTAAGACATATTTATATAGGCATCCTTAAAAATACATAAGCGTGTGCCGACAAACAACCACCACCAACTAACTATTAAAACCGAACCATTTTGATCTTTAATTCTTTGACGTATTTCGTTTTTTTGGGTATCGTATTCACGCTGTATTGGTTTGTGTTTAAAAGACACACAAAAGCTCAAAATATACTTTTATTAATTGCCAGTTATACGTTTTATGGTTGGTGGGATTGGCGGTTTCTTTCGTTAATTTTATTAAGTACAACTGTCGATTATTTTATTGCTTTACACATAGATTCTTCATCCGATGTAAAGAAAAGGAAATTATGGTTGTGGTTAAGTGTCGGGTTTAATTTAAGCCTTTTAGGCTTCTTTAAATACTATAATTTCTTTACAGACTCCTGGATAGATATGTTTACTATGTTTGGCTATGAAATGAAAAACTCCTGGACGTTAAGAGTTATTCTGCCAGTAGGTATTTCGTTCTATACGTTTCAAACCATGTCGTATTCATTTGATGTGTATTATAAAAAGTTGAAACCTACCAGAGATTATTTGTCCTTTGCTGCTTTTGTTAGTTTTTTTCCGCAATTGGTGGCTGGTCCTATTGAAAGAGCCTCTAATTTACTTTCACAAATATTAGAACCTCGGGTTTTTAATAAAAACCAAATGGTTGCTGGTTTAAAACTTATTCTATGGGGCTTATTCAAGAAAATTGCCATTGCCGATTCTCTGAGTCCGATAGTAGACGATATTTTTGTTAATTATTCTAATTACCCTGCTTCTACGCTGATTCTGGGAGTCACATTATTCAGCTTTCAAGTGTATGGTGATTTTAGTGGGTATTCTGATATTGCGATTGGAACTGCGAAATTATTTGGAATTGAATTGATGTCTAATTTCAAATTTCCGCAATTTGCGAGGAATGTGGCCGAGTATTGGCAACGTTGGCACATTTCCCTGTCTACGTGGTTTAGGCATTATTTATACATTCCTTTAGGAGGTTCGAGAGGAGGTAAACTGAGGTCGGTACGGAATATTACTATCATCTTTTTAGTAAGCGGACTTTGGCATGGTGCAAACTGGACTTTTGTGTTTTGGGGTGCCTTTCATGCCCTTGCATTTATACCCGTTTATCTTATGGGGAGAAATGCGATATATAAAGATAATGTCGTAGCTCAAAATACGATGCTACCAACATTCACCGAGATCGGACAAATGGTATTAACCTTTGCTATAGTAACGTTCTCACGTATTTTCTTTAGATCTGAAACCATAACAGACTCCTTTCATTTTATAGGGCGTATTTTTTCAAATTTTAGCTATCAGCCGTATGTGCATCCCTTAGGTTATAGAATGATGGATTTCTACGTGCTTGTTATCCTATTTGTGCTTTATGAATACTGTATCCGTAAAACGGAAAGAGACCCGTTTAATTTTAAATCTAAATATGTTAGATACACCATATACGCTGTTGTAATTGTGACCATGTTGCTGTATTACGACGATTCTGTAAATCAATCTTTTATCTATTTCCAATTTTAAAACCATGAAACACATTAAAAACATACTTACTTTTTTGGTTATATTTTTAATAATTGGTGAAGTATTAGTGCGATTAAAACAAGCTGTTAACGATATCCCGCAACGGCAAATAGATCAGTATGGCATTCAGAAATACATTCCTAACCAGAAGGGGTTTTGGAGAGGCGGAACACATGCCTGGCATGTAAATGAGCTGGGATGGCCTGGCGTTTTACCTAAAGATTTTAATAACCTAATTACGATAATAGGAGATTCTTTTATTGAAAATTTTATGAATCCTGAAAACTGTCACCAATCGGAATATTTAAAACAAAACTTAGAGCGCTTTAATTTTTTAGAAGCAGGCAGATCCGGGGTGTCTTTTATTGAATCTATGGAGATCTCTAAGCAATTGATTAAATACAAGCCGATAACTCATTTAATATATGTAAAAGATAATGACTTCTATGAGAGTTTGGTTGAGGTTGCACCGGAAGATGATATTACACAATACAGCCTGAAAAATGATGCTCTGGTATTTGGGAAAATGAAATCTCCAGGTCTAAAGAAATTATTATATAACTGGAAATTTATGTACTATTTATATAATAAAAAATATATAGTTACTACTCTATTTAAAACAGAAAAGGCAACTGTTCTTGAGGAAAGGGGTGGAGATGACGCTGAAAACATCGCTTTAGTATCTGATCTGTTAGATCGTGTAAAATTAAATTATAACGTAAGTAAAATCACGCTTGTATTTCACCCAAACTCCAATACCAATATTATTGAAAAATGTAAAGCGATCGGTTTTCATACTATCGTTCTAAACTCGGATAATGATGAGCGTTGGTCTTTTAAAAATGATAATCATTGGACCTGTTACGGACATGAACGGGCGGCCTTACAGATTTCGAAAGCCTTATTACCCATTATTTCGAATAATTAGAATTTAAAGGCAGATGGATGTGCCAAAATAACACCTTAAAACATAGTAAGGTTTTTATTTTTAGCAATTCTTTATTTATCGGTAGTTTATTATCGATGTTTTAAGCTTTTTAACAAAAATATTAGTAATATGACATTTTGAGATTTAAATTGAATTAACTTAGTTTGAGACAAATACAATCCAGATCGAGACGCAAACTAAATAAATTAAATCAATATTTTAAATATGAATACAGCAGATAAGGTTAAAGAAATTATAGCCGACGCCATTGAAATAGAGGTTTCGAAAATAGAAGAAGATACGGCAATAGGCGATTTTCCTAAGTGGGATTCTATGGGGCAGATTATTATAATTTCGGCATTAGAAAAGGAGTTTGATATTAAATTTGATCCTGAAGTTATTATGGATTTAGAAGATGTTGGAGATATGATTGATGCTGTTGAAGAACGTGTAGATCTTTAATCTCTTTGACTATGACGCGATTTGTTTCACTTGAAGAAAAAATATATAATTGGGCCTTAAAAACACCCGATAAAACGGCATTAATTCATAATAAAAATACCGTTTCTTATAATCTGCTTTGGGAACATATCTGTCATACTAAATCTTTTTTAGAAGCACAATTCGCTTTAAAGAAAAACGATTCTGTGTTGTTAGCGGCTAATAAAAATGTGCATTTTATTTACGCCTATTTTGCGATACATCTTATAGGAGCCAAAGTGCTTCCTCTAGATGAACAAATACAGACGGAACACCTTAAATTTATTACAGATCGCATCTCGCCTAAGCTCATTTTAGGGCTTGAGCTTGATCATGAACCGCGCTGTTATGGTTTCGAAATATTTAATGATGTAACAGTCGAGCATGTGGATTCTGCTATAAACTTTCCGGATCGTGATGCTGTTGCAGATATACTATTTACTACGGGAACAACAGGTATTCCTAAAGGTGTGATGCTATCTCATGGTAATATTGCATCGAGTGCAAAACACATAAATACGTTTATTAAAAATAATGAACAGGATGTGGAGCTATTAGCCTTACCTATAAGTCATTCTTTTGGCTTAGGCCGTATTAAATGTACGCTGTCTTCGGGAGGAACGCTTGTGTTATTGGGGAGTATGGTGAATATAAAACGGCTGTTTAGAACATTTGAAGACCATAAGATTTCAGGGTTTGGAATGGTGCCTGCCAGTTGGCAATACCTAAAAAAAATGAGTGGCACTCGGTTAGCCGATTTCGCGAAACAATTACATTATATAGAATTAGGAAGTGCGCCTATGTCCTTAAGCGATAAGTTGGAGCTAATGAAACTTTTTCCGACCACCAGAATTTGTATGCATTATGGATTAACGGAAGCTTCCAGATCGACCTTTATAGAGTTTCATTCGGATGCGACGTACTTAGAAACCATAGGCATTGCAAGTCCGAATGTGGACATTATAATAGCAGATGAGTTTGGCCATACACAAGCAGATGGGGTTGAAGGAGAAATTTGTATTAAGGGTGATCACGTTACTATAGGCTATATCAATCAACCGAAAGCAGCGTTTTTCTTTAATGATTATTTTAGAACAGGAGATATTGGACACCGCGATCAGCAAGGTTATATTACTTTAAAAGGGCGTTTTAAAGAAATTATAAATGTAGGCGGTAAAAAACTGTCGCCTGTAGAAGTCGAATCTAAAATAGAAGAATTCGATCCTTTATTAGAATCTGCTTGCATCGGAGTTGCCGATCCTGAAGGCATTTTGGGGGAAATTGTAAAAGTGTGTATCGTAAAAAATAATTCTAGAAATGATTTTAATGACATTAATATGTACTTAAAAACAAAACTAGATGCGTATAAAGTGCCTGTAATATATGAGTGGATAGCAGAAATTCCGAAGACTAAATCTGGTAAAATTCAACGACAAAAATTAAAATAATTATGTGGGAACCACAAGGAATGTATTCCAAGTTTTTATTAAGACAGCCAACTATTTTATTTGGTCCTAATGCAATTATGGGATTAAAAACCTATGCGTGCTCTAGAGTTGTTGTTATACATGGATCTAGTTTAAGCGACGCCTACAAACAAAAAGTAACTCAAGCATTTTCTGCTTTTGCCATTACATTTATTCTTAAAACGTGGGACGGGGAACCTACTTTAGAGACTTTAAATCCCACTGTGGCGAAAGTGGAAGCTTTTAGCCCCGATTTAATAGTTGCTATTGGAGGAGGTAGTGTTATAGACGGTGCCAAAATGGTAAGAACGTATTTCGAATTCCCTTTTTTTGATGTGAATGAAACCAGTTTTTCGATGTTAAATTGGAAAACAACTTTTGTTGCTGTGCCTACTACCATTGGTAGTGGTGCAGAAATATCGTCTGCCTCGGTTATGTATAACGAAACACTTAAAACCAAAGAATTTGTTGTAAGTCACCAGTTTATTCCTGAAATAATTGTTTTAGAAGCTTCCTTAATAAAGGATGCTCCAAAAAAAATATTACTATCCTCGATGGTCGATGCTTTATCTCATGCCATTGAAGGTTATTTGTCTTTAATTGATAATATGTTGGTGGACTGTTATGCAGAAAAAGCCATTCAAATGATATCCAAATACTTCCAAGTTGTGGCGGTGGGCATTCAGCAAGACCAATTAAATAAACTGCAATTGGCATCGCTATTTGCAGGTTTAGTACAGAACCATTGTATTGTTGGTGCTACCCACGCATTGGCACATCAGATGTCGGCGTATGGATTGTCCCATTCTAGCGCCATAGCTATTTTTTTACCCGCTGTGATAAAGAAAAACATTCAAGATTCTAAAGTAGAAGCACGGTTTAACCAATTGGCACAGCATTCTGGGTATCAAAACGGGGAGGAGTTATTAACGTTTGTAGAGCATTTTATAGAAACCTTCGACCTCTCTAAAGAGCGTCTTATTTTAAAAGAAAATAAAGATCACATACTTTCTAACGATGCTTTTTTTGAGAATGCATTAAGTGATAAAGGAGGACAAGGTAATCCTGTACGTATGAACAAGGATTTTTTAGTAGATATCTTTAAAACCGCTACAGCATGAGAAAAGCTACGATAACAAAAACAGATGAACTAATTAGTTTAAACCCGTACACATTAGATGCAGATGAAAAGGATCCGTTATTTTTTGAAGCCTTATTAGAAGAATTAAAATTTCATTTCGATAATAACGCGCAATACAAGAATTTTTGTCTGAATAAAGGCTTTAATCCCTACGGGTTTCAAGGTGAGTTAAGTGAAATCCCACCTATTTCAGTCAGTGTTTTTAAAGATTTAGGTGCGCATTTAAAATCCATACCAGATAGCGATGTTAAACTCGCATTGCAATCTTCGGCAACTTCAGGAGTTCCCAGTACTGTAGTTTTAGATAAGATTACTGCAAAACGACAATCTAAGGTTATGATTAAGGTTATTAAGGACTTTATAGGGGCCGAGCGTACATCTTTTATTGTTGTTGATGTGATTCCGAAGCCTGAAAATATAAAATTTTTGGGTGCACGATATGCCGCTATTGGAGGCTATTTAAATTTTGCGAACCAAGTGCATTATGCTCTAGAGATGCAAGCCGACGAAAGCGTAGCCATAGACATTGAGAAAACAAACGCATTTATAGGGCAATTAGATCCTGATATCCCGATTGTAGTCTTTGGGTTCACGTATATGCTATACGCCCAAGTTGTAAAACCGTTATTAGACAAAGGGATTGCTTTTAGTCTGCCCAAAGGATCTAAAATTATTCATATTGGAGGATGGAAAAAGTTAGAACACGAAAAGATAAGTAAGATTCAGTTTAATCAATCTATGGCCACATTGTTTTCCGTAAAGGCAGAGCATGTTATAGATATTTATGGATTTACGGAACAAATGGGATTAAACTACCCTGATTGTGAATGTGGTTGGAAACATACGCCACTATATTCTAACCTTATTGTTCGGGATCCGGTAACGCGAGAACGGATGCCGGATGGCGAAGAAGGTGTTTTAGAGTTTTTATCGCCTATACCACATTCTTATCCTGGAAATGTTGTTTTAACAGACGATGTAGGCGTTATAAACCCAGAACCTTGTCCGCAAGGTAGACACGGCACTAGATTTAAAATTTTAGGACGTTTAAAGAAGGCTGAAATTAGAGGATGTGGAGATATTCTTGGCAGCAAATTAAAGTTTTCTGTTGCCGATGAAGCTACGCATTCAGTAGAAAAATCTAAATTAGAAATTCATTACTGGAACGGAAAACAAATTGATCGTTCTCAGTCATCGGAACTTCAACTAAAAGAAATTATTTCCGAATTAAACAGTAAAAAGGAATGGCTTAGCATGCAGCCAATTGATGCTTTAATAGGATTAATTGGTGAAGCTTCAAAACTATGGATGCAAGGTGAGGGCGATTTATTATCCCTAAAAGAGAAGGGTTTAGGCTTTTTGGCTAATTGGGCTAAACCCATACATCTTAACCGAATAGCAACCATTGGCCTTAGAGGTAATCGACAATATATTGATGGATTTTTGCCCTTAAATTCGTCTAGAAAACAATTCTTAAAAGCGAATCAGCGCGGTTTAGTGTGCCATTGGTTGGCAGGAAATGTTCAAGTTTTAGGCATGTTTGCGCTATTACAATCGATACTGACTAAAAATGTAAATCTTTTAAAAATTTCTTCGAAAGATGAAGGTGTTTTTGCTCATTTATTAAAGTGTTTTGAAGGTTTAAGTTTTACTACTAGAGGGAATTATACCATTACTGGAGATGATTTGCTACAGACCATTGCAGTTGTGTATTTTTCTCATACAGACAAAAACATGGGTGAGTTCATGTCTAAATCGGCACACGTGAGAATTGCATGGGGCGGAAAAGAAGCTGTAGAAACAGTAGCGAAATATCCTTCTCTGTTTGAAACAGAAGATATTATATTCGGACCAAAAATTTCTTTTTCGGCAATATCTAGAGACGTTTTACTAACGGAAAGAAAAGCACGAAAATTAGCACGGAAAGTGGCTGTAGATTCGAGTGTATTCGATCAAACAGGTTGTGCTTCTCCACATAATCTATATATAGAAACCGGTGGCAGCGTTTCTCCTGAAGAATTTTGTGCCTTACTAGCAGATGGCTTTAAGAAAACAAGTCTGCAAATTCCAAAAGGAGAAGTCTCTGTAGAGCAAATATCGGCTATACATTCTGTAAGGGGATTGTACGATTTTAAAGGCCAAGTGTGGAGTAGCGAAGACACGACATGGACGGTTGTTTTTTCTGAAGACAAGAATTTAAACGCTCCGATTTATTCTAGAGTAATTATGGTGCATCCTGTAGCGCATATCGAAGATACTTTAGAACATATAGACGATACGATACAAACTATTGGATTAGCCGCTAGCGGCGAAAAAGCATTGCATTTCGCCGAAAAAGCTGTTGGAAAAGGTGTAATGCGTTGTCCTGAATTGGGTAGAATGTTAAATTTTGAATCGCCTTGGGATGGCATATTTTTAATGGATAGAATGGTACGATGGAGCACCTTTGGAGGACCACTGATTTGATTTTCTATATTGAAGGTCATGAATTTAAATCCGGAATAACAATTCAACCAATTTTTAATTACTTTAAACTATAAAAATCAGCTTATTACGTAAAATATTTTATATTAATATGCACATTAGATAGTACGATACTAACAAACAAACTAACCACCGCATGAATTTAAAATATCATAATAAAAAGATTACAGGAATACTTACTGTGTTGCCTGAAAATGAAGTAAAATTTGAAGATGAAATAGATAATTATGCATTTTCAAAAGGGCAGTCCATGAAACTTAAGTTAATCATGGGATATAATAAAAGGCGCATAGTTTCTGAAGGGACTACGATCTCTGACTTATGTGTTTTTGGCTTAAATTATTTGTTTGAAAACAACCTTTTAGATAAAAAAGATATAGATGGCATCGTACTTGTCTCTCAATCGCACGACTATATTATTCCTTCTACAAGTCATGTTATTCATGGTAAATTAGACTTAAAACAAGATGTTGTTTGCTTAGATACTAGTCTAGCATGTTCAGGATATCCTATTGGTTTAATGCAAGCTTTTATGTTGTTAGAGCAAGAGGAGATTAATAAAGTTGTTGTTCTTAATGCTGATACATTTAGTAAGAAAGTGTCTAAACACGATCGGGGAAGCCGACCGATACAAGGCGATGGTGCCGCGATAACTATAGTAGAGAAAGATTCGAATACATCAACTATTTACGGATCGATAAAAACAGAAGGAAAGGGTGTTGAATCCTTATATATACCTGCAGGAGGTTTTAAATTACCCTCTAATCCTGAAACTGCAAAATTAGAAGAAGATAGTAGTGGGAATTCTAGAGCGCTGGATCATTTGGTTATGAAAGGTGACGATGTGTTCAATTTCGTTCAGACCGAAGTGCCTGTAATGGTTGATAATTTATTAGACAAAGCAAAAATTTCTAAAGATGACGTAGACTATTTTATGTTTCACCAGCCGAATAAATTTATGCTGAAAAAACTAGCTGATAAAATGAACGTTTCCTATGAGAAATTACCGAACAACATTGTAGAAAATTTTGGAAATGCTAACAGTGTTACCATTCCGACCAATATTACGTACAATTTGGGGAAAACATTAGAAACGGAATCTTTTAAATTATGTTTAGGTGGTTTTGGAGCTGGGCTAAGTTGGTCTTCACTTTTAATGGATGTTGGGAATTTAAACTTTTGTAAAATAATAGATTATAAAAATTAAACTTATGGAAAACTATTTAGAATCAATCGCAGACCTTTTAGAAGTAGAATCAGTAGAGCTTACAGATAGTTTAGAGTCTTTTGACGTTTGGGACTCTTTAACCATTTTGTCTATTATCGCATATTGCGATTCCGATTTTGATGTACAATTTTCGTCAGATGAAATTGAAGGCGCAGATACCGTGCAGGGATTAAAAGATCTTATTCAAAGTAGAATGTAGATTTTGAAACCGTACAGAAGACTTGACTACAACTATCGATTTAAAATATAATAAAAATAAGCTATGAGAAATGTAATTATTTTAGGTACAGGGGGATGTGCTTCGGAGGTGACTTTTTTAATAGAAGACATTAATTCTCAATTAGAAAAAGAAGAACAAATTAATATTCGAGGCTATATTGATTATGCAGACCATTTAGAAGATAATTATAATAAATACACCTTCGAGGCACCTGTATTGTGTGATATAGACGACTATATTCCTAAAGCAGACGAGGAGGTTTTAATTGCTGTAATGAGCTTGAAGTTTAAAGCCCAAATGATTGAAGCACTAAAGGCTAAAAAGGCTAATATTGGGAGTCTGATCCATCACAGTGTTGTTATGCCAAAAGACTTAGATATAGGCGAAGGTAATATTGTATTTCCATTTTGTATTTTAGAAAAATACAGCAAACTGGGGAGCTATAATCTTTTAATGGCTTATAGTTTTATTAGTCATGATTGTGTTGTTGGGGACTGCAACTTTTTATCTGTAGCAGGTATTGCAGGTGCGGCGAAAGTTGGAAATTATAATTATTTTGCCTTACGCTCTATGGTATTACCTGGTGTAGAAATTGGTAATAATAATGTGATTCAGGCTGGAATGATTGTCGATAGAAGTATACAAGATGATACGACTATTTTCTATAGATTTAAAGAAAAGGTTATGGCTATTCCAAAAGTGTAAAGGCTAAATGTATACTATTATACTATGACTGTAATTTGTCCTGATTCGTTAATTTTTTATTGCGTTTTTCCTCCCTATCTGCACCTAAATCTAATACATCAGGACTTAATTCTATATCAGACACGCTAATCACTTTTCCAACAGTTTTTAATAAGATTTTTATATCTAATAGGAAACTTATATTTTTTACGTATTCTACATCTATAGCTAATTTGTCGTCCCAGCTTATAGAGTTTCTTCCTGAAACCTGTGCCAGTCCTGTGATTCCAGGACGAACCGTATGTCTTAACTTCTCTTCATTTGTGTAATATGGTAAATATCTTACGAGTAAAGGTCGTGGCCCAATTAAGCTCATATCTCCTTTAATTACATTTAATAATTGTGGAATTTCGTCTAAAGAGGTTTTTCTAATAAATGTACCTAAAGCCGTTACGCGTTCGGAATCTGGTAAAAGTTTACCGTGCGCATCCTTTTTATCGGACATGGATTTAAACTTCATAATTTTAAAAACTTTTTCGTTTTTTCCCGGTCTTCTTTGAAAAAAGAAAGGCTGACCATTGGTTACCAGTAAAATTAAAGTGACCAATAAAAATATTGGAAATAAGAGTATAAAACCTATTAAAGCAGCTGTAAAATCGATAATCCTTTTAAATACTGTGTTGTACATATATAATATTAGTTTAGCATTTTTAACAAAAAACGTCTAGTTGTAAATGATGCTTTGTTTTATAAAGATTTTTAAATTTTGAGTAAGATGATAATAAATAAGGTTAAAACAAACATTCTTTTCGCGTAATAACTGACTATTAAACTGAAACGTTCGGGAACATTCAAATTTAATAATTTTTACATATTTATGTTTGAATGCACTATAATAAAAAAATAAATAAATGTGTGTATATCAGTTAATTGTGGTTTGCAGATACATTTGGTTTAAAGATCTTAAATTTATCTTATTTTAAGTATTAGTTTCATATTGGTATGCCAATATGAAACTGACGAAAACTATACTGACCCACGATTTCGTCAATTCAGGCTATTTTAAAGACGGAACAATTCGATTTTTTTTATTTATAGTGCTGACTAATAGTCTTAAATACATGGAAAATTAATTTGACACGAATGTCTGAAAAAGCAACCAATTATACTATTCCTTACTATCGTTTAAAAATTATATTTACTTTATAATTTTAAGGTTAAAAGTTATGATATTCTAAACATTTTTAGAAATAATTAATCCTATAACTTTAATTCAGTAATTAACGTAAATATCTGCTATTCATCGTTTTTATTGAATTATTCTTAATAAATTTACTGATATTTAAATAACATATTAATATTACAAGGTAATAATAAATAATTTGCTTTAGGTTTTGTTTTTATGTGACAATCTTCAACATAGACATAAAATTTGTTTTTATTTTTTTGTAACAATTTTACTTATGAATTCAAAAATATGGTTATCATCACCACATATGAGTGGACACGAAATTGGTTTTATTAATGAAGCCTTTTCTACCAATTGGATCGCTCCTTTAGGTCCTAATGTTGTTGGTTTTGAAGATGACTTAAAAAGCTATCTAAATCAAAATAAAGAAGTCGCAGCCGTAAGTGCGGGTACAGCGGCTTTGCATTTAGCTTTAATTTTATTAAAAATAGGAGCTGGAGATGAGGTGATCTGTCAGTCTAAAACATTTTCTGCTTCAGCAAATCCAATTGTTTATCAAGGTGCAACACCCGTTTTTGTAGATAGTGAACGAGACACTTGGAATATGTGTCCTATTCTTCTAGAAACGGCCATTAAAGACCGGATGAGTAAAGGAAAAAAACCAAAAGCCATCATTGCTGTTCATTTATACGGTATGCCGTATAAAGTAGCAGAAATTCAAGCGATTTCAAAAACATACAATATTCCTATAGTAGAAGATAGTGCAGAATCTTTGGGAAGCACTTATAACAATCAGAAATGTGGAACGTTTGGCGATTATGCTATACTTTCATTTAACGGTAATAAAATTATTACAACATCGGGTGGAGGTGCTCTGGTCTGCGCATCAAAAGAAAATAGGGATAAAGCTGTGTTTCTAGCGACTCAAGCTAAAGATAACGCCGTAGCATATGTACATTCCCAGATCGGATACAACTACAGAATGTCGAATATTGTTGCTGGAATTGGACGTGGACAAATGATGATTTTAGAAGATCATGTTCAGAAAAGACGTGCAAATTTTCAGTTTTATAAGGACCAATTACAACATATTGATGGCATACAATTTTTAGAAGAACCTGAAGGTTTTTACTCTAATCGTTGGCTTACTTGTATGTTGTTAAAAGATAATACAACTCAAGAAGGTTTAAGAATGCACTTGGAAGAAGATAATATAGAATCGCGGCCTTTATGGAAACCCATGCATCAGCAACCCGTGTTTAAAGATGCTCCTAAGTATTTAAATGGTGTTTCTGATGATTTATTTGATCGCGGTTTGTGTTTGCCAAGTGGATCTAATTTAACTGAAGAAGACCTAAATAGAATCGTTTCATTAATTATCAATTATTTTGGATAAAATAAATAATTTACTAAACAAACTCGCGGATAGATATGCCTCAAAATGGCTTGTATTATCTTTCGATTTATGTTTGATTACGGTTACCTTTTTTCTGGCGTATGTGATTAGATATAATTTTGAAATATCTTTTGATATCGTCACGTTTTTAAAGCAAGTGCCTTTTGTTCTACTTGCTGCAACGTTTAGTTTTATCGTGGTTAATTCGCACAGAGGCGTTGTGAGATTCACGGGAGTAAGAGACGTGATTAATATTGTTGTTGGTATAAATATTCTAGCCACAATTTTAATAATTTCTACGTATTTAAGTAGAAACTACGAGTTTGATACTGTCTTTAATATACCGGGATCGATTATATATATCCACTTATTACTGAATATATTTTTTCTTATAGGAGTAAAGTTTTTGATTCGTTCCATATATCAAAGTATAAAATCGGAACAATTAATATATAGAAAACGAAAGCATAAGATTTTGTTGTATGGTGCTGGTATTTCTGGAATTGTAGCGCATGATGCGATAACTAACGATTCGAAAAGTAATATTGAAGTCGTTGGGTACATAGACGATAATCCTGAAAAAATCGGAAAGAAAATAAACCGATTAGAGGTTTACAGTCTGCAGAATATTACCACCGAATTTATTAAGGAACATAATTTAGATGAGATTATTATCTCAATTCAAAGTATAAGTTCTGAACGTCTTTTAGAAATTACTAAAGATTTTCTTTCAAAATCTATAAAGGTTAAAATAGTACCACCGGTGCAACAATGGATTGATGGGGATTTACAGGTAAGTCAAATTAAAGATGTAAACATCGTAGATTTATTAGGAAGAGCCCCTATTAATATTGTGAATCCCATTTTGATAGACGAGTACAAGGATAAAGTGATTCTAGTGTCTGGTGCTGCGGGATCTATAGGAAGTGAAATTGCCAGGAAATTATCGCATTTTAACTATAAGAAATTAGTCTTAGTAGATATTGCAGAGTCCCCGTTATACGAGCTCCAACAAGAGTTTATTCAAAATGAAGTTGATAATTTTGAAGTCATTATCGCAGACGTGCGGACGGTGATTAGAATGGATCAATTATTCGCAAAATATAAACCGGATTTCGTGTTTCATGCGGCAGCCTATAAGCATGTGCCTCTTATGGAAAACAACCCCTACGAAGCAGTGAGTGTGAATGTTGGTGGGACTATGAATATTTCTAATTTATCTGTTAAATATGGCGTTACTAAGTTCGTCATGATTTCTACAGATAAAGCGGTTAACCCAACTAATGTTATGGGAGCGACTAAGCGTATTGCCGAATTATATATTAGTTGTTTGCATAAAAAAGGTGTTACAAAATTTATAACCACAAGGTTTGGTAATGTATTGGGATCTAATGGATCTGTGATTCCATTGTTTAAAAAACAAATTGAAAAAGGAGGGCCGTTAACGGTAACCCACAAAGATATTACGCGATTTTTTATGACGATTCCCGAAGCTTGTTCTTTGGTTCTGGAAGCAGCGGCTATGGGAAGTGGCGGTGAGATTTATGTTTTCGATATGGGGACTTCTGTTAAAATATTCGATTTAGCGTTAAACATGATTACGCTGTCTGGGCTAAGCTATCCAAAGGATATCGATATAAAAATAACAGGACTGCGACCCGGAGAAAAAATTTACGAAGAATTATTAGCCAATGGAGAAAACACCAAGCCAACCTATCATGAAAAAATAATGATAGCTAAAGCTAGGAAAATTGATGTCGATACCATTTTAAATCAAATTTTAATTTTAAAAGAGAATAATGCCAATTGTAAAACCTTAGAAACCGTTTCGATAATAAAAAGCATCGTACCAGAGTATATTTCAAACAATTCCCAGTTTGAAGTTTTAGATGCTAAACACTAACTACTATGAGATATTTTAACCAAAACCGACTTAAATTTTTAATTTTAATTTGTTCATTAGCTCTAGCGTCTTGCGGTGGCTCTCGAGAGAGTATAGTCTATTTTCAAGATGAAATGGCTAATGGAAGTTCAAAAATTGCCGATTTCGAACTTAAGTTTAAGCCAGACGATCTTTTAACTATTGATGTTTCTGGACTAGATCCGGAAGCGGCTAAACCCTTTAATTTGCCAGCAGTATCTTATAATGCGACTTCGGTAATTAGTGCTCAGGGAAATTTAAAAATGCAAACGTATCTTATTGATAAAGATGGGCAAATTGAATTTCCTGTTTTAGGGACTTTAAAATTAGGAGGTTTATCTAGAAGTGATGCTAATCGGTTTTTGAAAGAAAAACTGAGTGAATATCTAAAAGATCCTATCGTAAATATTCGATTGGCGAATTTTACGGTAACGGTTATTGGGGAAGTTAAAAACCCCGGGACATATACGGTGCAAGACGAAAAAATTTCGTTAACAGAGGCTCTAGGATTGGCAGGGGATTTGACGATCTACGGTAAACGCGATAATGTATTCTTGATACGAGAAGTAGATGGTGAAAATAGATATCATAAATTCGATTTAACATCTATAAATGTTATGAATTCCGCGTATTTCTACCTGACTCAAAACGATGTGATTTATGTCGAGCCAAATAAATCTAAAGTAAGATCTTCTAGATACAACCAGAACAATGTAGTGTTAATTTCAGCGATTGCAACATTAGCAACCATAACAGCATTAATTATTAATAATAGTAATTAATTATGAGAAATAAAACCTACACTCCAAAGGAAGAGTTTATAAATATCTTTAGTAAATATAGATCGAATTGGAAGTTTTTTCTAATCTCAATTTTGATGTGCATAATGTTTGCTTTTGTCTATTTAAGGTACTCGACAAATGAATATGAGAGTTCAACCTTAATCAAGATAAATAACGATCAGCAAACCAATAAACTGCCTGAGCTTTCTAATATGCAAAATATGGGAATGCTTACGGCTAATGTGGAAAAGGTTAGGGATGAAATGGAAATACTTAAATCTACGATGCTAATAGAGCAAGTCGTAAAAGATTTAAAACTTAATTTCAAGTATTCCGTACAAGGAAGAATTAAAGACAAGGAGAGCTATCTAGAACCTCCTCTTAATCTCACTTTTTTTACAAGCGATTCGGTTATAAACACCGTAGACACCACCTTCTATGTTACCGTACTCTCGAATTCAAAATTTACAATATCTAAAGATGATTCTAAAACCATAACGGCCATAGGTGAATCTTCAAGCGCGACAACTCATAATTTTGGAGATAAATTAAGTTCTAATTTTGGAGGTGTTATTTTAACGCCTAATTTCGGTACATATGGTTTTAATGAGGGCTCTTGTATCATGGTTGAAATTAAGCCGTTGGAGGACGTTATTGAAGATTTTCAGGATAAATTAACCGTAGAAAATATAGAGGGCACCAATATTATTAAGTTGCAATTAGATGGCGCTATTAAAGAAAAGTCTGAAAATTTCTTAAATAAATTGGTGGAAAAATATAATGAGGATGTGGTAAATGATAAAGAAGAAATTATTAAGGTGACTTCTAACTTTATTAATAACCGTTTGGATGTTATTAGTGAAGAGCTACAGCAGGTCGATTTAACCGCAGAAACCCTAAAAAAAGATAATAGATTGTCTGATTTGGCTTCTCAGTCTACTATATTTTTACAATCTGAAAGAGACAATGAAAATAGATTGATTTCAACTTCTAATCAGCTTCAACTGATTGATTACATGGAAGAACATCTTAATGCTAATAATGGTAATGGCGATTTACTCCCTTCTAATGTGGGGATTGACGATCCTGGAATTGCTCAAGTGACTAAGAGTCATAACGATTTGGTACTTCAAAGAAACCGGATTTTGAAAAATTCAAGTGAAAAAAATCCAACCGTTGTTAACTTAGATAATCAAATTAAATCACTCAAGACAAATTTAGATCAGAGTTTATTAAATCTAAAATCATCTAATGAGATTACTCTGAGTTCGTTAAGAAAAACGGACTCTAGAATTGATGCTCAAATTTATTCAACACCAACAAAAGAACGTAAATTTAGAGATATCACAAGACAGCAAGGGATTAAAGAGTCTTTGTATTTGTATTTACTTGAAAAACGTGAAGAAACAGCAATTACACTGGGTATGTCTTCTCCAAACGCGAAAATTATTGACAGGGCACATAGTTCTAAACAGCCTGTTAAACCTAAGAAAATTATTGTTTACCTCGCATCTTTAATTTTAGGCCTTATTATTCCAATTACATCTATTTATGGTAAAAATTTATTAGATAATAAGGTTCATAGTAAAAGCGATATTTCAGAATATTTGTCTATTCCTGTCATTGGCGAGATTCCAAAATCTAAAGGGAAAGAGATTACTATTAAGAAAGTAGATTATTCTCCCAAAGCAGAATCTTTTAGGATTTTACGGACTAATATAGATTTCATGTTACAAAATCTCAATCATAAATCTAAAATCATCTTTGTAACCTCTACAACAAGTAAAGAGGGTAAGTCGCATACTTCCATAAATTTAGCACTATCCTTAGCTTATTCTGGTAAAAACGTATTATTTGTAGAAACAGATATTAGGGTGCCTAGAGCGTCTAAGTATTTAGATGTTAATAATAGTCAAGGATTAACAGATTTTATAAGCAATACTAATCTGGAATTAAAGGATGTTGTTGTAACGTCTAAAGACGATCCGAATCTAAGTATAATACCTTCAGGCACCATTCCTCCTAATCCAGCAGAACTTTTATTAAACGAGAGGGTACATAAATTATTCGATTCTGTAAATAATAAATACGACTATATTATTGTCGATACAGCCGCTGTAGGATTGGTTACAGATACGTTGTTAATTAGCAAGTTTGCAGATTTATTTATATATGTGGTAAGAGCAAATTATTTAGATAAACGAAATTTAGAGATAGCACAATCTTTGTATGACGATAAAAGGTTGCCAAATATGACAATATTATTGAATAGTGTAGATCAAAAACGTAGTTATGGATATGGTTACGGTTATGGCTACGGAAAGAATCCTAATGCATCAAAAAAATGGTGGCACTTTAACAATAAAAAGTTATAGATACGTCAGTGATTAAATAATTTTCTTCTTCTTTTAGCTACAATACAGTAAATAATCCTCGGTTTGTAAATACTAGAGGTTATTTACTGTTAATTACAGTCTTAATTAATGTAATCAATTTGTTGTTTACAAGATTTACATCAAATTTAGATTTTGCATACGCTCTACTGTGTATTCCATAAGACGCTACTTTTTCAGGGTGCTCTAAAAAATAGAGCATAGCGTGTGTTAAAGAATCTTGATCTTGAGTTTTTACCAATATGCCGTTATAATTTAATTCAACAGTTTCGCGACATCCCGGAGAATCAGTTGTAATTATAGGCAATCCAACCGATAATGCTTCCAAAATAGATCTAGGAATACCTTCTCTATAATACGTTGGTAATACAAAAACATCTGAGTTATATAAGTGTTCTTCTACATTATTTTGTTTGCCATGATAAATTATTGTTCCATCGTTATGCAGGCTATTTAATTCTGAAATGTTAATCGCAGAAGGCGATTGATCCGGTTCTCCAATAATATGAAATTGAGAATTAGGAAATTTTGCTTTTAAAACTTTTGCTGCTTCAATAAATAAATGGACTCCTTTTTCTTTTATTAGTCTGGCAACAAATAAAAATTTTATAGCAGCTGTAGATTTTGTATTCTCTCTAAATTTATATTTATCAAGATTAACACCTGAACCATTAACAAAATCGACTTTATTTTCAGGTTTTAAAATTTTTCTCTCTAAAAAAAGCTTGTAATCATCTTTGTTTTGAAAGATGATCAGTTTGTTTTTTCTAATGGAGTTTTTGTACAAGAACTCATTAATTCTTTGCAGAATTATAGCTTTTGTGCTTAGACCCGTAAAAGTGAAACCCAATCCCGTTATTAAAGATATCACAGGTATATTAAGTTGATTTGCAGCTATAGAACTATATATAACCGGCTTTACGGTATAGGGGAAAATAATATCTATTGCGTTTTGTTTCATTAATGATTTTAATTCTAATATTGAGTTAAAATCATTCAGCGGATTTACACCAGTGCGTTCTAATTTAAATGATAAGGGAATAGCACCCATATTATTTAATTGATCTCTGGTCTGTATTGGATAATCGGGTGCTGCCGTAAATACCTGAAAATTAGAAGCGATTAGGCTTTTTATAAAATCGCCTCTAAAATGAATTAGAGAGGGCGAAAAGGAGGCGACGATAAGAATGTTAGTTTTTTGCATGGTTTTGGTTCGTTAGTTTATTCTGAAAAATACTGATAATAGGAAATATTGGAATTGCTTCTTAGTCTGATTTTAAAGGATTAATAGTTTGATTTTTAGCGGATTGATTTAAGCTGTTTTATCCGAGTTTAAATATTCTTTAGCATAAAAAAGCGATGCCAATGTCATCCATAAAAGCGGAACTCTAAACGACATATGCGCATTTAAATGCATAGAAAGAATAAGTAAGAGTATTAAAATGTATTTTGTGGCCCCTCTTGCTATTTCGTAGAAACTTTTTAGAAAGAAAAAGAATCCAAGCAAACCATAACTAAACAGCATGGTTAAAAAGGTGTTGTGTAATTCTATAGGAGAGTCAAAACGATATTCTACACCACCTTCTCCAGCGCCTAGCACTAAGTATTGTGGGAAATTAAGTATTCTATCATAGCCTCTACCACCCAGGCTAGAGTCTGATGATATGTTTTCGCCAGACAATCTATTAATGGCATAGTTTATTAATGGTGAGTCTTCAAAATTAATGGCCTCGGTAGTAACTACGATCATTATTAAGAGAATAAAAATGAGAGTGATAGAAATAAAGTTTCTCTTAGATTTAAAAAAGAATACAATCCAAAACACAAAACAACCTACAAGTGCCGATCTAGAAGCTGAAAGGAAAATAGCAAAAGAAGACAGCACATATATTACTGGAAATATGACTGACTTTTTATTGTGAATTAAACTAAGTGCACTACTAAAAATTAAAAGACACAGGGCCCAAAGTGCTAATTGATTAGGGTTATTAAAAAATAACTGAACTCTTGCACCTTGATACGGTATAAATGGCCACAATGCAATTTGTAATGCTATACTTATTAAAACGCCATAAATGGTGAGTTTAATAAATTGTGGATCTTTGAAATATGAAAATATCGAAGACATAAAGAAAAAGCAATACAGATAATTTATTGGGCTTTGAATAAGTTCAGGATCTCCAAGGTATGCGAACCAAAAAACACCGACAAACAAGGTGTAAAAGGTGAAGTATATTAAATATCTAAAAAAGTCATTCTTAGTCGCCGATATTACAATTTCTTTAATGTGTATGGCAATTAATAATACACCCAAAATGTCTGCCATTTGGGGAGTTCCTGAAGGCATTACATAAAATGGCAGGATGATTAAATAAAAAATCCAAATGTAAAAACTAAATTTCATTCTTATTGCTTTTAGATAATTTATAGCTGTAATAAAATGATAAAAGTGCCTTAATTCCCCTTGCGCTCACAATACAAATGGCACCACCTACATAATAATATTTTGGAATTAAAATCAATCCCAGTATTAGACCCGTAACCGAACCAATGAGCACAATTCTCATATACAATTGGTCCTTGTTTAATACCATAAGATAATTTACGCCATAGCACGAGATTACAGAGGCTAAAAACGGAGTGGGGCTTAAAAGCTTAACGGTTTGTATGATTTCTACAGGGTTACCAGGTAACCATAGTCTTAAAAGAATATCGGAAAAGAAATACATTATAAAGCTTAAAGCAAGACCGATACTTAAAAAAATATACCTTATTCTTTTAAATAAATACTTTTTTCTATTTATAATGGGATAAAATACACTCGTTAGTATGGTGTTTAAAACGCTAAAGGCTCCGGAAACTTTTGTCCCTATTTGCATATAACTCACGTATTGTGGAGCACCAAAAATACCGATAAGGAAAATAGAGGTATTGGAATAAATGGTTGGTGTAATAAGTGTAAGAAACGAACTAAAACCTTCTTTTAATGTCTCGATGACATTCTTTATTGGTGCAATTTTAAATTTAATTTTAAAGCTGTATATAATTATAAATTGGGCAAATAGACCAGATACCAAGAAACCAATAGATTGATATAACGAAATAAAAACATAATCACTTTTACTATTAACTAGAAAAAAAGTGAGGACAGCAAAAGAGGATTTCGAGAGTAGGTTTATTATGGTTATAAATCTCATTTTTTCTATACCGAGGAAAAACCAAAACGGTGTTAAAAATTCTCCAATAATTAAAATAAGGAAGAATAAATAGATCTGATAATGCACTCTAAAGGTGTCGATGGTAAGTATTAAAACAGTAAGTACAGTTAAAACAAACAGTGTTAAGTACAATTGGGTTGTGAAAATATTGTTATAAGACTCATTTAATTTTAGATTATCCGCTCTGTTTAAGGCGATTATTCTTACACCAGACAGCGTAAAACCGTACTGTACAATATTCATAAAATAAAAAATCAAGGCATATGCAAAGGCATAAATTCCATAATTTTCTTCTCCTACAACCTTAATTAAATAAGGAATTATTAGTAATGGTATTATAGCATCTATGGCCTTAAAGAGCGATAATGACAAGAAATTTTCTATTATGGAATAGTATCTTTTGAGTAGCAAAAAAATAATATTATAAGATTGGTTATTAAATATACAGAAATAAAAATTCGGATGTGTAAAATCCAAACAATAATTCCCCGCGTATATAAATTAGTTTTTCGTGATGTTTTTCACAATTCAATTAATTGTAAGAAAAATGCTATGTTTGTGTTCTTTAGCGGATTAAATGTGTTTTTTGCTCGGCTTTTTTAATAGATCACTTAAATTAAATAAAGCCCAAATCTTTAAAAAAATGATTGTAAAAATTTTAGCCAAAATTTTATTGGTAGTACTATGTTTTGTTCCGTTTCAAACTTTTTGTCAAAATTTCGACCTAGATACTTCAACCGAAGTGTATTCCACTTTACCAAAATTAGATAAACCAGATTATCTTAAGTCTGTAGTCGATCCTGTTTTTAAAACTAAAATAACACGTATAACAGGAGATGTAGGTACCAAAATTTCTAATACGAATGAGAATTGGAGAAATATTGCTCGACATGGTTATAGTGTTAGGCAGCCTTGGAATGCAGATGAGTCCATTTTATATTTAAGTAAACATAAATCTTCTAGCGGAGGTTGGGGATCGAGCTTGTTTTTAGATGGACAGACCTATGAGGTATTAGGAGAGGCAAATGTGCCATCTAGTAAAGAGGTGCGTTGGCACCCTACAGATCCGGATTTAATGTTTTTATTACAGAACGATGGGATTCAAACATGGAATTACAAAACGAATCAAATAAAAACGTTAATATCTTATAGTGGCTATACAAAGTCTACCATTGGAGGGTATACCGGTAATTTTACTGACGATGGTTCAAAAGTAGCAGTACTAGCGACTAGAAACTCTGATAATAAGGAGGTTGGATTTGTGTTAGATTTAGAACGCGGTATTAAGCATAACGATATAGATCTTAGTAGTTTAAAGGTGGATTATATCATGGTGTCTTCTTTAGGAAACTATATGGTGGTTAATGGAGATTTTGGACAAGGAAATGATAGAACCAAAATCTTCGATTTAAATGGAAAACAAGTAGGTGCTTTTTGGAGTGAATATGGTAGACCAAGCCATGGCGATGTGGCTGTTGATGAAAATGGAGATGAAGTTCTTGTTGGCGTTTCAAAATCTAAGCCTGATGGTGGTCGCGTGATAAAGAGAAGATTATCCGATGGAAAGGTAACCGTTTTAACTTCTGGGAGTTATGCCGGGCATGTGTCCGCTAGAGCCTTAAAAAGAAAAGGATGGGTGTTTGCAGATACTTCGGAGTCTACAAATTGGACGCCCTATTTAGGAGAATTATTAGCCGTGAAATTAGATGGAACACGGGTAGAACGAATTTGTAACTTACGTAAAGGCCTGGTTACCTACGATAACGAATCACAGCCTTGTCCATCTCCAAGTGGTAGTAGAGTCATTTTTGCTTCAGATTGGGATTCCGGTAGTTATCCTATACAGGCCTATGTTGTAGATTATAGAGACGGACAAGTGCCTGATGAAAGTATTGAGGTCAGTGCCGGAGAAGATGACACCATTTGTGAAGACGAAGAAGTTATTTTGAAAGCTTCTGGAGCTTCTACCTACGAATGGAGTACGGGAGAGAAAACGCAAAGTATTACGGTGAGTCCTGATCAGACAACGACGTATACGGTTACAGGAACAGACAGTTCAGGACATACAGATACAGACGAAGTTAAAATTATAGTTCAAGATTTACCCACTATAGATGCCGGTGAAGATGTCACCATATGCGAAGAAGAATCGGTGACACTAAAAGCAATAGGTTCAGGTGATTTTGAATGGAGCACCGGAGAAAAAACAAATACAATTACAGTTTCACCAAATAAAACAACAACGTACACGGTTACTACGACAAACGGAATATGTTCTAATTCCGATGAAGTCACAGTAACCGTGTCTCCCAGGCAAACGATAAACGCCGGCAGTGATGTTAACATAGATAAAGGAGAAAGCACAAAGTTGTCAGTAACCGGAGAAGGATCCTTTTTATGGAGTACAGGGGAAACTACGTCTACAATTACCGTGTCACCAGACCAAACTACTATATATTCAGTAACAGTGACTTTAAATGGTTGTGACTCCCAAGACGATGTAAAAGTGACTGTCAACAGTCCACAAATAGAAGTTATTGCCAATGCTGGAGATAATCAAACAATTTGTGAAGGCGAAAGTGTTACGTTAACCGCAACAGGAGGTTCAAGCTATATTTGGAATACCGGAGAAACGACGGCAAGTATTAGTGTCAATCCGAATTCAACGACAACTTATTCAGTAGATGTTTCAGAGGAAAATGTTACAGCGAGTGCTGAAGTCACCGTGACTGTAAATCCGATGCCTCAGGCGAATGCAGGTTCAGATAAAACGATAGAGCAGGGAGAAAGCATCACACTTTCGGCAACTGGCGGAACACGTTATAAATGGAGTACTGGAGCAACGACTAAAGCTATTTCAGTAAGTCCGAATCAGACGACAATCTATTCCGTAGAGGTCTTTAACGACGGCGATTGTTCAGCAAGTGATGAGGTAAAAGTGACTGTGAATGCAACTAAAGTGGAGGTTATTGCCAATGCCGGAAACAATCAAACGATTTGTGAAGGAGAGAGCGTTACGTTAACGGCAACAGGAGGTTCAAGCTATATTTGGAATACCGGAGAAACGACGGCAAGTATTAGTGTAAATCCTAATTCAACAACGACTTATACAGTAACGGTTTCAAAGGAAAATGTTACGGCAAGTGCTGAAGTCACTGTGACTGTAAACCCGTTACCAACGGCGAATGCAGGTTCAGACCAAACGGTAGAGCAGGGTGAAAGCATCACACTTTCGGCATCCAGTGGAACACGTTATAGATGGAGTAATGGAGAAACGACTAAAGCTATTTTAGTAAGTCCGAATCAGACGACGATCTATTCCGTAGAGGTCTTTAACGTTGGCGATTGTTCAGCTAGTGATGAGGTAAAAGTGACTGTGAATGCAACTAAAGTGGAGGTTATTGCCAATGCCGGAAACAATGAAACGATTTGTGAAGGCGAGAGCGTTACGTTAACGGCAACAGGAGGTTCAAGCTATGTTTGGAATACCGGAGAAACCACAGCAAGTGTTAGTGTCAATCCGAATTCGACGACGACTTATTCAGTAGATGTTTCAGAGGAAAATATTACAGCGAGTGCTGAAGTCACTGTGACTGTAAACCCGTTACCAACGGCGAATGCAGGTTCAGACCAAACGATAGAGCAGGGCGAAAGCATCACACTTTCGGCAACTGGCGGAACACGTTATAAATGGAGTACTGGAGCAACGACTAAAGCTATTGTAGTAAGTCCGAATCAGACGACAATCTATTCCGTAGAGGTATTCAACGTTGGTGATTGTTCAGCTAGTGACGATGTAAAAGTGATTGTGAATGCAACTAAAGTGGAGGTTATTGCCAATGCCGGAAACAATCAAACGATATGTGAAGGCGAGAGCATTACACTTACCGCAACAGGAGGTTCAAGCTATATTTGGAATACCGGAGAAACGACGGCAAGTATTAGTGTAAATCCTAATTCAACAACGACTTATACAGTAGATGTTTCAGAGGAAAATGTTACAGCGAGTGCTGAAGTCACTTTGACTGTCAATCCATTACCTCAGGCGAATGCGGGCTCAGACCAAACCATCGAGCAGGGTGAGAGCATTACACTTTCGGCAACTGGCGGAACACGTTATAAATGGAGTACTGGAGCAACGACTAAAGATATTTCAGTCAGTCCAAATCAGACGACAATCTATTCCGTAGAGGTCTTAAATGATAATAATTGTTCAGCTAGTGATGAGGTAAAAGTAACTGTGAATGCAACCAAAGTGGAGGTCATTGCCAATGCTGGAAATAATCAAACGATTTGTGAAGGTGAGACTGTTACGTTAACCGCAACGGGAGGTTCAAGCTTTATTTGGAATACCGGAGAAACCACAGCGAGTATTGTTGTTAATCCGAATTCAACGACAACTTATTCAGTAGATGTTTCAGAGGAAAATGTTACGGCAAGTGCAGAAGTCACTGTCACTGTAAACCCTTTACCAACGGCGAATGCAGGTTCAGACGAGACCATTTATCAAGGTGAATCTATTAGGTTAACAGCAGCTGAAGGGGCGCGTTATTTATGGAATTCAGGCGAGACCACAAGAAGTATCTCCGTTAATCCCGATGCCACTACAATTTATACGGTTGAGGTATTTAATGCCCGAGGTTGTTCTAGCGAAGATGAGGTATTAGTCATTGTCGAGGCTCATACATTAGATATAGAAGAGGAAACTTTAGATTTTGAATTCAGTATTTATCCAAACCCGGCGACTGATGTGTTAAACGTGAAAATTTCAGGATTAGAAGCCGATACTCCAATTCGTATTTTTGATATGTCAGGAAAATTATTGTACAATCAAGTTATCCAATCGAATGCAAGCATCATGTATAATACTTTAGATGTATCTCGTTATCCTAAAGGTGTGTATGTATTAACTATTGAACGCAGAGGAATACGACTTACTAAAAAACTAGTTTTACGTTAAATCAAATAATTTTTAAAAACCGTCTATTTTATTATAGACGGTTTTTTTATGCTTTTTAGAGTCTAGAGTTTTTTGTGAAAATGTTAAAAGAAGTATAACTTTAATTCTAGTTTTATAACTCAACGTGATATTCGTATATATTTGGGAGAAACATAACAACGAATAAAACAGCTTATTATGAATAAAATAGTATTACTTCTTGTCTTGATGATTATGGGATCTGTAAACGGACAAATACTGGAGCCTGTAAAATGGTCGACATCTGTAAATAAAATATCGGATACCGAATATGAGTTAGTTGCAACTGCTAGCATTGATCAAGGATGGCATTTATACTCTCAAACAGTGCCTGATGGCGGACCTATTCCAACAACTTTTGCTTTTAAGGGGAGTAAAGATTTTCTGAAAAAAGGAAATACTCAAGAAGGAGCTGGACATGTTATAGATGATCCTATTTTTGAAATGAAAATAAAGTATTTTGATGGGACATCAGAATTTAAGCAACGTATACGAGTTAAAGGGACCGTACCATTTAAGGTCAATGGAACCGTGGAATTTATGGTGTGCGATGATACAAGATGTTTGCCTCCAACCGAAATTGATTTGGTTTTTGATGTGAAATAAGAAAAACACCATGTTTTTCTAAGGTCTTCGAGCATTAGTGAGAACGAATAGTAAGATTCTGACGAAAGTAGCAAGCAAAGTTTGTCGAGAACAGAGATGAGTGTCATAGGATTGTATTTAAGCAATATGATTTAACACCAAACTTCTAAAACCTAAAAAATCCTTCAGCGTCAATAGATACTGAAGGATTTTTTAATGCATAATCTCTTGCTTTATTCTGCAACTTTATCTGCTACAATTTTAGCCTCGCGATTTGCTAATTCCCAAGCCGTATAAAAAACCAAACGGGTTCTGTTCTCTAACAAATCGTATTCAATTTTGTCAGGTGTATCTGTTGGTTTATGGTAATCGGCGTGGATTCCATTAAAATAAAAAATTACAGGAATATTGTTTTTTGCGAAGTTGTAATGATCTGATCTGTAGTAAAAACGGTTCGGGTCATTTTCGTCATTAAAGGTGTAGTCAAGTTCAACGTTACAACATGCTTTATTAACCTCCTCAGAAATATTATGTAAATCTGTACTAAGTTTATCACTTCCTATTAAATAGATATAGTTTCTATTGTCGCTTTTACGTTTCGGATCAGTTCTACCAATCATATCAATGTTTAAATCGACCATAGTTTCTTCTAAAGGAATAATTGGGTCGTAGTCAGAATAATATCTTGAACCTAATAATCCTTTTTCTTCACCTGTAACATGTAAAAACAAGATTGAACGTCTCGGTCCTTGGTCGTTATTTTTAGCCATTTTAAAAGCTTCAGCGATTTCTAAGAGTGCTACTGTTCCAGAACCATCATCATCTGCGCCATTATAAATCTCTCCGTTTTTAATACCTTCATGATCTAAATGTGCTGAAACTACAATAACTTCATCTGCTTTGTCTGTTCCTTTTATAAATGCAGCAACATTTTCAGAGTGAATTTCTTCATTAACTTTTTTGTAATCTAACTTGAAAGTGGTTTTTATAGTTTCCTGTTTTTCTGCTTTTTCAATATTTGGTAGTAAGGCTTTAGCCAGTTTAGTATCAACAATAAAGAAAAATAAAGTCTCTTTTTTATCTTGTAGTGTTATTCTTCCTTTAGAATTTCCAAAACGTTTAGCTGCATTGTTATATTCTTCTGGAGTATAAAATAAAACAGCTTTCGCTCCTTTTTCTCTAGCTAGATCTCTTTTTAAAGTCATTTCTTTCCTGAAATTTGACCACTCACTAGCTTCCGAAGTTCCTGAAATAATATAAGTACCATCGGCCTTTTTAGGTTCTCCAGATTTAAATAATACGACCTTTCCTTTGATATCAATAGACTTATAATCGGAATAAGCGTCGGTTTCAATACCGAAGCCCGCAAAGATCACTTCATTGGTGTTTATAGTGCCAGAATCACTCGATAAAACAGAAATATAATCATTCCCTAATTCGAATTTAGAATCTTGTATTGTTAATGTCGCTTCAGGAGTTTTTACTATTTCTAAAGGAACATCTTGAAAATAATCACCATCTGTTTTAGCTGCTGGAATATTTAAATCGACATAACGTTGCTTTAAAAATTCTACTGCCTTTTTTTGACCAGGTTGTCCTGTAAGACGTCCTTCAAATTCATCTGATGCATAAATCATCAAATCTGTTTTTAATTCAGCTTCAGTAATGGTTTTTGCATAAAAATTGACATCGTTTGTCTGTTTTGATGCTGCTTCAGTTGTAGAAGTAGACGTGGATGTCGTTTTTTCTGAACTACCACAGCTTAACATTACTAATGCAGCACTAGCTATTAGGTATTGTTTTTTCATAAATATTGATTTAATTAATTAAAGGTCTCATTTTATAAAATAGACTAAAGCACTTCTTAAGTCGATGTGTTTTAGTCTCTATTGTGTTGTTTTAAAGTATTAGTCTTCAATGTCTTCATTTAAAGCTGGACGGTTAGACTGGTTTGCCAATTGCCAAGCGGTCGCAAACACAAGTTGTGTTCGTTTTTGAAGCATAGGAAAGTTTATTTTGTCTACCGTATCTGTGGCTTTATGATAATCTGCATGGGTACCATTAAAATAGAAAATTACAGGAATATTATGCTTTGCAAAGTTATAATGGTCTGATCTGTAGTAATACCTGTTTTTATCGTCTAGTTCGTTAAACGTATAGTCTAATTCTAAATTAAAAAAGGTGTTGTTAATGTATTCTGAGGTATTATGAAGGTCGTCGCTTAAACGATCCGATCCTATTAAATACACATACTCTGGATTATCTATATGTGTGTCGTCTACGCGACCAATCATATCAATATTTAAATTTGCGATTGTATTTTCTAAAGGAAATATAGGGTTTTCAGAATAGTAGCGCGAACCATATAAACCTAATTCCTCACCTGTAACATGTAATAATAAAATACTACGTTTAGGGCCGTGGCCTTTTAATGCAGCTTGTTTAAAGGCTTGTGCAATTTCTAACAATGCAACCGTTCCAGAACCATCGTCGTCTGCTCCATTATAAATTTCACCATTAATAATACCGACATGGTCTAAATGGGCTGAAATAATAATTATCTCTTCTGGTTTTTCCGAACCTTTTATAAAGGCTAACACATTTTCTGACTCTCCTGTATTTTCTGGTAAATAGGAGGCCGGTACATCTTGAAAATATATAGTGTCGTCTATTGGAGATATAATGCTTTCTTTAATATAAAACTGCTTCAAATAATCCGCTGCTTTTTTCTGTCCGCTTGTCCCTGTTCCGCGTCCTTCAAATTCGTCTGAAGCATAGATTTCTAAATGCTGTTTTAAGTCTTCTGCAGTAATGGTATTTGCATATTCCCTAATTAAAGTACTATCTAATAGTGCTGTGTCTTCAGAACTGTTTTGGTTTTTAGTGTTGTTAGAACACCCTACAATCGTAAAAATAAGCATGAATAATGCCGTCGCAACTACTGCTTTGTTTTTCTTATAGTAAAGTCTGATTGTCATAAAAAATCTTATTTTTTAATAATATTTGCAGGAGGAGGTACCGAATCAATCTTTTTTATCGATGGCATAATTTCGTTTTCTACGGCATCTAGTTCTTCGTCACTAAAATCTTCTTCCATCTCTTCTTCCTCTTCAGGAATTGATTCTTCTATCTTTTCGGTTGCTTGAGAGGGTATACTTTCTGGGTTAGATGAAAATATTAAGTTGTAAGAAGAAAGACATATTGCAAGACCTCCTAATAAAATGGCAAGTTGAGCTGTCTTTTTATGTTGTATATGGTCTTTAGATAATTGCATACCATAAAAACCTAAGGCTATTGCTAATAATCCCGGAATGTAAGCGTAATAATAGGTGCTACGTGTTGCCATGATGGCCGCGATTACAGCTAAAACTAAGGCCGTTAAAATAATTGTTTTTCTCATGTATTATATGTTGACGAGATGGTTTTTAATATAAAGTCGAAAATACAACGTTTTTTAAACTATTTCTAAAATTATGTTGAAGTTTAAAAGCAGAAAAGCCCTTTTGCAACTGAAAAGGGCTTTTAATGATAAAATTATAAGATGTTGTGATTATTTCCAACCACCACCTAAGGCTTCGTATAAATCTACGACACTTAATAATTGTTGTAATTTACTATCTACAACATTAAGTTCTGCACTTAAAGCAGTAGCTCTAGCTGTTAATAAATCTAGAAATGTTCCGTAACCGTTATTTAAAAGGACTTCAGAATTAGACTCTGCTTTTCTAAGCGCCTTGACTTCATTCTCTCTAAAAACAATTTTTCTGTTTTCTGCATCGTATTGATACAAACTGTTAGATACTTCGTTTCCTGCTGTTAACAAGGTTTTTTCGAAATTTAAAAGTGCTTGTTCTTGTTGTGCAATAGCAACCTCGTGCTGCGTTCTAATGCTTCGTTTATTAAATATAGGTTGTGCTAAACCGCCTATAACATTCGCGAAAATAGAATTGGCACTAATCCAATCTTTTAAATCTAAACTCTGGAAACCTCCAGAGGCTGTTAGGGTTAAAGATGGGTAAAACTGACTTTTAGCCACATTTGTTAATTCGAATGCATTTCTTAATCCAAATTCGGCAGCCATTACATCCGGTCTGTTTCTTAATAAGATAGATGGTACACCAACTTTCATATCTGTGTCTAGGGTCTGACTGTCTAATTCTGTTCTCGCAATGGTATTTGCACTTTTACCTAAAAGTAAATTCAATGTGTTCTCCGTTCTAAAAATAGCCGTTTCAATGTCTATTTTTAAAGCACTTGCATTATTGAATTGTGCAATACTTTGGTCTACCGCAACTTGGTTAACTTGTCCTGCTTCTTTTAAAACCGTGATGGTTTCTACACTTTTTTTACGAGTCGCAATAGATTCGTTAGTCACTTTAAGTTGTGCATCTAAAGCTAATAATTGGTAGTACGTAGATGCAATTCCAGAAACTAACATGGTTTTTACAGCTTTATGTGCGGCTACAGACTGTAGGTAATTGGCATCTGATGCACGTTTCCCACTTCTGATTTTTCCCCAAATGTCTGCTTCCCAAGATAAGTTTGCTGCTAACTCATACTGATCTATCGCGCCGTCAAATAGTGCTCCAAACTGACTGTTCTTTGCTAATTCTTGGTGTGTTGCTGTCGCTCCAATTCCAATAGTTGGCAGATATCCTGCTTTACCTTGTTTCGCATAAGCTTCAGCGGCAGCCATTTGTTGAATGGCCATTCTAATATCGATATTGTTTATTAAACCTTCTTCGATATATTGATTTAAATACGAGTCTGTAAATAAATCTCTCCAAGACACATCTGCCATAGAAATACTATCTGTTGGCAGATTATCTGTTCTGTATAAATCTTTAGTTTCTTCAAATTGAGGTTGCTCATAATCTTTAGCAACAAAACAACTTTGTAATGTTACCATGGCAAAAAGCAATACCGCAATTTTACTAAGTACTTTATGTTTTAAAATTGATATCATACGATTAATGTTCTATGTTTTGTTCGACTACTGCAGGTTTACTAGAGACTTTTTCTTGTAACCATTGGAATAAAATAAATAATATAGGTATAATAAATACACCTAATAATGTACCAATAAGCATACCTCCGGCAGCACCTGTTCCAATTGCTTTGTTTCCTTCTGCACCAACTCCTTTAGCTAATACTAACGGCATTAATCCAAGGATAAATGCGAAAGATGTCATTAAAATTGGACGTAAACGTGCTTTGGCTCCGTGAATTGCCGAGTCGACAATACTTTCACCTCGTTTCCGTCGTTGGAGTGCAAACTCCACAATAAGTATGGCGTTTTTCGCTAGTAATCCAATAAGCATGATTAAAGCAATTTGGAAATAAATATTGTTTTCTAATCCTAAAGATTTTGTGCTTATGTAAGCTCCAAATACTCCAAAAGGAATAGATAGTACAACTGAGAATGGTAATAAATAACTTTCGTATTGCGCACTTAATAAGAAGTAAACAAATAGTATACTTAATATAAAAATAAATGTGGTTTGGTTACCTGCATTTACTTCTTCAAGTGTTAAACCTGAATATGCGATTGAATAGTTACTTGGTAGTTTTGCAGCTTCTTCTTCAATAATTCTAATGGCATCACCAGTACTAAACCCATCATTGGTAGCTCCCGTAATTGTTGTCGAATTAAATAGGTTAAACCTCGTAACTGATTGTGGACCATATACACGTTTTAAATTTACAAACTGCGTAATAGGTGCCATTTCTCCAGAATCCGTTCTAACAAACATGCTGTTTAAATCACTTTCTGAAGCTCTGTCCTCTGGAAGTGCCTGAATGTATACTCTATATTGCTTACCAAAACGAGAGAAGTTTGAAGCATAAACACCTCCAATATAACCTTGTAATGTAGAGAAGATACTATTAATAGGAACTCCTTTTTCTTTAGCTAAAGGCACATTAACTTCCATTTCGTATTGTGGATACTGTGTATTAAATGAAGATTGCGCATATTTAATTTCTGGATGCTTCATTAAAGCCATAGAGAACTCTTGATTCATCTTATCTAAATCAGCAAACTCTCCTCCAAATTTATCTAATAAGTTAACTTCGAAACCAGCTGAGTTTCCAAATCCACGAATACTTGGTGGTGAGAAGAAAATAATATTAGCTTCAGGAATAGAGGCAGCAATTGCAAATAATTTACCTGTAATAGCATTTGAAGATAATGTTTCTCCTTCACGCTCACTCCAGTCGTTAAGTTTAATAATACCAAAACCATAATTTGATCCCGCACCATTAATTATACTTCTACCTTTAATCATGTTTACACCAGCAATACCTTCTACATCTTTAATTTTTTCATAAAGACTTATAGCGACACCGTTAGTTCTGTCTAATGAAGAACCAGCAGGTAATTCAATATTGGCGAAAATAATACCTCTATCTTCATTAGGTACAAATCCTGTTGGTGTTGTTTTTGCTGCCCAGAAAATACCAGCTACTGCTAATACTAAAAGTAAAACAGGAATCCATTTTTTTCTATATAAAAAGGCAAGTGACTGTCCGTATTTTTCGACAGTGGCATTAAATCCACGGTTAAATAAGGTGTAAAAACGTTGTAATTTACTTTTGTTTTTTAACTCTTCATCTTCATGGTGTGTCTTCAATAATAAAGCACATAATGCAGGACTCAATGTTAAAGCGTTTACTGCCGAAATTAAAATGGCAATAATTAGAGTTACACCAAATTGTTCGTAGAATACACCTGTTGGTCCTGTTACAAAAGTTACGGGAATAAATACCGCTGCCATTACCAAAGTAATTGAAACAATCGCTCCAGAAATTTCATTCATGGCAACTAAAGTCGCTTTTTTCGGATTCTTTTCACCTTCATCCATTTTGGCGTGAACGGCTTCCACAACCACAATGGCATCATCTACCACAATACCAATGGCGAGGACTAGGGCAAATAGCGTTAATAAGTTTATAGAATATCCGAAAACATTCAAGAAAAAGAACGTTCCAATAATAGACACCGGAACCGCTATCGCTGGAATTAAAGTAGAACGGAAATCTTGTAAAAAGAGGAATACAACTAAGAATACCAATATAAAGGCTTCTAATAAGGTGTGTACTACTTTTTCTATCGATGCGTTTAAGAATAAACTCGTATCGTAAGGCACGAATATTTTTAAACCGTCTGGTAAGTCTGCTTCAACTGTCCCTAAAGTGGTTTTAATGTTTTCAATAATTTCTTGTGCATTCGATCCTTTAGTTTGGAAAATCCCCATAAATACGGCAGGTTTTCCTAAACTCATTGCGTTCGAAGAATAAGATTGTGCATCTAATTCGATGGTAGCAACATCGTCTAATCTTAGAAATTCTCCATTTCCTAAAGCTTTAATTACAATATCTCCATATTGTTGCTTTTCTTTAAAACGACCGCTGTAGGTTAACACATAAGAGAATGCTTCTCCATTATTCTCACCTAAGGCACCCGCAGCTGCTTCTAAGTTTTGTTCGGCTAAAGCCGCAGTAATATCTGATGGAATTAAATTATAAGCGGCTAATTTTTCAGGTTTTAACCACACACGCATCGCATAATCTTGCTGAGAGAATACACTAACATCCCCAACACCACTAATACGTTGCATTGCAGGAATCACGTTAATTTTTAAGTAATTCTGAATAAATGTAGCATCGTAATCTTCATTCTCAGAATACATCGAAATAAACATCAATGCACTTGTTTCTTGCTTCTGAGTGGTAACACCCGTAGCAATTACTTCTGAAGGTAATAAAGGATTTGCTCTCGATACACGGTTTTGTACGTTTACCGCTGCGATATCTGCATCCATCTCCTGATCAAAATACACAGTGATTTCGGCAGTACCGTTATTTGATGCTGTAGAGGTAATATACGTCATACCTTCTACACCATTTATTTGTTCCTCGATAGGAATAATAACACTTTCTAATACCGTTTCGGCATTGGCTCCAGTATAAGATGCTGTCACCTTAATGGTTGGAGGTGCTATATCTGGATATTCTTCTATAGGTAAACTATTGATACTAATGATACCAAGTATCACTATAATAATAGAAATTACCGTTGAAAGCACGGGTCTTTCAATAAATGTTTTTAACATGTGTTCTGAATTTCTAGTTTTTAAATAAGGTTTCTATAGGCTTAGTGACTTCACTAAAAGGAACTTCTTGAGGCGTAATAACCATGTCGTTCTTAACTTTACCTACTCCTGAAGCTATAATTTTATCGTTTTCATTTACTCCAGATTCTAAAACATATAGACCATCAATAGCAGCTTTAATTTTTATTAAAGTGTTTACGGTTTTGTTTCCTTCTGCTAATTTGTAAAGCATAACATTTCCTTGTTGCTCGTAAGTCGATTTTTGTGGTACTACAATAGCATCTTCGTAAATTACAGGAATCTGAATTTGACCACTACTTCCATTCGTAATTAAACGATTTGGGTTATCGAATACCGCTCTAAGACTAACTGTTCCTGTGTTTTGATTAACCTGACCAGAACTGGTTTGTATTTTCCCTTTTTCAGAATACATACTACCGTTTGCTAAAATTAAGTTTACATCTGGGTAGTGAGAAAGTTTTTCCTCTAAGGTTTTTCCTTCTGCATTTTCTAGAAAATCTAAATATTGCGTTTCGTTTAAACTAAAGAAGGCATACACTTTACTAATATCACTTACAGTTGTTAATGGCGTAGGATCGCTAGGACTAATTAAAGATCCTTCTCTATAATTAATAGCACCTACAAAACCATCTACAGGACTTTTAATTGTCGCATAGCCAATACTTGCATTTACACTGCTATAGTTTGCTTGCGCTTGCGCTAAATTAGCTTTTGCAGTTTCTAGTTGTACGGAACTAATAATACCTTGTTCTACTAAAGGAACCAATTTGTCAACTTCAACTTTAGCTACATTTACACGGGCTTTTGCTGCTCCTGCATCCTGACTTAAAGATTGCGTTTCTAATTTAAAAAGGATTTGTCCTTTTTTTACTGGCTCACCTTCATCGACAAGTACTTTCTGAATATACCCACTTACTTTAGCTCTAACCTGACTACTTACAATACCTTTAATACTTGTAGGGTAATTCTGATAAGCCGTTACTGTTTTATTCTGTAAAACGGTAACAGGAAAGGTTGGTGCTGGTGGCGCTTGTTGTGGTTGTTCCGATTTACTATCTCCACAACTTATAAAAGTTACCGCTAAAATAGCTAGCGATAAGATCATGTAATGTTTAATTTTCATATGACTGTTTTTGATTTGAATACTATAATTTGGATTGATTGTGTTCTATTTTTTCTCTCAGTTTTAAAACTGATTTTGTGACTTCATCTAAGAAGCTAATGTAGTTGTTGTGAAATTCTAAACTGAATTTTTCAGAATCATCAGTAATTAATTCATTCATTTTTTTCTTATACGATTTCATTTCAAAATGCAATTCCTTTTCAGAAGTCCATGCGTTAACCATGTTTTCCATGTGTGTAAAAATGTGGCATTGACTTACCGTGTAATAGCGTTTTCTATCACCTTGTTTTGTGAAATATTCTAGTTGCTTTAAATCTACTAAATGATTTAAGTGCGTAGAAATAGTACTTTTACTTGCACATAGGTTTATCACTAAGTCTTCAAAAGTGGTTCCGCTTTTTCCTGTTAAAATCACATAAGAAATAATGCGGCTTGCAACAGGTGCTAACTTATTTTTATTTTCTATGATAACTCCTAATTTCTCTACAAGTCTTTCCTTTTCTTCAAGAAGTTGATTTTCCATTAGTATTTAATTTTGCGCAAATATAGTGTTGGTTCGGAAAATACCGAACCAAAAGAAGTTAAAAGAAAGTTAAATGAATTTAGCACAGTTTTTAAGTTGATTAAATACGTTATAAATGATATAGGAATCGAATCGTAAACTTGGGATATTCCTGTTTTATTCTATTAAAATTATAAAACCTATAAAAAGGAAACGAATGGTTAAGAGGTCGTTTAAATACCAAATCTCTTACATTAAGTTTTAGGTAATTTAAATGAAAACCTAAAATCTATAAATTTAGAATTGAAAATTATAAGCGATTGGTTTCATTTTTGTTAATTTTAACCTCAAAATGATTACTTTAAATATGTTAGGCTGTTATGGCAGGCATTAAATACAATGTAAAATTTAAGATGGGAAAGGTATCAATTAATCAATCAGTTTACGGCACAACACCTGAAGGAGATCAAGTAGATCTTTTTACGCTTAAGAATGCAAAAGGCATGGAAGTCGATGTGATTACTTTTGGAGGCATTATAACCAAATTAAGTGTATCTGATAAAGCGGGAAAGTTTGAAAATGTTGTGTTAGGGTACGATAATTTGGAATCTTATTTAAGTAACCCTACCTATTTTGGTGCTATAATTGGACGTTACGGAAACCGAATTTCTAAAGGTAAATTTTCTTTAAACGGAATAGATTATCCATTAGCAATAAATAACGGTCCAAACCATTTACATGGCGGAATTAAAGGCTTTGATAAAGTCATTTGGAAAGCACAGACTCTTGAAAATGATGATAAAGTCGCCTTAAAATTAACCTACCTAAGTGCAGATATGGAAGAAGGTTATCCTGGTAATCTGAATGTGACTGTAATATATACGCTTACAGAAAATAATACTTTGGAGATTGCTTACCAGGCCACGACAGATAAAACCACATTAGTAAATTTAACGCAACATTCGTATTTTAATTTATCTGGAGATTTTACAAAAACGATAAGTAATGAAGAGGTTATGATTGATGCCGATTTCTTTGTGCCTATAGACAAATCAGCCATACCGCTTGGAGGATTAGAATCTGTTAAAAATACACCTTTCGATTTTACCACATCTAAACGTGTAGGTCAGGATATTGATGCAGATCATCCGCAAATAAAAAATGGATCAGGTTACGATCATACATGGGTTTTAAATCATCCTGAAGAGAACGTAAATTTAGTTGCTTCAGTTCTAGACAAAGATAGCAGTCGCTATATGGAGGTTTATACAGATCAGCCAGGAGTGCAGTTTTATACGGGGAATTTTCTTGATGGAGCTTTTTCTTATGGAGGAGGAATGCGCTATGCAGACCGTTCTGCTTTATGTTTAGAAACACAGCATTATCCAGATTCACCAAATCAAGATGCCTTTCCTTCAACAGTTTTAAATCCTGGTGAAACTTATAAAACGGAAACACATTATACGTTTTCTGTTAGGTAGAATCCATTTGTATATTATTTAATTTAGGATATATCTTTTGGATGAATTTCGTTTCATTTTAAAATAAGAATCGTTAGTTATACTTATCTTTAAACTCTTATTATCTAAATTATGATTGAAGAACTAAAGCAACATTACGGTTATTTGTTTGAAGATGAATTGCTTGAAGAGGTCAACCAATGCGGTCTCTATAAGGAGGTTCCGGAAGGATTTACGCTTATGGATATTGGTCAGACTATTTCGCATATGCCCTTATTAATTAGTGGTGCGCTTAAGATCTTAAGAGAAGATGACAAAGGAGACGAGTTACTTTTGTATTTTATAGAACAGGGCGACACGTGTACGATGAGTATTTCGTGTTGTATGGGGAATTCTAAAAGTGAAATTAGAGCAATTGCCGAAACACCTGCTACTTTAATTATGGTGCCTGTTCAGAAAATGGGGGAGTGGATGTCTAAGTATCGCAGTTGGCAAAATTTTATATTACAAAGTTACCATGAGCGTACTGTAGAACTTTTAGAATCTATAGATGCTATTGCCTTTTTAAAAATGGACGAACGCTTGCTAAAGTATTTAAAGGATAAAGCAATGGTTAACCATAACGAAATGATTAGCGTAACGCATCAAGACATAGCTCACGACCTGCATACTTCGCGTGTTGTGATTTCAAGATTACTTAAAAAATTAGAAAACGAAGGCCGATTAAAACTTCATCGCAATCAGATTCATATGTTGGACCTGTAACACTTTAAATTTTTTTTTGTACAAAATATACAAAACTCTGTGTAACCTAAGTTACTCCTAAAGGTTTCTTGATAGAGTACATTTGTCCAAATTAAAGTCATGGATATTACTCAAATTATTGGTTTTTTTGGCGCATTGGTTGTCGGTTTGGTTTTAGGATTAACCGGAGGTGGTGGGTCTATCTTAACGGTGCCCATTTTAGTGTATCTCCTGTTGTTAAATCCTGTAACAGCAACTGCCTATTCCTTATTTATCGTTGGTGTGTCTTCTTGTTTTGGTGCATATAAAAATTTCCAGAAAGGCTTAGTCGATATAAAAATTGCTGCTGTTTTTGCTATTCCAGCGTTTACAATGGTCTTTATTACACGAAAATTTATTATTCCTGCGATACCAGAATCGATATTTAAAATTGGAAGCTTTATCGTGACAAAAGACATTTTCATAATGGTTATGTTTGCGGTCATGATGGTTATTGCATCAATAAGCATGTTAAAACCTAAAAAGGATGAATTGGATAAACATGCACCAAGAAAATTAAGTAATCTTTTAATTTTTAATCAGGCTATTGTAATTGGTTTCTTTACTGGAATTGTTGGAGCAGGTGGTGGCTTTATAATTATTCCTGCATTAATAATTTTAGGAAATTTATCTATGAAAAAAGCGGTGGGAACGTCGCTATTTATTATCGCCATTAACTCTTTAATTGGTTTTATTGGTGATATAGGAAATGTAGATATCGATTGGACCTTTTTATTGAGTTTTACAGCTATAGCCGTCGTAGGTATATACTTGGGAACCTATTTATCTAATTATATTCCTGGAAAAAAACTTAAAAAAGGATTCGGTTGGTTTGTGTTAATTATGGGATGTTATATCATTATTAAAGAACTTATTATGTAACATGTGTTACTGTAAAATATTAAAAAGAGTAGTAATTTTAAGTACAATTAAAACGTTATGAAAGTAGATCAAATATATACAGGTTGTTTGGCGCAAGGCGCTTATTATATAGAAAGTAAGGGGGAAGTTGCAATAATCGATCCGTTACGTGAGGTAGAACCTTATATAACTCGTGCCGAGAAAGAAGGCGCCAAGATTAAATATATTTTTGAAACTCATTTTCATGCCGATTTTGTTAGTGGTCATGTTACGTTATCAGAATTAACAGCGGCTCCAATTGTTTTTGGACCAACAGCAAATCCGTTGTTCGAGGCCATAATCGCAGAAGACGGTCAGGAGTTTAAGTTGGGTGATGTTATTATTAAAGTGCTGCACACACCAGGACATACTATGGAAAGTGCAACGTTTTTGTTAAAGGATAAAAATGGAAAAGATTATGCTATTTTTAGTGGAGATACCTTGTTTCTTGGCGATGTTGGTCGTCCAGATTTAGCGCAAAAATCGGATATAACACAAGACGATTTGGCGGGGTATTTATATGATAGTTTACGAACCAAAATTATGCCGTTAGCAAACGATGTGATTGTGTATCCTGGGCATGGAGCAGGTTCTGCTTGTGGGAAGAACATGATGAAGGAAACAGTCGATACTTTAGGAAATCAAAAAAAAATGAATTATGCCTTACGTGAAGACATGACAAAAGCTGAATTTGTTAAAGAAGTTACTGATGGTTTAGCGCCACCACCGTCATATTTTCCGCTAAATGTAAAAATGAATAAAGAAGGTTACGATAATATCGACACTGTTATTGAAAAAGGGACAAAAGCCTTAAATCCAGATGAATTTGAAACGGTTGCCAATACTGTAGAGGCTTTAGTTTTAGATGTACGCCATCAAAACGATTTTATAAAAGGTCATATTCCGCGATCTATTTTTATTGGATTGGATGGCGGATTTGCACCTTGGGTTGGTGCATTAATTAAAGATACCAAACAGCCTATTTTATTGGTTACAGATCCGGGAATGGAAGAAGAAGCGGTAATCCGTTTATCTCGCGTAGGATTCGATAATACTTTGGGGTATTTAAATGGCGGTTTCGAGTCTTGGAAAAATGAAGGTAAGGAATTCGATACTATTTCGTCTATTTCAGCAGAAACGTTTAAATCACGGTTAGAAGCAGAAACCTTACATGTTTTCGATGTTAGAAAAGATACGGAATATATTTCAGAGCATATCGATTCTGCTAAAAATGCATCATTAGAATTTATTAACGAGCATTTGTCGGAAATTCCGAAAGACGAACCTTTTTACGTGCATTGTGCTGGAGGATATCGTTCGGTAATAGCAGCTTCGATATTAAAAAGTAGAGGATATCATAATCTGATTGATATTGCAGGAGGTATGAAAGCGATTCGAGAAGCAGGTGTACCTTTAACAAATTATGTATGTCCTTCGACATTAAAAAAATAGAAAATTTTGAATTAGGATAAATTAAGATCTCATTTCTAATTCAAATAAAAAATCTAAGTTTTTAGCGTTTTTTTTAATCAAAATGTTCTAAAAAGAAGTAAAATTTTTTGGATGTAGATTAACTGTTTGTTGATGAAAGCGTAGTAAATTTAAATTTATAAAAACGATAAGGTATGAGTCGATTTTCAGAACTAATTAAGCAAGATAAACCTGTATTGGTCGATTTTTTCGCCGAATGGTGTGGTCCATGTAAGGCCATGGCTCCTGTTTTAAAAGCGGTGAAAGATAGTCTTGGCGATTCGGTTTCAATTTTAAAAATTGATGTCGATAAAAATCAAGAACTAGCAGCACAATTAAATGTAAGAGGTGTACCGACTTTAATTTTGTATAAATCGGGAACACAAGTATGGAGACAATCGGGAGTGGTTCAAAAAACGTACTTACTTCAAATAATAAAGGGAAGCAATTAATATGTAATGTTTTAATTGTGTTAATTAATGAGAAAAGCATCCGTAACGGGGTGCTTTTTGATTTTATAGCTAATTCTAAATTTTAGTATATATTATGCATCATTACCAATTTTTGTATCTGTGTCAATAGTGTGGTTTATCGAAAAGTAAAGAATTCTATAGTCTTAACATCTATAAGCTGACTTCTAAAAGCTGTAAAATTGGATGATTCTATATCATTCCGTTCTCGACAAACTTCGTTTGCTAGTTTCGTCAAATTCTTACTGTTATTTCTCACTAATGCTCGAACACCCTAGTAAAACATGGTGTTTTATGGCTTAGATATAATCCTGAAAAGACGTTAAAAGATTAAATATTGAAATTTAAACGGTATTCGAGAAAAGTCGAGAGTTGATTCTAATAATCTTCAAGCCAACAAACAATCTTCCCTTGCTTTTGTTAACATTTTTTTAGAATCCCAATTCGAGTTTCTTCTCAATTTTAAGTACATTTGGTGATTAACACAGATTAGTTTTTAAATAGTGAATTTATTTAATCAGCGAAAAAATAAAGCGTTTAGTTATAAGTCTAAATTTCAGAAAGAAGAGCAGAAGCCTTCTAGCGAAATGTCGTCTAAATGGGATGAGCTTAAACAAACACGAAAGCACCAAGGTAAAAAAGGCGTCCGTTTATCGGGGTGGCTCATTATATTTGTTTTGGTGATTGTTTTATGGTATGTTTTAAATAATTATGAATTATAGCACGTATTATGGGGATTTTTAAAAGCAAAAAAAATAAAAAGTTTTCGTACACACCTCGACATTTTAAAAATGATGGGGAGGGGAGTCCGTTTGAAATGAAACATAAGTTCGACGATTATAGAAAGACTGTTGGATCTACTGGAGGTATAAAATCTAAATTCCAAAATGCTTTTGACGAGTTAAAAGAATCGCCAGATCGTTCTGCTAATCGCCGTATACTAATTATTATCGCTATTCTTATTTTTATATTTCTATTTATTATAGAATTCGATTTATCAATATTCCTTCCAAATACATAATGGCAGATATTATTCAACTTTTACCGGACCATGTTGCAAATCAAATTGCAGCGGGCGAGGTGGTACAACGGCCAGCTTCAGTAGTTAAAGAATTATTAGAAAATGCAATAGATGCACAAGCCGAAACCATAAAATTATTGGTAAAAGACGCCGGTAAAACTTTGGTTCAAGTTATCGACGATGGTGTAGGGATGAGTGTTACCGATGCACGCTTAAGTTTCGAGCGTCATGCGACTTCAAAAATACGGTCTGCCGAAGATTTATTTCAGCTTAATACCAAAGGGTTTCGTGGAGAAGCTTTAGCGAGTATCGCGGCCATTGCTCATGTAGAGTTAAAAACAAAACAAGAGCATGAAGAAGTTGGTACAACCATAACTATTGAAGGGAGTGAGATTGTAGATCAGGATGTAGTGGTAACTCCAACAGGAACATCTATTGCAGTGAAACACTTGTTTTTTAATATTCCTGCACGACGTAATTTCTTAAAGTCTAATACGGTTGAAACACGCCATATTATTGACGAATTTCAGCGTGTTGCCTTGGCGCATCCAAGCATTAGCTTTGTGATGTACCATAATGGATCGGAAGTTTTTAATTTACCACAAAGTAATTATAGACAGCGTATTGTTAATATTTTTGGTCCAAAAACCAATGAAAAATTGGTACCCGTAAATGAAGATACCGATGTGTTAAAAATCTCGGGATTTGTAGGTAAACCTGAATATGCTAAGAAATCTAGAGGCGAGCAATTCTTTTTTGTAAACAATAGATTTATAAAAAGTGCGTATTTAAATCATGCGATTACGGCCGCTTTCGATGGACTGATTAAAGATGGCACGCATGCGAGTTATTTCTTGAATTTAGAGGTAAATCCGCAAACTATAGATATTAACATTCATCCTACAAAAACAGAGATCAAGTTCGACGACGAGCATACATTATATGCTATTTTAAGAGCTTCAGTTAAACATAGTTTAGGGCAATTTAATATTGCTCCCGTATTAGATTTTGATCGCGATGCGAATTTAGATACGCCTTACGATTATTCTAATAAATCGGCAAGTACACCCACAATTGAAGTAGATCGTTCTTTTAACCCTTTTGATGCTGAAAAATCAATAGCACCTTCAAGATCAAACATGGGGTCATCATCATTTTCTGGACGAAAACCGGCTTCAACCTCAAGTTGGGAAGGTCTGTATGTTGGCATGGAGTCTAAAGGAACAAAGTCGACACAAGATTTTAGTGAAATTCAGTTTGAAAGTGTAGAGAGTACAGCCTCTTTGTTCGATGATACTCAGATGACTTCTAAACAAAGTTCATATCAACTTCAGAATAAATATGTGTTAAGCGCTATTAAATCGGGGATGTTAGTTATCGATCAACACCGTGCGCACCAACGAATTTTATACGAAGATTTTTTAAAATATATCACTGGGAAAGATACTGTGAGTCAGCAGTTGTTATTTCCTTTACAAATTCAATTCTCTAAGCAAGAACATGATATTATTTTAAACCTAAAAAATGATTTAGAATATGCTGGTTTTGTGTTTCAGAATTTTGAAGATCAAATGGTCGAAATAATTGGTTTGCCAATAAATGTTCCTGAAAGCGAAGTAAGTATTATATTAGAGCAATTAATAAGCGATGTGGAACATGAGGTGCCAGATGCTAATTTTAGTGCCGCCGATTTGTTAGCAAAATCTCTGGCAAAAAGTTTAGCCATTAAATCTGGACAATCGCTTAATCAGACCGAACAAGACCACTTAGTAAATAGCTTGTTTGCTTGTAAAGATCCCAATGTTTCGCCAGCAAATAGGCCTACATTTATCACCATGACGGTAGATGAATTGGATAAAAAATTTATGTAATTTCATAGAAAAAAAGATATTATGAATAGAATAACCGATACAGTTAAACACCTTATAATCATAAATGTTATTATGTTTATCGGGACTATGGCCGTTGGTGGTGGCACCTTGTTTTACGATTGGTTTGCGCTGCATTTTCCTAAAAATGAAGCCTTCCAACCTTGGCAAATCCTAACACATATGTTTATGCATGGTGGTTTTATGCATATCGGGTTTAATATGTTAGCGCTTTGGATGTTTGGATCTCCAGTAGAACAACAATTTGGGACAAAAAAGTTTTTGTTTTTTTATATTTCCTCGGGGTTAGGCGCGGCGCTTTTAATGTTAGGATATTATTATTATCAATATTCTACAGGAATGTCTGCTTTAACAGGAGCAGGATTTTCTCAAACAGAAACATTAGAAACGTTACGTTCAGGATATGCGATGTACGATTCCCGTTGGTCTAACGTATTAAATACAGATCAATTAGGGAAGTTTGTTAGTGTATTTAATGGAACTATGGTAGGTGCTTCTGGGGCTATTATGGGCATCTTGGTTGCATTTGGGATGTTATATCCAGAGTCTAAATTAATGATGATTTTCCTACCTATTCCTATAAAAGCCAAATACTTTATTCCTGGAATTATCGCTTTAGATATTATTTCGGCAGTTACAGGTCAATCTTTTTTCAGTCCGAGTAATACCGCTTATGTAGCACATATTGGAGGCGCTTTAACAGGGTTTTTAATTATGTGGTATTGGAAAAAAACACAATTCAACAAAAATCGTTGGGACTAACCTATGAATACACTCAATAACGATATTAAACAAAAATTAACGCATTTAAATGTGTTAGAAAAGATAATAGCAATAAACGTTGCTGTCTTTTTTATAGGCTTTATACTGCAAGCTGTAACGTCTACATTACCCTCGCATGCGAGTCTTAAGTGGTTTGAATTACCAAGCCAGTTATCTGAACTTTTAGTAGCGCCATGGACGTTTATTACCTATGCGTTTGTACATTATGACTTTATACATATGCTTTTTAATATGTTGTGGTTGTATTTTATTGGACAATGGTTTTTAAGTTTGTTCAGTAAAAAACTAGCCATAAATGTGTATTTTTTAGGTGCTATAGGTGGTGCTGTCGTATTTTTATTAGGCTATAATTTAATTCCTAATGTATTTAGTTCTGGAGGTCGATTAGTTGGTGCTTCGGCTGCTGTCCGGGCCTTATTAATTTTTATGTGTGCCTATACGCCACAAATGGATTTGCGTTTTTTTACTTTTAATATTAAGTTATGGATTGTAGGTGCCGCTATAGTTGGTATGGATGTTTTGGGGTTATTAGGTCCTAATGCTGGTGGTAATTTGGCACATATTGGAGGTGCTATTTTAGGTTATTTCTATGCCGTACAATACAAAAAAGGAAATGATATCGGAAAAGGTTTCGAAGCTTTAGCAGATCAAGTTACAGGATGGTTTTCTAAAACAAAGAAATCCCCGTTGAAAACAGTTCATAAACAACGTCCGAATAAAGATATGGCTGGTTTTAAAAAGGATGAATTCGATGCTTTTAATAAGCAAAAACGTATCGACCTTATCTTAGATAAGATTAGTAAAAGCGGTTATGATAGTCTAACAAAAGAGGAAAAGGCTTTTTTATTTAAAGCAGGAAAATAAGTATGAAGAAGCTAAATGGTATTGATAAACTTATCTTTTTAATCAATTCGGTTTTTGCGACTTTACTACTATTATCCTATGTTTTACCTTTCTTTCCGCCTAAAAAATTCTCAATATTATCCGTTTTAAGTCTTACTGTTCCTTTCCTAATTATAGTGAATGCGGTGTTCGCTCTATATTGGATGTTAAAGCTAAAACGACAAATGATACTTTCCATTATTGTTGTGGTTATAGGCTATTTTTATTTGGGATCGCTCTATCGGTTTTCAAGTTCTACAGCCGTAGATAATGATGCTAACTTGTCTATTATGAGCTATAATGTAAGGCTTTTTAATATTTACGATTGGATTCCGAATACAGATACAGCCTTAGAGATTTCGAAGTTTGTGGCTTCACAACAGCCTGATATTTTATGTTTACAAGAATATCATCCGAATAATAAAAGTGCCGATTTTTCATTTTATAAATATAACTACATACAATTAGCTGGAGAAAAGAAGCAACTTGGTCAAGCCATATATTCAAATTTTCCTATTGTAAATAAAGGTTCTATTCGGTTTCCAAATACAACAAACAATGCTATTTATGTAGATGTTGTTAAGGAAAAAGATACCATTAGAATTTACAATATACATTTACAATCTCTTAAAATAAACACAGAAGTTGAAGCCTTAAAGAAACAAGATTCGGAACGCTTATTTAAAAGCATTGGTAAATCTTTTGCAGTGCAACAAGATCAAACCGAACTGTTTTTAGAGCATAAAAACAGCTGCCCTTATAAAATGATTATTACAGGAGATTTAAATAATACAGCGAGTTCGTACGTGTATCGTAAAATTAAAGGCGATTTAAATGATACGTTTAGAGAGGCTGGTTCTGGCTTTGGAAAGACGTTTAATTTTAAGTTTTTCCCTGTGCGTATTGATTTTATTTTCGCAGATGAAGATTTTAAAATAAACGGTTTTAAAACCTTTAAAGAAGAGTATTCAGATCATTATCCTATAATGACGAAAGTGAGTTTACATTAAACTACAATCTACAGTATCTGCTATAATATGAATAACTAGTCCTAATCCGATAAGTCGGGTTTTCTTTGGAAGTAAAAGTAATATATAAACTGCAATAGCCCAATAGGAGTGGAGCGGATGAAAATTGATGCTACAACGTCCTGGACTAAATATTGGAGTCGCTAAAAGATGATCTAAATCTATTAGCATACCACAAATCATGATAAGATAGGCGTATTTCCATCGTGGTTTATAAAACCATAATGCAATAGCTAATGGCCCTAAAAAGTGAATGCCATAATGTATAACGGGCTGTAACATTATAAAGATAGATCTTGACTTTCTAAATAATCTAAGGCGTTTGGTCCTTCATTAAATAATAAATCTAAAACACTTAAATTGTTTATAAATCCATGCTTATCGTCGAAGACTTGCGTATATTTTTCGTTCTGAAAATTCACATCTGATTTCGGATTAACCAAAAACCGTAAATCTGAAGCATCAACAATGTCGTGTTTAAATTCTTCCGTTTTCTGAATTGATTTTTCTAATTGAAGACATTCAGAAATAGTCTCGAAACATTTCAAATTAAAATCTAAAATAAAGTCTGCTTTGGTTTCAAACAACGGACGTAAATCATCTTCATAATATTCGAAGAAAGGAGAGGTTTTATAAGCAGAAAGTAAAGACTTCCAATGCAAACTTTGCCAATTATCGGTGTTCGAAATTTTTACATCACGATATTTCTGACGATTCTTTTGAGTATAAATTACAGGAATATTTAATAGTAATTTTCCGTTTGCAGCGTAAATATACGTTCGCGTTCTATAGGTTTGTTTTGCAAAATTATCATCCATTTCGAAGGTCACGACATCGGACTGCGCAATAGCAGCCATATGTGCAACATCAGGGAAATATGTAGGATGTAGAAGGCTATTCAAACTCATGAAATCCGATTATGCATTTGCTTTTTTACGTTTTCTATACGTATTGTATCCAAATAATCCCGCAATTAAAATTAGAGAAGGAATTAAGTAAGATACAGGCTCTCCGCTACCTCCAACAGTCGTAAAGAAACGGTCCCAACGTGGTTTTCCGTATTGGTCCCAACTCATCCAAATAAATACAGGTTTACCTACAACATGGTCGAAAGGTACAAATCCCCAAGCTCTAGCATCTTGCGAGTTGTGTCTGTTATCTCCCATCATCCAATAGTAATCTTGCTTAAATGTATAGGTGTCAGAAACAACACCATTAACAAGGATTTGATTCCCTTTAACTTGTAGTGTATTCCCTTCGTATTCTGAAATTACACGTTTGTAAAGTGGCAACATGTCTACATTTAAAGGAATAGTTTTTCCTGCTTCTGGAATATATAAAGGTCCGAAGAAATCGTTATTCCAATTGTAATTTGGATTCTGAGGGAAAATTCTAGAATCTCTAACGCCTTTTTCTTCCTTAAGAGGCGTGATGCTTTCTACGTTAGGATGATTCTTAAATTGTTCTGCCGCTTCGTCTGTAATCGACATAAACATATAAGTGTTCTTGTCATTAATAATTCCAAAACGATCTGTAATACCATAACGATCGGCTAATTCCTTAGCATTAAATTGATGTGTTTTAGGTTGTACTAAATAACTAAACTGAAGCTTCGCGCGGTCGGGTAATTCGTTTTGTTTGCCGTTAATATATACGAAACCATTTCTAACTTCAAGAGAGTCTCCTGGTAAACCTACACAACGTTTTACATAATTCGATTTTTTGTCTACTGGTTTCCAATGATTACGATCGGGTGTGCTAAAAAAGTCTGTAACGGTATCTACAGGCCAGTTAAATACAACAATATCATTGTGTTTTATGTCTTGAAATCCAGGAAATCTTAAGTAAGGCAATAAGGTTTTGTTTTTCCAAGAATGTTCCTTAGTTTCTAAATTATCGTCGGCGACATAAGATTTCATTTTAGTCTTCGGAATCGAATCGTGAACCATTGGTAAGGCCAAAGTGGTTTGTGGTATACGCGGACCGTAATTTAATTTACTTACAAAAAGGAAATCACCAATAAGTAATGTTTTTTCTAAAGAAGATGTAGGAATCGTAAATGGTTGAATAACATACGTATGTACAATAGTTGCCGCAACGATGGCAAATAAAATTGAGCTTATCCAATCGCCTGCACTTGTGCTAGGTTCTAAGCTACGATCTTCAACATATTTTATATCTGCGACATAGTTTAAATAGAAATTATAGAAACCAAAAGATACTATGGCTAATACCGTATCTGTTGTCTTATTCTTGCCAAAACTTCTAGCGGTTTCTACCCAAACAACAGGAAACATAATTAAGTTTACAATGGGTAAAAAGAGTAAAATAGTCCACCACCAAGGTCTTTTTATAATTTTCATTAAAACGATAGCGTTGTAAACAGGGGTAAAGGCTTCCCATGCTTGTCTACCTGCTTTTACATAAAGTTTCCAAGTTCCTAATCCGTGTAAGATTTGGATAATTATAAAAAAAATGAAAAGTTGAGTTAGAGTCATAATCTACTTTGTATTGCTTAGTGTCTTCGTGACAAGAATTAATCTGAATATTTTAATAAGTATGTATTGCGCTTATAATGTAACAGCAATTTAAGCTATTAACCAATATTTAACACATCTTTCATACTGAAAACACCTGTTTTTCCTTGTAACCATTCGGCAGCAACCACAGCGCCTAAGGCGAAACCTTCTCTGTTATGTGCTTTATGTTCTATAGTTATGGCGTCGACACTACTGTTATAGGTTACAATATGTGTTCCTGGAACTTCAGGAATACGTTTTGCAATAATGGGAATGGTATCTGTTTCAGGCGTGTTTAAGGCCCATTTTTCGTAACTTTTATGTTCGGAAATAATATCGTTTGCTAGGGAAATAGCTGTTCCACTAGGCTCATCTAATTTTTGAGTATGATGTACTTCTTCCATAGATATGTTGTACTGATCTAGGCTACTCATCATTTTTGCTAGTGTTTTATTCAATTCAAAAAAGATATTTACACCTAAACTGAAATTTGAAGCATAGATAAAACCACCTTGTTTCTCATTACAAAGTGCCGTCATCTTATCGTAATCTTCTAGCCAACCGGTGGTTCCAGAAATAACAGGAACGCCGTTGTTAAAACAATTAGAGATATTACCTACAGCAGCACTTGGCATACTAAAATCGATTGCAATATCTGCTTTGGTAATGTCGTATTCAGGATTTTCTATACTCGCTTTAATTACGATCTCATGGCCACGTTTAAGGGCAATTTGTTCTATGGTTTTACCCATTTTACCGTATCCAAGTAATGCAATCTTCATGTTTTAAAATTTAAAGTTAAGGGAAAGTTCGAGATTTGTGGTGCCTTGTATCTCGTTGTAATTAAATTGTGGTGCCAGCGATAAATTATCATCTATATTAAATTGTAATAAGTGCGCATCTACGTTCGCATCTACAATATTTAACACATATAAACCTATGGTAATTAACAAAGACAACTCTTTATTACTTCGTAATTGTTCCTGTGCGTTTATTAAACCGTCATCAGAAACACGACCATAATATTCATCGTCTGTAAAACCTGCTAATCTACGTTTGTAGGCATCGCGATAGCGGTTATACGCGTTGTTGTTATCAATATAGAAATAAACCCCTGTACCAATAGCGGCATATACGATAGGGATTTTCCAATATTTTTTGTTGTATGCTTGTCCTAAACCAGGAAGAATGGCCGAATAAAATGCGGCACGTGCAGGCGCTAAAGGGTCTATAAAACGAGATTCTATTACAGGTTCTTTTAGTGCTAGTGAGTCGGTTGCATTAATCGTGTCTACAGTAGCGACAACAATCTCCGAGGAGTCCACAACCAAAGTGTCCGCAGTTTTAATTGTAGCTGCGGTTTCTTCTTTACTCTTTTCTTGCGCGAGGCTATTTAAGCAGAAAAAAAATGAGAGTAGGGTAGATATTAAAAATTTACTTTGCACTCTGTACAAGTTTTTTTATACGATTAAAATCCTCTTCAGAATGAAAAGGGATCGTGATTTTTCCTTTACCATTTTTAGCGACTTTAATATCAATTTTATGTCCGAAGTAATCTGAAAAGTCTTGAATACTTTTCTTAACAAATACAGGCGTTTCCGGTGCTGCTTTTTCTGGTTTTTGATCTCCTAATGCTTTGGTTTCGTTATAATCGCGAACCAAATTTTCGGTATCTCTAACCGATAGTTTATGTTGTAAAATACGAGTGTAAATATCTAATTGTATACTTTGATCTTCAATATTTATTATGGCTCGCCCATGTCCCATAGAAATAAATCCATCGCGCATACCTGTTTGAATAATTGGATCTAGTTTTAAAAGGCGTAAATAATTTGCAATGGTAGAACGTTTTTTACCAACGCGTTCACTCATTTGTTCTTGCGTTAGATTAATCTCGTCGATTAAACGTTGGTATGATAATGCGATTTCTATCGGATCTAAATCTTGGCGTTGAATGTTTTCAACCAAAGCCATTTCTAGAGATTCCTGATCGTTGGCAATACGAATATAAGCCGGAATGGTTTTTAACCCTAAAGATTCTGAAGCCCTCATACGACGTTCTCCAGATACCAATTGGTAGGTGTTAAAATTTAATTTACGTACTGTTATAGGCTGAATAACTCCTAGTTCCTTAATAGAAGAGGCCAATTCGCGCAGTGATTCTTCGTTAAAATTAGTACGCGGTTGAAACGGATTCATTTCAATTGTACTTAATTCTAGTTCCACTATATTTCCTATAACTTTATCGGCATTTTTATCTTGTACCGAATTAATATCGTTACTCGGATCCTTTAATAATGCAGATAATCCTCTTCCTAATGCTTGTTTTCTAACTGCCTTCGCCATAGTTTTTTCTAAGCGTTTTTATTAATTACTTCTTTGGCTAAACTTAAATAGTTAATAGCACCTCTACTGCTTGCATCAAAATTAATAATGCTTTCTCCAAAACTTGGAGCTTCACTTAAGCGTACATTTCGCTGTATAATTGTTTTAAAAACCATATCGTTAAAGTGCTTTTGAACTTCCTCTACCACTTGGTTAGAAAGTCTTAAGCGAGAGTCGTACATGGTTAATAAAAGGCCTTCGATATCTAAATCTGGATTATGTATTTTCTGAACACTTTTTACGGTGTTTAACAATTTTCCTAAACCTTCAAGTGCAAAATATTCACACTGAATAGGAATAATTACGGCATCTGCAGCAGTTAACGCATTTAGCGTTAATAAGCCCAGTGATGGTGCGCAATCAATAATAATAAAATCGTAATCGTCTTTAACTTCGGCTAAAGCACGTTTTAGCATATATTCTCTATCGTCCTTATCTACAAGTTCAATTTCAATAGCAACCAAGTCAATGTGGGAAGCAATAATATCTAAATTAGGAGTTTCTGTTTGCAGAATAGCTTCTTTAGCGGTATTAGTATGTTCTAATAATTGGTAGGTTCCAATTTCTACAGTTTCAACATCTATACCTAATCCCGAAGTGGCATTGGCTTGAGGATCGGCATCAATCAGCAATACTTTCTTTTCAAGCACCCCTAAAGAGGCTGCTAAATTAATGGAAGTGGTTGTTTTTCCAACACCTCCTTTTTGATTTGCAATTGCAATGATTTTACCCATTAATGATTTGAATTTATGAGATGTAAAAATACAACTATTTATGAGTTTTAAAAATGTTACTTGTTAACAAATGTTAAGTGCCTTTTCTTTTTTAATTTGGTTTGCTTTGTTATTGATTATCAGTTGCTAATAATTAATGTGTTACATACTAAATTTAAAGTTTAAATGCTGATTTAATATTATCAACTAAATACCGCATAACTGTATTCTAGATTAATTGATTTTTTTGAAGAATAGCACTCGGCCTATGTTATACTAATTATAAATTAAATCTATTTTGAATATAGAATCAATAAATAACTATTATTTGTTTACTATTATGTAATATTTATAAAGCATAGATGAATTATGCACCAATTCTTTATAAGCTGATAATTATCATATTTAATATTTGCAATAAATATTATTTTTGATACTATAAAAGACAAATTTGTCTTTTATGTTTAAAACGAGTAATAATCAATCAATATTAAAACACATGAAAACTAACCTAAATTTTTTAAAACAATGCTTCAATTGGAGACATGCCATGCTGGCCTTGACTTGTATCGTTTTAGCATCTTGTTCAAAAAAAGAAAAAAACGAACAAAAAAATAGTGCAGATATTACTGTCAGTCAGGAAATGATTGCAGAATTAACAGCTCCACCACACGTGCCAACACCAGTAGGTTCTCGGAAAGCTAAGAAGCTTATAGTAGATATGGAAATTCTTGAACAGGAAGGTGAAATGACAAATGGTGTAAGCTATGTGTATTGGACTTTTGGTGGTTCGGTACCAGGAAGTTTCATTAGAACTCGCGTTGGAGATGAAGTTGAATTTCATTTAAAAAATCATCCAGATAATAAATTACCTCATAACATCGATTTACATGCTGTAAATGGACCAGGTGGAGGTGCAGAATCGTCATTTGTAGCACCAGGACACGAAAAAGTCTTTTCATTTAAAGTTTTAAATCCAGGGTTATATGTGTACCACTGTGCAACAGCACCTGTAGGAATGCATATTGCAAATGGAATGTATGGTCTTATTTTAGTAGAACCGGAAGGTGGTTTGGCACCAGTAGATAAAGAATACTACTTAATGCAAGGAGATTTCTATACTAAAGGAGCCCATGGTGATCGTGGTTTACAACCTTTCGATATGCAGAAAGCGATAGATGAGAGAGCAGACTATGTGGTATTTAATGGTAAAGTTGGTGCGCTAACGGGAGATAATGCGATTACTGCAAATGTAGGAGAAACGGTTAGATTGTTTGTGGGTAACGGCGGACCGAATTTAGTATCGTCTTTCCACGTAATTGGAGAAATATTTGATCGTGTGCATGTGGAAGGCGGCGACCTTATTAACGATAATGTACAAACCACATTAATCCCTGCAGGAGGCGCTGCAATAGTGGAGCTTAAAGTAGATGTTCCAGGGACATTTATTCTGGTAGATCACTCTATTTTTAGAGCCTTTAATAAAGGGGCTTTAGGAATGCTTAAGGTAGAAGGAGAAGAGGATAAGAAAATTTATTCAGGAGAATTAAGAGACGATATTTACTTGCCTGAAGGTGGTGGTATCCAGTCTATGCCTGAAAATAATAATGTTGTGGAAGAAACGCCTGTAGAATCTTTAGATGAACAACTTGAACGTGGTAAACAAGCCTATATGCAAACATGTTTCGCTTGTCATCAAGCAGAAGGACAAGGTATAACTGGCGCATTTCCACCTTTAGCAAAATCCGATTATTTGAATGCAGATGTGGATCGTGCTATTGGGGTTGTACTTCATGGCTTAACGGGAGAAATTACCGTAAATGGAGAGAAATATAACAGTGTTATGACTAGACAAAGTTTATCACCTAGCGAGATTGCAAATGTATTAACGTACGTGTATAATAGTTGGGGGAATTCTAAAAAAGTGGTGACTACAGAGATGGTTAATAAAGTTAGAAATCAGAAATAATTTAAAAATAAAATTATGCTAAAAAGAACATCTATATTGTTTTGTATGGCATTTCTTGTGCAATCCATAATGCTTGCGCAAACAACAGATATGGTTATGATTAAGGGGGGGAATTATATTCCCCTTTATGGTCGTGATTCTTCATTAGTTAAAGTCACCGATTTTTTAATGGATAAGCTTCCTGTAACTAACGAGCAGTATGTCGATTTTGTTAAAAAATATCCTGAATGGCAAAAATCTAAAGCTAAAAAACTGTTCGCAGATGGCACTTATTTAAGAAACTGGAAGAACGATACTACTTTAAATGATTCTGAAAAACTTAAAAGTCCTATAACCTATATATCTTGGTTTGCCGCGAGTAAATATTGCGAATGTCAGGGGAAGCGATTGCCAACGGTTGATGAGTGGGAGTATGTCGCGATGTCTGATGAAGAATTAGCAGATGCTCGTGTAAAAGAAACGTATAATCAGAAGATTTTGTCTTGGTATGAAGCGCCCGGTACAAGTATGTATGAAGTGGGACGAAACCCTAAGAATTATTGGGGCGTTTCAGATTTACACGGATTGGTTTGGGAATGGACATCCGATTTTAATTCCATTTTAATTACTGGTGAATCTAGAAAAGATGTCGATAAGGATTCGAATTTATTTTGTGGAAGTGCTGCTATTGGAGCAACCGATTTAATGAACTATGCTGCGTTTATGCGTTATGCTTTTAGAGGAAGTATTACTGCGAGATATAGTATTAAAAATTTAGGTTTTAGATGCGTTAAAGATGTGCCTTTACCTTAAAACATATAATTATGAGAAAAGTATTTTTAATTTTTGGCTTACTAGTGTTTGGATTCGTGTCTTGTAAAAATAATACGAAGTCAGAAGCAACAACAGAGACTGCAGAAAAGGTTGAGAAATCGGATGTGATTTCAGACATGTCTATTTATAATTTACCATCTACTTGGACTAATCAAGATGGTGAGGATATTCAACTTAAAGATTTAAAAGGAGATGTATTGGTCATGGTCATGATTTATACCACCTGCAAAGCTGCTTGTCCAAGATTGGTTGCCGATATGCGAAATATAGAAAAACGGTTACCAGAGGATACAAAAGGTAAAGTCAAAATGATTTTTGTAAGTATAGACCCCGAAACAGATACTCCAGAACGTTTAAAAGCCTTTGCCAAGGAAAATTTCATGGATGAAGCACCATGGATATTCTTACGTTCTACAGCACAAAATACACGAGAATTTGCCGCTGTTTTAGCTGTGAAATATAAAGAGATAACGCCTATGGATTTCTCTCACTCAAATATTATTAGTGTGTTTAATGAGGCTGGCGAATTGGTGTTTCAACAAGAAGGTTTAGGTGTAAACTCCGATGAAACCGTTGAAAATATAGAACAAGCGGTTAGCGAAATGTAATGTGTCGTATATCGAATGAAAGCGCTTCTAAAACTTAAGTCTTAGAAGCGCTTTTTCTATTTAAATAGGCCAGAATTGTACTGGACTTTTCATCAATTTTATATTCTGGAAACTATTATTATTCTACGTCTTTAACTGATTATTTACTTCCAGAATTGATCTGTGGTGTTTTCCTTAAGATTTTGTTCGTAATGTATGTCATCAATATGCTCCATCTCTTCAGGTGTCGCAATAGATTGAATTTCTGGGAATAGTACACGTTCTTCAAAACGTATATGTCCTTCTAAAACATCTGCAAGCGTGTTCAAATTATATTCTAAATCAGTTGTTTTACTTACTAATTCTTTAATTTCTTTGTGTTCGTTGATTGCTTGTTTTCTTAAGGGATGATCTTCGGGTAAAATAGAAAAGACATGAGCCTCTTCCATTTCAAAATGTGGTACTAAATGAGATATATAGAACCAATCTGCATACACTTTTATACGTTCAATTTCAATTTCTTTCTTAAATCCTGTTCTGATTTTCCAGGATAACAATAAGCCATGATGGTGATCCCTACTTAGGGGTTGTAAAGATTTATGGCGCTTTAGTGGTTTTTTGGTTGTCATAATAGTTTGTTTTTGAGCATAATATACTCATAAAGATAAAGGATATTCCTATGACTAAAAAACAACTAAGTATAAATAATAAAAGATAATAATTAGGAATCAGTCCTATACCGAACACAAAACGTAAGCCTTGAAAGAACAATATGAATTCTGAACCTAAAAAACCTATAATAAAACTGTAAACTCCATAATTAAAAACGGATGTTTTATAGCTTGTTTTAGATTGAATGATATATGCGAATAGGAACCCAGTTACAACACCTAACATCGTTAAATGAATAAAGCCAATAACAAAATTATGATTTTGCTTCGCGATAAGACCTATGTAAGGGAAGAGGGATGCACTTTGAAAACCTATTTTTATTGCAAACGAAATAAGTGCAAAATAATATAAGTATTTAGCTTCTTTAGGAACCGCTTTTAAATGCTTTTGAATACCTGTGTTAGACATTTTAATAAAAAGAATAAAACATGTAATCTGGCAAATAATAGCAAAACCATTTATCCAATTTAAAATAGGAAAAGGAGCAAACCAACTAATTGGCAATGCTAATGTCCCAACTGTAGATAGTACCAATGTAATATAAAAAGGCTTAAATATAGTATTGTCTTTTATCTTGAAAAAATGAAAAAACAATCCCAATAGCCCTATTAAAAACCATCCATTAAATTGAAAATGTAAAAAGAACTGTATAGCGATCTGGTAGAAGGCAGAGGCTTGTCCTAATAATCCAACTGCAGGCCCTAAACACCAGACTCCAAGCGTTGATATCAGCATAAAAATAACCGCCGTTTTTAATAATACACGAGTAGGTTTGGAGGCTATATTTTGATGTTTAAAAACGAGATAGGCAAAATAATAACTACAGAAAATATGCAGTGTAGAAAAACTAATAGAAAAAAGGGCATAACCTTGTAGCGGAAAACTTATCATCATACCAATTACGGCAACTTCGGTAATCCAAAATAGGCGATTAAAGACCTTTTGTTTTTTAGGTATAAAATGGTGTACTATAAAAACATAAAGCATTAAATATACCCAACCAAGCATGGCAACATGAGAATGTGCATGAGTTAAATTTCTGTAGTTAAATTCGAAAGAGGAAACAAATGCAAATCGCATAGTTAGCCCCATTAAAGCAGCAACTAGGAAATTAAAAAGGCAAACTAAGACCAGTTTTTTTGAAATCATTTTATATACAATAGAAATTCCGAAACATCATTAAAATTAATGTTTCGGAATTTAAAATATTAAATTGAGATATTAACAGAATTCACTTTCCAATTTCTCTGCAGCAGGGAAAAGGATATTGTTTTCTAAATGAATATGCAAATGCAAATCTTGCTCAAATTCTTGAAGCATTGCAAAGGTTACTTTATAGGTATTACATCCATCTGCAGGAGGTGTATAGCCGTTTGTAATAGCATCAATTTGTCTGAATCTTACACCTTCGTTATCGTGCTCTTGCATCATCATTGCAATCGGATTTTTAACGGTTCCAAACCCTGGGGCTTCAATAGGTGTGTTTGTTGCTTTAGCTTTTATTAAACGCTTAACAAAAGGGAACAAAATAATTTCTTCTTTTTTTAAATGCTGAGCTAACTCTCCTGCTGAAGCTGTAAATAACTCATTAATTTCAAATAATTCAGGATGTCTTTCTCCGTGAACGTTACATAACTTATCTAGAAATTGTTTTATAATAGGCGATTTTTCTTCCACATAACGGTGGTGTTTTTTCTCGATATAATCAATTAATAAATCTAAAGGCCAAGATTTATAATCTATAGATTGGTCCGTTTTAGAATTAAGTACGTGTTCTAAATTATCTACTAATTCACTCGTTAAAATCCCGTTTTTCTCACAAACATCTTCTAAAGATCTGTTTCCTCTACAGCAAAAATCGATTCCATATTTTGTAAATACAGCTGCAGTTCTAAAATCTTCAGCAACAAATGCTCCGATGTGTTTTTGTTTTATATCTTCCATAATACTTATGCTTTAATTGTTTTGTGTTATTTTATTTTTTAGTGTTAAATCAAATACGAACCAACATATAGAAACTATTCCTACTGCGAAGATCACATCTCCTATGGTTCTCATCCATTTTAAGGTAATCATGTTTGGGTTTTGCATTAATTCCGAAGAACGTGCGTACCACATACCGTGTTCAATACTTTCGATAGCCTGCCAAACACCCATTGGAAGTAAGCTTAATAAGGCCATGGCTAATAATCCGATATTTAACGACCAGAATGACACTTTAATAAGCTTGTTATTCCATTTTACATTTCTGTATAAGCTTCGTAATACAAACAACATTAATCCTATTCCTAACATACCGTAAACTCCGAATAATGCGGTGTGAGCGTGTAATGCCGTAGTATTTAAACCTTGAATGTAGTATAGTGCAATCGGCGGATTAATAATGAAACCAAAGATTCCCGCGCCTAAGAAATTCCAGAATGCAACAGCAATCATAAAGTAAATGGGCCATTTATAATCTTCAATCCATTTTGTGGCTTTCGATAATTTATAATTGTGATAAGCTTCGTATCCGATTAGGGTTAACGGTACAACTTCAAGAGCACTAAATGTTGCTCCTAATGCCATAATTGCTTTTGGTGTTCCAGAGAAATATAAGTGGTGGAAGGTTCCTAAGATACCACCAGACATAAATACAATAGTTGCTAGTAACACATTTAAAGTCGCTGTTTTGGTTTTTAATAAACCTAATCTCACAAATAGGAATGCAATTACTACAGTGGCGAAAACTTCAAAGAATCCTTCAACCCATAAGTGAACTACCCACCATCTCCAGTATTCTGCAATCGCAAGGTTTGTGTGTTGTCCCCACATTAATCCTGAAGCATAAAATAAAGCAATAGCCGTACAAGAAATTAAGAACATGATAATAAGATTCTTTTCTTCTGTTTTACGTTTTAGTACCGGAAGTAAAGGTCTTACCATTAACGCTAACCATAATATAAGGCCAACAAAAAGGAATATTTGCCAGAAACGACCTAAGTCTACATATTCGTAACCTTGATGACCGAACCAGAAGTTTTCTAAATAGTTTAGTTTTTGCATTACTCCAAACCATTGGCCAATCATAGAACCAAGGACGATAATAAGTAGCGCAAAGAATAAGAAGTTAACTCCAAATTTTTGAAATTTAGGATCTTTCCCTGCGACAGCAGGAGCAATGTATAATCCAGTGGCTAACCATGCAGTTGCAATCCAGAAAATAGCTAATTGTGTATGCCAAGTTCGTGTTACCGAATATGGTAAAATCTGATCTAAAGCAAAGCCGTAGAACCCGTCGCCTTCCACACCATAATGTGCAGTAACAATACCTAATAGCATTTGTAAAACCATTAATAAAGTCACCACCCAAAAGTATTTCTTAATTAGGTGCATACTTGGCGTCATGCCTTGTTTTAGTAAAGGGTCTTCGGCAGGAGGAGGCATTTCTTCATCTTCACCAGATTTTACATGATAGAATACAAGAACACCAATACATAGAATTAATAAAATAATACTTACTCCAGACCATACCATTAAATCCATAGTTGGAGCATTTCCAACAAGTTCGTCTGCTGGCCAGTTATGTGTATAAGATACGTTACTGTTTGGTCTTTCTGTAACTGTTGCCCATGTTGCCCAAAAGAAAAAGGCATTCATTTTCTGCATTTTCGCATCATCCTTAACCGTGTTTTTAGGGATGGCATAATCTGCTCTTAATTTATCGAAAGCGGGATCGTTAGTGAATAATCCTTTGTAGTAATTACTTAAATAGTTAATAGCAGCAACACGATTCTGACTGATGGTAATGGTATTAGACGACGCATTAAACGTGTTTTTTCGAACATCGTTTTGTAGTCTAATTTTTAGTGCAGCTTGTTGTTCATCTGTAATGTCGGTGAATTGTTTGTTAAAATCATTTTCAGCATAAACATCTAGAATATAAACAGCCTCTCTGTGTAACCAATCTGCTGTCCAATCTGGCGCAACATAAGCACCGTGACCCCAAATAGAACCGAGTTCTTGACCACCAATACTTTGCCAAATATTTTGTCCGTCTTGTATATCTGCTTCCGTAAAGATTGTTTCTCCAGTATCCGAGACTATTGCCTTAGGAATTGGAGGAGATTGTTGGTAGATTTCAAATCCATAGTATCCCAAGACACTAAACGAGCAGATTACAACCGCTGCAAAAAGAATCCATAGTTTTTTTTCTTTGTTCATAATTCAAATTAATAGTTAGTTGTTTTTAATTAATTTTTTAATTCGGATAAATTTGTCCGAATTATAGGCAAATTTTTTTTATCGTTTTAAAAAGGTCTCCCCTAATTTTATATCTAGTGCTAAAGATTCTAAGTCTGTAGATTCTAACATCTCTCTTAATTGGTCTCTCACCGATTTAAATTTATCATGCATAGGGCAAGGTTTATCCTCATTACATTCATGCAAACCTAAGCCGCAACCTTTGTATATATTGTCTCCATCAATAGCGTTTACAATGTCAGCTAATTTTATGGTTTTAATTTTGCTTTTAGTAATTTCAAAACCACCGTGGGCACCTTTAATAGAGTTAATTACATTGTTTCTGGCTAAAGCTTGTAAAATCTTTGCTGTAAAAGCTTCCGGCGAGTTAATTTCCTTCGCAATTTCTTTCGGACTTACGCGTCTTTCTTCCAAAGAATTTAATGCTATAAAAATTGAAGCTCTAATACCGTATTCACATGCTTTTGAAAACATAAAATATTATTTATAATGCAAATATAGATACAAATTTTAATAAGGACAAATTTATCCGAATTAAAATCTACTTATATTTGAATGATTAAAATTAAGTGCTCAGCCCTAATAAATAGACCGATATTTTTGTTTTAAAGATAAAGAATTATAGATGTAGATGAACCCTTTTATTACGGATTTATTTTCGGTACTCAATTTAACTAAATGTTAGGTTGTGCTCTTTAAGTTCCACTTCTATTGATGCTCTTCAATCAGATTCAGTTGTGTGACAAGCTTGAGAATACAGCTTTTTTAGAAGTGTAAAACCAATTTTATAAAAGATGTATTGGTGATGAAACTAGATATATAATAGATTAAAATTTATTCTTGAGATACCTTAAGGCATCTGTGGACCATAATGCCCAAATTACTAATACGGGCTGAAAAAACAACCTCACTAGTCTTTTAGTATCTGTATCTAAGCCAAAAGCATCTGTTCCATTCATGTATTGTGCTATATTCCCGGGGAAAATTAAAATGTAAAACAGTGCCAAAGCGATACCAATTTTTACACGTTCTTTTTTCCAAAATATCATGGAGAGTCCAAAACCAAGTTCAACCAATCCAGATAATATAACGACTAAATCCTTACTTAATGGAATCCAATTTGGGACTTGAGCTTGGAATTCGTCACGTTGAAATGTTAGGTGTCCAATTGCTGCTAAAACCATAATAGACCCTAAAATAATTCTAAAAATAGTTTGAGTTCGTGATGTTGAAACGGTTTGATTGTCCATGTTTGCGTAATTTAAAATAAAAGTATCTAAAATTGGGTTTCAAATTAACTATAATACTATATAAATTAACAGGAATGCTTCGTTAGAAATAGTGTCTGAAAATTTATTTAAGAAACCGTAAGATATTTGTTTTATGTAATTAGGAGTGTTAGCATTTGTATCGCAGTATCACTTATGTTATCGCTAGATTTCATAATAATATGTACTCCAATATCAGTTAAGGTTTTGTAATCTAAATCAGTTAGTTGATCTCCATCTACAATCAGTAAAATATACTCGCAACCGTAATGTGAAAGTGATGCAATAATTTCTGAAACCGTATGAATGGTTTCGTGGGTTAATGAGGATAAATGAAGTGCATGTACATCGTTTTCTATGGCTTGTTTTGAAATGTCTGTAGCCGATTGGAATGACGGACCTAGATCTACATCGAAACCTATATCGGCGTAGGCAACCGCAATAATTTTGGTGTCTTGTTCATGATTATTTTGTCCGATTTTAGAAAGTAATAATCGCGGACGTCTACCTTCTTGTGCTGCAAAGGTATTTGCAAGAGTTTTTGCTTTTAAAACGGATGTGATTTCTACATTTGCCTCACTTTTCATACCGAAACTTAATTTATATCTTTACAAATCTCACTAAAAGTAGCATTAGATTTTACGGCTTTAATAGCTAAAGTTAATCGATTTTTATCATTGTTTTTAGAAGCTTCTGTTAATTTTGAAAGTAAATCTGCAACCGTATCGTCATCTCGGTTCATTGGTAATGGATTCAAAGTCTGAATTACATTTGCGTATTCTAAATCATGTGCCTCAAATTGAAGTAATGCTGATTGTATGTCTTCAGGAATTTTATTTGTGTTTTGATACGCTTCAAAAATAGACCACGCTTTTTTAGCGAGTTCTTGAGTTTGTTTTTCAACATAAAAACTGCCTGCCCAAGGATCGACCGTTTTTGTGATTTGTGTTTCTTTTTGTAAAAACAGCTGTATGTTTTTATCCAAACGTTCGGATTCTAAAGTTGACGAAATTACAGATTGTGTTTTTAAACTTTGCGTGCCTCCAAAGATAGAAGCAAGCGCTCCGATAGTCGCTTTAGTCACCGCATTTTCTGAATTTAAATTCTTGGGATCAGTGGTTTTTGTTTTGCAATGTATATGTAATGCAAGCGATTTCTCGTCTTTAGGATGATACGATTTTACAATTTTTGCCCATAACAATCGAGCAGCTCGAAGTTTCGAAATTTCATTAAAATGATTCAAACCAATCTCAAAATTGAAAGATAGGCTAGGGGTGATGTGATCTATTTTTAAGCCAGAATCTATTCCTTTTTTTAGTATATTATTTCCTGAAATCAGCATTAATGCTAGTTCTGTTTCTAAGCTTAAATGTTTTGAAGAATCGTTACAAATACAAATGACGTTAAAATGAGGAGCCTCTGTTTTAGTAAGTTCTAAGATGTCTGAAATGGAATGTTCAGAATTTTCGGTGTTATTTAGAAGATTCAAATTTTCTAAAACATCAACTTCAAAAGTCCCCTTTACGTTATTAAGATCCAGGCCTTGAGTTTCTACAGTTGCAAAATAAAAAGCCAAATTAGCCAATACATTTGCATCGTTCTTAAGAGAAATAGTAATGGCGTTTAAAGGAATATCTTTAAAAACGGATTTAAATTGATCGAGAGTGTCCACGCGAAGCGTTTCATTACGATTACAATTAAAGTCTAATGAAAAATGACGCTGTCCTGCTTTGAAATTACGTTTATAAAAAGCGTTGTATTCTGTAATTGTATTTAGGCGTGCCGATTGCTGTATATCCCAAGGTGCTCTAATGTACATCGTAGATGAAACACCTCGTAAAAAAGGTGCAAAACCAGCTCCAGACTCAAAATCAGATTCAGAATCGCTTGAAATTTTAGTATGTGGTTCTGCACAAAAATTAGCTTCATTATTAATATGGATAGCTTGATTTTCTGCGTAATTTAAAGTGATATGTTGTAGATCTTTTCTACTCATGTTAAATTTTGGATATACTATTTTTCAGATTTCAATCTGTATTGTTCTAAGTTTTCTGCTAAACGTTTCGGGATTATTGGTTCTAATAACGTTTTCCTCGGGTTTTGTTTTACAAAAGGATATAAATCCAATTGATCTTTTATGCGGTTTTCAGAATTTATATGTGAATTGGTCCCGATTAAAGATATCTGCCCAGCATCAAACTGGTCCTGTTCTTTTTGCGCACTCTCTTTAATTTTCTTCTGAATTAAACCGGCTTTCAATAGTTTTAAAAATCCACCTTGAGCTTCCAAATCTTTAAACAAGTCTAAGGATTTTTCTGACAATTGATGGGTTAAGGTTTCTATGTAATAAGAACCATCAACAGGATTATTTATTTTGCTGTAATCAGTTTCGTTTTTTAGAATCACCAATTGCTGTCTTGCTTTTTGTTCTCCAGACGTATGGTTTTTATGAAAGAGCGAATCGAATGCTATATTGCAAATACTATCTGCGCCACCTAAAATAGCACTCATACATTCTGTAGACGTTCGTAACATGTTTGTTTTACTATCGTAAATTGTTTTGTTACGTTGCGATGGACTAGCAATAATATGGCATTTGGTATTCACGTTATATTCTGAAGCCAGTGTATGCCATAATATACGCAAAGCACGAAGCTTCGCGATTTCGAAAAAGTAATTAGGACCCAGGGCAACTTTAAACGTTATTTCAGTTTTAAACACATCTGAAAAACGATTTAAATATTCGTTGGCGTGTGCCAAACCATAGGCGAGTTGCTGTGTAATTGTAGCTCCTGCATTTTGATAAAGACCAAGATTTACACTCACACTACTTTTTAAATGGGCGCTATTTTTTAAAACAGTTTCCAATGCTTTATGATCGGCGTTAAGAGTAGCGTACCAATTTCCATCTTCAGTAAGATGTCCGATAATATCGAAATTCACATAAAAAGAAGCCTTAATTTCAGAGGCCATTAATTCTAATTGCTCAATAAATTTTGAAGAACAGAATTGTAAATCGAAATAGATTGGTACAAGATGTAGATCTATGTTTTGAAATAATTTGCTTAAATCACAGTGTTCGGTAGCAATATTAAAAGCTAGAGCCTCGGCACCATCTTTTAATGCAATTAGAGCTAAATCATTAGACTTCTCTTCCGAATTAACATAGATCGTTTGCGTAATTTTAAACGTGTTTGAAGGAGATTTAAAATTGAATGGAATCGCTTTTAAATCTTCTTTGCTGTAAAAAGGCTTAACGTTAATGTCTTCGTTCGAATGCCAAATAAGCGTCTTGTTATAGTCGGCTCCATTTAAATCGAATTGAATCTTTTGTTTCCACGCTTTTGCCGATACCGAATTAAATTCTTCAAACAAATTTGTGTTACTCATCAGATTCTATATTTAAACTGTCTTCGTATTCTATAATGTAAATATCCTCTTTTTCACGCTTTAAATAATAGGTTTCGCGAGCGAATTTTTCAAGACCGTCTTCGGTATTTAGTTTTTTATACGCTTTGCGATCCTTCGTAATTTCGTTTATATAATACTCTTTTTGCTTGTTAAGATCGTCGATGTCGTTATTCAATTCGTTATGAATTAAATACGAATTACTATCGAAGAATAACATCCAAATAGCAAAGCCAATCCCTGGAATAACAAAGGGATTTTTAAAGGGTTTTATATATTTATTATTGAAAAATTTCAACGTTATAATAGTTTTTCATTAATAATGGTACGAACGATATTTATAGCAACCGTATTGAATTTATTATTCGGAATTATAATGTCCGCATACTCTTTCATAGGTTCGATAAATTGTTGGTGCATGGGTTTTAAAGTGGTCAGGTAACGGTTTAAAACTTCATCCATATCACGGCCACGTTCAGCAATATCCCGCTTTAATCTACGAATTAATCGTTCGTCACTATCGGCATGAACAAATATTTTAATATCGAATAAATCACGAATGTCGGGGTGTGTAAATATTAAAATCCCCTCGACAATCATTACTTTTCTAGGATGTGTTAAAATGGTATCGCCAGTCCTGTTGTGTTTTACAAAAGAATAGACGGGTTGCTCGATTGGTTTTCCTGCCTTAAGTTGTTTTAAATGTTTGACTAATAAATCGAAATCGATAGATTTTGGGTGGTCAAAATTTATTAATTTTCGTTCATCATAGGATAGGTGAGAGGTCTCGCTATAATAGGAATCTTGTGATATGATACCAACTTCCGCGTCTGGAAGTTCATTTAAAATTTGATTTACAACAGTTGTTTTTCCACAACCTGTTCCTCCTGTAAGGCCTATAATGAGCATTGATTTTTTGTTTTATGAATGGACAAATTTAAGGCTAATTCTTCGGAATAATTTTAACTATTCCAAGATTTTCTACACCTACGTAAATATAACCGTCAGGACCTTGGACAATAGAGCGAACACGCCCGATATCTTGTAATAGTTTTTCTTCTTTTACAACTTTATTTCCTTTTAAAATACAACGGTTTACATATTGAAATTTTAAAGAGCCTACTAATACATTTCCTTTCCAGTCGGCATATTTATCACTGGTTACATAACACATCCCTGAAGGCGCAATAGACGGTGTCCAGTGATGAATTGGTGATTCCATACCTTCTTTTTCTGTGTAATCTGTAATCGAAGTTCCCCAATAATTAATACCAAAAGTGACTAATGGCCAACCATAATTTTTTCCAGCCGATATAATATTAATTTCATCTCCGCCTTTTGGACCATGTTCGTGTGCCCAAATTTTGTTTGTTACCGGATTCATAATCATGCCTTGCGGATTTCTATGTCCGTAAGAATAAATGGCTGTTTTAGCATTTGGAGAATTTACGAATGGATTATCTTTCGGAATAGATCCATCGTCGTTTAAGCGGTAGATTTTACCACCATCTTTGGTGATGTCCTGAGGATTTTCGTCGCGCTCACCACGTTCTCCAATACTAAAGAATAGGTAATTGTTTTTATCGAAAATAATACGAGAACCAAAATGATTACCACCGCTAAAGTTTGGAGTTGCCTTATAAAGGAGTTCTTTATTAGTTAGAGTGTTATTACTGATTTTTGCTCGCATAAGTGCCGTATTTGCACCAGAACCTGCTCCTTCTGCAGAAGCGTAAGTGAAATAAATCCAACCATTATCTTTATAATTAGGGTGTAAAGCAATATCTAATAATCCACCTTGTCCTAATTGTTTAATTGCAGGTAATCCTGAAATATTAATGTTCTTACCATCTTTAAAATGAATTAATTCACCAGATTTCTCTGTTATAAGCATAGACGAGTCAGGAAGAAACACAAACCCCCAAGGATTATTTAGGTCGGAAACTATAGTTTCGAAGGCATAATCGTTTAAAGATGATTTTTTATCTTGGGCACAAGCTGTAAAATGAAGAAATAAAACTATTGATAACAAGCGCTTTATGTAGGTCATGATAATTATTTTAAAATTTAGTTACAATTTACTAAAAAATATAGTTGATTTTTGAATAAAACATGTATATTTGCACCTCGATAATTTTTCGGGGTGTAGCGTAGCCCGGTTATCGCGCCACGTTTGGGACGTGGAGGCCGCAGGTTCGAATCCTGCCACCCCGACTAACCTAGTTTTAGGTTAAACAAAAACACTGTTAATCTTTTGATTTTCAGTGTTTTTTGTTTTTAACACATTCTGTAATGTTCATTTTTAACTAAATTTGGGTGTGCAATAGGTCGTATATTGTGTTGTTGTTTAAAGCACTTTCTAGTCAGATTTGAGTTTCAATTAACACGTTATGTTTATTTCAAGTCAGTTTGATATGAAATTTTCAAACCCATTTACAGTAATTTCTCTTCCAGTAAATCAAGGCTTAAATTTAATTCATTTTCTATCTCTGTATTTGATACAATAGGTGATAAACAATCAGAAATTAGTTTAAGGCGACTTCTTTATTACGTAATGCACATTAATAAAGTTTGAGAATAATCGAAAAATAATTGCTAATTTAGGGTGTTAAATAGGCTGATCTAATACGCTTCTACAACATTATCTAGGATTTATCTTTTAATTGGAATGAGTATCCTTTTTATAATAATAGAGTTTATTGTTACAGAAAATAATGCAAAATATTTACTTTCTGGTTATAACACCATGAGCGATGACACTCAAAAAAAAAGTAGACCTATCATCTTACATTCCGTATTATTAAAATAGATGTTGCATAAATCTATTGTTCGGCATAAGAGAGCGCTAACGAAAGTATAATAATTCAGTTAAAAAATACGTTGTCTAATCAAGACGCTAAAAAATATCATAACATGAAAAATCAAATCTTTATATGTATAATATTAACCTGTTTATTGGCATCTTGTGCTACAGATTTTAATGATAATTTATCGGTAGAGCAACAAAATCCGATAGATTATGAGTCTACCGAGACCCAATTTACATCGGAAGATGGCACGGTATATTTTACAGGAGCTTCTAATTGTACAGGAGATGGAAGTTATGTTTTTGATGAAGATAAAGTGTTAGAGGCACTGGTAATTCCAACAACTCTACCCGAAGTTTTAGATTTGTCGTCGTTTCTTCCTCCAATAGGAGACCAGGGGAGACAAGGATCTTGTGTGTCTTGGGCAGCAACTTACTATTTAAAATCATTTCAAGAGCATCTAGAATCAGGTGATTTATCTTATAATCCGGATAATATCATGAGTCCTGCTTATACGTATAATCAAATTACGATGGGGACTTGCGAAGGTACTTCATTCGAAAACACCTTAGATTTATTAATTGATAAGGGGGCAATTTCGTTAGAATCATTTCCTTATTCAGATAGTTCATGTAATATTCAGCCTACGGGAAATCAAGATTTAGAAGCCGAACCAAATAAAATGAGTGATTATAAGTATTTAAGTGGCGATAATATGGTATTAGAAATGAAAACCTTGCTAAATAATCAAACTCCTGTCTTAATTTCAACCTTTTTAGATTCTGAATTCGGTAAAACAGATGAAAATGGCCTAACAAAATACCAAGAGCATGACGTCGATTATGATGTAGAAGGCGTTTGCCACGCCATGTTAGTTGTAGGATATTCAAACGAAAATAATGCCTTTAAAGTTGTGAATTCTTGGGGGCAAGCTTGGGGAGACAACGGATTTGTTTGGATTGATTATGCTGCATTTGATAATGTGACTGATGATACAGCTGGGTTTCGTGTAATTAGTTCGGCGATTGTGGCCTACGATTTATAAACTCATTTTAGTACACTAGACTTAAATGAGTTTTGCTTTTGTATAAAGTTTTGTCTCTAAGGTAAATGGAGACTGAAATTCGTATGCATAGATTTTAAATTCTCCCTTTTTATTCGTTTTTAAAATCGATTAATGATTAACGCATTCTGAAAATAATTTATTGCCAATAACCTCGTGTAAAACTCTTGAAAACACGGATAGGCACTACTTTAAAGCCTTCACGTAAAAAGTCTGTGAGAATTAAAAAAGGGCATAATCTAGGGCCTTCTTTTATTGTTTTTAGTCCAAAATGGAACACTAGCATATTTCTATAAAACCATTCGTCTATACTTAGTGACCATTCATCTACATTAATACAAAGCTTATCTAAAAGACAAATCAGTTTGAAGCAATAGTAATATCTTTATTTTTTTTAAGAAAAATGGTATGTTAATGAAAACGCTTAAAATATTATTAATAGAAGATGACATGATTGAAGTCATGAAATTAAACAGGGCAATTTCATCGCTAGAATTACCTCATAAAATTATAGAAGCCAATAATGGTGAAGATGCGTTAAACTTACTCGCACAAAAAGATAATATACCCGACATTATATTACTGGATTTAAATATGCCAAAAATAAATGGTATCGAATTCTTGGGTATTCTAAAAAACGATCCTACTTTAAAATATGTTCCTACAATAATCCTGACCACGTCAAGCAATCAGCGTGATTTATTAGCATGTTACGAAATTGGCATAGCAGGTTATGTGCTTAAGCCTTTAAAATATGAGGAATATGTTTCAAAAATTGAAAAATTATTAGGATATTGGAGTATTAATGAATTAAAGAAAATGTAATATGAAAGGTATCGTATTTACTGAGTTTTTGGATTTAGTAGAGGCTAAATTTGGATTAGAAATGGTCGATAAAATTATAACCGAATCTAATTTAGAGTCTAATGGTGTTTACACCTCTGTAGGTACATATCAGTTTTCAGAAATGCTTCAACTTTTACAGCATTTAAGTCAAAATACAAATATTTCTATAGACGATTTATTACTCGTATATGCTGAACATTTTTTTGCTGTATTAGCAGAAAGTTATCCAGGGTTAATTGATTCTTACAAAGACCCTATAGAGATGTTAGCCTCTATAGAAAATCATATTCATATAGAAGTTAGAAAAATCTATCCAGATGCAGAATTACCTAATTTTGAAGTGATAGAGAAAACAGAAAATTCGCTGGTAATGATTTATAAATCTAGCAAATCTATGCATTATTTCGGATTGGGATTAATGAATAAAACTTTTGAGCATTTTAATTCAACTGCTACAATTCAGCTTGAAAAAATTAAAAAAGATGGTACCGAAGTTAAGTTTATAATTCAGAAGAACTAATGAGTCAGCAGCAAATCGATATATTAAAACGTGCGCTTGAACGGGAACGTGCTGCGAGAAAACAAGCGGAGAAAATATTAGAAAATAAAGCAGCCGAACTTTACGAGGTCAATCAAAAATTACAAAAATCTAATAAAGATTTAGAAGCATTATTAACCAGAACAGATTCTCAGTTGCAAGGGGTTTTCGAAAATATTGTAGACTCTTATGTCATTATCGATTTGGTAGGTAATATTTTGAAAATGAATGATGCCGCAGAAGATTTACTTGGTTATACATATAAAGATGAGTATTTTAATCTGATTAAGATGGTGCATCCTAGTGAAATCGAACGGGTTAAAATATCGTTTGAAAACTTATTTAGAGATGGTATTTTAACGGACTTTCATGTTAAGATTATAACGGGAAATAATAGGCATATTTTAGTGCATATTAATGCTAGTGTAATTTACGATCAAGGCGTTGCGGTTGCTGCACAAGGAATTGTTAGGGATATAACTAAGCAGAAAGCGAGTGAAAACAGGCTTAGAGAGTCCGAAAATAGATTAGCCACATTAATTCTTAATTTAGACAGTGGTGTTGTTTTGGAAGATGAAAATAGACGCATTGTGCTGACTAATAAAAAGTTTACACAACTATTTAATATCGATGTGTCGCCTACAGATTTAATTGGGAAGAACTGTAAAACAGCTGCCGAACAAAATAGTGTTTCATTTAAGGATCCGGAAGCGTTTTTAAAACGTATGCGTGATATAGACGATAAAAAGGAAACCGTTTTAGGCGATGAATTAGAAATGATTGATGGCAAGATTTTAGAACGTGATTACCTGCCAATTGTAGAAGAAGGTGTGTCGAAAGGATATCTGTGGACCTTTAAAGATGTCACCTTAAACCGAACATATAGTAAAAGTTTAGAAGCCGAAAAACAAAAGTATTCCAGCATAATTTCTAATATGAATTTAGGGTTGGTAGAGCTCGATAAACAAGATCGGATTTTAATGGTGAATCAGAGTTTTATAGATATGACTGGTTATTCCAAAGAAGAGCTTATAGGTGTTAAGGGGAAAGATTTATTGCCTTCTCAAGCCGATAGAGATATTTTGAAAACTAAAGTTTCTGAACGAAAACAAGGTAAAACAGATTCTTACGAATTGCGAATTAAAAATAAACAAGGCAAAATTAAATATTGGCTGGTAAGTGCAGCACCCAATTACGATTTAAAAGGTAATATATCTGGGTCAATTGGTGTGAATTTTGATTTTACAGATATTAAAAACCTGCAACTCCAAAAAGAACACTTATTAAAAAAAATAGAAAAAAGTAATGATGAGTTACATGAATATGCCCATGTGGTCTCTCACGATTTAAAATCGCCTTTACGTAGTATAAATGCATTAGTCTCATGGTTAAAGTCCGATAATGTAGGAAAGCTGGATGATATGAGTCTGCAAAATTTTGCGCTTATAGAAGATACTTTAGAAAAAATGGAACAACTAATTACAGATGTTTTGGAATATTCTAGTATTGGTTCCGAGGAAAATCTTACAACCCATGTCGATCTCGAAAAAATGGTCGCAGATGTCATTCAATTATTTTACGTGCCAGAGCATATCCAGGTGCGGGTATTAAATACTTTACCCATTGTAGTTGGTAATAAAACGAAACTGCAACAGGTTTTTCAAAACCTAATAAGTAATGCCATCAAATTTATTGAAAAGGAGACTGGGTATATCGAGATTGATTTTGAAGACATAGACACCCATTATAAATTTTCTATAAAAGATAATGGGGTTGGAATCGATAAAAAATTCCATCATAAAATATTTAAAATCTTTCACGCTTTAAATAAAAGTAAAGAATCTACAGGAATAGGATTGTCTATAGTTAAAAAAATTGTCGAGTTACACGAGGGTGAAATTTGGTTAGATAGTCAGGTTGAAGCGGGTACAACATTCTATTTTACATTAAAAAAATAAAAATGAAAACGGTTCAATTAAAAAAGAAAGGAGATACGTGGGAGTATTTATCGCCTAAACAAGATTTAAAAAATCCATTGGTATTGGCTTTCGGAAATAGATTCCAATTAGAAGATCCCAGTATTTATAGCGATATTAAAAATCTTTTTCCTGACGGACATATTGTTTTCGGATCGACTTGTGGCGATATAGCTGGTGGTACGGTAGATGACGAAAGTATTTCACTTACAGCATTAGAGTTAGAAAAAAGTCATTTTTTAATAAAAACAAGTAATGTTTTACATGCGGATTTAGATAGTTTTAAAACAGGTAAAGAACTTGTTAAACAGTTTCCGCAAGCAGGTTTAAAATTTATTTATGTTATTTCCGAAGGCAGTTTTATTAACGGTAGTCAGTTAACAAAGGGGATGAATGCCGGGACCGAAAATAATGTTTTAATCACTGGTGGACTTTGTGGTGACGAAGCCAGATTCGAGAAAACCCTTGCCGCTTATAACGAGAATCCTAAACCTGGAGAAATTGTAGCTGTTGGTTTTTATGGTGAAACTTTAGAAGTTACATTCTCAATTCATGGCGGCTGGACACCTTTTGGGCCAGAGCGTACCGTAACAAAATCTGAAGGGAATGTCTTATACGAGTTAGACAACTTACCGGCTTTAGATTTGTATAAGAAATATTTAGGCGAAAAATCTAAAGCGTTGCCTGGAGCGGCCTTGTTATATCCACTTAATGTAACCACAGAAGATGAAAATCAATCTATAGTTAGAAGTATTTTAAATATTAATGAAGCTGAAAATGCCATTGTTTTAGCAGGTGATATCACCCAAAATGCTAAAGTGCAGTTAATGATGACAAATGTAGATAATATTGCCAATGCTTCAGAACGGGCTGCGAGACAAGCTTTAGAATTAAGAAAAAATAAACCAGAGTTGGCGCTTTTGGTAAGTTGTATTGGTAGAAAATTAATTTTAGATCAGCGCGTAGAAGAAGAAATAGACGAAGTTGTGGCTGTTGTAGGCAACGATACCACTATTTCTGGATTCTATTCTTATGGTGAAATTGCCCCATTTCATGGTGAAAACAACTGTCAGTTACATAATCAAACCATGACCATAACGCTAATAAGCGAATAATGAATTCTTTATTAAAAAGACAAATACGGAAATATTTAAGCGATGTGCAGGCATCCGATAAGGATTTAGAGCCATTTCTAGATGCTGTTAATCGCTCGTACAATAATTTCGATGAGCAATATGGCATGCAACAACGGGCTATGGGATTGAGTTCGGATGAATTGTTTGATGCTAATCTACAATTGCGACAAGAGGCTCAAGCACAACAAGACGTTATTAAGAAGCTAAAGCGTGTTATTGAAACCTTGAAATTTTACGAACTTCCAGAACAAAAAAGTGCAGATAATAAGGAATTAGATGGTATAAAATTGGTTGAGTTTATTGAAAACCAGACAAACGAAATCATTTTAATAAACAAAGAACGCGAAGAATTATTTAGCGAACTCGCATACCAAAATCAGGAGCTTAGCGATTATGCGCACATGGTCTCTCACGATTTAAAATCGCCATTACGTAGTATTGATGCGTTAACGGCATGGTTAAAAGAAGATTATGAGGCTGTTGTAGATACCAAAGGAAAAGAGAATTTAGACTTAATTAGGAATAATGTCGAAAAAATGGACTTACTAATTAATGGTATTTTAGAATATTCAACCATAAGTAAAAATAAGGTAGAGTTTTATAGAGTCGATGTCGATAAACTCTATTACGATATATTGGATATTATAGAAATTCCAGAGCATATTTCAATTCAAAAAAAGCAACGTTTACCAGTAGTAAAAGGAGATAAATATAGATTGCAACAATTGTTTCAGAATTTAATTACCAATGCCATAACATATAACGATAAAGAGAAAGGACGTATCGAAGTTGGGTTTGAAGATAAAGATAAGTACTGGCAATTCTACATACAAGATAATGGTAAAGGAATAGACAAGATCTATTTTGAAAAGATTTTTGAAACCTTTAAAAAACTAGAAAACACCCCCACATCTACAGGGATAGGTTTATCTATTGTCAAGAAAATAGTGCTCCTATTCGAAGGCGAAATTTGGTTAGAATCTACCGTTGGTAAAGGCACTACATTTTACTTCACTTTAAAAAAAGAACCTCATGGAACAGCCTAACTTATCTTACATTAAAAGTATGTCTGGTGGCGATTTAGCCTTCGAACAGAAACTTATAGACATTATAAAATTAGAGTTTCCTGAGGAGAAAACGGTATACTACGTAAATTTAAATGCCCGAAATTTTAAATTAACAGCAGAGAATGTTCATAAACTTAAGCATAAAATTAGTATTTTAGGGCTTGAGAAAAGTTATGAGATTGCTGTAGCGTTTGAAGAAAATTTACTTCAGGGTAATACAACCCTAAACGATCAATTTGAATCTATATTAAATACCATAACTAATTACCTACAAAAGTTATAATTGGTATTTATGAATTGTATTATTATTGATGATGAAGCCACAGCTAGAGCTATAATTGGTCAGTTATGCACGAGTTTAAACAGTCTGAATGTTTTAGAGGAATTTCCTAATGCGCTCCAGGCTATAAAATTTTTAAATCAGAATGATGTCGATTTAATATTTTTAGATATTCATATGCCAGATTTTACAGGTTTCGATTTTATAGAAACTATTAAAAATCCGCCAAAAATAATACTAACTACTTCCGATGCTAATTTTGCTATTCAGGCCTTTGAATATGATTGTATAGTAGATTATCTTGTAAAACCTATTACCCCTGATCGTTTTCAAAAAGCCATTGCGAAAGCCGAGAACATGACGAGAACAGTAGTCGAGATTCCAAATTCTGAAAAGGACGTGGCGGCTTCTGGAAATCATTTATACGTTAATATAGATAGACGACTTATTAAGATTGATATTCCAAGTATCTATTTAGTTGAAGCCAAAGGCGATTATATTCATGTTAAAACCGAAGATAAAAACTATACGGTTCATTCTACCTTAAAGAAAATGTCTGAAAAATTACCTGAAGATTTGTTTCTAAAAGTACATCGTTCGTTTATTATCAATGTGAAGAAAATAGTTGACATTGAGGATAATAGTGTGCTTATTAAAAAAGATGTAATTCCTGTAAGTCGATCAAATCGTCCAGAATTAATGAAACGTTTAAACTTGTTGTAAACACTTAACGGGCTTAATAAACCATTCGTCTACACTTCGTTTTCATCAGGCGAAAATTAAATATTTAACACGCTTCACCCTATACATTTGTGATATAAATTATTATATCATGAAAAAATTACTACATATTTTTCTTCTATTAGGTATAAGCACCTATGCACAAGATGTGCCTTTTAATTGTGACTACAGTGCGTATTTGTTTCAGTATAATGATGTGTATGCTGTCGATTTAGCTTCTGGGAATTCTTATACTGTGGCAACAGATATTACGGAAGGCAATATTAATGCAGCGGGATACAATCCTGCAGATGGGTTTATTTGGGGTTCGTTAACAAGTCCTCAGAAATCTATTGTTCGCATCGGGAAAAACTTCAACACTACAATCTATACTATTAATGAATTACCCGAATCCAATCGTTATGTAGGCGATATAAATACAGATGGTATTTATTATTTAAAAGGAGGTGGAAAGACATATTATACAATAGATTTAAATCCAGAATCTAAAAACTATACCCAATATTTAGGAACAGATAATTTATCCGAAAATATTAATATTCATGACTGGGCTTTTAATGCTGTAGATGGAAACTTATACGCTGTAGAGAAAAAGACCAATATTTTATATAGAATAAATCCTGAAAATGGTAATGTTTTGTCTTTAGGCGTTATACCTACTTTAGCCGGATTAAATTACACCTATGGCGCTGTGTATTTTGATGCTAGCGGACGCTTCTATGTGTCGGCAAATCAAACAGGAACTATTTACATGATTCAGAAAGTGCAAGACTTAACGGGGGCAAATGCAATGGAGTCTAATTTGTTTGCCTTTGGACCATCTAGTGCTAGTAATGACGGTGCACGTTGTCCTACTGCTCCAGTGGCTCAAGAAATTTGTGATAACGGAATTGATGATGATGGCGATGGATTAATAGATTGTGAAGATCCTTCTTGTTCGGGATATTCTGGATGTCCAGTTTTAGAGCAAAGTACAGCGTCTAGTGGTAATGCAGGCGGATTAGAAAGTAATAATAGATTGGCAGATAAGATTAGTAAACGAAATTTTAATAGAACTAAAAGCAGTTATAAATTCGATAAGTCAACAGCGAAATTAGTGTCAAAAACGTCACTATATGGTAATATGGCAACATCAAGGGGAGCTTTACAATTATCAGATTTTGTGCCTTTAGAAGTTATAAACGAAGATGTGGTGATCGAATCTTCTCCATCAGATTTAGTAGGAATTACTAATGCAACCAATGTGTATTCTGTAGATTATATTAGAAAAGATGAAGCTGTAGCTTCGGTATTAGTCTTAGAAACAACCAGTGGTGTTTACGAGCATACCAAATATATATGCGACAGGTTATTAGGCGCCGAATTGTTATCGGTATCGACTATAGAAATTAATGAGCAACAATTTATAAAAGCATTAATTAAAAATATCGATGGTTCTCTGGAGTTTGTTTTAAGCTTTTCTGTAAAAACTATTAATAACGGTAATGAATATGGCGTAGAGAGTCATTGGAATTTAGATAAATACGAAGATAATGTTGGATTCTATAATTTTCAAATTTGGTCTAACTCTTTAGACGATTTAATATTACTAGGAGAAGAAACCATCCGATTGATGGAGATTGTAAAACCGATTTCTAACTATAATAATTCTACAGCTCCTACAGTATTTGTGAAAAAAGGAACGTATCACAATGGTCTATTAAATTTAGAAATTGTAAATACAAATAAAAGTGCTTCTGTATCTTTCGATGGGGGATTAAGAACCACAGAAACCGATGTTTTAGATTATGTATCGACACGGATCGATTTAAACGGAAACTATATTTCTACTATCGATGTTGATGCTGGAAATTTATTCGATATCGGATTTAGAATAGGCGATGGGGTTGAAACACCAGACGATTTATTTATGTCCGATGGACCTTGGGGATACGACGATGCTGCACCATCTACAGAGGTTACAAAGTATACTGTCGAGACGAATTACGATGCATTTGAAAGCGACGAATATCCAGTAGAACGTAATATAAGTCTAGAAGCAACGACCAGCGAATATATTGCGGCTTATAGAGCCTTGACACCAAAGTTTAATCCGATAGATTTAACAGCTTACAACAGCTTGAAATTTAAAGCCAAAGGAACAGGAACGCTTATCGTGAGATTGGTAAAAGAAAGTGTTGAGAATTGGGAAACACAATACAAAACAAGTGTTTCTTTATCAGCTGATTTTAGCGAATTTAGTTTGCCTTTTTCTGAATTTGAATCGAGTAACGGTTCTCCTCTGGAAGTTACAGATATTACCTCTTTAGTGTTTACAATGCTTGCTGAAAATGGTACTGAAGAAACAAAAATAATGGATTTACAACAGCTTAGATTCTCAACTAGTGAAACTTTAAGTGTAAGTAGTGTTAATCAGGATGAATTATTAAATCCTATTGCAGTACCAAATCCTATGCAGACAAGAACAATCATACATTTTACAGCCCAGCAATCTGAAAGTGTAACATTAGCGGTGTATAATCAGATGGGAGCACTTGTAAGAGAAATTCCATTTCAAGCTAAAGCCGGTAAAAATGAAATACTGTTAAACAGATCTAATTTGGCCTCAGGATTATATTTATGTAAAGTACAAAGTAAGATTACACAGTATAAAACCACAAAACTACTTGTAAATTAATTAATAGCTGATTATTTTAGTGGTAAGGCAAAAAACATATGTTTTTTGCCTTTTTTTATTTCTAATTTTCAGTGTTTAGGCTTCATAAATCTATTTCATAAAACATTTTTGTTGAGGTGTTATAAGTGGTTTCAAACACTAAGTTCTAAAAGTTAACCCTAGTATTGCGATGGGCATGAAATAAAAGATAAAACTAATAGTCGTTAGCGTTTTTGTTATCGCGTTTCGTGAAATAGCGTAGACAGAAACCCAATGAGTTTGATAAGATTGTTTAAAATTCGCTAATATATGCTCTGAGAAAAGAAAGATAGCTTGCAAGGGATAATGAGGTGCTTGATATTTATATCAATACTAGAAATCGGATATCTGCTGTTGGTCTTATTTAAGTGTTGTAAATCTAACACTGTAATACGGTAAGTCTAAGCCGCTTTTGTTTGTATATGATGGCCATATTAATATAGGATGCTTAACTTAGAAGCGCTATCAATATACTATAATAAGCGCAATAAGTATATAGTTTTTTAACGCTTAAGAATACAAGAAAGACCAGAGTTCTTTAGAAGAAAAATATAGTGCGAGATAGAGGTGGAGTACTCCAGATTTATGTCAATATTATAAACCATAAACCTGTTGTTAGTCATAATTATGACTAGTAAATTTAATACTATAAATCAGATAAGCCTAATCGTTATTTGTTTACCTATGACACATCGTTGACTGAATATGAGTAGGCAGAGAAGTAGACTTCTTAATATAAGAAACCATAAAAGCCACATGTTATATGATACATGTGGCTTCTTTTTAGTAGGATCTTTGATAGACTTTTAGGAATACTTTTAAAGATTGAATTTATTTTATTGTAACTCGTGTGTTTTTAAGGAGTTGTGTCTTTGTCCCGGTTAACGGAGTCAACTATTTTCTAAATAAAGGTTTGTCGAACAAATACCATTTAAAACGCAGTCCAATTTCAGTATAATTAAACCCAGCAGCCGTTGCCGAAGCAATATTACTCTGAGTACCATAAAGGTTTATCAACGCACGGTCGGTGAATTTGTAACCTAGTTTTCCTTGAATACGATAAGTTATCTGGCTACTATCGTCTTCAATATATTGCAAACCTGTAGCCGCAGTAAGTTCGTAAAACCATGATTTTGGCTTGGTAGTCTCTTCGTTTTTTATCACGTTCGCAAAGATTTCGAAGGCGTTAAATGATTCTGGACTAAAATAAATATCTGGTACCTGGTTTTTAAAGGTGATGTATTGATAGTTTAATCCTACTTTTAAAGCTGGTTTATTAAACAAGTTGTAGTACAACGATGTGAATAATAAGTTTCTTGTATTCTCGTCGCTTTGCCACGTGTAAAAATACTGCGTAAACCAGCCCAATTTAAAATTAGTACTTAAATTGTAATTCGCATATGCATGATTCATTACAATTTCACGATCTAATAATTCGGCGTTAAAATTCTGTATTTCTCTTTTGTAACCTAAATCTAAGACTTGTAATTTATAAGGTTTTATATTTAAAGATACATCGGTCACAAAATGGGTATAGTCATTCGTGCTAGCTTTGGCATCGGTGATACCTCCTAAACCTTTAAATGTGATATTGGGTAAGATTTGATAGCTTAATCCCAATGCAAAATTGTTAGACTGAGCTTCGTTATCTGTAACCTTATTGCTGGTAGAACGAAAACCGTAAGTCGCTAACCACTTTAGTTTTGTCGAGGTTGGAATTTCTAAACCTGTTTGTATGGCGTATGCTTTATTATCTCCATTATCGAAAGAATAGTAGGATTTAGTCTCCCAAGATGGCGTAAAAGTGGTGTTTAAAGTCTTTATAAATTGAGACGCATCTTTTTGATTCTTATAGAAAGACAAGGTGTTTTCTGCCGAGATATAAGCATCATCATAATATCCCAAGGCTTTTAAAGCATTGGCTTTTCCTAAGTTTCCATCGAACGAAGTACTATCGTTTACTAAAATTCGGTTATAATCTGTTACACTCTTTTTAAAATCACTTTTATAAATATTTAATGTGGCTCTTAAGGCAAGAACCCAATTTTCGTTAGGATGCGTTTCTATTAAGCTTGAAATATTAGTGTCTGCTTCAGTATACTTTCGGTTCCAAATTAAGGCTTGGATATAGCGTTCTGTCGTTGCCTGTTTTATTTTAACATCGCTATCTGAATTTAATTTAGAGAATGCCTGTTTGCTAAACTCTAAGGCCTCGGCATCTTTTTCATTTAAATGCGCGACTAAAGCCAGTCCGTTTAAACCCGTTATATTGTATTGCGGTTTTGCTTCTAAGGTTTGGTATACGGCAGTAGCATCCTCCAACCTGTTTGCAATAAGGTATAAGTTGGCTAAATTTATTTGGGTGTCTGCATCTTCCTTAAAAAGAGTAAGATTTTCTAAAAGTAAATGTTCTGCTTTATCGTAATTCTGAGCTTGCTGTTGCTGGTAGGCATACCCCAAGTAGATATATTTTTTAGATGTTAATGCATTGGGATTGCCAGGAGAAACAGCTAAGGCCTTGTTTACATAAGTTAAAGCGTCTTCGTACAATTTTAAATTAGATAAGGTATTGGCATAACTTAATAAAGCAGGAAAACTTTTAGGATCTTCTATAATAAGCGTCTTGAAATAACTTTTAGCTTCTTCAAATTTACTGTTCCATAATAAGGATTCACCATAATTTAGTTTGACTTCAAAATCATTAGGGAAATCATTCAAAAGATTCTCAAATAAAGTTTCTGCCTGTTCTGGGTTGTTGTGTAAACCAATAGCGCGGCCGTAACATAAACGGGCCGTTTTATTATTAGGATGGTCTTCTAATACCGTTTTAAAAAAAGATTCGGCAGCTTCGTATTTTCCAGTTTCTAAATAAGTAAAGCCTTCTTGCATATTTTGAGAGAATCCCAAAAGGGTGAAAAAAGCCAGACATAACGTTAAATAATATGTGAGTTTCATTTCGTGATTTTTCATATTGCAAGTTAAGCATAGAGGTTGCATTATTCATCTATAGCAACTGTCCATTCATCGAAATTGATCTACCATTGACTGATTATAGGAAGATATTTGTAGCAGAAATTAAAAACGATAACGAATTAGTTAACTCAAATTTTGTAACAGAGCATGCAAGTCATTTCAATTTTAAAAGGTAAGAAATTAGAACCAAAACAACTATTTATGCTTAGTGTATTGGCTGTAAATGGCGGGAATTATTTTTACAATCTTATTCTTGGTCGATTATTAGGTCCTGCCCAGTTCGCAGATGCTGCGGTACTAATTACGTTGTTATTGGTGTTGTCTTTTGTTGCGATGACTTTTCAGTTGGTCACCGCTAAATTTTCGGTGGAATTAGAAACAGATGTGTTTAGTGGCTTTATTGCTAGAATTTATAAAAATGCCACGTGGGTTGGTGTTATTTTAGGTGTGCTTACGGTGCTATTTTCAAAACAATTACAGCAGCTGTTTCATACCACGTCGTCTAGTATGTTTGTTGTTTTTGGATTAGGAGTACCGCTATATTTTGTAATGAGTGTAAATAGAGGTGTTTTTCAAGGTAAGCAAGATTTTAAAGCGTTATCGCTTACATATCAAGGTGAAATGTTAAGCCGATTAGTTATTACATTGGGGCTTATTTTTCTATTTAATTTACAATCTTCAATCACTATAGCTATCGGTATATTTGTATCCTTTATCATTGGGTTATTTCCATTTAAAACCGAACATATATCTTTTAAAAAGACTTTTGTAAATAATGAGCATAGCAAACAAATAAGACGCTTTTTTATCTTAACTGCGTTTTACGAACTCACACAAATCATTATAAACAATAGTGATATTTTATTGGTAAAACATTATTTCGAATCTTACGAAGCTGGCCTATATGCTTCTTTAGCTTTAATTGGTCGCATCGTTTATTTTATAGCTTGGATGTTTGTCATGCTCTTGTTACCAACCGTTGTTCAGTTAAAAAAAGAAGGTAAGCAAACGGCTCCTATTTTATTTAAATACGTGGGGTATATCGCCGCAATAGCTTTTGGTATTGTATGTGTAACCGCTTTATTCCCAGAAACGGCAATTACTCTATTGTTTGGTAAAAGTTATTTATCAGTTGCACCTTTATTATGGAAATATGCCTTAGCCACGGGTCTATTCGCGGTGTCTAATATTTTTGCATATTATTATTTGTCTTTAGCGCAATATATCCCGGTTGTGATCTCTGGATTATTCGGGCTTTTACAAATGTTTTTAGTGGTTTGGTTTCACGAAAGTTTAGAGCAAGTGGTACATATGCAAATAATAGCGATGGCATTGTTATTAGGTATCCAATTGGTGTGGTTTGTTCTGGATTACAAGGTTTTAAGTGTTAGAAAGGGTTAATCTATAGTAAGTTACCATTCGTCTACAGTAATTAGCCCGCCAACCGTAATTCAACAAAATCTACATAAAATAATCTCAAATTTGTGATATAATTAAAATTAACTAGTCTCATGAAATTAGCAATAGTAACCGCGTATCCTCCAAGTAAAGTCACCTTAAATGAATATGCATTTCATTTAGTGAAACAATTCAGACAAAAGGAAATGATTACTGAACTGGTTTTACTAACAGATAAAACTGAGGGTAAAAAAGATTTAGAGTTTACAGAGGCCGGTTGTAAAATAACGGTAAAAGAGTGCTGGAAATTTAATAGTTATACAAACCTAATTAACGTGACTAAAGCTATTAATTCGACCAAGCCAGATGCTGTTTTGTTTAATTTACAGTTTATGAAATTTGGTGACAAAAAAATTGCAGCTGCTTTGGGGTTGATGTTGCCTTTGGTTTGTAAAATAAAAAAGATACCTAATATCGTGTTGCTTCATAATATTTTGGAAGAAGTCGATTTGGGAAGTGCTGGTTTTACATCAAATAAAATAATGCAAAAGATTTATGGCTCTATTGGGACTTCGTTAACCAAGTTAATACTGCAAAGCGATATGGTTGCTGTAACCATGCAGAAGTATGTTGATATTTTGGAAATTAAATATTTGTCATTGAATATAAAATTAATACCGCATGGTACTTTCGAGATTCCGGAAGAACCTAATTATAGACTGCCAGAAGGGCCTATGCAAATTATGACCTTTGGAAAGTTTGGAACCTATAAGAAAGTAGAAGGCATGATTGAAGCAGTGGAATTGGTGAGAGCAAAAACGGGTTTAGATTTAGAAGTCGTTATTGCAGGAACAGATAATCCGAATGTACCAGGTTATTTAGACCAAGTGCAAAAAACGTATAAACACGTTCCTAAAGTAAGATTTACGGGTTATGTAGAAGAGCATGAGGTGCCAAAATTATTTAATGAAAGTGCAGTAGTTGTTTTTCCATATACATCAACTACGGGGAGTTCAGGGGTATTGCATCAGGCAGGAAGTTATGGTAAGGCAGTGGTAATGCCAGATTTGGGAGATTTAGCGCTGTTGGTTCAAGACGAAGGTTATGATGGTGAGTTTTTTGATCCCAATAGTATAATAAGTTTAGCGAATGCTATTGAAGCGATAGTAACAAATAGCAATTATAGAATCGGTTTGGGACAAATAAATTACAAAGCTGCCACGGCGCATCCGATGTCGCAAATAGCAGATATGTATTTAGATACTTTTAAAACGATAATCGAACAAAAGAATATTTTAAAAGATAACAAAGCCGAAAAAATTATGGTTTAGCCATGTATCTAAAAGCGGGTTTTCGTTCTCCGTTTTGCTTAATAAAACCAAAATGTTCCTGAATATTTTTTCTCCAAGGAAGTCGTCCAACGACTTCTTTTGGTATTTCTGTAAAGTCGTAAAGCGTCCAAGACATAAATTCTAGGTTATTGTCTGCAATAATATCCTGGATTTTTTTATGATAATTTGCTTGGTCTTCTTCCGAAGATCCGAAGGGTTTCCAGAGTCCGCTATAAGAAGATATGCCATATTCTTGTAATACTAATTTTTTGTTAGGGATGTTCTTTTTTAACGTTTTTATGGCTGTATCCAACTCATTTATATCTTCGTAATAATGAAAGGAAACCAAGTCGACTTTATCTTTTAAAATAGAAGCACTTGCTGTGTTAGACCACCCGATAGTTACCGGGTGTATAGAGTCGGTAGACCTCACTAAATGAATCATGGCATCTAGCCAAGCCACGACATTGGATTTACCTCGCGATTCAAAATCGAGATTAGGCTCGTTTTTAATATCCCAAGCAACAATAGCATTGTGATTTTTAAATGTATCTACAATAGTACTGGCATGGCGTTGGTTTAAGGTCCAATCCATAACGGAATAATCTCCATAGAAATCAAACAGTGTGAGTACTACTTTCAAACGCTGAGCTTCTGCTATATCTAACGTCTGTTTTAATTTTTCTAGTTTCTTGGGTTTTACTTCTGCTTTTCCAAAATCTTCATACTGAACAAATATTCGGACTGTATTTAAACCTGCCTGTTTTATAATTTTAAAGTCATTTGTAATAATGTCTTTAGAGAATTTATCGCCAAACATATTCCATGGTGTATCTTTAGGATAGTAGTTAATGCCCTTAATACTCAGGTTATTTGTTTCAATTTTTGATATTTTTGCTTTAAAAGGCATTTGGCTTTCTTTAATCAAATGGCGAATGCGCCAAAAGCCATCTTCTAACAAAAACACGATTTTATAAGTAGCGGTTTCTGTAGTTTCTAAAATAGGTTCATTGTCTTTAAATATCCGCTTATATTCCACAACATCCCGGTCTGTAATCACTGCTAATTGCCCGTCTTCACTAAAAAAATCTAAGGTTGGATTATGGCTTAATGTTGTCGCTTCAATCGTAATATTTTGGTCTTTATTTAACGCTATAAAATCGCACAAATGTGTTCTGGCACTGTCTGTATAATAATCTTTTATGCCAGCTGTTTTATTGGTTTTATAAGCTATGTGTTTTACATACCAAGCGTCTAAATAATCGTTTTGTAAGGCTATTAAATTCTGGCTATCCATGTGCCGTCCTTCGTTTTGTAAGGGAGTCCAAGTTAGTTTTGGTGTGTATTGTGCTACCTTTTGTATTTCGGTATGTAGCATGCTACTTCTGTCGGCACCCGTATTTAGATAACTAAAAAGGGCGCTTATGCCAGAAAGTATTAAAGCAATAATCATAATGTATGAGAGGATTATAATGGATCGGAGTATGTTTTTGTTAAGACCTACCATAGTTTTTTGTCATTAAATGTTTTGTCTATTCCTGCGGTTTCAACTCGGAATGTATACGTTTCGTTGGCATAGATTGCGGGTTTTAAATGAAAATTAATATAACCATTAAACGATGTTTTAGTGATGCGATGTACAAGCGTATCCTCTTTATAAATTAATAAATTAACTTGTAATCCATCAGGAATCATTTGTTGCATAAAACTTTGTAAAGGACCAACTAAAATATCGCGATTATGATTGGAAAATGCAACTTCAAAATCTTCGATAACACTTTGGTAGTTTACGGTTAATGTCTGACTTTCGGACATGCCATCTACAGCTGCTTTGACCTGCCACTGGTCTTTAAAATCTGGATGAATCATCTTAGCATGTGCAACACCTGAAATTGTAGTTCCTGTAGTTTTAAGAATATTTCCAGCGTCGTTGGTAATAAAAAAGGTGACAAAAGTCCCATCGCTAACCAGATTATCGTGTTTGTCTTTTAATACGGACGTACTAAATGTTGTAATCTGATTGCCATCGGCATAAACATGTGGGCGTTTGGCAGAAATGGTGAAATCTGTAGGAATAGCAGCCCAAACATTAATGGTGAATTCTTTACTGTTAATGCCTAAACTTTCCGAAGAAACTAAAATCCGTCCACTGTCATTTTTAGAATATATATTTTTATAAGCGATTATATTATTTGTAAAAATGGGGTCTTGTTCCTCGGTGTTTAAAAATTGATATTTTGCATTAACTACCGTGTTTTTCGGCACAGGGTTGTCTAAAGAGTCTGTTGGAATAATAACCAACATGGCATAATCTGTACCTCCAGCCTCAATACTCGGCGGACCAATATAGGTCTCCATAGTAGCGACTTCGGCTTTCGGATTTACATGAAATTGCCCAGATATTGAATCGTGATCTGTCAATAAGGTCCATTGCACCACACCAATTTTATTACATATGTTTTTCGGAATTATATACTGAAGCTTGTCGTCTTTAAAACGAGAAGATACCAACGTCGATCCAAAACTGCTTGTACAATAGAGTAGTGGTGTTTTTTGTCGTGAAGCTGTGAATTCTAGAATTACAGGTGTGCCTACTTCATACTGTGTAGATGTTGTTAATAGGCGCATAATTGTATCGGTCGCTTGTTCTTGCACTATAGCGAACGATGATAATAATATCAGTCCTAAAAAGAGTATGTATGTCCGTTTCAAAAGCATTAATGGGGGTTTCCTAAATAGGTGTTCAATTCTATTTTAATATAACTAAAATCTGGATGATTTATCGGTTGTAAGTGTTCGTTATTATGATTTATAATTCTTTGAGGTACAATTTTAGAAGCTATTGCAGCATTGGGCAAACCATTTACAAAAATATTAGACATGTCTGTATTTATTATTTCTGTTGGTCCTGCTTTTAAGATGTGGTACTCAAAATCTTGTTTTCGTTGCTGTCTTATGCCTGCTTTTACAAATAAGTGATCGACCCAAACCATGTTTTTGTTGGCGTCGTAATAGGTAATTAGAAGCTGAGGTATTGTTATTTCCTGAATCCCACTATTAAAGAGGTTACCGTGTATGGTTTCATTATTAACTGTTAGTGCACTAAGTACGCCTTTTTTATATAAATCAGATCCTGTAACATTTCCAGCCACTTGCAGGTTAAATTTGGTAGGTTGCTCTTCAAACGCTACGGGCGTAAATTCATCAGGATTAAAGGTTTCTGGAATAGAATCTTGTGTTTTGGACCAAGCAATTCCTTCAAAGTTAATTCGGAAACTACTTGACTCTTTTGGCATTAATTTATGTTTAACATGATATTTTGCATTGTAGGTTGCCAGTTGTTTATTAGCGTTGTTGTATAACGTTCCTTTTAAAACCACATCGGCAGGGACGTTATCTATATTCTGAATTTCTCCAATAATGGCATAACTCCCGTTGTAATGTACCAATTTAGCCGAAACGACTTCTAAAACGGGTTGTTTTAATATGTCTTCGTGATGCGTTTGTTCTGTGGTAATACGGCGCCTACCCTGATTGTAATAGGTTGTAGCTTGATCTGAATACAATTGATCTGGTGGCAAATCATGATTTAAATCGTCGGCATGTAAATACCATTTGCCTTTACGTTTGGATAAGGATTTATAATCTACTTTTTCAATCTTTTCTAGTGGTGTAATCCATTGCGTGATTACTTTTGCAGACACGGTACTATCGTTTAGCGGGGTGATTTCAGTTGTAATAGCGTCCATTTTCGCATAACTACTAAGTAAGCCATCTGTAACCGAGATTTCTAGCATATATTGTGCTATTGGCATGTCGTTTTCGGGATCGATTAAATTGTGCGCTTTTTCGAAATTTTTAAAATCGAGGGCATCATAATAGGTTATAATGGCTTGTTCAGGACTGCGTTGGGTGTCATTCTTTAAGTAAAATATATAGAGGCCATAACAAACTACACTGGCTAATAACAGAGACCATAAGTGTGTTATGCGTAGCACTGTCCTATTAAATTTAGTATAGGATATAGGGAATTTTAAAAAATCAGGAAGGGGTTTAAAACGTGTTTTTAGCATGTTTATCCAAAACATCTGTATGTTTAAAATAAAGGCTATCAGAACGGTTAAAAAAGGAACGATGCCCCAGTGGATTTTTAACCATTGCGCCACATCTTCTTTTGGTAATATAGAGGATACTGGAGGAATATTTAAACGTTCCCAAACCATAATGCCATTTTCTAATTGTCGCAAGCGTTGCCACCCACAGAAATATAAAATAGGATCGTAAAATTTATCGTTAGAAAAAATGTATTTGAGATTGTATTTTTCTGGTGTGGTTAAAAACTGCTGTAGGGAACCAATCCCAGCAACACCTTTAAATTTTGAATTCTCTAAGCGTTCTATGGGGCGGGTGGTTAACTCCGGAAGGCGTCGTGCCGAATGGTAATTACCATCTACTGTCATCGCATTTGTTTGTGCACTTAACCACGCCATTTGGTCACCAAAACCAAGCGTTAAAAAGCGCCATTTATCATGATCGTCTTGATTTAAGAAATTCACGATAGGAAGCATTTTTATTTTCTGTGGCTGTGAGGGTCTAAAATAATTTAAACTCATAGTAAATACCACCATAAAAACCATAAGTCCTGCTAGAATACCACCAGCAATCCTGTGGTAAATAGCTCCGAATTTTGCTTGAATTAACGTTTTTAAATCGCCTTCTACAAAGCGATAGGCAAATTCTCCCATCATGGGAATAGATAAGATTGAGGCCCAAAGTGTAAACCGGTCTAATGTTAATATATTAAAAGCGGTTTCTCCTAACATTTTTAACGGAATAGATGTGGTTCCTCCGGTACCTAATATGGTGCAAATGGTAACCGATAATCCGAAAAAGAGATAACGTTTACTATAATACCTGTAAAATATATAAGGTAATAGCACCAATAAAATACCCCAAGGAATTAAAAAGAAAACCAATCCAGAGGATGTAACCTCAAGAAAATTGTCTCGCGATCCATGCGGAATAGGCACTTGAGTAATGGGGTTTGCTTTCGAGTTTAACCAATACGGCAGAATACATCCTATAATTAAAACCAGTGATAAAAGACCAAAGCTTAAAATGCGTTTAACGAGCTTTAAAAAACTATTTAAAAACAATTTAAAAGTCACCGCTTTCATACTATCAACCTGCTCGCGAGATACATCCATAATGACCATCCCAATTAAAGGGAAGATGAAAAATATCATTCCAAAAATGGGAGTGACATGGTGAGACGTCACGGTAACAGCAATTAAAGATAGTGAGGTTGCTAAGTACCAGCGTTTACCCGTTTTTAGCCAAAGGTAAATCTCTGGCAAGGAATGCATTAATACGGAAACACCAATAATACTAGGTAGTTGACCAAAAAGGTGTAGGGTTTCTATAAATGACGATGAAAATACAGCCAGAATAGTGGCATAACCAGCTATCGTTTTGTTAGCTGTCATCATTAAAGAAAAACGATAAACACCAGTAATAAATAAGACAATAGCTATTAGTGCTACACTAAACATCCCAAATTTTAAACCTCCAATTAAAGACAATAGCGCTATAGATTGATGTACTAAAGGCGGATAGCTCTGTACTGTAAATCCGGTGTACCACTTATAATTCCAGGGTTCAAACCAACTGTGTGCATAATGATCTGCAAAAAACAGATGTATTAACGCATCATAAGTGGTTTCCAATGTGAAAAATATGGCACTACCATGAAAAGCAAGTCCTAAAAGGATGGCTACAATTAAGTATTTGTTTGAGGTTTCTTTCATTGAATTATCAGTACGGTAAAGATAAATAAATTAAGTAGGGCTTTCTTTTTTAATTATCTATAGCAATCTACCATTCATCGATACAAGAGCATCGGTTAAACTAAAATAGATTTTTCAGGGTAACTTCTAAGGTACTTTTGGAGTATCAAAAATTAATAAAACAAGGTATTATGAAAATTTTAGCCATAGACGATCAGCAACTCGTTTTACTTCCATTGCAAAAGCGCTTAACTGAATTGGGTTATGAGGTGAAAATAGAAGTCGATGGACAAAAGGGAATAGCCGCTTATAATATATTTATTCCAGATTTAGTTATTGTAGATATTAATATGCCTTTTGTTTCTGGATTGGATATTGTAAAACATATAAGACAATCTAATAATGCCGAGACACCCATAATGGTGTTGTCCGGAAATACTACAGATGATACGATTACAGAAGGTTTCGATTTAGGGATAAACGATTATATGAAAAAACCGCTAAGTCTTAATGAAATCAGCGCGCGTGTAAAACGTTTAATTGGAGCTCCAGAAGTCCAAGACACGGTATCTGTAAGCAATGTTGTCATTCAGGAGCGTTGTGTAGGTGTTGTTATTCCGTGTTATAATGAGGAAGAACGGTTATTAAGTGAAGAATTTACTAACTATATAGATAAGCATTCTGGATATCATTTATGCTTTGTAAACGATGGCAGTAAAGATAAAACTCTAGAAGTCCTTTATAACTTGCAAAAAGGGAGAGAAGATTTTATAACGGTGTACGATTGCGAAAAGAACGGCGGAAAAGCAGAAGCTGTGCGTCTAGGAATGTTGTTTATGGCTAAGAAAGCAGATTTAGATTATATCGGTTTTTTAGATGCTGATTTGTCTACAGACTTAGCCGATTTTGATGATTTAGTGAAAACCATTGAAACCTCCGATTTTAAAATTGTAAGTGGCTCTAGAATTTCTAGAATGGGTGCGAATATTACCAAAGAATCTGCTCGAAAAATAATTAGCTTAAGCATTAATTTCATCATCAGGAACATATTAAAGATGGATTTTAAAGACACGCAATGTGGTGCTAAAATCTTTAGTAAAGATGTTATAGAAGTCGCTTTCGGCGAAAAATTTGTTACGCAGTGGATTTTCGATGTCGAAATCTTTAAACGTATGAGTCAGTATTTCGGATTACAACAAGCGAAGGCCATGCTGTGTGAGCAACCGCTTAAGCGCTGGATTCATGCCGATGGTTCTAAATTATCTATGAAAGATTCTGTGAAAATTATATTTCAATTGGGAGAAATAGCTTGGGTATACCGAAAAGTTAAGACTCCAATTTCTAAAAAAACAGTATTACAAACGACTTAATCCCTAAGATTAATAGACGTGATTTGGAAAGAGGATGAGTAGTTGTTTTAGGGGGCATATATTTATGTCGAATCTAAACATTCAAGACTACTTTAATCTGTCTAGAGCTGGTCGGACGATACGGTATTGAGAACGACACTTTATCATTTAGTGGCGGTGCTATCTCCTGGTTTTATCTCATAACTGTACTCGTTTAATAATCTCAGATTAATGTTAATCTGAGATTTTTTTTGTTTAAATATTTAGGCTAAGGAAACTAGCTGGTTAATTAAACGTAGATGCTAATAAAAAACAGAGTACACTTTGTTTTTAGTAAAGAAGATGTTTTTTTGGAAAAGAAAATAAGAATTTTAAAATTTAAATTCCATCTGATTTAAAGTGATGCTTAAATCAGATGGAATGTATAGTGTTTTTTACTTTAAGTTAAATTAGTTACACTAAATTTTTAAGAGTAGTTGCGGCCCATTCCGGTGTGATATCTCGTTGTGGAGATCCGAACATTTCATAACCCACCATAAATTTCTTAACGGTTGCACTACGTAATAATGGAGGATAAAAACTCATATGCCAATGCCAGTGAGAATGATCCGTATCATTTGTAGGCGCTTGATGAATTCCACTAGAATAAGGGAATGATATGTTGAATAATTTATCGTAAACTTTAGTAATTACTGAAATGGCATCAGCAAATAATTCTGTTTCTTTATCCGTCATCTCTAAAATACTTTCTTGAGCTATTTTAGGAACAATCATAGTTTCAAAAGGCCAGATAGCCCAAAACGGAACAAGAATAACAAAAGCATCATTTTCATATATAATACGCTCTTTAATTTCAAATTCTTGCTTTAGATAGTCACTTAATAAAGTCGATTTATTAGTGTTGTAATAAGTTAATTGTTGAGTGTCTTTTTTAGATGCTTCGTTAGGAAGTGTTGATTGACTCCAAATTTGACCGTGAGGATGTGGGTTACTACATCCCATAATAGCGCCTTTATTTTCGAAAATTTGGACGTATTTAATCATATCCATTGCTCCTAAAGTTTTATACTCGTTTTGCCACGTTTTAACCACTTTATTAATGTCTGGAACAGACATGTTTGCTAAACTCTTAGAGTGATCTGGGCTAAAACAAATAACTTTACAAACACCTTGTTCACTTTGTGCCTGCAATAATCCTTCGTTTACCGTAAAGGTTTCAGAGTCTTTTTGAAGTGCAGCAAAATCGTTCGTAAATACAAATACATCTGTGTAATCCGGATTAATTTCTCCATTTGCACGGGTGTTTCCAGCACATAAATAACAACTTTCGTCGTGAGATGGTCTTTGTTCGTTAGCAACTTCCTCGTTTTGGCCTTGCCAAGGGCGTTTAGCGCGATGTGGAGAAACTAATACCCATTCTCCTGTTAATATATTGAAACGTTTATGCGAGTAATCTTGAATATTGTTTGTCATTATAGATACAGTTTATGGAATTAAATTTGAACTAAGTGAGTTCCTTCAGATAGGTTAACATTGTAAAAAGAGCAGTCTTTGTTAAAAGCTTCTTTATATATTTTTGAGATTGTTTTTTGAACAGTTTCTAATGCCGATTTTTTTACCATGTTAATGGTGCAACCACCAAATCCGCCGCCCATCATGCGTGCTCCAATAATGTTTTCATTATTTTTTGCAAAATCGACTAGGAAATCTAGTTCAGGGCAACTTACGTGATATTGATTTTGCAAGCCATCGTGTGACGCAAACAGTAAAGCTCCTAAACGCTCTAATTCATTAGCTTTCATGGCGTCAACAGCTTCTAGAGCACGATTGTTTTCTTGAATAACATAAAGTGCCTTTTGATAATCATCTTCAGTAAGTTTAGATTTTATTTTTAATAAATCCGCTTCCGTAGCATCTCTCAAGGCGTCAATTTTAAGGTGTTTGCTAACGGTTTCACAAACCTGTCTTCTGTCGTTATAAGCGGCTTCAGACAAATCATGTTTTACATTCGTATTTACTAAAAGTAATTGATAATCATGTAAGTCTATAAAAAAAGGAGTAGCTTCTTGGGTTCTACAGTCTAAAAGTAAGGCATGATCTTTTTGTCCGAACATACTTGCATATTGATCCATTATACCACAACGTACACCTGCAAAATTATGTTCCGCTTGTTGTGAAACTAAAATCATTTCAGATTTTGTTAAGCCTAATTTAAATAATTCATTTAAGCCAAACACCACACTGTTTTCTAATGCTGCAGAAGAGGAAAGACCTGCGCCTTCAGGAATATTACCTCCAAACACAATATTAAATGCCGGTACTGTAATTCCTTTTTTCTGGATTTCTGCAACAACACCAATAACGTAATTTCTCCAGCCACCGTTTTGTAAAGGAGTAATATTATCTAAAGAAAATTCGTAAGAGTCATTTAAATCATATGCATGGGCAATACAAGTGTTCGTTTCAGATTTTTGAATGGCCGCTGCAATACCTTGATCTATAGCGGCAGGGAATACAAAACCATCATTATAATCTGTATGTTCACCAATAACATTGATTCTTCCAGGAGAAAATACTAATATTGGATCCTGTTTAAATGTGTCTATAAACGCTTTGGAGATGTTTTCTATTAACGGATTTTTCATTGGTGAAGGTGTATATTAGTTAAATGTTTTTAAATTTTGATAAAAATAATAAAAGTAAATTATACTTTTATTATTTTTAACGTATTATTTTTAATTATGATAAAACAAAAAATAGATTATTACGCATCTCATGATAAAATGTACGTGGCTTCAGATTGCATTGTTTTTGGATTTGATGAAGGAGAACTAAAGCTTCTTATTTTTAAAAGACGTGTAGAACCTGATAAAGGTGATTGGTCTTTAATTGGAAGTTTTTTAGAATTGGATGAAGATGACGATACAGCATCAAGACGCGTTTTAAAACAGATTACAGGTCTAGATAACGTTTTTTTAGAACCGTTAAAAACATACACAAATGTAAATAGAGATAAGGGTTCACGCTGTATTTCTATAGCTAAATATGCTTTGATTCGAATTGATGCTTATGATAAAGAATTGGTAGAAAAGCATGGTGCGTTTTGGTATAGATTGCATGATTTGCCAGATTTAACTTTAGATCATTCCGTTATGGTTAAGGATGCTTTAGAAGAACTAAAACGTAAAGCTAAATATCAGCCTATCGGTTTTAAATTACTTCCTGAAAAGTTTACAATCCCTCAAATGCAAAATTTGTATGAGGCCATTTTTCAAAGGAGTATGGATGCTGGGAATTTCAGAAAGAAGGTTTTATCATTAAAAGTTTTAGAAAAATTGGATGAAAAAGATAAAACAAATTCTAAACGCGGTGCTTTTCTGTATAAATTTAACTCTAAAAATTATCAGAAATTATTAAATTCAGGCTATAATTTTGAAATATAGATAGATGGAGTCTTTAATTATATAACGATTCAATATGTTTAGTGTTTTTTAAAATAAAGGTTTTTTTTACTTTTATTATGGTTTAATCACTTATTGAATTTAGGTTCTTGTTTTGCGGGAATAATCTAATTGAGCTCAAGATATTAGTTTTTTATTTTTTGAATTTGAATATAATATTTTCCTAAGTCTAACAGTTCTAGTTCTGATGCATTATCACGTTCTTAAAGGAGGTGCTTTCGCGTTAATAAGTTTATTCTATAAAAAATATTTTGGTCCACGTGTTGTTTCAGTTTTAGGTTTTAATTTGATGGTTAGTTGTTAGAGACTTTATAAAATTGAAAATTATATTTAAGATTAAATCACAGCCTTTTTTTTGTAAATACTTGGAGAAGTGTTTCTGGATGGTGATTTTGCTACTTGAAATTGTTAATATTAAGTTGAATAAGGAGTCTTGTTTTTATATATAATAATGCTCTAATTTTTAAGAGTAGTTTATACTGTGAATGTTGCAAAAGCCTATTGTTATTGGTCATTACAGGGTATGCAACATTTTTGCCCCCTATATGATATTTGTGTTTTACGAAAAGGTTTTAAATTTCGGAATCAAATTAAAAGATATTGAATTAGTGTTCCGTACTTTATAGTAAATGAAATGTATGTGAGTCTTATATTGGCTCCGTTTTTTTAGTTTTAAATAAGTTGAAAACAGATAATTGAATACCTATAAAATCATGACAATGAATAAATTTTTTTACTTACTATTAGTTTCTGTGTTGATTTTTTCTTGTGAAAAATCATTAGAAAGTCCTGTTTATGTTGCAGAGAAATGGGAGAACCCTGAATGGGAAAACCCTGAAATTTTTCAAATAAATAGAGAAGAGCCAACAGCCTCTTTCTATAGATATGCATCAGCTAGTGAAGCTGTGGAAAATCAAGATTGGAAAAATTCATCATTGTATCAATCTTTAAATGGTAATTGGAATTTTTATTATGCAGATAGTGTTTCTGCACGTCCAACAGATTTTTATAAAAACGATTTTAGTTTAGATGGTTGGGATATTATTAAAGTGCCATCAAATTGGGAAATGCAAGGTTTTGGAATCCCTGTTTACACAAATAGAACATATATGTTTCCTCCAAATCCGCCATTTATTCCTCATAATATAAATAGTGTAGGGAGTTATAAAAAGGATTTCGAAATTTCAGAAGACTGGGATGGTAAAGATGTATATCTGCATTTCGCAGGTGTAAGTGGTGCAATGTATGTTTGGGTAAATGGGCAAAAAATAGGGTATAACGAAGGAAGTAAGACGGCAGCAGAATATAAGATTTCAGATGTGGTTAAGGCAGGAAAAAATAGTATTTCTGTTCAGGTATTACGTTGGTCTGATGCTAGCTATATGGAAGATCAAGATTTCTGGAGATTAAGTGGTATCGAGCGCGATGTGTATGTTTATACTGTTAATAAAGTAACTGTTAGAGATTTTAGAGTGGTTTCCGATTTAGAAAATAATTATACCGATGGTGTATTTAAAACGGGTTTACAGGTTGATAACAATACGGATAAAGATGTTTCAAGGACTGTAGAAGTTAAATTAATGGATGGTTCAGAATCTGTGTTTTCAGGATCCAGAACAGTTACATTAAAACCTGGACGTAATACAGTAGATTTTGGTCAAGTAATAAAGAATGTAAAAACATGGAATGCAGAATATCCTAATCTTTACACCTTACTAATCGACTTAAAAGGTGACAACAATAATACAGATGAGGCTACTGCAATTAAAGTTGGTTTTAGAAATATTAAAATAGAAAACAATCAATTTTTAGTAAATGGGATGCCTGTATTATTAAAAGGAGCTAATCTTCATGACCATAGTGAGACAGAAGGTCATACTATTTCTGAAGATTTAACAATGAAAGATTTAGAAGTTATGAAGCAAAATAACTTAAATGCGATCCGTTGTAGTCATTATCCTAAAGATCCTCACTTCTATAGAATGTGTGATAAATATGGATTCTATGTTGTTGATGAGGCGAATATTGAAACACATGGTATGGGAACTACAAACCAAGGGTTAGATAAAAACTTAAAACACCAAGCAGTACACCCAGCATATTTACCAGAATGGAAAGAAATGCATATGGACAGGACGATTAGAATGTTTGAGCGTGATAAAAACTTTCCAAGTATTGTAACATGGTCGTTAGGGAATGAAGCCGGAAACGGAGATAACTTTTTTGCAACTTATAAATGGTTAAAAGATAACGATACAACACGTCCAACGCAATATGAAGGCGCAACTAATTATGCTAATACAGACATTCAAGCGCCTATGTATTGGACTGTAGATAGAATGATTAAATACGCCGAAAATAATCCTACAAGACCTTTAATCCAGTGTGAATATGCACATGCTATGGGGAATAGTGTTGGTAACTTACAAAAATATTGGGATGTTATCGAGAAGTACGATGTTATGCAAGGTGGATTTATTTGGGATTGGGTAGACCAAGGTATGTTAACAAAAAATGAAGATGGTGAAGCATATTGGGCATATGGTGGAGATCTTGGAGGACATGATTTACAAAACGATGTTAACTTTTGTTTGAATGGAATTGTTAATCCAGACAGAACAGCACATCCTGCTTTATATGAAGTTAAAAAAGTATACCAATACATTAAATTTAAACCTTCAAACTTAAAAAAAGGAGAAATTGAAATTAAAAACATCTATGATTTTACAAATTTAAGTGCATATAAATTCACTTGGGTATTATTAGAAAATGGAAAAGAGAAGGCAAAAGGCGATATGTCAAATTTAGATATGGCACCTTACACGACTCAAATAGTGAAGATTGATTTACCAGAATTAGAAGATGAAACGGCAGAGTATCATCTAAATGTTTATGCATTAAATCAGGCTAAAACAGATTTGATGCCTGTCGGACATGAAGTTGCTTATGAGCAATTTCAATTAACAGAGCCAAGATTTAAAACAAGCACATCTAAATCTGATATTGATATTGCAATTGTTTCAGAAAATAATACGACTACAATATCTAATGCAAATTTCGAGTTGAAATTAGATACTAAAACAGGAAAATTGACTGCCTTAGATTATGGTAATGGAAATATACTAGTTGAAAGTATTACACCTAATTTTTGGAGAGGAGTTACAGATAATGATTTTGGAGCTAAATCGCCAGAAAAATTAGATGCTTGGAAACAAGCTACAGATTCTCAACAATTACAAACAGTGAAGTTGTTTAATAATTCTAAAGAAATTTCAGCTTCTGAAGCTTCAAGCGTAAAAGGTGATGTAGTTATTGAAACTGTTTACGATTTACCATCAGTAAAAGGACAAATTGTTATTGTATATGATATTGATGCTCATGGTGAAATTACAGTTAAAAATTCATTAAAAAGCATCGCTGAATCATTACCACATTTACCAAGATTTGGGAATAACTTTATTATAAAAGATGAATATCAAAACGTAGAGTGGTTTGGAAGAGGCCCTTTTGAAAATTACAACGACAGAAATACAGCGGCGTTAGTCGGTGATTATAAAGCAAAAGTAAAAGACTTGTACTTCCCATACATACGTCCGCAAGAGAATGGATACAAAACAGATGTGCGCTGGGTATCTTTTAAAAACAATGCAGGAGTAGGTATTAAAATAGAAGGAGAGCAGTTGTTAGGTTTTAATACACACCATCAATATAACGGTGATTTTGATGCAGGGAAAGAAAAGCAGCAACGTCATACAACGGATATTAAGAAAAGAGATTTTGTAAATGTCAATATCGATTATAAGCAAACAGGTATTGGTGGAGATAATAGCTGGAGTGAGAAAGCTTTAGCACACGAAGAGTTTAGAGTTCATGCAGGTAATTTAGAATATACATACCGTATTATTCCTGTGAAATAGTCATTCTGTTTTTTTTAAGAGCTCCTCTTATTGCAAGAGGACTCTTTTTTTTTATTCCTTAAAACTATAAAAAATGATCAGAAAAGACTTTTTAAAACTTTCATTAGTAGCTGGAGCATGAACGATGTTACTTCCTAGTTGAATAAACTTATGGGAGAAAGAGATTACTTTATATTTAAAAGATGTAAAAGGGTATTTTAAAAACCCGAGAGAAGCAGCGACAGAATGGTTTAGGGGTTCAAAGTATGGCATGTTTATTCACTATGGTTTATATTCACTTTTGGGTAGACATGAATGGGTTCAGTATAATGATAAAATTCATGTGGCTGAATATGCAAAACTAAAAGATAGGTTTACAGCAGATAAATTTGATGCCGATTTTATAACCGATTTAGCTTTATAAGCGCGTATGAAATATATTAACATAACAACTCGTTATCATGACTGTTTTTGTTTGTGGGATACAAAACACACCGATTTTAAGAGTACTAATTCGCCAGCTAAAAGAGATTTGATTGCTGAACTTTCTGAACAGTGTCATAAGAAAGGGATTGCTTTATTTCTCTATTATTCTTATGGACGCGATTGGAGACATCCAGATGCTCCAAATAACGATAATTGGGGTGGTGCTGCGAGACCTGATTTTGCTACTTCAGATCCTTTTTATAATTATGGTAGAGATCATGATTTAAATAGATATTTAGATTTTATGACAAATCAGATATCTGAATTATTAGAAAATTATGGTTCAATAGCAGGTATATGGTTAGATGGTTTTTCTGGGCCAGCTTCGGGTGATAAATCACTTTTTAAATGTCAGGAATTATACGATGTAATTAGATCTAAACAAGAGCAAGTTTTAGTGTCTTACAAGCAAGGAATGTTAGGTGCAGAAGATTTCTCAGCACCTGAACGTAAGTTTAACACTAAAGAAAAATTTGGGAAGCCTCTGCAGATTTGCGATCACTTGCAACGTAAAGGTTGGGGGTATCTCAAAACTGAAGAAGGGAATCATAAAACCAAAGATGAAGTTATAGCTATGTTGAAAAAAGCAAATAGCGATCCTGCGAATTTATTACTAAATACAGGGGCCTTGCCTTCGGGAGAAATGCATCCTGAAGATTTAAAAGTACTTCGTGAACTAGGTAAGGATATTCGATTAAAAGGTTGGGAAGGTGTTTTGAATTCTTAATGGTGTGTTTTTCTTAACAATTGTAATAAAATGATTTAGAATGAAAATGTTTATAACTAAGTGTTTTACTGTTTTAATCCTTGTTTTTGCGTTATCAAGTAGCGTAAAGAAGAAGCCTTCGGTTTTAATAATAGGTGATTCTATTTCTATTGGATATACACCATTTGTACAAAATAGTTTAGAAGACAAGGCTGTTGTTTGGCATAACCCTGGTAATGCTAAGTTTACAGGCAATGGATTAAATAAAATAGATGAATGGATCGATCAAGGAAATTGGGATGTTATTCAAATTAATTGGGGACTATGGGATTTATGCTATAGACAACCTAGTACTAATGATTTAGGTAAACGTGATAAGGAGAATGGTGTAATTACTACAGAAATTTCAAAATATACCACCAACCTGGAGCAGTTAATTAAGCGAATTAAGAAAAAATCTGATGCCAAAATTATTTTTGTAACCACAACTTATGTTCCCGAAACTGAAGCAGGTCGTTTCGAGGAAGATGTGAAACGCTATAATAACGTTGCAAAGGGTATTATGTTAAAGCATAATATCGTGATAAATGATATTTATGAGAAGTCTATTCCAATACATCATAAATATGCCAAAGCAATTGACGACGTGCATTATGTACAAAAAGGTTACGTGGAATTAAGTAAATTAATTACTAATTTCTTAGAACAAGAATTGCAGACTTTATAGAATAAATCCTGGTTTTAAAGCATATAGTATTCTGTTAAAAAGTGATTATAATGAAAAGTAAGATAATTAAATATTTAAGTTTTACAATGGTGTTAAGTGTTATGTGTTTTTCTAAAACATTTGCAACCACACTTCGTTTGGGGTCACCATTTCAAGAACATATGGTTTTGCAGTGCGATATGCCAATTGCGGTATGGGGAGAAGCAGTACCGAATACTTTAGTTGTTATTTCTCTTGGAGAAGATAAAGCTTCAGTCACATCAGATTCCGAAGGTTTATGGCGTGTATATTTACCTACACGGAAACCGGGAGGGCCTTATGCTTTTTCGGTAAATTCAGGTGTCGAAAATATAATTTTTAAAGATGTATTAATTGGAGAAGTTTGGATTTGTACGGGACAATCTAATATGGCAATGGGGTACAATGGTATTCCGGAAATAAAGCAACTTGATACATTAATTTCTAAGATTAGAACGTTTAAGGTCGATAAAACCGTGTCCTTCACAGAACAAGATTATCTTAAAGGAAACTGGGTATTACAACAGCCTAATAGTGCTGTGGCCTTTTCTTTTGCGTATTTTCTTCAAAAATCAAAAAATGTACCTATAGGTATTATTCTTACGGCATGGGGAAGCTCATCTATTGAAGGTTGGATGCCTCGCGATATGACGGAAACGTTACCTCATTTTAAAAACATCATGAATGATTTCGATAATGATATCGAGAAAAAATCAAGAATAGATTCTATTATAGTTACACCCGGCAAACGCATTGTAAAAGATGATATTTTTATAAGAACGCAGCCTAATATTATTTATAACGCCATTTTAAAGCCTATTTTACCCTATTCATGTCGTGGTATTGTTTGGTATCAGGGAGAGGCAAATGCCAAGAACGTTGATGCTATGTTGCAATATGGTATTACTTTACCTTTATGGATAGAACGTATTAGGTCTGAGTGGGAACAGGATTCTCCTTATTTATTAGGAGTAATGTTACCAGGTTATGGCGGAACATTATATAAGAAGGTACAGGATACTACTATTTTTGAAAGACCAGATGCTAATTCTTGGGCATGGATTCGAGAGTCGCAACTTAAAGCTCTAGAACTACCTAACGTATCTATTGTTAATACTATAGATTTGGGTGATGTTAAAAATATTCATCCAAAGGATAAATTACCAATTGGGAAACGACTTGCATTGTACGCGTCTTCAGATGGAAAGAATAGTAATAGTAGTGTAGATGGACCTATTCTGAAAAAGGTTTCAGTTAAAAGTAATATAATTACAGTATTCTTTAATAATGGAAAAGGTCTTAAAACAAGAGATGGTAAAACGCCTAAAGCTTTTTGGCTAACAGATCGTTCTGGTGAATGGTATCCTGCGAAAGCAATAATTAAAGGGGAAACGGTAGAATTATCTTCAGAAAAATTAAGTAAACCCTTATACGTACGATATGCATTTTCGGCGAAACCATACGTGAATTTAGTCAATACGGCAGATTTACCAGCACGTCCTTTTAGAACTGATAATTTTTTACCAATTGTAAATGCAGATAACAATAACTAATGCTGAACAGTATTTAAAATGATTATAAAAAAATATATTTTTATTGGTTTATGTTTTATTTTTTTGATGGTGTTATTGTCGTTTGTTTCAAAAGATATTACATCGCAACAACCTGTTGTTTTAAAAAAGAATACAAAACCTAATGTACTATTTATTTTTGCAGACGACCAAAGAGCAGATGCTTTAGGAGCCTCAGGAAACACATACATTCAAACACCTAACATCGATAAATTATCAGACGATGGTGTTCGTTTTACGAATAGTTATGTTATGGGTGGTCATCATGGTGCAATTTGTGCACCGAGTAGAGCTATGTTAATGAGCGGTAAGAGTCTGTATCATGTTTACGATAAATTAAATGGAATTAAGACTATGCCAATGCACTTTTCCGAAAATGGTTATGAAACTTTTGGTACGGGTAAATGGCATAATGAAAAAACAAGTTTCGAAGCCAGTTTTCAACACGGGGATAATGTATTTATTGGAGGTATGGCAAACCATTATAATACACCAATGAGACGCTTAGAAAAAAACGGAAAATTGAGTGAGCCTGTAAAAAAGGGATATTCAACCGATATGTTTACAGATGCAGCTATTAACTATTTAAAGGACTATTCAAAAGGTAAGCAGGAAAATCCTTTTTTCTGCTATATCGCATATACGGCTCCTCATGATCCGCGTTCCCCAAGAGAAGATTATATAGGTATGTATTCCGATACTGAAATTCCTGTTCCAGGAAATTTTAAAGCGTTACACCCTTTTGAGTTTGATAATATGAATGTTAGGGACGAAATTTTGGGACCTTGGCCAAGAACGCCAGAATTAATTCAGGCATCTTTAGCTGATTATTATGCTTTAATAAGTCATATGGACAACAGGATAGGAGATGTTATTGCTACTTTGAAAAAACAGGGGTTATTTGAAAATACCATAATTGTATATGCTGCAGATAATGGATTAGCAATTGGAAGTCACGGCTTATTAGGGAAACAAGATTTGTACGAGCATAGTATGAAAGTTCCTTTAATAATAAGCGGTCCAGGTATTCCAAAGGATAAAACGGAAGATGCTTTAGTGTATTTATTCGATATCTTTCCGAGTTTAGCAGAATTATGTGATTTACCTCAGCCAATAAACGTTGATGGTAAGAATTTTGCCCCAATAATTAAGGGGACTGAAACTAAAATTAGAGAATCTTTATACACGACATATAGAAATACAACTCGTGCGGTTAGAACAGATGAGTGGAAGTTAATTCGTTACCCTGAAAGAGATTTTACACAATTATTTAATTTAAAAAGTGATCCTTTAGAAATTAAAAATTTAGCAACATTAGAAGAGTTTAAGCCAAAGGTAGAGCAAATGATGATCTTATTAGAAGAATGGCATTCAGAAACAGATGATGTTGCTAACATGAATCCTTCAATAATCTTACCGTTAGCGTATGATTATAAAAAGTTGAAACAAACTCCAGATAAACATCAACCTCAATATATTTTAGATAAATATTTTAAGGATGTAGATTTAAAGAATACTAAAAAAACAAATCAATAATCTTAATTGTAATAAGATTTATTAAGGATAATTAATATAAAACAAATATCAATTTTTTAAGTAACAGCATATGATTAATAAATTAATTTTTACATGTTTAGCTTTTATATCATTAAATCTAACATATGCCCAGAGGGAACAGATAGATTTTAATGATGGTTGGAAATTTATTCAAGAAGATAATGCACAATTTTCAAAACCAGATACTAATACTTCAACCTGGAATGCCGTTCAGGTTCCGCACGATTGGGCTTTCGAAAAAGGAATTTCTAAAGATGGAGCTCAAGGTAACGGAGGCGGGTATTTTGATGGTGGTATTGGCTGGTATCAAAAGCGCTTTAATGTAGCGTCTCAATGGGATGATAAAATAGTAAACATTGAATTTGATGGTGTTTATATGAATAGCGAAGTTTGGATTAACGGTGAATACTTAGGTAAACGTCCGTATGGATATATTTCATTTCGTTACGACATTTCTAAATATTTAAAAGTGGGGGAAAATACATTAGCAGTTAGAGTAGATAACTCTAGAGAGCCTTCTGCCCGCTGGTATCATCCTTGCGGAATTTATGCCCCTGTAAATTTAATAGTAACGACTCAGGACTTTATAAAACCAAATGGGGTGCATGTTACAACACCTACTATCACTGCCGAAAGTGCTAAAGTGAATATCAATGTTTCGTTTGATAATGCAAATAGTGATAAAGCAAAAGGGGAGTTAGAAACGATAATTATGGATGCTGAAGGGAAAACTGTAGCAAGCCAAACTCAACGTTTTAAAGGGAATACTGCAAACCAGGAATTAAGCACAGAGTTACTAGTTGAAAATCCTAAATTATGGAGTCCAGATACACCGTATTTGTATAAAGTGATTAATCGTTTAATTGTAAAAGGAGATGTTCGTGATGAAGTGGAAATGAATTTTGGGATCCGTTCAATTGAATGGAAGACAGAAACAGGATTCTTGTTAAATGGTGAAGTAACTAAATTATTGGGAGTTAGTGAGCATTATGAAGGTGGGCCAATTGGAGGCGCGTGGACAGCGCCATTATTGCGTTGGAAATTAGGATTGTTAAAAGATATGGGGGTAAACGCTATTCGAACAGCCCACAACCCAGCACCACCAATGTTTTATGATTTATGCGACGAATTAGGTTTCTTAATTATGGATGAAATTTTTGATGGTTGGCATAAAAAAGCAAAAGAAGATTATGGAAGCCAAGCATTCGAGACATGGTGGAAACAGGACATGACAGAGTGGTTAATGCGTAACAGAAACCATCCTTCAATAATAATTTATAGTGTAGGTAACGAGACCAGAGGCGAAATCGCTAAAGAATTAGTAGCTGTTTGTCATGCATTGGATCCTGAAAAACCAGTGACTTCTGGACATAGTGCTTCAGAATATATGGATGTTTTTGGTGTAAACGGAGGTAGTGAAAAACAAGGTTTCTTTACCAAAGCTAGGCCTGACAAACCTTTTGTCTCTACAGAAGCACCGCATACATGGCAAACCCGTGGATACTATAGAACAAAATCATGGTTTAGAGATGGTTATCCAAATAAAGGACAAGAGCCTTTCGAATTACCAGATTTAACCGAAGAAGAAGTGTTTCATTTTGAATGGGCCTCTAGCGACAAATGGAATAATGGTAAGCAACATTTTAATTCATCTTACGATAATGCCATGGTGCGAATTTCAGCTCGTAAAAACTGGGAGTTAATGCGTGATTTACCTTGGTTTAGTGGACATTTCCGTTGGACAGGTTTCGACTATTACGGAGAAGCAGGATATGTACATGGCGGTTGGCCATTCCGTCTTTTTATGGGGGGAGCTTTAGATGTTGCAGGTTTCAAAAAAGATTTGTTTTATTTCTATAAGAGTCAATGGACTACGGAGCCGATGGCGCATATATTGCCTCATTGGACGCATCCGACATTAGAAAAAGGAGTGGTAATTCCAGTATGGGTTTATTCTAATTGTGATGAAGTAGAGCTGTTTTTAAACGGAAAAAGTTTAGGTAAAGATATTCCTGGTACAAAATGGGATGAAATGCAGTGTGAATGGATGGTACCTTGGGAGGCAGGAGAATTGGTTGCAAAAGGTTATAAAAACGGAGAAGTAATTGTAGTTGCTAAACAAACAACAGCAGAAACACCTTCTGCTATAACTTTTGAAATAGAAGACAAACACACAAATGCCGATACGGATAGAGTTGCGATTATTACCACACGTACAGTGGATTCCAAAGGTGTATTTTATCCTTACGGAGAAAATAAAATCTACTACAGCATTGCAGGAGATGCAAGATTACTTTCTTTAGAAAATGGAGACCCTGTAGATACTACGAAGAATGTAGGCATAAATGTGAAAAAAGCATTTATGGGGGCTACTCGTGCTTTTTTAGAGTTACCAAAGGGTAATGAAAATGTTCAGGTAATTACGGGGGCGATTTTAGGGGAAAAACAATTGCTAACGTCTAAAAAGGTGAGCATCGATGTGCAATCTAATGTATTATTAGGAACGGCAGCAATTAATAAATTTGATATTTATTATACGTTAGACGGAACAACGCCTTCAATACAAAGTGAAAAATATACAGGATCTTTTCCAGTAGAATTAGGGACTACAGTTAAGGCAATTGTTATAAAAAATAATAATGTGATATTAACGATGGAAGAAGCGTTCGGTGAAGATTTAGGCTTATACTGGAAAGCGGAAACAGCAGTTAAGAAATATGCTAAAGGGATGATGGCTATTGACGCTGATTTTTCTGGAGCAAAAAAGGTTGCTGTAAATGGTGAAGAATTTATCGATTTTAAAGGTAAAGAAGGACAAATTAGTTGGTATCAAGAAAATGATGGAAGTGCAGGTGATTTTGCTTTAAAATTTAGTTATGCCTTAAAAGATAGTAATTCTAGACCCATGGAATTAATTGTAAATAATAAGAAGGTTGGCATTATCGATTTTAAAACATCGGGATCTTGGAATTCTAAATGGAAAGAAATTGAAAAGAATGTAAAGCTAAATGCAGGAGCAAATTATATTCAGTTAAAGACAATAAAAAAGAGCGGGCCTAATTTATTAATGCTGGTAGTCGAATAGTTTATGTTCTTAAATGCATAAGTAATCGATTTGCTGTTTTTAGACTAGACATAAGGTTTTTAAATTAACTTTATGTCTAGTTTTTTTTGTTTTACATCATGATTTCAATTATAATTAAAGCATTAGAATTGGGTTTTAATCTGAGGTCTCTTAAACAGAACGATGAAAACAGAAACTCTGTATTCTCCATAGAAACGATGCAAATCCGACTCTTTAAATATAAGAAAGTTCGTTTTTCTTAGTAAAGATATCTTACATTTTCAATTGAATCAAATGATGTTTTTTAAGATGTATTTAGGGTTCTAGTTGAAGCCTTAATTATGATTAATGTAGTACTGATGTTAAGCTAGGATCTCAAATGTTTTATAGGAGTAAAAGAGTGTATCATAGCAAGATTATACTATACATTGAAGTTTAGCATTATTAAAGAATGCGAACATTGAAAATAGTATCAAAGCTACTAAATTAATTGTTTGCTATTTCGATGAAGTCTATGCTTATAATGGAGCGAGAAATAGATAATGTCTATTGTAAGTAGGGGAGATGTTTTAATTCAATTTTAAATAAAAACATAAAACAGGATTAAATTATAATAACTTAATCCTATTTTATGTTTTTAAATTTACACACTATTTAAGAAAGTGCCTCTTGTAATGAAGGCCTAAACCCAGATTGTTGATTGTTATTAATCTTTAATAATCTTAAATGTTCTTGATGTTTGTTCTCCACTTAGTTTTAATATATAGATTCCTTGCGAAAGAGTATTTAAACTAATCTCAACCTTATTAGTATTATTAGCAATCTGACCATCCTTAATAACCTGTCCATTGATATTATACATCCTAAATTGGTTGAATTTAGCAGTTGGCATATTTACCATAAAAGTGTCTGAAACTGGATTAGGATAAACGCTAACTTGAACTTGAGTATTATCTACTATCGATAATTTTTCGTCTGGAGCGAAAACTTGCACTTCCGCTAAGGTCAGTCCGTAATTAGTAATACCATCATTATGCAATACTATTTTTATAATTTGTCCTTGAACACCTCCTGCATCTACTATAATACTAGGGTCCGGATAGGTTGTGAAAGTTTCTGAGAAAGATGTTACATCACTATTATTTATAACGGATACTGTAAAGTTATTCAATCTGGCCTTACAACATCCATCTGTTCTATTGTATATTTTGATAGTGCCTATCGCTGTGTCAGCACCTAAGTCTACCTGCCACCATGGTGCTAATTCTGCATCTGTAACAGTAACAGAACCACTTCCATAATTACCGTTTATATCGCCATCGATAGCAAGAGATGCAGGTTTGTTAAAAGTGGGATTTGTCGAAGATTGTGTTGCCACACCATCTAAAGCAAGGTTTACTTTTTCTTCTTGTTTTAAATATAAGTCCATCATTATTTCAGTACCTGAACTTAATGCACCGGTAACTAGGCTAATACCTTTCCAGGAATCGTATAAAACCAACCCATCAACTTTATTCTCTATTGCTTTCTCTAAACGTGTTCCTGTGCCTTTAGCATCATTATTGTTTACTTCAGAGTCCCAAACAGGTAAGTTTTCTGCATCGGCTAGAGCAATAAAATCGTCCCATAAACTATGGTTAAAACCTAAGTTGTGAGATGCTGCTACCGTTATGTAATTTGTAATATCTGTGTTTTTAAACATGTCAATAGCTGCGGGAAGTCCCCATGTACAAGGTCCGATTAATTCAGCACCATTTACATTGTTATAAAGCGCAGCATAAATAGTGTTTATTTGTTCTACAGTCCATGTGCTACTTGTTGCTCTCCCGTCTTCATTAAATGGATTTAGCCATTTACAATCTGGGTATTCATTTGAAAATTCTAAAACTCTAGCGATTAGTTCATCGGTAGCTGCTTGAATATTATTTACAGAAGGAACTTCGCCATTAAGCATATTATTTGCTACTCGCGCACCACCACCACCTTGAGCAGGGTTCGCAAAAATATCAAATCCTTGAGCTAGAGCTTGCGTATAAAAATAGTCAAACATTGGTTTATTTGGATTAAGATCTATACCTTCAAGATCCCTACCAAAAAGGGGGATACGAATACCGTTTACACCCATGTTTTTAAATCCTAGTAGAAGGTTGTCTGCCTGTTCTTCTGTTGTTATGGCATTTGTAATAAAAGCTTGTTTAGTGTCTCCTAATACATAATCCATATCGTTTACGTAATCTTGACTAAATGCATTAAAACTAAAGCAATACATAATTAAGGTAAAACACACGGCCATAATGTTTTTTTTGTAATTTTTCTGTTCCATATTTCTTGTGTATAAATTTAACTTAGAATTGTAAGCTCTTCTTTTAAAAGTAAATTCAGACCAAAAGATCAATTCTAATAATTTCTTGAAGCACCCCTTAATATTTCTGTTTAATATATTGGTGGTTACTATGATTCATATACAAAGTAAACCTTTTTAGCTCTTTTTAAATTCTCAATTAAGGAGTACATATGTTGCTAACGGGTTTTTATTGTGTTGATTTTGTGGTTGTAGAACAGATTGAAATAAAAAAAGCAACACCTTTTATAGATATTGCTAAATTGAAAATTTACAAATATTTTATATTAGTCCTTTATTAGTTTGTGAGTTTTAGATGCACGATTATAACTGATTTCTTGTTTTATCCTAAAATTAGATTCTGGAAATTTTGCAACCTGATTTCTGTCTACCATTTAAAGCAATAGACTAGTTATGTTTAATGATTTATCAATTTGTTTATCTGTGTTTGTGTTTACGGATTGGCACACAAAGACACTAAATAGGATGAGTAAATAAAACTTTATTGGTTTTAAATAAGTCATTATTCTTTTCATACTAATAATTCGATTCATTCTAATAAAAGAAGTTTTCATATGGATAATCTATACATTTAGTGAATGATAATCTTTTTTGTGACGCTTCCTAAGTCAGAATTAATTTTGATCAAGTATAGGCCGCTAGAAAGATGGCTAACATTAACTTCTAAAAATAGATTTGATACTTTTTTTACAAGCTGCCCAGATATACTATAAATAGATAATTCGATATTATTTGTTTTAACATTTTCAGGAATAGATACGTTAAAAACACCATTAGTAATTACGGTTGGATATACTGCAAATTGGGGTGAAATTGAATTGTCATTTATTGATAATGCTTGTCCTTGCTCATAAATCTCTTGCTTATAAGCTAAAGGTGATTCATGATCACGATACATAATACCTGAACTGCTTAGTGTTACGGGAGTGCGCACAGACATTAATGAATAAACAGGTTTGTCAGGTTGCCAAGTAAACACGGCATAACGTTCTATGAAACTAGTATCGTCTAACATATTCATATAAGATTCTAATCCGTCTCCTGCAGCTTCGTTCGAGGCAGGCTGGTCAGTCCAAGTTGCACCGTAATTAAACTCTTTAATCCAAATAGGACGTTGCCATTTGTCATGAATCGCTTTCAACCAATTATAAAAATTTGAAGGGGAGGTTTTTTTGTAATAATGCACTACAATATAATCTACGCGATAACCCTTTTCTTCAGCCTTAGTCATAAATGCATCGCGCCATTCTTCTCCTTTAGCATTGTCTTTGTTGGCAGGAGAACCAAGACGTAATCCAGAAGCCAGCATATCTTCATATTTTTCAATAGCTTTATCTACTGTCATATTTGCTTGTTCCGATCCGTCAGGTTCGTTAAAAGCCATATAATGGTCAATGTCCATTCTATTTCCTAAGTGTATTGCATTAGTAACAGAGCCTCCTCCCCATTGATTAGGAACAAATTTTGCGTCGTCGACATCTTCTCCCGAAATACTCCAGTTATAGTGCCATGAATTGTTAAATTCTTGAATAACATCTGTGCCTTTACCTGCCATTCCTTTTTTATGGACATTAAACCAAGGAGACACGCGAATAAAAGAGGCTTTCTTTTGTAAGTCTTTAGTTAGGTTTATTCTTAAATCTGTATCCGCTGCTATATAAACTTTGCTAGCACCTGTACCATTTACGTTTTCTGCAAACGTGACCATGTATCCTTTTTCTAAAGTGAAAGATGTCACCCAATCATCATGAATTTCCAGATTTCCATTGTAATAACCACAATACATTTGGTGTTCTTCACCCGAAAAATCAAACCCACTATAAATTTTAAGTACAGGGTCGTTTATACGGGGCGCATTAAAGATGTCTTGTGCTGTTTGTAAATTTAAAATTGAATGATCTATGGTGTTAGAGGTTGAATTACAATCTGTAAGTACTGCGTTTGCATCATCTATAGCTAATTGAAAGTCATCTACAGCAGATTGCGGATGTTGATTATAATGGTCTCCTACTGATGCGGCTTCTAATAAATTTTTAGCAGCACTGGCATTACGTGATAATAACAAACGGTTGGTAGCTCCACTTTCTAAAGATATATTATCGAAATAGAATTGACCATTATTAGCATACATATAAATCAGCTGAATATCAATCTTAGCAATATTTTCTGCATCCTCCAAAAAAGGAATATCAGCAGCCATTAATTCTCCATTGTTGAAAATATTAACTTTTTTTGAAGAAAAGTCGACTTGAGTTGAAAGCGTATAAACAGAATTCGTTTTAAAACTTACTTCTGGTGTTCCTGGTATAAAACCGTGAGGAATACCTTCTACCATAGACGTTGCGTATTTTATAGTCGCAGGGCCAATTCCGACAGCAATACTAGATAAGTATTTACCTGTAGATGACATTAAGTGTATTTGGCAATTTACAGAATTACGTGACGCAGATATATCGAAAGAAAATGCTGAATTGGTAGCCGTAGGCGTAAAAGTATGATATACTGAAGGCATGTCTATATTGTGATCAAACTTTAATCTACCATCTTCAACAGTTACGCGTCCTGAAGTATTGTATTCTGTCCAATTATTAGGAAAAACGCCAGTTTCATCAAAGGTGTTGTTTACAATGGTACCACAAGGATCGGTTTGAGAAAAACCACAAAGGGTGAATAAAAAGACAATTAAGCTTAGCTGTAATTTATTCATGATTTTTAGTTTGTAATTATAATTTTTTTGGATGTATTTATGTCCCCGGAGATTACTTGAACCAAGTAAAAACCATTACTTAATTTAGATATGTCAATTTGAATGGGTTTACCTGTTTTAGTTAAGACTTCTTGCCCGTTAGTATTAAATATTTTAACAACAGTATCATGCGATAGTAATGCCCCTGAGTATGTAATATTAAGCGTGGCAGTTGTAACAGGATTGGGATAAATACCTATTTTGTTAATGTCAAGGTCGGTTATACTTAAACTTGAGTCTTGTTCGTAAATTTCTTGAATATATGAGGGGTTTTGTGATTCAAGATTTCTATAGAATTGTCCCGTACTATTTAGTTTTCCATCAGTCATGCCTCCTATACCAGTAGATGCTCCAAAGAAATAATACCAATTGTAACGTTCTATAAAATCTGCCTCTTCAAGAACTTCTGTCAAGCCCTTTATGTTGGTGTATCCTTGTTCTTCTGTAAGATTTGCAGATCCAAAATTCGGGTTGCCATAATTGTATTCAGTCACCCATATTGGAAGATTATATCGATCATGAAGGCCTTTGAAGCGCTCTAAAAAAGAAGACTTTGAACGACGAACGTAGTCATGTGCTGGAATAAAATCAACACGGTAACCACGTACAACGCACGAATCCATAAATTCTTGAATCCAACTATCTTGATTAAAAGAATCATTTGTTGTGCTATATTGTATATTCTCAACGCCAGGAGCACCTAATCTTAGACCTGAAGCCAATAATTTAGGATAGGCTTCCAAAGCCTCTGCTACCGTTAAGTTTGATTGGTCTTTGTTATCAGGTTCGTTAAATGCTAAGAGATGATTAAAAGACATGTTTTCTCCAGCTTCTTCCATCTTTTCTAGAGATGTCCAACTGTCAGCCTTACTCCATGCCATTGGAACAAATTCAATTCCTTCAGAATTCTGATCCGTTAAACCCCAGCTATAATGCCAAGTAGTGTTGTAGTTATCTGTAGAACTCCATTTTATATCTCCTCCTAAGCTTCCTTTTTTGCCTACAGGAAACCAAGGACTCACACGTATGAATGAAATCGTATTCTGTAAATCGACAGGTAAATTAATTTCTATAGCATTATCTTGAGCAATATATATTTTACTAACGCCAAGTCCATTAATATCTTGAGCAAAAGTTGCCATATATCCTTTTTCTAAGGTAAAAGAAACAGCCCAGTCCTCATACTCTCCTAAGCCACCATTATAATAACCGCAATAGATTTCGTGTTCTTCACCCGAAAAATTAAGAGCATTATACATTTTAAGTACAGGATTATTTACACGGGTAGCATCAAAAATCTCTTGTGCTGTTTGTAAATTTAGAATTGAATTATCTATTGTGTTAGCATTTGACTCACAGTTGTTAAGCACTGCGTTTGCATTGTCTATCGCTAATTTAAAGTCGTCTACAGCCGATTGTGGATATTGATTATAGCTACTACCTATTGAAGAAGAGTTTAATATGTTTTCTGCTTCGTTTGTATTGCTGGCTAAAAGTAAACGGTTTTCTTCTCCGCTTAATAAAGATATATTATCGAAATAGAATTGACCATTGTTAGCATACATGTAAATCAGTTGTATGTCAATTTTAGCAATATCTTCTACATCTTCTAGAAAAGCGATATTAGCAGCCATTAACTTTCCGTTATTGAAAATTTTAACTTTTTTTGTAGTAAAGTCAACTTGGGTTGAAAGCGTATAAACTGTATTTGTTTTAAAACTGACCTCTGGTGTTCCTGTAGTAAAACCGCTAGGAACTTCTTCTTCCATAGACGTTGCGTATTTTATAGTCGCAGGGCCAAGACCTATAGCAATACTAGATAGATACTTACCCGTAGATGATATTAAGTGTATCTGACAATTCACAGAGTTACGCGATGCAGATACATCAAAAGAAAAAGTAGCATTACTAGAAATAGGGGTAAGGGTACGCGATGCAGAAGGCATATCGATATTGTGATTAAATTTCAATTTCCCGGATTCAGCAGTTACACGTCCTGAAGTATTGTATTCTGTCCATACATTTGGTAAAGCTCCCGTTTCATCAAACGTATCATCTACGATGTTACCGCAATCGGTTGTTTGAGAAAACGTATTAATTGTAAAAGAAAGAAGTATTGCATAAAGTAGTTTTTTTTTCATATTTAGATTGGTTTTTGGTGTTTAATTGGTTTATTGAATTATAAATTTTATGCTCTTTGAACTTTGGTTTACAACGATATTTAGAATGTAAATCCCTTCGGTAAGCCCTTTAGTAGTTATATTAATCGTGTTCGAGTCTAAATTTGGAAACAATACCGATTTTAATACAACTTGCCCTAATTGATTAACAATTTGAGCTTGCACTTGTGCTCCATTTAAATCTGATCGCGATGCAACTTTTATTGTATCTCCTGCTTTTACAGGATTAGGATATAGCTTTAGAGATTGATCCAGGTTTATAGTACCCATACTTAGGGTTTCGCTGTCGAGTAATTGCGCCATAAAACCAACCATTTCTATTAAAACATCTTCATAAGCAGGTTTTCCTGGATTAAAAAAGGCATGAACTTCACCCGGATATATTACAGCTTCTGCTTTACCGCCTGCGGCTTTTATTGCTTCAGAAAATAGTGTGCTTTGTGTATAGGAAATTGTGGTATCTGCATCTCCATGCATCATTATTGTTGCTGGCGGATTTTCGCTTAATTGAAAAATTGGAGAGTTAGCAGCTTCACTTGGCACATTTTGCTTGTACCAATTACTGTTACCGAAATCTCCTGCATCATTTACAAAGTCATAGATTCCATTAAATCCAATAAATCCAATAACGCCATCGTATTTTTGTGCAGCCAGAGCAGCCAATGGCGTTCCTGCAGAGCCACCACTAAAAAATACTTTTGTCATATCGAAATTGTAAGCTTCAGCATTGTCTAATGCCCATTGATAGGCAGCATCAATATCTTCCATTGCTAAAGAAAAAGTTCCGCTAGACCCAGAGCATCTATATCCAACGCCTAAAGTTGCTACACCTAAATTTTCTGCTAAATATTCACCGTGAGGAGAAAATGCGCCTGCAGAAGCCTCAGGAGAGCCTCCAGACCAACCACCACCATGTATCCAAAAATGAACAGGCATTTTATGATCTCTATTAGTAGGTAAATTCATTTTTAGTCCTAAGGTATGTCCAACTTGAGGGAAGTCGACCGTAGCGATAGATGTTAGTGTTATGTTTTCAGACACACCAAAATTTTCGTCAGTTTCTACAATAAAATTATATTTAGTTGCTTTAGTTAAGTCAATAGCGACAGCGTCGGTTGATTTTAATCCGTCTTCTATATTTAGAGTTACTAATCCCTTAAAAGGCCAGTCTTCACTAGGCGTAAACGTAAGGGTGTTTGCGGGTGATAAAATCCAATTACCTGCAGTTTCTGTTTCATTTTTATTGATGTAAATTTTTGGGTAGTCTGAAGTTTTGTCTACATCTTGACTAAACGTTATTATAATATTTGCATTTACAGGTAAGCCTGTTCGTGTTGTTGGTAATACTTCTGTAACCGAAAATTCGGCAGTAACAAGTTCTGCATATTCTGTAGCTAACCTAGTGTACTCATTTTGGAATGCTGTGGTACTAAGTCCTCCATTGTACATTGTAAATTCTACAACTTCTGTGTGGTTGTACGTTTGTGCACCTGCAACTTCTTCAAAAAGATTAAATTTAAGATCTGCATCAGGATTGGTGCGCATTGTGTTTGTAATGGTACCTGTAGTTATTATAGGCGATGTGCTATCGAAATAGTGATAATTTCCTGAAGCGTCGATTGTAAATCCAAAAAAGAAATAACTGTCTTCGGGTATTTCATTAGAACCTATATTTACACGGGTATAATTTGGTCGCGAATAGTCAAAACCAATCTTACCATCTTGAAGCCTTACAAATCGAATACCATTACAATTGGCAAATCCGCCACTCATATCGTAATTTCCTATTAATCCTGCTGGTTTATTAGTAACCGTGTTTTCGGATTTACCTACATAAAAAACACTGTACGTATTATCGGAAATATAAGAACTAGAACCTTCAACTTCAAGAAAAGATCCCGTTTTACTAAACCCAACATTTGTTTTTCCAGGGTAGGTTTCGTATAATTTATCACCACCAAGAGCAACGTTACTTTGGGTAGCATCTCCGTAACCATCGACTTGGTTTTTCCATAGTATTACCGCACCATTTTCTTCAACAATACCTGTATTGTTTTTCAAGGATAGCACTTCGGTTTGAGCGACCAAACCAGTGCTTGAAATAAGGAATATAAATAAAAACTTCAAAAATGTTTTCATATGTTTTGGTTTTTGATATTGGGTTTCTCTTATTTCTCTTTTGAAAAGTGAGATATCTGGTTTTTATAGAGTAGTTCGATATTTCTCTAATTTATTGTTTTAATCTTTCGAAAATTTGAATCATATCTTTTAATTTTTTAGGATTTGATTCGGCCAAATTGTTTTCTTGACCAAGATCTTCGTTCAAATTAAATAATTGGTATTGTAACAACACGCCTGTTTCTGTTCCTACTTTTTTGTTCATCGCACTTCCTTTATATGGCGGAATCATTAACCAATCTCCACTTCTTAAAGCTGTATTCGATTTCGCTTCAATAATTAAATGATCTCTTCCTTTTTTCGTTTCACCCAATAAAGTATTTAAATAGTTTTTGCTATCGGTTGTATTGTCTTCTATGCCAACTAGGTGTCCGAAAGATGCTAATAAATCTATTTGACAGACAATAGCATCAGATACACTTGGGTTGATGTGGTTTTTCCAATACGTTATAAAGGGTACGCGAGTACCAGCTTCAAACAAGCTATATTTACCACCGCGTAAACCTCCTTTGGGGTCATGATTTCCTAGTTTTTCTACAGCATCATCGTAATACCCATCATTTAAAACGGGGCCATTATCGCTAGAGAATACGATCAAGGTGTTTTCTAAAATTCCTTCTTCTTCTAAAGTTTTCATGAATTCACCAATACACCAGTCTGCTTCTAAAATAACATCACCTCTTGGACCCATTCCAGATTTACCTACAAAACGAGGGTGTGGGGTTCTAGGAACATGTGGTTGTTGCATAGCGTAATACAGAAAGAACGGTTTTGCTTTATGTGTTTTTACATAATTTTGAGCTTTTACTAAAAAATGATCTGCCATATCTACATCACTCCATTTCGCAGCTTCACCACCTTTCATATAGCCAATTCTTGGAATCCCATTTACAATACTGTTGTTGTGACCGTGATGCCATTTCATAGTCTGCATTTCTGGATTAGAAATTGCGGTTGGCTCACCTTCGAAATTGGTTTTATAATCCACTTCTATAGGATCGTTTTTGTCTAAGTTTACAACGTCTCCATTTTCGATATAAACTGTTGGTACACGATCTTGGGTGGCAGCCAGTATATAAGATTCATCGAAACCTACTTCATTAGGGCTTGGTTTTATTGTTTCGTTCCAGTTTACATTTCCAGATCCCAAACCTAAATGCCATTTCCCGACAATAGCTGTTTGATAACCTGCTTTAGATAATAGTTTAGGTAAGGTGTGTTGTTGAGTGTCTATTAATAAGGGGGCATCTCCTGGTAATATCTTAGCATCTTTATTTTTCCATGGATACATTCCTGTTAACATCGCATATCTACTAGGAGTACAGGTTGCTGAAGTTGCATAACCATTCGTGAATTTTACACCACCGGTCGCCAAAGCATCAATATGGGGTGTTCTAAGTTCTGTAGCTCCATATGAACTTAAGTCGCCATAACCTAAATCGTCTAGATATATGACCACAATGTTTGGTTTGCTTGTTTTTACCTCTATATCTGCATGCGAACTCTTAGCACTGTTTTTACAACTAAAGTTTACTACTAACATAGCTAATATAAATAACCTGCTTTGGAATCTGGAATTCATCATTTCTATTTAAAAATATTAATCGATTATTATTTGTTTTAAAGGTAACACCAATAATTTCTCTTTCTTAAAAAGAATAGCTGTTTACTATTCCTGTTTTAGTACTATAGCAGGAAAATTTACCGTATTTATTTAATTTTATATTGATGGGTACTAAAATAGAGAAACCTGATAAGTGTTAAACAAGATATTACATTTAATAGGTGTCTATTTTATTTTAATATTCTGATTATTAAATTTATCAGTCAAAAAAAGGAATACAACCTATTCTTTTTACTTCTCTTAAATTTTAAGCTATTTAATGTATTGAAAATGCTAAACACTCCTTATTAAATATCAATATATCACAAATTTAACGTGTTTGTGCGTTTTTAATTTCTCAATTAAGGGGGTGTAATGTTACGTATTACATGTTTTATCCCTTAAAACGTCTGGATGCAATGACAAAGAGAACATTTTAAAGATTTTATGCTTTCGTCTTTTTTTGTGGTTACAAACTAAAATGAAATCATCTTATAGGTGATCATTATTTCTAGCATACAATTGTAATTACCCTTTAACTTCTTCATTTAAAGAGGTCAATAGTAATATGGAATTCAAAATTTGAATATGTAAAGTTGAAAATACAACTGACAGATCTAAACTATTTTGAGGATGCTTAGACAAAATCTCCCGTCATGTTTATTAATCTAGAATGATAAGCGTGTTTAATTAGGTTAGGTTTTCTTCAAGTTGAAATTGATTTTGGTTCTTTTAGAATCTCGGTACCATTAAAATGAGTTATAATAATTATAGACAAGGATAAATAAATCTTGTGTTATAATATGACTCGCTAATCATATAAATGCCTTAAATAATCCAAGTTTTTGTAGGTCTATAAATATGAAAAACAGAATGTGCTTTTTATAAATTCAATGTAAGAGATAATATTTAATGTACCGAAGAAGCTGTCATTATATACATTTTTAAACTGGATAAAATTCTTTTAAAAGGTCGAATATATCACTTCAAATTATACAGCTATAAAACGCAGACAAAAGTTTAATATTAGTATGTAATCTAATTTTTAATATTAACTCAAAATTAACAATTGGTCCAATTTAATTGTCGGTTAAAAATTATTTTTAAATTTAGTTAACTATTAAATAGTAGTAAAATGTCTTCTAGATTTATAAAAAGTAATTTTTAGGATTTTATTTTGAATTATTCGCAATACGAGTGTTTACAGTAGTTCTCTTAATAAAAAAAATGATTTAGCAACATTTTAACCCCGTATTTGAGAAAATATTAACAATTAAACCCGTTAATTTTGAACTTAAGATATAATAAGTACGATCTATAGTATTGATTATTGAAAACAAACTAAAAAAACTAAAACCAATTAAATTATGAAATTAAAGATACTTACGCTTTTTCTATGCTGTTTTAGTCTTGTTTCTGTATGGTCACAATCCAACATTTCAGGTACAGTTACAGATGAACTAGCAATGCCCTTGCCAGGAGTAAATGTGCTGGTTAAAGGGACATCTACAGGTTCTGTTACAGATTTTGATGGACAGTATACTGTAACTGCCGAAAAAGGGGCAATACTTCAGTTTTCTTTTGTCGGCTTTCAAAGCCAAGATATTACTGTTTCTGATATTCAGAAGCCTATTAACTTAGTTATGAAGGAAGATGCCTCGGCTTTAGAGGAGGTTGTTGTTGTTGGTTATGGAAAACAAAAAAAGGAAAGTGTTTTGGGGGCCATTAATTCAGTTAAGGGTAGCGAAATACTTAAATCGGGTTCTTCCAATGTTAGTAATGCACTTAGTGGTGTTACTCCAGGTTTAGATGTGGTGCAATCGACGAGTGAACCAGGAGCTGATGATGGTGAAATATTTATTCGTGGTAATTCTAATCCATTAATATTAGTAGATGGAGTTGAAATTGTAGGAGGGTTTTCTTATATGGATCCTAATGATATAGAAAACATAAGTATTTTAAAAGATGGAGCGGCAACAGCCGTTTACGGAATTAGAGGTGCTAACGGTGTAATTATCATTACCACTAAAAGAGGAAAGATAGGTAAACCAAAAGTGAATTTCACAAGTGAGTTTTCTATAAAAACATATCCAGACACTTACGATGCGTTAAGTGCTTACGATGCTCAGAAAGCTTTTAATGTTGGACTTTATAATGATGCTGCATTCAGTGGAGGATATTCTACAGAATCTCAATTGGCACACTGGAGAGATGGCGATTTACCATATATCTATCCAAATACGGATTGGGTAGATTATACTACAAAAGATTTCGCAACGAGCTTTAGTCAAAATGTTTCTGTTTCTGGTGGAACAGATTTCGTGAAATATTATGCTTCCGCAGGATATTTACATGAGGGAGATATTACAGAAGCACGACAGTTTTTTAATTTTGATCCAGAATATAATTTTCAAAGATTTTCTTTCCGTGGAAATTTAGATTTTAAATTATCAAAAACCACACGATTAAAAACGAGTGTTAGTAGCCGATTAGAAGATAGAAATAAATCGGGTAATGCAAATAGTGACCCTTCTTTTTTAGGATTGTATACGACTGCGCCAGGAGGGGCTGTGCCTTATTATCCTGCCGAAGCGATGGAACTATATCCTGACCCGAATTATCCAGGATTAGCAGAAATACGATTTCCTATTAGTGGAAGTATAGGTAATAATCTTGAAGGTTCAGCTAATTTATTGAACACTATTTTTTCTATTGATTTTGAATTAGAACAAGACTTAGATTTTGTTACAAAGGGTTTAATGTTTACTGCTAAGTATAACTATATAAGTAACTACGAGACATCACAAACTACAACATTCGACTCGTCATTAGAAACACGTATAGATAGATACGATTTATTACCTGATGGCACGTGGGATTCTTTTGAAGGACCAGATTACGAACGTCCTTTTGATTTTAATGTTAACGATGAAAATATTAGTAATAGTTACGAGATTACTAATACAAGAGCACAATTGTTTTATGAACGCACTTTTGGGAAACACGCTGTAACTGGATTAGCATTATTTAGCCGTCAAGAAAAAATTAGCAATACACAATTTCCGTTTTACAATGAAGATTGGGTAGGTAGAGCAACTTATAATTATGACACACGCTATTTCTTTGAAATAAGTGGTTCGTATAATGGGGATGAAACTTTCGCAGAAGGTTATCGTTTTAAATTATTCCCGTCTATATCTGTTGGTGTTAATTTAGCTAAAGAAAAATTTGTGCAAAATATTCTGCCACAGATGAATAATTTTAAAATTAGATATTCTTACGGAGAAACGGGGTCTAAAACAGGTTTAGGTAACGATCGCTGGCAATATTTAAGTTATTTCGATCGTCCAACAACAAATGCCGAATTAAGACCAACGTCTAGATTTTACTTTGGAGAAGGCGATACAGATCCGCTTTACATTATACAAGAAGATCAATTGGGGAATCCTTTACTGACCTGGGCTACAGTGTCTAAAGAAAATATAGGTGTAGATTTTGGATTTTTTAATAATAATATATCAGGTAGTATAGATTTCTTTAAAGACCATAGGGAAGATTTAATCGATAGGTTACAAATTGTACCTTCTTATTTCGGATCCTCGGCAAGTTTACCATATGCCAATTTAGGTATTTCAGAAAGTCATGGTTACGAAATATCGTTAACCTACCAAAATAGAACAGCAAGTGGGTTTAGCTATTCAGCAACTGGATTCTATGCTTTTAACGAAAATAGAATTTTAAAAAGTGCTGCAGATGGACCAGGAACTCCAGAATATACTCAAATAGCTAATAAACCTAACGGGGCTTCTGCATTATTACAAACCGATGGGTATTTCCAAAATATCGATGAGCTTTTAAACTACCCTGTTTATTCTGGTAATCCAGGTTTAGGAGATTATAGGTATGTAGATTATAATGCTAACGGTACAATAATAGGTGTAAACACCGAAGATATGGTAAGATTCGATTTACCAGACTCTCCTAGAAATAGTTATAGTTTAAGATTAAATGCAGGTTTTAAAGGTTGGTCTATTAGTGCTTTAATAAACGGAATAGAGGGACATAAAGGTCTTGTTAACGCCGACCTAGCTTATGCCATTCCAAATGGTGAAGCCGCTGGTCGTTATGATCAATTAGATTACTGGACACCTTCTAATCCAAATGCAGCATATCCTGCATTGCACATAGGAACAGCTAATCCTAATCTTGCGGCGGCAACAACAGCAAGAATTATAGATTTGGATTACATTAAATTACGAAGTTTAGATCTTGGATATGATTTTGACATGGAAAACAGCCCGAATATAAGCCGTTTTAAAATTTACGTGAGCGGAAGTAATCTTTTTACTATTTCTGATTTAGATTATGCAGATCCTGAAGGTAATACGCCAGGTGCATATCCAATATTGAGAAGATTTAACTTAGGATTAACTATGAGCTTTTAAAAAACAAACAACTATGAAAACATTTAAATATACATTCCTTTTAATCTTGATAAGCTTATCCTTTAGCTGTGAAGATTATTTAGATAAAGAACAAAGTTTTGAAGCCTTAGATCAAGACGACATTTTTAGTGACATTCGTTTGGCTAGAGATTTTCTAGACGGAGCTTACACTTATTTAATAACAGAAGTTAGTGCAGCAGCAGGAAACCCAGATATTCTTCCAGCCATGACTATGGGGGGCGAAGGCTACCCAGGAAGAATGAATAATAATGTACCTGAACGTTATAATTCATACGCGCAATCAGATTATTTAAGTTTAATGAACCTTGATGGAGGATCAGGGCAAGGTCAAACACCTAATTTTGTTATAAGATATTACGAATCTTGGAAAGGAATTAGAGTTGTAAATACCATGCTTGAAAATATAGATCTTGTTGAAGGTGCTTCTCAAGAAGATGTCGATAACTTAAAAGGTCAGGCTTATTTTTTAAGAGCCTTTTTCTATCACTTAATCACTAAACGTCATGGAGGTCTTGTTTACTTAAAAGAAAATTTAAACCTTAATGATCCTTTAGAGCGTGAACGTGAAACTTATGAAAGTAATTTAGCCGATATGTTAGAAGACTTAGATATCGCTATAGATTTACTTCCTGTAACTTGGTCCTCAGAAAATGTTGGTCGTCCAGCAAAAGGTGCTGCAATGGCATTAAAGTCTCGTATAACATTATTTGCAGCAAGCCCATTAGTAAACAAATCTAACGATCAACAAGCTTGGGTAGATGCCGCAACAGCTGCAGCCGATTTAATTAATTTTGCAAATGCAAATGGATTGTATTCACTTGTTAATTCTTCTAATGCTAACAGTATTGATGTAGGTCATAACGGAGCAGATCTTTTCGAACCAGAACCATCGGCTTTATTGCCTTATAGAAATATTTTTGTAGGTCAAGGGAAGTCGAAAGTTATTCCTCAAGAAGTTATTTTTATGGAGGTTAATCAAGATGTTGTAGGTACCGGAAAAACATTGTTGCCATTACCTCAGACCTATTTAACTGTTGGTTTTGATATTGTAAAAGGAAACAATAATCCAATGAATATTGGAGCGCTTGCTAATTTTGTAGATAAATTTGAAACTAAAAATGGATTGGCTATTAAAGACGATCCAACATACAATCCTCAAGAGCCTTTTATAAACAGAGATCCGAGATTTTATAATAATATTTTATACGATGGTGTGCAGTGGACAGTTACGTCTTCTAGCCCTGTAAATGGAACAGGTTATGCAGATTTAGCAGTCGTAAATGAAGACGGAGAACTTGGATTAGATCTACATAGTCCTACAACAGCGGCAAACAGATTATGGCAAGTAAAAAACCATACAGGTTACCGTATTAGAAAATGGATCCCAAATGGTCATTACTTAACTGCAGGTTTCCAAGGTCAATTAGATTATCACGCCAACAATATCATATTTAGAATGCCAGAAGTATACTTAAATTATGCTGAAGCTGTGAACGAGGCTTATGGTCCTTCTGGATCTGCTCCAGGTCTTGCTTTAACAGCTGTGCAAGCAGTAGATATGATACGTAATAGAGTAGGGATGCCAAATGTAGATGGCATATATACTGGATCTAAAGAAACTTTTAGAGATCGTATTAGAAATGAACGTGCTATTGAATTATGTTTTGAAGGTTTTAGATATGATGATATAAGACGATGGAAAATAGCACATTTAGAAGAAAACCTGAAATTAGAATTTTTAGAAATGCGCTGGCAAGGTGGGGTGTCTGATATTTATCCTACAGGTTTTAGTTATGAAAATGTTGAACCAGTAGACTTTAGAAAGAAGACATTTAGCGATAAAAATTACTGGTGGCCAATTCCGAGTTCGGAAGTTGAAGCCGTACCAACATTCGAACAAACTGAAGGCTGGTAAAATGCCGTTATTTTAACAATATGAGATACCACAAACTAAAAATTTTAAAAACAAACAAATGAAATTAACCATAACAGAATTGAAGTTTTTTATTTTCTGCTTACTTAATGCGATATTTATTAATATTAGTGTTGCTCAAAACACACAAGTAATAGGTTTGGTAGCAAATGATTCTCTTCAAAAGCAAAATAAGGACGAAATGCTTACAACGCCTTTCGGTGTGTTTAACTTAACGAATTCTACGGGTGCTGTATTTAGAGTGTCTGGAGAACAACTTCGTAAAACACCAGGAGATAATTTATCTGAAGCCTTAAGAGGTCGCGTACCAGGATTAAGAATCGTTAGAGGAACAAATACACCTGGTGAAGATGGTGGTTATTCTTATATATTAAACGGAGGTACACCTTATGTTTTAATAGATGGACAACCAAGAGGTCTAGAAGTAGACTTAAGAGAGGTCGAAGAGGTTATCGTGCTTAGTGACGCAACTTTTAATTCTCTTTTAGGAAACTTAGGAGATAATGGTCTTATTTATGTGATTACAAAAGGAGGTAAAATTAGTAAACCAGTAATTGAGTTTAATTACCAACAAGGTGTAAATACGCCAACACGGATGCCAGAATTACTTTCTGCTTCAGAATATGCTAGTGTAATAAACCAAGCAGCAAATAACGATGGCTTAGGGAATATCTATAGCCAAGATGCAATTAACGCATACAATAACGGATTTGACCCAATAAATTACCCGAATATAGATAGACAAGACACGTATTTACTTAGTTCTTCTCCTTCTAATCTTTTCTCACTTAATGTATATGGAGGTAAAGAAAATGTAACCTATGGTGCTTTTGTAGGGTATTCCGACTGGAAAGGACTTGAAAAAGTGGGCGATCAAATAAAAGGAAGAAACATTACTTTTAGAACAAAGATAAATGCCAGAATTAACGACATGTTAACGACGCACGCTAGTGTTTATGGTAAATTTTCAAAAAACGAAAGACCTATTATTAATGCTGATGCCATGTTTAATGCTATTTCAACAACACCAGCAAATGCTTTTCCTTTAAAAGTAGGAGACTCCGCTTATGTTGTTAGTAATGAGTTTAACACAAATGTATTATCTGAATTAGTTGATGGTGGTTCAAGAACAGATTATACCGCCAATATGGTTTTTGATTTAGGTTTAGATTTCGATTTTGAAAAATATGTTAAGGGACTTAAGTATAGTACGTATATAATGATGCGTACATACAATGCACAAACGCTTTCAACAAATAACACGCCAGCTCTATACACATTAGGAACACGTCAAAATGAGGCTGGATTAGATTATTTAGGTTTAAATTTATTTGCAGAAGAATCTATAGATCTTACAATAGGGCGTTCTAATGCTGGTATTCAAAGAAATATGGCTTATGGTGGTAACCTTAACTACTATAAAGATATGAACAAGTCTACGTTAAACTTAAATTTTAGTCATCTTTTATATTACGAACCTAACAGAGAATCTACGCAACCTGATAAGCGTAATCTAACCTTTAATTTAAATGGGGAGTTTGCCTTATTAAAAAAATATGTGTTCTTCGCTAACTTAAACTCGAGCAGTAGTTCTAAGTTTATAGGTAATAATCGTACAAATTTATTCCCAACAATAGGAGCCTCATGGATCGCTTCTAACGAAGATTTCTTAAAAGATAGTAAAACTATCGATTTTCTTAAATTCAGAACATCTTTTGGACAAGTAGGAACAGAGTACACCGCATCTACGTTTTATTATTTAGACACTTGGGGTGGTGGTAGAAATAATGGTACGATATATTTAGGATCGGGTAATAATACTCAAGACGATTTTGGATATTGGTTATCAACGACAGGAAATGAAGATATCGACTGGGTGGTTTACAATCAGATGTTTGCAGGTGTAGAATTAAGTATGTTCAAAAAATTAACATTAGGTTTTAATTACTTCAACATAGATATTCAAGATCAAGTTATTAAAGCAAGTGAACTTTATGCAGATGCTTTAGGTAGTGATGCTTATTTACCACAATTAAATTTTACGAGAAGAAACAATAGAGGTTTTAATTCTAATATCACATTCAATGATAATATTGGAACTTTTAAATACTACGTAGGTGTAAATGCAGGATTTAATAAAATTGTAGGTGAAAAGATTTCTGAAGTACCATACCCAGATCAATATAGATTACAAGAAGGAGAATCTCAAGATAATATTATTGGTTACGTAAGTGATGGACTTTTTACAGCAGAAAATATTGGTGATGCTTTACCACAATTTGGAGATGTACAAGTTGGAGATGTTAGATATGTAGACCAAAATGGAGATAATGTAATCGATATTAGAGATCAACGTGCTATTGGTAATAGTACACCTCGTTTTAACTACGGTATTAATGTGGGGATGGAGTTTAAAGGCTTCAATTTCGATGTTGTTGGTGTGGGAGTCTCAGGTTACGATGTTAACTTAAATAGTTACGATTACTATAAGCATAATGGGCTTAGAAGTTATACTTCAAATGTAAATAACAATTTACCTAATGGTAATGCAAACCCAAGATTAAGTACAAGAACGAGTATTAACAATTATAAAAATTCTGATTATTGGTTAGTAGATGGGAGCTATTTTAGGATCTCTAACTTAGAGCTCGGATATACATTCCCAGAGCGAATAATTGCTAATGGGCCATTCGCGAACGTTAAATTATATTTTAGTGGGACTAACCTAGCATTATTTAGTAAAATGAAAGATTTAGATCCAGAAGATCCAAAAGCTGGTGTTTATGAATACCCAATGATGAGAACCATTGTATTTGGAGCTTCACTAAATTTTTAATAAGTAAATGTTAATAAAACAATATAGAACGATGAAATTAACAAATAAAATATTAACCATAATAGCCTTGGGTATAACCATTTCAGGATGCAGTAGCTTTTTAGAAGACGAACTCCAATACACCCATGAAGAAGAGGTCATAACTTCTGGACAACGCTCGAGAGGTATTATCGATGAGATTTATACCGATTATTCTTTTGATTATTTTACCGATTTTTCAAATGAATATCTAACGGATAATGGCGTCTTAAATTCGCAAGAAACTGCTTTAGCAACGGGTTATTGGGGACCAACAGATAATCCTTATAGTGATGTTTGGCAACGGTCTTATAATAATATCAGACAAGTATATCAATATATTGAATTAATCCACGATAAAGATTTACCGTATTTACAATCTGAGGCCAGTTCAGAACTAAGTGATATTATTGTAAGTAGATATTACGGGGAAGCTCATTTTTTAAAAGCTTTTGCCGAATGGGAATTGCTTAAAGTGTTTGGAGGTCCTGACGCTAGCGGAACCATGCTTGGTTTTCCAATTGTAGATGGTATATTAGAAAATGAAGAATACGCCTTATTATCTAGAAACACATACGATGAGTGTGTTGCTCAAATTATGGAAGATTTAGATGTGGCGATAGAAAATCTACCAATTATATATACGGGAACCGATACTAATAATCCTGGATATAGCGATTTAGAAACGGGAAGAGCAAGTGGCTTAGCGGCTTATGCACTGAAAGCAAAAGTAGCATTGTTTGCAGCAAGTCCAGCTTTTAATACGACAAATGATATTGCTAAATGGGAGTTAGCAGCAAGTTTAGCTCACGATGTTATTGTGCAAAATGGAGGTTTAAAATCATTACAAGCATACGATTTTGATAGAGAAAATAATCCAGATCATATATGGAGAATGCGTAATTCTAGAAATAATAACAGTTTAGAACAACGTTTATATCCACCATCTTTATTTGGTCAAGGGGAGGTTAATCCTTCACAAAATTTAGTCGATGCTTTTCCAGATGCTAGTGGTTATCCTATTGGTAATGCATCTAGTACCTATGATGCTTCAGTGCCTTATACATCTAGAGATAAGAGGTTCTATAAATTTATTTTTTATAATGGTGATCAATGCTTTGAATCTGAAACATGTACAGATTACAACCCCTTAGAAATGTTTCAAGGCGGTTTAGATAACTTTGGAGGTTTTATTCAAGAAGAAGGAACGAGAACAGGGTATTACTTGAAAAAGTTTTTAAATGACTTAGAGTTTGATCCATCGGTAGATAATGCAATTAACACGCTGCCTAAAGTATATGTACAGTTAGGTTTAACAGATATGTATCTGACTTACGCAGAAGCTGTAAATGAAGCCTATGGACAGCCAGATGCTGTGCCGGCAGGACTTAGCTTTTCAGCAAAGGATGCGTTAGCCATGGTTAGAAAACGTGCAGGTATTAATACAGATCCTTATTTAGATGAGGTTTCAGGAAATAAGGAAGATTTTAAAACTTTATTACAAAATGAAAGACGTATTGAGTTATGTTTTACAGGAGAGCGTTTTCATGATTTAAGACGTTGGAAAGATATTGTAGATACAGAAGGTATTAAAGGTGTTAAGATTACTAAAAATTCAGATGATACATTTTCGTATCAAAATATAGATGTTGAAAGAAGACAATACGAAAATAAAAATTATTATTTACCCTTACCATATGATGAGCTGTTGATAAATACTAATTTGAAACAAAACCAAGGTTGGTAAAAAACAAACATGAAGATTATGAAAAAAAATATATTAAAATCAATTACTAAATTATTGACGCTTACACTTGTCATTGGGATGGGGACTGTATCATGTTCTTATGATGATTTTGTTGATAATGAATTTGAATTCACTTCAGTTTATTTACCAAAAGCACAAATAGACCGTACTTTTATAATGGGAGAAGGCATGCGAATTGGTGTGGGGGTTGTTCTAGGAGGAAGACTTAATAATACTGAAGATGTAGAAGTCACTTTTTCATTAAGCGATGCACTGGTAACCGATAGTGGTCGCCCAGTATTACCTCCAAGTTATTATAGTCTAGTAGATATCGAAGGAAATCCTGCAAATAATAAAATAATTATTCCTGCAGGGAAAACACAAGGTTTCGTATATGTTCAAGCAGATTCAATTAACTTTTTAGCAGATGAAATTTCTTTGGGAAACAATTATGCGTTAGGTTTTGAATTAGATAATGTTGTGAAAGCAGATTCTATATTATCAGAATATAACACATCTATCATTACGTTTACATATATCAATCAACTATATGGTAACTATATTCAAAAAGGTGAAGTAATAAAGACAGGAAGTACAAACGAAACTGTTGTGTATCCAGGAGGTATTACAGATGTGTTGGAATTAACCATGTTAGCCCCTAATGCATTGTTATATAGTGGTATTGCAGATTTAAGAGGATCAGACAAAAAATTAAAAGTAATTGTAGCCGCAGATAATTCTATAACTATTGAAACAGCCGATAATGCTATAGAAGTTGTAGACGATGGCGGTTCTTTTTATAACCCTGATACCAGAGAACTTACTCTTAATTACTCTTTTAGTTTTAATGGTGTAGATTATAAAGCTTCAGATGTTTTAGAATTTAGAAATAGAACTGTAGACGGTGTAAATCAATTTGATTTATAGTATAAAAAGGGGGAAATACATACTCTACGTAAGATTTAAAAATAGCTTGGGGCATAACTCAAGCTATTTTTTTTTGTTTAATTTCTTCTTCAGTACACCATTTAGCTTTTGTTTTTATACGGCTTTCTAGCGATTATTTAGTTCGTTATTAGGATTAACAATATCTCAAATCTAAATCAGCGACATTCACTTATAGAAGAAGTGCGTGCCGCTTAAATGTGGTGTCTGTAGATGTATTCGATGGATTTTTTACAGTTTTGGTAGTGGACTAATGGTTTTTTATAAAAAAAGTCACAGGCCCTGATAAATAGAAAAGCAATGTTACACCTCTGTAATTTTTTTTTGGTTTATCTAGTTTCTACTGTATCTGAGTATCCATTTTATTTATTGTATGGCAATAGTTAACTGCTGAAAAGAAGTTTTATTTTTGGCCATTTTGATGATGCTATTTATAGCATCATTTATTATTTAAATAATTACAAAATAGAGTTTTTAAGCGACTTTATTTACTAATGAAGGTCTTAGTCAATAAAACCAAAAGTTGTGAAATTTTAGAGAAGAGTAATCGAGAACGTGTGTTGACGTTTAATACAACGAAGTGAACAAAACAAGCTTGTAAAAGTATATACATCAAAAAAGCTGAACAATGATATCATTGTTCAGCTTTAATTAAATCCTTTAATAATCTGTGTCGATTATTTCAGACTACAGTGCAGTGTTAAAAATTATTGTTTAATAACTTTTACTGTTGCTACATTTTTACCTTCAGCATCTTGGCATCTTACTAAATACATTCCTTTAGAAAGGGCGCTAGTATCTACACCGTCATTCACTTTTTGAGAAGCTATTTTAGATCCTAAGAGGTTATAGATTTCAACGGAAGCAATTGCTTTTGATGAAAAATATAAACGATCGTTAACTGGGTTAGGATAAGATTTAAAGACTGCTTTTTCATTAGAATCGATACTTAATGTTGCTTCTGTAATAGAAGCAAAATCTTTCCACACTTCTGCCGCTTGATATGCAGCAAGACTACCATTAGGTACAGTTAAATTCGCAGAGCCAAGTGTTGTAGCGAATATAGACGACGTTGTATCTGTTGGATCAGAATATGTAAGAGCTATTGGTGTAGGGTTTTCTACAGTTACTTGTGTTAAGGTTGTAATATTTCTAAAGATGTTATAATTGGTTTCGTCAAGCACTGTTAATGAGGTAGGAAGCGTGATGGAAGTCAGTCCAGCAGCGTTAAATGCACCCACATAAATAGCCTCAACAGAAGGAATATCTATAGTTTGAAGATTAGCGCATTGCCAAAATGTTAATCCAGCACCTTCACCAGCTCCAAGAGAAATTAAACTTGGTAAACTTATAGAAGTAAGTGCTGTACAATTTCTAAATGTCTGTACATCTACACTAAGGACATTAGGAAGACTTGTGGTTGTAAGCGCTGTACAATCTCTAAAGGCTTGTGCCCCTATTTTTGATGAAAGAGGAAGGCTGATAGATGTAAGATCAACACAACCCATAAATGATTGATGACCTGGTTCAGTGTCTCCTTCGATAACTAGAGACGTAACAGATGTCGATTTAAAAGCTTGACTTGAAATTAATGTGATCGCATAATCAATTCCTCCTTGATTTACGGTAGCAGGTATTACTAATGCGTTTGGTACATTCGCACCATCAGCAATTCCTGTTAGAGAAACCGTATTTGGAGATCCGGCATCTTCTAATGTGGTTACTTGGAAATTAAACGACGCATCGTAAAAGATTTCGCCCGGCGCAAGTTGTGCATAAGTAAATGTTACTGCTAATAACATAATAAAAGATAGTAATGTTTTTTTCATTTTAATAAAGTTTAAATGGTTAGTATTTTTGTACTACCAAATTATAAAATTTATGTCCGTTTTTTGGTGATTATTGTAGCATTAAGGGGGTTATAATGTTGTAAAATGTTTTATTTGGAGTGAATTCTTACATAATATTGATATTTATTTTTTCATTCCTTAATTACAGGTAATAATCACGATCATTTTTAGTTGATGTTTAATATTTGTTTTTAATAATCTCTATGTTAGATTATTAAGTGTTTATCTCTTCAAAACAGTTTCATGTTTCAATATATGATTGGTTGAAAACATGTTAATGGATTGTATTTAAGATTGAGACGGTGTTTTGGTATTTATATTTACTAAATAAAGCTCGTATAATCCTATTTCATTAATAAGATGTGATAAAAGAATATCACACTTTATTAACGTTTATAATTGACGACGACACTTGTGTAAGTTAAAGTGCTTTTATCTTCAATGCGATGTTTTGAAGTGTTAGATAAAAATTCTGATCTACACATATTCAGAACAGTTCTTGTTTACTACTAATTAAATTTCAGGAAATTAATATACCTTATGTATAAGGTGGGGCCTTTATAGTAAATAGGATATATATAGGTAATGGATTACTTCTGTTTAGTGAATGGAAGATGGATTCAATTTATTACGTTTTTTTTGAATATATAAAATACTTTAAATTATTTAACTGAAAATCAAATAGTTGTGTGGTTTTTGTTGATTTGATGAAAAATGTAGCAAAACCTTCGAAAAGACCAAAATGTGCAACATTTAGCCCCCTTAATTGAGAAATAAATTAAAGGTTGAAATCTCTTCCATAGTTTATGTTTTGCTAGTTTTATTAAAAATTTAACTATGGATTTTGGTGAATAACTGCAAAATCTATAGTTAATTAACAAACAAACTAACTATTTAATTATGAGATTAAAATTAACCACACTCTTGTTATTGTGTTTTGGTATGCTGTCGGTCAATGCCCAGCAGATCATTACTGGTTCACTAACCGATAATACCAACCAACCTCTACCCGGAGTAAATGTTATTGTAAAAGGGACTTCTAAAGGGGGAGTTTCCGATTTTGACGGGAAATTTTCCATAAATGCTTCAGAACAGGATGTGCTGATGTTCTCTTATGTCGGGTTTGTAACTCAAGAAGTAACTGTTGGAAGTCAAACAACGATTAACCTTGTTTTATTGGAAGATGCTCAGCTTCTAAATGAAATAGTTGTAATAGGTTATGGTACGGCTACCAAGAAGGATTTAGTGTCTTCCGTGTCGTCGGTAAAAGCAGATGTGCTAGAAAATCAACCTGTAGCCCGTTTGGATCAAGCCCTTCAGGGGCGTGCCTCAGGAGTTAATGTAACGTCTAACGATGGGTCTCCTGGGTCGGCTTCTACTATTAGGATTAGAGGACAAAATTCTGTCAATGGAAATAATAATCCCTTATATGTAATCGATGGGTTTATTGCAGGTACAGATTTTAACCTTAATAATATTAATGTCAATGATATTGAATCTGTAGATGTGCTTAAGGATGCTACTGCATTAGCTATTTATGGAACGCGTGGAGCCTCTGGAGTTATCTTGGTTACTACAAAAAGTGGAACAAAAATAGCTAAGGGTAAACCTGCAATATCCATAAATCATTATAGTGGCACGGCAGTGATAGCTAATGAAATTAATATTTTAAATGGATCGGATTATGTGGATTATGAAAATGAAGCAGGTCAATTTGTTCCTGGACCAGGAGTAGATGTTAACGGTGTAAATGTGCCTTTGGGAATGCGTAACACGTCGTTACCCTTACAATTTGATCCAAATGATACGCCAAATACGGATTGGCTAGGACTTGTTTCTCAAATGGGAACAATCAGTAATACTGATTTATCTATTGCAGGGCGAGGTGAGGATACTAATTATTATGTGTCATTAAATTATTTTAATCAGAACGGTATTTTAGTAGGTTCTGGATTAGAAAGAGTAACCATGAGAACCAACTTAGATGTTAAATTAAACGAACGTCTAAAGACAGGTGTTAGAATAAACCTTTCTAGGTTTAAGAAAGAGAATAATAAAGTAGATTTTAGCGGTATTGTATCAGCGGTTCTTCCTATTAGAACGGTATATGATGATGAAGGTAATTTTACTGGAATTAATCCAATTACAGCAGGTGCTCAACGTAACCCAGTAGCCGATACTCAACTCAGAGAAGATCATGATCTTGTAACTAACGTCGTTGCTAATACTTATTTGGAGTATGAAATTTTTAAAGATTTTAAATTTAAGACTACTATAGGAGCAGAAATGAATTATTATAAAAATAATTTTTATATCTCTGCCTTTGCTCCAGAACGTTTAGCAGTTGGTGCTAATGGTGGTTATGCAAGAGTAAACCAGAGTCAAAGTCAAAGTGTGTTAAATGAAAATACATTTACTTATGAAAAGGATTTTGGTAAACATTCCTTGAAATTATTAGGAGGGTTTACGTGGCAAAAAGATACTTCAGAAAGTGCTAATAATTCAGCAGAAGGATTTCCGAATGATGCTGTTAAATACAATTCTTTGCAAACAGGATCTGACGCTAGTACATATGAGATAACGTCTAATTATAGTCAAAGAACTTTGGCTTCATTTCTTGGACGTTTAAGTTATAATTATGACGATAAATATATCGTTACAGTCGTTGGCAGACAGGACGGATCATCTGTTTTTGAAGCTGGAAATAAATATGCTTTCTTTCCATCGGTAGGGGTTGCATGGAATATGGATAATGAAAATTTTATGGATAATGTTGGAAGCATTAATACTTTAAAATTTAGAGGAAGTTATGGTGTTGTAGGTGAGCAAGGAGTTGAGCCTTATAATTCTTACAATCTTTTAAATTCACAAAATGCTTATTTTAATGAGACCTTAGTAGGGGCTGTTATTTTAGGTGCAGCCGCCTCAGATGGTTTAAAATGGGAAACAACCAAACAATTGGATCTTGGTTTTGAGTTAGGTTTATGGAACAATCGTGTGAATTTTGAAGCTGATTATTATAATAAAACGACCGAGGATCTTTTATTGTTTTCCGACCTTCCAAATACAGCAGGTGCTAGACAGTTAAAAAACGTAGGGTCTGTTAGAAATAGCGGGTTTGAATTTGCTTTAAATACAATAAACATAAGTAACAAAAACTTCTCATGGGATACCACACTTACCTTGTCTACAAACAACAGTGAAGTTTTAGATTTGGGTGATGAAGAATTTATAGACATTCAATCTACAGGAAATCAAGGAGGGCCATCAGGGCGTCTCGTAGTAGGACAGCCTATGCCCGTTTTTATTGGTGCTGAATATTTAGGGACTTATAAAACAGCTCAAGAAATTATAGATGATAATCGCGTAGGACAAGCCTTTTTAGGTAGTCCAAGATTCCGTGATTTAGATGGAAATGGGACTATTAATCAAGAAGATTATGTGATTTTAGGTAGCCCACAACCAGATTTTTATGGAGGTTTTAGAAACACGTTTAATTATAAAGGAATTTCGTTAGATATTTTCTTTCAAGGACAATATGGAAATGAAATTTTTAATGTTAGAAGTCAGACGTCTTTTTATGGTAGAAGTGGTGAAAATTTAGATCCTATTGTATTAGGAAGATATATAGAAGGCGTAAACGAAACGTCAGATATTCCTAGAGCAGGGACTTCAAGTAGTCTGTTTAATCCAAATAGTTCTAATAATATAGAAGATGGGTCTTTCTTAAGGCTGAAATCAGTGTCGTTAGGGTATGATATTCCTTTACAGAGTGCGCGTTTAGACAATGTGTTTAATAGATTAAATGTCTATGTAACGGGAACTAACCTTTTGCTTTTCTCTAAGTTTAGAATGGGAGATCCAGAAGTGAATAATTTTTCTGCAGGAAGTGGTTTTGGCTCTGTTTCGCAAGGGTTTGCTTCCGGACAATATCCGTATGCTAGAACAATTACAGTTGGTGTGAAAATGGAGTTTTAATAAAAAAAATAAGGAAACATGAAAAATAATATAAAATTAATAAGCTTCCTGTTAATAGGACTTTTAATACTCTCTGGTTGTGACAAGTTTTTAGAGGAAGACTTGAGAGATAAAATTCCTGCAGAGGAATTTTATAATAATGATGCCGAGGCAATTTTGGCGGTGAATGGACTGTATAGAATTTTATATAGAGGAAGCTTGTATAAGACAAGGGGTTTAGATAATTATTTAGAAAATGGAGCAGATGAAGTCGGACCGAGTAGAAATGTGAATGGAGAGATATTCAATTATCTTATCGCAGAAGGGGTTGCAGATGGGAATGATACTTGGGGCTCACTTTATGAACTCGTTAGAAATAGTTGCGTAAATATAGCAAGTATAGAGGGCAATGAGAAATTAAGTGAAAAAGTAAGAGATCAAGCTTTAGGAGAAGCATTATTTATGAGATCTTTAGCGTATTGGCACTTAACAAATCTTTGGGGAGATGTACCCTATTTTAGGGAATTACTAACCTTAGAAGAATTAGGTACTTTGGAAAGAACAGATAAGGTTCTAATTCGTACAGAAATGAAAGAAGATTTAGAAAGAGCTTTCGACTTGTTACCAACGTCTTATTCTGGATCCGATTTAGGTAGAGCAACAAAATGGGCAGCAGCTACATTGAAAGCAAAATTTCATCTGTTCGATAAAGAATGGGTATTTGCAGAAGAAGAGTGTTTAAAAGTTATTAACGATTCTCCTCACCGTTTGTTAGATAATTATGCAGATGTTTTTGATCAATCAGATCCGGCTAATCAATATAATGACGAACTTATTTTTGTGGTAGATTTTACAAAAGATCCAATCTTTAATGATGCGAAAACAGCGCGTACAGACGATTATAATCCTCGTATTCGTGATGAACCTAAAAACAGAAATGAACGACCAGGAGGTGCCGGAACCCCACAACTTTGGGAAGTTTTAACAGATACTTTGGCTACATACAACGAAGAGATGAATGGTTATGGTTGGGCAATTCCATTACCAGAATTAGCAGATCAGAACAATTGGGAAGAGGGCGATCTTAGATACGAAGCTACCATTGTAAAAGAATATCTTGGGTTTGAACTTAGTTTTCCTTACTTCAGAAAAAATTGGAATTTAAATAAAGATAACTCTCCTAGAGAAAATCACCCAGAAAACTATTATGTATTTCGTTTGGCAGATGTTTACTTAATGGCCGCAGAAGCACAAAACGAAATTAATGGTCCTGCAAATGCTTATGAATATGTAAACAAGGTGCGTGAACGTGCTTTTGAAATAGATAAACCTTGGTCAGGAATGAGCCAACAAGAATTTAGAGAAGCGATGTACGATGAACGTAAGTATGAACTTTCGGCAGAGGGTAAGAGAAGATTGGATTTAATTAGATGGGGTATTTTACTTGATGTTGTTCGTGAAACTAAACAACGCGCATGGAATAATCCTGCTGCAAATATTCAATCTCAGCATGTGCTATTACCTATTCCTTTAGATGAAATCTTATTAAATCCGAACCTTTTAAATTCAGACCCGAGTAATAATGGGTATAGATAAGAATTAAAAGGTCTAGGCTTAGAAAGTAATTAAGACAGAGATACATACTGTTTAAATACTTGCGAAAAGGCGAAGATAAAGTGTGTGCGATTTAGGTAGAGTATGACAAGTAAAAGAATAATTATATTAGGATTTATTAACTGCTCTAATGCTATTAAGCTGTTTGTTTGAATATAAAACAACGTTTATAAAATGTATTTAATTAGTTTGTTTAATTGGTTTTTTTTAGTGAAGAGGAGTTCTATATGATTTAGAACTCCGTTTTCATTTACTATTTTAAATATTCTATGATAAGTTCATAGCAAGCACTAATTTCAGTAATTGATAAAGTAGCATTAAGAAATAATTTTAAGGAATGAAAAAGTGGATTGCTATATTTTTAATGGGATGGTTATCTAACTATATAATAGCTCAAAAAAGTGATACGATTGAAATGACTATAGATAAGAATATAGAGTTTCAGGTGATTCGTAATTTTGGAGCTTCCGATGCATGGGCATCTCAATTTGTTGGTTTATGGCCAGAATCCAAAAAAAATAAAATTGCCGATTGGCTTTTTAGTATGGATACTTCAGAGACTGGTTCCCCATTGGGAATCGGACTTTCTGTTTGGCGTTTTAATATAGGGGCAGGAAGTGCATCACAAGGTGAGGATAGTGGGATAAAAGATTCTTGGAGAAGAGCAGAAGGTTTTTTGCAAAACTCGGGACAATATAATTGGAAAAAGCAAGCGGGACAACAATGGTTTTTACAAGCGGCTAAAGATCGGGGAGTAGAGCAATTTATAGCTTTTGTAAATAGTCCGCCTGTACAATTAACAAAAAATAATAAGGCACATTCTTCAGATGGTTTATCGTCTAATTTAGCAAAAGATAAGTATGTAGATTATGCCGATTTTTTGGCAAATGTTATGATGCATTTTAAAGATAGTCTTGGGCTTTCATTTAATTACGTGAGTCCGTTTAACGAACCGCAATGGGAGTGGAAGGGAAACCAAGAAGGTACACCATGGAATAATGACGAATTGGCGACAGCCACACGAGTTATAGATTCTGTGTTTAGATATAAAAAAATTGATTCTAAGATTGAAATTACAGAAGCAGGACAAATCGATTATCTTACGGGTGAAAAAGAAAAATATCGCAATCGGAGTAATCAAATTGAAACGTTTTTTAGTCCTGAGAGCTCTAATTATTTAGCGGACTTAAAAACGGTAGCTCCCAAGATTGCAGGACATAGCTATTTTACTACTTGGGATATTCAAAAACTAAAAAGCGCAAGGGAACGTATTGCTGAAAAGCTAAATAAGTATCCTTCTTTAGAATATTGGATGAGCGAATATTGTATTCTAGAAAATAATGAAGAGATAAAAGGTCAAGGTAAAGATTTGGGAATGCAAACAGCGCTTTATCTGGCCCGGGTTATTCATGCCGATCTTACTATTGCTAATGCAAGTGCATGGCATTGGTGGTTAGCTATAAGTCCGTATAATTATAAAGATGGGCTTGTATATGTTGACAAAGAAACTTCAGATGGAAGTTTTTTCGATTCTAAATTACTTTGGGTATTGGGTAATTATTCCCGATTTATAAGGCCAGGAGCGAAAAGAATTCTAGTCGAACACCAAGGCTATAATCAATTAAATAATTTAAAAGAAGGTGTATTAATATCTGCCTATAAAAATAGTGATTCGAGTATAGTGGTAGTGGTGGTTAATCAACACGACAATGCAGTGAATCTAAAATTGAATAATAACGATTTGGATGAGATGCAGCAATATGTAACAGATAACCAACATAACCTTCAAAATATAGAGAGTAAGGCTACAGAAGAATCTGAAATAAAAATATCAGGAAAATCGGTGACCACTTTGGTTTTTAAGAATTAGAGTTCGTAATCAAAATAAGAATAAAAACGTAACGAGGGATTTATTAAGGGAGTTCTTTTAAAAATAAAAAACAGTAAGAATAATGGCACTTAGAAAAATAATTATAATCACGCTTATATGGAGTTTTGGTTTAGGCTTCTCTAAAATTCAAGCTCAGAATAGTATTGGTAAAAGCAACGCGAATCAAAAACCGAATATAATATTTATACTCACGGACGATTTAGGATATGGAGATATCGGCATATTTTTTCAAAATGAATATGCTAATGAAAAAGGGGCGGTGCATCCTAGAGAATTTACTCCAGTTTTAGATAAAATGGGACAAGAAGGTGCACTCCTTACACAGCAGTATGCTCCTGCGCCTGTTTGTGCGCCATCTCGGGCGTCTTTAATGCTGGGGAGAAGTCAAGGGCATTCTAATATAAGAGATAATCAGTTCGATAAGGCTATAGATAATAATCATACTTTGGCTTCCGTTATGCGAAAATCTGGTTATGCTACAGCTGCTATTGGAAAATGGGGAATGCAAGGCAAGGAAGGAAGTGCACCTAATTGGACTGCACATCCGCTTAATCGCGGTTTCGATTATTATTTAGGTTATATGCGTCACGGCGATGGTCATGAGCACTATCCTAAAGAAGGAATTTATAGAGGGGCTAAAGAGGTTTACGAAAACCGTAAAGAGATTTCTCAAGATTTGGACAAATGTTATACAGGTGATCTTTGGACAGCAGCAGCGAAAAAATGGATTGTAGATCATAAACAGAGTATAGAGGCAGAAAAACCGTTTTTTATGTTTTTAGCATATGATACTCCACATGCTGTTTTAGAGTTGCCGACCCAAGCTTACCCAAAAGGCGGAGGACTGAAAGGGGGTTTACAATGGACGGGCAAGCCAGGGCAAATGATAAATACGGCTTCTGGTACGCCAGACTCTTGGATGCACCCAGACTATGCTAATGCTACTTTTGATGATGACGAGAATGCATCGACGCCAGAAGTGTCTTGGCCAGATGTAAATAAACGTTACGCAACTAGCATAAGACGTATTGATAATGCAGTAGGGGATTTAATTCAATTACTTAAAGATTTGAATATCGATGAAAATACGATGGTTGTTTTTACTTCGGATAACGGACCTTCTTTAGAATCGTATTTAAAGGACGAGCCTATTTCTCCAACGTTTTTTAGTAGTTATGGTCCTTTTGATGGTGTTAAACGCGATTGTTTAGAAGGCGGATTACGTGTGCCTACTATTGCAAGATGGCCAGGCCATATCCCCGTAGGAAATGTAATTAATACGCCGAGTATTTTTTACGATTGGATGCCTACTTTTTCAGATATGGCAGGACTTCCAGCTCCTGCGATTTCTGATGGAATCTCTCTTTTACCTTCTCTTTTAAAACAAGGAGAACAAACCGAGAGTCAGATATATGTTGAATATTTTCAAAAAGGAAAAACACCAGGTTTCGATAAATTTGGGGTTGAGAATCGCGGTCGTCAACGTAATCAAATGCAAATGATTCGAGTTGGAGATCTTGTAGGGGTGAGGTACGATATTAAATCTCAAAACGACAATTTTGAAATTTATGATGTTATAAAAGATCCGCAACAGTCTAAAGATTTAGCTTCTACTCCAGAAATGCAAAAGATGCAGCAACATATGAAAGATAAAGTACTTCAGTCTCGTATGCCTAATAATACAGCACTCCGTCCTTATGATAATGCACTTGTTCCGGCAGTTCTAGAATCCAATATAAAAAAAGGAGTGCAATGGAAAGGGTATTTTGGTAATTTTCCTTGGGTACCACAAGTTACAACGCTTACCCCAGCTGCGGAGGGAATAATGGATAGCCCAAATACAGAAACGAAAGCACAAAATGAATACGATACTATGTATTATGAAGGCTTTATTCGCGTACCAAAAGATGGTGATTATACATTTTATGTAACGGCTAATAACTCGGCAGTGCTTCGTATTCATAATGCTTTAGTTATTGATGCGGATTATGAGTACTTTCAAAATGTACCAAAGAGTGGGGAAATTAAATTAAAGGCAGGGTTGCATCCTTACCGATTATATTTTAATAAAGGTGATAAGAAAAAGCCTGCTTTAAAATTGGAATGGAAAGGTCCTGGTATCGCTAAGGAAAAAGTACCGGCTTCTTCATTTTTTGTTATGAAGGATTAAAATAAATAGGCTCATTTTTTTAGCATATAAATGAAAGACATTACATATGATGTGTCTGAAAAAATTAAAAATTCACTGTAAATGAATCTATTTCTAGAACTGTTAACGCAACGTTTAATCCATGTAAATCTAATTAAGAGGTTTATGAAATTTACTTTTTATTGTGGTTGTACTGTGTTTTATGTAAACATAGTTTCTGCTCAAGATAAACCAAATATTCTATGGATTACTATAGAGGATACCTCGCCACATTTTATAGGCTGTTATGGAAATAAAGATGCAAGCACCCCTGTTATCGATAAATTGGCTAAAGAAGGTGTGCGGTTCACAAATGCCTTTTCTACTGGCACCGTATGTTCTCCTAGTCGTTCTGCCATTATAACGGGGGTTCCTACCTATAAAATGGGAACAGGGCATCATAGAAGTAAATATCCAATTCCAGATTTTATACATGGGTTTCCACATTATTTAAAGGAACAAGGTTATTACACAACTAATAATTCTAAAACGGATTATAATATTTTAAATGAAAAAGCATTCGTGAAAAATTCTTGGAATGCAAGCTCTAATGAGGCTAGTTGGGATGGCAGAGGTGAAAATCAACCATTCTTTTCGGTTTTTAATTTTGCAGAATCTCACCAGTCAAGAACCATGACTAAGTCTTACGATTGGTATTTAAAAAAAGTATGGAATCAGCTCCCTGAAAAAGACAGAATAGGAGATGAAATGTTTGATATGCCACCGTTTTATAAGGATACTCCAGAAATGCGTAAACAATTTGCACGGGTATATAATTCTATAAAGCTCACAGATAATCGTATAGGTGAACTTTTAATGAAGTTAGAGAACGATAATTTAAAAGATAATACCATTATTTTCTTTTATGCCGATCACGGAGAGGGGATGCCAAGAGGTAAAACCAACGGTATTAATTTAGGTTACCGCGTCCCCTTCGTTGTTTGGTTTCCTGAAAAATATAAACATTTATCACCTTGGGGACAAGGAGGGATTGTAAGTGATGAGCTTCTTAATTTTGAAGATTTAGCTCCAACTGTAATAAGTATGGCGGGAGGTGAAATTCCAGATTATTTAAAAGGGAGCGTTTTAATTGGAGATAAACGATCTACAGAAAAGGATCATCTCTTATTGTCCTCAGACCGTTCAGATAATGGTATAGATTTGGTTAGAACCATTACCGATGGCCGATTTATATATTCACGTAACTATATGCCTTTTATGCCCGAGATGCGTTATATACGCTATATGGAAATAGGTGATATTACAAAGCTAATCCGATTGGATTATAAAAATAAGGAGTTAAATAAATTGCAGGCACAGGGTTTCGAAAAGCGACCAGCAGAAGTGCTGTATGATATTGATAACGATGTTTGGGAAATAAAAAATTTAATAGACAACTCTGAATATAAAGCTGTTTTGAATAGAATGCGGGTTCAGTTGGATACAGATATTTTAAAAGCACGTGATGTTTTGTTTCTTCCTGAATATGAAATGGGTTTAATTTCAAAATCTGAAACGGCATACGAGTATAGATTGAATGATAGTAAATATCCATTTAAATCTATTTATGAAGCCGCATCATTATCAGGGAAAAAAGGAAAGGATGTTTTAGAACAACAAATAAAATTCCTTAAAAGTGATAATAAAATTGTTAGATATTGGGCAATTGTTGGGGTTATGAGCCAGGATTCAGATGGGATAAAGTCTACTGAAAGTGAGTTGCTAGAGGCTTTAAAAGATAATTATCCTCCTGTTGCTATAACTGCAGCTGCCATCTTGTGCCAAAATTTAGGAAACGAAAAAGCAAGTACTATTCTAAAGATGTTTAGTCAAAATGAGAATATGGATTTAGCATTAATGACTATAAATTACTTACTATATGTCGATAATAAATCACCATTTATTGACACGATTTGGAAGGTGCATAGCATGCCAAATCGAACATATAATGTTAAGGCTGCTTGTATGGACTTTTTAGGAATATTGCAGCTAGTAGAAAATTCGACCGAAACAGAGAATTAATATATAGCCTTTATTTTAAAGTTACACTTTTTATCTTTTCTTGTTCAAAATCTGCATTATAATCAGGGTTCCTTTTAGTAGGGGTGGGCGCATTCGTCTCATTTCTCCAATGCTTTAGCTTAGCTAGTAATTCTTCCGTTTTCTTAGGGTTTTCTTTGGCTAAATTATGTTGTTCACCAATATCAGATTTTAAATTATAAAGTTCTAATCCTTGATCTTCAAAATACTGATGTAATTTCCAATTTCCAGAAATAATAACAGAACCTGGGCGAGTTCGGAATAATGGGTCTCGTCCACCATCATTCGACTTACTATAGTTTTGAAGATAAATAGGGAAGTGAAAGAAAAGATCTCTTTCTTCGATAGATTTACCTTCTAAAATAGGATTTAGATCAATACCATCTAATAGCGTTGCTTGTATTTCTGCATTCGAAATGTGTTGCAGTGTAGGGTAGATGTCAAGATTGCTTACAAGTTCTTCTGAAGACGAATTAGGTTCTACTTTACCTGGCCATTTAATAATTAGCGGCACACGAATACCACCTTCGTAATAAGACCCTTTTCCTGCTCTTAAAGGGTTTTGTTCAGAAATGTCTCTTATACCACCGTTGTCAGATGTGAAAATTACAATGGTGTTATTTTCTACTTCGTTATGTTTTAAGCTAGCTAATAAGCGTCCTACGTCTTCGTCCATAGAGGCCACCATAGCAGCATAATCAGGTCTGTTTTGTCCGTTTGAGCCTGCTTTAGTTTTAAATTTTTTAATTAATTGTTCTTTACCCATTATAGGTGTATGTACCGTATAATAGGGCAGATATAAAAAAAACGTGGTGTCTTTATGTTTTTCTACAAAAGAGATAGCCTCGTTCGTAAGACGATCTGTAAGATATTCTCCTTCAGGGCCATTTGTTATATGATCGATCTTGTATGGTGAGAAATAACCACCTTTGCCAGGGTTTCCTCTCGAACTCCCGCCCACATTAAAATCTATACCTTGTTTTGATGGGGCTTCTCCCACATGCCATTTACCAAAATTAGCAGTAATATAACCTGCAGATTTTAGCATTTTTGGTAATGTGTAGACGTCATTTGATAAAAGGTTGGTGTTTTCTATAGGGACTAGTTTTCTTGTTTTTTTATGGCCCCTGTCTGAAGGGCTTACCGTGTAAACACCATGTCTTGGAGTATTGAGTCCTGAAATAAGACATGCTCTGCTTGGAGCGCAATTTGCTGCGCCAGCATACGAATTGTAAAATACCATGCCTTGTTGTGCTAGTTCATCTAAATTAGGCGTTTCGTAATATGCACTGCCCATAAAACCAAGGTCTTTATAGCCTAAATCATCCACGTTAATTAGAACTATGTTTGGTTTAGTATCTTTAATTAGGTCGGCTTTTTCCGTCTTACATGAAGTGAACATATATAGCAAAACAAGCGTTGCGAACATGTGTTTTATAAACATGGGTATGAAGTGTTATTTTTGTTGAAATTTAGGTATTAGAATGGGTTTACATATCTTCGGTTGAATCAGGTTTTTTTTGTTCTGCATGTTTCTTAATATATTCCGTAGGACTCATTTTATATTCTTTAAGGAAGCATTTTCCGAAATATTTTTGATTGTTAAAACCTGTCATATATGCAATTTCAGAAATGTACATTTCATTCTTCTTAAGTAATTGCGCAGCGCGTTTTAGTTTTATCGATTTTATAAAGTTTACAGGTGTGTCATCTACAATTGTTTTAATTTTTCGATATAAATTAGCTCTACTCATGCCTACTTCTGATGCTAAATACTCAACGTTTAAAATATTATCGTTCATAGAATCTTCAATTATTTTGATGAGTTTTTTTATAAATTTTTCATCGTTAGAGTCGATTTCTATTTCTGAAGGTTCCGAAGTAATTACCTTGCTATATTTTTCCTTTAATTCTTTTCTAGTTAAAAGCGCATTTTTTACTTTCCATTTTACGAATTCTAAACTAAATGGCTTTTCAATATAATCGTCTGCCCCTAGGCTTAGACATTCAATTTTTGTCTCTTCAGAATTTTTTGCCGTAAGCATGAAAATAGGAATGTTACTAATTGTTCTGTTTGCCTTTACACGGCGTAACATAGATATTCCATCTTCTATGGGCATTAAAATATCGCTAATTATAAGTAGAGGTTTCTCTCTAAGTATAGTATCGTAGCCTTCTGTTCCGTTTGTGGCTTCAATAATATTAAATTCATCCTTCAATTCATCTTTAATCATACTTCTTAAATCGTCATTATCTTCTACAATTAAGATTGTCGGATTTGAAGTTGATTTTACTGCAGATTTACTAATGAATTCATTTTTAACTTCTTCAATAATTTGGTATTCAGAATTTTGGATGTAATTCTTTTTTAAAGGGACTCCTGTTTTTACGCGCTCGTCTTTACTATATCTTGATTTGTTTATTGGTAAGAAAAAGGTGAATTCGGTAAAAATATTCTCTTTACTTTGAACGACAATTGCTCCATAATGTCTCACAATTAATTTATGAACCAGTTCCATCCCTATTCCTGTACCTGGAATTTGATTGCTATAAGATTTAGTAGCTTGATAATAGCGGTCAAATATATATTCTAAATCTTTTTCAGGTATTCCCATCCCATTATCTCTTACAGAACATTTAATATATGTGTTTGCCTCTAAGTCCAGTTTCGGAGCGTATTCGTCGTCTTGGGTTACTGTTGTTAACGAGACTCTAATGGCCCCTTTTTCTTTGGTGTATTTAAATGCATTAGATAGTAAATTAAAAAGCGTTTTTTCTAAGATATCTACATCATACCATCCTTTTATTTTTTCTTCAGAACAAATAAAATCATATTCTATTTCATAAATTCTTGCAAAGTCATTGAAACTATCCTTTATAATATTAACATCCTTAACAATATTATTTTTAGAAATACTTAGTTTAAATTGACCAACATCATATTTACGGATATCCATAATTTGATTAATTAATCGGTGCATCCTAAGTGTATTATTATAAATACGTTGTGCTGTATTTAAGTTTAATTGGAAATTTCTTTCTTTTACAACTTTTTCTATAGTACCAAGTATCAGTGATAGAGGTGTACGTAATTCATGAGAGATATCTGTAAAGAACACCATTTTCATACGGTTGTGTTCATTATCTTTTTCTCTACTAATTGTTTCCTTTACCAGATTCTTTTTAAGCTCATACCATCTTTTTATCAGGATATATCCAATACCTATTATTCCCGCAACTAATATCCAATATATGATGTAGGCTAAAGTGCTTTCCCAAAATGGAGGGGTAATTGTAAATTGAAGTTGCGTTGGCGTCTCATTCCAAATTCCATCGCTGTTAGAGCTCTTAACTTTAAATAAATATTTTCCAGGCTTAAGATTGTTGTAGTTTGCATTTCTGTTTGCGGCAGTTGTATATACCCAATAATCGTTTAATCCTTCTAATTTGTATGCGTATTCATTTTTGCTAGGTGCTGTTAAATCTAAAGATGAAAAATTGAAAACCACATTGTTTTCATTATAGTTTAAAACGAGGGGCTTATCTAAATTTAAGTGTATAGAGCTAGATTCGTTTATTGCTGTATTGGATTGATTGTTTTTAGTGTTACCGAGCTTATAGAAATTTGTAATTACGGTTGATGGAACTTTATCTTTTTGTGTAAATTTATTAGGAAAAACGGTGTAATAGCCATCTGAGTTTGCAAAATACAATTGCGTTTTGTTTGTGTTGGAAGCACTCGCATTATAACTAAAATGAACTTCTTTTATGCCGTCTTCAATACCAAATGGCGTGAATTTTTCATCCTTTATATTAAATCTAGAAATTCCATCACTGGTACTCATCCATATATTTCCATTCGTGTCATCTTCAATAGCTATAATGGTATGAGGCGTAAAACCTCCTGTTTTATTAAAATTCTTAAAACTATTAGATGCTTCTTCGTATAAGTTTAATCCACCACCTCTTGTTCCAATCCATATGTTCTTGTTTTCGTCTTCAAGTAGGCATAAAATGGCATTAGAGGCCAAAGCTTCGATGTTTGGTTGGTACTCATCTATAATTTCTTTATTAAAATCAACTCTAAAAAGACCTTCTCCACGCGTTCCAATCCATAGTTTGTTATCTGTAGTTAATAAGAACGCTGAGGTATGACTTTTGGCTAGTTTGGTAATGAGGTCTTTTTTAAAATTGGAGATAGGTGTTTCCTTATTTATGATATCTATACCTCCATCCCATAAAGCCACCCAGGTTTCATTTTTATTAATAGGAGCAATATCGGTGATGCGTTTGTCGAAGTTCTTTAAAGATTTTAACGTTATGGTTTTATCTTTTGGATTGTAATTAATAGATTCAAATAATTTATTTTCACTACTAATAAGAAGTTCTGTTTTGTCGAAACTTTTAAAAATTTTATCGACACCAATACGTTCATTGTCATGAATAAGGTTTATTTCCTTATAATTACCTTGGTTAGAATTATAGGCATAGAATTCTTTATTTAAACCAATTAAAATATTGTTTTGAGAATGAAATAAAATACTCTGTGTAAAATGTATAAGTTTAACCGAAGGTTTTATTTTATTAAACTCAAATAAGGACGTCCTGTCCAGTTGTTTATTTATCCCTTTAAAAGACCCGATCCATAAATTGTTATAAGAGTCGAATAAAATAGCATTAATTCTATTGTGCGTTAAGTTACCGTTTGTGGATTCGTGGGAATAATGTGAGAATTTATAGGTGTTATTCTTTTTTTCTGCTTTAATAAGTCCGTTAGTTGTCCCTAACCAAAAATCATCATTTTCAGAGTCTAAAGCGAAAGTTGTAATTATACCATTATAATCAAACCCATCCATAATATGAGGGTAGGATTCTAAGAGCTCTAAGCGGTGGTCTGTTTTGTTATATCCAAATAGGTTAATGCCCGTTTTAGTTAAAGCAATAATTCTATTGTTTTTTATGTTTTTTAAAGCAATAATATCTTTAGAGAAGTTAGTCTGAATAAATTTATTGTCATCATTAATTACAAATATGCCCTCGCTTGTGCCAATCCAACGTCTTTGGTAATCATCTTCCGTAAAAGCATTTATTGTCTTGTCAAATCTTAATAAGTTCTCTGGTGTTTCTTGGTCGAAATTAGTTGTGTCAATTAGAGAGTTTGGCTTAATAACCCTTAAACCACTGTTTTTTAATCTAACGTAGATATCGCCATTGTTAGTTTTTTGTAATACTGTAGTCGTGGTGTTTTTATGAAAACCATAGAATTTATTTAATTTCCTATTATAGAATATTAAAAAACTTTCACTTCCAATCCATAAGTTTTGGTTAAGATCTTCCGTAATAGAGTTTATACTATTATTGGGTATTGAATTTTTATCAAAAACGTTGTTTTGATATTCTACCAAATTGTTTCCATCATATCTATATAAGCCTGTCTCAGTACCAATCCATAAAAACCCAACACTATCTTCATATAATGCATTTACTTTTTTGTTGAATGGAGAACCTTGAATATTTAACTGATGAAATGAAGATTTGTCGGTTTGAGAAAAACATAATAAAACATTAAAAAATAATACAATAATGAATTTAAATTTCAAACTATATATGGATTTGTTAAAAAAGAGAGTTGTATTCATTTGCTTCAAAAGTGTTACAAATTTTAATAAGTATTACAAAATAAATAATTTCATAGCAATTTCTAATTTTTTTTGCAATAAAGCAGTATTAAAAAGGGGTAGTAATGTTTAATCAGAGGGGTGTAATTGTTGCATTTTGTCCTTTTATCGATATTTATGCCTTCCGCAACATTTGTAGGCTTCAAATGAGAATTATTATGTGATGTAATTGAGTAATTTTGGGAATGTAGATAAAAATGTGTTTATCTGCGACCCTAAAACTATGTAATACGCTTAAAAGTAAGTGTTTAAATTTTATATGTAATATAATGATAAAAAAAGCATCCTTGATCCTGGTCTTATTTGTAACAACAATTGTTTTTACATCTTGTAATTCTTCTAAGAAACAAGAGCAGAATGAATTAAAAGCATCTCCCGAAACACATGCTTCTTTAAATAAACCTAATATTATTTATATCCTTGCAGACGATTTAGGCTATGGAGATTTAAGTTGCTACGGTCAAGAAAAATTTTCTACACCTAATATTGATAAACTAGCATCGCAAGGGATGATGTTTACACAACATTATTCAGGAAGTACTGTTTGTGCACCTTCTCGTTCTGCACTTCTAACAGGAATGCATACAGGTCATACAGTTGTTCGTGGAAATAAAGAAATGCAACCAGAAGGACAATATCCAATTCCAGATGATACATATACTTTAGCCGAAGTTCTAAAAAAATCAGGCTATACAACTGGAGCTTTTGGCAAATGGGGACTTGGTTTTCCAGGTTCAGTAGGTGATCCTGTAAATCAAGGTTTTGATATTTTCTATGGGTATAACTGTCAACGTTTAGGGCATAAGTATTATCCAGATCATTTATGGTCAAATAGAGATTCAATTGTTTTACAAGAGAATGCAAACTTCTCTAATAAGATTTATGCACCGACTTTAATTCATGATAAAACGATTGCATTTATTGAAGATAATAAGGATAAGCCATTTTTTGCCTATGTAGCATCTATTATACCACATGCCGAATTAGCAGCTCCAGAGGAATTAATGGCAAAATACAGGAATAAATTTTTGCCAGAGAAAGTCTTTCTAGATAATAATAGTACTCCAGAAGAATTGAATAATGGGGCTTATCAGACACAAAAAGAATCACATGCAGCATTTGCCGCTATGATTGATTTATTAGATCAGCAGGTCGGCGAGATTATGAATAAGGTTACCGAACTTGGTATCGCAGATAATACGATCATTATTTTTACATCAGATAATGGTCCTCATCAAGAGGGAGGAGCAGATCCTGAGTATTTTAATAGTAATGGCGATTTTAAAGGAACAAAGCGAGATTTGTACGAAGGTGGAATTCGCGTCCCTATGATTGTGAAATGGCCAGGAAAAGTAAAACCAGGCAGTAAGACAGATCACGTGTCTGCGTTTTGGGATGTTTTTCCAACATTTGCTGAAATAACTAAAGCTGAAACACCTGATGATATTGATGGTATTTCTTTTTTACCAGAAATATTAGGTAATAGCGAAGCACAACAAGATCACGAGTATTTATATTGGGAATTTCATGAAAAAGGTGGGCGTCAAGCTGTAAGAATGGACGACTGGAAAGCAGTAAAATATAATGTGCTTAAAAATCCAGATGCACCAATAGAGCTTTATAACTTAGCGAAAGATAAAGGAGAAACAAATAATGTCGCAAAGGATAATCCAGAAGTTGTTGCAAAAATGGAATCTATTTTAGAAGAAGCAAGAACACCTTCAGATGTATTTACGTTTAGTCAAACAACATTCTTAAATGCCGATTAATATTGCTGAAATGGACGTGAGAAAACTGATTTTTATATTTTGCCTCTGCTTGTCTGTTCAGGCAGCATTCGCTCAGCATAATCAAGGAATAATACATATAGATTCCAAAAATGGTCATGATATTAAAATTGGTTCTAGCGGATTTAACGTCCGAATAGCAGATAAAAGTTGGAGTTATTTACATCCGGATTTTAGGCAGGCTGTACATGACTTAAATCCGGGTTGGTTACGTTATTTTTCAGGAACTATGGGTGATGCTTTTAGTAGTGCCACCGGACAATATGATATGGATTATGCGATGATGTTCGATCATCCAAAACAATACCTTAAAGGCTATAGATTTACTGAAGTTAAAGGTCCACACCGTATAATCGATTTATACGATTTGTTAAGTGAAATAAACGGTAAGTTAGTCATTACTATAAATGGTTTTTCTGAAACTCCAGAAATGACCTATGAATTAGCACGGTTTTGTAAGAACAATAATATAGAAGTTGCAACGTGGCAATTTTGTAATGAACCTTATTTTTATGTGCCGCATAGAGAACGCTATTGGTGGAATAGTGGTTACGATTATGCTGCTAAAATGAAACCGCATGCAGATGCCATTAATAAAGTCTTTCCTGATGCATTTCTGTCGTTAAACAATACTTGGGATGGTATTTGGGGCTTTATGAAAGAAATTAACACGTACCAAAAGGAAGAAGGTGCCTATTGGAACGTGTTTTCTAAACACTCGTATGCACCACATACCGGAAAGAAAGAAACAGTTGCAGATGCGTATAGAAGAGCAAATACAAAACTTATAGAAGCGACTTCAAAAACGGCAATGTCCGAAATTGAAGACTATACTTGGAAAGATGTTCCAATGGTTATAACAGAGTTCGGTGTTTGGAATAGACCCTTAAATGGTATTTATTCTAGTATTTATAATATTGAATATGTAATGCGACAGTTACAACATACAAACACTTGGTATGTAGGAGCGCATGAGGTGAGTAGTAAATATGCTCCTAAAAAGAATATAAATGCTCAGATAGAGGAAGCCTTTAAAAACGGAAAAATACTAAATACAGATAGTATTCCAACAGGTATTAATAAAACGTTGGAAGGTAAAGCTTACGAGATTTATCACGATGTAACCAACCATTCCGATTTTATATTCGATTCTAAAGTAACGGGCGAATTTGATGCACCTGGATTACATGGAGCTTTAGAAATAGGTTCGTTTACTCAAGCTTATCGCGGTATTAATGGATACGATTATTTGGTATTTACAAACAGAACGGCTCAGTCTAAAGACTTCGATATTGTAATCGATGACGTACTGTTAAACAAAGATGTAGAAGTTAATTATATTACAGCGGATGATATAGAAGTTGAAAATACAGATATTAGGCAAGCCGTTTTTAAATCTGGTAAAATATCAATTCCAGCCTTTAGTGTAACGGTTGCTAAATGGTCGTCTAAACTTGTTACAAAACCAGCGATTCCAACCATTTATAAAGGTGAAATTCTTGATAAAGCGATAAAGTTAACTTGGGGAGCGATTGAAAATGTAAATCATTATACTATTTACTATAGTGAAGATCCAAACGACTTAAACAAGAACATTAAAGTAAAAGGTAATTCGGTTAATACAATTAAAATAAATAAGCTAAAAAAAGATGCGACGTATTATTTTAAAATGGTCGCAGAAAACAAGCAAGGGGTTAGTGCATTTTCAAATCAAATACGTTTAGTAACTAGTCTTCCTGAAACACCAGAAATTTTTAAAACATCCAGAAGAAACGACACGGCCACTATATTTTGGTCTAGCGTTGCAGATGCTTCAGGATATACGCTTAGATATGTGAACGAAAACACAGGCGAAGCTGTGTTGATAGAAACCAATAATGTTTTTGGATATAGAGTAGAAGGCTTAGCATATAATGTACCTTATCATTTTTATATTGCGGCACATAATGGTCTTGGTCGTGGTGGTTTTTCTAAAGCAAGTAAAGTTGTTTTGTCAGAAAAAGTACCGTTTAGTCCAAGAAATGTTTCAGCTGTTAGCGCAGAAGATGGTAGCGTTTTAGTTAATTGGATTGAGCAAGATTCAATTCTCCCAGAAACGACATATAATGTTTATAGAGGTAAAGAATTGCACAACTATCAAAAAATAGCTAGCGGTATTAAAGGAAGCTTCTATAGGGACCTTTCCGTAGAAAAGGAAACGATTTATTTTTATACAGTAAAAGCAGAAACATCTGTAGGGGAAAGTAATTTTTATCCGAATACGGCTACATTATTTAGTTCGGACGATGAGTATGAAATCAAGATCACATCTACAGAAAAGCAAGATGGTGGATTCTTATTTGAAGTTAAATACAAAAATATTTTACTCGATGGTGAGTATTCTTATGGACTTAAAATTGAAAACATATCGTATTTAACGGTAGAAGAGCAGTTGATTAAAGGACAAGATTTTTCTAGTGATTCTAAAACGTTTAAAGTGTTTGTGCCTAATTCTGCATTAGCAAAAAAATCCAAATACGCGATCAAGGCTTTTATAAATACAAATGGCAAAAGTCTTTACAGTAAGTTACCTAATAAAAATATTCAAACAGATTAAAATTAGAATTAAGTTAATTATATTACGAAATGCAGATTCTATATTGCAAATAAAGAAGAACAATGAACACATTTAAATTTCTTTTAGTATTAATTTTAGTATCGTCTTGTCAAGGTAGTAAAAATGTTAATAAAGAGGTTGCCAACCAGAAAGTTAAGGTGAAACCAAACATTATTTACATTCTAGCAGACGATATGGGTTACGGAGATGTTAAAAGCTTTAATCCAGAAAGTAAAATACCTACTATTCATTTAGATAAAATGGCGTCAAATGGAGTGATGTTTACCGACGCCCATACTTCATCTGCAGTTTGTACTCCAACACGCTATAGTATTTTAACTGGTCGTTATAACTGGAGAAGTAATTTAAAAAATGGTGTACTTGGGGGATATTCAAAATCGTTAATTACACCAGACCGAGCTACCGTTGCAGATCTATTAAAAAATCAAGGATATACGACGGCCTATATTGGAAAATGGCATATGGGTTGGGATTGGGCTTTTAAAGGTGAGGAGAAAAGTAACTTAAATAATCTGCATGCAATTCAGGATGTAGATTATACAAAACCTATTAAAAACGGACCTTCTACACATGGTTTCGATTATTCATTTGGTTTTTGTGGGTCACTAGATATGCCTCCTTATGTATTTGTTGAAAATGATATGCCTACAATGGTGCCTACAAAAATGACCGAAAATAAAGATTCAAAAGGCGTTTGGAGAAAAGGCCCAACTTCAGATGATTTTGTACATCAAACGGTTCTACAAGATTTAACAGACCGTGCGATTAATTATATAGGAGATAAAGCAAATGGTGCAGAACCTTTCTTTTTATACCTTCCTTTACCTGCTCCACATACACCTATTCTGCCTTCCGATGAGTTTTTAGGTAAAAGTAATACTAATAAGTATGGAGATTTTGTAATGCAAGTAGATGATGTTGTTGGTCAAATTAGAAATAAATTAAAAGCAATGGGAATTTCAGAAAATACATTGTTAGTTTTTACTAGTGATAATGGTTGTTCTCCTAAAGCAGACTTTAAAGAATTAGAGAAATTTAATCATGATCCTAGTTATGTTTTTAAAGGGATGAAAGCAGATATTTATGAAGGAGGACATCATGTGCCTTTTATTGTAGAGTGGCCTAATCATGCATTAAAAAATATAAGCACAGATAAAACAATTAGTACAACAGACTTTTTTGCCACTTGTGCAGATATTGCAGGTTATAGTATTAAAGATACAGAAGGTGAAGATAGTTATAGTATGTTACCCCTTTTAGAAGGTGAAAATGAAAAAGAAATTCGAGAATATATTATTTATCATTCTATCGATGGGTCTTTTGCAATAAAACATGGCGATTGGAAACTTTGTACTACTCAAGGGTCAGGTGGTTGGAGTTATCCAAAACCTTCTGAAATAAAAAATAAAAAATTAAATTTACCTGAAATGCAATTATTTAATATTAAAGAAGATCTTGCAGAAACTGAAAATTTAATTGCTAGTAATCCTAAAAAAGCAGCCGAACTAAAAGCTGCACTTAAAAAAATAATTTTACAAGGAAGAAGTACTGTAGGAGCCAATCAAACAAATGAAGGTATGGATGGTTGGACGCAAATAAAAACGATTATAGATTAATGGAATATTTTAAGCAGTCGATATCATGATTTCTATCAATTATTGTGAGTATCCTAATGCGATTTTAGAGTCTTCAGTTTTAAAATATGTATGATCACTGTAATCGTCTATACTCTAAGTAATGATTAAGATAATAAGAGGTTAAAAAGTATTAAGTAGAATTATAATCAATAAAAAATAAGAATAAAAATTATGAATGTAAGTAATCTAATAAAATCAAAAATTACTGCCTTTTCCTTTTTACTTATAATTGGTTTTAATATAAATATTTTTGCGAAAGAAGACATACTGCAACAAATTGAATCTCCAGATGCTTCTGTTAATTTAACATTGAAAGAAGTTGACGGTAATTTAGTGTATAAATTATATAAGCAAGAAAAACTAATTGTAGATGCATCTGTGATTTCAATATTGCCAAATGTTCCTGTTAAAATAATTAATACAGAAACAAAAAGCTTAAACGAAACCTGGAAACCTGTTTGGGGACAGTTTAGCGAAATTAGAAATGAATATAATGAGCTAATTTTAAATATAACTTTAGATAAAGCTACAGCTAAACTTATTATTCGTGTTTTTAATGATGGTATTGGATTTAGATATGTAATAGAAGGTTCTGAGGCAGGAATTGAAGCCGATTTTTTTACTGAATATAATTTAAAAAGTACCGATGTTTTGTATTGCCCTGCAGGAGAGAACGATCCTTTAGGACCATTGTCTCTGCAGGATTTTAGTACTTATAGCAAACTTCCAAAATTAATGACGCCTTTAGTTATTGAACGTTTAGAAGGCTCACATTTATCAATATTAGAATCAGATTTGTATTCAGCGCCAGAATTTGGAGCAATAAAATTCAAATTCGATCCTTTTAAAAAAAGGGTAGTGTCTTCAAATAAAATTAAACTTGAAGGTAGAAAACTGACAACACCTTGGCGTGTTATTTTAGTTGAAGAAAAGGTTGGAGATTTAGTTACCAATACGATTCCTCTTAATTTAGCAACACCAAGTGAAATTGAAGATACATCGTGGATTAAGCCAGGAAAAACATTGTGGGATTGGCGCGTGCATGATTATGTAACAGCAGATGGTTTTACATACGGAATTAATAACGAAAGTTATTTTAGATTTATAAACTTCGCAGCAGAAAAAAATATTAAGTATTTTTTAATAGATGCAAATTGGTATACAAAAGTTACTAAAGGTCATTTTGATGTCGCAGATGGGTTAGATTTAGAAAAAGTGTCTAAATATGCCGAAAACAAAGGTGTTAAATTGATTCTTTATTATGATAGACATAAAGGAGATTATGGCGATAATGAACTATTTCAGTATTTTAATTCTCTTGGAATGAGTGGTATTAAATATGGTTTTATGGGTAACAATGTGTCTTTTTCTAAAGATGCTATTATGAAAAGTGCCGAAAACCAATTGTTAGTAGATTTTCATGATTCTCCTGTGCCATTTACAGGAATAGAAAGAACATTTCCTAACGCTGTGACTAGAGAATATTGTCATGCGCAACAGGATTCAAGAAAGGCATTTACGCCAGAAACTTTTATTAAAATGGCACTTATTAATGCTATTCAAGGACCATTAGATATGAATAATGGAAATTTTGACTTGGTTGGTATTAATAAAGGAGATCGATTAAAAGGACCAAAAAAGGAAAATACGTATTTTTCTACAGTCGCTTCTGAAGCGGCAAGAACACTTGTTATTTTTAGCGGATTAGTTTGCCTTCCAGATGCTCCCGAAGCCTATAATAAAAAAGCAGATCTTTTTGAATTTATTGAAAAAATGCCTGCAGGAGAATGGGATGATAGTAAGGTTTTATATAGTAAAATGGATAGCTACATTTCTACAGCTAGAAGACATGGTGAAGAATGGTTTGTTGGTTCGGTTTATAATAAGCAAGGTGGAACACTCGATATTGAATTAGATTTTCTAAAAGATGGTGTTAATTATAATATTACCTATTATGAAGATACTTCAGAAACTCACGGTATGAATAATCCTGAAGCATACCAAGTAAAAAGCGGAATCGTTAAAAAAGGAGATGTTATTAAAGCAAAAATGGCACCAGGAGGAGGTCATTGTATGTGGATTAGGCCACAATAGGGATTTAATAATTTTGAAGATAAAAGCTTTGTAAATGGTAATATCAATTATCATTTGCATATAAATAAATACAGATATTTAGAATGGTGGTAAGGTTAAAATATTGCTAATAAATACAGGTAAAAACGAAAGGTACAGAGCGAATTGAACTTTATGATTTACCTAATGGTTTCTTAGAGAAAAATGTTGCGGAAGAATGTGATAAGAGAATATTACAAGCGATGAAGATTGCAAAATCGAAGTAAATAATATCTTCAAATAATTTCTGAATTAAAAGTAGGTCCAAAGCAGTTAATGCTGATTTGCATAGATATATAAAACAAATAACTAAAAAACTAAGAGTAAATGAAATGTACTAAAGCGAATATCATATTTCAGAAAATATTTTTTTTATCCATAATATTTTTTTTAGTCTCGTGTAATTCTACCTCGAAGACTAAGACTGAAACTGTTGAAAATACAGAGACTGAAATCCCCGTAAAACCTAACGTTTTATTCATTTTGGTCGACGATTTAGGATATGCAGATTTAGGTGTTATGGGAAGTAAATATTACGAAACTCCAAACATCGATAATATAGCAAAAGCTGGTACTGTTTTTACAGATGGATACGCGGCCTGTACAGTTTGTAGTCCGTCTAGAGCAAGTTTAATGACAGGACAATATCCAGCGAGACATGGGATTACTCAATTCGAAGGACAAAGAAATAGTGGGCAATCTTGGAAAGAGCGTAAACGTTACACAAAGTTGTTGCCTCCAGAATATAGAGATCATTTAGATACGTCTTCAACGACATTAGCAGAAGCTTTTAAAGAAAATGGATATGCTACTTTTTTTGCAGGTAAATGGCACTTAGGTGGTAAAGAACAAGGATCATTACCTACAGATCATGGTTTTGATGTGAATATTGGCGGAAATGATGCAGGTGGTCCGAGTGGAGGTTACTTTTCTCCATATAAAAATCCAAATCTACCAAATTTACCTGAAGAGAAAGGATTGAATTTGTCTATGAAATTGGCAAATGAAACGAGCAATTTTATAAAACAAAATAAAGACAAACATTTTCTTGCATACCTTTCTTTTTATGCCGTTCACAGTGGAATACAGACTACTAAGGAAAAATGGACGAAATACAGAAACAAAGCAGAAGAGATGGGGATACATGAAGAAGGTTTTGAAATGGAACGTGTACTTCCTGCAAGGAAATATCAAGATAATCCGGTATATGCTGGTTTAATAGAACATGTAGATGAGGCTATTGGAACGGTAATGCAAACATTAAAAGAGTTAGGCTTAGACAAAAATACCATTGTTGTGTTTACTTCAGATAATGGAGGTGTTACTTCGGGCGATAATTTTTCTACTAATCAATTAACTTTAAGAGGAGGAAAAGGCTACCAATGGGAAGGAGGCATTAGAATTCCATATTTTATTGATGTGCCCTGGATTAAACAAAATGGAGGAAGTATTAATGTTCCTGTTTCTGGGGTAGACTTATATCCAACATTATTAGATTTATCTGGGTTACCATTAAAACCAGAAGCACATAAAGATGGAGTGAGTTTAAAGCCTCTTTTACTAGGCGATCATATAGCCGAAAGACCATTGTATTGGCATTATCCTCATTATGGGAATCAAGGCGGTGAACCAAGTTCTATTATTAGAAAAGGAAAATGGAAACTTATTTATTATTGGGAAAATTTAAATGCAGAATTATATAATTTAGAAACCGATTTAGGTGAACGGAATGACGTTGCAGAAAGCAACCCGGAAATTACACTTCAAATGAAAACGCAACTTTTAGATTGGTTAAAATCCATGGATACGCATTATGCAGAAGTAGACCCTTTATGGGACAAAGCAGCTCGTGAAAAATGGTTAGAAAAACAAAGAACAAATTCATTGCCAGGACAAGAAAGACAGCGTAAAAATATGCTTTCTCCAGATTGGCAACCGAATAAAGATTGGTGGGGTAGCGAAGTCAGTGCAGATAAATAATGTAAAAGTTAAGCTTTATAGGTTTGAGAAATAATTTAGTACACAAGAATATAAAAAGAAAGATTAAGGTTAGTCGTTTATTAATACTAACCTTTTTTGTAACTATTTCATGTAAAAACACTAGAGAGCTAAAGACCTCAGATACCCTAAATCAACCAAACGTTATTGTTATTCTAATTGACGATGCAGGTTATGCAGATTTTGGTTTTATGGGGTGCGAAGATTTGGAAACACCTAATATTGATAAGCTTGCTCAAAGCGGTGTTGTTTTTACCGATGCGCATGTAAGTGCTACGGTTTGCGCTCCTTCAAGAGCGGGATTAATTACTGGAAAATATCAACAGCGTTTTGGATTCGAAGCAAATGATACTGGTTTTGGAGATTCTGGAGATATCGGACTTTCTGATGATGTTGTAACCCTAGCAGATGTTTTTCAAGCTAATGGTTATAAAACGCTAGCTTTAGGGAAATGGCATTTAGGAAAAGACCAATCAGATCATCCAAATGAAAGAGGATTTGATGAGTTTTTTGGTTTCGAAACAGGAAGTAGGTCTTATTTTCCGATGAAAAACCCTTCAAAATATAATATGCTACAGCATAACGGCGAGCGCATAGAATTTGAGGGGTATATGACAGATGTTTTGGGAAACCAGTCTGTTAAATATATTGAACAACATAAGGACCAACCCTTTTTTATGTATTTGTCTTATAATGCAGTGCATACACCAATGGAGGCTAAGGCAGAACATTTAGAAAAGTATAAACATCATCCAAGACAACAATTGGCTGCTATGACGTGGTCTTTAGATGAAAATATTGGTAAACTTCAACACAAATTGAAAGACTTAGACTTAGCAGAAAACACTTTAATTTATTTTTTAAGTGATAACGGAGGAGCTGCTAATAATACATCAAGCGGAGGTGAATTAAAAGGATGGAAAGGCAATAAATTTGAAGGTGGTCATCGCGTTCCATTTATAGTGAGTTGGCCAAAAACAATTAAAGGTGGTCAAATTTTTAGCGGTTTATCTTCATCTTTAGATATTTTTACAACCTCTTTGTCTGCAGCGAATATTACAAAAACAGACGCTTTAGTTTTAGATGGTGTCGATTTATTACCTTATTTACAAGGTGAAAAAACAGGAAATCCACATGATAAATTATTTTGGCGAAAACTTGAAGAAGCAGGAGCTAGAATTGGTGATTTTAAAATGGTTAGATTGGCAGATTACGGAGCAACGTTATACAATTTGGAAGAAGATTTAGGGGAAACCAATAATCTTGAGTTTACACACTCTAAGGAGTATGAATTGTTACAACGTGAATTAATAAACTGGGAATCTAAATTGATGGATCCTTTATGGGTAGAAGATCGCAATTGGATGGATGTAACGTCTCATATTCATAAGCGATTAATGCAAAATAAGCCAGTACTGTATTCGAATCCTAAAAAAATGAAGGAGGTTTTATTAAAAGATTAAGAAAGATTCAAACATGACCTGTTTTTTAATGAGAGAGCAGAATTTAAATAAATATTATCTATTAAAATTAATACCTATGAAAACGTTTATTGTAATAATAACTATGCTGTTTTTGGGAATGAATACTTCTTTTTCTCAATCGGATATAAAATCGGTAACGGCTTTTTATACCCCTATTGAGGCATTGGGACCAGAACTTGGTATAAAGCGCGGAGATCCGAGCGATATTATAAAAGTAGGAACGGTGTATTATGTTTGGTATTGGAAGGTTGGAGAAAATGTTAGGTGGGCCACATGGTATGCAACATCACCAGACGGATATACGTGGACGGAGAAAGGAGAAGCCTTGCCTCCTGGGAAAGAAGGAAGTTGGGATGATGAAGGATGCTTTACGCCAGGTGTTTTAGTTGCCAACAATAAGTATTATCTTTTTTATTCTGGTGTAAATAATCCTTATAAAACTCAAGATCTTGAGAAATCTAAAACCAGAATAGGTATTGCTTTTTCAGATTCGCCAGATGGACCGTGGACTAAACTTTCTAGCAATCCAATAATGGTACCGAGTGCAGATAAAACTCAGTTTGATAGTCATCGGATTGACGATGCAAGTATAATTGTTCGTGATGGGAAGTACTGGTTGTATTACAAAGGCCGCCAGTGGGGAAAATCACCAAGAGAAACTAAAATGGGAGTTGCCATTGCTAATACACCCGAAGGTCCGTATGTAAAATATGAAAATAATCCGGTGGTAAACGGTGGGCATGAAGTGCTTGTATGGCCGCAAGGAAAGGGCGTTGGAACAATGATAGGGAGAGAGGGGCCAGAAGATGTGCGAAGGTCTATTATGTATGCAGAAGATGGTTTGAATTTTAAAAAGACGCACAATTTTTCAGACAAAAATGTGCCTTGGGCCCCTGGAGGATATCGACCAGAGGCGTTTACCGATAGCGGTAAAGGCGAACTCATAAAATGGGGTGTAAAGAGAGCAAGTAAGAATGGTTTCGAATATCTTGAAAGGTTTGATTTGAAAAAGGATTCTGAAAATCCAAATTAGAAAACTAAAGAGAACTATTTTTTAGAAAATAATAGCATGATAAAAACAATGGAAAAAAGGTGTCCTTTTAAGATTTTTAGATTTTCTTTTCTTATTGTCATCTTATGTCTTACTACGGTAAATTTTAGTTACGCACAAAGCAATCAAATTATAACATTAAATGGTGAATGGTCTTTTAAAACAGATCCTTACGCAGAAGGAGAATCTTCGAACTGGTTTTCAAAAGATGTGAACACAGCATCTTGGGGGACTATGTCTGTTCCTGGAAATTGGGATTTGATAAACGAATATTCTGAATATGTTGGAGATGCCTGGTATACCCGAACCTTTACGGTTAACGATGCAATCACAGCACAACAACTCCGTTTGGTATTTCAATCTGTTTATAATGATGCTAAAGTTTGGGTTAATGGTCATCTTTTAGGTGAACATGATTTTGGTTTTTTACCATTTCATTTTGATATCAACCCTTATGTAAATCCGGGGGAAGAAAACAGATTAACTGTATTGGTTAATAATGTTTTTAAGAGTGGTGCCATGTGGAATTGGGGAGGAATTCGAAGACCTGTTTGGTTAGAAATAACGCCTAAAACACGTATCGAATTTCAACACATAGACGCAGTGCCTGACTTAATAAAAGGAACGGCTCAATTAGGTGTAAAAATTGTAAGTAGTAATTCTAGTAACACTTCTAAACAAATAACATTTAATATAAATATTAAACGTCAAGGAAAGCTTGTTGCAAAAGGTGAGGTGAAAACAACAATTCCTGCTAACACCATTAAGCATATTGTAAATTGGTCTTATACGTTGCCAAAGTCCAAAGTGAATTTATGGCATTTTGATTTTCCTAATTTATACGAGTCTACGGTTTCTATGTCCGATAGCAATGCTATGTTACATTCAAACTCGGATAGATTTGGTATCCGGAAATTAGAGATTAACGGTTTAAAATTACTTTTAAATGGTGAGAGTATAAGACCTGTTGGACTCAATGTTGTTCCAGAAGATCGATTTACTGGGAACACTTTACCATTGGAACGGATTAAAGAAGATATAGATTTAATGAAAAGTCTAGGTGCAAATATGGCACGCTTAAGTCATGTGAATTTACCTAAAGAATACATCGATTATTTGGATGAAAAAGGGATTCTAATTTTTGAAGAAGTTGGACTTTGGGGAAAAGATATGTTAGTAGATCCAGATCATCCGAAGCCTAAAGCGTGGCTAGAGCAAATCATCGAAAATAACTATAATCATCCTGCCATTGTAGGATGGAGTGTAGGTAACGAATTGGGTATGACTTCTAAAAATCCAAAAGTAAATGCTTATGTAAAAGGAGCTATAGAACTGGCAGAAACATTAGATCCCAATAGAATAGCAGTTAATGTGTCTAATACTGCTAATAATTCACCTAAAGAAGCTACAATGTATGCAGATTTGGTGATGCTAAATGCATATCAGAATTGGGGTAAAAAAGCGTATGGTACATGGGAAAATCATAAGAAACCCATTTTTATGTCAGAATTTGGTAAGGTATTAAATTCTGAAGATCCAAGCCTAGGAGATGTTCCTGCCGAAGAAATACTGAATCAATTACGGAATAAAGAATATATTTTAGGGGGTGCTCTCTGGGCGTTTAACGATTACAGAAGTACCTATCATGGTAAAGAAGGATGGAAAACCCCGGAATCACAAAATAGAGCTTGGGGAATTGTAACGTCGTTTAGAGAGAAGAAAAAAGGGTTTTATAGTATTCAAAAAGAATTTTCTCCCATAAGAGATTTAACCATTTTAAATATAGATACAAAGAAGAGAACGGCTGAAATTACTATTCAGCCAAGAGAAAAATTAGATATTCCTGCAAATATTTTAAGAAGTTATCAAGTGCAGATGATACTTTTTGATAAGGATTTTAACCCTATTGAGATACAAACACAGACTGTTAAAACTATTTTTCCAGGAGATACTGCTCTTGATCTGCTCTTAAAATGGAATAAAAAGGAGACTTTAAGTATGGTAGAAGTTAGTTTTTTAGACCCGCAAGATTATAAAGTTCACACAGAACTTGTTAAGCTTAATGTTCCAAAACAACCTAAAATAACATTTGTAAATACAGCAAATAGTGGGATTCGTGTTTTTTATGATAAAAGTAAGGATGCTGAATCTTATTATGTGCAATATAAAAAAGACAGTTTGTCTTATAGTACAGAAGTAACTACAAATGACTTTATTGAAATTGAAGATAAAAAAATTAAACAAGGTGAGCTTTGGAACTATCAATTAATTGCGATTAATAATAAAGGAGAGAGCGTGCCATCGGAAGTAAAAAAAATAATAAAAGATGAAGATGAATTACCTCCAATTGTTTGGAATACAAAACATACAGACAATGGTGTGTTTATAGCCTTTAGTGTATCTCCATATGACTACTTGTATGAAATAGTTTATGGTACAAGCCCGGGGATTTATGATAAAGAATTAAAAACGAAAGTAAAAGGAGTTCTCAATATTCCTAATATTAAAAAAGGAACTCCTATTTATTATAAAATGCGAGTGATTAAACAATGGGGATTTGCAAGCGAGTGGACACAAGAGTTAAAAAGTGAATAATCAATTCGTCTAATAATTTTTACTAATATCCTTTGGAATAACAGTATCACTGTAAAGAAATAGCTTGAAAATATTCTTTTTTTTTACGAACCCACACACTACAAAATGGTTTAACAAATGTGATGTAAATGGTTTTTGTAACATTCTGTTTGTGAGAAGAATAGTCTTCTATGTTAAACAAAAAACATCTGCACTTATTCGTGAAACACTCTGGTGAAACGGGTACTAATTAACCTTTAGAAAAAGATAATATCACGGATATATTATAAGGAAATAAATCTTTTTAATCTATTTGTTTATACCTCTCAAAATACTGAATAGCATAGGGGTAATTTGGTTAGGTGAATCGTTGTAACCCCTTATTCGACTCAAAAGTACTCTATACACTATCCATTTATTCTTTAGTTTTACCTAAATTACTTGTAAAATGAAAACCTTTTTTTTTAAAACTAGTTTATTATCACTGTGTATATTCTGCCTAAGCTGTAAAACTTCGGATGCAAAGATGGGTAATCAACATACAACTATAACAACCAATGCAGGAGAATTAATTTCCGTTTCTGGAACCAGACAAGTAAGCGGTGTTTACCCGCACTTAACAAGTTATGCACATGCAAGAGCCAACGGAACTTATCGTTTTGGAAATGAATGCGGAATTGGAGGGCTAGCCGTTTGGAATGAAAAACTGTATATGATTAATTATGCAGCACATGAGCCAAAAGGAAGTGAACACAAACTGTATATTATCGATAAACATAAAAATATGCAAGTGTTTCAGGGGAGTATTGGTGGTACACCAGCTGCTAGAATGATTCATAAGGAATCTAACCAATTACTTATCGGGCCTTACGTTATTAGTCATTCTGGAGACGTAAGAGTTATTCCTATTAAAGATATGAAAGGTCGGTTAACCGCTATTGCTAGGCATTTAAAAGATCCTGAAAATATGGTTTATTATTACGATATGGAAGGTATGTTATATGAAGTAAATGTATATACGCTTAATGTTAAAAAACTGTATCAAAATCCCTTACCAGGTTGGCATGGTAAAGGAGCCTACACCAGTCAAGGAAAATTAGTATTAGCAAATAATGGCGAGCATCTGCATGAAAATGGAAAAGATTGGAAAGTCACCTTAGAAAATAGTAAGAAGGAAGAAGATAACGGTATTCTAGCTGAATTTGATGGCGAAAATTTCAAAATCGTAGAACGCAGGCAATTTACAGATGTTACAACCAAAAACGGAATTAACGCAATCCCCAATGATGAATCTCCTCTGTGGACAATGGGATGGGATAAAAGATCTATCCAATTAAAGGTGCTTGAAAACGAAACATGGAAAACGTACTTGTTACCTAAAGCGACCTATAACAACGATCCTTCTCATGGTTGGTTTACAGAGTGGCCAAGAATTAGAGAGGTTGGAGACGGTAAAATGATGATGGATATGCATGGTATGTTTTACGATTTTCCTTCTACATTTTCTCATACACATACCGCAGGAATTAAACCAATAGGATCACATTTACGATATATACCAGACTTTTTAAGTTGGAATAATATGGTTGTTTTGGCTACAGACGAGACGAGTATTCAAGGAAATCCTTATGCTGGTCAGCCACAGTCTAACCTTTGGTTTGGAAAACGTGAAGAGCTAGGTAATTGGGGACCAAAATCGGCTTACGGAGCCATATGGTTAAATGATGAGGTGATTGCTGAAAAACCATCACTTCCTTTCTTAATTGCTAGTTTTGATAACAGGATATTACATTTAAATAATTTCGAAGAAGTACCAGTTTCAATTACCATTCAAGTTGATGAAGATGGCACAGGAACTTGGACAGATTTACAAAAAGTAACCTTAGAAAAAGAAGGATATAATTATTATATTTTTAAAGGAGATTTAAAAGCAGAATGGGTAAGATTGATCGCTCATAAAACCAGTAAATTAACTGCGACTATTCATTTTACAGATCGTAATCTTAAAAATAGTAATGAAGGAAAAGAGTTGTTTAAAGAGATTGCAAATATAGATGAAACGAGTAAAGTCTCACATACAAAACTATTTAGTAATAAAATTAATTATAATTTAAGTGTATATGCAGGGACAATAGGTAATGATGAATTTACAACTACTCAATCTTATGAATTTTTAAAATACGACTTTAAGTTTGTAAAAGGTATAAAGGATAGCACGTCAATAGTAGCGTTAAAAGATAAAAAAGTTGGAGAAGAAGTTGAATTTTATACTGAAAATTCAGCAAATGATTCTGATAGTAAAGAAAAAGAAATTTGGACGGAAGATGAAGCATCCGTTATACTACATGCGAAAGATTATCGCTTAAGATTACCAAAAGGCCACGCGAATTACTCAAAACGATTTTCGGCAAAAACATCGCGAGTTACCAGAGAATTAGAATCTGAAAGAGAGTTAGCAAATATTTCTGGTACATTTTATGAACTACCACTTTATAAAGTAGGAAAGGAGCCTTTGTATAAAATGTTGAGACCTGTTACAACCCACAATAAACAAATTACAGAGTTTAATACATGGAATGGTTTGTTGGTTTTAAGTGGTGTAAAGATGAATGCTAAGGAATCAGAACATATTTATAAATCTGATGATGGTAATGTAGCGCTTTGGTTTGGTGGTATCGATGATTTGTGGAGTTTAGGTAAACCCGTTGGTGAAGGTGGTCCTTGGAAAAACACCCAAGTACAAGCTAATCAATTATCAGATATGTATTTGATGACAGGTTATGACGAAAAAACTGTAGTACTTGAATCTGATGTTGATACTGAATTTCAGTTATACATTCATATAAACCATTACTTAACCAAACCTGTTTTGTTTAAAACTTTTCAATTAAAAGCAGGAGAAAAAATAACCTATAAATTTCCAAAAGGGTTTAGTGCACATTGGACGCAATTAAAATCTAGTAAAGCCTGTAATGCAAGCGCATGGTTTGTTTATAAATAAAAATAAAGGATATAGAATACTCAAAATTGACCATATTTATAGACATAATTACCCCGTCCTATGAGATAAGAATAAGTAATTTTATGATTTTATATCTTTATAAAAATTTATAAATATCAAAATTCTGCAGGATACAGAACTACAAATACTATAATTGGAACATTCAAAATATTCAAAATGAAATTACAACACACAACATTAGTTACCTTATTATTCATTTTCATTAGCTGTGGTTTTCATGCTCAAAATATGAAATTAGAATATATAGGTGATGCTGCTATGCAAAAAGGAATGCATGTTTGGGGATCATCTCCTGTAATTGGTAAAGATGGTAAAACACACCTTTTTGCCGCACAATGGTCTACCGAAACACAACCTGATTTTAACGGCTGGTATAAAGACTGTGAAATTGGACACTATGTAGGCGATAGTCCAGAAGGACCTTTTAAATATGTAGGTCTTGCTGTGCCAGATAAAGATGGGGTATTTAATTCGCCACACAATCCAACAATTAGCCATATCGATGGGCAATATCAGCTGTGTTTTATTGTAAATGAAAACGACGATTTAAAAACACAACGTATTGTAATGTATGTTGCCGATGATCTTAATGATACTTGGAGACCTGCAAAAGGTGCGGAAGCCGATGGTACAATTTTACGTCAAACAAAAGATTCTACAGTTTGGAATTACACAGCGAGATTAGGCGTTTCTAATCCGTCATTAATTAAATACAAAGGGAAATATTTCTTGTATCATAAATCTGTAGTTAGAAAAGAACCTAAAGGATATGTTTACTCTTATGGAGTTGTTGTTGCCGATTCTGTTGAAGGACCATACATGCATAACCCTACAAGAGTTACGGAAGAAAAAATGCCACTTGAAGATGCTTATGCTTTTACAATGAATGATTCCGTATACATGATGAGTCGTGATTTTAGAGGAGCCCTAGGAAATAGAGGTGGTGGTTTGTTGTGGAAGTCTGGAGATGGTTTTTCTTTCCCCGTAGAGAACACAATACGTGCCTACGAAGATTTACAACACTATGTTGGAGAAGAGTATTTAAAAGATGCGGTGTCTTATAGAGGAAAACTGGATGGCCATTTAGAGCGCGCCCAAATACTTTTTATAGACGATAAACCAGCGTATTTATATTTAGCAACAGGTGTGCAAGTAAATTCAGGTTACGGAAGTAGTTCTCACGTCTTTAAGATTAGTTTTGAATAAATGTTTTTGAAGATTGAAAGATGAAAACATAAAGAAGTTTAAGAACGTAAAAGAACTCTGTAGTATGAAAATAGGTAATAATTGGTTTGTTGTACTATGGAGTTTGTTTTTAGGAACGACTTGTTTCAGTCAACAAAAAGATTGGCCTGTTTTAAAAACATATACAGGAGAATATCTAAAACGTGTTGCTATGCCTGTTGGTGGTATTGGTACAGGAACCATTTCATTAACAGGAAATGGTGCAATTCATGATTGGGAAATTATGAGTTTTCCTGCCAAAGGGTTTAATGTAATTATATCTAAATGACCACTGTCAAATCGTGCTGCTTTTTTTGCAATTAATATTCAAGTGGAAGGAAAAAAAAGCACAAGCTTTACTTTTAGAAGGACCTATGTCAGATCGGTATTATCACGGAGAACGAGGTGCTATTGGTAGAAATCATGGTTTGTCACGTTTTGCTGAAGCCATGTTTAAAACGGCTTACCCTTTTGGACACGTATTTCTAAAGGATAAAGATTTGCCGGTAACTGTCATTGTAGGAGCCTTTAATCCATTAATTCCAGGAAATGTAGACGATAGCAGTATACCTGCAGCGATACTTAGCTATAAAGTAAAAAACATTTCGAATAAACCCATATCAATTTCTTTAATAATAAGGCCTTTACAAATAAATGAAGAGGCAAAAAAGTTACACCAAGGGTTAATGACTCTAAGAGATGTAACCTTAGTTCTTAATTAAAATTTGTGAATAGATAAAAAAGAAGATTGAAATGAAAAACCATATTGCAGTATTTATTTTTGTATTCAGTCAATTTGCAACTGCCCAAATATTTTTTTCAGATAAGGATTCAGGTGATAAGATTTCTGAGCATCACTTGTCTTTTTATGAAAATAATACGACCGCTAATATATACACCAACAAGAATGGACAGGAAATGCTTTATCGGTTATTTTTGCCAGCCAATTACGATCCTCAGAAAAAATACCCATTAGTATTAGCTTTTCATGGAGCAGGTTCTAGAGGAAATGATAATCTTAAACAATTACGTCCTTGGGTTGCCGGTTGGATGGATGAAGAAGTGCAAAAAGACCATCCTTGTATTATTTTAATGCCTCAATGTCCTGTAAAACAGCAATGGGTAAATGTACCTTGGAAAGACGGTTCTTATCCTTTTAAAGCTGTTCCTATTAGTAATCCGATGAAACTTTCAAAAGAAATTTTTGATAAAATTGTAAAAGAATATGCCGTTAATGAAAATCAAGTGTATGTAATGGGAATGTCTATGGGGGGTTATGGTGCATGGAATTTTATGATGCGATATCCTAATTTAATTGCCGGTGCCATTCCAATTTGTGGAGCAGGAGATCCAATGATGGCAAAAAAGATAAGGAAGATTCCAATTTGGGCATTTCATGGTGATAAAGATAAAACAGTCCCATTATCGGGATCTACAGACATGATGGAGGCCTTAATTGATTTTAATAAAAATAAGGCGCGATTAACTATTTATAAAGATGTTGGTCATAATTCATACGAACTAGCTTGGAAGCAGCCCGAATTAATAGATTGGCTTTTTAATCAGAAAAGAAATAATTAGTAAATTTTATAAGTGCTATAAGTCAAAATAACCATGAGTAAACTCTTAATTAAATTTTTATTGATAGTGTTTTTAAGTCATTCTATAGGTGCTGTGTCTCAAGACATGAATAAAAGCTTAGACATCAATAAAATGATGCAACCTTTGAGTAAAGATGGAATTTTTAGGGATTCGTTATATTACAATTGGGGTGGTTCTATAATTAAAGGAGAGCAAGGTAAATACCATTTATTCTATTCGCGATGGAAGCGTGCATATACGTTTAATGGATGGTTAACTTTTTCTGAAATAGCACATGCTGTATCAGATGCTCCCACCGGACCATGGCAATATAAGGAAACGGTTTTAAAAGGTAGAGGTGCGGGCCATTGGGATGAAATTACAGCACATAATCCTAAAATAAAATATTTTGAAGGTAAATATTACCTGTATTATATCGCGACCAATTTGGGAGGCAAAGCGTATAGCACAGAAGATTTAATCTATTTGAGTACAGCTTCTTTAAAAGAGGAAAATAGAGGGATTTTACGTAAAAATCAAAGAACAGGAGTCGCTGTTTCAAATTCGATTAATGGACCGTGGGAAAGAATGGGGAAACCTATAATAGAGCCTTCTGGCCCCATAGCAACAATAACCGTTAATCCCGCAATTGATAAAGGAAAAGATGGCAATTACTTCTTAATTGTTAAAGGTGATAAGCCTAACGAAAAAAAGTTTATAAGAAATCAAGCTATTGCGGTTTCGAAATCTCCAATCGGACCTTTTGAAATACAACCAAATCCTGTGATAGGGAATTTAGACACCGAAGATGTTTCCATGTGGTTCGATGATAAGCAGGATGTGTTTTTTGCGGTATTTCATGCCCATTCTTATATTGGATTAATGATGTCTAAGGATGGTTTTCATTGGGAGAAAGCTGATAATTATCAGATCGCCCATAAGAAGATAGCACTTGAAGATGGTACATTTTTAGTTCCGAATCGAATGGAGCGTCCGTTTGTTTATTTGGAAGAAGATCAACCACAAGTATTGTGCGTCGCTATAAAAAAAGGAAATGATTCTTATACTCTGTTTATTCCCTTAGAAAATAACGATTAAGGTGTGTTCGAAAATTTTAGAGTATCTATTACATGCTATTTTTAAAGTATATTTCTAGAAATGGCTTGGAAAAGGTAACGTGGAATGATAATAGTTCGTTACTGATGGTTGAAGATGAGTTGCAAAAAGAAAAATATTATTTAGTAATGGGACGCATGGGAGCGGGAGAAGGGATTGTGAAAATGAAATTATTTGTGAATACGACAAAGCCCGTGTAGAAAAATCATTTCCTGTAAATACTAAAGCAAATCCATCTAAAAAGGGTAATTGGCCGAGAACGAGATGCGACAAATGATCTTGGACCCGAATCTTTTGATGGTGCAATTGCTCGTTTTTTCGATTTTTGAAAGACCATTTTTAAATGATGAATTAAAAATACTTTTAGGTTATTTATAAGACGAATATAATATCAACTAATTAACTAAGACAAACCCTAACTAACACAAGTGTAAAACGATATGAAAACACAAAGCATAATAACTAAAAGTAAATTAATAAAGAAGGTTACTTGCTTGTTAATTGTAGCATTTAATTTTTTTGGCTGTAATCAAAAAGAAGAGGAGAAAATAGAAACGCCTTTAAAGATCTGGTTTGAACAACCTACTAAAAAATGGAACCAAGGGCTTCCAATTGGAAATGGAAATTTAGGTGCCATGATATACGGAACAGCTGCTAAAGAAATTATTTGTTTAAATGAAGAAACGATTTGGACAGGTGGCAAAGATTACAATCGGGATAAAGAAGATGCTGGTAAACATATTGCTACCATACAAAAACTGTTATTCGAAGAGAAATATATGGAAGCTGAGGCCATGGTTCAAGACAAAATTTTGGCAGACCGTTTGCCAACAGGCAAAGCGACTTACCAAATGTTAGGAAATTTATTTATAGAATCTCCAGATTTAGATTCTATTGTAAATTACACGAGAGAATTGGATTTGAATACATCCATTGCAACAACTCATTTTGAAAATAAGGGCGTAACTTATACTAGAACTTATTTTTCTAGTTTTCCTGATAAGGCCATGGTTTATAAATATTCAGCAGATAAAGAAGGGAAAATAAATTTGGCATCTTGGGTTAAAAGAAATGAGCAAACCAAAATTTTAGTTTTAGATAATAAAATTGAATTTTCCGAGCACGTAGGTGATGGTCACGGCGTTTCATTTCATGCGATTATTCAGTTTGAAACGAAAGGTGGAACTTCAGAAATTAAAGATGGAAAATTAGTAATTTCTAACGCAGATGAGGTTTTAATTAAAGTGGTCGCAAATAGCGATTACCGAGGTTTAATTCCTGAAGACGAAAATAAAAGAGCTTTAAGTAACATAGCAGAAATGCCTTACCAAAAACTCCTTAAAAATCATATTAAAGACTACCAGTCTTTATTTCACAGACTATCTTTTCAAATATCAGATAGCACAGGAGCCGACTTGCCTACAGATGTCCGTTTAAAGAACGTAAAAGACGGCGATGCAGATAATTATTTAACTCAGTTACAATATCAATTCGGACGCTATCTATTAATCAGTAGTTCTAGACCGGGGAATTTACCTGCTAATTTACAAGGAATTTGGGCTGATGGATTTACGCCACCATGGAATTCAGATTATCACATTAATATCAATATTCAAATGAATTATTGGATGGCGGAAATGACAAATCTTGCGGAGTGTCATGAACCTTTTTTAACTTATGTGGGAGATTTAAGGGAAATGGGGCGTATTACTGCCAAAAAGGTATACAATTCAAGAGGTTTTGTAGCACACCATACTAGTGATGCATGGCATGCTACTGCTGCTTTCGGGAAAGCAAGACATGGTATGTGGCCTATGGGAGCTGCTTGGGCATGTCAGCATTTGTATACACATTATGAATATACAGAAGATAAGGACTATTTACGTGAGGAGGCCTATCCTATAATGAAAGAGGCTGCTTTGTTTTTTGTCGATTTTATGGTTAAAGATCCTAAAACAGGATTTTTGGTAACCGGACCTTCTGTATCTCCAGAAAATAACTTTTTAACTAAAGAAGGTGAAAAAGCGACTTTAAATATGGGGCCTACAATGGATCGTGAAATCATTTTTGAATTATTTAATAATTGTATTGCAGCAGCAGACATTCTAAATATAGATCAAGATTTTAGTGCAATTTTAAAAAGTAAACTAGAACAAATGCCACCGCTTAAAATAGGAAGTGATGGTCGCTTGTTAGAATGGGTAGAGGAATTAAAAGAGGCTGAACCAGGACATAGACATATTTCTCATTTATATGCGTTGCATCCTTCTAATCAGATTTCAAAATCAAAAACACCTGAACTGTTTGAAGCAGCTAAAAAAACAATTGAAGGTCGATTGTCTAAAGGTGGTGGACATACAGGATGGAGCAGAGCGTGGATTATTAATTTTTATGCGCGTTTGTTAGAAGGTGAAAAAGCTTATGAGAATATTTTAGCATTACAGCGCAAATCAACCTTACCAAATTTATTAGACGTACATCCTCCTTTTCAAATTGACGGGAACTTTGGTGTGGTATCTGGAATTACAGAAATGTTGATGCAAAGTCATAACGGGGAGGTGCATTTGTTACCTGCATTGCCAATCGCTTGGGCATCAGGAAATATTAAAGGAATCATCGCTAAAAAAGGATTTGAAATTGATATGACTTGGGAAGCAGGGAAATTAAAAAATGTGATTGTCACTTCTAAATTAGGAAATACTTTAATGCTTCGGTACGAAGATGAAGTGAAGGAAATTGAAACTAAAAAAGGAGAAAGACTAGAGTTTAATTATTAAAAATACTTCTTGCGAAACCACCTTTATAACAAAAGCAATGGGAGATAGTCTTTTATAATTAGGGAGGTATCATTTTTACCCCATTATCGTATCAATACTATGCATTATGTTTTTTTTGTTTTAGATAAGTTGCATAGAGTAAAACAATAAAAAAGAACAGCGTAGTATTATGACAAATAGAACAACAAAATTTATTGCTATTACGATGTGCTCTTTTCTATTTATGTCTTGTCAAGAGAAAAAAAAGGAAGAGTCTAAAAACACCGAAATGCAAATTGAGACGCCTATTGCAATGTCCGATCAATGGGAATTTATTGGAGAAGCAGTAAATGAACCGGGTTATGATGTTTGGGGAAGCTCACCGATAAGAGATGCGCAAGGGAATGTACATCTTTTTAGTGCAAGATGGTCTTCTGAAACTCCTTTTAAAACTGCTTGGCGTTACAATAGTGAAATTTCACATTATGTAGCGAAAAGGCCAGAAGGCCCATTCCATTTTGTAGATGTTGTTGCACAGGGAACAGGAGGCGATAAATGGAATGCTGCCGGTTTCCATAATCCAAGTATTAAAAAAATAGACAATCAATATGTTTTGGTCTTTATAGCTAATGATGGCGCAAAAAATCATGGAGCCAGCCAGAGGATAGGCATGTTGGTTAGCGATAACCTAAATGGACCTTGGATTGAAAAATCAAATTCCGACGAGCCTTTATTGAGTCCGCCAAACGATCCTTCAATTTGGTGTTACAACAGTGGACTTGGTGTGAACAATCCAACGCTTATTAAACATCCAAATGGAAAATATCATTTATATTTTAAAGCCATGGCTGGTCCTAAAGGAACAGGTGCAAAAGTAAGTATGGGGCTTGCTATTTCAGATAAATTAGAGGGGCCTTACGTTTTCCAGCCTAATCCAATTACTACGAATGAAGTGCGAATAGAAGATGGTTATGCGTTTTTATGGAAAAACAAAATATGTTTAATGACTACAGATAATCATGGTATACTTGAAAAAGGAGGTGGTTTACTTTGGGTTTCAGATGATGGAATTAAATTTGAATCTGGACCTTTATCTGGATTTCATAATTTTCAGAATTTTTACCTAGATGGTAAGATTCCAGAAGGAGCAAATGCACGATATGGTACTAGTGTTAAGTTTGAAAGACCTCAATTATTAATGGACGATAATAATGAACCAGAATACCTGTATTGCCCTAGCGGTGTTGCCTTAGATGGCAGTGACGGCTCAAACAGCTATGTGTTAAAATATAAGAAATAAAACAGTCTAAAATAGAGGATGCGACTATTGTGTTTATTTTGAAACCAATTGTTTCCTTTAAACAGTATAAAATCTAATAATGAATAATATTTTAGTTAAGATTTCAAAATTTTTATACTCATCATTCACTATTTTTAGTATCGTTATTATGACAAGTTGCGATGATAAAAATGGGGTGATTTATACTGGTCTAAAAGAAATTCCGAGTACTATAGATGTAAGTGAACTTGCTTCTGACGGGATTTTTGTACTACAAAAACAAGTATTTACTCTAGACAGTAAAGGTATAATTGCTGAGATTATTTTAGAGCTTCCGGAGTATCAAAAAGGTATGTATTATCGCCCTTTTTCTGAAGTAAAAGCTTCAGGAAATAGAATGGAAGCCCTTTGGTTTGATGCTGTTTCAGATTTATTAAATTATAAGCAGATAAAACCCAGAGAAGACGATAATATGAAATATGGGAGTTTAATATTACTTAAAAAAAAGAATGGAAATTATCTAGCTATTTTGCCAATAGTCTCTACATATGTGGGAAATACTTTTGATGTTGCTGCTAATAATTTTATTCTAAATACAGCGACTTATGGTACAGAATCTGTAAATGTCGAGATTCCACTTTTTTCATATGCGGAAGCATCAAATCCTTACGAAGCGAATCAAAAAGCATGGGCGTTGGCTAAAGATGCAGAAGGAGTAAAAGGAAATTTTAATTGGCGTTCAGACAAGGAATATCCTATTCCTTTTCAATATTTAGGATGGTGTTCATGGGAACATTATAAATCCAATATTAATCAAGATATTATAACCAATTCCATTGAAGATATAAAGGCAAGTAATTTACCTATTCGTTGGGTATTGATTGATGATGGGTATTTAGATGAAAAAAACCGTCAATTACTATCTTTTGGTGTCGATAAAATTAAATCTCCTACGGGGTGGAAATCCATTACAGATTTAAAAGATGACAAGATAAAATGGATGGGAATTTGGAGAAATTTCAACGGTTTTATGGATGGAATCTCTACAGAAAATACTTTAGACGAACTTTCTGTGAATTTAGATACTGTCTTTTATGGAAAAAATAATCAGAAAAGTAGAATGGTAACAAAAAACGATGCCATTTCTGCCAATGCTTTTTATGATGCCATGACAGCCGATACAAAAGATAATAGATTTGATATGATTAAAGTAGATTTTCAATCTGTTAATTTACAATTTAATAAGGGAAGAGAAAATGCTGTTCTAGGCGTACATCGTAATAATAGAGCCTTAGAAGAAAATGTAATTAAGAAAAACTTAAAATTATTGAACTGTATTGCGATGCAAAACTTTAATGTTTTTAACCAAACCTATAGTAATGTTATTCGTTCTAGTGTGGATTATAAAATTGATGAAGATCGTATAGATTTAACTATTGTTCACAATTTTACTAATGCGCTTTGGTTAGGTCATGTGCATTGGTTAGACCAAGATATGTTTCATACAAGTTATAAGGAAACAGCTCGTTTAATGGCAGTTTCAAGAGCCATTTCGGGAGGTCCTATTTATTTGTCAGACGAAACTAAAAATATAGATGCCACCTATTTGACGCCTTTAATGTATAAAGATGGGGAGATTATTGGTACGCTTGCTCCTGGAGTGCCTTTACCAGAAAGTTTAGAGCAAGACCCGTATGTCGGAAAAAAAGCATTTAAGGTAATAGCACCACTTCTAAATGAAACAGCCGTTATTATGGCTGTGAATTTAAACCGAGGAACTACTATTAATTCATCCATTTCTTTAACCGATTATCCTAATGCTGGAGGAATGATTCAGCCGTATAAAGGATTATGGGAAATTCCCGTAGAAGGCATTTTACTTTACGATTCTTATAAGAAAACAGCACAGCCGTTAATAGCTAATTATAATTTTGAATTGCAAACACGTGAAGAACGATTGTTTCAATTGAGTCCGATTATCAAAGGATGGTCTGTTGTTGGACGTGCCGATAAATTTTTGTCTGCAGGAACGGTAAAAGTAAAATCTATTTCTAACACAGAAATCAGATGTAGTATGAAAGAAGTAGGAGAATTAACAGTTTGGAGTAGTAATGGCATTCCTGAAATTAACCGTATTCCGTTTAATGATTTGGGTGATAATTTATATGTTTTTAATGTTTCAAATGAGAAAATAAATGACATAATAATAACAAGATAATGTAGCGATTCAAAAAATGATAAAAGAATATGAAAAGGTTTGGTGTGCTTATAACAATCTTCCTATGAAAACAGTACGGTATCAACTTTGTATAAAAAAGATTACAAAAGACATTTTAAAGAAAATGCCGATTCAAAAGTGAATTTGCTAAGACAAAACTAATTATATAATTTGTTTAGAGAATATTGTTTAAAAATGGATTTTAAAGGGATAATGTTGAGACGGCTATAATAAGTGATTTAAATTATAATCGCATAATATATTCTTATTTTATTATTTTTAGCAAGTGTTTCCTCAAACTATATTTTTCTAATACTAAATGTTTATGGTAGTGCAATAGTTTAAAGATATGGTAACTAGGTGAAAAAAATAAAATATAAAGATAATGAAAAATATTAAAATATTCTTAACACTAATAATGATAGTATGTGCATGTATAGCAAATGCACAAGTTTCCTTTGAGCCAGATAGTATTGTTACATACAAATCTACAGCACAAGGTGACTTGAAGATGACTATTTTTAAGCCTAAAAAGTATAAAGTTTCAGATGATAGCCCCGTGATTGTTTTCTTCTTTGGAGGCGGTTGGTCTGGAGGTAGCACAGATCAATTTTATCAGCAAGCAAGATATTTTTCAGATAAGGGTTATCTAGCTATTTCTGCAGAATATAGAATTTTCAGTAAACACAAAACATCTCCTTTCGAGAGTGTTACTGATGCTAAATCTGCGGTGAGATGGATTAGGGCGCACGCTTCAGAATTAGGTGTAAATCCTAATAAATTAATTGCATCCGGAGGGTCTGCTGGTGGTCATATTGCAGCTTGCACAGGTGTAATAGAGGGCTATGATGAGGAAGGTGAGGATTTGAAAATTAGTTCTGTGCCTAATGCAATGATATTGTTCAATCCCGTTCTAGATACCACAGAAAAAGGGTATGGAGTTAAGAAAGTCGGAGAGGATAGAAAAACGGATATTTCGCCTTGTAATCATGTGCACTTAGGAATTCCTCCTACGCTAATATTTCATGGGACTGCAGACAAAACGGTACCATTCGAAAATGCTGAACGATTTGCATTTCTTATGAATGAGGTTGGAAATACCTGTGAATTAGTGTCTTTTGAAGGTGAAGATCATGGGTTTTTTAACGGCTCTTTTTTTAGAAAAAATAGTACGGATGAGGTTTTTAATATAACTATGAAAAAATCATTTGAATTTTTGAATGGATTACATTTATAGTAGATTATAACAGTTTCTGGTATGCCTTTTAAAACCTCATTAATTAAGGGACAACGTCATTTATTAATGGTATGTTCATGAATGATGTACAGTTAGATATCAATGTCGTTTCAATGGGGGAGATTTATTCTTATTCTAGATATGATTCTGTATTTATAGGAAAATCGTATCTAGACGGTCATGGGAGATAAAATTTTATTCCACCAGAAAAAGGAGACAAGGATTCCTGTTTTAGATTGCTAATGAATGCACCCAGAATACAATAATTCAATATACTACGATACTAAAGATTCTACACATAAATCGCGGGGTGGATATGATACGTTAAGACAAACTGATAGCTCAATACAGTATATGAGTTCTAAAAAAGACTCAGAAAATCCGTGCTTATTAGTGCTTTCTTTAGGAATGCCATGCTCCTTATCGTTCTGCTCCAAACAAATATAAGGACATGTTTAAGCTTGAAAATATAAAATTAAGTGCTAAAAAGTGTATTCTAGTCATTCAACTAATCAATTGAAAAATTAAATGTAGATTATCGAATTTATAGAGAATTTCTAAGAATTAATGTGTTCATATTTTCTATTTGAAGCTGCTCTTTATTCTTAATCATGTGTGCTAAGCGTTCTCCCATTTTATTGAAATCTGTAGAGATAGTTGTAATGCCGCCTTCAACAATTTCTTTTAGAAGCGTATCATTATATGATATTATGCCAATCTCTTTTGAAAGTATTAAACCCTGTTCCTTTGTTTTTTTTATAATTCTCAATAAATTTTTATCATCAGGAATTATGTATACTTCACCTTTTGTAACAATTCTATCTTTTAATGAGGTGATAATTTCATGTTTTAAATGGTTTGCTTTACAGAATTTTTTAAATCCTTTAAGCATGCCTAATGGTTGAAACTCTTCTGAAAAGTGAAGAATGATGGAGTCGTATTTTTCGATAAGAGGTAATGCTTCGCTTAAATGCGTGTATATATCATTTTCGAAATTTTGATAAATTGCCGCATACTGTGCTAATTCAGGATGCGTTTGATCTAAAATATAGACTTTTTCTTTTGGCAATTTTTCAATAACTAAATTGGTGTTTTTAAAATTAGCGGGCATAATTACGTAATAATTATAAGCTCCTATATTTTCATATATTAATTTACTAAAGATATTTTTATTAAAGTGATGAAAATAAATATCTACTCTAATATTATCATCTAAATTATTAATAAATGAACTGTATAAATCTTCTTTAAACGAATTAAGTTCATCGAATAATAAGAATACTTTTTGGCTAACGTCTATGTTTTCATTTAAAACATAATACCCCTTTCCAACAATAGATTGTATAATGCCTCTGGTTTTTAACTCATTAAAGGCCATTAAAACAGTGTCTCGAGATAGTTTGTGTGTATCCCTTACGTTATTTATGGACGGTAATTGGTCTCCTTTTTTTAAAGAACCCGAAATAATGGCATCTTCAATAGAAGCAATAATCTGCTTGTATTTAGGGATTCCTATATTTTTCTTGACGTTAATAACACTCATCTTACAAAGGTATATAAAATATAAAAACAACTAGTAGGTACTAGTTGTTCTTTTTGAATTATTTTAATATATTTGACATATTATATTAACAAACTAAACTTTTTGAATTGAAAACTAACAAATTAACAAACTAGACTATGACAAGTGGATTTGAATTTTGGGATTACTTCGTTTTTATAGCGTATGCTATACTTATTTTAGGAGTCGGATTATGGGTGTCTAGAGATAAACCAGGTCATGAAAAAAACGCCGAAGATTATTTCTTGGCAAGTAAATCGTTGCCGTGGTGGGCAATTGGTACCTCTTTAATTGCTGCAAATATATCGGCAGAACAATTTATAGGGATGTCCGGGTCTGGATTTGCATTAGGTCTTGCTATTGCTTCTTACGAATGGATGGCGGCCATAACATTAATTATAGTTGGGAAGTATTTTTTACCCATTTTTATAGAAAAAGGACTGTATACAATTCCGGAGTTTGTAGAGAAACGATTTTCTACTAATTTAAAAACGATTCTTGCTGTTTTCTGGATTGCACTTTATGTGTTTGTTAACCTAGCATCCGTGTTATACTTAGGAGGTTTGGCTATAGAAACAATAATGGGAGTAGACATGATGACAGCTATAATTTGCTTAGCATTGTTTGCTGCTGCTTACTCCATATATGGTGGATTATCTGCTGTAGCTTGGACTGATGTTATACAAGTTGTCTTTTTAGTTTTGGGAGGTTTAGCTACAACATATTTGGCTTTAAATACTGTTTCAGGTGGTGAAGGTATGTTTGCCGGTTTTACGAAAGTAGTAGAAGCTGCACCTGATAAATTTCATATGATTTTGGATGAATTCAATTCAGATGGATCTACAAATGCAAATTATCTTAATTTACCTGGAGTTTGGGTTTTAGTAGGTGGTTTATGGGTTGCCAATATTTATTATTGGGGATTTAACCAGTACATTATTCAAAGAACCTTAGCCGCAAAATCATTAAGAGAATCTCAAAAAGGTATTCTATTGGCAGCGGCACTAAAAATTGTAATTCCACTTATTGTTGTAATTCCTGGAATTGCAGCTTACGTTATGGTAAATGATCCTGAAATTATGGCTGGATTAGGTGAAGCAGGTCGACTAAGTTTACCTTCACAAGGTCAGGCAGATAAAGCTTACCCGTGGTTATTACAATTTTTACCAACGGGACTTAAAGGTGTTGCTTTTGCAGCATTAGCAGCTGCAATCGTGTCGTCTTTAGCATCGATGTTAAACTCTACATCGACTATTTTCACAATGGATATTTATAAACAATATATCAATAAGAATGCGAGTAGTAAGACTACCGTAAATGTGGGACGTATTTCTGCTGCAGTAGCTTTAATAATTGCCGTTATAATGGCACCGCTTTTAGGGGGAATAGATCAGGCTTTTCAATTTATTCAAGAATGGACTGGTATTGTAAGTCCAGGAATTTTAGCTGTATTTATGTTAGGATTGTTTTGGAAAAAAACAACCAACAATGCAGCTATTTGGGGTGCACTTCTATCAATTCCAATAGCATTAGCGCTTAAATTTATTCCTATTCCAGGCTTAGAACCTTGGATGCATCAAATGGGATTAACAGCAGTACTTACTATGCTTGTTATTATTGTAATGAGTTATATTCAAAATAAAGGAGCAGACGATGAAAAGGGAATTACATTATCAAAAGAATTATTTAAAACATCACCTCTATTCAACATTGGGTCTTTTATCATCTGTATTATCACAGCGGCATTATACTGTTTGTTTTGGTAAATAATGTTTAATGATATTATATAATTAACGAGATATGAAACATAAAATTATTGTAACAGGCGGACTAGGGTTTATTGGTTCGCATGTTGTAGTTGAACTTCAAAATGAAGGATTTGAAGTCGTTATTATTGATGATCTTTCAAATTCATCTGTAGCGGTTTTAGACGGTATTTATGCAATTACTGGACAGATGCCAATTTTTGAAAAATTAGATTTACGTGAAAAAACCAATGTTGTCGATTTTTTTAAGCGTCATCATGATGTTGTTGGTGTTATTCATTTTGCAGCATCTAAGGCGGTTGGAGAAAGTGTTAATCGTCCGTTGTTGTATTATGAAAACAACCTAAATTCTTTAATTTATATCTTACAAGCCCTTTATAAAAAGGATAGAGCAAATTTCATCTTTAGTTCTTCTTGTACTGTTTATGGTCAGGCAGATAAGCTTCCTATAACCGAATTGGCAGCAATAAAAAACGCAGAATCTCCATACGGAAACACAAAACAAATAGGTGAAGAAATAATTAGTGATACGTGTAAAGTTTCTGATAACTTAAAAGCAATAGCACTTCGTTATTTTAACCCAATAGGAGCACACGAGTCGGCGAAAATTGGAGAATTACCAATAGGAACACCTCAAAATTTAGTGCCTTTTATTACACAGACAGGTGTCGGTATACGCCAAGAATTATCTGTTTTTGGTAATGATTACCCAACCGAAGATGGTACATGCGTTCGTGATTACATTCATGTTGTAGATCTTGCCAAAGCACACGTTGCCGCTTTAAAACGACTTATAAATGACGACAATAGTACGAATTACGAAGTTTTTAATATCGGAACAGGAAAAGGATCTTCTGTTTTAGAAGTGATTAATGCTTTCGAAGAGGTTTCAAATCAGAAACTGAATTATAAAATTGTTGAGCGTAGACAAGGTGATGTGGTTGCAGCTTATGCCGACACCACTAAAGCAAATGATATTTTAGGATGGAGTGCTAAATTAAATTTAAAAGATGCCTTATCTTCGGCATGGAAATGGGAGCAGGTAATTAATAAAAAGTAATACTTTTTATTCAAATAATATTTGATAAAAGTATAAATATTAAAATCTCAGATTAATGTTAATCTGAGATTTTTTTTGTTTTAAATATTTAGGCAAAGGAAACTAGCAGGTTAATTAAACGTAGATGCTAATAAAAAAACAGAGTACACTTTGTTTTTAGTAAAGGGAGTACAGTATGTCTACTCATGGGTTTTTCTAATGTTTTAGTGCTCTTTTTATTAGAATTAACGCTTTGGTTTCTAGTGTTTGTTGATTTTAAAAAAAGTGCTTTTTTATTAATTTGTTATTAAGTTTATAAAAGAAATACTTCCATCTCAAATTATCTTTTGCGTAAATTTAGTATTATTGCAGAATTGATAAAAAAGGATTGAATGAACAAGAATTTCTACCTTATAATTATAATTTTTTGCTGTAATTTCAGTTTCGGTCAGTTTAATAACCTTAAATTCGAGAATTTAAATACAGAAGAAGGACTGTCTAGTAGTACCTGTTTAGAGGTGTTTCAAGACAGTGAAGGATTTTTGTGGTTCGGAACCATCGATGGTTTAAATAAATATAATGGATATGAGTTTGAGATTTTTAGACCCATATTAAACGATTCGACTTCTATTAGTAATAACAGAATTAATGTTATTCAGGAAGATAAAAATGGGCATCTTTGGATTGGTACCAATAATGGCTTAAATGTTTTTAATAAATACACAAAAAAGTTTAAGCACGTAACTCTATACGATCAGCCTATAAAATCGTACAACCCTAAAAAGATAATAAATACACTTTTGTACGACGATAGTAATAATACATTATGGGTTGGTACGAGTCAGGGTTTAGTGAAACTTCCTTTAAATGAAAATACCTACCAAATACAAGGTTTAAAACCTACGCACTACACTTTCAGCTCCAATAATGTAAATAGTATAGATAACGACAATATAAATATTATTGAGAAGGACAAGGATGGTGTTGTCTGGGTTGAAACTAGTGGTCAGCATTTAAATAAATATAATCCAGATTCTGATACTTTCGAACGTATTTTAATTGAAAGTGAATCTCCTTATGAATTAAACCACATCCCAAAACGATTATTTATAGATTCTGATAATGACTTTTGGATTGGTAACGACATTTCTAATATTGTATTATGGAATAAAAAGACAGACACCTTTAAGAAGATATCCTTATCTGAAGAAAGAGTGCCTTTTTATACCATTTATCAAGACACTTCTGGAATGATTTGGATTGTTACAGATGGCTCCGGTATCTTTATTTATGATAAGATTAATGAAAAAATAAACCAGATTAAGAACAACCCTTCCGATCCATTCTCGCTTCCAGGAAACCAGGTGTCAGATGTGATAGAAGATTCAAATGGCGTGTTTTGGTTGTCTACTTATAATGAAGGAGTCAGTAAACTCGATCTTAAAAAATCTAGTTTTGGGCATTACTATTATCAAGAGAGACGTGAAAATGGTTTAAACGAAAAAATTATTCAATCTGTTCTACAAGATTCAAAAGGAAGAATATGGCTAGGGGCTTATGGTGGCGGATTAAATTATTTTAACGAAGAAGAAAATTCATTTACAGCTTATGGGTTTAAACCAAATGATCCAACGTCTTTAAGTTCTAATAAAATACTATACACTTTTGAAGATTACACTGGAGATATTTGGGTGTGTACTTTAGATGGTGGTGTAAGTAAATTTAATCCAGAAACCAAGTTGTTTAAACGTTTTCTTCATAAAGATTCTAATGATAACACCATCGGACAAAACTCGGTGTGGACAGGAATTGAAGATGAAAATCGTCGCGTTTGGTTAGGGTTAAGAGATGAAGGCTTAGATCTTTTCGATCGTAAAAATGAAAGCTTTCATCATTATAAAATCGGAAATGAAAACCAAAATGGGCTATTAAGTAATTTCGTCTTTTCATTATTAATAGATTCTAAAAATAGATTATTAGTAGGGACATCCTTAGGTTTAAATTATGTAGATCTAGATGAATTAGGAAATGGTATTCCGGACCAAATTAATTTTGAAGAAGTTAATATTAACGGAATTATAGGTAACCGGATTAATGATATTACAAAAGACGATTCAGATAATATTTGGTTAGGTACAGATATAGGGGTTTTTAAATTAGATCCAGACCTTAAGCTTTTAGAATCATATTTTACGCAAGATGGCTTGCCTAACAATTTGGTGACAGGGATAATAGAAGATTTAAATCACGATTTCTGGATTACAACTCGAAGTGGTTTGTCTTTCTTTAATTCTAAAACAAAAACATTCAAAAACTTTAATACGCACGATGGGATTCAGGGAATGGAATACCAAAGTAAGGCCATAGAACGAACTCGAGATGGTCGTATTATGGTTGGTGGTATTAATGGGTTTAATATTTTTAAGCCTAACGATATTTTTATAAATCCTATAGGGAAATTAAAACCTAAGATTACATCGTTTAAGATTAATAATAAAGAGATTAATGTTGGCGATGCTGTTAATAAGAAGTTCGTGTTATCAGCTCCTATTTCTGAAGTTAATGACATTGAACTAAATTATAACCAAACCAATTTATCATTCGATTTTATAGCGCTTCATTTTCAAAATCAGGAGCAGGTTAAGTACGCTTATAAAATGGAAGGGCTTAACGATGAGTATATTGAAGCCGGAACAAATAGGGTTGTTAATTTTTCAAACCTACAGCCGGGTTTTTATACTTTTAAAGTAAAAGCATCTTCTAATAACGATTGGGAAAATGCACCTGTAACTGCAGTGAATTTTAAACTTAATTCTCCGCCATGGAAAACATGGACGGCCTATTTGTTGTATTTAATTGTTGGGGTAATTGCATTTTTGTACTTAAAGAAATATTATAAAAACAGAATTAATTCTGAGAAGGAACACGAATTCGACCAAATGAAATTGGAGTTCTTTATAAATGTATCTCACGAATTTAGAACGCCTTTAACTTTAATCTTAAATCCGTTAGAGAAATTAGTTGCAGGGTATAACGATCCGGAATTAGTTAAAACGTCGGCATTATCTATTCAGAGAAGTGCAAGACGTTTATTGTATCTAGTTAATCAGTTACTAGATTATCGTAAAATGGAAGTCGGAATGGCACCTTTACAAGTGCAAAAAGGAGATATTGTAAAGTTTAGTAACGATATATTTTCATTGTTTAAAGGCTTGGTAGCCAAAAAGAATATTGACTATTCTTTTACGTCTAATTCGGAACATTTACTAACATTCTTCGATTTTGATAAAATTGAAAAAATATTAACGAATTTAATTTCAAATGCAATTAAATTCACCAATAACGGAGGTGAAATTAAGGTGTCTGTAAATCAGGTTTCAGATAAAAATAAATACGCTAACAAGAGCAGTAAAAACAAAAAGAAGCTATCTTCTTTTGTCGAAATTATAGTCGAAGATACTGGTATTGGTTTAGATACAGAACAACTTAAAAAATTATTCTCAAGATTTTATAATGTCGATGTTAATAAAACGGGAACCGGAATCGGATTAAACTTTACTAAAGGATTAGTAGAAATTCATGGGGGAGAAATCTTTGTCGAGAGTGAGATTAACAAAGGAAGTAAATTTATTGTTAGAATTCCTATAAATAAGACTGCAGAAACCGGTAAAGTTACTGTTGTAAAAGATGAATTCTTAATAAATTCGATGAAGTCTATCGAGTATGATATGCTTATTTCTGATGATATTTCTGAATCATCAATGAAAGAAAGCGACCTAAATACAGAGGATTTACCAACAATTTTAGTGGTTGAAGATAATAAGGAATTACGAGATCATTTAAAGAATGAGTTACGAGGTTTTTATAAAATAATAGATGCTGTTAACGGAGAAGAGGGATTAACAAAAGTTCAGAAGTATTTTCCAGATATTGTGGTAAGCGATGTTATGATGCCTAAAATGGACGGATTCGAATTGTGTAAACACATCAAATCTGAGTTTGAAACCTGTCATATTCCGGTTATTTTATTAACCGCACGTGCCCTAGAAGAAGACCGAATAGAAGGTTATAAAATAGGAGCAGATGGCTATTTAGGAAAGCCTTTTAATATAAATGTACTCAAAGCTAGAATAGATAATTTACTAGAAGCTAAGCGCATACTTCGTGAGAAATTCTCAAAATTAGGAGCTGTGATTACACCTAACGAGGTGACTACAAATTCTATCGATGAGGCCTTTTTAGAAAAAACGACAAAAGTTATTTTAGATAATATTAGCGATACCGATTTTAAATTAGAGCATTTATTAAAGGAAATAGGTATTGGACGATCTCAATTTTATAGAAAAATACAATCTATAACAGGCCAAAATCCTAGTAACTTTATTCGTACTATACGCTTAAAATATGCTTCAGAATTACTAATAAAAGATGTGTATACCATTAAAGAAGTAACACATATGTCTGGGTTTAACTCCGCAGCATATTTTGGTAAAACCTTTCGTGAACTTTACGAGATGACGCCAAGCGAGTATATTGAACATCATAATAGCGAAAAGGAGAAAGAGTAATTCTATGCCTTTTATATGGACAAATCGTGTATTTGGGTATTAAGTTATTATAATTGATTCATAGGTTAGAGGCTTAATCCTAAAGTCTTTTTATAATTGTATTAGAATTTCAAATCTTTAATTAGAAAAGAATTCGAATGTAATTTTAAAAATGAACTTATGACGTTATTTAAACACCTGTTAAGCTGTAGCTTAATTTCTGTACTTCTATTTAGTTGTGGTACCGAAAAAAAAGAAGTGGTTTCGAAGTCTAATAACGAAATTATATTAGACCAAAGCGTTGTTAAAATTAAACAAGCACTACACGTATTAAAAACGACCGACAGTTTTCCAAGACATATTGTAAAAGGTGAAAAAGATTGGAGATTTGTTGGTGTTAAAGATTGGTGTAGCGGATTTTGGCCAGGCGTGTTATGGTACAATTACGAATATACAGGTGATGCTGAAATTAAAGCTGCTGCCGAAAAATTTACAGCCCCTATAAAAACCATTGCTTTTACATCAGCAGAGGATCACGATATCGGTTTTCAAGTATACTGTAGTTTTGGAAACGGATACCGTTTAACAGGAAATGAAGCCTATAAAGATATTATGCTTGCCGCTGCCGATACTTTGGCAACGTTATATAATCCAATCGTCGGGTCCATTCATTCTTGGCCAAGTAAACAAGAATACCCTCACAATACCATTATAGATAATATGATGAATTTAGAGTTGCTCTTTTGGGCCGCAAAAAATGGAGGGGATAAAAAACTATACGATATTGCAAATAGTCATGCCGAAGTGACCATGAATAATTTGGTGCGTTCAGATAGTGCCGTGTATCATTTAGGGTCTTTTGATGATAAAACAGGACAATTTATTCGCGGTGTAACACATCAAGGTTATGCCGACGAATCCATGTGGGCCAGAGGACAAACTTGGGGGATTTACGGATTTGCCGTTGCTTATAGAGAAACAGGTAGAGCAGACTTCCTAAATACATCCATTAAACTTACAGAACATTATTTAAATCGATTGCCAAAAGATGGCGTGCCGTTTTGGGATTTCGATGATCCAACTATTCCAAATGCTCCAAAAGATGCTTCAGCAGCAGCTATCGCGGCTTGCGGGTTATTAGAATTAGCAGACCTTGTTAAAGATGATAAGTTGAAGGAGAAATATAGACATGAAGCGAAACGATTTGTCACCGCGTTGTCTTCTAAAGCCTACTTTAGCGGAGATGAAAACAATGCATTATTGCTTCATTCTACCGGGCATCATCCTAAAGGTAGAGAAGTAGACGAGCCTATTATTTATGCCGATTATTATTTTATGGAAGCTTTAATCCGATTAGAAAAATTGGAAAATGCAAAGCGTTTAGCATTAACTAAATAACTTTTCTACTTATGAAATTTATAAAAACGATTCTTGTTCTTTGTATGGTATGGAGTATTCCTGCAAAATTTTACGCTCAAACCGTACCGTATACTACTGGTCGTATTGTGGTGAGTTCCGATGGAAATGAACACGATCATGACGACTGGGCAGCAACGCCTTTTACTTTGGCCTTGTTAGCAGCAAAGCATCTTCAGGACAGTTTAACGGTTTATACGTTTAGCGATCATATTTGGGGAAGCAATCACAATAAAAGTGATGGTAAAGCTCAAATGCTAATAAGTGCTTTAGAAGGACAGAAAATATTCAATTTTAATAAGTCAAATTTTATTGAAGCTGTTGAAGATTCAACACAAGCGATAACCGCGATTACGAAAGAGATTGATAAATCGAGCGCATCTAGTCCGTTAACCATTATTGCAGCGGGCCCAATGCATGTTGTAGGAAGTGCGATTAATAATGCGAATGCATCAAAATTGAAATATGTTAGAATTATTTCACATTCAAATTGGAACGATAAACACTCCGATAAACCTTACGAATGGGAACAGCATTCGGGATGGACTTGGGCAGAAATTCAAGCAGAGTTTGAGCCTAAAGGATTAACTATAGATAGAATAGTCGATCAAAATGGTGGTAAGGATTATGAAGGGATGAAAGCGCCAAAAGCGATGTTCGATTGGATTAATACCTCACCAATCCGTCAACAATCTCCAGAAAGCAAAAAACAATTAGACTGGTTATATAGCCGACAATTAACCTGTATTAAAAAAGGAGATTTCGATCCTTCTGATGCCGGAATGATTATTTATCTACTAACAGGAAAACAAAAAACAAGTCCGGAAGATGCCAGAGAAATTATAGAGCATCCAGTGAAGTGATTTTTATTACAGCATTGCTAATTTATCAAAACGAATTATGAAGTTTAAAGCCACAGTAGTCCTTTTGTCAAGTGTGTTTTTGTTGTCATCTTTTAAAACAGAGGGGCCAAAAATATATCATAAAGATTGGATCGATTTTAATAAAAATGGTGTTAAGGATGTCTACGAAGATCCGAAAGCCAATATAGACGATCGGGTTTCTAATCTGCTGTCGTTGATGAATGTCAATGAAAAAACATGTCAGATGGCTACGTTGTACGGTTTCGCGCGCGTTCTAGAAGATGAATTACCTACGGCAGAATGGAAAAATCGCGTTTGGAAAGATGGAATTGCGAATATAGACGAGCATTTAAATACCATTTGGAATCAAGAGAAAACACATACACCGTATTCTTTCCCATATAGTACGCATGCCGAGGCTATAAATACAGTTCAGAAATGGTTTATAGAAGAAACGCGTTTGGGGATTCCTGTCGATTTTACTAACGAAGGCGTTCATGGTTTATGTCATAAAAAAGCAACACCACTGCCTGCACCAATCGGCATTGGAAGTACGTGGAATACCGAATTGGTTTATAAAGCAGGAACTATTGTTGGGCGAGAAGCGAAGGCTTTAGGATATACCAATATTTACGCACCTATTCTTGATGTTGCTAGAGATCAGCGTTGGGGGCGGGTTTTAGAATGTTACGGAGAAGAACCTTTTCATATTGCCGAAATGGGTAAGCAAATGACGCTTGGATTACAATCTCAGGGTGTCGCTGCAACGCTAAAACATTTTGCGGTGTATAGTATTCCAAAAGGGGCTAGAGATGGCGATGCACGTACAGATCCACATGTGGCGCCAAGAGAAATGCATCAGTTACATTTATATCCATTTAAACGCGTTATTAAAGAAGCAGCACCAATGGGTGTTATGAGTAGTTATAACGATTATGATGGTGTCCCTGTAACAGCAAGTTCTTATTTTTTAACCGAATTACTTCGCGAACAATATGGGTTTAATGGTTATGTGGTTTCCGATAGTGAAGCCGTAGAATATGTGTCTGAAAAACATCATGTTGCCGAAGATTATAACGAAGCGGTGCGTCAGGTTGTAGAAGCCGGTTTAAATGTGCGTACTACGTTTAGAACGCCAGAATCTTTTATCGAGCCTTTGAGAGTGCTTATTAAAGAAGGAAAGGTTTCAATGAAAACAATCGACTCTAGAGTTGCCGACGTTTTAAAGGTGAAATTCAGATTGGGATTATTCGATTCACCTTATGTTGAAAATCCTAAAGCTTCAGATGATTTGGTACATACCGCTGCCGATGAAGAATTTTCAAAACAAATCAATAGAGAATCTTTAGTGCTTCTTAAAAATGAAAATAATCTGTTGCCTCTAGATGTCAATAATCTAAAAAATATATTGGTAACTGGACCTTTGGCCGACGAAGTCAGTTTTACATTCAGCCGTTATGGTCCTGCCGATAATCCATCGACTTCAGTGTATCAGGGGATTAAAAATTATGCTAAAAATAAGGCTGAAGTGACGTATGTAAAGGGCTGTGATATTGTAGATCCCGATTGGCCAGGAAGTGAAATTATTCCTACACCACTTTCAGCATCAGAAGAAGCAAGTATTGCTGAAGCTGTTGAGCAAGCCAAAAAATCAGACATTATTATAGCTGTAGTTGGCGAAGATGAAAAGCGTGTGGGAGAAACGAAATCAAGAACTAGTTTAGGACTTCCGGGACGTCAATTTCAACTCGTTCAAGCGTTATATGCTACAGGAAAACCTGTAGTTTTAGTGTTAATTAATGGTCAGCCACTTACGATTAACTGGGAAAATAAGTTTTTACCAGCTATTTTGGAAGCTTGGTTTCCAAGTACCGCTGCCGGAGAAGTTATAGCCGAGACGTTATTTGGAGATTATAATCCTGGGGGGAAACTAACCGTGACTTTTCCAAAATCTGTTGGACAAATCCCATTGAATTTTCCTTACAAACCAGGCTCGCAAGCTGGGCAACCAGGAGCAGGACCTAATGGCTACGGAAATACACGTGTTTTAGGTCCGTTATATCCATTTGGTTACGGACTAAGTTACACGACGTTTGAGTACAGTGATCTAGTTGTAAATCAGAAAACAAAACAATCACAAAGTGATATAGACGTGTCTTTTAAAGTGAAGAACACAGGGAAACGCGCTGGAGATGAAGTTGTTCAATTGTATTTAAAAGATGAAGTGAGCAGTGTTACCACCTACGAATCTCAACTTCGTGGTTTCGATCGTGTTACTCTTAAACCTGGCGAAACGAAAACCGTTCATTTTACTTTACATCCTGAAGATTTAGAAATTTTAGATATCAATATGAATTGGACTGTAGAGCCTGGGAATTTTGAAATTATGGTAGGAAGTTCGTCTGTGGATATTCATTTAAGAGAGCGTATTAACGTGTTGTAAAAACATAACGGTCTTGACTTGAATTATATTTGAGCAAGTGATTAAACAAAAGCAATGACAATATATAAATCAGAATTCGGATATAGGTTAATTGGATTTTTAACGGTATTGTTGCTTTCCATTAACGGATTTATGATTTTTAAAAACGAACCTATAGAAGCAATTTTGTCTGTGGGCGGAATCCATTTATTGGTATTAAGTTTTTTCCTATATCTCAATTTTTCGACAGCATACACGATTCATGGTAACGGGATTTTGAATGTTAAATGTGGTTTTACGTATAACAGATCGTTTGATATAAATAAAATCAAGTCTATTAGTAAATCTAATAATTTGATTTCATCACCAGCGCCTTCAATGGACAGGATAGAATTGACTTATGGTAAATTTGATTTTATAATAATTTCACCAAAGGACAAACTCCAATTTGCGAAGGAACTCACAAAAATAAACCCGAATATTGAAAATAGGTTAGCCGAAAAAGGCAATAAAAATATATGAAAATCAAAAAACGAATACTTAGCCTTTTAATTCTGTTATTTACGCAAGCTTCATTTGGACAAGAAGACATTCACACTTCTGCGACCAAACAAGTTAACGAGATGATTACGTTTTACAACAAGAGGGAAATTCCAAAGTATGTTGATTATCTATTACCTGTATATTATGGAAATGAGAATAAATACAAAGAAAAATTTACCGAAACGTGGGAGCGCATTTTAAAGCAAGATACCGATAACTTTAAACTTGTAGGACTTTTAAAACTAGCCAAATCGGAAAACCAATATCAAGCGTTATTTCATATTAATTTCAAGAATGGCATGAGTTATATTATTGGAGTTTCTGAGGATGGTAAAAAGTGGTCGTTTACTCAACCTTTTAGTGAAAAAATGAAGTTTAATCAACTGTTAGAAATCATCCCGACTTTAGATCTTGCTTTAGCCGAGAGTATAGATTCTAAGTTTGGTAAACGTATCAATTATCAAATTGGAGAAATTATTTCACCATTCAATTTCGATGATATTAATGAAACTGAAATTTCGTCGGAATCATTAAAAGGTAAAGTGATTGTCTTAAATTTCTGGGGTACGTGGTGTGCTCCCTGCGTAAAAGAGATTCCTGAGCTTAATAAATTAGTTGAAAAATTTAATAGTGAAGACATTAAATTTATTGCACCTGCTATTACTACGACAAAAGAACTACTGAAAAATAGTTTCCTCCCTAAACATCCGTTTTTATACGATATTGTTGTAATTGATGGAGACGATTATGTAATTTCTTCATATCCGACACATGTAATTATAAATCAAAATCAAGAAGTAATTGAGATTATTACAGGGTATAGTGAGGATAATATTAAAAAATTAGAACAGATAATTAATCACGTTCTAAACTAATTTCAGCAAATTAAAGTAAGCATCTCACCGATAAGCCAAAGACCATTATTAGGTAGATTCATTCGAAGTAATTACGCTTATTATTGATTGAGAATAGCGTCTTTTTGCAAGCCGAATTTTACTAAATATTATGTTTTAATTGGCCGATTTTAATCGGTGCAATTGGGTATAAAGCTTGGATTTGTTTCTAGGCTTTTTGTCGTTGTATAATATCGATGCAATTGACTTGGATAACTTGCCAGCTCTTTCGTGTGGAGCATTGGGTGAATAAATCCCCATAATTTATAACTTAAGAACTATAGTTTATATTCAAAAAAAAATAAAAAAACGATATTGCTGTACGCTGAAAGAAAAGCGGTCTAAAAGATGTTTTGAATGGTAATAGTATTCGTATTTATGTCTGTAGTTATGAGTATAAATCTCATGAATTACTTTACCCAAAAACGGATAATGATTAATAATTTAAATGCCAACTCACTTAAAAAAAACAAGCTCGAATGGATCAAAATAGATATGGAAATGAAAATGATGAACTTCTAATTAAAGTTAGAATTTCGGGGAATTAAATTGAGTATAAAAGCATTCAGAAAACAAACCAAACTAAAATAATATTTAACACATTAAATTAAAATGAAAAAGGCCTTAACACTAATTGCATTGATTTTCTTTGGAATAGGAGCACACGCACAGATTCCGCTTCCTGAGAATTTAGAACAAGGATATCCTCGTATTTATATAACTCAAGATGGCAAAAAAGACCTTCAGAAAACTATTAAAAAAGAAGATTGGGCACAAGATGTACTAAAAGGGTTACACGATAAAGTAGATACTTATGTAGAGCGTCATGTAACCGATGACGAATGGATGGTATCTCGTTTACAAATGCATTGGAATACAAAAGCGAGCAACGTTTATATTAATGGGGTAGACTTTTCTCATGCAGATGGAGAAGCTCCAGCTCCGACAGTCCGATTTAGCGGTTCTCGAAATTCGGCAACGGCATACGGCACTCCAAGTTTAGAAGATATTCTTCCTTATATGGACGATCCAAGAGGATTATGGTTACCAAATAAAGAAAAAGAGGGAAATCCTTTTGAATGGGCAGAGCAATCGGAGACAGGGAATATAATTGTTAATATCAACAAAAAAATAATCACTTTAGGGAAAGATGCAGCTTTTCTGTATTGGCTTGAAAATGATAAGCGCTATGCGAAATTTTCGTTCGACTTGTTTGATACTTACATGACTGGGATGTCTTACAGAAGCGAACCAATAGATTTACTTAATGGTCATATTCAGACGCTTGTTGGTTTTACTCACTTTCAGGTGATACACGAAAGTACGTTGATTGAAATCGCAGAACTTTACGATTTTTTACATCCATATATTGAAGATAATGCTTCAGAAAAAATAGCGATGTATGATAAGACCATCAAAAGATGGATCGATCAAATTATTAAAAATGGAGTACCTCAAAACAATTGGAACTTACATCAAGCCAAAATTATTTTAAAAGCCGCAATGGTTTTACAAGACAATAAAAATTATGAGGACAAAAAAGGACGTGAATATTATATCGATTATATTTTAAATGTGACTTCAGCCAGACAATGGTCGCTTAATAAATTTATGGATTATGGTTACGATGAAAATAATGGTGTATGGGCAGAATGTCCAGGGTATTCGCAGGGTGTTACTAAAGACCTTACTAATTTTATAAGAGATTTCGACAATACATTCGACCATAATATTTTGCCATACACGCCGGTAATGCCAAAGGCTGTAAAAATGTTACCACAATATTTGTTTCCAAACGGGCAAGCTGTTGCATTTGGAGATTCGTATTACGGACCTATAAGTACGGAGTCTATGAGTGATATGATTCGTATTGCTCAAAAAAATAAAGATCAAAAGTTAGAAGAAGAGTTTACAGGAATGTATCGGTTATTTTCTAAAACTTCGGAGGGTTCAATTAAAAGTAAAAAACCTAGAGCAGATATTTCATCATTTTTTGCAAGTAAACCTTTAGAATTAAATCCGAAATATAAGGTTGGTAATATAGACGATTATATTACTCAAACATTTTATGCGCCTAATGTAAGTTGGCATGTACAACGTATGGGAACAGGAAAAGATGGTATGATGGCATCTTTAAATGGATCACTTGGAAACCATATGCATGCCAATGGTATTAATATGGAATTGTACGGAAAAGGTTTTGTTCAAGGTTCCGATCCGGGTAAAGGTTCAAACTATCTTCAACCTATTTACTTGGAGTATTATTCTCAATTCCCAGCACATAATACCGTAATGGTAGACGGTGTGTCTTCTTATACTGAAATGTTAAGTTACCATGCATTCGACTTGATTGGACAATACCCAAAGTCTGAGCAAAAAGTAGGATATTATAAAGATATCACATATTCTGATGTTTACTTCTTGGAACCAGAAACTCAAAGTGATCAAAGTCGATTGGTAAGTATCGTGAAAACTGGTGAAACTACAGGATATTATGTAGATGTTTTCCGTTCTAAAAAACAACGTAAAGGTGATAAGTTTCATGATTATTTCTACCATAATTTAGGTCAGAGTATGACGGTAAGCGATGGAAATGGAAATCCGTTAGCACTTGTTCCTAGTGAAGAAATGGCATTTGCAGGAGGACATTTATATGCGTTAGATTATATGTGGGATAAAAAATCGATGCGTACAAACAATGATTATCAAGCTGAATGGAAAATTGATATGCCTGATGGAGAAGAAGATGTATTTATGAATTTATGGATGAAAGGGACTGAAGGTCGTGAAGTATTTAGTATAAAATCACCACCAAATAAAGCATTTAAAGGAATCAGCGGACTTCCATATGATGTTAATGCAGCACCATATTTAACACTAGCAGCAAGACAACATGGTGAGGCATGGAATCGTCCATTTGCTTCAGTTTATGAACCTTTTACGTCTAGTGAAGGAAAAAGTATTGCAAGTATTTCTGGTTTTGAAGATGAAAATGGAAGTCAAGATTTTGTAGGACTTCAAATCACTAATAAATCAGGAAGAGAAGATTTAGTGTTTTCTTCAACTAATAATCAAACAGCCGTTTATAAAGACATGTCAACAGATGCCGCGTATGCTTTGATTGGTCATGAAAAAAATGGAGATTTTATTCTGTTTATGGGGAATGGGACAGAACTTAAAACAAAAGATTTTACCATGTCAACTAAAGAAAAAGGAAATGTAGTTGTAGAACGTAAAGCAGGTAAATTGTCTATTCATAATGAAGTGCCAGTTAGCATTTCTTATAATAACAAGAAACAACAATTTAACGCAGGAGAGCTTCGAACATTAGATTTAAACTAGAGCAGAAATTTCTTGAGTTCTTGAAAATAATACAATATCACATCTAATTTGAAGTTGAATCTTAAGGATTAAAATCAATATCAATGTGTGTTTTGATATCCCTACAAAGGCAGGAGAAACACATATTATAAGTAATAAATAATGAGGAAGACAATTTTAATTTTTCTTTTGATTCAAATACCTCTTTTAGGAATCGCCCAACATTTGGAATTGCCTTTGTGGGGAGAGAATATTCCCAATTATCCGGAAACCGATGAGGAAGAAATTAGGGCTCTGGAAGGCGTATTAAAGATTAGAAATGTAAAAAAGCCTGGGATTGAGGTTTTTTTGCCATCTGAAAAATTAAGGAATGGACAAGCCGTGATTATTTGTCCTGGCGGTGGCTATGCCATTATGAATTGGGATTGGGAAGGCACCGATATTGCCAAATGGTTAAATTCTCAGGGTATTGTTGCTATTGTTTTAAAATATAGATTGCCACGCTCTAAATCTAATATTGTGTCTTATAAATCACCCATTTTAGATGCGCAACGCGCTGTGCGTCTTACTAGACATCATGCTAAAGCATGGGGCGTAGATTCGACACGAATAGGAATTATGGGTTTTTCGGCTGGAGGACATGTGGCAGCAACACTTGCTGTTCATTATAACGAAAAATATGCCGAACCTACAGACAACATTGACCTGTTGAGTGCAAGACCAGATTTTTCGGTTTTGGTGTATCCGGTGATAACGTTTAAAGATGATTTTACAGACCCAAACTCAAGAAAACGACTTTTAAATGATAATCTGGATGAAAAATTAATCGAACACTTTTCAACCGAATTACATGTAACTGCAGAAACTCCAGCAGCATTTATAATGCATTCCACAGACGATACAGGAGTGCCTGTGCAAAACTCATTAAAATATTACGAAGCACTAGTTAATAATAAGGTTGAAGCAGAAATGCATCTTTACCCTATAGGGTGGCATGGCTATGCTTTGGCTCGCGATAATCCTTATTTATCAACTTGGACAGAGCGACTAGAGGCTTGGTTAGGAACACATTAAATAGATGTGTTTTTGAGTAACAAATTGATATAATTAAAAAATAAAATTTTAAAATGAGAATACGTTTTCAATTATTTACAGTGGTAATAATGTTTGTCTGCTTTAGTATTAAAGTTAAGGCTCAGCATCAGTATCCTAGTCCGTTAATTCTGGATATGGTGCATCATAATCCTGGAGAAGCTCCTTATAATACGGCATATAATGATCCGGCTGTGATTAAAGAAATGGGATATAATGGTAAGGTTTATTTTCTATTTGAATCACCTGCACTGGCGATAAATTGGGAATCTGTAGATAAAGATATTCTACCAAAAGGATCAGAAGAACGTAAATGGGTAGATGCAAAAGCAGAACAAATTAAAAAAATGCACGCCCAATGCAAAGCTGAAGATATGGCCATTTACGCTATGTCTGATTTGGTTCTATTTCCGAAACGATTAATTAAAAAGTATAATATAGAAGATACATTTGGGGATCCTAATCATCCGCTTACAGAGAAATTTGTACGTGCTCAAATTAACGAAATGTTCGATCAGTTTCCAGATTTAGACGGGTTGGTGGTGCGTATCGGAGAAACTTATTTACACGATGCACCTTATCACCAAGGCGCTATAGAGGATAAATCAAGTCCAGAAAAAACAATTATTCCTTTAATGAAAATGCTCAAAGAAGAGATTTGTGTAAAACGTGATAAGCAACTTATTTTTAGAACATGGAATGCTTTCGATAGAAATATGGGACCATATATGGAGGTTAGCGATGCCGTAGAACCTCATAAAAACTTAATAATTAGTATTAAACAATGTGAAGGCGATTTTCATAGAGCACGTCCATTTAGTAAACTTATAGGTCAAGGTCGTCATCCTCAAATTGTAGAAGTGCAATCTGCAAGAGAATACGAAGGAAAAGGCGCTTATCCAAATTATATTGCAAATGGCGTTATCGAAGGTTTCGAGGAGCATGCTAATATGCCGGAAGGCGATATAAATAGTATACGAGAATTTGTTGAAACAACCCCAGATTTATATGCCGGTATTTGGACATGGTCTCGCGGTGGAGGCTGGGAAGGGCCTTATGTTAAAAGCGAAATGTGGTGCGATTTAAACTCTTGGGTCATGGCACAATGGGCTCAAAACACTGAGCAAAGTGAAGCATTTATTTTTAATAGGTATGCTACAGAACGCTTAAATCTTAAAGGAGATGACGTTGCTAAATTTAGAAGCCTTTGTTTGCTTTCTGCGGAAGCTGTAATTAGGGGTAGAAATACGGTCCAAAATGATATTAGTGATGTTTGGTGGACTCGAGATCAAGGTATAGGTTGGCCGGCAGTTGCAAAAGATGCTGTGGGACAAAAACGAAATTTAGAGCAAAAGGATGAATCTGTAGCGAAATGGGAAGAAATTGTAGCACTATCAAAGGCAATTACTTGGGACAGCGAAGCTGCCAAAAACCATGCGATTGGATCTGCTGAGTATGGCCTAAGATTGTATAAAATATATAGAGCACTTGTTTATATGTCCGATGCGGAAGCTAAAGGTGATGTAAAAGAAATTAAAAAATGGATTACGATTTACGATAAAGCTTGGGCAGATTATAACAAATTACCAGAGCAGTATAATATGGTTGCAACGTTGTACACCCAAGATTATGATCGTCATATAGCACATAATGCAAATCAAAAAGTAAACGAATTAAGAACCCAAAAGTAGATGAAAATGAAGTCTTGTTTTATTATTGTTTTAATTACCATATTTTCCACAATATCCAGTTTCGGACAAAGTGAAACATCAGATTGGAAAGGCTTCGAACGTATTAATTTTAAGTTTGAAGGAAGAGAAGCTCATCTTACCCGTCCGGAAAAACCATTACCTGGAAATCCGTGGTTATGGCGTGGACGTTTCCCCGGTTACCATGCCGAAATAGATAGCATGCTTTTAGCAAAAGGCTTTCATGTGGCTTATGTTAATACCGATAATCAGTTTGGAAGTCCGAAGGCAGTTGCCGTATGGAATCGATTTTATAACCACCTTGTTTCAACCTATACCTTACAGCCTAAAGTGGCCTTACATGGCCATAGTCGTGGAGGGTTGTTCATTTATAACTGGGCAAAAGAAAACCCCGAAAAAGTAGCCTGTATATACGGGGACGCTGTCGTTTGCGATTTTAAAAGTTGGCCAGCAGGTTTTGGTTCAAGTGAAGGAAGTAAAAAAGCTTGGGAGACATTAAAAGCTGAATACGGATTTAAAACAGATGAAGACGCTAAGGCTTATACCAATAATCCCATCGATAATTTAGAAGGTTTGGCCCATGCGGGAGTTCCTATCCTTCATACGGTAAGTTTAAAAGATGGTGTTGTTCCGGCCGACGAGAATTCGTTGAAACTTATAAATAACTACATTCATTTAGGAGGTACTGCAACGGTATCGCCTTGTAAGTCGGGTGTTCAAAAATCAAACGGACATCATTATGATATTGATGATCCTGAAATGGTTGTCGATTTTATCATAAAAAACACACTTTAGAGAAAACTAAAAAATGATATTCTTTTGATGTTTTGGAAAGAAGAGGTTCAAAAATCAAATTAAAAACAACATTAAAATATTAATTTTTACAAACTAACGTATTATGAAAATAGATGGCTTTTATAACAATAAAAAAAGTAATTCTATAACCTTGTTTATACTGACTTTGTGTTTTATGTTGTGTTGTAAACTTAGTTATAGTCAGTCGTCTTTAAATTCAAATTCAGAACTTTCAGAACGGATTTATACCATCTGGGACAATGAACCGGCACCAAATAGAGGAGGAGATTTTAGCATAACTAAAGCTAGAGGATATCCGTATGATGAAGATTGGGAATTACATTCTTATCCTATTGGTAATGGGTATATGGGGGCTAATATTTTTGGTAGAACCGATGTTGAGCGCATACAACTTACCGAAAAAACATTGGCTAATGAAGGGTTATATGGTATTGGAGGTTTAACAAGTTTTGCGGAAATCAATCTAGATTTCAATCATGAGAATCCAACCAATTATAGCAGGTCTATAAATATTAATGAAGCTCTAGCCTATGTTAACTACTCCCATGAAGGTGTGACGTATACTCGTGAGTATTTTATGAGCTATCCTGATAATGTAATGGCCATAAAATTGAGTGCCAATAAAAAAAGAAAAATCTCTTTTACACTTAAACCCGAAATACCTTATCTGCGCGATTCTTCTCAGAAAAATACAAGAACCGGTGTCATGAAAGTTGAAAATGATTTGATTACCATATCAGGTTTTATTGAACATTTTAGTGTGAATTATGAGGGACAAATCAAAGTCATTAATACAGGTGGAGCATTAACCGCGACTCAAAATGGGGATAAGTCGGAAATAACGGTAACTAACGCCGATAGTGTGGTGTTATTAGTCACAGCAGGAACGAATTACGAATTAAGTGAGGATCTTTTTTTAGAGGAAGTTCATAATAAGAAATTAGATAAAAATAGCTATCCTCATGAAAAAGTGAGCGACTTAATGCAAGCTGCTACAGAAAAAGGATATGAAAAATTAAAACAATTGCATTTAGAGGATTATCAATCTCTTTTTTCTCGTGTTAAGCTTCAGTTTAATACAGCAATTCCAACAAAACCTACTAAGCTTTTATTAACGGAGTATCAGGCAGATGCATCACATCATTATTTAGAAGAATTGATGTTTCATTATGGCCGTTATTTATTAATCTCAACATCTAGAGCGGGGACTTTACCTTGCGGCTTACAGGGTGTTTGGAGTCAGTATGAAGTCACCCCTTTTACAGGTGGATTTTGGCACAATATTAATATACAGATGAATTATTGGGGAGCGTTAAATTCAAATTTAGCTGAGACTTTTACGCCTTATATTGAATTTTTCGATGCTTATCGCCCGAAAGCAAATCGTTTGGCAACTACATATTTAAAAGAACATCATCCAGATGCGCTTGCAAAAGATAGTTTAGATAACGGGTGGACGATAGGAACGGGAACTACACCTTATAAAATTGTTGGTCCAGGTGGGCATTCTGGCCCTGGAACAGGCGCGCTTACCACTAAAATGTTTTGGGATTATTACGAATTTACTAGAGATACCACCTTTCTTAAAGAAACGGGATTTCCGGCTATTTTAGGTATGAGTCAATTTTTATCTAAAACCTTAGTGCCTGTAAATGATAGTCTTTTATTGGTAAAGCCTTCGGCTTCTCCAGAACAAAAGCACAATGGCGATAATTATATTACGGCAGGTACAACATTCGATCAAGAATTGGTTTGGGAAAATCATAACGATTTACTAAAAGCGTATAAAATTCTAGATATTCAAGATGATTTTAAGAACACTGTTGAAGATGAACTTACAAAATTAGATCCTATAATTATAGGGAAATCTGGTCAGATAAAGGAATTCAGAGAAGAGGAATATTATGGCGAAATCGGTCAGAAAAATCATCGACATATCTCACATTTATGTGCACTCTATCCAGGAACGCTAATTAACGAGTCTACTCCAGAATGGATGGAAGCTTCTGTACTTACTTTAGATTTAAGAGGGAATAATACTACGGGTTGGGCTATGGCACACCGCATGAATGCTCGCGCGCGAACAAAAGAGGGTGAGAAAGCTCACACCGTATATTCTAAATTTATAAAGGAGCGCACTTTGCCAAATTTATGGACTACGCATCCACCATTTCAAATTGATGGTAATTTTGGAACCATGGCTGGTGTTGCAGAAATGTTGCTCCAGAGTCACGAAGGGTATATTAATGTACTTCCCGCGCTTCCCAAGGCTTGGGATAACGGTGCATATTCAGGTTTGGTAGCTAGAGGTAATTTTGAAATATCTGTGGTCTGGAAGAACGGCAAAGCTACAGCAATAGAAATTCTTTCTAGAAGCGGAGGACTATGTAAGCTGAAATATAAAGGGATTTCTAATAAAAATGTTACAAGTTTTGACGGTCAAGCTGTAATCTTTAACAAAGAAAAAGCTGATTTACTTTCATTCGAAACAAAAAAAGGAGAACGTTATTATCTTAAAATTTAAATATTAAAATATTTTAATGAAGGTGTGAAAACTGAATTATGAACATCAAAAATTGAAGCCCAATATTTTTTTAACCTAAAGAGGTCTGCAATTCTAAAACGTATTAAAAACTATGAAACTTTTAAAACTATGCATGCTCTTGAATATTATTCTAGCGAATTCCTATTCACTTATTGCCCAAAAACAAGACCGTCCGAATGTAATTTTTGTAATGCCTGACGATATTAGTCACAGTTCATTTTCATATTATAAAGACAATGCGCCAAGAACGCCAAACATAGATTTGTTAGGAGACGAGTCTGTGCGCTTAACAGATTTCCATGTGTCGCCAAGTTGTTCTCCAACACGAGGTGCCTTGCTTACAGGAAGACCAAGCGATGTCGTCGGCGTTTGGCATACCATTAATGGAAGAAATATGATGCGTGCCGATGAGATTACTATGGCCGATATTTTTAAAACAAATGGCTATGCTACAGGCTTATTTTTTAAGTGGCATTTAGGAGATAATTATCCGTTTCGCCCAAAAGATCGCGGGTTCGATTATGTAGCTTGGATACAAGGAGGAGGAACTGGACAACAACCTGATTATTGGGGGAATACTAATAACGAGTCTCATATGTGGGTTAACGATACTTTGGTTGAAATGACAGATGAGGATGATGGTATAGAGGGCGCTTTTACGACAAATTTCTTTATGAATCGCGCTATGGATTTTATGGAAGATAACATCGAAAAGAATAAACCTTTTTTCGCATATATCCCTTTAGGAACGGCTCATGCACCTCATGTTTTACCACCAGATGCTCGTGAAGGTGTGAGTGCAAAAACGGGAACTATTGAAAATATCGATAAGAATATGGGACGTTTAATGAAATTCTTAGATGATAAAGGTATCGCCGATAATACCATTCTTATTTTTACTACAGATAATGGCGCAGGAGGTTACTTAAGAGGCGGAAAAGGATCGAATTACGATGGCGGTACACGAGTGCCTTGTTTTGTAAGATGGGAAGCCGGAAACCTTGGAGGTAAAGGTAAAGGCCGAGATGTAACACCTTTAACAGCGCATATTGATTGGCTCCCTACGTTTATGGATGTTTTAGATCTTAAAGACGTAGAAAACCGGCCTGAAAAATTAAAAATTAGAGGGCGTAGTTTTAAACCATTACTAGATGAAGATCCTACTAACGATCCATTAGCATATAAAAATAGAGCTGTCGTTATAAACGATATGTGGACAGAATTTCCTGAGAAATATAAAAAACTATCCGTAAAAAAAGATGATTGGAATGGAGATGTTATAGAACATAAGTGGCGTTTGGTTAGAACAAGTGCAACTATAGATTGGGAATTATATGATGTTTTAACAGATCTGAAACAAGAAAATAATATCATTACAAATCCTGCTTATAAGGTCGTCGTAGTTGAGTTGAAAGAGGAGTATGAAAAATGGTTTCAACTTGTAGAAGAACGTTCTAGTGAATACACGAGAATTATTATAGGAAATAAAGCAGAGCCTAAAACAACACTTCATGCACACGATTTTCACGGTACAGTAATTTGGCATCAAGACGATGTGAAAAAAGGAGCACCTGGTAGCGGATTTATTGCTGTAGAATTAGATAAGTCAGGGACATATAAGTTCGATTTACGCCGTTGGCCAAAAGAAATTGAAGATAAATCAACATTAACTTCTGGCGATGAAAATGGTAAAGCCTTAAATATAGCAAGTGCTAGAATAAAGATTTGGAACGGCGATACCATTTATGTCGACGAGAAGAAAGATGCTAACAGAGGCCAAGATGGCGTGCAATTTACAATACAGAATTTACCAAAAGGACCTGCGTTTATTCAGACCTGGTTTTATAATGAAACTGGTGATGTAGAAGGTGCTGTGTATTATAATTATGTTGAGCATGTTAACTAATAATAGCAATTCAATCCATAAGTTATCAAAAATCATAAACGTTTAAATGTTTACAATTATTGAAATAATCTTTTAGTAAAATATAGAAATACAGTGAATTATGAAGAAAAGTATCTCGATTATATTTTTATTGGTATGTATACAAAGCACTTTTGCTTTTGAAATAACGTTACCAAGTATTTTTGCAGATCATATGGTGTTGCAACGTAGTCAAAAGGTCCCTGTTTGGGGAACGACAGAAGCTAATGCGATGGTGGAGGTTTTGTTTGCAGATCAGAAAAAGAAGGTGAAAGCAGATGCCGAAGGCAATTGGCGAATCGATTTAGAACCGTTGGAAGCATCAAGTGAATCACGAGTTCTAACAGTTACTTCTCAATATAATAATGAAGTCACCACATTAAAGATATTAGATGTTTTGGTTGGCGAAGTATGGTTGTGCAGCGGACAATCTAATATGTATCGTCCGTTTAGAATGTTAATCGGAGAAGCTGTCGAACCAAAATATGAACCTATTGCTGAATATTTACGAGAAGAGGCGGCTACCGCAAACGATCCGTTATTTCGTCAATTTATAGTTGGTCCAGATTTTAGTGTTTTTGAAGAAAAAAATCAAGGAAGAGGCAACTGGTCTAAGGCTGTACATGGCGAAGTGAATGAATTTTCGGGAACTGCTTATTTTTTCGGACGTGAATTACGCCGGGAATTACAAGTTCCTGTTGCTATTTTAAGTTGCAGTTTAGGAGCAACGAGAATAGAACCTTGGATGCCAAAGGAGGCTTACCAAGAAAATGAAATATTGAAGGTGGCGTATAATGAGGAATTAGCGCATTATAAAAATGCATTAGCATCTTGGGATACTTTTAAAGAAGATGAAAAATATAAACAGCTTTTAACAGATTGGGAAGCACAAGTAGAACAAGCTGAAAGAGAAGGCAAGAAGGCACCTTCCAAACCAAGAAAGTCCGTACATCCAGATCGAGATAGACAAATACCTGCAACCTTGTTTAATTCAATGATTCATCCTTTAATTCCATTTGCAGTAAAAGGAGCGCTTTGGTATCAAGGAGAAAGTAATACGGAGAATGGTGCAGAAACCTACGGTTTAAAACTTTCGACTATGATTGAAAGTTGGAGAAAAATGTGGGGACAGAAAACGTTTTATTTTTATGCCAGTCAACTCGCAAACTATAAGAACCCAAACGAAGCGCCTGTTGGAGACGAAGATGGTTGGGCTTTACTTTCATACAAGCAAAGTGAAATTCTTAAACTTCCAAACACAGGACTCGCTGTACTTAATGATATTGGAGAAGCGAAAGATATTCATCCAAAAAACAAAGTAGATACAGGTAAACGACTCTCGCTTTGGGCACTTAAACAAGCTTATAAAAAAGATATCGTTTTTAGTGGACCGCTGTATAAGAACTCAACCATTAAAAAAGATAAAATAATTATAGAATTTAATCATGTTGGTTCAGGTTTAATGGTTGGAAAAAAACATGTAATGGAACCAACTAGGGAAGTTGATGAACCTTTACGTCGTTTTCAAATCAGAGGTAATGATGGTCAATGGAAATGGGCAGAAGCTAAAATTATAAATAAAAACCAAGTGGAAGTTTGGCATACAGATATTAAGAACCCTGTTGAGGTGCGCTATGCGTGGTCTTCAAATCCTGAAGGCGCTAATTTATATAACAAAGAAGGATTGCCTACCTCGTTGTTTAAAACTGAAAATTAATCCATATTTAATCCTATTTTTCGTTTTTGAAAGTGACAAGAAGTAAAATAGAAAATTGAATGATCTCAGTACTTTTATGAAAAAAACCAATGAAATAATTTGAACTCATATGATGAGTATATAAGATATATTTGGTTTTTAGAGTGTTTAGTTCGTTACTTATATTGAAAATCTAATTAAGAGGAATGCTTTAAGTGCGTCTCCTTGGCTGAAAAAACACAATAATTGTAAGTAAGGGTTAAGGTTTTTAATAAAATGATTTTCTAGCTTGATAGTGCTCCAAAAAGATGGCTATTATAAAAAAAGGCAAGCAAACAGTATTTTTATCAAATGAAAAAAGCATATATACTTACCATTATTAGCGTTTTTATATGTTTATCAGGTTTTGCGCAACACTTTAACTTTAAACATTTATCTGTTAAAGATGGCTTGGTGTCTAATATGGTACATACGACCATACAAGATTCTGATGGCTTTATGTGGTTTGGTACAGAAGACGGATTGTCTCGCTACGACGGCTATTCTTTTCTTAACTTTTTTCAATCACCTACCGATACGTTGTCCTTAAGTAATAACTTAATTCTTACTCTGGCCGAAGATAAAAATAAGCAATTGTGGATTGGTACGCATCAAGGCTTAAATATGTTGGATTTAGAAACCTATAAAATCACGAGGTTTAATACCGTTTTTAAAGAAAGCTTAGGAAGTATAACCATCCAATCTCTATATGTAGATGATGATACGTTGTGGATTGGTACCGATAATTCAGGTTTATATAGTTTAGATATTAATACGTATACTGTTAATAATTATGGTCATGTTGAAGGAAATAAGAACTCAATAAATTCAAATACAATTAATTGTATTGGTCAAGATTCCAAAGGAAACGTATTAGTAGGGACCAGCGAAGGCTTAGATGTTTTTAATAAAGTATCTAAAACTTTTACTCATCTTTTAAAAGATGTAAGTGTTGTTAATGTGCACCTTCAAAGGGATGGTACGGTATTATTAGGCATGCGTACTGAAGCATATTATATTCAATTAAAAGATGATTTTAAAATTAAAAAAGTCCCACTTCCTTTAGAGTTTTTAGGAAAAGAAATCAATCTTTTTTCCGATTCTTCCGATAATTTATGGTTTTCTGTAAGAGATCAAGGGTTACTGTATGTCGATAAAAGAACTAAAAAGACACACAGACTATTATACAATAAAAACAATACTATAGGTATAAATAGTAATGTTGTTACCAATATTTTTGAGGACGCTTTCGGAAATATATGGTTTAGTTCGCTGGATTCGGGCTTGAATATTTTAGATAAAAGAAGAAAAGAATTTATTCATGTAAAAGATAATAATTTACCTAACGGATTATTAAATAACAGGGTTAGAGCTGTGTTTCAGGATTCTGATAGAGACATTTGGGTGGGAACTAAAGTAGGAGGAACACTTAGTAAATTTAATAGAGACAGTTTAACGTTTACACATTACCACTCAAATCCATCTAATCCATTAAGTTTAAGTAACGATTTTGTGTTTAGCATTACAGAAGATCGCCCTGGATATTTATGGGTGGGAACTCTGGATGGTTTAAATTTTTTTGACAAAGCCAACGGAACATTTAAAGTTTATAGACATCAAGAAAATAACGTAAACAGTTTGTCCTCAAACAGTTTGTCCTCAAACAGTATAAACGACTTACTAAAGTACGATGATAATTTGTTTATTGGGACCGTAACTGAGGGGTTGGATGTTTACAACACTAAAAACAAAAGGTTTTCGCACTACAGAAAAACGGGAGCAAATAATCAATTATCAGATAACCGGATTAAGGTGATCTATCAAGATCAACGTAAAAATATCTGGATAGGAACTATTAATGGGTTGAACTTGTTTGATCCTAAAACAGGCGAGTTTCAACAGTTTTTAAGTAATTCTAGCGATGAGAATAGCATTTCCGAAAATTATATTTTAAGTATACACGAAGATAAAAATCAAAATTTATGGGTAGGTACGTCTTTGGGAATTAATTTAATGGATAGAAAAACAAATACGTTTAAAGTCTACACAACTAAGGATGGTTTGGCCGGAAATTCGGTGAAAGGTATTTTAGAGGATAATGAAGGAAACTTGTGGATAAGCACTAATAGTGGGCTTTCAAAATTCAATACTAAAACAAAGCAGTTTAAGAATTATAATCTGCATGATGGTTTGCAGGCTAACGAATTTTCTCCTTTTGTGTATTCTAAAATGGCGAATGGTGAAATGTTTTTTGGAGGAAATAATGGCTTTAATATTTTTAATCCGAAGGATATTACGAACAACACGCTTATTCCAAATGTATTATTGACCGATTTTAAATTATTCAATCAGTCAGTTCCTGTAGATGAGGAGAATTCACCATTAAAGAAACAAATAAGTAAAACTGAAAACCTTGTACTCGACCATAAACAATCTGTGTTTAGTTTTGAGTTTGTGGCATTGAACTATACTTCTCCAGAAAAGAATGAGTATGCGTATATGATGGAAGGTTTTGATGAAAATTGGAATTATATCGGAAACAAGCGAGAGGCAACGTATACCAATTTAGATGCTGGAGACTACATTTTTAAAGTAAAAGCAGCGAACAACGATGGCTACTGGAATGAGGTTGGCACAACCTTAAATATTAAAATTTTGCCAGCGCCTTGGTTTTCATGGTGGGCGTATATGCTGTATTCAATGGCTTTTGTGTCTGTGTTTTTGTGGTTTAGACATAATGCGATAAAGCGTAATAATCTGCAAAAGGAACAAGAAATAAATGATTTAAAAATAAAGTTTTTTGGGAATATAAGTCATGAGTTTAGAACGCCCTTAACGCTAATATTGGGGCCTTTAGAAAAAATATTAAAAGGAAATCACGATGCATCGCAGACCAGTCAACTGCGATTAATGTCGCGTCATACCAAGAGATTACTGAATTTAGTAAATCAACTTTTAGATTTTCAAAAAATAGGTTCAGGAGAACTAAAGGTACATACTGCAACGGGAGATTTGGTTCAGTTTATAAGAGAGCTTTCCTATTTGTTTGTAGAATTATCTAATGAAAAAGATATTCAATTTGAATTTGAAACGGATGTTGAAAGCTGTCAAACGATGTTTGATTATGATAAAATTGAAAAAATTATATTCAACTTACTTTCAAATTCATTTAAGTTTACGCCTCAAAAAGGACATGTTTCTATTACATTAAGTTTCAATAAAGAAGCTAATACATGTTGTATACTCGTTTCTGATGATGGCATTGGGATTCCAGAAGATCAGTTAAAAACTATTTTCAAGCGCTTTTACCAGGTTGATCATTCAACTTCAAAAAGCAATCAGGGAAGCGGAATTGGATTGGCTTTAACAAAAGAATACGTGGACCTACTTGGAGGCGAAATTACAGTAGAAAGTAGTTTAGGAGCAGGAGCTTGTTTTAAAGTCGAAATGCCTTTAGTTGAACTTAAGAATGTTGTGGAACAGGAAATGGAAGCAGAAGACATTCAGCTACAGCATGATGATTTAGAAGCCGATGAGCATAAAAAACAAAATAAGAAAACACCATTAATTTTATTAGTAGAAGATAATGGCGATTTACGCGGCTTTTTAAAAGATAATTTGAATAAGAATTATAGAATTATAGAAGCCCCTAATGGTGTAGAAGGCTTAAAACAAACGCTAAAATATATTCCAGATTTAATTATTAGCGATGTCATGATGCCAGAAATGGATGGAAATGAAATGTGCTCAAAAATCAAAAACGATTCCCGAATTTCACATATTCCGATAGTATTACTTACAGCTCAAATATCGGAGGAACAACAAGTGACTGGGTTTAAGAATGGCGCAGATCAATACTTAACCAAGCCTTTTAGTTTTGATGTATTAATCTCAAGAATTAATAGTTTGTTAGCCCAACGTAAAGCATTACAAAGTGTTTTTAGTAAAAAAATAGAAGTAAATCCGTCGGAGATTACAGTAACTTCTGTAGATGAGCAGCTAATTCAAAAAGCCTTAGATCTTGTCGAAAATAATATAAGTAACTCAAAGTATTCTGTAGATGAGTTAAGTAAATCTTTAGACATAAGTAGAGGGCATTTGTACCGAAAAATTGTGTCCATTACGGGGAAATCTCCTTCAGAATTTATAAAATCTATCCGATTAAAACGATCGGCTCAATTACTTCAATCAAGTAAATTAACCATCTCAGAAATAGCTTACAAAGTAGGATTCTCAAGTCCGAAATATTTTTCTAAATGCTTTAAAGCTGAATTTAATATGTTACCTACCGAATTTGCTTCCAAGTATAACGAATGATTCATTTTCAAGGGTGTAGATTGTTAAAAGATACATGGTTTACCCTATTTTGTTTCCTCTTTCACCCTAATATAAGGTGCGTTTTTTTGTTGTTTTATGTGGTAAGAGGTAAGTTTATGAAGCATTAAAACCACATCGTCAAGACGCCTTTAAAATGAAGTCTACTCGTAGGTTTTTCAATTGCAGATTCTGAAAATATTATTTTAAGAATTAATTTAAGTAAGAAAGTTTTTAGTCTTCTTTGGTTTTAATCCGTTTAAGATTGCTGTGATTCCTATTTTGTTTAAATGACCTTATAAAAGGTTTTTATTTTCATAATAAAAAATCAGATGTTCAAAATAGATAACTAATTAAAGAATAGAAATAGTTTTTTAATATAAAAAATGATAAAAATGAAAAAAGCATTTTATGTTTTAGTACTGACCTTGCTAGCTGCTGTAAATAGCAATGCACAAAACAAAGATTTTAAACTTTGGTACGATGCACCGGCCGCAGATTGGAATGAAGCATTGCCTTTAGGAAATGGAAGGCTAGGCGCTATGGTTTTTGGCGACCCTATTAACGAAAATATTCAATTAAATGAATTAACGCTTTGGGGAGGAGGACCACATAGAAATGATAATCCCGATGCCAAAGGAGCACTATCTGAAGTTAGAAAATTATTGTTTGAAGGAAAGTATGATGAAGCACATCGTTTGGCAAATAATAAAATGATTTCCAAAGTGTCTCATGGGATGCCTTATGAAACGGTTGGAAATCTAAGGTTGAATTTTCAAAATCAAGAGAACTACTCCGATTATTATCGTGAACTTGATATTGAAAATGCAATTAATAGCACCCAATATACCGTAGATGGGGTAACGTATAAACGTGAAATATTTACTTCGTTTACAGATCAAGTTATTGTAATGAAATTAACGGCCAATAAGGCTGGTAAGATTAGTTTTAATGCGTCTATGGATCGCCCGGAACCAGCAAAAGTGTCAACTTATACAGAAAATAATAATGTATTGGTCATGACTGGTTTTGGTAGTGATAATAAAAATAAACGATTACCAAAAGAAACACCAGCGATTAAAGGTGAAGTAGAATTTGATTCTAGAATTAAGATTGTCCCTAACGGAGGAACCCTTATAGCCACCAAAAACACGTTGGAAGTTAAGAATGCCGACAGTGTAACGTTGTACATTTCTATAGCGACAAACTTTGTTAATTACCAAGACGTAAGTGCCGATGCTCACCAAAGAGCAGCCGATTATATAGCGAAAGCAGAACAAAAAGATTATAAGGATTTGGTTACAGATCATTCAGCGTTTTACAAGCAGTATTTTAATCGTGTATCTTTAGATTTAGGAATTTCCAATTCTGCTAAGCATCCAACAGATGTTAGAATTAAAGAGTTTAGTGTAGGTTACGATCCTTCATTAGCTGCTTTATATTTTCAATTTGGTAGATATTTATTAATTTCTTCATCTCAACCAGGCGGACAACCTTCAAACTTACAAGGTTTATGGTGTAAAGATTTAACACCACCGTGGAAAAGTGCTTATACTGTAAACATTAATACAGAAATGAATTATTGGCCAGCAGAGGTTACTAATTTATCAGAAATGCACGATCCATTAATTCAGATGGTAAGAGATTTATCTGTGTCAGGAAAGGAAACGGCTAAAGTAATGTATGGCGCAGAAGGTTGGGTTACGCATCACAACACAGATTTATGGCGAATTGCAGGACCAGTAGATGGAGCAACATGGGGCATGTGGACTACAGGAGGAACGTGGTTATCTCAGCATGTGTGGGACAAATTTATGTATAATGGTGATTTAGACTATTTAAAGTCTGTATATCCTGCAATGAAAGGTGCTTCAGAATTTTGTTTAAGTTTCTTAATTCCTGAGCCTAAAAATGATTGGTTAATAATTTCTCCAACAATTTCTCCAGAACACGGGCCTAAAGGGCGTTCTAAAAGCGTGAATATTGAGGCGGGAACAACAATGGATAATCAGTTGGTGTTTGATATGTTGACTAAAACAATTACAGCGGCTAAATTGTTAAATGTAGATGCTGAATTGGTAGCGAAAATGGAAGCGACCTTAACTAAGTTACCTCCTATGAAGATAGGACAACACAATCAGGTTCAAGAATGGATGGAAGATTTAGATGATCCAGACGATAAACACCGTCACGTTTCACATTTATACGGCTTGTATCCTTCAAATTTAATGTCACCTTACAGACATCCTGAATTATTTCAAGGTGCTGAAAATACATTAATCCAAAGAGGAGATCCTTCAACAGGATGGTCTATGAATTGGAAAATAAATCTATGGGCACGTTTATTAGATGGAAATCATGCTTACAAATTAATGGGAGAACAAATTAAATTAGTAGGTAGACCTGGCTCTCCAAACGGAGGCGGAACGTACGCTAATATGTTAGATGCACATCCGCCATTTCAAATTGATGGAAACTTTGGTTTTACTTCTGGTTTGGCCGAAATGTTAGTCCAAAGTCATGATGAAGCCATTCATTTAATTCCAGCTTTACCAGACGTTTGGAAAGATGGAAGCGTAGAAGGGTTACGTGCAAGAGGTGGTTTTGAAATAACCGATTTAGAATGGAAAAATGGTGAAGTTGTTAAAGCGGTTATTAAATCTAATTTAGGAGGAAACTTACGTATACGTTCTTATAACGAACTTGCATCTAAGGATGGGAAGTCGTTAACTAATGCAAAAGGAAATAATGCGAACACTTTCTATCAAGCAGCAAATATTAAAACACCAATTGTTTCTGAGAAAGCTACTTTAGGAAAATTTACAGCTCCTAAAAGCTTTTTGTATGATATGGCAACAACCAAAGGACAAACAATTGTTTTAGTGAAAAAATAAAAAGATGAAGACCAAACTACAATTACTTTGCTTAATAGCTATAATCACTTGTGTTAGTTCTGTTTTTTCACAAACCAAGTTAAAATCATTAGACGATTTTAATATACCAACAGGAGATTGGTTTATGGCTGAAGAGGTAAAAGTAGACTCGGTAAACCATAAATTATTTAGGTATGCAGTAGGTAATGGTTCTTTTGTGAATGGAGAAACAGGCAAAACAGACCATTTGGAATCTAAAGAAGCTTTTGGAGATATAGAACTACATCTAGAGTTTTTGTTACCTGAAGGTTCTAATTCGGGGGTTTATTTTCAAAGTAGATATGAAATTCAAATTTTTGATAGCTACGGAAAAGAAAATGTAGATTTTTCTGATTGTGGCGGAATTTACCAACGTTGGGATGAAAGTAAACCTAAAAAACAAAAAGGTTACGAAGGAATAACACCAAGAGTAAATGCAACCAAACCTTTGGGCGAATGGCAGGCTTATGACATTGTTTTTAGAGCCCCTAAATTTGATGCAAAGGGTAAAAAAGTAAAAAATGCCATGTTTGAAAAAGTTGTTTTGAATGGTGTTATAATTCATGAAAACAAAGAAGTTACCGGAGCAACCAGAGAAGGATTAGCAGGGGTAGAAGTTGCTAAAGCACCTTTAAGATTACAAGGCGATCATGGAAGAGTGGCTTTTAGAAATATTAGAATTAGAGATCTAGAAAACACAAGAGCTACAAAATTAAACACTTGGGTAGATTTATTTGAGAATACAGAATCAGGTGCTAATTACGATTTTGTTGTACAAGGCGATGCTACAGAAGACGAGGCTAAAAATATGTTTGAGTATTCAAACGGTGAGCTAAAGGCTATGTATAAATGGACAGCTTCAACTGCTCCTTATGGTGTTGCAATTACTAAAAAAAGGTATAGCTCTTACGATTTAAAATTCGAATTCAAATGGGGAGAACGTCGTTTCGAACCACGTCTAAATGAGATACGCGATGCCGGTTTACTGTATCATTGTCAAGCAGGAACTTATGCTTGGCCTCCAAGTTTAGAATATCAAATTCAAGAAGGAGATTGTGGTGATTTATGGAGTATTCTCGGTGTAAGTTGTGATGTTTTAAGAGATGGAGAAATCTCAGTTCTAAAAAAAGTAGATTATAGTCGATCTAAAAAGTTTGTCGATAAAGAAAAAGCAGGATGGAATGAAGTCTTATTAAAAGTTCGAGGCGATAGTGCCAAATATTATTTAAACGGCGTACTTGTTAATGAGATTATTAATAGTAATTACGGAGGTGTTAGTATCAATTCTGGTTTTATAGCCTTACAAGCCGAATATTCTGAATTGATTTATAGAAACATAAAAATAATGGAGAAGCGTTCATTTTAATTAATGGATAATATAAGACAAATAGCATATTAATATTAGTTTTTTTGCGCTCGTAAACCGCGTTGTCTAACTCAAACTATGGATAAATTTAGATCTAAGATATTGATGCATGCAAATGCGTAAAATTCAGATTTACAAGTCGTTATTTTTTTAGGTATTGAGAAAATACAATGTAAAATCATGAAAATATGAAAGCAATAAAATACATTTTAAGTACACTTCTTTTAGTATTCACTCTTGTTGGTACTGCGCAGAATAAAGATGAAATAACCATTGAATCGTTATTAAACGAGATGGTTGATCGCGATGCTATAGCACGTTTTCCAAAAACAAATTTCAGGTTAAAACAGGCGAGTAGTTACAATCGAGCTTCTGTAAATCCAGAAGATTCGGTTGGATGGTTTACAAATCACGATTTTAATAAAGGGAATGGAGATCACAATTTTATTCGAACAGAAGAAACCAATGGCGAAAAAGAATGGGTATTAATGGATCATGTTGGTCCAGGGGCCATTGTGAGAGTTTGGTCGCCATGGCTTAATCAATTGGAATCAGGTAGTGATATCATAATTCGTGTGTATTTAGACGGTAATCCTAAACCCGTGCTAGAGGGCAATATGATAAGCCTTTTTGATGGTACGGGACTTATTCCTTATCCGTTTGCCCATCAATCGTTACGCTCAGGGGTTTCATTTTTTCCAATACCTTATGCCAAAGGTTGTAAAATTACAGCATTGAAAGAGCCATACTTTTTTCAATATACATACAGAGCTTATGATGAAGGGACGCCTGTTCAAACTTTTACTATGGCAGATTTTGAAAAAGCGAAGCCGCTTACAGAAAAAATAGGTGAAGAACTTTCAAATCCAAAAAACACAAATGAGGGCGAAACTATTTCCTTTAAAGCGAAGCTAAAGTCTAATAAAGAAGAATCAATTGCTTTGCCTAATGGCACAGCGGCAGTACGTTCCCTTGTTCTTAAATTAGGCGATTATAACGATCCAAAAATAATGCGTTCTGTCGTTTTAAAAATGGAGTTTGATGGACAACAAACCGTTTGGACTCCTATTGGTGATTTCTTCGGGACAGGTATTGGTTTAAATCCTGTTAAAGGGTGGTATCAAACAGTAGAAGACGATGGTACTATGTCGTGCCGTTGGGTAATGCCTTATCAAAACTCGGGTAAGATTACCATCTTAAATTTAGGGAAAAAACCAGTGGATGTTACGTTAGAGGCAACCGTAGGCGATTGGGAATGGGATAGTGAAAGTATGTATTTTAATGCAGCATGGCATGGACAATACCCAGTAGCAACGCGTCCGTTTTCCGATTGGAATTATGTGACATTAAAAGGGCGAGGTGTTTATGTTGGTGATGCTTTAACTATAATGAACCCTGTTAAAAGATGGTGGGGAGAAGGTGACGAAAAAATTTGGGTTGATGGCGAGGATTTTCCATCCATTTTCGGAACAGGAACAGAAGATTATTACGCTTATTCTTGGGGCGGAAGAAGTACCGAATTTTATGAACATCCGTTTCATGCACAACCGCGATCGTATGTGTATAATAAATTAAATCCTAAAACAACAAACGAAAAAAATACGACGGGGTACAGTACGGAAACACGAACACGTGCCCTAGATGGAATGCCTTTTGAAAGTTCATTACAATTAGATATGGAAGTGTGGAGTGGTACCGATTGTGAAATGGGATATGGTGTTGGTGTTTACTGGTATGGCGATAAACAAACTACTTCAAACCGAGTTCCGGATGAACAAGAAGCTTTAAATGTGCCGCCTTTACCAAAAGAATTTCCAAATACTAAATAATAAAAACAGAAGCTTTAAATCATGAAAAGTATCAAGAGGTTTTCTAAAGTGAATTTAGTCGTTTTAGCTCTGTTATTGGCAGGGTGTAAATCGAATGGAAAACATAATATAGAAACAGCTATCACTAATATTATAAAGCCAAACATCATCTTTTTGATGACCGACGATCAGCGTTGGGATAATATGGGATGCTATGGTAAACTGGAGTTCAATACACCCAATATAGATAAGTTATCGGCAGAAGGGGTTACCTTCGATAATGCTTATTATGCAGTTGCCATTTGTATGCCTAGTCGCGTAACAATGCTTACTGGACGTTTTAATTCTAATCATAGAGTGGGCTTTGTAGCACCAGACGATTATACATTGTCTCAGTCCGATTTTGAAAATAGTTACCCAGCAATTTTAAAACAAGCGGGCTATAGAACAGGTTTTGTAGGTAAGGTCGGGTTTACAGTTACCGAAAAAGCAACGCGACCGAGTACACCAAAAGAACACTTTTATAAACAGTATTTAAGCAATACTTTCGATTATTTTGCTGGTAGTGAAACCTACGACTATAAGGGGCATGTTACTTGGCCTGAAAGTGATGTAGAATTACAGAATATCTTTAAGGAAGGTCGAGAAAATTCTGGAAGAACATTAAGGACTGGAGAGGCCATGCTTCGTTTTATAGAGACGCAACCAGAAGACCAACCCTTTTGTTTATCTGTCAGTTTTTATGCTGTAAAGCACGATAAAGACAGAGATGTCTATATGCCCCATTATGAGCAATTCAAAGATCATGAATTTGAAGCGCCTAACAATTGGGTAGAAGGTGATAATCCTGATTTACCAGAGGTGGTAAAAGAAAATGCTCGAGGCGTGTATTTGCACCGCCAAAGGTCATCGACTCCAGAAATGTATCAACGTCTTGTCAGTCGGTTTGCAGCACAAGGTTACAGTGTCGATGATCAAGTAGGATTATTGGTAGATAAGCTAAAAGAAAAAGGGATGCTTGAAAATACAATCATTATTTACACTAGTGATAATGGCCGTTTTCAAGGTTCACATGGTTTGTTCGATAAATGTCTTTTGTATGATGAATCTGTTAAGGCACCCCTAATTGTTTACGATGGTCGTATGCCAGAATCTAAACGTAAACGTCGTGAAAAGGCATTGGTTTCCTCTGTAGATATGGCTTCTACGATTGTGTCGCTAGCGGGTTTAGAGCCTTCAAATCGTATGCAAGGAAAAGATCTTACTGCTGTATTAAATCAGACTCAAGATATGGAGCAATGGCGTGATGCTGTGTTTATGGAAGATTTGTTTTTAGTCGATATGTTTAAAGAACGTTACAAAGAAAATGTAGACGAGATAAATCAGAATTTAATAAACAGTAATAAATCTTATAGAGCACATGGTGTGCGTACAGAACGGTGGAAATATTTTGTGTATTACGAACATACCCCAAAAATTGAGGAATTATATGATATGGTTACTGATCCATCGGAACAGAATAATTTAGCAACCGATCCAGAACATAAACAGATTCTAAAGACCTTAAGGACGAAAACTGAAGATTTATATCAGAAGGCAATTCAGAATAGATAAGCAGAAATACGGGTTTTATTAGCCCAAAAAAGATAATTAGAACTAACCATTAATAAAAGATTTTATGAAAAAGAGCATATGCATCTTAAGTATGTTTCTCTTGGTGTTGGCAAGTTGCAACTCTAAGTTTAAACATCATCTAGAAAAAACCGATCATGCTGTGACTATTCAGCAAGATAGTTTAATCCTGAAAATTGAAATAATTGATGACGCAATTATTCATGTAATAAAAGAAATAAAGGGCACTCCTGTGTCAACAATTCCAGATTATGTTACGGTTTTAGAGCCTCAAGACGTGAATTGGGAATTAAAAGAAACGGAGAATGAATTAACCATCAGTACGGCTTTACTTAAAGTGTTAGTACATAGCGATGGAACGATAACTTATGAAACTAAAGACGATAAAAAATTAGTTTCAGAAACGAATGAACAGACTTTTATAAACTTGGATGCTAATGCAGAGCATACTGTTTCGCAAGGATTTCATGCTGGCGATGAAGGGTTGTATGGATTAGGGCAGTTTCAAAGTGGTATTATGAATTGGAAAAATGTCCCTATTCGTCTTCAACAATACAATCAAGAAATAGCGGTTCCGTTTTTAGTATCAACCAAAGGCTATGGTATCTACTGGCATAATTACAGCCTTACAGATTTTAATCAGCCTCAAAATGAAATCCAATTTGAAGCACCTAAAACAGTTGCTAAAACTAAAGAAACGTCAACGGTTGCAGTCGACGGAGAAAAAGAAGATGTTGCGGCACACATTACGAAATCTGAGGCTGAAGAAAAAAATAGACGTGAAACCACGTTTACTCCAACCAAAACTGGCGAATATAACTTTTTAGCACTAAGTGATAATGGCGGACGGATGCGCGGTGAGATTAAAGTAAGTATTGATGGCGACGATGTGATTAATTATTCTACCATTTGGATGCCTAGACGTTATTCAGGAAAAAAACATTTAGAAGCAGGAAAAACGTATAAGATAGTATTTCAAAATACAGGTGCTAAAATTCCAGGTAATTTATATTATAACGAACCAGACTACAATAAAACTGTTTTTAGCAGTACGCATGGTAATGTTATAGATTATTATTTGGTGCAAGGAGAAAATCCGGAAGCTGTAATTTCACGCTATCAAAAATTAACAGGAACGGCACCTATGTTTGCTAAAAGTGCATACGGATTTTGGCAATGTAGAGAACGCTACCATAACCAAGAGGAATTGTTAGCCAATGCAAATGAGATGCGCGAACGTAATATTCCTTTCGATAATATTGTGCAAGACTGGTTCTATTGGCCAAAAGGAACGAAAGGCCCAGAATGGGATCCTGCTAAATATCCAGATCCCGATGCTATGGTAGACGAATTAAAATCCTTAAACTTAAAGTTAATGGTGTCTGTATGGCCTGAAGTGAAAAATGAAGCTTTAGAAGCAAAATATAATCTTAAAAAGATTAAAAGTAGTAACTATATAGATGTCTATGATGAAGGCGTAAGTGAACGATTTTATCGCATGTTAAGTGATTCGATGTTTCATAAAGGCGTAAGCTCTATTTGGTTAGATGGGACGGAACCTGAAGGGGTTACAGATGCGATCCAAATGACGGCAGTTGGTCGTTTTGAAGAGGTTCAAAATCCATATTCACTTTTAGTTACAAAAGCAATGTACGATGGGAGAAGAGCAGAGTTCTCTAACGAACGTGTTTTCAATTTAACACGCTCTGCATATGCAGGACAACAACGTTACGGGGCTACTTCATGGTCTGGAGATGTTGAAGCATCTTGGGAACAATTTTCTGAACAAATAGCTGCAGGTTTAAACTTTACAATGGCAGGAATTCCATATTGGACACACGATATTGGAGGGTTCTTTAGAGATTTAAAATCTATTAATCCGGAGTTCGACAGTCAATATACCAACCCAGAATTTATTGAATTATTAACGCGTTGGTTTCAGTTTGGTACATTTAGTCCGATTTTTAGAATCCATGGCTATGTTTCGGAAACTGAGATTTGGAGATATGATGATGCATTTGAAAGTACAGCGCGAAAATTTATCGATTTACGCTATCAGCTGATGCCATATATCTACTCACAAGCTTGGCAAATTACAACCAATAGTAAGCAGCTTATGAGTCCGCTGGCGTATCATTATCCAAATGATAAAAATACTTGGGAGATTAAGGATCAATTATTCTTTGGTGAATCGATTATGGTTGGTTTCGTTACTGAATATGAGAAACGCGAGAAAGAAATGTATTTCCCAAAAGGACAGTGGTATAACTTCTGGACAAATGAAAAAATGGAAGGCGGAAAAGCCATTACTGTGAAAGCAAATCTAGATGAAACGCCGCTATACGTAAAAGCAGGAAGCATTATTCCAATCGGACCGAAAGTACAATATGCAACGCAAGAAACAGACGAGCCTTTGCGTATAAAAGTGTATCCAGGCGCAGATGCAACATTCACCTTATATTTTGATGATAACGAATCTTACGACTATGAACATGGTGAATATTCAGAACTTAAATTGAATTATTCCGAAGCCACTAAAACACTTCAAATTACTAAAGGAAATAGCGAGTATTTAGACTATTCTAAAAGTCCTATGACGCTAGTCGTTGAAATGATTGGCGGACAAAATCAGACGGTGAGTTTTTCAGGTTCAGATTTAGAAGTTAAATTATAAAGTTTACTAAAATGTAGATAAACTCAATTCGCGCAAGTGAAGTTATAGGTTTTAGTGGCCTTTAGCTTCACTTGTTGCGTTTAGGCATATAATTTATAGTAATTGAACCATGGTTTATATCCAAATCATGAGACCTTGACTATTTTTATTACTTCAATAATTAGTGTTTAAAACAAGCTAAAAAAGACATGACTAAACCCCGTTTCAATTTCAAAACGTATTCCTCTTCAAAATTAATAGCACTTCTTTGTTTTGCCATTTTTGGTTTAACAGGATTGCAAATACAAGCACAAACGACTGTGCAGTCTTTACAAGAATTAAAATCGTATTTAGCTGCTGATAATGTCAATATAAAAATGAAACCGGGAGTGTATTCCATTACTGCCGAAGATGTAAAAAATGGGTTATATACTCAAGAAACTAAAATTAAAAACACAAGTAAGGTATTGTTACTTTTTGAAGGGAATAATAGTACTTACGATTTTACAGGTGTGACCATTAATGTAGACACTAAGGTGATGCAAGCCTATGGTAATAATCAAATTCACGAAATACAAATTATAGGAAATAAGAATGTGCTTAAAAACTTAACGCTTGTAGATTTGGGGTCGGTACATGATGCACCAACACGTCGCGCTACAAATATTGTTATGGATGGATCGCATAATAAAATTGAAGGGTTTCATGTCACCACCAAAGGATCTTTTCCTTATGGTTATGGCGATGCTTTTGGAAAAGGTGGGAAATCGGTAATTCCGCATCGCAAACATAGCGCATGTTTAATTCGAGGGGAATCTAATCATCTTAAAAATTCAAAGTTTATTCATAGAAGTTACGGCCATTGTATTTTTATGCAGGCTGCTAATAATCCAATTATTGAAGGTTGTGAAGTTGAAGGAGAAGTTCGTAAAACCGACGACATGCTTGCTGAAACATCTGGACCAGCCTTCGATGTAAATTTTATGACGGTTTGGGGGTATACACTTCCAAAAGGATATATGTTAAGTACTGGAGAAGCTGGGATTCGTGCTTACGATGGAGGTGAAACTATAATTGATGGAAAACAATACAGACGCGGAACATCTAACGTTACTGTTTTAAATTGTACCGTAAAATATATGAGAACGGGTGTGACGATTGCACATGCTACTGGAAAAAAATATGTTGAAGGTTGCGTGGCTATTGGTTGCGAAAACGGATTCTCGTTAGGGTCGGGTGATTTAGTGAATTGCAAAGCCGATGTTACACACGGACCAGCATACGCGTCAACTTACGAAAGAGATAAAGGATATAACGCAGATATTACACTTATTCCATCAAAAGAACCGTACTATAACGGCACAGGCGCTGTTGCTTATATTGGCGGAAGTCAGCATAAAATTACACTTCGTGGTTCAAGTGAAGGCGTAAATAAAGGCTTAAAAATTAAAGTTGGTGGCGAGAAAAATAACATCAGATTATTACATGGGAATCTTCCTAATCAGAATGATTTTAAAGGTTTCGATTTTGAAATTCAAAATCTTACCGAATATCCGGTATATCTATCACATAAAAGTTCTGGAGTTACAGGCGAATCTAAAGGACAAATTACCAATTTAGGTACAGATAACACGTTAAAGTATATCGGCAAATAATCTTCACATTAACAAAAACTAACCAAATAATAGTTGTAAAAAAAAACGAATAGAGATGAATAAAATACTAACACTACTTTCTGTATTATTTATAGTTTTTTCAAGCCAAGCTCAAGTAGCAGACAATCAGAAAAAGGTTATAGAAGTAAGTTCACTAACCGAATTCAGATTCTATTTAAATCAGGATAATGTTCATGTTAAACTTAAAGCAGGTAATTATCAGGTCGATGATGCTAAAAAAATCAGATTCTTCGAAATCACGAGTAATAATTCCTATTACGATTTGAAGGATGTAAGATTTATGGTCGATACAAAACTGTTTAGTCGTACCGATTTAATAAAAAGTAACGACGGTAATAGTATGTATTGTGCTATAGAAATATCTGGGAATAACGTAACCTTAGAAGGATTATATATCGAAACTTATGGCGATACACCAGGTTTACAAAGTAAAAATAAGATGTTCAATATTGTGGGCGAAGATATCACTTTAAAGAATGTTGAATTAAGAACAGCAGGTTCAAGCCCTTGGGGTTATGGGTATCTATATGGCATAGGTGGTGGTAGCGATGTGCGCAAAATGAATGGGATTCGAGTTGGTTATCCTGCAAAGAATGTAAAATTGTTAGGTTGTAAAGTTCATATGAGAGCTATGGGACATGCTATATTTTTACAAGGATCAGAAAATACGTTAATCGAAGGTTGTGAGGTAGATGGTTTGCTCCGTACTACCGATGCCATGCTTAAGGAAACTTCAGGCTATGGTTTTGATAAGAATTTTTATGCAGCAAAAGGAAATTATATAGAAGGTACTAACGTGGCCGAAGATGGGAAAATTTTGCCAGGAGAAATTATTTCTTTAAGTGAAGATGGGATACGTATGTATCCAGATTATAATGGTCATCCAACCACAAATACGACTGTAAAAAACTGTACAGTAACACAAATGCGTAGAGGGATTTGTACAGGATTAAGTACTTCTGGAGATATGGTTATCGATTGTGTGGTACGCGATTGTGTAGCGACAGGGTATAACGTGGGGAACGCAGATACCTTAATTAATTGTAGTGCCGACGCTAAATATGGAGAAGCTTTTTGTATCGCGTATAACGATGCCAAAAATGCTAATGTAGAAATGAATATTCTAGACAGTAGAAATGGTATAGCTAATAATCTGCTAGCAAAAATAAATGGTACAGGTCACAATGTTGTGATTAAAACTGAGGCTCCAGAATTTATTCCATCTACTATGGCTATTAAATTGTCTGTGTGGGAAGGTTATGGCAATTTCGATGAAAATGCTAAAATGCATGCTACAAATATCAAACTAGACAATCAAACCTCAACAGAAGTGATCACGTTTAAAGGGACTGAAAAAGTTGATATAAAAACGAAAGGTAAAGTACGTAAAGCTACAGATTCAGAAAATCTGGTAAATGATAGTAATCGTTTAAAACGATAAACTAGGTTTAATGCCTTGGAATAGAGCGGATTTTTAATAATCATAGAATAATAAATACATGTGATAGGTATGAGATATAAAGTTAGTTTATTATTAGCAGTCTTTGTAACGACTTTTAATATAATAGCACAAAATCCAATTTTTACCAGTGTTTTTACTGCCGATCCTTCTCCGCATGTATGGCCTGCAGATCCCAATACACTTTGGGTATATACAAGTCATGACGAGCCAGGCTCTAACAATCATTATGGAATGACGGGATACCATGCCTTTTCTACTACAGATATGGTAAATTGGACAGACCATGGGCGTATTTTGCATTTAGAAAATGTAGACTGGGCAGAGAGTCATGCTTGGGCTATGGATGCCGCATTTTATCGCGGTCAATACTATTTAGTGTATTGCATGAAAGAAGCCGGTATCGGACTTTTTAGAACGGGGATTGCACGTAGCGATAGACCAGAAGGACCATTTACCGACTTGGGTTATGTTAAAGGTGTGGAATTTGGTCAAGATCCAGCCATATTTATAGACGACGATGGTACGCCATATTTATATTGGGGGCATGATAGAAAATGTTATGTAGCCGAGTTAAACGCAGACTTAATGTCTATTAAGCCAGAAACCTATACGGACTTAACATCTCAATTAACGCATGTTTTTGAAGGTCCTTGGGTACATAAAAAAGATGGGAAATATTATTTAACGTATCCGGGTTTAACACCTCGACGTTGGCCAGAAAAGATGTTTTATGCGGTTGCAGATAAACCCTTAGGACCGTATGAATTTAAAGGTGTTTTTATAGATGATTTTGAAGGGCAGAGTGGAACAAACCATGGAGGAACTGTTACTTATAAAGGGAAAGATATTATGTTTTACCACAGTGCTTGGTTGTCTGGTGGTTTAAGTGAAACGCGTTCTGCGATGGCCGATTATTTAGATTATGATAAAAATGGAAATATACTTCCAATTGTCCCTTCAAAAGAAGGTCTAGGTAATGCAAAACGGACTAAAACAACACTTAAATTAGAAGCAGAGAATGGTTTTGCGGCTGGCGGGGAATTGTACAATGTAATTGTAGATACGTGGATTAAAGGGTATAGTGGTAAAGGGTACGTTACGAATTTTGATAATCCGTATGACCACGTTTCTATATTGGCTCAGGTTGCAAAACCAGCAAAATATCGTTTTAAAGTCGGGTATGCTTCTCCCGATGGAGAATCAAATCACGATATATTGATCAATAGTCGTGTCTATAGAGAATTTGTTTTTCCGCAGTCTAAAGCATTTACAGAAATTGATTTCGGAATTGTAGAATTAAAGGCTGGAGATAATGTAGTACGCATCCTCAAGAGAGATTGGAAACCTTCAACAGGAGATTTTGCAATCGATTATATAAAATTAGAACAAGTTTTCGAAGACGAAAAATAAATTTTTATACACTGAAAAAGTAATAATAATATGAAAAAAATAATATTGACAGGGCTATTGGCCTTAGCTACTCAACTTGGTTTTTCTCAAGAAAAAGTGCTTGTTAAAGCAACGGCTCCAGGTGAAAAATTCGAGCATTTTTGGAGTAAAAGTGTTGGTGCAGGTCGGGCTAACGAAGGTTTACGCGCCGGTTGGTTGGAGCAATTAGAAATGGTTCAAGAAGATTGCGGATTTGAGTTTGTGAGATTTCACGGGATATTCCACGACGATATGTTTCCAGTATTTGAAAAAGATGGGGTATATACCTATAACTGGCAATATATCGACGATTTATTTGACAGAATGCTAGATCTTAATGTGAAACCTTTTGTAGAATTAGCATTTTTTCCAACAGCATTAGCAGCAGAAAATAGTAAAACTCAATTTTGGTGGAAAGCAAATATTACACCAGACGAATCTAAATTTGGTGAGTGGCATAATTTAGTTAAGGCCTTTACTCAGCATTGTGTAGACCGTTATGGCATTGATGAGGTGCTTACTTGGTATTTTGAAGTATGGAACGAACCAAACTTACATTACGGTTTCTTTGATGGTACAAAATCGCAATATTTTGAGTTGTATAAGCAATCTGTAACAGCGGTAAGATCTGTCGATAACCGTTTATTAGTTGGAGGTCCATCTAGTAGTAATTTTGTTGCAGACGGGCGTTACGATGGTGAAGTTGAAAGTAGAGATGGAGATCTTATTACGTTCACTGCAGATAATATTAACGATCTAGAATGGAAAGGCGCTTGGATAGAAGATTTCTTAGCATACTGTGAAAAAGAAAAACTACCGGTAGATTTTGTGTCTACACACCCATATCCAACAGACTACCCGTTTAATCCAACAACGGGTGCAGGAAAAGATTTTTCTCGTTTTGTAAATTCTACCAAAACCGATATGGAGTGGTTGAATAAAGTGATTAAAAAAAGTGCCTATCCGAATGCGGAAATTCACTTAACCGAATGGAATACAAGTCCGAATAGTAGAGATGCGATGCACGACTTTTTACCACCAGCAGCTTACATTGCTAAAGTAAACTTAGATTGTATTGGCTTAGCTAATTCTTTAGCATTTTGGACATTTACCGATATTTTTGAAGAAAAAGGAGGCGCAGAAAGTATCTTTCATGGTGGTTTCGGAATGATAAATTATCAAGGCTTAGTAAAGCCATCTTACCATGCCTACCGTATGTTGCACCAATTAGGAGATGAGGAGCTTTTTAAAAATGACTACTTATTTGTTAGTAAAAAATCTACCGACGGTAAAGTGGTGGCTTTGGCTTATAATTATCCTGAAGATCACTATAACGCCGTGCCGTCAAGTATTAAGAAAATCGATCAGTATGAAAACGGGAAACCACGTCAATTAGATTTTACGATTTCAGATTTAAAGCCTGGAGCGATGTTTAAAATAGAAGTTTTAGATGCTGAAAGTGGTAATATTTACAAGTATTGGGAATCTATGGGGAAACCAGAACCACCTACACGTGAGCAAATTAAAGTGATGAAGCAATATGCCGAAAATTTAAATACAGAATTAGTGACTGCAAATGCTAAAGGAAACGTTAAAATTAAACGCGAATTAAGTCCTTGGAGTTTGGTATTGATAGAGCAAGTGAATTAATATAAATTTGAGATTCAGGTTTAATAGATTATAAAGTAAAACAGGCTGTCTTAAAAAGATAGCCTGTTTTACTTTATAATCTAAAATGTATATAAAAAACTAGGCTTAACGATTAATAATATGATTGTAGAATTATGCTTTTTTCAAAAACTTACGGTTCATTCAAAATTAGTTGAGATTATTTTCATTCTGGAGATGTTAAGTTAATATGTTGATTTTGAGTAATATTTTGATTTTTTTTAATTAGTGCTAAACTTTCATTGTTTTTACTTCAAAATCTATTTTAAATAGGGTTTACTTACATTCTTATAAGTTTTGAATCACCTCTATTGCTTAAGATTTTGATAATTAAAAAGTAAATATTTCATGCTAAGAACCCTATTCTAAATCCAAAATAGGAATAATGGCTCATAGTTTATATATAATGGATTGCTAGTTATACAGGCATGTTTAATTTTTTGCAAAATTGCAGTTGGCGACAATTTATGAAAAATCATGTTTCAGATTTTAGTTGTTAAAATTCTAAATTCAAAAAGATGTTATGAGATTAATTATTTCCTTTTCGATAGTATTACTTCTACTTACGAGTTCTATTCATGCTCAAGAACAAGATGATCATATACAAGACAATAATTATTGGAATAGTAATACGCCACTTGCCGCTTATAGATTGCCACCAGCACCAAAAGGCTATAAACCAACTTATATTGATTTAGATGGCGATGGCGATCCAGATGTTTTACGTTCTATAACAATTCATAATACACCCATTCAATGGATAGACGATGATGATGATATGAAAGAAGGCGAATTCGAAGGCGATACAGATAGCGATTGTTTAATGATAGATGTAAACAAAGATGGTAAATATGGAGATAGAGGAGATATGGCTATCGATTGGATTGATACCGATGACGATGGCAAAGCAGATATGCAGGTTTTGGTAGAAAATTCTCCTTTGGAAGATGATAGGTTATCGGGGCCAGATCAACATTATATGTGGGTCCTAGATACCGATAAGGATAATGTATTTAACTATATAGATTGGAATACGTTTAAAATTCGAGCATGGTTGCATGAAGGTAATTCAAATTTCCTTGAGGATTATAGCGGACAAAGTACCTTCCTTAAAATTCATTCTTCCACTTTCATAATGGATGATGTGCGTTTAAGTTGGGAAAATCCTTTTTTGTTTTTCGATCAAGATAACGATGGATTGTCAGATATGGCCGTTAGATGTTTGGATCGGTATAAAAAGAACGAAGGAAAAGATGATGATCGTGGTTTAGATATGACTGGAAATATTCAGTTAGTGGCATTAACGTACGATATGGATAATGACAATGTTGCAGGTAATGAATTCGATTTTGATATGTCTTTTCGCTTTACAGGAAAAGGATTCAATTATCTGGATCAGGTACACACCTTTAAAAACCGACGAGTAGAAGAATCGGATTTGTTTTTTTTAGATGCACGTTGGAGAAAGATTACAGAATTAATTTACCCAAATCATGATTCGGTATTAGACTTAACGTATAATCGAGGGGAATGGGATGAAATTTATTTTGTGTACGACGAAGACGATGATTGTGAACGTTGGGAAAGAGTAGAGTTTTACGATCCTTTAGATCCTTTTAAAATCGGACTAAAGAATGGAGGTTTAGACGACAACCAACAAGCAGATGCAATTGGGGACCGTGGCGAATGGGATTTGGACAATAGTGGAAAAGCTAATTTATATATTTCTAAATTTGATGGTAGACTTCACTTATATGGTGCCGAATGGGGATGTTGGCGTATAGATCAATTAGCATATTCTTACCAAGGTTGGGGCGGATTGTATAACGAATACACGCCAAGATGGGAACGTCTACAAAAGGAGTTTAGCCCATTTAGTACATTTAAATATGAAGATACAGACAATAATGGGTTTTTGGATAAAATAGAAATGGATATTGATGGAGATGGTAAATTTGAAAAAATAGTTTCACTAGAAGCCTTGGGATTAGATGATGAATGTGAAATTATAAGGACTTCAGAAATGAGTTATGAAGATTATAGAAAACTGCATACTACTATGTCTAATGATATTTGGAAAGGCGCACAAGACGCACTTGTTGTTGCAGATAATGCAGGGATTAATACGTCATGGTATGCGCTAATGATAAATCCGAAGTCAGAGAATCAAAAATATAATTATGGATATTGGATACAATTTTATGTGTATATGGATTTAATAGATTTAGCAAGCCGAACCAATAATACTTCGGAAATTAAGACTCTAGATCAAGCTTATTTTGGAGGGGATTGGGCAAAGGCTCTAGACGTAGTGAAAGCATTTTAACCGTGTGTTTATATAGAGTAAGCCAAAATGTACTGTTACTCTTCTAAGATTGAAAAGGATAATATAAAATAAATAAAAAATGAAACTAGCACAATATATTTTAATTCTTGTAGTGTTATTTATTTCTAATATCAGTAATGCCACAGAAATAAAAATTAATAGCTTAAAGGAACTAGTTAATTATGCATCAAAGAGCAGTAATGTAATAACAATGGCTCCTGGGGTTTACCAATTAACAGATTATTTTACTTTAGATTCCATGGCGGTTAAACATGATCGCAAAGCATTTCAATTTATAGTGTTTAGCGGAAGTCATAATGTGTTTAAATTGGATGGTGTAGAAATTGTAGTCGATAATAAACTACGTGCAGCATTAAGCCCACCACTACACAGCAATGAATTTTTAATAAATGGCGCGAACAATGTATTTGAAGGATTATCTTTTAAATATAAAGGAGAAGTCAATGCGCCTGGAGGTGCTGTTTTAGAGGTTGGTGGTAAAGATAATACGCTTAAAAATGTGGTGCTTCATGTTTCGGGATCGTTTCCATATGGATATGGCGATTATCTCGGAAAAGGAAAAAATAATGTAGTTAAGCATCAAAAACATAGTGGACTTTTAATAACTGGATTTAATACAAAACTCTTAGCGTGTAAGGTGTTTATGAAATCTTTTGGACATGCATTTTTTATACAAGGTGGAGATAATACATATTTTAAAGATTGTTATGCAGAAGGCGAAATTCGCTCTACAGACGAGATGTTAGCAGAAACTTCAGGACCCGCTTTCGATAATGATTTTGCTTCAATTTATATGAATTATGATGGCGAGAAAAAAATCCCCTCAGGCTATATGAAGTCGCTAAACGAATGTGGATTTCGTACTTATAGTACAGGTAAAGTTACAGCTGTTAACTGTGTTGCTAAAAATATGCGAGTTGGTTTTGCTTTAGCGAAGGTATCTTTAGATAATTGTGAAGCTATTGATTGTGAACGTGGTTATTATTTAAATAAAGCCGTCACTAAAAATAGTCGTGGCGATGCCAAATATGGACCACTATTATATCTTGTAGGAGATGAGCCTTCTCAAATTGATTTAACCTTAACTCCGGGAGAATCTGAAATGAAAGTACATGCGTTAGCAACAATTAGTGGAACAGGACACGAAGTAAATATTAAAAGTACAGATCAAAATAAACGTAAAAAATCAATTCCAATAATGCTTGGTTATGGCATGCCTTCTTCTGGTGAAATTGCATCACCATTACCTGCAAAAGATGCTAATCATATTAAAATAACAAATACCACTACAATGCCTATTGTTGTTAATGAGACCGCGAGCGATTGTGTAATAAACACAAATGGTATAATAGAAGGGAATGCAGGGAAAAATATTCAAATAATAAAAAACTAATCAGATTCAAATTATTAAATTTAGAAACATGATTAAAACGTATCTTAAGTCTATTGTTATAGCTGTTATTTTATTAAATGGATTTGTTTCAAAAGCAGTGCAATTAACAGAACACCCGAAGGCTGAAATTTCTAATGGTATTGTAAAAGCCCAAATTTTATTACCAGATCTGGAGCATGGCTATTATAAAGCAACCCGATTTGACTGGTCGGGAGTAATTTCTAATTTAGATTATAAAGGTCATAGCTATTTCGGAACTTGGTTTGATAAAGATAATCATCCAGCACATGCAACCATAATGGGGCCTGTTGAGGCCTATAGTCCATTAAATTATAAGGATGTAGAGGTAGGAGATGCATTTGTGAAAATAGGTATCGGAGCACTTTTGAAATCTTCTAATGAATCTCATAGTGATTTCATACCTTATAAAATTGTAGATCCAGGAATATGGGAATTAAAAATGACTACAAATTCGGTGGAATTCATTCATAAGTTAAGCAATGGCGGATATGCTTATGAATATATTAAGACGATTGAATTAGTTGAAAATCAGCCCAAAATGATTATTTCTCACCGACTAAAAAATACAGGGTTAAAAACAATATCAACAGTTGGTTTTAATCATAATTTTTTGGTTTTGGATAATCAGCCAATAGGTAAAGGTGTAGAATTATCATTTCCTGTAGCTGTTTCCGGTAGCGGAAGGGGCGAAGATGACATGTTCGCAATACAGGGAAAAAAGTTGGTGTTTCTAAGACTATTAGACAACGAAGAATCATTTGCATGTAAGTATCTAGAAGGTCTTAACAGTGTTGAAGATTTTGATATTAGACTTGAAAATCATAATTCAAGAGCAGGGGTTCGTATTACTGGAGATTATAAACTGCCAAGATTAAGGTTGTGGGGAAATGCCAAAACGGTATGTCCTGAAACCTATATAAATTTAAAGGTTGAAGCAGGTGAAGACTACAATTGGAGTTATGATTATGAATTCTATGAAACGGCTGAATAATTATAACAGAGCCTCTGATTTCCATTCGAAAACCTCAAATTAAAGTATAATATTTTTCACTGAAAAAAACAGCACTGTTTATTAAATATAGATTTATATATTTGAAACCACTTCCATAATATTAAGATATAGTACAATTTGTGCAGCAATTAGATCCTTGAATACTGAAGGAATAAAAGGATAGCGCTTGCTTTCATAGTTAGTGTACTATGCAATAAAAATGGGGTAAACAACAAAATATATAAACGGTTTTAGAAATCAATGTGTTAAGGCAAATGGTGTTTAACCAACATTTAATTTTATGTCACACTTAGCCAATAAATACCTGTTGATTATTATCTAAAATAGGGTTTAAAATGCAGTATTTCTTGTGTTTTATACTCGATACCGTATTTAAGATTAACAAACTTTACTAATTAAATTAACAAATGATGATTAAAAACATGTTGCCTGTTTTATTAATAGTTTTTCTGCTTTCCAGCTGTAAAGAGGAGAAGAAGGAGTACGTTGATAGAATTTATGAAAAACCTGAAATTATAAGAGAGGCGTCTTCTGCGTTTTTATCGCCAGAAGAAAGTATGAAAACCTTCTATTTACCAGAAGGGTATAAGGTTGAACTTGTGGCCAGCGAGCCTATGGTTGATGAGCCAATTACAATGGCGTGGGATGGCGATGGCCGTATGTATGTTGCCGAAATGAATACCTACATGCAGGATGTTGATGGTACAGGAACGAATGTGCCCGTGAGTAGAATTAAATTACTTACAGATACAGATGGCGATGGGAAAATGGACAAAAGCACGGTGTTTATCGATAGCTTGATGTTACCAAGAATGATACTACCTCTTGAAAATGAATTGATTGTTAATGAAACGTATTCATACGATTTATGGAGTTACAAAGATACAGATAATGATGGGGTAGCCGATACTAAGGAGCGTGTGTATTACAATCCAGATCGTAGAGGAGGAAATTTAGAGCACCAACAAAGTGGTTTAATTTGGAATTTAGATAACTGGGTTTATACAACGTATAACCCAATTCGATTTAAGTTTACTAAAGGGAAAGTGGTTGTAGATTCTCTAGACAATATGCCTAGCGGACAATGGGGATTAACTCAGGACGATATGGGGAATATGTATTATTCTTCAGCAGGAAGTGAAAATCCTGCATACGGATTTCAGCAACCAGCGGTTTATGGCGATTATAATCCAAAAGGAAGATTGTCTGAAGGGTTTATGGAACCTTGGCCAGTTGTTGGAACTCCAGATGTACAAGGAGGACCAAAACGTTTACGTCCAGACAATACTTTAAATCATTTTACAGGCGTTGCCGGACAAGAGATTTTTAGAGGACATAAATTACCACCTTCTACGTATGGCGATTTATTTATTCCAGAACCCGTAGGTAGACTTATTCGTAGAGCTAAAGTAAAAGTTGAGAATGGTAAAAAAGTGTTGTATAACGCTTACGACGAGGCTGAATTTATGGCGTCTACAGATTTAAACTTTAGACCAACACAAGCCAAAACAGGTCCAGATGGTGCATTATATATTGTAGATATGTATCGTGGAATTATTCAGGAAAGTAATTGGACAAGAAAAGGAAGTTCTTTACGTCCAGTGATTATCCGTAAAGAATTAGATAAAAACATAGGAAAAGGAAGAATTTATAGAATTGTTCATGAAGATATTAAGCCAGACGTTAAACCTGAATTATTGAGTAAAACGGCTTCAGAATTAGTGCCGTTTTTAGGACATCCGAATGGATGGTATCGCGATACGGCTCAAAAATTAATTATTCTAAAAGATGATGCTTCTGTTGTTTCAGAATTAAAAGAGGTCGTAATAGATAATGCATCAATTTGGGATAATGTATTTGGAACAGATAAAGATTTAGGGATTCAGCGTGTGCATGCACTTTGGACTTTAGAAGGTTTGGGCGTCGTTGATAAAGATATTATTCAGCAAAAATTCAAGGATGAAGATCCTCGTGTACGTCTTACAGCAATCAGATTAAGTGAGAATTTCTTAAGATCGGGAGATACAGATATTCTAAATGATTTAGAGACACTTTCTACAGACTCGTCTATAGAGGTCGTAAACCAAGTGGCTTTAAGTTTGCGATATAGTAAAGACGAAAAAGCAACGGCCTTACTTCAAGCCATTGGAGAACGTTCTCAGGATAATGAAATTATTACTCATGGCGTAACCGAGAGTTTAAAGAAAGACGATTCTAAACTAGAGCAGTTAAAACAGCGAATAAGTAGAAGAGGTTTAGGCGATAAGAAAAGTATATTAAGAGGATACGATTCTTATAATCAACTTTGTGTTACCTGTCATGGTTCTAATTTAAAAGGTGAAGCTATGGAAGATGGATCGCTTGTTGCACCGTCTTTAATTGGTAGTCCTAGAGTTATGGGAGACGATACCGATTTACTAAGTAAGATTTTGTTAAACGGACTTATAGGGCCTGTAGATGGTGTGGAATATGGTATTATGATGCCATTAAATGCGAATGACGACCAGTGGATTGCCGATGTATTATCTTATGCTAGAGCAATGAATGATGTTGGTGGTGTGCATAAAAAAGTAGTTCGTAACGCGAGAAATAATTCAGAAGATAGAGAAGACTATTGGACGTTAGAAGAATTGGAGAACGAAAAAAAATAGTAAAATATTATATTTTAAAAAAGGGTTGAAATCTAGGTTTCAACCCTTTTTTTATGTCTTAGAAAAAAGCTGTTTATTACGCTAAAATGTAAAACAGATTAAGTTATTTAAAAGCAATACGTCTGTAATTTAATATTTCAAATTCAATGTAAAAATTAATTGTTCCGGATTAAAGACAGGAGACTTATCGTAAAAATAATCATCTAAATTTTAAATTACTCAGAGAACAAAAGCAGTGTGTTTTTAAAAATAAATGAATTAAATGTTGTTAATACACGCAATACCTCTAAATACTGAGGTTTATGGGGTTAAAAGGGTAATAATTTATCAAAATTGATTCATAGTTTATACATTAATGCAACGTGGGGTTTTATTATTGCATAGTAGATTATAACAAAATTTGAGAAACAATTTAAACGATATAAAATTCAATAAAAGAATAAGGAATATGAAGATTTTTAAACTTACTACGGCTGTTTTTTGCATGGCACTTCTGTTGTCTTGCAATAATAAAGCAGATAAAAAAGCGAAAAGTGAAGAGGTTGTAGCGGTAGCATCAAAAACCAACGAAGATGTAATACTTGATAAAAGTGTTGTAAAAATTAAAACGACCCTACAAAACTTAAAAAGTGCAGATAGCTTTCCTAGAAATATAACTAAAGGAAACAAAGACTGGAATTTAGTAGGTGTTAAAGATTGGTGTTCTGGCTTTTGGCCTGGTACCCTGTGGTATGCTTATGAATATTCTAAAGATCCAGAAATTTTAGCTGGAGCAGAAAAATTTACAGCGCCACTTAAAACAATAGCATATACGCCTGCAGAGAATCATGATATCGGATTTATGGTATACTGTAGTTATGGAAATGGTTACAGATTAACAGGTAACGAAGAGTATAAAACGATTTTATTAGCTGCTGCAGATACCTTAGCGACACTTTACAATCCTAAAGTAGGAACTATTTTATCTTGGCCAGGTATGAAACATAAGTTTCAGTACAATACGATTATCGATAACATGATGAATTTAGAGCTGTTGTTTTGGGCTGCTAAAAATGGAGGAGATAAGAGTTTATACGATATAGCTAATAGTCATGCAGAGGTGTCTATGAAATATTTAGTGCGTCCAGATTATTCAATCTATCATGTGATTTCATTCGATGAAAAAACAGGTGAATTCATAAAAGGAGCAACGCACCAAGGATATGCAGACGAGTCTATGTGGGCTAGAGGTCAAGGTTGGGGAATCTACGGGTTTGCAATGTCTTACAGAGAAACTGGTAACGAAGAATTTTTAACTACATCACAAAAATTAGCAGATCATTTTATAGAGCGTTTACCAGAAGATGGTATGCCTTACTGGGATTTCGATGATCCGAAAATTCCGGATGCACCTAAAGATGCTTCTGCCGCAGGTGTTGTAGCATGTGGAATGTTAGAATTGTCTGAGCAATTAACAGACCCAGTTTTAAAAGAAAAATATTTTAATGCAGGAAAGAAATTAATCACTTTATTAGGCTCTGACGCTTATATGAGTGGAGATACTAATGAATCTCTTTTACTACATTCTACAGGACATTTACCTCACAATTCAGAAATTGATGTCCCAATAATTTATTCAGATTACTATTTTATGGAAGCTTTATTACGCTTAAAGAAAATTGAAGATAGAATAGTACAAAATTAGTTTAGTTTGTTTTTTTTTAGATCACGAGACATATAAGTGATTTAATTTCATTTGGTTAAACCCTTTTAGGAGACATTCTAAAAGGGTTTTTTTTGTTTATACTTTTTAGAAATTTAAAGCTATTATTTAGATTTAGACTATAATTATCATTATCGTATACGTAAGTAAACTCCTTTTCAAGATATGATAAGGCGTTTGTTATTGGTGGGTATCACTAAATCTATACTACTGTGTATAACTATAGAATGCGTATGTTTTGAAGATTCGAGTAGGAATGGGGCTTTATGTGCTGTTTGGTGGTCTAAAGTGCTGTAAAAAAGTGTGTAATTACGAAGATGTTTATTGACACAACTTGTATGCATAATTCTAATTCTAGTAAAATTTTACTGTAATTACTCCACTTAATTCTAGTTCTATTAAACGCTTATTCTTGTTTATCGTTGCATGTTAGATAAACTATGGCATATTTATAATACTATTTTATTAACTGAATACGCGCTTAAAAAATACAATGACCTTGAAATTTGTGTTACGTTGTTTTAAACGTACTTGTTACTAGTGTTTTATGGTGGAAATCTGTAAAATATCCATTCATTTTTTACTAAACGATTTCAATTTTACGCCTTTTTTATAAAATGTAGGCGCTGTAAAAGGAATTAATCTGTATTCATTATTTTTTAAGATTACAATTCATAAAATTGATTAATTTAAGTTAAAAATCATAATCACAATTATGATATTGTTATTAATAGAATGTTAAATTTGTCTTTTTATGAAAAAATCATGAAATTATAGTTCAATATCACTATTTCGATTGAATTCCCCTATTTATAAGGGCTCAGACGTGAAAATGGACCATAATTTAGTGATATAGAATCATGTTTTAGAGAAGATATGAGGCATTATTTATAAAATTGTTAACACAAAAGCATAATAAAATGTTAATGCCATTTTAATTATCTTCTAACAAACAATATTAATTTAAACACGCTAATTATGACCAGAAAAAAATTACTAAAAACAAACCAAACCATTTTAAGAGTTTATCTATTAGACACAAATTGTATGCATTAAAATTTGGTCTAAACTTTAACAATCAATTAAATAGTATAACGAAAAAAGTATTTTATGTATCAGAATAATAATTTAAAAAAGTCTTCGATAAAGCCAGTGTTGTTTATGGCTTTATTGTTATGCTTATCATATAGCGGTATGTATGCTGCAGATGATAAGGATAGATCGGCTAACTCAAATAGTGTTAGTGAACAAAATTTAACAATAACAGGTACGGTAACATCTGCAGATGACACGATGCCATTACCTGGTGTAAATATTCTTTTAAAAGGAGTTGCGGGAAAAGGAACAGTAACAGATTTCGATGGTAATTATACTATCGATGTACCTTCTGCTAATTCTGTTCTTGTGTTTAGTTACATGGGATATACAACAAAAGAGGTAACTGTAGATGGTAAAACAAAACTTAATATTGTTTTAGAATCTAATTTAAGTGCCTTAGATGAGGTTATTGTTGTAGGTTATGGTACAGCAACAAAAGAGTCTTTAACAGGTTCTATTGATCAGGTTACTTCAGAAGTATTTGAAGATCGTGCCGTATCTAACGTTGCTCTATCTTTACAGGGAGAAACGCCTGGATTAACAGTTTCTAGATCGTCTTCAAGACCAGGTAACGAGGGTGTTAATTTAACCATTAGGGGGGCTACTTCTGTAAATGGAGGAAGTCCATTAATCGTAATGGATGGTGCTCCGGTATTTGATGACAATGAATTCTTTCAAATGAATCCTGACGATATAGAATCTATTAGTGTACTTAAAGATGGTGCAGCTTCTATTTATGGTTCAAGAGCAGCAAATGGTGTGATTTTAGTAACTACTAAAAAAGGTAAAGGCCAGATGAAGGTTGAATTTAGCTCTATGCTTAGAGTTAACATTCTAGGTCAGAGACCACCTGTTACTAATTATCAAGAATATGGACAAATTTATTTAGATGCTGCTGAGCAAGATACCACTCCTAATTACTGGAACTGGGGTAAAGAAACAGTAGAGGGTATTGCAGCTGGTCAAGAAGGTTGGTTTCAAACTGTACCTGCTGGCTGGGGATACAATGGATTAATGTATTTAGGAAATGCAGATCGTTATGAAGAACTTTTCGGAACTAACTTTGGAAATCAACAAAACTTAAGTTTATCTGGAAGTTCAGAACAAGCAAGATATAGATTATCTTTTGGTCATTCAGAATCTCAAGGAGCCTTAAAAACAGCATACGATGGAATTAAGCAGTACTCAGTAAGATTAAATACAGATTTTAACATTACCGAAAAGTTAAACTTAGCTGCGAATGTGTCTTTGCAAAAAAACGAATCATCTAGTCCTTCAACATCATTCGGACGCGCAATGTTAGCTCAAGATCCACCAGTTTTTCCAGCAAAAAACGATTTAGGTCAGTGGTATGCTAACTTTGGTGTTGGTAATAACAACTCTATTGCAGGTACTACAGATGGAGGTAGAGAAAATAAGGATGAAATTATTGGTAGACTTACCTTGAATCTTAATTATGACATAGGTGCTGGATTCAGTGCTAATGCAACTGCAACGTATAACAATGTTAATGAAAGACAAGATAATACGAGTTTAAATGTACCTACCTATAACTGGAATGGAGAATATGCTAATGCATTAAATCCAAATCCAAACATAGAAACAATATCAACTACAGCAACATATCAAACTTATGGAGGATTCTTAAACTACGAGAAAAGTTTAGGTAACCATAACTTTAAAGCTATGGTCGGCTTAACAGCAGAAAAGTACTTGTATAAAGCGCTTGAAGGAAGAAAGTTCGGTCTTGTAGATGAAGGTGTATACGATATTAATGTGGGGACAGGAGTACAAGAAAGTGAAGGAGGTCAAACTCAATATGGTTTATATTCTTACTTATCAAGAATTAATTATGACTATAAAGGGAAATACTTATTAGAATTAGTAGGTAGACGTGATGGATCTTCAAGATTTGCTGAAGGCTTTAAATTTAATAACTATGGAAATGTTTCTATAGGTTGGAATATGCATAAAGAAGCATTTTTAGAAGACTTTGATGCATTAAGTAATTTAAAGCTTAGAGGAAGTTATGGTACTAGTGGGAATCAAGTAGGTATTGGACCTTATGATTATGTGTCAACAATCGGATTTGGTACGGATCTTTTTGGTACAGGTGGAACAATAAGCCCAACAGCTTATATTAACGGATTAACCACAACAACGCGTACTTGGGAAGAAGTGGTAATGAAAAACGTAGGGATCGATTTAGGATTCTTTAACAACAAATTATCTGGATCTTTGGACTTATACGAAAAAGTAAACAATGGTATGCTTGTTAATGTACAATATCCAGAAGTTTTAGGTGCTACTGCTCCTAAAACTAATAGTGGAACATTAGAGACTACAGGTTGGGAAGCAGCATTAAGTTGGAGAGAAACTAAAGGAGAATTTTCTTACAATATTGGAGTTAACATGAGTGATACTAACAATACGTTAGTTAATTTAGAAGGAGGAAACTCTATACAAGCAGGAGTACGTTCAACAGTTGAAGGGTATCCATTAGATTCTTATTTTGTTTGGGAAACAGATGGTTTTTTCCAAACTCAAGCAGAAGTAGATGCTTATACTGCACAATATTCAGGTGCAGGAACTGAAATTCCTACAGGATCTTCCTCATTACGTGTTGGAGATGTTAGAAAAGTAGATTTAGATGGGAATGGTGTATTAAACGATCAAAATTCTGATCAAGATAAAGGTCAAGGAGATGTTAAATATATAGGAGATGCTCAATCACATTACGTTTTTGGTATCAACTTAGGAGCTAAATATAAAGGTTTCGATTTTAATGCACTTTTTCAAGGTCAATTAGAACAAAATGTAATTAGAGGAGAAGTTACCGCATTTCCATTTTCACAACCATGGTCTAATCAAACGACTGCTTACAATGGGAAAATGTGGACTCCAGAAAACACGGGGGCAGATTATCCAAGATTATCATCTCAAAGAAATTTAGCAACTTGGAACTGGGCAAACAACGACTTTTTCGTACAAAATAATAAATATATACGTCTTAAAACTATAGTTATAGGGTATACGTTACCAAGAACAGTTCTAGATAAATTAAAAATGGATAAAATCCGTTTCTATCTTTCAGGAAATGATTTATTTGAATTCACATCTTTGGTTGATGGTTTCGATCCTGAATCAGGAAATACTCTAGCAACGGATAATAGAGAAATATATCCATTTCAAAGAACTTTAGCATTAGGTATAAATGTAACATTTTAAGAGCTATGAGAGCGCGAGTATTTAATAACGAAAAAAATATACAGATGAAAAAAATAATAATATTATTCTCAGCCGTATGCGTATTGCTAAGCTGTGAGGATAAATTTCTAGACTTGGATGATCTGGATAGTGTAACAGAACAGGTTTATTTTGATGAACCTCAAAATTTTATAGATGCTGCTAATTTCTTTTATAGAGGTTTGCATTCTCCACAAGCGACAAGTGGTGATGGTTTCGATATGATAACAGATTTCGGAACGGAGTTGAATGGGTATTTTCAAGACTACGGACAGGGACTTAACACGGCTACAGATACAGATGTGTATTGGAATAATGGATATTCTAACATTAGAACCATAAATGTATTACTTGAAAAGGCAGATGAGTATGTTGAAAAAGGTTACGGAGAGAAAGCTGATATAAGTGAGTCTGTGGCTACAGCTTATTTTTTCAGAGCATACCAACATTTTAGATTACTAAAACGTTTTGGAGGTGTACCAATTGTAACTGAAGTTACAAATGTTGATTCAGAGATTCTTTATGCTCCTAGAAATAGTAGATATGAAGTTATACAACAAATCCTTAATGATTTAGATTTAGCAATTGCAGATTTACCTGAAACAGCAACTGGAGTAGATTTAGGTAAAATTAGTAGTACTGCTGCATTAGCTTATAAAGCACGTGTACTTTTATTTGAAGGAACTTGGGAGAAATATGTAGGAACTGCTACAGATTTTGAAGGATCAGGATCAGGAGCTAATTCTGCTGCCTATATTGCTGAAGCTGTTACAACGGCAAAAGCAGTTATTGACAGAAACGAATATGCAATTTGGAACAAAAATAGTGATCCAAGCATGGAGAATAATTCTTACAAATGGTTGTTTACCTTGGAAGGAGCAGAATCAAACCCTGGAGGTTATACTAAATCTTCTAATAATGAATTTATTATTCAAAGTGTTTTCGACTATGAATCTGGAAACAGATTGGGTGGTGGTCAATTCACTCAAATTAGTGAAGGAAGAAACGCACCTTCTCAACTTGCATTAGATATGTACTCAGCCCTAGATGGGTTGCCAATAGCAAAATCATCTCAATTTCAGGGATATGCTACACAGTCTACTCAATTTATAAATAGAGATTATAGAATGTGGGGTAATTTTGGAGGAAGTGTAGTTGAAAACGGATCTCGTCCAATACCTGTTATTTCAAGTGTTAATAACTCTAATTTAACTAACTGGAAATTTATAACTTGGAATAAATACAGAACTGTAGGGACAGAGGCTTTTAACTATCCGCATTTACGTTATGCCGAAGTATTATTAACTTATGCAGAAGCTTTATATGAGCGTGATGGTTCAATATCAGATGGAGATTTAGATCTATCGATCAACATTCTTAGAGACAGAGCAGGTATTGCTCCACTAACTAATGCATTAGTAAATACTAATAATTTAGATATGTTAGATGAGATTAGAAGAGAGAGAACTGTAGAGTTATATATGGAAGATAATAACCATTGGAATGATATTAGACGTTGGGATACTGCAGTAGATTTACTTAATCAAGATATAGTTGGATACATTATTGAAGGTACAGAGTACGATACAAATTCAGAACTTTTTGATCCAGGAACTGCAATTTATGGATACGATGATAATTATCCTTCAGGGGTAGGGCCAGTAAAGGCTTTAATTATCGATCCTAAAAGTAATAGACCATACAGTATTAAAAATTACTTGTGGCCATTACCAATAAATGAAACGGTAATTAACACAAACTTGGTGCAAAATCCAGGATGGTAAAAAATAGATAATATATTTATTATTTTAAGGCAGCTGTGTTAGTTCACAGCTGCCTTTTTTTTGCATATAATTTATCTTGTTGTGGTCGTGATTTGTTAGACGATGTAGTACAACTTTTTATTTCGGAACATATAGCTCTGCGCAATATGCTGGTCTAATTTAATAAGTTCAACGCATAATTGTTGCTGATTTTAAATTAGTAAATAATGAGAAAATGACTCAGACTAAGCCGTATTGTAATTATATTAAAAAGGGAAAATATTTTAATTAAAAATTGATGTCGTTTTTGGAAAACCCAGTAAATACGGTAGGTTTACAGGTAAAATGGTTGCCTAGTTATAGTCTTTGAGCTATAATTTATTTCGTTTTTAAGAGATAAGAATTAGATTGCAATAGTTATTGTTTTTTTTATAGTCTTAAAAATTATAGAACTGTTTTTAAGACAAGTTAGAATTGGTTTGAAATTCATCCAATGAGAAATAAAAATCAATTTGGATGGATTTTTTTTAAAAGAACAAATGACGAATAAAACGCAATAATTATTTTACTTTCTATTGACCTAAAAGATGAAGCATTTAAAAATAGCCATAGTACTTTTCTTATTATTAAATAATATGGGGTTTCTATATGCTCAAAATTTAATAAACGGGAAACTTGGAGAAGCACCAGTAAATGGCGGACTTCAAATGGAAAATTATTGGGTGTGGGGAAGTTCTGTTATAAAAGGCGATGATGGTTTGTATCATATGTATGCTTCACGTTGGTCTAAGTTTTTACCATTTCATCCGGGTTGGATGATTGGTTCAGAAATTGTTCATGCAACTTCAAATACGCCTGAAGGACCGTATACGTTTCAAGACATAGCATTAGAGGCAAGAGGAACACAATATTGGGATGGTCGCTCTACTCATAATCCTAAAATAGTAAAATACAAAGACACCTACATTCTGTATTATATGGGGTCCACACATCCGTTCGAGGATGTAACCTTAGATAATGTATCCCAACTAGATTTACAAAGTAAATGGTGTATTGCTGCACGTTGGGGAAAACGCATTGGTATGGCAACGTCTAAAAGTCCGAACGGACCATGGAAGCGTTTAGATGCGCCTATATTGGATGTGAAACCAAATTCATTTTATAGTTTTTTAACCTCAAACCCATCACCTTTAATTAAGGCTGATGGTTCTGTCGTTTTACTATTTAAAGGACGCGATTATAAACCCGATGGTATTAATAATGCAGATATGAGCATTGGAGTTGCTACAGCTCCATCTTTTGAAGGGCCGTATACTGTAATGGGAGATCAGCCTTTGTTTTCTTTAGATCATTTTGGTGAAATTGAAGATCCGCATTTATGGAGCGATGCAACTGGATTTCATATGGTCGCTAAAGATCAGCGTGGTGCCATAACTGGCGAAGCTGGCGATGGACTACTAGCACATTCTCCAAATGGTATAGATTGGACAGTCGATAAAAATCCTAAAGCATACACTAAAACGGTGACTTGGGATAATGGTAAAACCGTAAAACAAGGACAATTAGAACGTCCGTTTATTTTTGTTGAAAACGGCAAGCCTACACATCTGTTTTTTGCGACTATGGATGGTCCGGGGGGATTTGGAAACGGTACAAAAACATGGAATATGGTTATTCCTATAGAACAATAAACTAAACTAATTAATAAAGCTAAAAACTGAATAGTATGAACAAAAAAATAATGTTATGGTCTATTACCGCAGCACTTGCCGGATTCTTATTCGGATTTGATGTGGTTGTAATATCTGGTGCCGATAAAAAATTACAAGCCTTATGGGGCTCTTCAGAAGCTTTTCATGGCGCTGTAGTTATGGGGATGGCACTTTGGGGAACCGTAGTTGGTGCTATTTTTGGAGGCCTTCCAACTAATAAATTCGGACGTAAAAATACATTAATAGCTATTGGAATTTTGTTTGCAGTTTCAGCCATAGGTTCAGCATTATCTAACGATCCATATGTGTTTGCTTTTGCGCGTTTTATTGGTGGATTAGGAGTAGGTGCATCTACAATTGCAGCACCTGCTTATATTTCTGAAATTGCACCTGCTAAAGATAGAGGGCGTTTGGTGGCGATGTATCAGTTTAATATTGTTTTTGGTATTATGATTGCCTATTTATCCAATTATCTATTAAGTGATATTGGTGAGAATGCATGGCGATGGATGTTAGGAGTAGAAGCTATTCCTGCAGTTTTATATATATTATTCGCTTTAAAATTACCGAAAAGTCCGCGTTGGTTATTATCACAATCAAGAGAAGCAGAGGCAAGAGACGTCTTAAAAATTATAGATCCAGATGCAGATATCGATGTACAAGTAAGGGAGTTTAATGCGCATTCAGAAGGTAGTGATAAGTCTGAAACGATATTCATTAAAAAATATAGATTCCCATTAATGCTAGCATTTTTTATTGCATTCTTTAACCAGTTTTCAGGAATTAATGCCGTATTATATTATGCACCGCGTATTTTTGAAGCAGCAGGATTAGAAGAAAGTTCTGCATTATTAAATAGTATTGGGCTAGGTGTAACTAATCTTGTTTTTACATTATTAGGGGTGTTCTTAATTGATAAATTAGGAAGAAAAACATTAATGTATATTGGTTCTGTAGGTTATATTGTTTCACTCGGATTATTAGCCGCCGCATTCTTATTAGAGTGGTCGGGTATGGCAGTACCATTTTTCTTGTTTTTATTTATAGGAGCTCACGCTATAGGGCAAGGTGCTGTAATATGGGTGTTTATTTCAGAAATTTTCCCTAATCATTTACGTGCTTCAGGTCAGGCTTTTGGAAGTTCTGTGCACTGGGTTTTAGCAGCACTTATTCCGTCATTATTTCCATTTTTATTAAAGTTAGTTGGTGGAGGAGCAGTTTTCCTTGTGTTTGCAGTAATGATGATATTCCAATTATTATTTGTAGCGTTTATGATGCCAGAAACAAAAGGAAAAACATTAGAAGAATTAGAAGATGTAATGCTTAAAAGAAATAAGTAATTAGTTCAAAAGAATATGAAAAATTTTATTGCGATTTTTAGTATGTTTTGCATGACATTGTCAATGTATGCATCAAAAGTAGATACACTTTTGGTGCATAGCGATGCCATGAATAAGACCGTTAAAAACGTTATTATCACACCAGATTCGTATAGCGCTAAAGGAAAAGCATTTCCTGTGGTTTATATGCTTCATGGTGCTGGCGGAAATCACGCGGCTTGGTTAGGAAAAGCTCCAGATATAAAAGCGTACGCCGATTTGTATCAGGTTATTTTAGTATGTCCTGATGGCGATAAAACGAGTTGGTATTTTGACAGCCCGGTAGACGATAGCATGAAATACGAAACGTACATTTCAAAAGAACTAGTTTCAAAAATAGATAAAACGTATAACACGGTAGCCGATTCTAAACACCGTGCTATTACGGGTTATAGTATGGGTGGTCACGGTGCATTGTACTTAACATTTAAGCACCAAGATGTTTGGGGTGCTGTGGCGAGTATGAGTGGTGGCGTGGATATTAGACCTTTTCCTAGAAACTGGGATTTAGAAAAACGCTTAGGATCTTATGCCTCAAACAAAGATAATTGGGAAGAAAACACTGTAATTAATATGGTGCATTTGTTAGATGGAAAAAATCTAAAAATTCTATTCGATTGCGGTGTAGACGACTTTTTTTACGATGCGAATGTTAGACTCCATAAAAAAATGATGGAACGTAATATTCCTCATGATTATATAGAACGTCCAGGCGGACATACCAATACCTATTGGAGTAATTCTATAAAATATCAAATGGTGTTTTTTAATGATTTCTTTAAATCAGCAAAATAAATTCAAATGAAAAGACGAGTTTTAGCTTTAGTAACGGTCGTGTTATGCACTGTATTATGGTCTTGTAAAGACGATAAAAAACAGGAGGTAGCTAGTGTGTCTTCAACTGAAATTAGTACGTCAACGCAACCTAATATTATAGTGCTTCTGTGCGACGATTTAGGGTATGGCGATTTATCTTCTTTCGGACATCCTATTATTGAAACAAAAAACTTAGATAAATTAGCAGATACAGGGATAAAATTAACCGATTTCTATTCTACTGCACCTGTGTGTTCTTCTTCAAGGGCGGGTTTGCTTACGGGAAGAAGTCCTAATCGCGCAGGTATTTACGATTTTATTCCAGGATATAAAAAGAGTGAAGATAATAGAGATTTAGTCCATCTTCAAGCAGACGAAGTTACCATTCCTGCCTTATTAAAATCTGTTGGCTATGAAACGTGTTTGGTTGGAAAATGGCATTGTTCGTCTCAGTTCAATTCAGAAGCACAACCACAACCTAATGATTTTGGTTTCGATCATTGGTTTGCAACTCATAACAATGCTTCGCCAAGTCACAAGAATCCCAATAATTTCGTTAGAAACGGGGTAAAAGTGGGTGAAATTGTAGGATATAGTAGTCAGATTATTGTGGATGAAGCTATTAAATGGTTAGATACTAAAACTGATAATAAACCATTTTTTCTTGAAGTTGCATTTCACGAACCACACGAACCTATAGCTTCTCCTGAAGATTTAGTAAAGAAATATTTACCAAAAGCAAAAAACAGAGAAGAAGCAGAGTACTTTGCAAATGTTGAAAATGTAGATTTAGCCGTAGGGCGCCTAATTGCTTATTTTAAAGATAATAATATAGATAATACGTTGATTGTATTTAGTTCGGATAACGGACCAGAAACATTTATGAGATACGAGCGTGCCAAGCGTTCTTACGGAAGACCTGATCCTTTAAAAGGGATGAAATTGTGGACTAATGAAGCAGGGTTTAGAGTACCTGGGATTTTTAATTGGATTGGAAGAGAAACGTTTACAGGAACTTCAAATGCGGTGGTGTCGGCATTAGACTTTTTACCAACATTCGCAGAACTCGCTGGTGCAGAATTACCAGACAGGATATTAGATGGCGAGTCGTTTACCTCGCTATTAGAAACGGGAAAATTCGAACGTTCTAAACCATTAATTTGGGCATTTTACGATGCAATAAACAACCGTAAAGTGGCTATGAGAAGTGGTGATTGGAAAATAATGGCGCGTTTAGATTTAGACGGTAAAGAAATGCCAAACCTTCATAATTTATACGACGGTAATATTGAAGATGTAAAACGTGCAGAGCTTACTGATTTTGTATTATTTAATCTGAAAGATGATATTCTAGAATCTGAAAATTTAGCGTTAAAAAATCCTGAAAAATTCGAAAGTATGAAAGCCGAGTTTGAGATGGAGTACAAGGCCTTATTAGAAGGAAGTCATGTTTGGATTCGTGAAAACCAAGATGTAGAATAGTTTAAAAGGAAAATATTCATTTGTTTCTTTATCACGGTTGTTCGTGCTAATCTGTAATCCTATACAGAATTGAACGTAAGCATCCGAGATTAATTAGAAAAGTCTATAAGTACTTCGCTTAAAGATTAAGAAAGAGTAAAAATAAAATTGTAGTAATATTTAAAAGGATAAAGTTATGAGTAAACCAATTAAGAATTTAAACTTTAGTTTAGCAAAAGTTAGAATATTTGGTATGGCCATGCTTTTAGCATGTGGTACTATGGTTTCGTATGCACAGCAAACAGCAGAAGTTTATGCACTTAAACTTTCTGGTGAATTGTCTAATGGTAAAATTTCTGTTCAAAATATAGTTCAGAAAGCAGATGTCATTTCGAATAAAGACACGCATAAAATTAAATTATATCCAGAAATAGAATTTCAAACTTTGGATGGAGTAGGAGGTGCTTTTAATGAAATAGGAGGTGAGGCTTTAATGTCTTTACCGAGTGCATTAAAGGATGAAGTGATGACTAATATTTTCAGTATTCAACATGGTGCAGGCTTTACGTTTTGTAGAACCGCTGTTGGAGCAAGTGATTTTGGAATGAATGCTTATAGTTATTCTGAAACGCCAAAGGACTATAATATGAATCATTTTTCGATTAAACGGGAAGAAACTTCTGTAATTCCATACATTCAGATGGCTTATGATAAAAATCCAAAATTAAAAGTATTTGCTTCACCTTGGAGTCCTCCGGCATGGATGAAATATTCAGGTTATATGGATCGTGGAGATGAATTTAGCGATAAGAATCATTTAATAGACGATCCTAAAATTTATAATGCTTACGCTTTATATTTTTCAAAATATATTCAGGCATATGCTGAGAAGGGAATTACTATCGATCGTTTAATCATTCAAAACGAAAATGATATTAGTACAAAATATCCGTCTTGTGTGATGCCCGTTTCTCAAATGAGCAATTTTACAAAAAACTATTTGCGTCCACAGTTTAATTCAGAAGGCATTAAAACTGAAATATGGGCGGGAACCTTTAGGACTGCTGGTCAGATTGATGCGGTTGAATTGGCAGCGAACACAAATAACCGAACCCTATTTGATGGAATAGGTATTCAATATACCTATCCGAAATACATAGAGCAGATACATGCACTTTATCCTGAAGGTCAAATTATGCATACCGAAGGCAAATGTTATGATGGAAAAAATACTTGGGAACAAGCCTCAAAACGCTTAAAAGAAGTCGCCGATTATATAAATGGTGGAAGTCCTAATTTTTGTTATTGGAATATGATTTTAAATGAAACCACCGAAAGTGGTTGGGGATGGAAACAAAATGCATTAATAAATATAGACCGTAAAGGAGAAAAGATTACTTATAATCCGGATTTTGCTGTTATGGCTTTTATGAGTAAATACCTGAAAGAAGGAGCAAAACGTATTGCGAATTTTTCTAGAGAAGACTTGATTTCTGTGACTTTTAATGGGAAAATATATGTGTTAATTCAAAATGATAAAGAGGCACATCAAACCTACGAATATCAAGTAGGAAATGAAGAAGGTCATGTCGTAGAAATCCCGGGACATTCAATGGCTGTAATTGTAATATAAGACGAATTGATTATTAAACCATATTAAAATGAAATTAAACGTATTTAATAAAAACCGATTTTTTCTAAGCCTATTTGTTTTAGGAATGTTAGTGTTTTCAGAATCTGTAGTAGCACAACAAAGTGCTTCTAACGACAAGAAAAACTTAAAATTAAAGCAAGTAAAAGGCGCTAAAAAACGTAATGTTATTTTTATATTAACAGACGATCACCGTCACGATTTTATGGGGTTTACCGGTAAAGTGCCGTGGTTAAAAACGCCTAATTTAGACAAGTTCGCAGCAGAAGGCGCACACATGAAAAATGCCTTTGTAACCACGTCATTATGCTCGCCAAGTCGTGCTAGTATTTTAACGGGCCAATATTCGCATGTTCATACTATAGTCGATAATGTTGCACCAAATCCCGGAAACTTAACGTTTTTTCCAGAATACCTTCAAAAGGCAGGATATCAAACGGCTTTCTTTGGAAAATGGCATATGGGAGATCATAACGATAGTCCAAGACCAGGATTTAATCATTGGGAAAGTTTTGCTGGACAAGGAGATTATTACGCACCTAATTTAAACATCAACGGTAAAAATGTTCAATACGATGAGGAAACTTATGTTACCGATTTATTAACAGATCACGCCGTAGATTGGTTAGACAATCGCGATACAGAAAAACCTTTCTTTATGTATTTATCACATAAAGCAGTTCATGCGATGTTTTTACCTGCAAAACGCCACGAAGGAATGTATGCTGGAAAGAAAATAGATAAACCGGATAGTTATACACAAACTATTGGTTCTGAATACAAGAAATTAAACTGGCCAGACTGGGTAAAAAGACAACGCGATAGTTGGCATGGTGTCGATTATATGTATCACGGTACGGCCGATGGAACTTTTGATGATTTAGTACAGCGTTATTGCGAAACTTTAATGGGCGTAGATGATAGTGTAGGTACGGTTATGGAATGGCTAAAAGCAAATGGTTTAGACGAATCGACTATGGTGGTATATATGGGAGATAACGGATTTAGCTGGGGAGAACACGGTTTAATAGATAAGCGTCATTTTTACGAAGAGTCTGTTAAAGTACCTATGTTAGTGCATTGTCCAGAAGTGTTTGAAGGTGGTCAAACTGTAGAGCGCATGGTTCAAAATGTAGATATTGCGCCAACTATTTTAAGTTTGGCAGGTTTAGAAAAACCAGAATACATGCCAGGAAAATCGTTTGTACAATTACTTCAAGGGAATGAAACAGAGTGGAGAGATAGAATTTTTTACGAATACTATTTTGAATACGATTTCCCTATGACACCAACTGTGTTTGGAGTTAGAACAGATAAATATAAATACATAAGATATAACGGTATTTGGGACACTAATGAATTATACGATTTAGAAAACGATCCTAACGAATTGGTTAACTTAATCGATAAGCCTGAATTGCAATCTATGATTAAAGATTTTGCAAACAGTTTATACGATTGGTTAGAAGACACGAATGGTATGCAAATTCCCTTAAAGCGTAACGTATTTCATCGTATAGGTGATTACGAGCATGCCGAACAATACTAAAACTGATTTTTTTTAAAAGCATAAAAACGCATTACATGAATTTTTCCAAATCAATAGCTTTAACAATCGTACTCGTTCTATCCGTATTAGGAAGTTGGGCGCAACAAACGGCAGAGCACCCTCGTTTGTTTGCGAAAACTAGTGATAGAGCCGCTTTAAAGCAGAAAATAGAAACAGAAGATTGGGCAAAAGCGTCGTTTAATACACTAGTTGAAGAGATTGCGCCATATGTAGATCGTCACTCAACAGATCCAGAATGGATAGTATCGCGATTGGCTATGTATTGGAAAGATGGAGAGCATTTTACACAATGTTATATAAAAGGACAAGATTGGGATTATGGTGAAGGAAATGCACCTATTCCAACGGTACGTTTACCGGGTATGCGTAAATGGAACGATTATGTGAACGTGGCTTTAGAAGATAGAATTCCGTATAGCGAATCTGGGGATATGTTAGGCATTAGTCGTTCTAAAGCCGATAAATCACCTGTTTTAATTCCGTACAAAGAGACCGGACATATGATTCGTGCCAATAATATGGAAATTTTAAAATTGGCAGAAAAATCAGCTTTCGCGTATTATATGACGCAGGATGAGAAATACGCTAAATTTTCTGCAGATATATATTGGACCTGGGTCTTAGGAACGTATTATATGAATCCACCTTTAGATCCTGAACAGTCAACTAAAGGTCCTGGCGGTTACGAAGCAGGAGGGATTATGGGGTATTACGATTATGAAGTGATTCACGACGACCGACAAATACCTATGGCAGCCACTTACGATTTTCTTTACGATTACTTAAATGCGAATCCGCATAAACATTTAAAGGAAATTAATAAAAGTACCGTCGATGTCTCGAGTGTAGTCTTTAAACGGTTTATAGAAATCGGATTAGTGCGCGGTGGTAAAAAAGGAAACTGGAATGTAAATCGTTATAAAAACATCATAGGGAGTATGTTGGTTTTAGAATCTAACGATTTCTATAAAGATGGTAAAGGTCGCGAATATTACATCCCATTTTATACAGAAAAATCGGGTGATTATTATGCAGGATTACCAGAAATTATGGCGAATTACAATACAGAAACTGGCTTATGGCCAGAATCGCCAGGATATGCCTCAGGAATGATTCCTACGGTTTTAGAAATGGGATTACAATTGTATAAATCTGGTGTGAACACATTAGCTGGAAATCCAATTATAGAAAAAGCAGCATTGGCTAATTTAGGTTGGTTAGATGCACGTGGAAATTTAGTGGTGTTTGGAGATATGCGTGGTGGGGCTTTTAATATGTCGGCTTTCGAATCGTTATTAACCTATTCTACTTGGAAAGGCGATACCCAAACGGCGAAAACCATGGCTACTGTAATCAAGAAAAATATAGAAAACGGACAGTACGACAGAAATAAATCCAACTGGCAAGATATTATTTTTAATCAGGCTTTACCGGAATCAGGGAGTGAATTACCATATCACAGATCGGCGTATTCAAAATTTCATAGACATATGATTTTAAGAAATGGAAACGACGAAGACAACGGATTAATGTTCACCTTGTATGGTGGACGCTATCAGTCGCATTTAGCAGAGAACGGATTAGCCATGCAGTTTTACGGTAAAGGCTGGGTTTTAGCTCCAGATGCCTCTGCTTACGAATCGTATTGGTCGCCAGATGCTGGATATCACCGCGGAATCACAGGATCTAATACTATAGTTCCTGGGTATAAAAAAGGCGATATTACTATAAATGCCATGGATCCTAAAACAGCAGATGATGGTTTTTATAACACAGAAATAACCTCTGAAAATGTCTCTTTTTCGGATGTTTCAGCAGACGAAAAACGACGTGTTGTGGCTATGATTCGTACGTCGGAAACGACTGGGTATTATCTAGATGTTTTCAGATCAAATCAAGATGATAACGATTATATTCATCATAATTTAGGTCACCAAGTTAGACTAACAAGTTCAGAACACAAGTCTTTAGATGCTAAAGCCGTGAATGATTTAGGGACTGAATATGATAAAAATTACAGTTTCTTTAAAAATCAAAGAAAGGTAAATTACACAGCAGATTTTAATGCGACTTGGGACATTAATACAGTGTCTCCAGAGTTACATGTGAATATGTGGATGCAAGGGCAAAATAATCGTGAGGTTTATGTCGTAGATGCACCTCCAACAACGTTACGTGAAGATATAACACCAGGACAAATCAATAAAAGTCCACAAATTACACCAACGTTAATTGTTCGACAAAATGAAATTAATGGTGCAGATCATCCATTTGTAGCTGTTTTTGAATCGTATGAAACCGGACAAAAATCAATTCAGAATATATCTAACGTGGGGCAATTTGTTGATTTAGCGGCTTTGAAAATCGAATCGAAAAACAGTACACAAATTATCTGTAGTGCTATAGATTCGAATAAAGCCTTCAAGCCTACAAAAGGGATGATATTTAAAGGAACCTTTGGGGTGGCTTCAGAAAAAGACGGAACATTTGAGTATTTATATTTAGGCAAAGGATCTCAAATTCAGTTTGGCGAATTCAAAATTGAGGCAGTTAAAGATGCTGTCACGGCAGAATTAAAATTTAAGGATGGTAAATATTACTATTCTTCTGATAAACCAGTATCTATTCAGCTTAAAAAAGGAAATGTAAAAACATATCCTGCGGGCTATAATATCGAGATAAAATAGAAGAATGAAAAAGAGGCTCTTAAATATAAAATCAGTTTTAATCGGTTTGTTTTTGGCTATGCTGTTCAGTTCTACTGTAAGTGTTGCTCAAAAATCGACGCACCCCAGAATTTACACGAATAACGAATCTAAATCTGAGTTTTTAGAGGGCGTAAAAAAGGAGGATTGGAAGCAAAGTTTAATAGATAAGAAAATTGAAAATCTAGAACCGTATTTAGAATACGTTAAAAACGACCCAACGTGGCTGGTTTCTAGATTGCAAATGAATTGGAAAACAAAACATGATAAAGTCTTTTTAAAAGGAGGAAATTTTGATCATTCTGAAGGAAGTGCGCCAGTTCCAACTGTTCGTTTTTCAGGAACTCGCGACTGGGCTACAGAATATGCTGCACCGAAGTTAGAAGATATAGAACCTTACTTTGATGATCCGCGTGGCTATTATTTAGCAGATAAAAAGACCAAGAAAAAAGAATGGGTACACCCTTCAAAAATTGGACATGCCATTGAAAGTGCCAATCGTAAAATTATGGCACTTGTAGAAGATGCAGCCTTTTTATATTGGGTTACTGGAGATAAAAAATATGCGGAATTTGCAAAACCAGTGTATGAAACCTATATCGAGGGGATGTATTATCGCGATGCGCCAATAGATTTAGAAAATGGAACGCAACAGCGTATTTCAGGATTGGCAACTTTTGAGGTGATTCACGAAAAAATATTGATCAGTTTAATAACGACTTACGACTTTTTATACACGTATTTTGAAGATGAAAATGTGAATTTAGATCATAGTACTGCTGTATTTCAAAAGTGGGGTGATCAAATTATAACCAACGGAATACCAGATAATAACTGGAACCTTTTTCAAGCTCGTTTCTTAACATATGTCGCTATTGTTTTAGACGATAACGCGACTTATAAAAATGGAAAAGGGAGAGAATATTTTTTAGATCATACCTTTAATACATCAACAGAAAGACAATTATCTATTGCTGAATCTTTATTGGTTTACGATAAAGAAACTGGGATGTGGCCAGAATGTGCCTCGTATTCAGTACATGTAATTACGACTTTACTTAACATTTTTACACTCTTAGATAACACGACAAATACTAACGAATTGTCTAATTTCCCTATTATAGAAAAAGCGGCGTTAGCATCATTTCAATATTTATTTCCTAGTGGTTATACTGTAGGTTTTGGAGATTCTAACCATAAAACGTTACCCCCAGAAAATTTCGAATTGCTAATCGCAAATTATAGAAAATATAATAATACCGAAAAGGAGGAAGTTATCTCTGGTTTGTTAGATCAAATGATTGCTAAAGACGAGTATAAAAGAAGTGCCAATAATTTATTTGAATTGTTTTTTTATGTAGATGAATTAAAAACAACAGCAACTAATACAAATGGGTTAGATAAATTAACATCACCAACTTTTTATGCTTCTAATGTAAGTATGTTTAATCAACGTTTAGGACAAGGAGATAACGCCATGATGGTGTCTACAGCGGGATCGTTTGGGAACCATTCTCATGTTAATGGAATAACTATGGAGTTGTTCGCTAATAATTATGTCTTAGGTTTAGATATGGGGAAAGGCTCTAGTTATTGGCATACAGACCATCGCGAATATTACTCAAGATTTCCTGCACACAATACGGTTGTTGTAAATGGAAAATCGGATTATGATGCCATGCGAGGCTATCATCCTTTTAAATTAGATAATTATTTCCCGGAAGTTAATACGATACCAACTTTTGATGCTTTAACCTATTCTAAAGTATCATTTTTTGAGCCTAAAACACAATCCGATCAACAACGTTTTACAGCGCTTATTAAATCAAAATCAGATAAAGGTTATATCGTAGATGTATTCAGATCTAAAACGCAAAAAGGAGGAACACAAAGACACGATTATTTCTATCATAATTTAGGACAATCCCTAGCGCTTTTCGATTCAAAATCTAAAGGACTAAATCTAAAAAACACGAATGACTTTGGAAGTAAGCAAGGTGATTTAAAAGCTTATGATTATTTAACTCATAAAAAGAAACTGACAACAGATAAAGATGTTCAGGCTTTATTCACCTTAAAAAGTACAGGCGCTTCAGATAATTTAATGAAAATTTGGGTTAAAGGAAGTGCAAATCAAAGTGTTTATACTGCTTTGGCTCCAAAATCGAATGTGCTTAAAAAAGGATCGGGAACTGCACCTGCAGAGGTTATAGGAGATTCTATTCAAACTTTAATTGTCAAGAGAGATGCGTCGGCTTGGGAAAATCCATTTGCTATGGTTTTCAATCCGTATATGGATGGAGCAGAAAATCCTATTGCAAATGTGTTGTATTCAACACTAAAAGAGAATCCGAGTACTCAAATTATCGATGTGTTATTAAGTGATAAAAAAACAACAGATAAAATTGTATTGAACAGTTCAGAAGAAGACGTTATATCGAAAGAAGGTTTTTATCAGAAAGGATTAGTATCGGTAACTAGAAAAACTGAAGCTAGTGAATCTATTGATTATTTGTTTTTATCTGGCATGTATAAATACGAGAAAGACGGATGGAATATTGTAACCTCAGGCTTGCCAATGAGTCTTTCTATAGAGCGTTCAGGGAACACTTATCTCATAGAAAATAGTGGTGCAATTCTTATCAAAGCTCCTTTTTTAAATGGAAAAAAGACGGCAGAATTAAGGTTGTATGAAAATGGAACATTAGTAGCAACGCGCCAAGGACAAATAAATAGATCTAATCCAGACCAATTAGAGTTCAGATTAGAAAAAGCATACAGGAAAGTTGAAATCGTATATTAATTGAATGGATAATATGATTAACTATTTTGCCATAATAGGTTTGTTTTTCTTTTCCACTACAGTTGTAAATGGACAAAGGAGGAATGCTGAACAAGCAGCGCTACCAGAAGAGGTTATCTGTAAAATTGTAGAAGGCGATACTTTAAAATTACAGTTTCTCTATCCTGAAGGTGCTCAAATGAAGAAAAAAGACAGTGAGAAATATTATATGGAAACAGTTTATGAAGCCGATTTTTTTTTAGAATCTCTAGGCTACTTAAAAGGAAAACCAACAATTTAAAAATATAGTTATGAAGAATCTTTTGTTACTTTTTATGTGTGCAGTTTTTATGTCGTCTTGTACGTCTAAAAACGAAAAAATTATCAGTCTATATGTGTCTAATTCTGGCACAACACAAGCTGATGGAACAGAAAAACAACCTTTCGGGCATTTAAAAGAAGCAATTGCTCATGCTGAAAAATTGAGAGTAGAGGATAAAAATTCAGCTATCGAAATTAATGTGCTTCCTGGCGATTATTATCTAGAACACGCTATACATATTACGCCTGCTTTAAACGGATTAACAATCAAGGGTGCTGGTGCAGATCAAGTGCGTATAAAAGGTTCGAAAGTATTGGACTTGAATTGGGACACTTTTAATGAGAATATATTTGTGACATCAGTAGCCGAAAATTTAGATTTCGATCAGTTAATTGTAAACGGTACACCTCAAATTCTTGCGCGTTATCCTAATTACGATGAAGCTTCTCAGTATTGGCAAGGTTCTGCTCCCGATGCAATTTCTAAAGAACGTGTTGCGTCATGGAAAAAACCAGAAGGTGCTTATTTTCATGCGTTGCATGGTGGGAAATGGGGTGGGTTTCATTTTAAAATTACAGGAGTAAATGAAGATGGAACTGCGATTCTAGAAGGCGGACAACAAAATAACAGAGGTTCTAAGCCACACGAAGAATTTCGTATGGTAGAAAATGTATTTGAAGAATTGGATAGTCCGGGAGAATGGTTTTTAGATACGGATGCACATAAATTATATTATTGGCCTGCAGATAAAACAACATTAAAGACGTCTAAAATTGAAGTTGCTGTACTTAAAGATTTAATTCAAGTGATTGGAACTTTAGAGAATCTTGTAAAAGATATTACCATAAGCGGAATGACTTTCCAACACACGAAACGTACATTTATGGAAGAGTACGAGCCACTACTAAGAAGCGATTGGTCTATTTACCGAGGTGGCGTTTTGTTTTTTGAAGGGACAGAAAACTGTCTTGTTCAAGACAACGAATTTACCAATTTAGGCGGAAACGTAATTATGGTAAGTAAGTATAATAAAGGCCTGAATGTAAAAGGGAATCATATTCACGAAAATGGAGCAAGTGCAGTGTCGTTTGTCGGAGATGCTTCGGCAGTACGTTCGCCATCATTTAATTATGGGCAATTTGTTTCATTTTCAGAGATGGATACGATTTCAGGCCCAAAAAACGAATTATATCCTAGAGATTGTGTTGTAGAAGACAATTTAATCCATAGAATTGGTCGTATTGAAAAGCAAACAGCAGGTGTCGAAATTGCAATGGCGATGGATATTACAGTGAGACATAATAGTATTTACGATGTGCCAAGAGCCGGTATAAATATCGGAGATGGAACTTGGGGTGGACATATTTTAGAATTTAACGACGTGTTTAATACGGTTTTAGAAACTCACGATCACGGGTCGTTTAATTCTTGGGGACGAGATCGTTTTTGGCATCCAAAACGTAAAGTTATGGATAGTTTAACCACAGCGCATCCCGATATGTATACCTGGGATGCTGTAAAAACCACAATCATTAGAAATAACCGTTTTCGTTGCGATCATGGTTGGGATATCGATTTAGACGACGGCTCATCAAACTATCATATTTATAATAATTTAATGCTTAACAACGGACTTAAATTACGTGAAGGATTTAATCGTGTAGCCGAAAACAATATCATGGTTAATAACTCGCTACATCCGCATGTGTGGTTTGCAAACAGCCAAGATGTGTTTAAACATAATATCGTAGCAGATGCTTACCAAGATGTTGGTCTACAAGGGTGGGGAAAAGAATTAGATTATAATTTATTTCCGAATGAAATCACGATGATGAAATCTCAAATTTACGACAGAGATTTAAATAGTACTTATGGAGATCCTAAATTTAAAGATCCTGCAAATTTAGATTTTAGTGTTCAAGAAGATTCACCAGCATTAAAAATTGGCTTCAAGAATTTCCCAATGGATCAGTTTGGAGTGCAAAAAGAAAGCTTTAAAACGTTAGCCAAAACGCCGGAAATTCCTATCTTGAAAGATCCATCAGAAAAGGAAAGTAGTCCTGTTGTAGCTTGGTTACGTAACAATATTAAAAGTGTAGAATCTCCGCAAGAACAATCGGCTTACGGATTAAATTCAGCAGAAGGTGTTATCATTTTAAGTGTTTGGAAAAACAGTCCAGCAGCTCAAGATAACGGTATTAAAAAGGGTGATGTTATTCTTCAAGCAGATGGGAAGCCAGTGAAAACTATTCAAGATTTTTTTAAAATAAATGTAGAGAATACTACAGATGAAATGGATCTTGTAATTATGAGAAACCAGTCTGAAAAGACAATTAAAATAAAAACAAATTAATTAACTTAAAATAAAAAAGAAATGAAAATGAAAACGTTAAGGAACATGTGTTTACTAGTGGTAATCGTCATGTTAAACATGGGACCAGTTTTGGCACAAGCAAGCTCGAAGAAGAAATTGTCGGACGACGAGCGTATGGAATGGTGGAGAGACTCTAAATTCGGAATGTTTATTCACTGGGGAGCTTACTCTATTATTGGAGGAGAACGCGGAACAAAAATAGCTGGAGGTGGTGCAGAATGGGCCATGGATAAGTTAGATTATACTATTGAAGATTACGAAAAGTATCCTGAAATGTTCGATCCGCAGTTATTTGATGCCGATGCATGGGTAACCATGGCGAAAAATGCAGGGATGAAGTATATTGTACTAACATCTAAGCACCATGAAGGATTTGCGTTATGGGATTCTAAAGTGTCAGATTACGATGTTATGGACACTGCGCCGTTTAAGCGTGATATCGTAAAAGAACTAGCCGAAGCTTGTAAAAAACAAGATATTAAATTTTGTTTATATTATTCTATCGTAGACTGGCATCATCCACAAGCGCAGGGTAATTTATATCCAAACTACAACATTTCTCAACATGACGATCCATCTGTTGTAAATCCAGAATTTCCAGAATATTACGAAAATTATATGAAGCCTCAAGTTGGTGAATTATTAAAAAATTACGGTGATATTGGAGTTGTTTGGTTCGATGGAGATTGGATTTCAGATTATACTACAGAAATGGGTAAAGACCTTTATAAATACATTCGTGATATTCAACCAAATACTATTGTGAATAACAGAGTTGATAAAGGACGAACTGGAATGGATGGTATGAATAACCAACCAGGAGAATTTGCTGGAGATTTCGGTACACCTGAACAAGAAATTCCTGATACAGGAATCGATACAGACTGGGAAGCGTGTATGACTATGAATGGAACTTGGGGGTACAAACCTTCGGATGTTAACTGGAAAAGTAGTGAAGATTTAATTGAAAAATTAGTCGATATCGTATCTAAAGGAGGAAACTTTTTATTAAACATCGGACCTGATGGTTTCGGTAGATTTCCTGCAGAAAGTATTCGTCGTTTAGAAGCTATGGGGCAATGGACTAAGAAAAACGGAGAAGCAGTTTATGGTGCTTCTGCAAGTCCTTACGAAAAACCAAAATGGGGACGTTACACTCAAAAAGATGGTGTGATTTATGCTCATGTTTTCGATTGGCCAGAAGATGGTCTTTTAAAATTAAATAAAGATATCAAGGTGAAAAGAGCAACATTATTAACAGATCCAAAGACAGAATTAAATGCACTTGGAACATCTCGTGAACTATTAATTGATGTGCCTCAATTAGCACCAGATGCAACTGTTTCTGTTGTTAAAATAGAGTTGGCTAAGTAATTAAATTTTATAACAAGAAGCGCGTTTTAGGTCATGGTTTATATAAAATGAACCATAATTTAAAGCAGATTTCACTTAAAAAGAATAACATTGTATGAGGCTTATAAGCGGATTGCAATGTTATTTTTTTGTTTAAGCAAAAGTTGTCAGTTATTAGAAAACCTAATAAAATCAATAAATATGCAAAGATGACGTAAAGATGTCGGGATGATGACAGGATTAAAAATAATGGGAATCTTTAGTTTTGATATTTAAATAAATTAAGGAATATGCAAGAACATAGTTTAGGTAAAAAAGTAAAAAGGCTAAGAAATTCCCAAGGAATATCTCAGGAGTTTCTAGCTGAAGAGTCAGGTTTAAGTATTCGAACTATACAAAGAATCGAAAAAGGTGAAACCTCTCCAAACGGGGATACGTGTAGAAAACTCTCGGACGCTTTAAAAGTGAGTCCAAACGATTTGATGGGGTGGACACAGGTAGAAGATGTTGAATTTCTAAAAAAATTAAACCTATCTGCTTTGACATTCATTTTTTTTCCATTACTTGGAATTTTGGTTCCAGCCTTAATGTGGATTTCAAAAAAAGACAAAGTTAAAGACGTTGATAAAATCGCTAAAAAAGTTATTAACTTTGAAATTATGTGGGTAATTCTACTTTTTCTAATACCTGTTATTATAAAACCTATTTTGTTTGGATTTATTGACCTACTAATGGAAGTATTACTAAGTAGTTTTAATATGTCATATTCTAGATTAGGTTTTGATCATTTGACAGACGCAAAAATAATTTGGATTTTAATGTACCTAGTAAATATCTATTATATTATAGTTAACACGTTTCGAATTCATGATGAAAAAAAAATAAAATATTTTCCCTCTATTAAATTTTTAAAGAATTAAGGAAACAATTAAACAAGAGTAAAACTTACGTACAACAACGGCATAAATAATTATTGAAATTAAATACAGTACAAAAGCTTTGACAATGTGCTAAACGGAAAGTAAGGTGCTTATTTCTTGCCTTGTTTGTTATAGCGAAGACCGAAAACAAGTATAAAATTAAAATTATATAAAATGAAATTTTTTAAAAAAACGATAGTCCTTTTTATTACAGGAATAATGTGCTTAACAACAGGTTTTGCTCAGGAAAATGCGAATCAGAACACAAATTCTGATTACGATCAGTTTGGTGAAACATGGAAAAATGAAAATAAAGAGGCTATATCTAATGTTTCAGAAACTCAGTTAGACAAGCCAAGTTGGGGACACTACACTCAAAAAGATGATGTTATTTATGCTATTGTTAATGAGTGGCCAAAGGATGGGAAACTTGTTATTGAAAGAAATATGAAAGTAAGAACAGCTTTCTTAAATTATGGAGATAAAAAATTAAAAACAAAATTAATAGATGGTAATTTAACCATTTTCCTACCTGAAGAAAACCCTAATACTATGGCTACAGTAGTAAAAATTCAATTAACACCTACAGAAGATTGGGCAGATTTAGGACGTTATAGTCAAGCAAATGCCGAATTAAAAGCACCAAGTAAAAAAGAAGATAGAGTCGTGTTTATAGGGAATTCGATTACAGATAATTGGACCAGAGATCATGGTGTGTTTTTTGAAGAGAATCCAACGTTTGTCAATAGAGGAATTAGTGGTCAGACTAGTGCACAAATGCTATTAAGGTTTAAGCCAGATGTTATTGAATTACAACCTAAAGTGGTTATCATTTCAGCAGGAACAAATGATATTGCAGGAAATAGAGGCTATATAAGTTTAGACCGTATTGCTGCAAATATCTTTTCTATGGCAGAGTTAGCTAAGGCTAATAATGTGAAAGTGATATTGGCGTCGGTGCTTCCTGCAAGTAGTTATTCTTGGAGTCCATCTATCGAACCAGCGGATAAGATTATCGAACTGAATACACTTTTAAAAGCCTATGCAAAGAAAAATAAGATAATTTATTTAGATTATTATACGCCAATGGTTAATGACCATAAAGGCCTGATAAAGGAATTAGGTAGAGATACTGTTCACCCAAATGTAGAGGGCTATCTTATCATGGAACCTATGGTTAAAGCCGCAATATCTAAAGCGTTGAAATAGGTTGTAAAATCCAAATAATTTATGGCCTCATAATTACTTTTTTTAAGTAATTATGAGGCTTTTTCTTTTCGAGACTATATTTGTCTTCTTCTAAATCTTTTAAAATATGACCAACTCCAAAATAGACCATAATTTATAGTTCTTGAATGATGAATTATAAGCTTTTAAATATAAAATTGATAGTATTGTGTATATAATTCAATCCTTGTAATATCGGTGTGTTAGAGTCCGATATCAAGGTTGAAGGAGCAGTGTTAATTATTAGACAAACAACTTAAAGGTCAATTAAAAAAACATTATATATTCCATGTTTTTGGTATATCGCAGTATTTGAAAAGTGATGTAAAAAAAAGTAAAAGGTTATGAAAAAATATATTCTAATAGCAGTCTATGGTGTGTGTATGCTCTTGGTAAAGACAAGCGTGGCACAAGATCGAACAGCACTTCATAAAAGTGCTACCAAGCAAGCAACAGAATTAGTGAAGCAAATGACTTTAGATGAAAAGATAGGACTTATAGAAATGACAAGTCTACCTATTGAACGCCTAAATATTCCTGGACACCATTGGTGGAACGAAGCATTGCATGGCGTAGCGCGTCGTGGCGAAGCGACTCAGTTTCCAGTGCCACTTTCAATGGCTTCTACTTGGAATCCGCCCTTAATTAAAGACATGACTACCGCTATTAGTGATGAAGCTCGTGCACTTAATAATGCAGATTCAGCCGAAGATAAAGCAAAACGATATCACGGTTTAACCTTATGGAGTCCGGTTATAAATATGGCACGCGATCCACGTTGGGGACGCACAGAAGAAACGTATGGCGAAGATCCGTTTTTAACCACGGAGTTAGCGAGTTCTTTTGTGGATGGTTTACAAGGAGATGATCCAAATTATTTGAAGACCGTAGCGACTATAAAACACTTTGTTGTAAATAATACAGAACATAATCGTTTGCATGTGCGTCCAGATGTTTCAGAACGCGCATTGCGTGAATATTATTTTCCAGCCTATCGCGATGTGATTGCAAGAAAAGATGTAGAATCTATCATGACAGCGTATAATGGTTTAAATGGAATCCCTTGTTCAGCGAATAAATGGTTGTTAACTGATGTTCTACGCGACGAATGGGGTTTTAATGGAACTGTGGTTACCGATGTTGGTGTGCCAGGACATATGGTTGAAAAACATAAGTATGCAAAGAATGGTCCAGAAGCTGCAATGCTGATGATTACTGCTGGTGTAGATATGTATTCAGGATCGGATAGAGCTGCAGAAGTAAACGAAAGAGAGTGGTCTAAGCAAGCGGTGGAGCAAGGTCTGATGAAAGAATCAGATTTAGATCAAGCCATTATTCGTAATCTAGCGACTCGTATTAAATTGGGACTTTTACGTTCAGACGAAGATAATCCGTATACTAAAATTTCAACAGACGTAGTTGGTTCAGAAAATCATATTGCGATTGCGCGTCAAATAGCACGAGAAGGTGCTGTGTTATTGCAAAATAAAAACGATGTACTTCCTGCAACCCCAGAAAAATACAAATCTATTCTTTTTGCAGGACCATATGTAAACGATGCGCCATTTGGTGCCTATAGTGGAAATGCTTCGGGTATTGCTGCCACTCCAATGTTTGGAATGAAAGAAATAGCTGGAGATCAATTCAAAATTAAGAGTCAGTTAGGTGGAAAGTGGTTATATATTCCAGAAGGAAACTTAAATGTTCCAGGAAAGCCAAATACTAAAGGTGTAACAGGTGAATATTTTGCAGGAGTTAAACTTGAAGGTGCGCCTGTTTCTGTGAGAATAGATCGTGGTTTCGATTTGGATTTACCAAAACCTCTAGCACATATAGATCCTGAAATTCCACAGCCTACCTTTTCGGCACGTTGGACGGCAGAATTAACTCCAAATCGTACAGGACTTCATTATTTCTCAATTACAGCATTAAGCGGAGCGCGTGTTTGGATAAACGATGAAAAAATTCTTGATAATTGGCATAGTAAAGCACCTGATAACGAAGAATCTCAAGGGGTTTTTCTAGAAGCAGGAAAAGTGGTTAATTTAAAAGTAGAGTATTATAATGGAGAAATAGAACCTGCTCGTGCGTTGTTAAAATGGGTAGAGCCACAAGAGGATGTAACGATTGAAAACCCAGAAGATAAGTTACTTATTTACGTAGGTGGGCTTACTTGGAGAATGTCTAAAGAATCTCATGATCGCATGAATTCTATTTTACCAGAAGAGCAGATGGAAGAAATAAAAGCATTGGCAGCTATTTATCCAAATATGTTAGTGGTGCTTAATGGTGGAACTGTAATGCAGTTGTCTGAATTAAATGACGTTGTGCCTTCTATCCTTTTACAATGGTTTCCTGGGCAAGAAGGGGGTTATGCTTTAGCAGAATTAATTACCGGTAAGGTGAGTCCTTCAGGACATCTTCCGCTTACATTTTACACCGATCCGGAGAAATTACCGGACTTTGAAGATTACGAAATCAGTAAAGGAAGAACGTATATGTATATGAAAGATAATGTAACCTATCCATTTGGATATGGGTTAAGCTATACTGCATTTAATTATTCGGGATTAAAGGTAACACAGAAGAAAAAAGAAGTGACAGTCGTTTTAGATGTGAAAAATACAGGAGTCATGGATGGCGATGATGTCATTCAATTATATGTCACCAATTTAGACTCTAAAGTATATCAGCCTATTCGTCAGTTAAAGGCTTTTAAAAGAATTTCTGTTGCTAAAGGAGAAACGGAGCAGGTAACATTACATTTTTCCATGGACGATATGCAATGGTGGGACGTGAGTAAACAAAAATATGTGGTGAATCCTGGACGATACGAAATTCAGATAGGGAAGTCTTCAGCAGAAATTGTCGAGAAACAGATTATAACAATTAAATAGCTAGAGGTATTCGATTCTTTAAAAATGAAGGTTGGATTGATAATTTAATTCAAACAGGGGTAACTATTTATAAGCATGTTACTTCTAAATATGGAAGCGTATCTTATAATGGAACCGATATTAAATCAGGGAATTAAAAAGGTTGTGAAATAAGAAAAGAGGCTTAAAGCATCATAGTTCATAAGAATTGAACGATGATTTAGACTAAAACTCAATTAAAAATAATAACATTGTATTAATCTTCCGGGATGATATACAATGTTGTTTTTTTTGAGTATATCTCCTGTTCAAGTTGTAAGTTGTTCAAAATAGGTGTCTTGAAAATAGGGGTTCTCAAATAATAAAAAAAATAAACTATGAAAATAATATTTCATACAACCAAGTTACAGTTTTTATCTGTTCTGTTTTTAGTCTCGAGTTTAACTGTTTTGTATGCACAAAAAGCTTCAGATCACGGTTTTATTGAAGGTGCCAATTTTCATAAAGATGTTGTATACAAAACTGTGGACGGAAAGGATTTAGTTATGGATATTTTTTATCCGGATGCCGATAAATTAAAGGCTGAAAATCCATGGATGGTTTTTGTTCACGGTGGTGGATGGGCAGGCGGCCATATGGATAATATTTACAAACCTGCTTTTGTGGGAACTTTAAAAAAACTTGTTGAAAATGGTGTTGTGTGTATTAGTATAGATTACAGACTAGCGAAAGCTCCTGTTACATCTTTCGAGTCTGCTATAGATTGTAAAGATGCTGCTAGATTTCTTTTAAAACACGCTGAAGAATATAAATTAGATAAGGAAAATTATGGTGTTTGGGGAGGCTCTGCAGGCGGACATCTGAGTTTAGTTACGGCTTTAGTTCCCGATGTTAATTTTCCCGGAGATAAAGCATTATCAGATATACATCCAGATTACAAATGTGTGGCTTCATATTATCCGTTTACGTCTTGTTTAAATGCAGACTTGCGTCCAGATTCTATTTTTGCTGATAGCACACTTTTTAATCGCCTTTTAGGAGGAACTTTAGAAGAAAAACCGGAATTGGCACGCTTGTTAAGTCCAACAGAATTTTTAACCAAGGAAAGTTTACCTGTACTGTTAGTGCATGGGGATAGCGATAAAATACTTCCTATTATAAATTCTCAATATATGGTTGAGGTTGCAAAAGAGAAAGGTGCCGATGTAGAATTACTTACTGTTGTAAATGGAGGTCATAGTTTTTCTGGAGACATTTCGCCATCACAAGAAGAAATTGATTTGTATACCACGACGTTTATACTATCGCATTTGAAATAATTAAGGGCATACAGATTTTGTTTTAAATTCTACTTCATAGGAATAATATCATTTAAAACATAAAATAAAAAGGACGCATAAAACTCGGACTTAAAGTATCTGTTTTGGAGATTTAATTATCCTTAATACTTGCAACTATTTATGTCTTGTTAAAAGTGTGTTTTATGTATCCAAACTTTGTCTTTTATTCACAAAGTATTACTAATGTAAATGGCTAATATTTTGGAGATTCTCCACTAGGTTCTTACGAACTTTTAGTCACTAAAAACCCCCATTTTAACACTAACATATAATTTTGTTTTTCAATAAATAGACTTGATTTATTGAACGGATAGTTTATTCAAATTTCTGTTTTATTAATTAAGTTGAAATTAATTTTCCCTTAAAATGCTTTGTAGTTCCTAATAATGCCTTAAAATAGATCATAGTTTATAGTACTTGAATGATGAGTTATAAACTTTCTGATTTATAATAAATAGTATTGTATATATAATAATTAAGGCCTATTTCAAAATGTGATTTCCTTGCATTTTGAAGTGATGCCTCAATTTATAGATGCTCGATTTTTATTAGCTGAATTAAAATAATTTTAAGTGTTGTTTTTCGTCCAACAAACGAATAAAAGCGAAGTGAATTCTAGTCTATTGAAAGTCCGTAAAAAACTAAAAAACCAAATATATGCGATTATCAATTTCTCTAATATTATGTCTGTTTCTAGGATTGAATACTCAAGTAAACGCGCAAGATATTCAGGATTATTCTTGGAAGACATTAAGTTGTACTGGCGAACCTGTAGCACGACATGAAGCTGCTTTTGTAGAAGCAGATGGTTTGTTTTATTTGTTAGGCGGACGTCGTATTCAAGAGGTTTCAATTTTTAATCCCAAAACAAAAACGTGGACTTCTGGAGCAAAGCCACCAATAGAGTTACATCATTTTCAAGGTGTAAGTTATAAAGGAAATATTTATGTTGCTGGTGCTCACACAGGACCATATCCACATGAAACCCCTGTTAAAGAGGTGTATATGTATAATCCCAAATCAGATTCCTGGTCTATTGCTTTTGAAATGCCAAAAAATCGATATAGAGCTTCAACAACGGCAAGTGTGTATAAGAATAAATTATATATCGCCGGCGGAATAATAGACGGACATTGGGACGGACATGTGACTTGGTTTGATAGTTACGATTTTAAAACGGGACAATGGGAAATATTGCCAGATGCACCCCGCGCTAGAGATCACGCTTCGTCTGCGGTGACTAACGATAAATTATATATGCTAGGAGGTCGCGTGTCTTCAGGAAAAATTAAAAAAGTTTTTGAACTGACAATTGGTGAAGTCGATGTATTCGATTTTAAAACGAATACTTGGCACACTTTAAAAGACAAAATACCAACAGAACGTGCGGGAGTTACTGCTATAGCTGTAAAAGATAAAATTCTGTTTGCCGGAGGAGAAAGTTCAAGTCAGAAAGAGGCGCACAACCAAGTTGAATGTTTAGATACAAAAACAGAAACATGGACTGCATGGCCTAATATGCCAGAAGGCAGACACGGAACTCAATTAATATGGTATAAAAAGAAATTGTATATCGCTTCGGGCTGTGGTAAACGTGGAGGAAATCCAGAGTTATCAAGTATCCTAAGTTTTAGCAAAGAAGACTAGAATTAAAATTTCAACATGTATATCGAATAAAAGAGATTATGAGTACCAATAATAAATTAAAATCATCGGTAGCGATTTCTATTATCATACTATTTGTTATGAGTAGTGTTTTGTTAAATTGTAATTCTAAACAAGAACCTTCTAATTTAGATATTACAGAATTTCTAAAGCATGCTAGAACGGATACTATTTATCCTTCAGCAAAACAAATGGAAATGCTTAAAGTAATTATTCCAGAAACTACATATAAAGCGGCGCCTTCAATTTCCGATAGAACCTATTGGGATGCGATTGCAACAACAAAATCTGCTCAGGAGTATCTAAAAGATGCCGAGAAGTTATTGGGCAAACAACCAGAAGTTCCGATTACCGATAGTATTTATCGCTTGGCAAATAAAGACGGCAATAGAAAGATTTATAAGCCGAGATATTACCGTACCATGGAACATTTAGAGCATTATATTTTAGCTGAATGTCTAGAGAATAAAGGGCGATTTATACCTCAAATTAATACCTATATGCAAGCCATTATGGATATGAAATCGTGGTTGCATCCTAATCACGACGATAAGGATAATGGTGTTTTAGAAGGCAGACGTGTCTCTATAGACTTAGGAGCTCGTAAATTCGGAATGGTATTAGCATTAGGAGAATCACTTTTGGGCGATTCACTTTCAGAAACGATGCGAACAGACATTCAAAAGCAATTACAGTGGAGAATTACCGATAACTATTTGAAAAGTTGTGAAATTGCAGACGAAAACAACCGTTGGATAGATGGGACTAGTAATTGGAATTCTGTATGTACAAGTGGTGCTTTATTTGTGACCATTACCAATTCTACAAGTCATGAAGAGCGTATTGCGGCTGTTGGTTCTGCAATAAATAGTATGAAACATTATGTGAGCGGTTTTGGAGAAGATGGCTATTGTTCTGAAGGCTTAGGCTATTGGGGTTATGGCTTTAATCACTATTTATATTTGGCGCAAATGGTGTCTGATTACACCAGCGGAAAAATAAATTTATTTGAAGGTGAAAACCCTCAGAAATTAAAGAATGTAGGAAACTTTCCTGAACAATTCGAAATTCAGAATGGTACCTGTGCACCGTTTGCGGATGGTGTATCACACATTTCAAGTACTGGTAGTAATTTTGCAGAGGTTTTGTCTGCAGCACATTACGGCGCCATAAAACCTTCGGAAATTAGATTTGAAGAAGCCGTAGAACAAATTATAGCTTGGGACAATCCGGAGATGTTTACACCAAATACCACTCAAAATTCAACTTCAGAATTAGCAGATCATACGTATTTCGACGATTTCGGAATGGTGATTTCTAGAGGAAAACAAGATGTGCCATTTTCCATAGCTATAAAAGCAGGACATAATGCCGAAAATCATAATCATAGTGATGTTGGTACCTATATTCTTGTGGTAGATGATGAGTTAATATCGGGAGATATTGGAGCACCATCTTATATGGCGGGTTCATTTTCTCCAAATAATAAAGCGAGAAGCTCTTGGGGGCATCCGGTTCCGAAAATTAATAATACCTTACAGTCAAACGGAAAAACATTCAAAGGGATTATTACAGAAACTAATTTTTCTGAGCAAGAAGATAAGGTTGTAATGGACATAAAGCCAGCTTACGACTTAGCTGTTTTAAATATGTTAACACGAACAATGACAAATGATAAAACCGGAAATGGAAGGATTAGTATTGAAGATCATTTTGAGGCTTCAGAAGCTGTAGCTTTTGGATCTGCAATCATGACGTTTGCCAATTATGAAATTTTAGACGGCAATACAGTCTTACTTATTGGAAAAAGACAAAAATTAAAAGTTGAAATTTCAAGTTCTGTCGGTCAAGTTGTAATTCATCCAGAACCTGTTCCTGTAGAACATTTAAGAGAAGGCAAAGGAGCAAAACGTATAGGAATTGATTTTGAAACTCCAGTAAAATCAGGGATTTTAACATTAAAGTATACACCTGTGTATAAATAATAATAAATTAAACTAAATATATAAAAATGAAATCTTACACATTCTACATCGGATTATTAGTGAGTGCGCTGTGCTTTACAGCCTGCAAAACTGAAGATAAAAAGATAGTTGAAACGACTGAAATCAAATCAGAAAAACCAAATGTGATTTTAATTCTGGTAGACGATCAAGGTTACGGAGATATCGGAGCTTTAGGAAATCCGTATATTAAAACACCACATATTGATGCTTTACATGATACGAGTGCACGATTTACAGATTATCATGTAAATCCGACTTGTGCGCCAACACGTGCAGCTTTACTAACGGGACACAATGCTAACAGAGCAGGAGTTTGGCATACAGTTAATGGTCGATCTATACTTTTAGAGCGTGAAACGACAGTGGCTGAAATTATGAAAGATAATGGGTATGCTACTGGATTGTTTGGAAAATGGCATTTAGGAGATAATTATCCATCAAGACCACAAGATAAAGGTTTTGAGGAAGTTGTAAGTTTCGGCGGTGGCGGAATTGAGCAAACTATGGATTATTGGGATAACGATTATTTTAACGATACGTATCACCGTAATGGTAAATTAGAAAAATTTGAAGGATTCTGTACCGATATTTGGTTCGATGAAGCTATTAAATTTATGGAGGTGAATAAAGCTAAGAATAAACCATTCTTTTGTTACTTGCCTACAAATGCCGCTCATACACCATATTTTGTAGACGATAAATATTCGGATCCTTATAAAGATAACGAGAACATTCCAAGTGCTGCCTTTTACGGGTTGATAGCTAATGTAGATGAAAATATAGGAAAGCTTACAGAGTATTTAAATACAAGCGGGTTAAGTGATAATACCATTTTAATTTTTATGACGGATAACGGAACATCTGCAGGAGCAAAAATTCCTAAAACAGACGACCGATTAGATGGTTTTGTGACTAAAGGATTTAATGCCGGAATGCGTGGTATTAAAGCAAGTAAATATGAAGGGGGACACCGTGTTCCTTTATTTATCCATTGGAAAAATGGAGGTATAACTGTTGGTAAAGATATCGATGCCTTAACTGCACATTATGATGTGTTACCAACCTTAGTCGATCTTTGTGATTTAGAGATTAAGGATGATGTTAAATTTGACGGACAAAGTTTAAAACCTTTAATAGAAGGAGATGATACGGACTTTAAAGAGCGTATTGTAATTACAAATTCTCAACGTATCGATGTGCCAGAACCTTGGAGGAGAACGTCTCTAATGCAAGGTAAGTGGCGCGTTATAGATGGTACAGAGTTGTACGATTTAAAAACAGATCCAGAACAACGTACTAATATCGCCGATCAGCATCCAGAAAAAATGGCAGAATTTAAAGACGCTTACGATGCGTGGTGGGCAGATTTATTACCAGGATATAGCGATTTACCTCGTATTTATATAGGGCACGAAGCAGAAAACCCAGCAACAATATTTTGTCATGATTGGCATACCGAAAAAGCAGCGAGCCCATGGCACCAAAGACATATTAGAGAAGGATATATGGATAATGGATATTGGTTAATTAAAGTTGCAGAAGCAGGTAAATATAACTTAAAATTACGTCGTTGGCCAAAAGAAACCAAGTTAGCATTAGGAGCAGAAGCAGCTATTCGTCCGGAACGTGCAGGTACAAGTGTAAGTGCTTCTAAAAAAGGAAAAGCCTTAGCTATAAAAAATGCTCGAATTAAAATTCAAGATATAGAAGATGAGAAAGCGGTTGATGCTACTCAGGAATATGTAGAGTTTACAGTCGATTTAAAAGCTGGAGATACTCAACTTCAAACGTGGTTTACATTAGAAAATAATGAAGAACTAGGGGCTTATTATGTCACTGCAGAAAAACTTTAATGGTTTGAAAAATAGAATCTCAATATTTGTTTTAAGTGTCATGCTATTACCGGTTCATTTGGTAATGGCACAGACACAGCAGAAGGATAAACAGAAACCAAATGTCATTATCGTTATTACAGACGATCAAGGTAAAGGCGACTTGGCTTGCGAGGGAAATCCGTATGTCAAAACACCAAATATTGATAAGCTTTATAATGAATCGATACGCTTTACAAATTATCATGTGTCTACGACTTGCGCGCCAACCAGAGGAGCTTTTATGTCTGGACGACATAGCAATCGCGTAAATGTTTTTCACACGATTAATGGAAGATCTATTCTTTTTGAAGATGAAGTAATATTACCTCAGGTTTTTGCACAAAATGGCTATACAAATGCAATGTTTGGGAAATGGCATCTTGGCGATAATTACCCGTATCGTCCAGAAGATCGTGGTTTTCATGAAGTCATTCGGCACGGTGGAGGTGGAATAGGTCAAGGCCCAGATTACTGGGGAAACGATTATTTTGACGATACCTATTGGCATAATGGAAAGTTAGAAAAGTATGAGGGATATTGTACCGACATCTTTTTCGATGGTGCTTTAAGTTTTATTGAAGCGAATAAAGACACTCCTTTTTTCTGTTACATTTCTACAAATGCGCCGCATTCACCATATAATCTTCCAAAAGCATATTACGATATGTATCAAGGAAAAGCATTTGAATCATTAGATCCGCGTTTACGTCGATTTTATGGTATGATTACCAATATAGATGATAACTTTAAACGCTTAGAAGATAAACTTTCAGAATTAGGAATTTTAGATAATACCATTGTCATTTTTACGACCGATAATGGAACATCGGCAGGTCGTAGCACCTACAATGCTGGATTAAAAGGCGGGAAAGGGAGCCAGTATGACGGCGGACATCGTGTACCCTTATACATTAGATGGCCAGATGGTAAACTTACTGGAGGAACAGATATCGATAATTTAGTAGCACATTATGATTTGCTTCCAACTTTTGTAGATTTATTAGGATTCGATTTTAATCCTGTAAAGAAACTTGACGGTAAAAGTTTAAATCCGTTATTACAAAATAAGAATGCAACTTGGGACAACCGAATTTTATATATGGATACCCAAAGAGAACAAAACCTAATTAAGTACAAGAAATATACAGTTATGGACGATAACTGGCGTCTCGTAGATGGTAAAGAATTATACGATATGCGTACCGATTTGGGACAAGAACGTGATGTGATTTCAATGCATCCGGAGGTGGCCAATCGTTTGGCTGTAGGGTACGAAACGTGGTGGAATACTTTTGTAGATGAAGGCGTAAACGAAAAATATGCCTATATAAAAGTAGGGACACCATTCGAAAACCCTTCACGTATTTCTGCTCATGATATGATTGTTGGAAGATATGCACCGTCATGGCATCAAGATGGAGCTAGAGTTCCAGAATGGTCTTCTGGTCGTTGGAAGATTGAATTTGCTGAAGATGGAGAATATAGTATCAGTTTATGTAGATTTCCTCGTGAAAGTGGATTAGCCATAAATGATACCTTTCCTGCCCAGGAAAAAGCGATAGAGTTCGATAAGACATCTCCTGCCGGAGTAAAAACAGATTTTAAAAAAGCGTTTTTATATGTGGCTAATATTTCAAAAGAATTAGATATTAAACCAGGTCAAAAAGAAGTTGTTTTTAAAGGGAAAATTCCAGCTGGAAAATACGATATGGAAGCTCAATTAATTGATGAGTCAGGGAAAGTGTACCCTTCATATTATGTGTACATTGAAAAGTTATAAAAAAATGAATAATAATTTAAAAATCAAATTACGATCATTATGCGTTTGTCTTTTTGTTTTATGCGGTTATTTAAGTACAGCTCAAAACAAACCAAATATTGTAATTATTTACACCGACGATCAAGGGTATGGTGATGTTAGTGCTTTAAATCCAGAGGCAAAATTTAAAACGCCAAATATGGACCGCATAGCTAACGAAGGTATTGTATTTACAGACGGGCATAGTAGTGATGCCGTGTGTACACCTTCGCGATATTCGTTGTTAACAGGACGTTACAGTTGGAGAACATCTCTAAAAAAAGGTGTTTTAAGAGCCGACGGACCATGTTTAATAGAAGAGAATCGCATGACGATTGGTTCGCTACTACAAGATCAAGGTTATAATACCGCAATGATTGGGAAATGGCATTTGCAAATGGAATTTGTTGGCGATGTTAAAAAAGGCGGACGCGATTGGTCACAGCCTTTTACAGATGGACCGACAGATAAAGGTTTCGATTATTTCTTCGGAATTCCAGCATCTATGAATTATGGTATCTTAACGTATTTAGAAAACGATCGCGTGTTGGATCCGCCAAATATGTACACCAAAAAGAAAATGGATGTGACACCTCGTACCTATAGAATGACACCGCCTTATCAAGCCGAGCAAAGTAAAGGTTATGTGGAAGTCGCGCCATCTTTTAACGATGAATATGTATTGGAAACGTTAACCAATAGAGCTGTAAAATATATTAATGAAACAGCTACAGAAGCTAAAAATGGGAAACCATTCTTCTTGTATTTTCCATTAACGAGTCCGCATTTACCGCATAGTACACATCCTGATTTTCAGGGTAAAAGTGACTGTGGGAATTATGGCGACTTTATGCAAGAAACCGATTTCCGTGTAGGTCAAGTTTTAGATGCTTTAAAAGCAAATGGGATAGAAGACAATACATTAGTTATTTTTTCTTCAGATAATGGGGCAGAAAGTAATTATGAATATCAAAGAGATACGTATCAGCATTATAGCTGTATGAATTTTAAAGGTGGAAAACGTGATATTTATGAAGGCGGACATCGCGTTCCTTTTTTAATGCGTTGGCCAGACATGATTAAGGCAGGAAGTCAAGTAGATGTTCCGGTTGGTCAAACCGATTATTTGGCAACCATCGCAGATATTGTTGGCGCGACACTTCCTGTAAACGGAGCAGAAGACAGTTATAGCTTATACGATTTAATGAAAGGTAGCACAGGGGTTCAGGATAGAGCCTTGATTCATCATTCTTTTACTGGGCATTTTGCAATTCGCGAAGGCAAATGGAAATTAAATATGCTTAGAGGTTCTGGGGGATCATTAAAACCTGTTCTAATAGAACCTAAAGCAGATGAAGCTATTTTTGAACTTTACGATTTAGAGAACGATCCCGGAGAAACCAAAAATTTATATTTCGAGCATCCAGAACTTGTAAATCAGTTAAAAACTAAAATCACAGATATTATAAAAAACGGAAGATCTACTGCAGGTCCTTCTCAACCTTTTATTAAGGAAGATTGGTCGCAATTAACGTGGATGAATTTAAACTAATCCGACATACTAACTTAAACCTTTTTAATATGACCATTAAAACCATGTTCCTTTCAGCAAGTTTACTTTTCTGTATGGGAGTTCCATTATTAGCACAAGATCAATCCAACTCAAAAGTTCTAGATAAAGATGGATTTGAAACACTTTTCAACGGAAAAAACTTCGACGGTTGGTATCTAAAACTTCGTAATGGAGATGATGCTTTAGCGAAAAAAGTATTTGCTATAGAAAACGATATGGTTCATGTGTTTAACGATGCCTTTCCTAAGGAATATGAATTAAATACGGGTGAAAATAATACACATGGTCTTTTTTACACCAAGAAAAAATACAGTAAATATATTTTGAAATTTGAATACAAATGGGGAAGTCGTGTTGCAAACAATTTTGAGCGTTGGCAATATGATGCCGGTGTGTATTATCATGTGACAAACGATGCGGTTTGGCCTACAGGAATAGAATATCAAGTGCGTTACGATCAGACTACAAAAAGAAATCATACCGGAGATTTAATTCGTCCAAAAGATGTGAAATACGATTGGTATAGTGCTAAAGATAGTGAGACGTATTTACATCCTAAAGAAGGCGGTGTTTTAGATACTTCAAAGAGTTGGCTTCATCATGCAACACCAACACGTAATTTTAAAGCGTTGGATGATCAATGGAATCAATGTGAAATTATTGTCATGGGCGATGTATATACTATTCATAAATTAAATGGTGACATTGTAAATATGGCTTTTAATTTAAATCCAAGTTCGGGAATTATCGGATTTCAATCTGAAACAGCAGAAATCTATTATAGAAATATAAAGATTAAAGAGTTTGAGGAGGTAATTCCTGCAGAAACATTTTTAGAATAACTTTAGAGTAACCAATCCAATTACACGTAGCAAGCCTTTTCAAAATTATAACATTGAAAAGGCTTTCTTACGTTTAAAAGGGTGTGTTTATATCAAATTGACATTTAATTAATATGAAAAGAATCATAGTTTATAACAGTTTGTTTTTAAAATTAAGAACTTGGTAGTAGATAAAAAATCAAGTCTTAAAATGATCAAAAATAACCAATACCAAAAGTTGAAATCACATTTTAAAACACTATTGTATATTTTCGGAATGCTGATTTTTAGTCAGACAATTCATGCCAAAGATATTAAGATTTCAAGTTTAAAGGAATTAGCAACTTATGCATCGCAAAGCGGAAATGTTATAATTATGACTCCTGGTGTGTATAAGCTAGCAGATTATTTAACTGTAGATTCTATGCGTGTGCGTCACGAACAAAATAAATTTTCATATATCGTTTTTAGCGGAAGCAATAATGTGTTTAAACTTGATGGTGTAGAAATTGAGGTAGATACAGAATTGCGTACAGCATTAAATCCGCCTATTCATAGTGACGAATTTATAATACAAGGAGGGCATAATACATTCCACGGTCTTACTATAAGGTGTATAGGAGAAGGAACATCGCCAGGCGGAACAGTACTTCAAGTTGCAGGTCAAGGCAATGTGCTTAAGGATATTACACTTTATGTTAAAGGCTCTTCGCCATATGGTTATGGGGATTTATTTGGAAAAGGCAAGGCTAAAGAAACCGTTATTAAACACAAGAAACACAGTGGTTTATTAGTTACAGGAAGTGATACAAAATTATACCGTTGTAAGTTATATAATCGTTCGTTTGGGCATTGTTTCTTTATTCAGAAAAATCCTGAAAATGTGTATTTTGAAGATTGTTATGCAGAGGGTGCAATTCGTACTACAGACGATATTCTTACCGAAACTTCAGGCCCTGCTTTCGATGTGAATTTTCGTACTTGGACTCAGAATCGTGAAGGCAAGTATGTTGTTACTCCCGGGTATATGAAATCATTGAGCGAAGATGGTTTCCGTACGTATGGGTATTCAAAAAATATTCATTTTAAAAATTGTACAGCTAAAAATACACGAGCAGGTTTTGAGTTGCGTGCTGAAGGCGTTCGACTTGAAAATTGCACAACCATTGGTACAGAACGCGCATATTGGGTAGGAGATAATGCGGTTGTGAAAAACTGTAAAGGTGATGCTAATTATGGTCCGCTTTTATTTGTGGAAGGTAGTAATGTTAACGTCGAGCTGATTTTAGATCCTGCAGAATCAGATAGAATAGTACACGCTTTAGCTACCGTGCAAGGCCGTAATAATAAAGTGGTTTTAAAGTCGGCTAAGGGCAAAAAAAGAACTCAAGATCTTCCTATATTAATTGGTTATACGCATCCAGAACATGGTGAATCTATGTCGCCTTATGGTGAAGGGGAAACTAGTGGTTTACAGTTTGTAAACGAAACAGGAATGCCTGTGAAAATCGGGAAATTAACCCGTGATAGTGAGATTAAAACGAATGGTAAAGTGATTGAAGATAAAGGGGGGAATACTAAAGTTGTCCAAGATAATTAAACCATTAAATACTAATGAAACGTAAAGAGTTTATAAAAGTAATTGGATTAGGAGGATTAGGAGTTTCATTAATTCCGAACGGTTTTTCTTCTAATTTCAGCGCTAAGACCAATGAAGAAATTTGTCGCCTGCAATGGGAATCATTATGCGGAAATATTGGAGAAGTTTACAAAACAGATGCCTTTAAATATGTGCATCCTCAGAAGCAGAAACCTAATGTTTTAATTTATGGCGATTCTATTTCCATTTTATATACGTCGGAAGCGAGAACACAATTAGAAGACAAAGCGACTGTGTTTAGGTTGTTTAAAAACGGAGGCTCTAGTCAGAATTTTATTCCCAATATGGATAAGCTTCAAGAGGCGATGTTTCAGCCTAACTTAAAGGAAGGTTGGGATTTTAAATGGGACATCATTCATTTTAATGTAGGGCTACACGATTTAAAATATCTTAAAGGAAAAAACTTAAATAAAGAAGGTGTACAAGTCGCTTCAATTTCAGAATACAAATCCAACTTGAACGCAATTTGTGAATATTTGAAATCACATTTTCCGAAAGCTAAATTAATCTTTGCAACTACAACCCCGGTTCCGGCAAATGCAAAAGGTCGGTTTGAAGGCGATAGTATAGTCTATAATAAAGCCGCATTAGACGTATTGAAAAACTATCCGGACATCGTAATTAATGATTTGTACAGCTTCACAAAACCGCATTCAGAAGCATGGGCACAAGAACCCGGAAATGTACATTATAAGGACGTAGGTTTTCTTGCTCAAGGCAAAGAAGTTGCTAAAATTATCGCAGAACAATTATAACAGAATTCAAAATTAAAGTACAGATAGAATCATAATAATGACTTCAGAAATCAGTACGGAAATCATGATTTAAAAATACCGTTAGATATTTTTTCGGCGTTTAAAAATTGAAAGTTTTAAGGCTAAGAAAAAGTAATAAACAAGGTGGTTAACCAATTTAGACGTTGCCAATGCTAATAAAGACTTATAAATTATAGGAAAAGACCTATAATTTATATCTAAAATAGACGATAATTATGATATTGTATTCGAATTTATTCGGATAAATATCATAACTGAAATTTTAAAAATACAGACTATTACGTTAGCTAAACTGAAACATAATTTTTTGAAATGACAGAATTATAGACATTAAATGTTAACACTTCCGAATTATAATTAAGACCTATTAAAATTTAAAACCTACTACATACATATGAAAATATTAAAAATCGCAGCCTTAGTTTGCATCTCTCTTTTGGTGAGTTGTAAAGAAGCCGAAAAAAAGCAAGAAGAGAAAAAACGTCCAAATTTTTTATTTGTATTAGCAGATGATCAATCCCCGTTCGACCTTAAAATATATAACCCCAATTCGATATTAGACACACCCAATATCGATAAATTGGCAAATGAAGGTATCGTATTCGAAAGTGCGCGACATATGGGATCTATGAATGGAGCAGTGTGTACACCTTCTAGACATATGATTATGACTGGAAGAACATTATGGAATTTACCACCAAGTGCAGAATTTCAAACGCAAATTGGTTCGCATCCTTTAGACGAGCAAACTATAGGTGCTCTTTTTAATAAAGCAGGATATAAAACCATGAGAACCTGTAAAAAAGGAAACTCTTACCCAGGAGCGAATAAGCAATTTACAGTGGTTCATGATGCTACAAAACGTGGCGGAACAGAAGAGAGTGGTAGTGCATGGCATGCTTCTCAAGTTCTTAATTACTTAGGAGATAGAGAGTCTTCAAAAGAAGAAGATCCGTTCTTTATTTACTTAGGATTCTCACATCCACACGATACAAGAAATGGAACACCAGAATTACTTGAAAAATATGGAGCTGTTAATCATAAAGATGAAAATAGCGTTCCAGAATTGAATGAAAAACAACCACAACTTCCAGAAAATTATTTAGAAGCGCATCCATTTTTTCATGGTCACCCAGATTTAAGGGATGAAGATCGCGTAAGTGGTGTTTGGAAAAATAGAGATGTAAATACCATTAGAAATGAAGTAGGACGTGAGTTTGCTTGTTCAGAAAATATAGATACACAGTTAGGTAAAGTCCTTAAAAAGTTAGAAGAAACTGGCGAATTAGAAAACACTTATATAATTTATACATCCGATCATGGTATCGCTATTGGGCGTCACGGTTTAATGGGAAAACAAAATTTATACGAGCACACGTGGCGTGTACCGTTTATTATAAAAGGCCCAGGCATAGATGCTCATAAAACTAAAAATGGAAATATTTATCTTTTAGATGTACTACCATCTGTATTAGATTTAGCTGGTATTGAAATTCCAGAAACTGTTCAAGGTAAAAGTTTTGTTCCTGTGTTAAAAGGAGAGCAAGAAAACGTAAGAGATGTAATGTATGGTGTGTATGCAGGAGGTACCAAACCGGGTATGCGAACTGTGAAAAAAGGCGATTGGAAATTGATAAAATACGATGTGATGGATGGATCTGTAAGAGAAACCCAGTTGTTTAACCTTGCTGAAAATCCACATGAATATTTACCAGAACACCATAAAGCAGGAGCAATGGAAACTAATTTAGCAACGAATCCCGAATATGCAGATAAGTTGGCAGAAATGGAAGCTTTACTATTAGAAGAAATGATTGCTAATAACGATCCTTATAGATTGTGGAATCAAACAAAATAATTCTTTTCATTTTATAAAACAAAAACTGTGGGATTCTAAAAGTGTTTTAGAATCCCATTTTTATAGATGTTAAAAATATAGTTCTATAATTTGGACATTTTGTAGAGTAAATTTTAAGTTTAAAACATATTATGTTTTAAAAAAGCAGTAAGTCGTTTGTGTATACGATTTACTGCTTTTTTTATGTAAAACGGATTGTATTACATAATATTTTTCTAAAAATAGGGTATAACGGTTGATTCAATAGTAAGTCGTCAATTTATGAAAAATTATTATTTATTTAGAGAGGTCCTATGTTTTGACTATTTATCTATTATTTTATTTATAAAAAATAGATTTATTTTTTACGAATTGATAAATACTTAATAATTGTAGTGTTTTTTATTAAAATGGGTGTTTTTTTATAGGATTTGGATTATAAATTGTAGATAATGAATTTGTTTTTTTGTCAATTTAGTATTCTAACTAAAACCATATTAATTATGAAAAAACTATTACCTCAGATTGATTTAAATAAAGCGATGTTTTCGTTTAAAAACATGTTTTTTGCTTTATCGTTAGTATTGGCTTCAGCTAATATTTCAGCACAGACAGAAATAACTGTTTCAAGTGTAGCAGATCTTGCCACGGCAGCTACTAATTCAGATCAGATTATTACCATGGAAAAGGGAATATATCAAATGGAAGATTACTTAACGCCATTAGTAATTAGCAATTCTGTTCCTGATGCAAATGGTAGACATAGTATGATATTATTTAGTGGAAGTAACAATACTTTCGATCTTACAGATGTTACCATTGAGGTAAATACCGAGCTTTTAAATGCTTATGGTTCACGTTGTATAGAATTTTATGTAACAGGAAGTAATGTTAATATTAAAGGGTTAACTGTTAATGATATAGGAGAGTCGGCACCATCGAGCCCAGGAATGCAATCTTTTACAGTTGCGGGTGAAAATGTTACAGTCGAGGATGTTACACTTAATATAAACGGTTCTTATCCTTATGGTTATGGCGATTTGTTGGGGAAAGGAGATGATAACTTGGTGACTTTAAGAAAACATAGTGGTCTACTTGTTGAAGGCTTAAATATTAATATTATTCGTTGTTCTATTTACTCAGAGGCTTTCGGACATTTATTTTTTATTCAAGGTGGTAGAAATGTTCTTTTTCAAGATTGTCATGCAGAAGCTGTTACAAGAACAACAGATGCTATGTTAGCTGAAACCTCTGGGCCAGCTTTCGACAATGACTTTGCAGCGGTTTATGGTAATTATGATGGAGAAAAAGTAATAACACCAGGGTATACAAAATCTTTAAGTGAAGGTGGTTTTCGTACTTATGGTAGCGGTGGTGTCGATGGTAATATTACAGGAGATATTTCCTTTATAAACTGTATAGCTAAAAATACACGTATTGGTTTCGCTACTGAGGTTGGTGGAAAAATTTTAATTGAAAATTGTGAAGCTATAGGGTGTGAAGCAGGTTATAATGTTCAGAATGTAACGATTAAAAATAGCCGAGGTGACGCTGTAAATGGACCATTATTATATTTAAGTGGAGACGATTCTGAAGTTGAATTAGAATTAATACCTACATTACCTACAACTATTTTACATGCTATTGCAACTATTGCAGGCTCTAATAATAAAGTAACATTTACAAAATGGGGAGATAACACAAGAACAGAGGAGCATAAAATTATCTTAGGAGCAATAAGACCATCTGGAGCTAATCCATTTTCGCCACTTGGTACAGGTACTACTTTAGGAATTACTTTAGATAATTCCACCGATATGCCCGTAGAAATTCTTCCAACAACAACTGGGAGTACTATTAATACAACAGGTAGAGTTATTAATAATAGTACAGGAAATATTATTAACGCAGATGGAGGCATAGAAGACCAAAATTTTGACGATGGTGTGTATACATATAACATATTAGGGACAAGTCCTAATGAATGTCAGGTAACAGGGTTTGTCTCTGGGCAAGAAGTTGCAAGTGCAAAGATACCAGAGCATGCTGAAAATAATTCTGTGACCTATAGTGTTGTTGCTGTTGGTGAAAATGCATTTCTAAGTAATACAACCATTACAGATGTAACTCTTCCTAGCACGGTTACGTCAATAGAATCAACTGCATTTAGTAATAGTACTAATTTAACAACTATTAACCTTGAAAATATTGTAACGTACGGAGATAATAGTTTTAGTAATTGTGCAGCGTTAGCATTAGCACCTTTAGATTTAACGAAAGCAGTAAGTACAGGGAATTATACTTTTATTAATTGTGCTTCAATTACTTCTGTAATTGTTCCGGGAACTTTATCATTAGGGGTAGGAGCTCTTAGAGGTACGGGTATAACGTCTTTTATCATACCTAATGAATGGACTATAATGCCTGATCAAATGATAAGAGACTGTAAATCGATGACCTCAATTAATATTCCTAGTACAATAACAACTATGGGTGTTGCAGCTTTTAGAGGTTGTACAGGTATAACAGAAATGCAAGTAAACTGGACGGCATCTGAAGACATTGCTGATGCTACTGTAGGTAATTTGTTTAATGGTCTAACTTTAAGTGGTGTAAATTTATTTGTGCCAACAGGTACAGAAACACTTTATGAGGCTGCAAATGTTTGGACTGATTTTAATATTTCGGGAGGGCTTTTAAGCACAAATGAAGTAGAAAAAGAATTAGGTTTTAGTATTTATCCTAACCCCGCAAACGCTGTACTTTATATAAAAAACAGTCAAGTAAGAGATGCTGTTATAACTGTTTATGATTTAAAAGGTAGAGCTTTATTGCATAAAAACGTAAACAATACAGAGGTTAGAATAGATATTTCTAATTTAGCTACAGGACTGTATTTAATTAAGGTAAGAAGTGGCGCTAATCAGTTTACTAAGCGTATTGTGAAAAAATAGTTTTTATAGATAGAATTAAATTTCTTTAATATAAGAAAGCAGTAAGTCGTTTGTATATGCGATTTACTGTTTTTTTTATGTAAAACGGATTCAAATTTAGTTTAAATCATTAATAGTGAAATAAAAACGTTAATAAAGGAGTAAAAAGGCAAGATTTTTAAAAATGAATTATAAGTCATATTTAAAGAACCATAATTTATACTCATTCTTCTCATATTATAATAATATTACAATAGGATAAGTCTTCTTTTTCAGGAAGTTACTTGTTTTAATTGACATCGTTGTCTTAAAAGACTAACTGTTTTAAGACGAATATTTAACCAATATTAAACTATTATTTATGAAGAATTATTACGCCTTTAAGCAGGTGCTATTCTTAGTCTGCTTAACTTTTTTATCAACTACTTTATGGGCAACAGACCAAACGGTCGCACCCGGAGAAAGTATTCAAACGGCAATAGACAATGTCTCTGCTAGGGTGGTATGTACCTAATTAACCTACAAGGTTCTCAGAATAAAACTTTCAAATTTATAAAGAATTAAATCATACGTATTTACGCATAGAGATACTTATAAAACGCATCGCAGAATTGTAAATACTACGATGTGTTTTTTAAAGCACAATGTCTTGCAAGCGATGTAAGCCATTTATTTTTTAACAACCTAACTTTTAATTTTATGAGAAAAAATTTTACTAGACTGGACATTACCAATCCATCTTTATTTAAGAAAAAACTCAGTGTAATAGTCCTACTGTTTTTAGGATTATATACTGCGCAAGCCCAATTTGTGCATCCGGGAATAACGCACAAAAAGTCTGATTTAGACAGAATGAAAGATATGGTAGAAGCCCAAGTTGACCCTTGGTATACGTCTTACCAAGAAATGGTTACCGATTCAAAATCTGGTTATGATTATGTTGTAAAAGGTGATCCCTCTTTTACCGAATTAGGGAGAGATTCTGGAGTAAATTATGGCGCATGGAATAGCGATATCCGTGCGGCCTACTATAATGCCTTGAGATGGTATATAGAAGGCGATAGTAGACATGCCGATAAAGCTGTAGAAATTTTTAAAGCTTGGTCTAATCTAACTTCAGTAACTAGTGGTGGAACAGAAGCATTAAGTGGGGGTATAGCCTACATTATGATTGAAGCTGCAGAAATTATTAATAGCACGTATCCGGGTTGGAACGCAAGCGATGTTCAGGCATTTAAAGATATGTTAGTGTATCCTGGATATTCTACTACTACAATTCCAGATGACATAAGAAACAATACCACTTTTTATTGGAGTTCTTATGAGGGAGATCCTGTGCGTCATGGAAATCAGGGTTTATCTGGTTGGAGAACCATCTTAGCTATGGGGATATTTTTAGATAATAAAATTATGTACGATCGTGCCTTACGATATGTACAAGGACTGCCGCATCGTGCAGATGATTTACCTTACCCTTCTGGACCAAATACGAGTAATGCTGTAACAGCATCTGATGATTATGCAGATACGTATAGTATTACAAGAGGTTACGATGTTGAAGACTATGGATATAACGAAGTCATGACAAATTATATTTGGGATAATGGACAGTGTCAAGAAAGCTCGCGCGATCAGCAACACACCATGTTCGGTATTGGTTTATTGACGTCTATGGCAGAAATGGCATGGAGTCAAGGCGATGATCTGTATAGTTTTACAAATGATAGATTATTACTTGGTTTAGAATTTAACATGAGGTATAACGTGTCTGCTATTCAGTCATACGACGATCAGTCAACACCATGGGTGCCATCTGTAAGTTCTGGAGAATTTAGAGAAGGATTCGATAGAACTGGGCGTTGGTATTCTAAAGCAATTAGTCCTGTTGGAATAGGTGATTTTCCAGGAATTCGTCCTGTTTTTGAAATGCCAATAGCACATTATTACGGACGTGGATTTAAAACGGAGGATGACGTAAAATGGATTACGCGTGCACGTGATAAAGCCATCGAATTATCGAGTTACGAAGCTGCAGGCTGGACTAACGATGCTTTAGGTTGGGGTGCTTTAACAGCGAGAAGACCAATGTTATGTTACGGAGATCCAATAGCTGGTTTTGATGCTTCAGGTTTACCTATGTATGCCATGCATGATATTTCAAATCCTATTGAAGCTGAAAATTTTGATTACGATCCTATTAAAAATGGAGAAGGTAGAGTGTATCATGATCTAAGTGCCGCAAATACAGCAGGAGCATACAGAACTTTTGATGGTGTTGATATCGAAGAATTGGGTGACGATAATTTTAACATTACAGGGATAGAGTCGGGCGAATGGTTAACATACACTGTTTCGGTTCCTGAAACAGGCTTATATAGTTTTTCTATAAATTATGTAGCAAGTCAGGCTGATGGGACTATCAAATTAACTTTTGGAGGTGAAGATAAAACTGAAGATTTAATAATACCTTTTGGAACACCAAATTCTACAGGTGATTCAGATTGGGTATCTCTTAAAATTGCAGATGATATCTTGTTAAATAAAGGTGTTCAGAGTTTGAAAATTTCATTTGGAGGAACATCAGAAGCTTTTAAACTAGATAACTTTACAATCGCTCAAACAGGTATTGTTAAGGAAGATCAAGAGATTCAATTTTTCACGTTGCCTTATAAAGTTTTAGGAAGTGAAGATTTCGACCCTATGGCAACTTCAAGTTCAGATTTGGCGGTGAGTTATACAAGTTCTAATACGTCTGTAGCTACAATTGTAGATGGTAAAGTTCAGCTTGTTGGTGTCGGAACGACTACAATTTCGGCAATTCAAGAAGGAAATGATGCCTTTAATCCTGCGCCAGAAGTTTCGCAAGAGTTAAGTGTCGTAAGCCAGATTGGTGGGACTATGAATGTAATTGTAGATGCCGATGCTTATGTGCATGAAGGAAATGCAAATAATAACTATGGAGATGTTACCAGTATGGTAACCAAAGTAGATGCACGTTATGTGTATTTAAAATTTGATTTAAGTGCCGTGCCAGGACCTATTGTCTCTGCAAAATTAAGAATGTATCAACGTACAAAATACGAGGATATTCGTGTGGTTTACGACGTAGCAGATGATACTTGGGTAGAATCTGAAATCACATGGAATAACAAACCAAATTTTGAAAATGAACGCTCTAGAGTAACAACCATTCCATCTACTTGGAGTGAGTGGGATGCATCTTCTTATGTAGCGCAAGAGTATAATGACGATAAAGTGATTTCTATGGCCATAAAAGATCCAGGTAATAGTGGTATTGGGATAGATTGGTACAGTAAAGAATTTGAAGATAATTTACCGCCTCAATTAGTTATAGAATATTACGATGAGTCTTTAAGTATAGATACTGAAAATATTTCAGTAGGGATTTTTCCAAATCCAGTAGCCCATGCATTTGTTATTACAAACAGTGTAGGTGCAGATTTAAAGTTGTATGATGTTGTTGGTAAATTAGTACTCCAAAAGCAGATTGAAAACGAAAATCAATCCGTAGATGTAAGTTCATTAAATGGTGGGATTTATTTTGTTAGAGTGAATAACAATGGCAGAATTTCAACAAAAAAGATTATAAAAGAGTAGCTTAAATTTTTATATAAATTTTAAAACGGGTAAGTATAACAGGTGTTATGCTTACCCGTTTTTCGTGTTTGAATTTTCTATTTTCAGTACGTTTATTTTTTTTAACTAAAATACAGTAAAACTTTCAAAACCTTTGTGTGTAGTCTCTTTAGAAGGCGTCTAACAAAAATGAACCATCGTTTATAACTTATGGGCGATTAGTTATAGTTAATATTTTAAGTTTTTACCAACTTGCAGTTAGAACTAACAACTAATATTAAAACCTATGTCTTCTTATTTTAAATTCATTATTTTCTTAATTCTCGCAGGACCACAAACGGTATTGGCAGATGTTACATTAAATGCACTGTTTACAGATCACATGGTGATTCAAAGAGAAACCAAAATGCCAATTTGGGGATGGGCAGATGCCAATGAAAAAATTGAAATTATTGGAAGTTGGGGAGAAAAGGCTTCAGCAATTGCAGATGCAGATGGTTCTTGGAGAACATCATTAAAAACACCTAAAGCCGGTGGACCATTTCAAATCACTATCATAGGAAAAAACAAAATCGTAATAGACGATGTTTTATCGGGTGAAGTTTGGTTGTGTACAGGACAATCTAATATGGACTTTGCTTTGGCGAAATTTCTAAACGATTCTAGAGAAACTCAATATCAACCTTTGGTAGAATACATCAGAGCTGAGGTTGCAAATGCAAACGACGATCAATTACGTCATATAGAAGTACTTCAAAATACATCACTTTACGAAAAACAAACCGAATTTAAAGGACAGTGGGTGAGTGCTAAAGGTGAAGACGTAAAAAAAATAACAGCTACAGGATATTTCTTTGCCAAGGAATTGCGTAGAGAATTAAATGTACCTATCGGTTTAGTAGAATGCTCTTGGGGGGGAACTCGTATTCAGCCTTGGATGTCTGAAGAAACCTTCATGGCAGACGAATCGTTAAAAGCATATTTTCAGAATAATAGAAAAGAAATAAAAGAAACTATCGAAATAATGGATGCTCCAGAATATGTAGATACTGTATATCAAAATAAGATGGCCATCTGGAAAGAGAAAGGAGAGCAAGGGCGTGCTCCTAAACCAAAACAAAGTCCAAGGGATAATATGCAAGAGCCTGCTACTTTGTATAACGGAATGTTGAATTCGGTAATTCCATATGCTATAAAAGGCGCTATTTGGTACCAAGGCGAAAGTAACGCAGTATATATGGCTAACGAATATGAACAAGCTTTTACGGCCATGATTAAGGGCTGGAGAGCAGATTGGAATCAAGGCGATTTTCCATTCTATTGGGCGCAATTAGCAGGCTGTTTACGTGGGGATGAAAAAACAGATCAAGGTTGGGCTGTAGTTAACGATCAACTGCGTAAAACACTAAAAGTGTCTAATACGGGTATGGCTGTTTTACATGATATAGGTGAAGCTAAAGACATACATCCGCATAATAAAATAGATGCTGGAAAACGATTTGCATTACTAGCGTTAAAAAATGATTATGGTGTAAAAATAGCTGTTGCAAATGGCCCTCTCTATAAAAATAAAATCATTAAAAATAAAAAAATAATAGTTTCATTTAACGATGAGGGATCTGGTTTAATGGTTGGAAAGAAACATCTTTTAGACGAAACCGTAGCTGTTAACGAACCTCTAAAATGGTTCGAAATAGAAGACAAAGACGGTACTTGGCACACGGCAGAAGCTAAAATTATTGGAAAAGATAAAATAGAGGTATGGAATACAACTATAGACAATCCAATTAATGTACGTTATGCATGGACTGGGTATCCAGAAGGTGCTAATTTATATAATAAAGAAGGATTGCCAACAGCATCTTTTTCAACAGAAAACTAACCTAATTCAATGGATTATTATGATAACAATTAAACGTTCCAAAACACCTATAAAGCAAGTGTTGTTACTCGCTGGAGTTTTGGCTTGTAACACGCTTTTAGCTCAAAAAGTAGATTTAATTTACACCACGTCATCCGAGCGTTGGGTAGAGGCAAAACGATTTTTAAAGAAAAATAATACTGAGACCGCAGATATAACGGTGTACACTGACCAAAAATTACAGAAAATTGATGGTATTGGAGGTTCTTTTAATGAATTGGGTTGGGAAGCGCTTCAGAGTTTAGGAGCGCAAGATCAGCAAGATGTAATGAATGCCATCTTTTCTGAAGAAGGTAGTAATTTCTCGATGTGTCGTATGCCTATAGGTGCTTCAGATTATGCATTGAGTTATTACAGTCATAATGATGTGGCAGAAGATTTCGAAATGCGTGATTTTAATATCGATCGCGATCGTTATATTTTAATGCCTTATATCAAGGCGGCGTTAGCTGTTCGTCCAGATTTGCAGGTTTGGGCTTCACCTTGGTCACCACCAGCTTGGATGAAAGTTAATGAGCATTACGCTATGAGAGGTGGTGCTTTTGAAAACGCTACGGATGGTAATAAATTAGTCTCAGGTGGAGAGATGTTAAATAATGCGACAGGCTTTAAAATGCAAGAACGCTATCTTAAAGCGTATGCCTTGTACTTTTCGAAATTTGTAAAAGCGTATGAAAATGAAGGTATTCAGCTGGCTGCTATTCAACCACAGAATGAGATTGCTTTTCAGCCTAATTGGCCATCTTGTACTTGGAGACCAGAAGATATGGCTTACTTTATAAACGATTTCTTAGGACCACAGTTTGAAACAGATAAATTAGATACCAAAATTTGGTTGGGAACTGTAAACTCAGGCGATCCTAATTATGTAAAAACGGTTTTAGATTATAAAGACACGGCTAAATATATTGATGGTGTAGGATTTCAATGGGGAGGAGCTAAAGCGATTCCAACGATACATAAGGAATTTCCAAATTTAAAACTGATGCAAACCGAAAACAAATGTGGCGAGCATGAAAATGACTGGACATCTGTAGAGCGTTCTTGGAACGATTTGGTTCATTATACAAATAATGGCGCAGGTTCGTATATGTATTGGAATATGATACTGGATGAAACCGGTGCGAGTGCTTGGGGCTGGCCTCAAAACTCGATGGTCGTTATCGATAAAACATCAAAAAAGATTACTTACACAGACGAATTTTACTTGTTTAAACATTTATCTCATTTTGTACAACCTGGCGATTTTGTATTAAAATCTTCAGAAGGTAAAAACCACTTGGCATTTCAATTAAAAGATGGTCGTGTCATGGTGTTATTAAACAATAAAGAAGACGTCATAAAAACAATAAATCTTAAAGTAGGAAATCAAATGGTGGGTGTAGAGGTGCAACCAACATCTATTAATACAGTTATATTTAATAACTAATTTTGGTTTAAAATTTATTAACAATAGACTTTTAAAAAGGGCGAAAAGAACATAATTCTTTTCGCCTTTTTTTGTTGAAAATAGATTTATAAGGTGTTTCTGAAATCAATATTTAAGAGTGTAAATGGCTCAAATTATAAGTTTTTTTCTTAGAATAATTAATGGATAATTTGTTTGAAATGACGATATTTATGGTCATTAAAGCCTTCTAGATTTACGCTGAATACTATGATATTTTCCTTGGTAGTGACTATAAACCCTTGTTTTTAGTAAAATGGACCATAAGTTATCAGCTATGAATGATGGTTTATATGCTATAAAAGTATTTTTTGTGAAATTGCGATTAAAATCAACTGATCCTAAAATCATCTGATTTCTGATCAAGGTTAAAAATAAAATTCAGTTGCAATTGATAAAAACGAACTTAAATACATTATGAATTCATTTAAAAAAATATTTTTTGGTTTGGCGTTAAGTGTCACGATGTTTGGTCAAGCCCAAAATATTAAAGTCGACGTTAATCAGTCTGGAGAAGCGTTTGATCATTATTGGAGTAAAATGGTTGGAGCTGGTCGTGCTAATGAAGCTTTAAGAGCAGGTTGGCTAGAGCAAATGGAACAAGTGCAAGAAAATTGTGGTTTCGAATATGTGCGTTTTCATGGTTTGTTTCATGACGATATGTTCCCTATAATTATAGAAAAAGGAAAAACAGTTTATAATTGGCAATACATAGACGATGTTTTTGACAGGCTTTTAGATATGAATGTTAAACCATTTGTAGAATTAGCGTTTTTACCAACAAGTATGGCTGCCAAAGATTCTAAGACGGTATTTTGGTGGAAAGCGAATATTACTCCAGCAGACGATACGTTTGGAAAATGGCACGATTTAGTTGAAGCTTTTACACAACATTGTGTAGATCGTTATGGTATCGAAGAAGTATTAACATGGTATTTCGAAGTGTGGAACGAACCTAATTTATACCCATTGTTTTGGGATGGTACAAAATCACAATATTTTGAAATGTATAAGCAATCTGCTATTGCAGTAAAATCTGTAGACAAACGTTTAAAAGTGGGAGGACCTTCTACAAGTAACTTTGTGCCAGACGAGCGTTTTGCAGGAGAAGTAACTAACGATAAGGTGTCTGAAGCCGTATTTGCTGCAGACGATATTAATGCCCTAGATTGGAAAGGTGTGTGGATTGAAGATTTTCTTGAGTATTGTGAAAAAGAAAACCTTCCTGTAGATTTTGTAAGTACGCATCCATACCCAACAGATTATGCTTTTAATCCTGAAACAGGAAAAGGAAGAGGTCTTACACGTTACGTGAATTCTTTAAAATTAGATCTAGAATGGTTAAACGAAACGATTTCAAAAAGTGCGTTTCCTAATGCGGAAATTCATTTAACAGAATGGAATACGAGTCCGAGTAGTAGAGATGCAATGCACGATAGGTTGCCTTCTGCAGCTTATATTGTAAAATCTAATTTAGATTGTATCGGATTAACAAATTCGCTAGCGTTTTGGACGTTTACAGATATTTTTGAAGAAAAAGGAGGTGCTGCAAGTATCTTTCATGGTGGTTTCGGAATGATTAACTATCAAGGTCTTGTAAAGCCATCTTACCATGCATATCGTATGCTTCATCAATTAGGAGATCAGAAAATTTATAACGATGACTATTTATTCGTAAGTAAAAAATCTTCCGATGGAAAAATAGTAGCACTAGCTTATAACTATCCAAAAGAGTATGAAAATGCTGTGCCAGCAGGCTCTGATAAAAGAGAAAAAGGGACATCTAAAAAATTAGATTTTACGTTAACAGGTTTAAAAGCAGGAGCAAATTTCGAAATTGAAATATTGGATAAGGATCATGGTAATATTCACAACCATTGGGAAGCTATGGGGAAACCAGAACCACCAACTCGTGAGCAAATTAAAATGATGAAAGTCTATGCAAACACCATGAAAATGGATCACGCAAAAGCCGATAAAAATGGGGTGTTAAAAATCAATCAAGAGATTACACCTTGGAGTGTTGTTTTAATAAAAGAAATTAATTAGAAGGTTTAATATGAAAATTTTTAAAACTAATAAATCAATACAAACCATAGGAATTCTGACGCTTACTTTAGTGTTTTTTAATTCGTGTAGTAAAGCAGAAAAAACCATTACTATACAGGATAAAACAGTAAATGCTACTTTAATTTACGAAGATAATTTCGATTCAGGTTTAGATGCTTGGAAAGTTGAGCAAGTAGAAGGCGGTACGGTAGAAAATAAAGCCAGTAAATTAGAAATAGACGATGTTGGTGGTTGTACGGTTTGGTTAGACCAGAAGTTTGAAGGTCCGATAATGATTGAATACGATGTGTTTCTTATTCAAGATGGTGGACCAAATGATCGGGTATCAGATTTAAATTGTTTTTGGATGGCAAACGATCCTGAAAATCCAACTAATTTATTTGCTAATTCGGATGCACGTGGTGGTAAGTTTTCAAACTACGATAGTTTAAAACTGTACTATATGGGCGTAGGTGGTAACGATAATAAAACCACACGCTTTAGACGCTATACTGGAGATGGCGGGCGTCCGTTACTTCCTGAAAACGATTTAAGTGATAAAAAATATATGTTAGAAGGAAATACGCCTTACACTATTAAATTAGTGGCATATAATGGAATAATTCAATATTATAGAAACGATGTATTGTTGGTGGATTTTGAAGATAATGCACCATATACCAATGGATATTTTGGATTAAGAACTGTAAAAAATCATATGACTGTAGATAATTTTAAAGTCTACCAATTGGATTAATTTACATTCAATATTAAATAAGAAACGAAACAAATTATAATAATTAAAAACATAAAAGAATGAGTACAAGCTATGAAACCCGTTATGCATCAAGTCCGCAAACAGTAAAGAAATATGACACTCAAGAATTAAGAGACGAATTTCTAATTGATAACTTAATGCAAGAAGGAAAAGTAAACTTAACGTATACACACTACGATCGTTATATCGCAGGATCTGCAGTACCTACTTCTAGTGCTTTAACGTTAGAAACTATCGATCCTTTAAAAGCAGAATCGTTCTTAGAACGTAGAGAATTGGGAATTATTAATGTTGGAGGAAGTGGATCTGTAACTGTAGATGGTACTAAATATGAGATGGGCTTAAAAGACGCCTTGTATGTTGGAATGGGTAATAAAGAGGTTGTTTTTGCTAGTAATGATGCTAGTAATCCAGCAAAATTTTATTTAAACTCAGCACCTGCACATGTTAACTTTCCAACAAAAAAAGTAAGTAAGGCCGAAGCTAATAAACTTGAATTAGGATCTTTAGAAACTGCAAATCACCGTACTGTAAACCAGATGATTATTGGTGGTATTGTTACAACTTGCCAGTTACAAATGGGAATGACAGAGTTAAAAACAGGAAGTGTTTGGAATACGATGCCAGCTCACGTTCATGATCGTAGAATGGAAGTGTATTACTATTTAGATATTCCTCAGGATCAAGCAGTTTGTCATTTTATGGGAGAACCTACTGAAACACGTCACATTTGGATGCAGAATGATCAAGCAGTAATTTCTCCACCATGGTCTATTCACTCTGGTTCAGGAACGTCAAACTACACATTTATTTGGGGAATGGCAGGAGAGAATTTAGATTACAACGATATGGATGTAGCAAAAATAACTGAATTAAGATAATTATATAAAGTAATAAGATGTCAGTAAATTTATTTGATTTAACAGGAAAAACAGCACTAATTACAGGAGCTGTTCACGGATTAGGTATGGCTATGGCGAAAGGTTTAGCAAACGCCGGAGCTACAATTGTAGTAAACGATTTATCGCAAGACGCGATAGATAATGCTTTAAAAGAATATAAAGCGGATGGAATTGAAGCACATGGTTATGTGTTTAATGTAACGGACGAAGCTCAAGTTATTGCTGCTGTAAAACAAATAGAAACAGAAGTTGGTCCTATTGATATCTTAATCAATAATGCGGGAATTATTAAAAGAATCCCAATGATTGATATGGAAGTTAAGGATTTTACTGCAGTAATTAATGTTGATTTAATTTCTCCATTTATTGTGTCTAAAACTGTTGTTAAAGGTATGATTGCACGAGGTGGAGGAAAAATCATTAATATTTGCTCAATGATGAGTGAATTAGGACGTGATTCTGTAAGTGCTTATGCTGCTGCAAAAGGTGGTTTAAAAATGTTGACTAAAAACATGGCTACGGAATGGGCGAAGTTTAATATTCAAACCAATGGTATTGGACCAGGATATTTTGCAACCTCACAAACAGCACCAATTCGTGTAGATGGTCATCCATTTAACGACTTTATTATTAGCAGAACACCAGCTGCAAGATGGGGAGATCCAGAAGATTTACAAGGAGCTGCTGTATTTTTATCATCAAAAGCTAGTAATTTTGTTAACGGACATGTAGTATATGTTGATGGTGGAATTTTAGCTACAATTGGAAAACCTTCAAACGAAGATTAATATGAAAAATGGGATATTATATTCTTGTATAGCTTTAGCATCAATATTCACAAGTTGTGATTCTAAGGAAAAGGATAGTACAATAATTACTGTAAAGAATACTTTAGAATTAACACGTAGTTTTGAAACTGTAGAAATTTCAAAAGACGATGTGACATTAAATGAAGGTGAACGCTTTGAGGATTTTAGTGTTCAAGATATGTCAACAAAAGCCATATTGACGTCTCAGTTTGTAGATGAAGATCTCGATGGAACGGTAGATGTGTTGTTGTTTCAGCCTGAAGTCGCTCCAAAATCAGAAAAGCAATATAGTTTAGTTATAGCAGATCCTTCTGTTAAAAAGGATACCACTGCATATTGCTATTCGCGATTTGTTCCTGAACGTACAGACGATTACACTTGGGAGAACAATAAAGTTGCATTTAGAACTTACGGTCCTGTCGCTCAAAAAATGATTGAAGATAGTGTGCCTGGAGGTACATTGTCGAGTGGAATTGATTTATGGCTTAAAAAAGTAGAATACCCAATTATTAATAAATGGTATGCTAGAAATGCTATTAAAGCAGGGGAATATCATATCGATTATGGTGAAGGTTTAGATAATTTTCACGTGGGATCTAGTCGTGGGGCAGGAGGTTCTGCTGTAAAAATAGATACATCGTATTATATTTCTAAGAATTTTACAGACTATAAAACGATTACAACTGGACCAATTAGAACAAGCTTTGTTTTAAGCTATGCCGATTGGGATGCTGATGGAAATACGATTTCTGAGGAGAAACACATTTCTTTAGATTACGGTAGTAATTTTTCAAGATTTGAAATTGAAGTAGAAGGAACAGACGAATTATCTATTGGTTTAACGCTACACGATAATAAAGGTACTATCACCGAAAACGTAGAGCAAGGATGGATTGCGTATTGGGAATCTGAATATTTCGACTCAGAATTAGGAACCGCTATAGTTGCTAAAAAAGACGATATGGTGGCCTCAGATTATTACGTAACTAATGCAAAAGATCGTAGTAATTTATATAGCCAACTTAAGGTAAATAATAATAAAGTAGTATATTACGCCGGTTTTGCTTGGAAGGAGTCTAAACAATATCCAACTAAAGCTTTGTGGGAGAAACACATACAAGAGTTTTCAGAGAAAGTAAATTCGCCTTTAGAAGTTTCTTTTAATTAATAAGAATTAAATAAATAGAAAGAGGTTTCAAAATTTAGGTTTTGGAACCTTTTTCATTTCAAAAAATAAAAAAATGTCATTATATCCATTAAAATTCACACCTCTATATAAATATAGAATTTGGGGAGGAGAAAAATTAAAAACAGTATTACACAAAGATTATCAGGAGGAAAGTATTGGAGAATCTTGGGAAATTTCTGATGTAAAAGGAGATAAAACAGTAGTTAGTGCTGGTGTTTTAGAAGGTAAAACATTAGAAGAATTAACTCAAGAATTTAAAGCAGATATTGTTGGTGAGAATGTATATAAATTATTCGGGACAGAATTTCCGTTATTAATTAAGTTTATAGATGCCAAGACGCCTTTGTCAATACAGGTACATCCTAGTAATGAGATCGCTAAGGAAAGACACGATTCGTTTGGTAAAAACGAAATGTGGTACGTTATGGAAGCTGAAAAAGATGCTGAACTTATTGTAGGTTTCAATCAGAAAGTAGATAAAGCATCTTACGTAGAAGCTTTAGATTCTGGAAAAATTTTAGATGTTTTAAATAACGATACTGTCTCTAAAGGTGATACCTATTACATTCCAACAGGACGTATTCATGCAATTGGTTCTGGGGTTTTATTAGCAGAAATACAACAAACATCAGATATTACATACCGTATTTATGATTACGAACGTGTGGATGCAACAACAGGAAAGACTCGTGAATTACATACGGATTTAGCAGTAGACGTAATAGATTACAGTGTTCAGGATAGTTATAAAACGGACTATAAAGTTTTAGAAAATGAAACGAACACTTTAGTACATTCTCCATATTTTAAGACGAATATCTTATCAATTAACGGGACGATCGAGAAAGATTATTCAAGCTTAGATTCCTTTGTTATTTATATATGTGTCGAAGGTGAACTAGAATTGCAATGGCAAGGCATAGATTATCATTTGGTAAAAGGGGAGACCTTGTTTTTACCAGCTTCAATAAATAGAATTGACTTAAAGTCTGAAAATGCAGTAGTTTTAGAAGTGTACTACTAAGTGAAAGTATATTAGATACAGTGTTTTAATAAAAACGGGTGATTAAATACTATTTAATCACCCGTTTCGTTTTTAGAAAATTTTAAGGACTATTTTATTGTTTTCTAATCCAATATTGCGTTCTTCCAAGAAGTGCAACGCCCATATAACCTCTTACTTTTAGTTTGTTGTCATCGACTAATTTTAAGTAACAACTATAGACATCACCAGACTCAGGGTCTAAGATTGTACCATCGTTATATTCTTTGCCGTCTTTTTTTATGTCTTCAATAATTACCAATCCAATCATTGGTTTATCTTTTTTGTCGCCCTCACATGCCGTGCAAACAGAGTTTTTTTCTCCGATATACTTATTCACTATTTTTGCAAAATAGACATCATCGGTCTTGTAAATTTCAATTAATGCTTTCTTTTCATTGGTTTTATCATCGTAGGTTTCCCATTGTCCAATAATACTTTGCCCTTTAACTGTAAAACTTAAAGATATTAATACGAGAAAAAATAAATGCTTCATAATTTTAGTTTGTTTAGTTTACGTGTTCTAATTTTTGGTTTAATAATTCCATGTACGATTTACGAGCGGTTAATTCTTGTAAAGTCGTTTCAAAAGTTCTTGTGTTTTTTAATGAAGGAAAAGATAACTTATTTTTTGCAATAGAATGAGATATTAACAGATTGAAATAATTGAATCTTAGAATTACAGTTTGTATAAAATCTAATTTTTGAACCCGAAACCCTAACTTATTCGCTGTCCTTGCGTTAATAATATAGCTTGTGCCTCTAATCTTTAGATTAGGATCCTGATGTTTTGCTGTTTCTATGAGGTGTAAAAGACCTTGTATGTGATTTTGAAGAATAAAATGGGTACGCTGTTGACTGTTTAATTTCTTATTGATTACAAATACGTAATCGAATAATGTACCACCATGTATAGTAACTATGCCGTCTTTTGGAGCTTCAGATAAGAATAGCGGCGCATGATATTTAAGTTTCCCACTTGCTTTCATCGCGGGTACGTCTAAAAAAGGAGCAAGAATTGAAAGTAGTATTGAAAACGTCAGTATCCCGATTATAATTACTCCAGTCCTATACGAAATAAAGATAGATAATAATAGCACCACTAAAGCCGCAGTAATAAGCAGTCCTTGAATGCGTTTTTGCTCTGTTTTAGGTTTTTTGTAAAATGGGTGTTCCAATGCTTGGTTTACTTTTTTAAATGAAAGGGATTTGCTGGTTCTAATGAGGCTATAAATTTATTAGTACATCTATAGAATTTAGAACTGCATATTATTTGTAATCCTATTAATACCGTAAATATAGTTTCAATTTTTAATTTATCTAAAATAAATTAGGTTGGTCATTTCTTTTTTTGCGTTGGAGAGAAAGCTATTATTTAGTGTTTTTTGAACTTATAATAGGTGATAAAATAACGGTATTTCTAATTCAGAACGGGCGGATCTTTAGATAAAGATAAGTTTCTGAATATATACCTAACGTTTCGTTTTTTACTTTAGTAACACTTTGGTAGGGGTTACTATTATAGACAGCACAAACGTTTTAATATAGATTAGAAACAAAAAATAGTAGAAAAATACAACTTCATTTTTTCAATCGGCTGTGTTTTTTCTACTATATAATGGTAATATTTAGAGGTGTTTAAATACTAATTAAGTAATTCTTTTTAAACATTTTCTCATAAACGTCCTTGCTAAACATATAAAGTTGTGCTGGTTTTTTAGACACGCCAACTTGCTTTTCATCTAAAGGGATAATGTATTTTTTATTAATTAATTTTCTTCTAAAATTACGGTTGTCAATTTCAATTCCTAAAATAGATTCATATAAATCTTGAACATCATTAATTGTGAATTTATTTGGAAGCAATTCAAAAATGATAGGCTCCGAAAGGCACTTAATTTTTAAATCCTCGTAAGCTTCTAAAATGATACTTTCGTGATCAAAACCTAATTCTGGTAATGAGTTTACTGGAAACCATTTTGCATTGTATTTATTTTCATTAAGATTGATAGCTTCCGTTTTTATTAAAAAATAGTAAGCGACGGTAATGGTTCTGCTATTAAAATCTTCATTTTTAATCCAAAGCTGATCTTTTTTATCCAATAAACGATTTGGATTACCAAAAGCCTTGAATTGTTTTTTATATAAGCCACTCAAACCTGTTAATTCTTTAAGTGCCCTTGTAGCTGTATCGTCTAACGTTTCATCTTCATTAACATGATATCCGGTTAAGACATAATCGTTGACTAATATTTTAGAATCAGTTGCAGATTCTAAATAACGTTTTATTAATAAGACATTAAGCGTTTTTTCGGTGGTATTATAGCCAAAAACAACACAGTCTACAGAGATGTTTTTTATTTTCTGAGATTCCATAAATAGTAATTATAAAACGAATGTAATAAATTTATTGATAATATATTAATAAACGTTAAAAATACATTATATTGTATGAGCTGTTATTTTAGCAATAAATCGCAAACAAATATCAATCTAGAATATAAATAAGTTAATATAGAATATTTTAGAGTTTTATTTTGTCATGTCGATTTTTTGAATAACTTTGAAAAATAATTAAAAACGTAAAAATGACGTTTGTATGATTTGAACCAAATGAAACTAAGTTTTATTGAATTTTACAACATGATTTAATAACAAACTATAATCCTAACTGCATATGAAAGCAACTAAAAATTTTCAAGAGTTCGAGTCTATAGACGAAGAGCAATTACCAGTGTCTAAACATAAACTGCATGATTGGACACACTTTGCTGGTTTATATGCTGCCGAACATGTGGCGGCAACAGAATTTGTAATCGGTGCGACCTTCGTAGCTTTGGGAGCGACAACTAAAGATATTTTATTAGGGTTATTAATTGGTAATATTTTAGCTGTACTTAGTTGGACGTTAATTACGTCTCCAATAGCAGTAGAAACTCGTTTAAGCTTATATACTTATTTAAATAAAATTGCAGGAGATTCTATGACTAAGCTCTACAATTGGGCAAACGTTATTATTTTTACTGTAATTTCTGCGGCAATGATTACCGTTTCTGCAACGGCTGTGCGTTTCGCTTTTGATATTCCCGCACAACTCGATTGGTATCCTACAAATCTATGGTTTGTTATTATAGTTTTATGTGTAGGACTCGTAGTCGTTTCTATCGCTATTTATGGGTTTAAAGCCGTGACGGAGTTTTCTGGAATCTGTGCACCTTGGTTATTTGTTATGTTTATTAGTGGTGCATTTGTATTGCTTCCAGCGTTATCTCTTGTAGATTTAGGTCAAACAATTCCTGCAAGTTGGAACGATTTTATAACTTTAGGAGACCATTCTATTTGGACCGGAGTTAATAGTGAGGGTGAAACAGGCATCGGGTTAGTAGAAGTTATTGGTTTTGCATGGGCTGCCAATACCATTACGCATTTTGGTTTAATAGATATGGCATTATTACGATTTGCTAAAAAGAAATCATACGGTTTAACAACGAGTACAGGGATGATGTTCGGACATTATATCGCATGGATTGCTGCCGGAATTATGGGAGCAGGAGCAGCTGTAATTATAGGGAAACCTATTGTCGCTCTCGATCCAGGAGATGTCGCATATTACGCTTTAGGATGGTCTGGATTTGTTATTGTTATTGTAGCAGGTTGGACCACAGCTGTAGCTAATTTATACAGAGCAGGTTTAGCGGCTCAGGCCGTGTTTAAAAGTCATTCAAGAAAAAAAACCACAGTAGTTGTTGGTATAGTGACTATGATTGTTGCCTGTTTCCCGTTTGTGTTTAGTCAGATATTACCATTATTAACTTATGCTGGCTTATTAGTTGTTCCAGTAGGAGGGATTGTGTTTGCAGAACATCAAATATTTCCAAAAATTGGTTACACACGATATTGGGCACATTATAAAAAATTAACTTTTAGTACACCTGCAATTGTGTCTTGGGGATTAGGTTTAATATTCGGTTTCGGACTAAACGTAATAGATATTATGCCGTTTTATTATTTATTTATCCCAACTTGGATTTATACAATCATTATATATACGGTTTTAGCTGGGCAATACGGGGCTAAAGATTCGTATCCAGAAGAAGAATTAGAGGAAAAAGAAAGACAACACAATATTGAATTATATCAAGACGAAAAAGCAACGCACGAAACAATAAGAGTAAAAGATCATTCTGTATTTTCAAAAGTATTAACAGGTGTTTCCATCGTTTCACTTATCGTTACATTAGTATTAGCTTGTATTGTATTATTTGGTAGTGCTAATGAATCTATTTATATTGAAAACAGAGATGTATTTTATCGTTATGCATTTGTGTGTACAGTAATCTATTTTGTAACTGCATATTGGAAATTAAAACGAGAAAAAAATAAAAACATATAATATCGTGGAGCATTTAATTAAACTTAATCAGAAGAATTTGGCAGAAGTTGCCAAAAATATATCATGTCCAACTTACGATCGTTCAAAAGTTAAGGCAGGTATTGTACATGTGGGCATTGGTGGATTTCACAGAGCTCATGAAGCGTTTTATACAGATCAGTTACTGCATGATTCCGGGAATAAAGACTGGGGAATTTGTGGTGTAGCATTATTAGATTTCGATACAAAAATATATAATACGCTTAAAGAACAAGACGGATTATACACACTCGTTATAAAAGAGTTAGATGGTACCTTAACTAGACGTGTTATTGGTTCTATCGTAGAGTGTTTGTATGCTCCCGAAAATCCAATGCAGGTTATCGAAAAAATGGCAAGTCCAGACATTAAAATTATAACGTTAACCATTACCGAAGGCGGATATAATTATAATGAAGCTACAGAAGCATTCGATTTCGATAATCCTCAAATTCAATACGATTTAGAGCATACATATGCACCTAAAACGATATTCGGATATTTAACACAAGCATTAAAACATCGTCAGCAAAATGATTTGGCGGTTACGATTCAGTCTTGCGATAACATAAAAGGTAACGGAGATTTAGCAAAACGCATGTTAATGAGTTATGTTGAAAAAGCCGAGCCTGAATTAATGCCTTGGATCGAAGCTAATGTGTCGTTTCCAAATAGTATGGTCGATCGTATTACGCCGGCAACATCGCCTGTAGATATTTCAAATTTAAATGCGTCGACAGGAATTGATGATGCTTGGCCAGTAGTTTGCGAACCGTTCCATCAATGGGTTATTGAAGACGAATTTAAAGCAGGAAGACCAGCCTGGGAAACTGTAGGGGCACGATTTGTTGAAGATGTGGATCCGTTTGAGAAAATGAAGTTAACGCTGCTTAATGCAGGACATACTGTGTTGGGTGTTTTGGGAGCTTTAAGAGGGTGTTCAACGATTGATGAAGCCGTTCATAATAAAGATATTAGAGCCTTTTTAAAATTGTATATGGATCTGGAGGTGACGCCAACTTTATCCGATTTAGATGGCGTAGATTTGGATAAATATAAAGAAACGTTATTGCATAGATTTGGTAATATTTATATGAAAGACCAAATAGATCGAATCTGTTCAGAGAGTTCTGCTAAGTTTCCAATATTTGTGTTGCCAACTGTAAACGCTCAATTAACGCATGATAAACATGTAGACTTTGCAGCATTAGTAGTTGCGGCCTGGGCGATTTATAGTTTAGGAAAAGACGAAAATCAACAGGACTTAATTATAAAAGATGTGATGCACGATGCGCTAGCTAAACAGGCACTTTTGGCTAAAGATAATCCAGCAGTATTTTTAGAATTGGAATCTATCTTCGGAAAATTGAAAACCTCTGAAACGTTTGTGAATGCTTTTACCAAGGCCTATAAAGCCATTTCAGAAAACGGTATCGAACATAGTGTCATTTCATGGAATAAATCAGCTTTAAAACACGGTTAAATGAAAAATATAGTTTGTTTTGGCGAGGTATTATGGGATGTGTTTCCCACGCATAAAAAAATTGGTGGAGCACCTTTAAACGTTGCTTTAAGATTGCAGTCTTTTGGTAATAAAGTGTCTATAGTTACTAGAATAGGCAATGATGCTAAAGGTGAGGAGATTGCCGATTTTATTAAAGCACATGGCGTGAATTCTGAAAATGTTCAAATAGATAGTGCACTTGAAACTGGAGCTGTAGATGTTGTTTTAGATGACACTGGTTCTGCGTCTTACACCATTAATTCTAATCGTGCTTGGGATAATATTCAGCTTACAGAATCTGCCATTGAAAAAACAAAACAAGCTGATGCTTTTATATTTGGAAGTTTAGTAGCTCGAGATTTAACATCTCGTGCAACCTTATATGCACTTTTAGAAGTTGCAAAATATAAAATATTAGATACCAATTTAAGAGCGCCTCATTATACTACCGAAGTATTGAGTCACCTTATGAGCGTGGCAGATTTCTTAAAATTTAATGACGATGAGATATTTGAAATTTCAAAATCATTAGGTTTCGAATCGACATCTTTAGAAGATAATATATTGTTCATAGCAAAAGAGACCAATACCAAATCTATTTGTGTAACCAAGGGATCTCAAGGTGCCATATATTACCAAGACAAAACCTTTTACTACAACGAAGGATACAAAGTAAAAGTAGTAGATACTGTTGGAGCAGGGGATTCGTTTTTAGGTTCTTTAATTACTAAACTGCTTAAAGATACCCCACCGCAAGAGGCCATAGATTATGCCTGTGCTGTAGGGGCTTTAGTGGCGAGTCACGAAGGTGCAAATCCAAAGCTTGATGAATCTGACATACTTGCGTTTATGAAGTCCTAATTAGAAATAATTATTTATATAATAAAAAGCCTCAAGTGTGTACTTGAGGCTTTTCTATTTAACATATTAAAAGTGTATTCTAGTTTAATGCAGCTAAATTATAATGAGATTTAAAATGCCTTTTTAGGACTCTTTTTCCTTAAAAAGAAGGGCAAATACAATATATTTTTTAGAAGATAACTAAGTATTAAAAATTATTTTTAAAATAAAAGATGAAGATGTTGCTACAACATTTAAAATTTTATATTAATTTTAACATTTAATTAAGTAAATCTAATATGAAAAAATATACAACTTTTCTTTTTGTTTTAGTATTCAGTATATCTCAGCTTTCCAATGCTCAAGCAGCTATTGTTGCCATGATTTTTGGGGATAAAGTGGCATCAGAAAAATTTAATCTGAGTATGGAAATTGGTGTGCCTTTCAGCAGTTTTTCTAATGTAGATGACTTAAAAATGAAAAATGGTGTGAATTTCGGAATTGCAGGAAACCTTAAACTGTCTGAAAATTGGTACGTAAGTCCTACCGTTTATTTTTTATCGAAAAGGACATTTCAGTTAAATAATACAGATTTACACTCTAACGACGAATATTTAAATAGCCTTTACATGAATACAAGGGCGAAAACGGTGATCAGTTATACCGATCTTCATGTGTTATTTTCATATCAATTAACTGATTCTAATTTTAGGTTTGGTTTAAGTCCGCAGGTCTCTTTTTTAGGTAAAGCTAAAGGCACTTACGAAGGAACGGAAGGCGAACTTACTCAAAAAATAACCGATTTTGTTAATAAAACAGATTATGGTGTCATTGCCAATGTTGGGTATTTTTTAAGATCAGGACATGAAGGAAAAGGAATTATTTTTAATCTAAGATATTATCAAGGTTTTACAGATGTTTTAAAGAACAACTTCGAAGCGGGTAAAAATAAAAGTAGCTATATCGCATTACACGTAAGTTTACCTTTCTTAACAGACGAATTGGCTTCAAAAAACAAAAAACCAGAACCTGTTTCTGAAGATTAACTTTTAGAACCAACACATAATCGATCGCGGACGTGATCTAATATTATCAATTTCGATCTTCCCATATACAACTAAACCTTTATATAGATATTGGGCGAATATTTAATGCCCCTAATCGAAACCCGGTTTTTCAATTTAAGTACCTTTTACCTAGATCTAATATATTAGATCGTTCTTCACTTTTGTAAAAGTTATCAATATACGGCGTAAAACCACTTTAATTCGTGTTTCATAAAGGGGGAGAAAGAAGATGTTTTATTTCTGTATAAATACCTTACTTATAGGGATATTTTAACAATCGATAGTTAATTTTAAGTAATCCATAGAAAAAGTTTACATATTGCGTTAAATTTTTATATTTTAGAAGAGTGTTATCACAACATCAAATTAACTTTTAAAAACCATAGTATTTAATGAGCAATTATCACATAAAGCATTTAGAAGAATATTATCAAGTATATAGGAAATCGGTTCGAGAGCCTGAAAATTTTTGGGAAGAAGTAGCAGAAGAACATTTCATGTGGCGTAAACGTTGGGATAAGGTGCTGACTTGGGATTTTAAAAAACCTGAAATTAAATGGTTTGAAGGTGCTCAATTAAATATTACTGAAAACTGTATCGATCGCCATCTACGCACTAAAGGCGATAAAACAGCCATTATTTTCGAGCCTAATAATCCTGAAGATGAGGCTGAACATATTTCATATCAACAACTTCACGATCGTGTGTGTCAAATGGCAAACGTGATGATAGATAAAGGAATTAAAAAAGGAGATAGAGTATGTATCTATTTACCGATGATTCCTGAATTAGCGATTTCATTATTAGCATGCGCAAGAATAGGAGCGATTCACTCTGTGGTTTTTGCAGGGTTTTCTTCGAAGGCATTATCTTCTAGAATAAATGATAGTGAATGTAAAATGGTTATCACGTCCGACGGATCGTACCGTGGGGCTAAAAGCATCGATTTAAAAGGTATTGTAGACGATGGATTAGAATCTTGTCCGTCGGTAGAAAACGTATTGGTTGTAAATAGAATCGGTTCGGAAATTAATATGAAAGAAGGTCGCGACGTATGGTTACAACCGTTATTAGATAAAGCGTCTCCTATTTGCGAACCAGAAATTATGAATGCGGAAGATCCGTTATTTATTTTATATACTTCCGGTTCTACAGGGAAACCAAAAGGAATGGTGCATACCACTGGTGGTTATATGGTCTATACGGCTTATACCTTTAAGAATGTTTTTCAATATCAGGATGGCGATGTGTATTGGTGTACCGCAGATATTGGATGGATTACCGGTCACAGTTATATTGTATATGGACCGTTAGCAAACGGTGCAACTACGGTTATGTTTGAAGGTGTTCCTCAGTATCCAGATTTCGGACGTTTTTGGGAAATTGTAGAAAAGCATAAGGTTAATCAGTTTTATACCGCGCCAACCGCGATTAGAGCATTGGCAAAACAAAATATTTCATTTGTAAATGATAGAGATTTATCATCTTTAAAAGTGCTAGGGTCTGTAGGAGAACCTATAAATGAAGAAGCTTGGCACTGGTATAACGATAATATAGGAAAACATAAAAGTCCAATCGTCGATACCTGGTGGCAAACTGAAACAGGAGGAATCATGATTACGCCAATTCCGTTTGTAACACCTACAAAACCAACTTATGCGACATTACCATTTCCAGGAATTCAACCTGCATTAATGGATGAAAATGGAGAAGTCATTAAAGGCAACCAAGTGGATGGTCGTTTGTGTATTAAATTCCCTTGGCCAGCAATTGCACGAACCATTTGGGGAAATCATGAACGTTATAAGGACACGTATTTCTCGGCTTACGACAATATGTATTTTACCGGAGATGGCGCGTTGCGAGACGAAGTTGGGTATTACAGAATTACCGGTCGTGTAGATGATGTTATTATTGTTTCAGGACATAACTTAGGAACAGCACCTATTGAGGATGCAGTTAACGAACATCCAGCAGTTGCAGAATCTGCGATAGTAGGATTCCCTCACGATGTTAAAGGAAATGCATTGTACGGATATGTTACATTAAAAGAAACTGGAGAGTCTAGAGATCAGAATAACTTAAGAAAAGAGATTAATCAATTAATAACAGATCGTATTGGACCAATCGCTAAATTGGATAAAATTCAGTTTACAGACGGATTACCAAAAACAAGATCAGGTAAAATTATGCGTCGTATTTTAAGAAAAATTGCAAGTAAAGATATTAGCAATTTAGGAGATACAAGTACCTTATTAAATCCAGAATGTGTTCAGGATATTATAGATGAAAGTCTATAAATGTTGAAACTATAAAGCATAAAAAATCCCGATTTTAAATCGGGATTTTTTTATGAATTTTATTTTTTCTTCGGAATGAAAACAGGAAGTAATTCTGTTTTAACTTCTCCAAAACCAATTCGAGTACCATCGTTTTCACAATATCCTCTCATCACTACAGTATCGTGATCATTAATAAATTTACGCTCAGTTCCATCTTTTAAAGTGATAGGTTTAGTTCCTTTCCAAGTTATTTCTAACATTGAAGCCAAGGATTCTGGGGTTGGACCTGAAATGGTTCCACTTCCCATTAAATCACCAGAGTTTACAGGACATCCATTAATAGTATGATGAGCCAGTTGCTGAGACATATTCCAATACAAATGTTTGAAATTTGAACGACAAACCACTGTTTCTTTTTCTTTTCTAGGTTGAATCGCTACTTCTAAATTAATGTCGAAACTCTTCTTTCCTTTAGTTTGTAAATAAGGCATTTGTGCTTTAATCGGTTTAGGACCTTGAACTCTATAAGGCTCTAAAGCATCTAAAGTCACTATCCACGGTGACATAGAAGACGCAAAGTTTTTAGATAAAAATGGACCTAGAGGTGCATATTCCCAACTTTGGATATCTCTAGCACTCCAGTCGTTAAATAAGACTAAACCAAAAATATATTCTTCAGCTTCATTTACAGGAATTGGTTCCCCTAAATCGTTAGCATCAGTAGTAATAAATCCCATCTCTAATTCGAAATCTACTAATTGTGAAGGCCCAAAAACAGGCTCGTTAGCATCAGAAGGTAATGTTTGTCCCTGAGGTCTATGTATCGGAATTCCAGAAGGAATTATAGACGAACTTCTTCCGTGGTAACCCACTGGTATGTGTAACCAATTTGGTAACAACGCATGTTCTTCATCTCTAAACATCGCTCCAAGATTGGTAGCGTGTTCTTTACTAGAGTAAAAATCTGTGAAATCTCCAATTTGTATTGGTAGTTGCATTTCAATTTCATCTAAACGAAACAATACAACTTCCTTATGTTGTTTATTATTTTTTAAAGACTCGTTATCAGCATCAAAAATATCAGCAATTCTACTACGAACTGCACGCCACGTTTTTCTACCGTCGGCAATAAAGTCGTTTAAAGTATCCTGAAGAAATATATCGTCTGTTAAAGGAATGTCGCTAAAATACCCTAATTGATGCAAAGCACCTAAATCGATCGCTGTATCTCCAATTCTAGTTCCTATAGTAATAATGTCGTCGCGGGTAAGAAATACGCCGAAAGGAATGTTTTGAATAGGAAAATCCGAATTTTTATCGACATGTAGCCATGTCTTACGACCTGGATTGTTGGCTGATATTTGCATAACGTTGTTTTAAAGTTTGTTTAATAAATTATATTCAAATATATGTTTTTTGATGTATTTAACTAATCTATTTCCTATTTTTGAGTAATTTTTAACGATAAATATAATTATGCAACGCGACGAACAAATTTTTGAATTAATTGAAGCAGAAAAACAACGCCAACTACATGGTTTAGAGTTAATTGCTTCTGAAAACTTTGTAAGCGACCAAGTTATGGAAGCTGCAGGATCTGTTTTAACAAATAAATATGCCGAAGGATATCCTGGTAAGCGCTATTATGGCGGTTGCGAGATTGTAGATGAAGTAGAACAAATCGCTATCGATCGTGCAAAAGCACTTTTTGGAGCAGCTTATGTTAACGTTCAGCCACACTCAGGAAGTCAGGCAAACACTGCTGTTTTTGCAGCATGTTTAAATCCAGGAGATAAAATTTTAGGTTTCGATTTATCTCACGGTGGACATTTAACTCATGGTTCTCCAGTAAATTTTTCTGGAAAATTATATAATCCTTCTTTTTATGGTGTAGACCAAGAAACAGGAGTTTTAAATTACGATAAGATTCAAGAGGTTGCAACTAAAGAGCAACCAAAATTAATAATTGCTGGAGCTTCAGCATATTCACGTGATATCGATTTTAAACGTTTCCGTGTTATTGCTGATAGTGTTGGTGCTATTTTAATGGCCGATATTTCTCACCCTGCAGGTTTAATTGCTAAAGGAATTTTAAATGATCCAATTCCTCATTGTCACGTTGTAACAACTACAACGCATAAAACCTTAAGAGGTCCAAGAGGTGGAATGATTATGATGGGTGAAGATTTCGATAACCCTTTCGGAATTACACTTAAAAACGGAAACAAAAGAAAAATGTCTTCTTTATTCGATTCTGCTGTATTCCCAGGAAACCAAGGTGGACCATTAGAGCATATTATTGCTGCTAAAGCCATTGCTTTTGGTGAAGCACTTACAGATAATTACCTTACGTATATGTTACAAGTTAAGAAAAATGCATCGGCTATGGCTGACGCTTTTGTGGCAAAAGGGTATAACATTATTTCTGGAGGAACAGATAACCATATGATGCTTATCGATTTAAGAAATAAAGATGTTTCTGGAAAACAGGCAGAAGAAGCTTTAGTAAAAGCAGACATTACTGTAAACAAAAACATGGTACCTTTCGATGATAAATCACCATTTGTAACTTCTGGTATTCGTATTGGAGCTGCTGCAATTACAACACGTGGATTAAAAGAAAGCGATATGCAAACTATCGTTGATTTAGTCGATGAGGTTATTGTAAACTTAGAAGACGAAGCTATTTTAGCTGCTGTTGGAACTAAAGTGAATGCACTTATGGCCGATAGACCATTATTTGTATTTTAGTTTATAAACTATAGATATTAAAAAAGGCTGCCAATTGGCAGCCTTTTTATTTTTTAAGTATTTTCTATTTTCGAAAAGAGAATCGTAATCGTATTTAATTATCTAATACCTTATTATTCATACTGACATAAATAAGAGGTTTGCTCAGATACCTTAACTTGAAAGGTTTTATTCGCTTCTATCTGATAAGATTCTCCTGCTTTAAAGGTTTCCCAATTGCTAGATTCTGGTAATAATACGGTCATTGTACCTTCTATAACATTCATAGTTTCATGTTTGTCGGTGGCAAATTCGTAGGTTCCTGCTTCCATAACGCCTAAAGTCGATGCTCCAGTTGCCGATTGATAGCCTAAAGATTTTACATTACCTTCAAAATAGGTGTTGCTTGATATCATAATATTTGGTTTTAATGAAGGTTAAAAGTATAACAATGCTTTTTAAAGGACAAGTAAGAAGCCATAAACCCTAAAAATTCCATACCGACAGAAAATAAAAAATCGCCTAAAAATTTCTTTCTAGACGATTTCTCTTGGTTAATGATACATTTGGGGTATTAATCGTTGAAATATAATCCGTTTGGACCTACACCAACAATATAAGTATTTAATAGAGATCCTGTTAATGAGTATTCGTAAGCTGTTCCTCCAGAAGCAAAATCGCCACCATCTGTAATGTAAATCTTATCGTCTTCTACAGTAAAACTATACATAGCACCATACAGAGAAGTCGATGTATATTCTAATACTTTAGAAGGTGTTGTACCATTAATATCTAATTTATATACAGATGTTGCATCTGTAAAATACATAATATCATCTTCAATATTTAATAGCCTAGGACTTGTAACCACCCCTGATAAATCAATAGTATTTGTAATTGTGTTTGAAGCTGTGCTAATCTCAAAAATATTTGGTGTACCAGCAAAATTAGTTGTCAATACGTATAGATTGTCATCTTCCTCAACTATAGAATTAGGAGAATTTCCATCACCTAAATCAATAATTGTCGTTGCATCTGTACTAGGATTTAAAACAGTAATAGTTTGTCCGCTACCATAATATCCATTAGCAAAATAGATCATATCATCTTCTTCCATAACTTTTTCTGCATTTTCCATTGCAAAAGTAGATGTAGAATAATCTGATAAATTTATTACAGTAACAAAATCATCTGCAGATCCTAATTCCCATCCAGCAGAATTTGTAACATAGGCTTTTCCGTTTGCAATAGCACCGTATCTAGGATTTTCAAAATCGGTAGAAATTGTAGTCTTGTATTCAAAAGTGTAACGATCTACAACAGTAATTTGGTCTGCATTTCCAGAAATAATGTAAGCATTATAGTCATCAAAAAACATACTTTGTAAATATGTACCCGTTTCTGGAGACGTTGGATTTACAGTTCTGTAAACGTCGTCTTCCATCGTACCGTCGTTTCCAATAAAAGAAATACTTGCTGTTGCAGGGTTAGCATTCCCTTCGTTTAATACAAAATATCCAGTGTCGTAATCTCCTTTAGGAAGGTCTGGAGTTGCATCGTCGTCATTACTACATGAGCTTAAAAAAGCAGTGCTCGCAAGAGCTAGTACTAAAAATTTGTTTATCTTTTTCATAGTTTAATTAATTATATATTAATGTTTTAAGTAATTTTAGTTATGCCGTCCTGTTGCTTCTTAATATGGGAATGACAGGATTTTTTTGATTTTAAGTCTAAATTTACACCGTTCTTAATCCCTGTCGTATCTCGAAAATAAGCGCTAGTTGCCTTACCTAATCCATGCTCTTTCGAATAAATAGGGGATGTACAATACGTATTTAATTGCGAATTGGCAGAAGTTAGAATGGTGTCTAATTTCTGAATAGAATCGCTTAACACAAAAGACTGTGTTAGAACGCATGCAAAAAATAAAAAATAGAGTATTCGTTTTTCTTTCATATAGTTAAGACTCTTTGCCCGAAAGTCAATTAGTTTAGCTGAATTTGGCAGGTCTCCTGACTCTCGTCTTGTTAATTACCTTCCCAATTTTAAATTAAAATCAGTGGTGTATTAGAGTTTTAATAACAAGCATTTTGCAAAGCAAAACTAAGATTACAGTTGCGGGAACAGTTCGAGATTTACACTCAATTCCCTTTTAATCCATCATTTTAAATGATATGAACCAAAATTCGGTTCAAAACTAATGTTTTTATTTCTACTAAAATATAAATCCCATTTTTTTCGTAAAGAAGTTTCAGTATTATGGGTGTTATTTCTACTAAAAAATTAAAATATTTATTTCGTCTGAAATTTATATGCTTACATTTGAAGTGTCTTTATATTAAATTGAGGTGTGTATTAATTCGTTTTGAATATTATAATTCACACTTTTCAAAATTGAATTAAATGAAACCTTTTCAGTTAAAATTTTTAGTTATTCTACTCTTTGTGTTCGCTTTTAGTTGTAAAAACGACGCAAAAGCAGTCAAAGAAATACAAGAACAAAGTATAGATTTATCTTTAAAGCATGCTAAAGGCTTTTCGGTTAAAACGTTTAAAAATTATAAGGTTTTAGAAATTTATAGTCCATGGCCAAAAGCAGACAAGAGTTATAAATTTGCTTTAGTCGATAAGGACCAGATGGATATTGTAGATTTGAATGCAGACGATTTCGAGTCTATAATTCCTATCCCAATAGAGCGCATTGTAGTGACATCGACAACGCATTTGCCTGGCTTAGAATTATTAGGTGAAGATGAAAAATTAGTTGGATTTCCAGGAACACAATATGTGTCTTCAGAAAAAAATAGAACACGAATTGATAATAAAGAAATTCGTGAGCTTGGCAAAAACGAAGGGGTAAATACAGAAGTACTTTTAGAATTGCGACCAGAAGTTGTGATCGCTTTTGGCGTAGATGGGAATAATAGTTCTATGGAAACCGTTAAAAAAGCAAATATTCCAGTTATTTATAACGGGGATTGGGTCGAAGAAACGCCATTGGCAAAAGCCGAATGGATTAAGTTTTTTGGTGTGCTGTTTAATAAAGAAGATAAAGCAGAAGCCGTTTATAATAGTATTGAAACGGAATATGTAATGGCTAAAACGTTAGCCAAAAATGTAGAAAATAGACCTAGTGTATTTAGTGGAGCCATGTATAAAGATGTTTGGTATATGCCAAATGGCACCAGCTCAGAAGCACAGCTTTTAAAAGATGCAAATGCCAATTATCTTTGGAAAAATACGCAAGGCTCGGGAAGTTTAGCACTAAACTTCGAAACGGTTTTTAATAAAGCTAAAATGGGCGACATTTGGATTAACCCTTCAATTTACGGGAGTTTAAAAGAACTTGAAAAGGCGAATGTGCATTACACAAAATTTGATGCTTTTAAACAGAAACATGTCTATTCTATGTCTAATACCACAGGAGCAACAGGAGGTGTACTGTATTATGAATTAGGGCAGTCTAGACCCGATTTAGTTCTGAAAGATTTAATTAAAATTTGCCATCCAGAACTCCTTCAAGATCATAAATTATTCTTCTTTAAAAAGTTAAATTAATTGCCAAATCAGCAGACATATAGAACCGCGTTTTTAGTGCTTATTGGGCTATTACTATGTTGTTTTTTTATAAATATTAGTTTGGGGTCAGTTTCTATTCCGCTACATGGAGTTTTTGATAGTGTTTTTGGAAATTCGACGAATGAGTCTTGGGGTTATATCATTCAAAATTATAGGTTGCCAAAAGCAATTACAGCCATATTAGTAGGATCTGGTTTAGGGGTTTCAGGACTTTTAATGCAAACCTTATTTAGAAATCCTTTAGCAGGACCTTTTGTTTTGGGAATAAGTTCTGGCGCTAGTTTAGGAGTGGCCTTAGTGATTTTAGGCTCAGGGCTTTTTGGTGGTGCTTTTGCCGTATTATTAATTTCTAAATGGAGCGTTGTAATTGCAGCGAGTTTAGGAAGTTTCTTAGTGCTTTTATCCGTATTGTTAGTGTCATCTAGAGTGCGAGATACTATGGCTATTTTAATTATCGGACTCATGTTTGCGAGTATAACCGGTGCTATTGTAGGAGTTCTGTCTTATTTTAGTTCGGCCGAACAATTACAGCGCTATGTGTTTTGGGGCTTTGGTAGTTTGGGAAATTTATCATGGCTAGAATTAGGTGTTTTTGCATCGATTTATGGTGTTGGGTTGGTACTGAGTTTAGCATCAATAAAAGCACTAAATACGTTGTTATTAGGTGATAATTATGCTAAAAGTTTAGGCTTAAATTTAAAGCGAAGCCGATTGTTTATTATTTTAGCCACCAGTTTATTAGCAGGAACCATTACGGCTTTTGCTGGTCCAATTGCTTTTATCGGACTTGCGATTCCTCACTTAACACGTCTGGTTTTTAATACGTCTAATCATAAAATATTATTACCTGCAGTAGTGCTATTAGGAGGAATTATCATGTTAATCTGTGATACCATTGCTCAGATTCCGAATAGCGATTATACCTTACCTATTAACGCCATTACGTCTTTGGTTGGTGCTCCAATTGTGATATGGCTATTGGTTAGAAAACGAAATTTGATGTTTTAAGATGACGGGAAATAGCAAACATATCATTTTAAAAACTGAAGATTTATCTATCGGTTACCGTTCTAAACATAGAGATCATACTATTTCTAAGGATATTAATATTGCTTTAGGAAAAGGAGAATTGATTGGATTGGTTGGAGGAAACGGAATTGGAAAATCTACCATGTTGCGGACTTTAACGAATACACAGCCTGCGTTAAGCGGTCAGGTTTTTATAAATAATAAAGATGTCACTATTTATGACGCTTTAGAGTTGGCGCAAGTGTTAAGCATCGTGTTTACAGAAAAAATAACCTCTAAGAACTTATCCGTTTTCGAGTTGGTTGCATTAGGAAGACAGCCCTATACCAATTGGATTGGAACGTTATCCGATTTAGATTTGGAGAAAGTAATGCACGCTTTGCAACTTACAAATATTGAAGATTTAAAACATAAAAAATGTTTTGAACTAAGTGATGGGCAGCTTCAAAAAGTTATGATTTCAAGAGCACTAGCTCAAGATACTGATTTAATTATTTTAGACGAGCCAACGACACATTTAGATATGTATCACAAAGCATATACTTTAAAATTACTTCAAAAATTAGCAAAAGAAACAGGGAAGACCATATTGTTTTCGTCTCACGAAATAGATTTAGCGATTCAGCTTTGCGATAAAATGATTGTCATGACACCTGAAAATGTGGTTTCAGATGCGCCATGTAATTTAATTCAGCAGGGTGTGTTTAGTACTTTATTTCCCGATGATTTAATTCAGTTTGATCCGGAAACGGGAAGTTTTCGTGTGAATAAATAAGGTTTAAATCTTAGTCTCTGCATTCTTTTCCTTCGATTAAAAACGACTATATTTGAGTCATTTCAAAATAATTTCATGAACGATACTATTATATTATTGGCATCAATAGGCGTTTCTGCTCTTGTAGGAATGGTTATCGGGTTTACAATTTCTAAACTAAAAAGCAAAGGCGAGTATAGTCGGATAGAAGAACGCTATGCGCAATTGCTTCAGCAGTTTTCTGAATATAAAAAAGATACATTGTCTCAAAACTTGAAGCAAGACGAGGCTTTTAAAGTTCAGTTAGAGACGCTTCAAAAGAATATTTCAAAAATTGAAGGTGATCGCGAAGACATCCGTAGAGAAAAAGAGTTTTTAAATACAGAATTAACGCGTAGAAATTCAGAATTTGAAAACCTTCAGCAACAAAATTTATTGCGAGAAAAAGATGTCGTAAAACAACAAGAACAGCTTCGAAAGGATTTTGAATTGATGGCAAGTAAGATCCTAGAAGAAAAATCAGAGAAATTTACACATCAGAATAAAGAAAATTTAAAGCTGATTTTAAATCCGTTGCATGAAAAAATTCAAGGTTTTGAAAAACGTGTAGAAGAATCTCAGAAGGAAAGTATTGGCATGCATTCTGCTTTAAAAGAACAATTATTGGGACTTAAAGATCTGAATGTTCAAATGACAAAAGAGGCAACCAATTTAACTAGAGCTTTAAAGGGAGACAGTAAGATGCAAGGAAATTGGGGGGAATTGGTTTTGGAACGTGTATTAGAAAAATCAGGCTTAGAGAAAGATAGAGAATATTTTGTGCAACAACATTTTACGCGTCCCGACGGCACGCGAGTGTTGCCCGATGTGGTTTTAAACTTGCCAGATAATAAGCGAATGATTATAGATAGTAAAGTCTCTCTAACCGATTACGAACGTTTTGTAAATGCAGAAGAAGATGATCGCGCTTTGTATTTAAAAGCGCATGTTAATTCAATCCGTAGACATGTCGATCAGCTTTCTGCCAAAAACTATCAAGATTTGTACGCTATGGAATCTCCAGATTTTGTGTTACTTTTTATCCCTATAGAACCTGCTTTTGCAGTGGCTATTAACGAAGATAATTCACTTTATAATCGGGCGTTCGAGAAGAATATTGTGATTGTAACTCCCGCGACTTTATTGGCTACATTGCGCACCGTAGACACCATGTGGAATAACGAAAAGCAACAACGTAATGCCAAAGAAATTGCTAATCAGGCTGGCGCTTTATATGATAAATTCGATGGTTTATTAAAGGATTTAACGGGTGTTGGTAAGAAAATAGATGATGCTAAGAAGGATTATTCCTCGGCTATGAATAAATTATTTGATGGTCGTGGAAATTTAATTTCTAGAGTTCAGAAGTTAAAAAAGATGGGAGCGACTTCGAAAAAGAGTTTGCCAGAAGCCATTTTAAAACGCGCTTTAAGCGATGAAGAGGAATAAAAAAAGCAGCTTAAAAAAGCTGCTTTAGTATATTTAGGTGTCTTAATGTTTAAGACTCGTCTACATTCTTTTTGATAATATCTTCCTTTTTAGGGGCTGCTTTAATTGGTGCTTTATCCCGTATAAACAAATTGATTACAACGAGCATAAATGCTATAATTATTACAGATGCCACAACAAGGTTGTCTAAAATATCTAGCATTCCTGCAATTGAAAAAGTCAGAGAGACTGAAATAGCTAGTATAAACGACGTTTTATCTGAAAACATATTAATTTTTAAATCCCTGTATAGTTACTAGGAGTTATTGCCTTTAATTCTTCTTTAATTTCGGCAGATACTTCTAAGGTATCAATAAAATTTGAGATAGACAATTGGTTTATTTTTTCATTTGTACGCGTTAAACCTTTTAAAGCTTCATAAGGATTAGGATAAGCTTCGCGACGTAAAATGGTTTGAATCGCTTCAGCAACTACTGGCCAATTGTTCTCTAAATCTTGTGCAAATTTATCTTTATTAATAAGTAATTTATTCAACCCTTTTAAAGTCGATTCGAAACCAATTAATGTATGTCCGAAAGGCACACCAACATTTCTTAAAACAGTACTATCTGTTAAATCACGTTGTAATCTTGAAACAGGTAATTTTGAAGCAAGGTATTCAAAAAGGGCATTTGCCATTCCTAAGTTTCCTTCACTATTTTCAAAATCGATAGGATTTACTTTATGTGGCATTGCAGAACTTCCAACTTCACCAGCTTTAATACGTTGTTTAAAATAATCCATAGAGACGTAGGTCCAAACATCGCGATCTAAATCGATAAGAATGTTATTGATACGCTTTAAGTTATCGAACAAAGCAGCCATATGGTCGTAATGTTCAATTTGTGTTGTAGGGAACGAATGGTGTAACCCTAAAATGTCTTGTACAAATTTACTTCCGAATGCTTTCCAATCGATATTTTTATATGCTACAAAATGTGCATTGTAATTTCCTGTTGCTCCACCAAATTTAGCAGCATGAGGCACTGTTTCTAATAATCTAAATTGCTCGTTTAAACGGACAACAAAAACGTCTATTTCTTTTCCTAAACGTGTTGGAGATGCTGGCTGGCCGTGAGTTCTTGCCAACATTGGCACATCGCTCCATTCGCTAGCTAATTCTTGTAATTTGTCTTTAAGAACATTAAATTTTGGTAAATATACCTCAAGTAAAGCTTCCTTAATACTTAAAGGAACTGCTGTATTGTTAATGTCCTGAGATGTTAATCCGAAGTGGATAAATTCTTTAAATTCTGAAATGTTTAAAGCATCGAACTTTTCTTTTATAAAATATTCTACCGCTTTTACGTCGTGGTTGGTAACACTTTCAATTTTCTTAATCGCTAAAGCATCTTCTGTAGAAAATGATTTGTAAATCTCACGTAAATCACCAAAAAGACTAGTGTTGAAATCTTTAAGTTGTGGTAACGGAATTTCGCAAAGGGCAATAAAATATTCGATTTCTACTTGAACTCTATATTTTATTAAAGCTTCTTCAGAAAAATAAGGAGCTAAAGAACTTGTTTTGCTTCTGTAACGACCATCAATTGGCGAGATCGCATTAAGTGTTGATATAGACATGTGTTGTGAATTTTTTTAAAAGGCCAAATATAAGCATTTCAGAGCCTATTTTATGAGATATTATAAAAGGATTTCGTTAAATATTTCATAGGAATATTAATAGTTTGAAGGTCTTATTTTTTAGAATTTATATGTTTTAAAATTTTGCGGGCTCTAGCTCTATAGGCTGCGCTTTGGCTAAGGAAGTCGCGCTCTAAAATAACGGCTAATTCGGGATGAATCCATGGAAATTCCTTTCCTAACACATATAAAGTCCACATGGCATAGGCTTTTGTAGCTACTTTTTGGTTATTAATCATATAATCAAAACATACCGAAATTATACGATCTTTGTGTTGCTTTGAAAACATAAACTGTAATAAGCTATTTTCCGGTATATTAATTTTTTCCGCCAAATATTCACATATTTTTGCAACGGGTCTAACCGCGGGATCTAAATGTACAAGGTGAATGCTAGATGTGAATTTATCTAAATAAGGAAGTAGGATGAGTAAATTTTTTTTACAAACAAATTCTAAAACCCATCCAGCACGACATGATAATTTATCGTCTACCATAAATAGGATATCTAGTAAATTATCAATTAATGACGGGGCATCTAAAATAAGTTGAGTGTACCGTACCCGCTTTTCACGTGAGTGGTCAACATCATTTAATTGTTCGTAAAGTTGTGTTGTAGTCACTTATTTGTTATATTTTTAATTACTAAATTTAAATAAATGAAAGGTCTTAATAAAATATTACTGCTAATTTTAGTGGTATTTGTAATTGCTCAGTTTTTTAAACCAGAACAAAATATAGGAGACTTAACGTCTATAGAACCCTTTCTTGAAGAAACAAATCCTCCAGAAGCTGTTAAACTTATTCTGGAAGAATCGTGTTACGATTGCCATAGTAGCCATACAAGATACCCTTGGTACAGTAATATTACGCCCGTAAATTATTGGATGGCAGAACATGTAGACGATGGAAAAAAACACTTCAATGTGAGTAAATGGGAGAGTTATTCTATAAAGAAAAAAGATCATAAAATTGAAGAATTAATTGAAATGGTTGAAGCTAAAGAGATGCCGTTAGAGTCTTATACTTTAGCACATTCGGAAGCGAAATTATCTGATGCCGATATTGCATCTCTAATAGAATGGGCAGAACATGTGCGTATTAAACTGACCTTGTTACCGAAGCCACAATAACCTATGACAAATGTATTAATTATTGGTTTTGTATGGCCAGAGCCAAAATCGTCTGCCGCAGGAAGCAGAATGATGCAACTTATTGAAGCGTTTCAATTACAAAATTTCCGAATAACTTTTGCTAGCCCAAGTAGTAAAAGTGAGCAAGCAGCGGACTTAAAAACTCTAGGAATAAATGAGATAACTATTGAATTAAACAACTCAAGTTTCGATGTGTTTTTAAACGAATTACAACCAAATATTGTGCTTTTCGATCGTTTTTTAATGGAGGAACAATTTGGTTGGCGTGTAACAGAACATTGTCCAGATGCATTGAAAATTCTAGATACCGAAGATTTACATTGTCTTCGAAAAGGAAGGCAGCAAGCGTATAAAGACAACGTTGAATTTAACGACGACTATTTATTTAATGATTTTGCTAAACGTGAAATTGCAAGTATTTACAGGTGCGATGTAAGCGTTATGATTTCTGAAGTTGAAATTGAGATTTTAACTCAAAAATTTAATGTGCCCGAAAATTTATTATTGTATTTGCCATTTATGCTGGACCCGATTTCTGAAGCAGATCAGAAAAATTTACCCACTTTTCAGGAGCGCGAGCATTTCGTAACGATCGGAAATTTTTTACACGAACCCAATTACCAATCCGTGTTGTATTTAAAGCAAACACTTTGGCCGCTTATAAAAACAAAATTACCAAAAGCAGAGCTTCATATTTATGGATCCTATGCCTCTCAAAAAGTAAATCAGCTACATCAGCCTAAAGATCGTTTTTTTATAAAAGGTTTTGCCCAAGATGTAAACGAAGTGATGAGACAGGCTAAAGTTTGTATTGCACCTCTCGTTTTTGGAGCCGGATTAAAAGGGAAATTGGTAGATGCTATGTCTAACGGAACGCCTTGTGCCATGTCTTCAATCGCAGCAGAAGGTATGTTTGGTACATTAGAGCCTAATGGTTTTATAGCCGATAATGTAGACGACTTTGTCTTGAAAACTTCCGAGTTATATACAAATGAAGCCCATTGGAATAAAAAACAGGACTTCGGATTTAATAGTTATAATTTGCGTTTTAATAAGTTGTACTTTCAACAACAATTTTTATTGCGTATAGCGTCCCTTCAAAAGCATTTACAATCACATCGCTTACATAATTTCACAGGAACATTATTACAACATCATAGCATGCAGAGTACAAAGTTTATGTCTCGATGGATTGAAGAAAAAAACAAACACAATAGCAGTACATAATATATGGATTGGACTTTAATTTTAAAAATCACATATGGGATTATCGTTCCCATAGTGTGCTTGCGTGTTATTTACGATACCAATCACATTTCCAAAACGCTGTCGTATTTGTTGTTAGTTATTTTTGTTCCATTTTTTGGGATCATTTTTTACTTTTCATTTGGAGTAAATTATAGAAATAGAAAAATATACAGTAAAAAACTTTTTATAAATATTCAATTTGAAGAAAAGTTAGAAATTCAATTGCAGCATTATGCAAAACAAATTATAAAAAATAAAGGAGCGCTTTTAGAGTCTAATAAAAAGTTAATCCGTTTGCTGTTTAAGGATATTTCTAGTCCGTTAACTAATAAAAATGAAGTTGATTTATTAATTAATGGAGAACAAAAATTTCCTGAAGTTTTTAAAGCTCTAGAAGCCGCAAAGCACCATATTCATATTGAGTATTATGTGTTTACGGAAGACATTATTGGTCGTAAAATTGAAGCACTTCTAATTAAAAAAGCTAAGGAAGGTGTACAAGTAAAATTTATGTACGATGATTATGGAAGTAGTTCAATTCGTAAAAGTTTGGTGTATCGCTTGCGAGAAGCTGGTATAGAAGCGTATCCGTTTTATAAAATTAAACTGATTTATTTAGCGAACCGCATGAATTATCGAAACCATAGAAAAATTATTGTTATCGATGGTCGTGTTGGGTTTGTAGGCGGTATAAATGTGAGTGATAGGTATACAAATGATATTAAGACGAGTATATTCCCTTTTTGGAGAGATACGCATTTAAAAATTCAAGGGCCTGCAGTTTGGTACCTTCAATACCTGTTTTTATGCGATTGGAATTTTTGTGCAGATTGTGAGCTAGAGCCCGAAGATCATTTTTTTCCTAATTTAGATACTTTTAAAACGACAAGTAATGTTGCCGTTCAAATTGCAGCTAGCGGACCCGATTCTCCTTCGCCAACAATTTTATATTCGTTGTTACAAGCGATTAGTTTAGCACAAGAAGAAATACTTATTACGACACCTTATTTTGTGCCTAACGAAAGTATTATGGATGCCTTATGTATTGCTGCAATGAGTGGGGTGAAGGTAAAATTATTGGTGCCTCGTGTTTCCGATTCTAGAATTGTAAATGCTGCAGCGAGCTCTTATTATACAGAATTACTGGAGTCAGGGGTACAAATATATCGCTATACAAAAGGCTTTATACATTCCAAAACAACGACAATAGATAATGAAATAGCCATTGTAGGATCTGCAAATATGGATATGCGTAGTTTCGATTTAAATTTCGAAGTGAACGCCATTGTATACGATAGAGATATAAATAAGCAACTTAAAGATGCCTTTTATAACGATTTAAATGATGCCGATGAAATTGATTTAGAACGTTGGATGGAACGGTCTTGGTATCATGAACTGTCAGAAAAAATAGCGCGTTTATTATCGCCTTTATTGTAAACTTAAGGAATCTATTTACGCTTTAAATTCTGAATTCTACTGAATAATGTAGGATGCGAATAATGCATAAATACGTACGCCGGATGTGGTGTTAAATTACTTAAACTTGTTTTTGATAATTTCTTAAGAGACGATATTAAGTCGGTTGGATTATACGTGTTTTTTGCATAATCGTCTGCTTGATATTCAAACGTTCTAGAGAAGAGATTCATCACTAAACTTGTCAATTCACTTATCGGACTATAAAGTAACCCAAAAGCGATTAAACCGACATGGAAACTCGGAATTTCAACTCCAATAGCATTCGATAATAAAGGGTTTGAAATGAATAGCGATAACACAAAAAGTGTTACTCCTGTTAGTAAAATAGAAGCTACAAGATTAAAAATAATATGTTTCTTTTTATAATGTCCAACTTCATGAGCTAGTACCGCTACAATTTCATTTTCGCTTAAATCCTTAATTAAGGTATCGTATAATGTCACGCGTTTCTCACTCCCAAATCCCGAGAAATAGGCATTTGCTTTTGTACTTCGCTTAGAGCCATCAATCACAAAAATGTTATCTAATTTAAAACCTACGGTTTTTGCATATGTAGAGATTTTATCTCTTAAACTCCCGTTTTCTAAAGGTGTTTGTTTATTAAAAAGAGGCACAATTAATTTAGCATAAAACATATTCATTAGTAGGCTAAATACGGCAATTAATGCCCAGGCATAAAGCCAGAACTGTTCGCCTGCTATATCGTAAAACCAGATAATAAGAGCTAAAATTCCACCGCCAATTACAGCCAACATTAGCCAGCCTTTTATTTTGTCGATTAAAAAAGTGGTCTTAGTGGTTTTGTTAAACCCGAATTGTGCTTCAATCACAAAAGTCTGATAGTAATTAAAAGGTGTGGTTAATATGTCGCTTCCCATCATTATTATTCCGAAGAATATAATTGCAATAACAATAGAATTGTCACTGAAACTTCTTGCAATATTATCTACGTATTCAAAGCCATCCAAAAACAAAAAGGATAAAGTTAGAACGATGGAAAATGTAGATGTTAATAATCCGAACTTATAATTTGTCGCCTTATAACGTTGTGATTTTTTATACGCTTCGTCGTCGTAAACATCTTGTAATTCCGTTGGTAAAGCATCCTTAAAATGCTTTGCGTTTAATGCATCCAAAACTTTATCGATTATAAAATCGATTATAATGATGGCAATTATGATATAGAAAAGCGTAGTAGAAGTCATAAAATGAAATGGGAATTTAACTGAAAAATTAAGCAAATTGACGCTGACGCTTAGCTTCGAAAACTAAGATTCCGGCAGCTACAGAGACGTTCATAGAATCGATTTCGCCCTGCATTGGAATAATGATGTTTTGAGTGGCATGATTTCGCCATTCCTGACTTAATCCAGTAGCTTCAGTACCAACCACTAAAGCTGTAGCCGTTGTGAAATCTTGGGTGTGATACGGTTTTGAAGCTTGTAATGCAGCACAAAATATATGGATGCCTTTCGATTTTAAAAACGAAATAATATCGTCTGTTGTTCCAGAAGCAACCTGATTTGTAAATACACAACCTACACTAGAACGGATAATATTAGGATTGTACAAATCCGTTTTAGGGTTAGCAATAATAAAAGCATCAACGTTTGCAGCATCGGCAGTTCTTAGTAAAGCACCTATGTTTCCTGGTTTTTCTGGAGCTTCAGCAATTAAAATTAAGGGATTTGGTTTATCGAAAGTCAAATCAGATAATTCTAAAGTTTTTGTTTTTGCTACAGCAAGTACACCTTCAGTGGTATCGCGATAGGCTAATTTTTGGTAGACATCTTTAGAGACTTCAATAATCTCGGTGTCCGTCGATGTTAAGGATTCAATTTGAATATTTTCAATATAATCGTTACAATATAAAAGGGTGTCTATGGTGTACTGACCTTTTAATGCAAGTGAAATTTCACGCTGACCTTCAATTAAGAACATTCCTGATTTCTTGCGGTCTCGAGACTTTTCTTTTAATTGAACCAACTGCTTGATGTAACTATTTTGAGTGCTTGTAATTTCTTTCATAACCTAAAAAAAACAAAAGTAATTGTTTTAGCTGTAATTAATACCTTTTCAATTCGTCAAAGACCATAAATCATTATAAAACACATGAAAAATACTTTACTACTTTTATTACTTGTTGCGTTTGCATCATGTAAACAATCATCAGAAAAGAAAACGACAGAACAGCTGCCTGTAGAAGATGTCGCAACTCAAAAAGCAGTAGCCAAAAGCTATCCTGAGAGCATCGCAAAAGTGTTTGAAGCACATGGTGGTATAGCCACTTGGAATGCTATGCAAACTTTAGCATTTACCATGGAAAAACCAACAGGACCTGAAGTTACAACTACTGATTTAAAACGTAGAAAAGCACATATTGATATGCCAAACCACACTTTAGGTTTTAATGGGAAAGACGTGTGGTTGCACTCTAAAGATACCACAGCTTACAGAGGGAAGCCTAAATTTTATTATAATTTAATGTTCTATTTCTATGCGATGCCTTTTGTTTTATCGGATGATGGAATTACATACAGTGACGCGGAACCATTACTTTTTGAAGGTGTAGAATATCCTGGAATTCAAATTTCTTACGGAGCAGGAGTAGGCGAGTCGCCAGATGATGAATACATTTTATATTATGACGCCAAGACAAATGAAATGGCTTGGTTAGCATATACCATGACCTTTTTTGCTAAGGAGAAAAGTAAAAAGTTCAGTTATATAAAATATGGAGATTGGGAAGACGTAAATGGCGTGAAATTGCCAAAAGCGATACAATGGTATAAAGTGGTTGAAGGCCAACCTGTAGAAGTGAGAAATGAAGTGAAGTTTTCTGATATAAAACTATCTAAAGACAAGCAAGATGCTTCGTTTTATGAGGCTCCTGAAGGTGCTGAAATTGTAGAATAATTTACTTATAAATTTCTAGAGTCATTTAGAGCCTTTAGAAAACTATAGATTTAAAATGTTAACAGCGTACTTCATATACCGCTGTTAACATTTTTTGTGTTATACCGTTTTATTTATTAAAATAATTAACCAAAAGGGCCACGATATAACTATAACTTTCCATACCACCTTGCTGATTATTAGCTTCTAAATAAGAGTTATAGGTCATCTTAAAAAGGGGTTCTAAAGGATTTTGATAGCTTTCCCAAAAGACACGTGTTTCGTCGTAATTCTTTAAAGTACCCTTATTTACTGTGTCTACTAAAATTTCATATTGAGCAGGGTCGCGACGGTAAATTTCATTTAAACAGTGGCGTAATCCGAATGCGTATCCGGAGTATTTCATATAAATATCATCGTTGTTTATTGTTGCTAAGCACCCTATGAAATTAGCTTCATTTTCGGCAGCATAACCCAATTGATGTGCCATTTCATGAGCAGAAGTTGTTGGGAATTTATAGCTCGGAATTAAATAATCTACTTGTGCTTCATTGGTCAACGGATTCAAATATCCGCTAAATCCCATATAGGTAAGAGGGACACTAAACAAGGACTTTTTAATACTTCGAGGCTGATATGCTAAATGTGGATATTGTGCTTCTAGATTTTTGTATCCAGATTCCGAACGCTTCATAATTTCCGATTTACTGTAAGGCATTTCAACTTTTATGGTATCATTCTTAGTGATTTCTAGCTGTAGGGCATTGGTTTTTTTTATTAATTCCTGAGTTACAGAAATAAGTTGCTCTGTTGTATAATCGGCCTTTAAATTTAAATTCTGATGCAGCGGTAATCTGTAGTAATTCATACCCCAGAATAGATGAAATGCAAAATATAATAAGGTCACGGTCGATAGGATATCGATAAGCCATTCTTGGGTATTTCTAAAAAATCCTTTTCTATTTACAATTAGCCACCTTACCATATAAATAATTCCAAATGCGTAGACTAAATCTCCAAATGAAAACGGAATCCAGCCCAAGCCGTAACGTAATGTTTTAGAAATTATAGGATAGATCCCATTACTATAATAATGTTCTATGATTTCAGGGTAATTCGATAAGAATTTTACTAGAAAATATACTGGAAGCAAAGAAAATGCTAGATATGTTTTTGGGTTTTTATACATGCTTCAAAAATAAGTAAATGTTTGTAATAGGTGAGCGCTAATATGTACCTTTGTGTAACATTATAAAACGAAATTATGAATTCAGAAATAAGAGCGCTAGAACCAAAAGCCCTTTGGAACAAATTTGCAGATTTAAATGCTGTACCAAGAGCGTCGAAAAAAGAAGAGCAAGTGATTGCCTTTATGAAAGATTTTGGGTCGTCTTTAGGATTGGAAACTATTGAAGATGAAGTTGGAAATGTAATTATTAAGAAGCCAGCAAGTGCCGGTATGGAAGACAGAGCACCTATTGTAATGCAATCGCATTTAGATATGGTTCATCAAAAAAATAACGATACGGTTTTCGATTTTGCCACTCAAGGTATAGAGATGTTAGTAGACGGAGATTGGGTTCGTGCAAATGGTACAACTTTAGGAGCAGATAATGGTTTAGGAGTGGCTACAATTATGGCTATTCTTGAAAGTAACGAGATTGCGCATCCGCCACTTGAAGCGTTATTTACTATAGATGAAGAAACCGGAATGACAGGTGCACAAGGTTTAAAAGGAGGTGTTTTGGAAGGAAACATTCTTTTAAATTTAGATACTGAAGAAGATGATGAAATTGGAGTAGGTTGTGCCGGAGGAATCGATGTTACTGCAACTAGAACGTATGAAGTAGAAGAAACTCCTGAATTTAAATTAGGATATAAAATTACAGTTAACGGCTTACAAGGGGGACATTCAGGGATGCAAATTCATGAAGGTTTAGGAAATTCGAATAAGATTTTAAACCGCTTATTATTTGATGGTTTTGAAAATTTCGGATTACGTATTTCTGAAATTGACGGTGGAAGTTTACGTAACGCTATCCCGCGTGAAAGTTTTGCTATTGTCGCTGTAGATGCGATTCACCAAGCGGCTTTCGAGTTAGAAATGAAACTTCAGGGTGCTACAATCCAAGAGGAATTAAAAACAATGGAACCAGATTTATTGGTAACTGTTGAAGCTGTTGAATTACCTGAAACGATTATGGATTTAGGTGTACAAGAAGGATTATCAAGAGCGTTATATGCAGCACACAATGGTGTGTTTCGTATGAGTGCAGATATTCCGGAATTGGTTGAAACGTCTAATAATATTGCTCGCGTACTTGTAAAAGACGGACATATTAAAGTAGGCTGTTTAACGCGTTCTTCGGTAGATAGTTCTAAATGGGATTTAGCAAACACATTACGTTCTGCTTTCGAATTAACGGGGTGTGAAGTGGAGTGTACTGGAGATTATCCAGGATGGGCACCAAATATGGATTCGTCTATTTTAAAAGTGTTAGATGCGACTTACCAGAAAATGTACGGTGAAAAAGCGCATGTTGCTGCTTGTCACGCAGGATTAGAATGTGGAATTATTGGTACTAATTATCCAGATATGGAAATGATTAGTTTTGGACCTACCATTAAAGGAGCGCATTCTCCAGACGAACGTGCTAGTATTTCTTCAGTTCAGAAATATTGGAAATTTGTTCTTGAAATTTTAAAAGAGATTCCTAAAAAATAGATAAGATTATATATAAAAAAAGCCGCTATAATTAGCGGCTTTATTATGTGTTAAAGTGAACTGTTATTCAGCTAAACCTACAATTTCTAGATCGAAAATTAAGTTTGTGTTTGGTGCAATTACCGGAGGTGCACCTCTTTCTCCGTATGCTAAGTAAGAAGGAATAAATACGCGAGCTTTATCTCCTAAATTCATGTTTAACATAGCTTCTCTAAAACCAGGAACTAATCCAGCACGTTCACTATATATCATAGGGAAAGGTTTGTAACCACCTTGAGCATCACGTTGTTCTTCGTATTTTTCGTATTTCTTAGCAATTTCTGGCATAGAAGTATCAAATAACTCACCGTTTTCAAAATAACCAGCATAGTTTATAAGTACACGATCTGAACTCGTTGGTGTAACGTTTCCTTCTCCACGCTCAGTATAAATCATAACAACACCTGTTTCTAATTTTTTTACTTCACCTTTTAAAGACTCATTTTCCTTAATAAAGTCTTCTTTTTCTCGTTCTAAATTAGCCAAAGCCTCCTCTTTTCTACGTTCAATTTCAGCAAAACTATTTAAGAATACTGCATTAGAATCGAATTTTTTGGCAGCAGAACCTTTTCTAATAATGTTTACAGATGTAATTACTACATCCTCTACAGGTTTGTCGCCTGGACCCACTTCTACACTAGAAATAGAATCCTGAACGTCTTGTCCTAAAACCAATTCACCAAAAACAGTATGTCTATTATCTAAATTAGGTGTAGCAAGATCTGTGATAAAAAACTGACTCCCATTAGTGCCAGGTCCGGCATTTGCCATAGATAAAATACCTGGTTTGTTGTGTCTTAAACTATCATTAAATTCGTCTGCGAATCTGTAACCAGGACCTCCACTTCCCATTCCTGTAGGATCACCTCCTTGAATCATAAATCCATCGATTATACGGTGAAAAGTAAGGCCGTCGTAATATCTTTTTCCAGCAAAAGCACTGTCTACTTTAGTATTTGTTCCCTCTGCAAGAGACACAAAATTAGCTACAGTAACTGGCGTTTTTTCGAACTCAAGGTTAGCAACCATGGTTCCTTTGTTAGTGTTAATTTCTGCATACATCCCATCTTCTAAATCTGGGTATTTATTATCGCATGCTGTAAAACTTACCAAAAGGGCAAGTAAAAAAAGTTTCATTGATTGTTTTAATAATGTCATTGTGTGAAATTAATTTTCGGTTATTGAATGAATTGTTACTTTACAAATAAGTGGTGTATTTGTGTTTATTTTATTTTGGTCGCCATAATAGCCATAAGCAGTTGCCGAAGGAAACAAGAATGTTGCCGTTTCTCCAGCTTTCATTAATTTTAGTCCTTCTCGTAAACCTGTAAATAACTCTTGTTTATCAACGAGGTAGCTGTCGGGCTTAGTTTCTGAAAATGAATATACTAATTCTCCATTTATAGTTTTAACGTTATAATCGAATTTTACTAGATCCCCAAAGCTTGGATTCGGTAAAGAATCGGCTTCTACTTTAGTATTATAGGTGTACCAAAATCCATTTTGAGATGTTAAATACGTCTGGTCCGGATTGGCATCCATAATATCTTGGAAACGTGTTTTTTCGTTTTCGTATAATTTAATATTTCGTTCTACAGATTCCGTTACAAACGTCCCACTTTTTACAGAAATTGGTCGTCTTGCTTCTGGAGATTTACAGCTTAGTATACTTAAAATTACCAAGCAACACAATCCGATTTTTTTCATGAAATTAGTTCCTTTTTATGGTCTGGTAATATAGTAATAAATTTTTCAACGGTTTCAGTTAAACTTAGATCACTTTTTCCGCCTGCAGCATTGGTATGTCCACCGCCTTCAAAATATTGTCTAGAGAATTCGTTTACGGAAAAATCGCCTTTAGAGCGTAACGATATTTTAATAATATTGTCCTTTTTATGCTCTATAAAAATAGCTGCAAAAATAATATTATCTAAGGATAAACCGTAATTTACAAAACCTTCGGTATCTCCTTTTTTAAAATCAAATTGGTTTAATTCGTCTTGAGATAGCGTAATATATGCCGTTCTTAACTCCGGGATGACTTTTAAATTTTTTAAAGCGCAACCTAAAAGTTGAAGTTTAGCATAACTATTGGTATCGTAAATGGCATTGTGAATATCCGAGTTATTAGCACCACAAGCAATTAGTTTTCCTACAATTTCATGCGTCTGACTTGTTGTTGAAGAGAATCTAAAAGAACCGGTATCAGTCATAATTCCAGTATATAAACAAGTTGCAATATCTGCAGTTACTAAATTTTCATCACCCAGCATCTTTATAAAAAGGTATACCATTTCGCAGGTAGAACTCATAGTAACATCAGAAAATACAAATTTTGCATAATCGTCTGGTTGTTGGTGGTGGTCGATCATGATTTTAATAGCTTGACTTTCACCAATACAATCTCCCATGTGCCCGACACGGTGTAATGCATTAAAATCTAATGTAAATATAATATCTGCATCCTGTAATAAAGCATTACAACGATCTGTTTCTGCATCATGTTTTAAGACGGTTTCATCTCCTGGTAACCATTTTAAAAAGTGCGGATAATCATTTGGAGCCATAACAATGGCATCGTGATTAGCCGATTTTAAATAATGATATAATGCTAAGGTAGACCCCATAGCATCTCCATCTGGATTTTTATGAGGAACAATAATTATTTTTTTTGGTGTACTTAAAAGTACTTTTATTTGGGTGATTTCTGCTGTTGTCATAAGGGGCGAAGATACAATTTTTTAATATGTGATTATATTGTATTTCTTAAGAAATATATTACTTTTGGAGCAAATTTATAAAAAGAATGGCAACAAATAGAACTTTTACAATGCTTAAGCCGGATGCGGTTGAAAACGGACACATTGGCGCAATTTTAGAAAAGATCAACGCTTCAGGATTTAGAATCGTTGCACTAAAATTAACGCAAATGACAATTGCAGATGCTCAAGAATTTTATGCAATACATAATGAAAGACCTTTCTTTGGTGAATTAGTTGAGTTTATGACTAGAGGACCTATAGTTGCTGCAATCTTAGAAAAAGAAAATGCAGTTGAAGACTTTAGAACTCTTATTGGTGCAACTAATCCAGCTGAAGCTGCAGAAGGAACAATTCGTAAATTGTTTGCTGCATCTATCGGAGAAAATGCTGTGCATGGTAGTGATAGTGATGAGAATGCTGCTATAGAAGGCGCGTTCCATTTTTCTGGAAGAGAAATGTTTTAAGACAAAATCTCTATAAAATATTAAAAACCTGTAATTCTTTACAGGTTTTTTTATTTTAGTACAGTTTAAAATTTGAATCTATTAAAGATTTATTTATTTTTCCATTATGGAATTTGTAAACCTACCTAGACAGCCTAGTGCGTTTATTTCTTACTTACGAGTAGGTCGGTTGTTGTACTATTCTCTTTTCCTCTTTATCTTAGAATCTTGGGTGTATTGGATATATCTTAAAGCCGCATTTCAAAAGGATAATTTATGGATCCAAGGCTTTTGGATTTGGTGTTTTCTTTTTTCATTTGTCCATATCTTTTTAGTGCTAATGGATGGCTGGTCGCGTTATCAGAATTATAAACGGGCAAAAGATCAGTTTTTCGAGTATGGGTTTAGAAAACGTATTGCAGCAAATTATATCATTTCTAAATGTCAGCGTGAAGCCGCTTTAGTTGCAGCTAGTGAATTGGGAATAGAAAAAAAAGTTGCTCATTACTATAAGCAACACGGCGTAAAATGGTTTCATTATATTCCGTATTTTATGGTTAAAGACCCTTTGTTTTTATTGCGTAAAGCATTCTGGTCGCGTACGTTTTTAGAGCGTAGTTATACGTCTAAATTTAATTTTAAGGAACTTCAACCCAAGTTAACGTCATGATGTTAGTAGTAACAGATTTATGTAAATCGTACGGTAAATTACAGGTGTTAAAATCTGTAAATATGCAATGTAAAGCAGGCGATATTTGTGGTGTTTTGGGGGCTAATGGTGCAGGCAAAACTACTTTGTTCAAAATAATTTTAGGATTAGTTAAGCCTGATTCTGGACGTGTTAATTTAAAGGCCCAAGGGATTAAACCTATAGGAGGAATCGTAGAGAAACCAGCACTTTACGACTATTTAAATGCCTACGATAACCTGAATCTATTTTGCAAAAGCCAAGGCTTAAAACCGACAGCTACAGATATTTATAATCGATTGCAACAAGTAGGGTTACCTATAGATAGAACAGATCCTGTACGTAATTATTCTATGGGAATGAAGCAGCGTTTGGGGATAGCCATTGCATTATTAAATAACCCGAAAAGCTTAATTTTAGACGAACCCTTTTCAGGATTAGATCCTTTAGGGATTTCTGCCTTACGAAAATTAATTATTGATTTAGCCGAGAAACAGCATTTGGCCATCTTAATCTCGTCTCATATTATTGACGAGCTCAGTAAAATATGTAATACACTGTATGTGATTAAAGAAGGTGAAATTATTAAATCTGGTTCGGCTCAAGATATCATTTTAGAAAATACCACTAGCTTTAGTTTTAGTGCGCCTAATATAAAATTATCTGAAGCTTTAAAGTGTTACGATGTTAAATTTAAAGGAGAAATAGCGCAGGTGTCTGTAAGTACAAATCAAGTGCCTAAATTAATTCAGGAATTATCTGAGGAGAAAATTTTTATTACTTCTTGTGTGCCTGAATTAGATATGGATAAACTGTTTCAATACCCCTGAATATGCGTGCATTAATTTCTTCAGAATTTTATAAACTCTACAAGCAAAGTAAAACGTATTATGCTTTGGTAGCACTTTTTATAATTGAAGCAGTAGTACTAGTCAGTGCTTATTTTCAAGGAACAAGCATTATAGATATTTTACTAGATAACTTAAAGCAAACTTTTTATTTCGAAGGAAATTTGCTTAACGGTAACCTTTTAGTGTATCTTATTTTAAATACATTATGGTTCCATTTACCCTTAATTTTAATGATTATCGTATCAGGAACATTAACATCGGAATACAAGGATAGAACCGTCCAAGCGATGTTATTACAACCCATTAGTAAATGGCAGTTTATTTTAAGTAAATACATAGTTGCTGTTATTTTTACTTTAGTGGTTGTCTTTTTTGTTGCACTTTCTGCATTTGCATTGTCGTATGGGATTTTCGGAAAAGGAGATTTAATAGTCTATTTAAATGCTTTAAATTTCTTTGAACATCAGGATGCGTTTTACCGCTTAAAATGGGCCTTTGTATCTGGTGCCTTTTCAATGGTCTTTTTCTCGGTGGCGAGTTTAACTATCGCAGTGTTTTTTAAGGAAGCCACAAAGACTTGGATTGTTTCTGCATTTTTCTTAATTCTTTCTAATATTTTGTTAAAAGTAGATTTTGGAATCGCCTGGATAAACCGGTTGTTTTTTGCCAAGTTAAATGATACGTGGCAATACTTTTTTTATACCGAAATTCATTGGGATGCCATATTACAAAATACATTGTTTTTAAGCGTTTATATTGTATTAATTATGGGGGTTGGTGTTTACGTTTTCAATAAAAAAGATATAGGATGATACGATTTTTACTTTTGTTTTTTTGTGTTTCGACAGCTGTAGCACAACAGATTGATGCAGATTTATTAGCCATTAAATCCCGAATGGATGCTGTACAGGCATTTACAGTAGATATACAATTGGATGTAGATATTAGTTTTATAAATATGCCAACCAAGCATGCTAAGATGACCTACACCAAAGGTGAGAAAGCGATGTTTGAATCGTCTGACTTTGTAATGATTCCGAAACGAGGATTAGATTTTTCGCTTCAGCAGTTGTTTGAATACCCTTTTATTACTGTAGATCGTGGCGAAGCAATAAGGAATGGAAAGTCTTATAAAGCCATAAATATAATTCCAACAGATAAGCGCGCCGACTTTTCGATAGCGACCTTATTATTAGACACGACACATGTTAGAATTTCTGAATCTGAAATTAACACTAAAAAAAATGGAACCTATACTTTATGGTTTCATTTTGAAAATGATGATACCGTTTTACCTGAATTAGTAGATGTGAATTTTGAAATTGAACGTTTAAAAATACCGCTAAACTATATGGGAAAAGATACATCTATCGATAGAAGGCAAATGAAAGAAGAGGACGTTAAAACAGGAAAAATAACCTTAAAAATGACCAATTACAGTATTGATTTTTTATAATTGTTCTAGCTCTAATTCGTAATCGTATTGTAAATCTTCATGTAAGGTAGAAATGCTTTTCTTAATACTAGCAATCTGTCTATCGTATAAATTTGTTAGGGTAGTATTACGATTAATAGATGGCCTAAACGCTTTCAGTTCCGTACAAAAAAACAACAAAAGTTCGACTTCAGTTTCTTTCTTTCCAGAATAGCGGACATAGATTTTAAGCTGACGTAATATTTTACGTACACTTTTTGTTATATAGAAATAACTTTTGGTATTAATCGTTGAAAACTGTTCTGAGATTTCTGTTTTAATTTGATTTATGTATTCGGCTTCGTTATGCGATTCGAACAATAAGTAGGTGAGTAGCTCTTTGTTTTCTTTTTTAAACTTGGATAAACGTAAACATAATTCAATAAGCTCGTCTTGCGTTTGATCTTTTAATTCTACTTTTAACTGTCTTACTGTGGCTGCCTTCATTTATACGTTGTAATGCTGTCTAATAATGTTTCTTACTCTTATTAATCTATAAGCACCTATTCCTAATATAATTGGAGCCATAATAATTAATACAATTCCAAACCATTCCATCTGTTCAAGCATATGTAGTTTTATTATGGTTAGTCCTGTTCCTAAAAATACCATAAACGATCTAAAATAGGCAAGAAATGTGCGTTCGTTTGCGAGTTTTGTCCGTTCTATTGCTAACCAATCTCGTGTTATTAAAGCTGGTGGAGTTGTTTTTTCTTCAGCCATAGTTCTTAGCTACTTTAGGTTTGTTTACTTCTTCAAAAATAAAGATAGTCAAAGCTAAACTTCTATTTTAATTTTTCAAAAGTAAAGGTATAAAAAAAGCCCAATCTTACGATTGAGCTTTTTAATATATGAGGGAAGATGATTTATTGCTTATCAGCTTCTACCATGCTTTTCATTTCTTTTTCAACCATTTCGTAGAATTGGTCAATTTTAGGAAGTACAACAATACGAGTACGTCTGTTTGTAGCTCTGTTTTCAGCAGTATCATTATCAACTAATGGTACGTAATGACTTCTACCAGCTGCAATTAATTGAGCAGGATTAACATTCATTTCTTGTAATACTCTTACAACAGAAGTTGCACGTTTTACACTTAAATCCCAGTTGTCTTCAAGAATACCACCTTTTTTGTAAGGTACGTTATCTGTATGACCTTCAACCATTGCTTCAAAGTTTGGTTTGCTATTTACAACTTTAGCAACTTTCGCTAAAACATCTTTTGCTTTATCTGTTACGATATAACTTCCGCTTCTAAATAATAATTTATCAGCAATAGAAATAAACACAACACCTTTTTCAACATTAATTTCAATGTCTGGATCGTTAATACCAACTTCTTTCTTTAAACTAGTAACAACAGCTAAAGTAACGCTATCCTTTCTTGTTAAAGCATCTTGTAATCTTGTGATTTTAAGATCTTTTTCTTTCATGCTTTCTAAAGATTTCTCTAAGTTTTCAGCACCTTTTTGAGTCAGTGTTGTTAGATTCCCTTTAGTGTCAATTAGATCTGTAATTTGATCTTTCAAGGCTTCTGCTCTTGCAGTAGCTGCAGCTTTTTCTGTTAAACAACTATTCAGTTTAACTGTTGCTGTATTTAATAAATCTTGAGTTTCTTTTTGCTTAGATTCTAGTGCTGTATAATCTTTTTTAGATACACATGATGATAATAGGAGTAAAGCAGCTACACTGCTTAAAATTAGTTTCTTCATAATAATTCTTAAATTACATTTAAACATATCAAAAATATGAAAAAAAAGATGTTAAAATAGCGTTTAACAAAACTTTTGCTAACTATTTTTTAATTCACTGAACTTTTGTTTCTTTTTTACAAAATAATCCCAAACTATTAATTTTGTTTTATAGTGATTTTGGGACTGTATCAGTGTTTTTCTTTCTTTTAATACTCTTGATAACTGTTTATAAAAACTAAAATGAGCATGAATTATTGCACTGAAGTGATTAAATTTTAATTGCAATAAGAACTGAATTCCTGCAATACCATCTAACAGCATTCTAATTAAGATTATAGCGCATATATTACCGCCTGCATTTTTTACTAATGTGAATAAACTATTCCTGAAATTGAGGTAGGTTTTCTTCGGGTTTGAGGCATTTAGTGTGGCACCACCAACATGATAAACCACAGATGCAGGTATACAATTAATTAGGTATCCTAAATTTCTAGTACGCCAACACATATCTATTTCCTCCATATGTGCGAAAAACGTGTTGTCGAAGCCGTTTACTGTTTTAAACACATCCGATCTTATAAAGAGACAAGCTCCGGTTGCCCAATCTATATTTATATTAGAATTGTATTGTCCGTTATCTTTTTCTAAAGTATCAAAAATGCGTCCGCGACAAAACGGATAGCCATATTGATCTATAAATCCGCCGGAAGCGCCAGCATATTCAAAATAATCTTTGTTTTTGAAATCTAAAATTTTAGGCTGAATGATTGCGGTTTTAGAGTCTTGATTAAAAGCCGCTCTTATAGGAGTTAACCAATTTGGAGTGACTTCTATATCGCTGTTTAATAAACAGTAAACATCTGCTGTAATATGTTTTAAACCGTCGTTATAGCCTTTCGCATATCCTCCATTTTCTGAGTTTAATATAATGTGTACAGTAGGAAATTGTGATTTAATAAATTGTACAGAATCGTCTGTAGATGCATTATCAATCACATAAATATCGGCCTCTTCAGAATTTAAAAGGACTGAAGGTAGAAACTGTTCCAATAACGCCTTTCCATTCCAATTTAATATAGCAATAGCAATTTTCATAGTGTCTTAGGCATTGTAATTAGGGATGTCTTGTAAGAAATTATACTTTTCAGTCTCAAAATCCATCTGACAATAATAATGATTTAATCCGTTGGTAACCATTAAGTAGCTGGCATTCAGTGTTAAATTATAACGTGCAATTTGATCGAACGTTGTTTGTGTAATATTAATTTTTGGCGCTTTACATTCTACTATAACATGAATGCTTCCATCGGGATTAAAAATGACGATATCGTAGCGTTTGCGTAACTTGTTTACTATTAATTCTTTTTCAACATTGATTAACGATTTAGGATAACCTTTAACCTGCATTAAATAGTGTACACAATGTTGGCGTACCCATTCTTCGGGTTGAAGAATCACAAATTTTTTACGGATATCATCAAAAATAGAAATTTTATTTTCGCTATTTTTGAATCGAAATGAAAACTTCGGAAAGTTTAGTTCTTGCATTGCTAGGTCTTGAATTTTCAAAGTTAGATTTCAAAATTCAAAAACCAAATTCCAAGAGCGTATTTTTGGAATAATCCTATATAGTTTACAGTTTGGACGAGATAAAACAATTAGTTGCCGATATAAAGCAGAAAAATTTAAAACCTATTTATCTATTAATGGGAGAAGAGACCTATTATATAGATAAGCTTTCCGATTATATTGAAGATCATGTTTTGAATGAAGAAGAAAAAGGGTTTAACCAAATGGTATTGTATGGTCGCGATGTGACTGTAGAAGATATTGTTGGGCATGCAAAACGTTACCCAATGATGGCCGAATATCAGGTAATTATTGTAAAAGAAGCTCAAGATTTATCGCGTACGATTGATAAATTAGCTGACTATGCTAAAAATCCGCAACCGTCTACCATTCTAGTTCTTAACTACAAATACAAATCGGTAGATAAGCGTAAAGCAGTTTACAAAACGATTAAAAAGTCTGGGGTAGTTTTTGAAAGTAAGAAGCTTTACGAAAATCAGGTTGCCGATTGGATTCGTCGCATTTTGGCGCCTAAATCGTATACAATTACACCAAAAGCGGCTCAGATGTTAGTGGAGTTTTTGGGAAATGATCTGAGTAAAATTAATAATGAATTAGATAAATTACAGATTGTTTTACCTAAAGATAGTCAGATTACGCCCGAGCATATTGAAGAAAATATAGGGATTAGTAAGGATTATAACAATTTTGAATTACGTAAAGCAATAGGAGCAAGGGATGTGTTAAAGGCACAGCGTATTGTAAAATATTTTGCCGAAAACCCAAAGGACAATCCTATGGTCGTTACTGTGTCTTTAGTATTCGCATTTTTTTCGCAATTATTACAGGTTCATGGTTTATCGGATAAGAACCCTAGAAACGTGGCTTCAGCGATTAAAATAAACCCTTATTTTGTAGATGAGTATCTCGTGGCGCTGAGAAATTATCCTATGAGAAAAGTCAGTGCCAATATTGCAATACTTCGCGAATTTGATGTTAAAAGTAAAGGTGTGGGGTCTAATGCTGTTCCTCAAGGCGATTTGTTGAAAGAGCTATTAGTGCTTTTAATGTTTTAGGTGTTTTGAAGAGTAACAAGGTAAACGGAATTGGAGATTAAAAAAACAACATTCATAGTTACCGGTTTCGACAAGTTGTATTTATTTTAGCGTTTTCAACCCTAAATTACTATTTTTCTTTTCGAAAAAATGTAATAAAAAATATTCCAAGCGCAAGAAACATACTTATTCTCGCAATATAATCTCCTGCTTTTACATAGAAGGTTAGATTTGTATTTACTGGAATTTCTGCTTTTAAACTCCCTTGTGTGTTATAGGCTAAAGTTTGTAAAAGTTCGCCTTTCGGACTAATAAATGCAGAAATACCGGTGTTGGCACTTCTGGCAATAGAGCGACGAGTTTCAATAGCTCTAAGTCGTGCTAAACTTAAATGTTGCTTATGGCCTTGAGTATCTCCCCACCAGGCATCATTTGTCATAATCGCTAAAATATTCGCACCTTCTCGAACATATCCGGTTACAAATTCTCCGTAAACAGATTCGTAACATATTACAGGAGCAACTTTATAATTGGTGTTCTTTAATAGAAAAGCTGAACGTTCTGTCTGCGTCGTTTTCATAGCTACCGTACCGCCTAGGTCTAACATGGCATCTCCAATAAGAGGTTTTAAAATACTCTGATACGGGAAGTTTTCTACACCAACAACTAATTTTGATTTGTGATAAATTAAAGGTTCTTTATCGGAATTTATAAAGGCTGCCGAATTGTAATAATCAACCCAAAGATGTTCGTTATATTTATTGGAGGTCGGTAAAATATCCGCTTTATTCGTATGTTTTTGGTAAAATTGAAATCCCAATAAATAATTTAAATTGGGATAATTGTACACAAAAGATTTGGCTTGAAAAAATTCTTTACTGCTATTAAAACGTGGTAAATCTACGCCGTAACCTTCCGCCATTACGGTTTCTGGTGTGACTAAAAGATTTGTTTCTTGAGTAGTTTTTTCTTTAGCTAAATGTTCTAGTAGTTCGCCAACCTCTTTATTAGTTGCGTTATATTTTTCGCTGTATGGGTCTATATTTGGTTGAAGTACAACTGCTTCAATCGTATTACTTTCCGGTGTATAGGTATAATAGCGTACTATAGAGCCTGCAATTGGAATACAGATAATAGCTAGAGTTTGAAATGCAGCACGTTTTAAAATCTTTTTTTCTGAAGTTTCAAAAAAGTTTAAAAGCGCTTTAAAAAGTATCACGTTTACAAGCCATACCCAAAGGGTACCTCCAAAAGTACCTGTAAGCTCATACCACTGTATCCATTTTGGATAATCGGAGAAGGCATTCCCTAGATTAAGCCAAGGCCAAGAAAATTCCCAACCTAAGTGTAATTTTTCAAAACAAATCCAAAGTGTAATTAAAAAGCAAAGCGATTTATTAGTGGTGGTGCGCTTAGCAACGGCTTGATAAATTAAAACAATAAATGCCATGAGCATACTATTCACCAAAATAGCAAAACAAGCACCAAACATATCGGCATATTGCAACCAATTAGTGGTGATAAAATTCCAAATAAAGAATGCTAAATACGATAGGCCAAATAAACGTAAACCTTTATATTTTAAAGATTCATCGATTCTAATTTGTTGAGCTATATGAAGTAAGGGAATAAATGCGACAAATAAAAGGACAGGGAATCCGTAAGTGGGCCAGCCAAAGGCTAATAATAATCCTGTTGCAAGGGCTAATAAAAGATGTTTCACAGTGTTTAATCTTATTTTTTAAAGGCCTGTTTCATCCTATAAATTAGTGTCTAAAGATACTAAAATCCAATGTCACAGAAAACACATTCGAGTATAAAGCAACACTTTGGTCGCCAATATCTGTAAATGCATAATCGACTTGTATCCCTTGGTATTTAAATCCGACGCCTAAACTAGGCTGAAAGCTCACACGTTCGGTATTATCGATTTGTAATTCATTTTGGAAATTACCCATCCCGCCGCGTAAATACACCATGTCTAAATACCCGAATTCAAATCCGAAAGAGGGATTTATACTTACAACACTTGTAGAAATTATATCATTATTTTCGGCGAATCGCATTTGTAAATCAATTGCAGTTTCTAAAGAATAATCGTAATTAAAAATAAAGGTTTTAGAAATTCCTAATTGTAATTTAGGAATCGTAATTTCTGTAGTCTCTGGTAATTCTTGATTCTCACCACCAATGGCATCTTGAATGGTCTGAAATTTATCTTCATCGATTTGCCAAGCATTAAACGTAGTGGTAATATCTCTAGCCATTAATCCGAATTTCCAAGATTTTGATTCGTACTGAATTCCAGCATCAAAGCCAAAACCCCAAGAATTTGCAAAATCTCCAATGATACGTCGGATCACCTTAGCGTTTACACCATAACTAAACCCTTCAATAAATGTAGGTTGTCTGGCATAAGAAAAGGTCACACCGTAATCGGCAGTAGAAAATAACTGAATTCTATCATAATTAATATTTCCTTCGTCGTCTATTAATTGCGTGGTGTCTAAAATATCATCTACTCCAAATCGAATTAACGAAATTCCCATGGCACTTTGGTTGTCTATAGGCATGGCATAAGCTACATAATCGTAATTGGCAATGTTGGCAAAATAACTAGAATGCATTAATGAAAGCTGATTGTCTTCCAGGTGAACCAATCCTGCAGGATTCCAATAGCCCGAGTTAACATCTGCAGATTGTGCAGTAACCGCATGGCTCATCCCCAATGCTGCGGCATCTACTCCAATATTCATGAATTCGTTGGAGTACTTTCTTACTGCTTGGCTAAATGCTGTAGTAGTAAGTAATAGGAGCAAGGAAGTGAAAAGTATCTTCAATTCTAATTTTTTACAAATATGCGGATTATTTAATTGGGTTAAAAACTTTATTTATGGCTTATATGAAGTTGAAATTCAGATTTTAAAATGATTTAGATTCATTGGTAACTTAATCTTTAACTTAAAATAGTGTCGCTTATTGTGTTATTTTTGTAAATGGTCTTATATTAGACCATAAATCTTTATTACTTTTACCTAAACAATTTACTGTATGTCGATTAAGAATTATGTGCCAAATGCGCTGACTTTATTAAATTTATTTTGTGGTTGTGTTGCCGTTATTTTTGCAACTCACAATCATTTTATAGCAGCCGCAACTTTTGTTTTTGGAGGTGTGTTTTTTGATTTTTTCGATGGATTTGCCGCCCGAAAACTAGGTGTGTCTTCAGAATTAGGATTACAATTAGATTCTTTAGCAGATATGGTTACAAGTGGTGTCGTGCCAGGTATTGTAATGTATAAATTACTCGCTTTAAGCATTGGTAAGCCAGAGATTTCTACTGATGCAGGCTCATGGAATGCTTTTTTTAGTGGTGATACGGTGATGCCTTCATTTTTACCACTTCTAGGTTTTTTAATCACATTGTCTTCGGCATATCGATTGGCTAAATTTAATTTAGACGAAGAGCAGCAAGATTATTTTAAAGGATTACCAACACCGGCAAATACGCTCTTAATTATATCACTGCCTTTAATTATGGAGTTACAGCATAATGCGATGATGAATGCCATAATAATGAATCAAGGATTTTTGATTGCGTTAACCTTAACCAGTACCTTTTTGTTAAACGCGCCTGTCGTATTATTTGCTTTAAAGTTTAAATCCTGGGATTTTAAACCGAATGCCATTCGCTATATATTTCTAATGGTATGTGTTTTGTTACTTGTATTACTACAATTTGCTGCCATCCCATTAATCATTTTGGTGTATGTGGCGATGTCTATGTTAGATGTGGTGATGAAGGGGAGTTATTAGATTTTATCTATAGTTTCTAATCAACTTCTAATAAATAATAGGTTCCTTAAATATAGTTGCATTTTCGTGTTATTTGATGCCTCTAAAAGTTCCAGAACTCACGTTTTTGTGCTGTATTTCGATTTGTCTGAATCTTGTTTTTTTCGATAATTATTATTGATACATCATCGAGATCTGAGCGAATCTTCCTGTTCTCAATAGGGATTTATACCAAATATGGTTTACGAATCGGATAATAGTAGCGCGATAATTCAATTAGTAAGAAATGGTTTAGGAGTTTCTATTATTTCTAAGAGCTTAAAAAAGAATCATAGTTATCCAAAACTCTCATTTGTAGATTTAGATACTAATTTTACTAGAAATGATTACTTGCTGCACCTCGAAACGAGGACACTGAAATTACATAATCTGCAGTCTCTTTCTTATTGGAATACCTTATAAAACCAGGAAGGATACCAAAATTAGAACTAAAGTAGCGTAAGATTTAAAAATCTAGCTTCTTCTTACGTAATTCAAAATTCTGTCCTAAATATACTTTTCGAACCATTTCATCTTCGGCAAGTTCTTCAGGTTTTCCGGCTTTTAAAATACCACCTTCAAACATTAAATAGGTACGGTCTGTAATGGCTAAGGTTTCCTGTACGTTGTGGTCTGTAATTAATATACCAATGTTTTTTTTGGTAAGTTGTGCCACAATACGCTGAATGTCTTCTACAGCAACAGGATCTACTCCTGCAAAGGGTTCGTCTAATAAAATAAAATTAGGATCGGTTGCTAAGGCACGAGCAATTTCTGTACGTCTACGTTCTCCTCCGGATAATAAATCGCCACGACTCTTACGAATATGTCCCAAACTGAATTCATCAATTAGAGATTCCATTTTCATGAGCTGTTCTTTTTTACTCATTTTTGTGAGTTGTAGCACACTTAAAATATTATCCTCTATACTTAATTTTCTAAAAACAGATGCTTCTTGAGCTAAATAACCTATACCGTTCTGTGCACGTTTGTACATGGGGTATTTGGTAATTTCTTTATCTTCTAAATAAATAGAGCCACCATTTGGTTTAACTAAGCCTACAATCATATAGAAAGACGTAGTTTTTCCTGCTCCATTTGGACCAAGTAACCCCACGATTTCACCTTGATTAACCTCTAGAGAGACATCTTTTACAACTTTTCGTCCGTTGTAGGACTTCATTAAATGTTCAGCTTTTAGTTTCACGATGCGGTGTTTTTATTATCTGTTTTAAAATTACAGAAGTGCTAAAATACTAAAATCATAGCACTTTCTGTTACTGATTATTCTACTTTAAATTAAGCTTCTGAAGCTTCTAACTCATCCCAAAACTCGTAAGCACGTCTTAAATGTGGGATAACAATTGTACCACCAACAAGTGTTGCAATACTTAAAGCTTCGACAACTTCTGCTCGTGTTAATCCAGATTTATGCGCCGTTTCTAAATGATACTTTACACAATCGTCGCAACGTAAAACGGTAGAAGCAACTAGACCTAGAAGTTCTTTTGTTTTAACATCTAAGGCTCCAGCTTGAAAGGCATTGGTGTCTAAATTAAAGATGCGTTTTATAATTTTATTATCATCGCTCAAAATGCGGTCATTCATTTTGGCTCTATAGTCGTTAAACTCGTTAATATTATCTGACATTTTTTACAGCTTTAGATTTTTTACGTTCTTTTCTAGTTACAAATTTGGCAATATAAATACTTACTTCATATAAAATAAGAACAGGAATTGCTACAATAACCTGACTTGCAATATCTGGAGGTGTGATTACAGCCGAAACTATAAGTACAATTACCATTGCTATTTTTCTATATTTTCTTAAGAATTCAGGAGTAATGATACCACCTTTAGCAAGGAAGTATATAATAATAGGTAGTTCAAAAATAATACCACATGCGATGACGGACGATCTAATTAAACTGATATAACTACTTAAATCGAAATCGTTATGTACTTTTTCACTGACTTGATACGTCCCCAAGAAGTTTATTGACAGCGGACAAATGACGTAGTATCCAAAAAGAACACCTACGAAAAACAAGAAAGACGAGATAAAGATAAATCCTCTTGAGTTTTTACGTTCGTTTGAGTGCATACCTGGACTAATAAATTGCCATAGTTCATAAAGAATATATGGGAATGAAATAATAAAACCAGCGGTTATTGCTGTCCAAATGTGGGCCGAAAATTGTCCAGCCATCGTTCTACTCTGTATCTGAAATGCCGCTTCGTTAAAACAAAAACTATCGTCTAGTCCTAAATAATTCGAAATACGACATAAAATATCATAAGTAACAAAACTCGGCCTTGTTGGTCCAAATAGAATGGTATCAAAAATAAAGCTCTTAGCCAAAAAGGCCAATGTAGCTGCTATCATTACCGATAACGTTGCTCGAATTAAATGCCACCTTAAATCTTCAAGATGATCTAAGAACGACATCTCGTTTATATTTTTTTTAATCTTTTGAGCCATTATATAATACCTTCTTTTATTAAATCGTGAATATGAACAACTCCAGCATAGGTGTTATCGTCTTTAGAAACTAAAAGCTGAGAGATATCGTTAGTTTCCATAAGTTCTAACGCTTCAATCGCCATGGCGTTTTCATTGATAGTTTTAGGCATATTACCCATAATATCTTTAGCGGTTAGATTGATAAAATGATCTGTTTTTGTAAGCATACGCCTTAAATCTCCATCGGTAATTATACCTACAACCTTTTGGTTTTCAATAACAGCAGTAACACCTAACATGTTTTTAGAGATATTTAGAATAACCTCTTTAATATTCGTGTCGGGGTGTACTTCGGGTTTGTTGTTTTCGTTTGAAATATCGGAAACACGCAAATATAATTTTTTACCTAAGGCACCTCCAGGATGATATTTTGCAAAATCACCACTCGAAAATCCGCGTAATTCTAAAAGACATACCGCTAGAGCATCTCCCATAACCAATTGGGCTGTTGTACTTGTTGTTGGAGCTAGATTTAACGGACAAGCTTCTTTTTCGACATATGTGTTTAAAAAGTAATCACAATGTTGTCCTAAAAAAGAGTCTTTGTTTCCGGTAATACCTATTAATTTGTTTTTAGTGCTCTTAATAAGAGGGATTAGCACTTTAATTTCTGGTGTATTTCCACTTTTCGAAATACATATAACAATGTCGTCTTTTAAAATAAGACCTAAATCGCCATGAATCGCTTCGGCAGCATGCATAAAAAGTGCAGGTGTTCCTGTAGAGTTTAATGTCGCTACAATCTTATTACCGATAATTGCGCTTTTCCCAATACCAGTGATGATAACACGTCCTTTAGATTTAAAAATAAGGTCTACAACATTGACGAAATTGTCATCAATATAGGATTTTAAATTCAATATAGACTGACCTTCTAACTCAAAAACTTGTTTAGCCGAGTTTATAATGTCATGATTTTTATTCAAAATTTAATAATTTTTTAGGTTGATGCTTTTAAAGATTTTATTACCTTTAAACTGAAACGAACTTTTTATAATAATTTTCGCTTAGTAATTAGATTGCAAAACTAACGAAAAAAATAATGAAGGTTCTCTAAATACAACGAATTAACTAATAGCTAATGTTTTTTTTCGCTGTATTAAATGTGTAAATAAAAATATAAACAAGTACATGTCAAAAGTTAACATTGATTTGCATTCTGCTCTTAAAGAACATTTTGGATTTAACGCATTTAAAGGGTTACAAGAATCTGTTATAGAAAGTCTTCTGGACGGTAAAAATACATTTGTTATTATGCCAACAGGAGGAGGTAAATCCTTATGCTATCAACTTCCCGCTTTAATGCAAGAAGGTACAGCGATTATTGTTTCTCCCTTAATCGCACTAATGAAAAACCAAGTAGATGCCATTCGTGGGATCTCTAACGAAGAAGGTATCGCTCACGTTTTGAACTCTTCGCTTAATAAAACAGAAATTAAGCGTGTAAAACAAGACATTGTAGATGGCGTTACAAAATTACTGTATGTCGCTCCCGAGTCTTTAACTAAGGAAGAAAATGTAGAATTTTTGCGCTCTGTAAAAATTTCATTCATGGCCATAGACGAAGCCCATTGTATAAGTGAATGGGGTCATGATTTTAGACCAGAATACAGAAACCTAAGACATATTATACAGCGTATTGACGACACTATTCCTATAATAGGACTAACAGCAACAGCGACACCTAAGGTTCAAGAAGATATTCTTAAAAATTTAGGAATTCATGATGCTGTTACGTATAAGGCTTCGTTTAATAGACCTAATTTATATTACGAAGTACGCCCAAAAACAAAACAAGTAGATAGCGACATTATTCGATTTGTAAAACAAAACGATGGAAAGTCGGGTATTATTTACTGTTTAAGTAGAAAGCGTGTAGAGGAATTAGCACAAGTACTTCAAGTAAATGGTGTGAAAGCCTTGCCATACCATGCTGGGTTAGATGCAAAAACCCGTGTTAAACATCAAGATATGTTCTTAATGGAAGATGTAGATGTTATTGTAGCCACGATCGCTTTTGGTATGGGAATCGATAAACCTGATGTGCGTTTTGTTATTCACCACGATATTCCTAAAAGTATAGAAAGTTACTATCAAGAAACTGGTAGAGCAGGTCGAGATGGAGGAGAAGGACATTGTTTAGCCTATTATTCTTATAAGGATATTGAGAAGCTTGAAAAATTCATGTCTGGAAAACCTGTTGCCGAACAAGAAATTGGTCATGCACTGTTGCAAGAAGTTGTAGCATTTGCAGAAACCTCAATTTCTAGACGAAAATTTATTCTTCATTATTTTGGTGAAGAATTTGATTCTGAAACTGGTGATGGTGGAGATATGGATGATAATGTACGTCACCCAAAAAAGCAAACGGAAGCTCAAGATGATGCCGTTTTACTTTTAAAAACAGTAAGTAAAACCAAAGAAAAATATAAGTCTAAAGATTTAGTAAGTGTTATTATAGGTAAAACAAATGCCTTAATTAAATCTCATAAAACAGACGACCAGCCCTTTTTTGGACTAGGAAAACATCAAGAAGATAAATATTGGATGGCACTTTTACGTCAAGTATTAGTTGCTGGATATTTAAAGAAAGATATTGAAACCTACGGTGTTTTAAAAATAACGGAAGCAGGTAAAGGTTTTATTAAATCGCCTAGCTCGTTTATGATGACCGAGGATCATATCTTTAATAGTGAGCAAGAAGCAAAAGCGACAGCGGTTACTAAAGGCGGAGGAGCGGTTACAGACGAAGTCTTAATGCGCATGCTTAAAGATTTACGGAAGTCTAATGCTAAGAAATTAGGGGTTCCACCTTTTGTTATTTTTCAAGATCCATCGTTAGAAGATATGGCTTTAAAATACCCAATGACGGTTGCCGAATTATCTAATGTTCATGGTGTAGGAGAAGGAAAAGCCAAGAAATATGGTTCGGATTTTGTTAATTTAATAGCAAAATATGTCGAAGATAACGACATTATGCGTCCAGACGATTTGGTCGTGAAGTCTACAGGGATGAATTCCGCTCTAAAACTCTACATCATTCAGAATATAGATCGAAAATTACCATTAGATGATATCGCTTCAGCAAAAGGTATGGAGATGGGAGATTTTATAAAAGAAATGGAAGCTATTGTCTTTTCGGGAACTAAATTAAATTTAGACTATTGGATTGACGATATTTTAGATGAAGATCAGCAAGAAGAAATTCATGAGTATTTCATGGAATCTGAAACCGATAAAATAGATTTGGCTATTGAAGAATTTGATGGCGATTACGACGATGAAGAATTACGTTTGTATCGTATTAAATTTATTAGTGAAGTCGCAAACTAATTTAGTTTTCTAAATCAAAAAATAAAAAGCCTCGTTTATATAGTATATAAACGAGGCTTTTAAGTTAAATATAAATCAAAAAATAAGTCTTATTTAAAATTCTCATAACATTCTGTAGCAATCTCTAATTCCTCATTTGTAGGAACAATTAAGATTTTAGTTTTAGAGTCGGCTGTATTAATACTCCTAATGTTAGGTAAACGTTCTGCATTTAATTCTTGATCTAAATGTATACCGAAATAATCCATTTGGTCGCAAATCATTTTTCTAATGGTTGAACTGTTTTCTCCAATTCCAGCAGTGAATATAATGGCATCTAGACCATTTAAAGCAGCGGTATAAGCACCAATAAATTTCTTAACACGATATGCATTCATTTCTAAAGCAAGAATACAATCTGTATTGCCTAGTTCTGCTTGAGCTTCAATATCACGTAAATCACTATACCCTGTTAAACCAAGCATACCACTTTCTTTAGACAAAATGTTAATGATTTCTTGTTTATTGTAGTTGTATTTATCCATTAAAAAAAAGATAACAGATTGGTCTATCGCACCACTACGTGTTCCCATAATTAAACCATCGTTTGGTCCGAATCCTAAGGTATGGTCAAAACTTTTCCCATTCTGAACAGCCGTCATACTACATCCATTTCCTAAGTGAATAGAAACTAATTTAGCATCTGGTTTATCTAAAAATTCAACAGCACGGTCTGTAACGTATTTATGAGATAAACCATGGAATCCGTATACACGAACATTATCTTCTGTTAAAAATTTATTAGCAATAGCATATTTATAAGCTACAGCAGGTAACGTTTGGTGAAAAGCCGTGTCGAAAAGAGCAATTTGTTTCGATTTTGTAAATATTTTTTCGGCAACTTCAATACCGTCTAAATTTGGCGGATTGTGAAGTGGAGCTAATAAAATAAGATCACGGATTTTATCTTTAATTTCTTGAGTAACTTCTACGGGATCAGAGAATTTTTTTCCACCATGAACTACACGGTGTCCTACAAGATCTATTTCTGAAACATCTTTAATGACACCTGTTGTTCTATCCATTAACATTTCTGCAACTTTAGCCAATCCTATGGCATGGTTAGGAATAGGTAATGTTAAAGAAATTTTATCTTTTTGATCTTTATAATGAATAGCGCCATCTTCTAAGCCGATACGTTCTACTAAACCAGAAGCAATTACTGTTTCAGCAGGCATCTCGATGAGTTGAAACTTAATAGAGGAGCTACCAGAGTTTATAACAAGAATTTTCATGAGTTTGTTTTATATAGTTTTAATAAATAGTTGTTAAATACCTTGCGCTTGAATAGCTGTTAAGATTACGGTGTTAAAGATATCGTCTACAGTACATCCGCGACTTAAATCGTTAACAGGTTTGTTTAAACCTTGTAGCATTGGTCCAATTGCTAAGGCCCCAGTTTCTCTTTGTACAGCTTTGTAAGTATTATTTCCTGTATTTAAATCAGGGAAAATAAGTACAGTCGCTTTACCCGCAACTTCTGATCCTGGCATTTTACTCTGACCAACTTTTAAATCTACAGCGGCGTCATATTGAATAGGCCCTTCAATTTTAAGGTCAGGACGTTTCGCTCTTACTATCTCTGTAGCTTCACGTACTTTGTCTACATCTTCACCTTTACCAGAAGATCCAGAAGAGTAAGATAACATCGCTATGCGTGGTTCAATACCGAAAGCTTCTGAGCTTCTTGCAGAAGAAATCGCAATCTCTGCCAATTGAGCAGCGTTTGGATTTGGGTTAATTGCACAATCTCCAAATACAGAAACACGGTCGTCTAAACACATAAAGAATACAGACGATACGATAGAACATTCTGGTTTAGTTTTAATGAATTGTAAAGCAGGTAAAATAGTATGACCTGTAGTATTTACTGCTCCTGATACCATACCATCGGCGTCATTTTTGTAAATCATCATGGTACCAAAATAAGACACATCGTTCATAATGTCTCTCGCCATATCCATATTTACATTTTTATGTTTACGTAATTCGTAGAAGGTTTCAACGTAATCTTCAAAGCCTTCGTAATCCGATGGGAAAATAACTTTTGTTTTATTATAGTCTAAAGATAAACCAAGTTCAGTTGCTTTTTCTTTAATGACTTTAGGGTCTCCCAAAAGAATAATATCTACTAAATCTAAGACCTCTAAACGCGCAGCTGCAGTTAAGATACGAGGATCTGATGCTTCTGGTAAAACAATACGTTTTTTCGCTTTCCGTGCTTTTTCAATTAAATTATATTGAAACATGCGTGGTGTAGTCACTTTATTTTCGAAAGAAGTCAGTTTCTCCAATAAGCTGTCTGCTTGTATGTGTTTTTGAAACGTTTCTAAAGATGTTAAGATCTTTGTTTTGCTCTCTGCATAGATGTTAGATTTTATATTTCCAATTCTATGTGTTGCATTAAAAGTACCATCGTTTACCGAAATAATAGGAACGACTGTTGTAAGTCCATCTATTAATTTTAATATCGTGTCTTCAGGAATAATACCTCCTGTTAAAATAATACCAGAAATATTAGGGTAATTACTAGAGGAATGCGCTTGTAAAGATCCTAAAATTAAATCGGCACGATCACCAGGAGTTATGACCACAGAGCCTTCGCGTAGGTGAGATAAAAAATTACGCAATTGCATAGCTCCTACAGCAAATTTCCCAGATAAGTTTCCTAAATGTTCTTCCCCGAAAAGTACTTTTCCATCTAAAGTTTCTTTAATCTCCTTCATGGTTGGAGAGGCTAAAGATTTTACCATTGGTATAGTCGAAAACTCAACATCTTTAGGTAAGAATGCATGAACTGCAGTTTGTATCGTTTCAATGTTTTCAGGTTGTACTTTGTTTGCGACTAGTGCAATAACTTCTACATCGTGATTTTTAAAAGTCTTGTAAGCCATTTCTGCACTGCTCGCAAATTCTTCTACAGATTTGTCTAAACATGTGCTTACAATTAAAGCCGGTAAACCTAAGTTTTTAGCAATATTTACATTCCAGTCAAATTCAAAAACAGTTCCTTCTCCTTGGAAGTCTGTACCTTCAACTAAAATAAAATCGTATTGTTCCTCTAACGCCTTATATTTCTTAATGATTAAATCTAAAGAATCACCAATTTTCCCTGCATTTCTATTCTGAACAATTTCATTTCTAGTTAATGCATAGGTTTCAGTATAAGGAATATCTAAATTAAAATGAGAAAGTAATGTATCTATATGGTTATCTCGTTTATCGCCTTCTTCCTTATCTATAATTGGCCTGAAATAGGCAACCTTAGCCGTTTTTCCTAATAAGTTTTGCATTAACCCTAAAGAAATAATCGATTTACCACTATTGGGTTCTAGAGTGGCAATATAAAGTCCTTTACTCATTTTCAGTTTTAATTTGGTTTTTACGAAAATAATGATTTTCAGTATTTTAATAAGATATAAAGCTACTAAAAGTTTCTATTCCCTTTCTTATCTAAAAATCTTTGCAAATTTCTAGATTTAATACCGATTAGCAACTGATTATTATCATGTTTTGGAAATTAATTAGAAGCAAGTTTTTAACAGTATGATAACGCGCACAGTACTTTTTATTAGCAAATCATTTTTCTATATTTGCACTTTAATAAAATAGAAACAAATGCAAGACGGATTATACGCGAAATTTAATACTACAAAAGGTTCAGTTTTAGTAGCCTTAGAATTTCAAAAGACGCCGGGAACGGTAGGGAATTTTGTTGCTTTAGCAGAAGGTAATTTAGAAAACTCAGTTAAAAAACAAGGAACCCCTTATTACGACGGATTAAAATTTCACCGTGTTATACCAGATTTTATGGTTCAAGGTGGTTGTCCATTAGGAACAGGTACTGGTGATGCAGGATATAAATTTGATGATGAATTTCATCCAGAATTAAAGCATGATCGTCCTGGTATTCTTTCTATGGCTAATGCTGGTCCTGGAACAAATGGAAGTCAGTTTTTTATCACACACGTAGAGACGCCTTGGTTGGATAACGCTCACACTGTTTTTGGACATGTTGTTGAAGGTCAGGATGTCGTAGATGCTATTGCTCAAGCTGATAGTATTGAAACTTTAGAAATTATTAGAGTTGGTGCAGAAGCAGAAGCTTTTAATGCCGTTGAATCTTTTAGAACTTTTGAAGGTTCTCGTGAAAAGCGTTTAGCTGAAGCTAGAGCAGAACAAGATGCTGCTTTAGATAAAATCGCATCAGGTTTTAGTAAAACAGAAAGTGGTTTACGCTACCAAATTTTACAAGCCTCTAAAAGTGGTAAAAAAGCAAAATCAGGACAAACAGTTTCTGTACATTATAAAGGACAATTACAAGACGGTACCGTTTTCGATTCTTCTTACAAACGTAAAGAGCCTATCGAATTTCCAGTTGGAGTAGGACAAGTTATTTCTGGATGGGATGAAGGCATCCTATTATTAGAAGTAGGAGATAAGGCGAGATTAGTTATTCCTAGTGATTTAGGATACGGTTCTCGTGGAGCTGGTGGCGTTATTCCTCCAGATGCAACACTTATTTTTGATGTAGAATTAATGGAAGTTAAATAATACTTTCTTTACTTATAATATTGTAAAAGCTGTCTGAAAAGGCAGCTTTTTTTATGTCGAGTATTTAGGTTTATCTTAAAAAATGAGTATTTTCATTTTCTTAAACCACAATTTGATGAAACTAACTTTAACCACGTTATGCTTATGTTTAGGGTTTTTAGCCTTTGCTCAAGATCCATTTTTAACAGTAACTTCTAAAGATTCCGTGGGTAATGATCCCCGATATAAAAGTAGTTTAGGTGTAAACATGAAGCTAAATGGATACTTAGATGTGTATGGTGGATTAAATAACAGTGAGACGTTTAATGTGGGGTTAATTAATGTATTTGATACCGACGATACCAAAAGCTTAAATGTCGATATGTACCAAACTCAATTAAAGTTTAGTACGAAGTATATTCAAAAGGACGGACGGGTTATAACAGCAGTAGTCGAATCTGATTTTTGGGGAGGAGACGGAAGACTTCGCTTAAGAAAAGCATTTGTAGAAACCACGCACTGGCAAGTAGGGCAGAACTGGAATAACTTTGGAGACGAAAGTATTTGGCCCAATATTATGGAATGGGAAGGACCGCCTTCTGGAATTTGGTTAAGAACGCCACACATAAAATATATGAATACTTTTAAGAATCCAAATTGGATTTACGAAGCTAGTATAGAAGCGCCTATAGCTACTAATTTTGCTTATGAAGAGTTTCAGCCATTAATAGACGAGGTAGACCAAATCACTCCAGACCTTACGTTTTCTGTAAAATATAAACGAGAATGGGGACATTTAAGGATGTCTTCTGTGTTAAGAAATGTACGGTATAAATTGGACGACGATATTGATAGCTTTGTTGGTTACGGTTTTACTTTTAGTGGTATTTATAAAGCTAATAGGAATAATTTTCAATTTCAAATTGTTGGAGGAAAAGGTATTTCTGCCTATTTAACTACAGTCGCTGGAAATGGTTACGATGGATATCCAGCAACAGGAAATGAGTTTAATGCCACTCCAGCCATGGGAGGATGGGCCTCTTACGAATATTATATTACCGATAAACTTCACACAAACGTAGTACTAGGTTTCACTCGTTTTAATTTAAAAGACTCAGATCGCTTCATTGTTACTCAAGATTTAAATAATGATGTGGCATTTTTAAGAGGTAATTTTATTCATCAACATTATTACGGTATTTTAAATTTTATGTATGATGCTTACGATCGGATGACTGTAGGTCTAGAATTAGATTATGGTGAGAAAGATTTGGATATTTCTGGTGAAGTCAATCAAATTGAAGGTAAAATTAACCAAAGTCGTGATGCTATGCGTATTAGTTTCGGATTTATGTATTACTTTTAGAATATTGAATACAGACAAACAACCCAATAACCATGGAAACTACAGATCAACAATTAAAATATCCTATAGGGCAATTTAAATGTCCAGAACATATTACAGGCAAACATCTCGAAAATTGGATTTCTGTTTTGGAAGAATTTCCGAACCGGTTAAAGTCTTTGGTTAATCCGTTAACCGATTTTCAACTAGATACAGAATATCGTCCAGAAGGGTGGACTATCAGGCAACTTGTGCATCATATAGCCGATAGTCATCATCATAGTTATACGCGTTTTAAATGGAGTTTAACCGAGGATAATCCTGTAATTAAGGCTTACAATCAAGACGATTGGTCTAATCTAGACGATGCTATAAAAGCACCTGTTAGTATGTCTTTAATGCACATAGAGGCTGTCCATAAACGCTTGGTGTATCTTTTAAAATCTTTAAATGATATAGATTTAAACCGAAGCTTTATTCATCCAGAATCGAATAAAACGGTAATCTTAAAAGAAAATATAGGCATGTACGCTTGGCACAGTAGTCATCACTTTGCTCACATAGTTTCAGCTCTAGAACGTAAGGGGTGGGCTAAGCTTTAAACCATTTTATATTGCACCCAATACTTGGCTTTTGCCGATTTAAATGATCTTCTTTATTTAAGATACAATCTAATGCATAACGAATATCCTGACCCGTAACTGCGATCGTATTTCCAGGTCTAGAATCGTCTAACTGTCCGCGATATTTTAAAGATAATTCAGAATCAAACACAAAAAAATCTGGAGTACAAGCCGCGTTGTAAGCATGGGCGACGGTCTGTGTTTCGTCAAACAAATATGGGAAAATGTAGCCTTCTCTTTTAGCGACTAATTTCATTTTATCGGGAGCGTCTTGCGGATAATTTTCAATATCATTACTAGAGATAGCGATACAATTAACACCTTTCGATTTGTAATCTTTTGCTAATTGGACTAGTTGTGTATTTACATGAAGTACAAAAGGACAATGGTTACAGATAAAAAATATAACCGTTGCATGTTCTCCTTTAATATCGTTTAAGGACAACTCTGTATCAGATATTGTGTCTTGTAAAGTGAAATCTGGAGCTTTGGTACCTAAAGGCATCATTGTAGAAAGTGTATCGGACATAATTCTGTTTTTATCAAAGTTCGTAATTATTTGTACTTTTAAAAAATGAAACCAACTATAAATTTCGAAGACTTTAGTATTGTCGATTTACGTGTCGGAACTATTCTAGAAGTTAACGATTTTCCCGAAGCAAGAAAACCAGCGTATCAACTTACCATCGATTTTGGCGATTTGGGTTTAAAAAAAACATCTGCGCAAATTACAACCTTATATACTAAAACTGAATTGTTAAACAGACAAATTGTAGCGGTTGTAAATTTTCCGAGAAAGCAAATCGCTAAATTTATGAGCGAGTGTTTAATTATGGGAGCTGTTACAGGAAAAGACGTGATGTTATTACATCCTGAACAACAGGTTAAAAACGGAACTTCTGTGCTGTAATTCATGCAAGATATAGATTTAGTGCACATAAATTTCGATAACAATGCGATCTGGGTCATGAACATGGCTTTGGCCATTGTAATGTTTGGTGTCGCTTTAGGGATCTCTGTAGATGATTTTAATACTTTATTAAAAGAGCGGAAAGTTGTACTTATAGGTGTGCTCTCTCAGTTCTTTTTATTGCCTTTAGTTACTTTTTTATTGATTCTTATTGCACAGCCAAAACCTAGTATCGCTCTGGGTATGATGCTAGTCTCGGCATGTCCTGGTGGTAATATTTCTAATTTCATGACGCATTTAGCAAAAGGAAATACAGCCTTATCGGTGAGTTTAACTGCGTTTTCTACATGTATTGCTTTAATAATGACACCGTTTAATTTTCAATTTTACGGCAATTTATACGAGCCAACATCTCATTTATTAAGGGAAGTGGCTTTAAATCCGAAAGACCTAATTCAGGTTGTGCTTCTTACTCTAGGGATACCTTTATTCTTAGGAATGGGTGTTAGATATTTTAAGCCTGATCTTGCTATTAAAATATCGAAATTACTTAAACCATTTTCTATACTTGTATTTGTAATTATTGTTATTATTGCGTTTTCTAAAAACATAGATATTTTTAAAGCCTATATCTTTGACGTTTTGTTTTTAGGAATTGGACATAATATTTTAGCGTTGGCTTTAGGTTTTTATATGGCTAAAGGCTTTAAGTTGTCTTTTAGCAATCAGAAAACCTTAGCTATTGAAACAGGAATTCAAAATTCGGGACTGGGTTTACTTTTAATATTTACGTTTTTTGATGGGCTAGGAGGTATGGCTATTATCGCTGCTTTTTGGGGTATCTGGCATATTATTTCAGGATTATTTTTAGCTTTATATTGGTCCAAACTAACTAAGGGTATATATGACATTAAAACAATTTAAGTTACAGTGCGTTAAAGGATATATTTCGATGGGTTTATTTTTTTATTATAAAAAGATAAGTGTTAAGGGACAGGAATTTATCCCAAAAACAAAACCTGTTCTTTTATTATCTAATCACCAGAATGCATTGCTTGATCCTTTAATAATAGCGACTCATTCTAATCGATTTTGTTATTATTTAACACGCGCAGCGGTGTTTCAAAAACCATTCATTTCAAAATTATTAAAAGGTTTGAATATGCTTCCTGTGTATCGGGTTAGAGATGGGTGGCAAACAATCTTGAATAATAATGCGATTTTTGAAACATGTAGAGATTTGTTAAAAGATCAAGAAGCGCTTGTTATTTTTCCAGAGGGCAGTCATAACTTAAATAGAAAAGTTCGTCCGTTAAGTAAAGGCTTTACGCGTATTGTTTTGGATACTTTAGAATCTTATCCGGATTTAGATTTGCAATTATTACCTGTAGGTGTAAATTATAAAAATGCGCTTGCTTTTGGAGACAGTATGTCGCTTAATATTGGGAAACCTATAAACGCGCAGCACTATCTAGGTCTAGAGAAAACAGAAGCAGTGAATGCGTTAAAGTGTGATATTCAAAAAGAGATTCAGTTACTTACAACTCACATTGAGGATGATTATGATGAGGTGTTGCTACACTTAGAAAATAATGGAGCGGATTTTTTAAATCCAGAGGCTGTAAATTATTTTTTAGAATACAATGAAAAAGTGCCTGGATTTGTAAGTAAAAAATCTGTTTTAGAACCTATAGGATTCATTTTTAGAATCCTTTTTAAAGTCGTTTTATTACCAGTTTATATGCTTTGGAAATTGGTTTTACAACCTAAAATAAAAGAGAAGGAGTTTACGGGGACTTTTAGATTTGCGATTGGATTAACTATTGTACCACTTTGGATTTTTATTGTAGTGCTAAGTATAGGGATTAACCTAGGATGGTTTATGGCATTAAGTGCTTTATTAGGGATATGCTGTCTTGGTCTTGGTGCCGTTAAATTATAGTTGAAAATAGAGCACAAAAAAACCGTTACAAAATAACGGTTTAATTGGTGTTTATTTTAGATTCGATTAAATATCGTCAAAACTAATATCTGTGAATTTTTCAGCAGATTCATGAGCAGCTTCAATAACTTCTTCTTGATTCTCGTCGTATTCTTTTTTGAAATCTTTTTGATGACGTTCACTAATTACTTCATCTCCCTTTTCATCAATAATGTAATCTGTCATTTCGTTTAAAATATCTCTAAACTCAGAAAAATCCTCTTTGTACAAGTATATCTTATGTTTTTTGTAATGGTACGACCCGTCGTCGTTTGTGAATTTTTTACTTTCAGTAATTGTTAAATAATAATCCCCTGCTTTTGTAGCTCTAACATCAAAAAAATATGTTCGTCTCCCTGCTCTTAATACTTTAGAAAAAATCTCCTCTTTCTCCATCATGTCCTTACTATCCATACTCATGTTTACTATTAATAAGATTTAAAATGTTTAATTCAAGTTGTTAAAATTATTTATATAGGTAAATCAATTTCCTTTCAAAAATCTAAAAAAAAGACATACTAACCAACAAATTATGATATTTCTTTTTCACTAAGTTGCTTTAAATATAAGGTTTTATAATAACCTTCAATGTTAATTAAGCTGTTATGAGAACCTTGCTGAATAATTTTTCCATCCTCTAATACAATTATCTTGTCTGCGTTTTTAGCAGAAGAGACACGATGACTTACAATTATAGTAGTTTTTCCTGAAGATACTTTGTATAAGTTTTTTAGGATTTTTTCTTCGGTTTCAGTGTCTACGGCCGATAAACAATCGTCGAACAATAATATTTGAGGATCTTTTATAATCGCTCTAGCAATAGAAACACGTTGTTTTTGTCCGCCAGATAATGTAATTCCGCGTTCTCCTAACACCGTATCGTAGCCTTTAGCAAATTTTGAAATATTACTATGAACTTGAGCTAGTTTTGCGGCTTGATAAACATCCTCGTCGGTTGCATCTTCTTTCCCAAACTTGATATTATTTTTTATAGAATCTGAAAACAAAAAGGCATCCTGAGGAACATACCCAATACTGTCCCTTAAGCTGTACAGGTTTAATTGATCTATCTCGAGATCGTCAACTAAAATAGCACCACTATTTATGTCGTATAAGCGACCAATTAGATCTAATATTGTCGATTTACCAGAACCTGTTTTTCCAATAATGGCTAAGGTTTCTCCATGATTAATAGTAAAGGATATGTCTTTTAAGGCTTGAATATTAGTGTCGTCGTAAGTAAAAGACACATTTTTAAACTCAATATTTCCTTTAATTATAGAAGGCGCTTCTGTATTGTTTTTTATTTCAGGTTCAATCTCTAAAAATTCGTTTATACGTTTTTGAGAGGCCTCTGCTTGTTGAATAATTGAAGTTACCCAACCCACAGTAGCGACGGGCCAGGTTAACATGTTTACATAAATTATAAATTCGGCAATGGTTCCTAAACTCTCTATTTCTCCATCTATATATTGTTTACCTCCAATATAAATTACAATTAAATTACTAAGTCCGATTAGTAAAACCATCATGGGGAAAAAGAACGCTTGAATGCGTACTAATGCTAATTGTTTTTCTTTACTACCTTCCGATAGTTCTTCGAAATTTTCTGATGTTTGTAATTCTATACCGTTAGCCTTTATTACAGAAATACCACTAAAACTTTCTTGAGTAAAGGTGGATAGTTTCGATAAATAGACTTGTACAATAGTGCTACGTTTATGTATTTCTTTACTTAATCTGTAAATGGCAAAAGATAAAACAGGAAGCGGTAAAACGGTATATAACGTAAGAGATGGAGCTTCGCTGTACATATATAACAGGGCAATTACGAAAAGTGTAATGGTGTTTATAGTGTACATTATGGCAGGTCCTGCGTACATACGCACACGACTTACATCTTCACTAATTCTATTCATTAAATCTCCGGTTCTATTCTTTTTGTAGAAGTTTAAAGATAACCTTTGGTACTGCTGATAGATTTCATTTTTTAAATCGAATTCTATATGTCGGGACATATTAATAATGGTTTGACGCATTAAAAAAGTAAAAATTCCAGCGATTATAGCAGCTCCTATTATATAGAGTATGTCTTCTAAAAGTTCGGAACGTACCACCGCTACGTCTGTAATAATACCTTGATTATAATCTTCGACAACTTTAAAAATTTCTCTTACAAAACGCGGTGTAAACAACATGAAAATACGCGCTATAATAGTAATTGCTATTCCGAAGAGTAATTGATATTTATATTTAAGGAAGTATTTATTAACGTGTTTAAGGGCTTTCATTAACCGGGAGTCTATTTTTTATTTTTTGTTATTCTCTATTTAATACCAGTTTGTTTGAAAATATGATAATAATAATATAGATTTGCGTTTATATTTTATTAATACATCAAAATAATCAATACTAATTAATACATAATTAAAATGGTTTCAGAGGTTTTAAATGCAAATGAACTGTATAAAGTTGATCCCGTATTCGGACAACACTCATTTAACAATCATGAGCAAATTGTATTTTGCAATGACAAAGATACAGGTTTAAAAGCAATTATTGGTATTCATAACACGGTATTAGGACCTGCTTTGGGAGGAACTAGAATGTGGAATTACAATAATGAATGGGAGGCATTAAACGATGTTTTGCGTTTGTCTCGTGGGATGACATATAAAGCGGCTGTAACAGGTTTAAACTTAGGTGGTGGAAAAGCTGTTATAATTGGTGATGCCAAAACACAAAAGACTCCAGAATTGATGAAAAAATTCGGTGAGTATGTAAATTCTTTAAGCGGAAAATATATAACTGCTGAAGATGTAGGAATGGAAACATCCGATATGGATTTAGTTCGTGAAGTAACACCTTACGTTACGGGTATCTCTGAATCTAAAGGAGGTGCAGGAAATCCTTCTCCAGTGACTGCTTATGGCGTGTATATGGGAATGAAAGCTGCTGCAAAATTTAAATTCGGTACAGATAATCTTGAAGGAAAATCTATTCTAGTTCAAGGAATTGGACATGTTGGAGAAACTTTAGTAGATTATTTAACTAAAGAAGGCGCAAAAGTTATTATCAGCGATATTAGCGAAGAGCGTTTAGAAGCAGTAAGTAAATCTTACGGAGCAACCATTTATAGAGGATCAGATTTATATAGCGAAGCTGTAGATATTTATGCACCTTGTGCTTTAGGAGCAACTATAAACGACGATACTGTAAATAAAATTCAAGCCCAAGTTATTGCAGGTGCTGCGAACAATCAGTTAGCTAACGAGCAAGTTCATGGTGGTATTTTACAAAATAGAGGTATTGTATATGCCCCAGATTTTTTAATAAATGCAGGAGGTATTATTAACGTATATGCAGAAATTGCAAAATACGATAAAGCCGAGATTATGAATAGAACTCAGAATATTTACAATACGACATTAGAAATTCTTAATAATGCCGATGTTCATAAAATAACAACAAATCAAGCAGCTTTAAATGTTGCTAAAGCAAATATAGAAGCTAGAAAAAAAGAGAATAATAAATAAGTTATTTGCTTAAAAATCGTATTTTTGCAGCCGAAAGTTTTTAAAACTTTCGGCTTTTTTACTAAAAATAATGCCATTAAGGCTATCATTCATGCTCCTGAAAGGGAGGTTAAAAGTTCTTTGTAACTATGCTTAATAGAAGACATATTCGCGTAAAAGTAATGCAAACCATTTATGCATTTAAAGGTGGGGAAAGTGACGATTTTAAAAACGATCAAAAGTTTTTACTTAACAGTTTTGACGATATGTATCATTTATATCTGTTACAATTATCTTTACTTATTGAGGTTCAAAAACGAGTTGAAAATCAAATCGATAAATCTCAATTAAAGCATCTTGCAACGTCTGAAGATAAAGATCCCAATAAAAAATTAGTTAATAACGAAGTGCTACAGTTGCTAAGATACAACCGTACTTTAGGAGATACCATTAGAACCTATGGTGTAGACAATTGGGAATTAGACGACGAATATGTAGATGTTATTTACAAAGCCATTCTTGCTAGTGATATTTACACGGAGTACATGAAAACGCGTACTTCAGACTTTAAAGCAGACAAGAACTTTATTGTCGATGTGTTCAAAGAAATTATCGCACCAAACGAAAAACTTTACGATTATTTAGAAGATAAAAATTTAACGTGGTTAGACGATTTACCTACTGTAAATACAACCATAGCGAAGTTATTACGTAAATGTAAACCCGATGCTGCCGATGCTTATTTTACACCTAAATTATATAAGGATTTAGACGATAAAGCCTTTGGAGTAAGCTTGTTTAAAAAGACCATTTTAAGCCAAACTAAATTAAATGCCGAAATTGATAATAAAGCAAAAAATTGGGAAGCCGATCGTATTGCACAAATCGATTATATCTTAATGCAAATGGCAGTTTGCGAGTTGTTACATTTCCCTTCTATTCCTGTAAAAGTGACAATAAACGAATATTTAGAAATAGCCAAAGAGTATTCTACGCCTAAAAGCAGCATTTTTATTAATGGTATTTTAGATAAGTTAGTTAAGGAATATCAGGAGAACGGAACCTTAAATAAAATAGGGAGAGGGTTGATGTAGTTGTAAATTATTAGTACATTTAGCCTTTTAAAAAAATATATTTATTATGAAAAAATTAATATTAGGATTAAGCGCATTTTGCTTAATTGCTTTTACAGCTTGTAAAGAAGATGCTTCGAAAAAAGTAAATGAAGAAAACGTAGTTGTTGCTGCTGAGCGTGATGCTAATTCTTCAAAATTTCCTCAAATTGTGTTTACTGAAACTGAACATGATTTTGGTACAATTGAATCTAAACAAAATGTAGAAACTGTTTTTGAATATAAAAACACAGGTGAAGCACCTTTGGTAATTACAAATATCGCAAGTTCTTGTGGTTGTACAGTACCTCAAGATTGGAGTAAAGCACCTTTAGCACCAGGAGAATCAGGGAAATTTACAGTAAAATTTAATGGTTCTGGAGCAAATAATGTAACAAAAACAATTACAGTGAGCTCTAATACGGCAAAAGGTAAAGAAATGGTTAGAATAAAAGCATTTGTTAAGCCTGATCCAAACTCACCTATGAAACCAACTTTAGCAACACCTCAAATTCAATCTTAAATAATGGAAGGTATAAGTCAATTTTTACCGTTTATATTAATGTTTGTGGTTGTGTATTTCTTTATGATTGCACCACAAATGAAACGTCAGAAAAAAGAAAAAAAATTCGCTAGCGAATTAAAACGTGGAGATCGCGTAATTACTAAAAGTGGTATGCACGGAAAAGTAGTTGATTTAAACGATAAAGATAATTCATGCGTTATTGAAACGCTTGCAGGTAAAATTAAGTTTGAACGTTCTTCAATTTCTATGGAAATGAGTTCTGCTTTAACTAAAACAGAAGTAACTAAATAAATTTTAGTTTATTAGTATATTGAAAAGGCTATCCTATAGGGGTAGCCTTTTTATTTGCACTATATTTTAATAACCTTTATTTGGGTTCTTTCGACAGCAGTGAAAAAAACAGGTACACGTTATATATAGTATACTACCAGAAGAGTAGAATTGAGTGTACTATTGCTCCTAGGAAAAATAATAGTTAATAAAAAAAACGGTCTAAATGATTTTCATTTAGACCGTTTTTAGAATCGTATTTTTTGGATAAATTTATTTATTAAAGAAATCCATTACACCTTTCATTTTAGACATATCAATATCTCCTTTTTCTAATACTTTTGCTAACGACATAATTTGAGAAGGTTTCATTTGGTCTCCAAGGACTCTTAAAACACCAAATCCCGTATCTTTAGCATTTCCATAAACAATTAATTCGTCTATAGATTCTTCATCATCTCCAAGATATTTTAAAGTAAATTTACCGCCATGGTTATTAATAACCATAAGCTCATTGTATGCTTTATTATTTAAAATAAGTTCTACTTTTTCTTTTTCCGAAATATAGTCTTCAGGCTGTGCTGCATCTTTTTTATATCCTAAGAAATTTAATCGCTTAATGGATTTGTAGGTTGTTTTTTGCGCTTCATCTAGCTTCGATTCATCTATATTCAAAACAGAAAGCGGTAAGTCTACTGTTGTGAAATTTTGTGATTCTTGGTGGTCTACAATATAGGTTTGTAAAGTCGGTTCAGATTTACAACTTGTAAGTAATAATCCGAAATAAAAGAGTATGGCGAAAGTTAATTTATAAGATTTCATAATATTATAATATTGTAAAACGGCGTTCTAATAGTTTTAAATTAGAACGCGCTTTAAGTGTGAATTTATTTGTTGTTTTTTAAGTGTTCTCCTCCAGGGATATTCATCTTACTCGTCAGTTTAGAGATTTGATTTAAATCGATATCTCCAGTTAAAAGGGCAACTACGGTTTCAATCCTACGACTATTACCATTAATTTCTATATTGGCATCTTTAGTTAAATCGCCAATACCATTTACAAAAATCAGGAGTTCTTTTACATGATCTGCATCCTTACCTTCTTTTACGTAAAATTTCACTTCTTTTCCGTCGTCTTTTACTTCCATAAGTTCGTCTAAACCTCCTTTTTTAGAAGTCATCCAAGTAGAAATATCAGCAGCAATAGCTTTGTCGTCTGTAATTATAGTTTTGAAACTAGTAATACTATTTACCATTTCTAAGTAGGCTTGAGACTCAGCATCGTCGGTGCTAATGTCTAATTTTGCTAACATCTGAAACATTTTTGGTTTAATATTTACATACGTTACATTTGGATTTTCACTGTATTTGTCGAAAATCGTTTGGGCCATCATACTTGCTGGTAATAATACCATGGCAAGTGCAAATAAGATTAATTTTTGAGTCATCGATTTGGAATTTTTATTTAATATAGTTTTCATAATACTTTATTTTTTGTTTGTAAAAATGATATTTGTAGAGTGTTCTAATTCGTTAATATATCCTACTGTCGCTATGCCTTTATTATAAGATTCTAAATAGCTCATGGTAGAAGCGCCTTTGTTTAGTGATTTAGAAATGAGTTCTAAAGATCTTACCACTTCTTCGTATGCCAATTGCGGATCTTGGATGGTTCCCAACTCGTCACTTGTAGGCGTTATATTCTGAGTCGATTTAAAATAAAAGCCTAACATTAATACAGCAATAGCAGCGACACTTAACCAGGTGTAAATTGGTTTTTTATTCGATTTTAGCGGAATGTCTTTGTTAAAGGTTTCCTGTTTACTGGCTTTAAAATAAGCAAATAAAGGTCTGTAAACTTCTAGGTGCGGTTCTATATTGTCTTGAGAAAAGTAGGTTTGTAACTGTTGCTCTTCTTGCAGTGTTGTTTCTCCGTTTTCGTACTTTTCAAGTAAATGTTCTATACTATTTAATACCATAATTATGTGTATTAGTTAACTGTTCTCTTATTGTTTTTCGCGCTCTAGATAATGCAACTCTTACAGCTGTATTTTTCATATCTAGCATTTTTGAAATTTCGTCTAAATCGTATTGCTCGATATCTCTAAGCTGAATAACCATGCGTTGTTGTTCTGGTAAAGTTTCAATAATTTTCCCCACCCAATCTAAACTATCTGTCGTTTCAACTTGCTTCTGAAGACTTGTATTGTGATCTTCATAATTAGTATGTACTATTTTTAAATTCTGTGCTTGCTTAGATTTTAATTTGTCAAAACATAAATTTTTCGTCATAGTCATGGAAAACGCCTCTATATTTTTATAGGCCTCCATTTTATTTTTATTCGACCACAGTTTAATTAAAACTTCTTGCGTCGCATCTTCAGCTTCTTCACTAGATATTAATAAACGTTTTGCTAAACGATATACTTTATCTTTAAAAGGCAATACAGTATTTAAAAATTCAGACTGAGTCATTTGTTTAATTCGGTTGATGGTCTATTATTGGTGGTTTAATATTACGACGAATGATTATATAATTTGTTACAAAAAATTTTATAACTGCTATTAAATAAAGTAAATTTATACTTTATACCCAGATTATATATGCAACATTTAAAGATTTCCTTTTATCTATGTGCGATTGTATTGTGTTTTACAAATTGTGCTAAAGATGAAGATGATTTTCTAGTTACCACCTCAGAAATAAACGATTTTGTTTGGAAAGGCATGAATGCTTTTTATTTATATAAAGACAATACTCCGGAGCTGTCAGATGCTCGGTTTTCATCGATTACCGAATATCAAAACTATTTAAATGGTTTTTCTACACCAGAAGATTTGTTTCATAGCTTACTGTATAATACAAGTACGGAAGATCGATTTAGCTGGATAACCGACGATTATATAGCACTTGAACAGCAATTTAATGGAGAATCTATTACCCACGGTATGGAATACGGTTTGGTGATATTAAAAAATGGAGGGAATAAAGTTTTTGGCTATGTGCGTTATGTTATGCCAAATACCGATGCCGAAAGCAAGGGCATAAAACGAGGCGATATCTTTAATCGTATAGATGGAGTCGAGTTGTTTTATAATTCTTCAACAGATTCAAATATAGATTTAGTGCAAGGCACGTCGTATACTATAGGTATGGCTGCTTACGACGATAAAGGTACAGAAACTAGGGACGACGATAGTTTTGAAAGCATAGCAGAAGAAGTTGCTTTGGTGAAATCGACATATACTGAAAACCCCATTTATGATCAAAAAATCTTGGCGGTTAACGGAAAAAAAATAGGCTATTTAATGTATAATGGTTTTACAGGGACAGATGTTTTCGACTCACAATTAAATAGTGCTTTTGGTACGTTTAGGAGTGAAGGAATAACCGATTTAGTTTTAGATTTAAGGTATAACCCTGGAGGTTCTGTGAGCACAGCGACTTGGTTAGCCTCTATGATTACAGGACAATTTACAGGCGACGTTTTTATTAAAGAAGAGTGGAATAGTGATTGGCAAACCTATTTTGAAAATAATGATCCTGAGGGTTTATTAAACCCATTTGTAGACACTATGGAAAAACGTAGTACGTCAGGTTCAGTGTCTTTTAGTGAAACTATAAATCATTTAAATTTAAGTAAAGTTTATGTGATTACCACGGGTAATACAGCTTCTGCAAGCGAACTTATTATTAACGGATTAACACCTTATATAGATGTCGTTCAGATTGGAGGAATTACAACTGGTAAATATCAGGCATCACGAACGGTTTACGATTCGCCAACATTTAGTAAAGCAGAAGTGAATACTAAGCATACATACGCCATGCAACCTTTAATCTTTAAATCGCTTAATGTTTTGGGTAATACTGATTATTTTGATGGATTAACACCAGATATCCTATTGAGTGAAAATTATGGGAATTTAGGAATCTTAGGAGATCTTAATGAGCCATTGTTGGCTGCAGCTATAGCCGATATTACCGGAACAGCACGGAGACAATATACTATAGAAACTTCGAAATCTGAAGAGTTAAGTCATAGTAAAATGCTTCAGCCTTTACCAAATGCTATGTATGTAGATTAATTTTTAAGGATGAATAAAATCTATTTCAATTGGAGTTCTGGAAAGGACTCTGCTTTGGCGTTATATGAATTGCTACAGGATGAATCTTACTTGGTTGAAAAATTAGTTACAACTATAAATTCTCATTTTAATCGAGTGTCTATGCATGGGTTGCGTGTAGAATTATTAAAAACGCAGGCTGAAGCTATAGGGATTTCTATAGATTATATAGAGTTACCGGAGCAACCAAATATGGATGATTATAATACCATAATGAATACGGCTGTAAACCAATTAAAAGCTGAAAATTATACACATGCAGCCTTCGGTGATATTTTTCTAGAGGATTTAAAATTCTATAGAGAAATGCAACTTTTAGAAGTTGGAATTCAAGGCATATTCCCGTTGTGGAAGCGAAATACTAAAAAACTAATCACGGAGTTTCTCGAATTAGGATTTAAAGCTATTGTAGTTTGTGCCGATGCTAAATATTTTACAGAAGATTTTGTAGGGACTGTTTTAACGCTAGATGTTATTAATAATCTACCAAAAGACGTCGATCCTTGTGGCGAAAATGGTGAATTTCATACCTTCTGTTTTGATGGACCGTTGTTTAAATCGTCAATTCTATTCGAAATAGGGGAGAAGACCTATCGTGAATATCCAGCCCCAAATAAAGAAAGTAAACCTGCAGGATTTTGGTATTGCGATTTAGTGAGTAAAAATTAAACGTGCGTTACTTTTTATCAAAAATAATATGTTGGTAAGCTCCTAGATCTGGCTCAGCTGTTCTGTTATTATTTAAGATATCTAAAGGCACCTGATTTGCAAAACTAGAAGCACCAAGATTTATCGCTTTAGAATTACTCCCGATAATCATTTGGTTCGCATTTGGACTTTTGAATTCTGGATCTTCATTAAATAACATGTTTTCGTAATGCGTGGCATCATCAAAATCATAATTTGGTCCCGTATAATTAGTGCCAAATGAATTTTGGAAACGGACTAAACAATTGGTGAATTTAAAATTAAAAGCCACCTGATCGTCTTCAATTTCATCAAGAATAAACTCAGGATTATCATTTCCGTAAATAATACAATTATTAAAATTAGCTTCAGACAAATTGGCTAAATACGCTGTATTCTCTTCGTCTAACATATAATTATTAATCAATAATGCAGGATATTGTCTAAAACTGTTATTCCAGTAATTTGCAATGGTAGCGTGTGTTATATTGTAACGTCCACCCAAAGTCGCTGCAAAAGACGATTGTCCGCTGTTATTTATTACAAGATTTTCTGCGGTAATAGAGGTGTTTCTCCCTAAAACTCCAAAATTACTACTGTTATAAATTTGTGTATTTTTTAGCGTTAATTTATTGTCGTTGGGATTGCCTTCACTTAAAATTGCAACGGTTGCATTTTTTATAGTAGCATAATTTAAGCTGTTATTTCGGCTGTCTTCATATAACCAAATTGTGCCCCACTGTCCAGGAGTGTCCGAAAAGTTAGGTTCTAGTCGGTCGCCTTCAAAAATCACTTCATTTTCTAAAAGTTCTTGATCGTTACTATAGCTTCCATTAACCTGTAAAGAAGCATTTTCGCCAACAAATAATCCGGAATCACTATGAAAATGAAGGCGAGACCCCGCATCAATAGTTAATGTTTTAGTGTTAGGAACTGCGGCATAGCCGTAAATAACATATGGTTTCGCGTTGGTAAAAATTAATTCGTCATCGGTTAAGTATCTCCCTTGAATTTCGGTAGAAACCTGTTCGCCATCAATTTCAATAGTTAAGGTTTCTACTATTCCATCATCACCTTTACTCGGGTAAATAAAAACAGCATCTTTAACTAAAGTCACTAAATCTACTTTCTGAGAGTTCGTTGCTGAAGTGAATTCAATTTCATCGGTATATAAATAAGTAGCCTCAAGGTTGCTAAAATCGTTATAATCTATAGTGGTTTCAATAAACACATACATGCTGTCTTTTGCTAAAATTTTAACATTTTGAAATACTTTACCCGACATTCCATCTACATTAAGACGATAGCTTGAGCTTTCTCCACGCATTAATTTTAGCGACGGGATTACGATATCTTCATTACTATTATTATACACTTTTAAATTGTAAGTGCTCGAACCAATATTGGTAAAAACGGTATCTAGGTACACGGTATCTTTAGAGAAAGTTAGGGTTCCGTTACTTTGAGAAAATTCGAAATCTTTTCGACATGAACTCCAAAGCATTAAAAAAAGACAACATGATATAAAATAGATAATACGTTTCATAATGTAAACTGAATCTCTTTTAGAGAGATATTAGGTGAAAATATAACTTTTGGTCGATAATAAAGATTTTATCTTTTAACGTTTTGATTACAATTTTATTGAAAGATGACTTTTACATCTTCCGGTATTCGTGTTGGGCGTTTTGTCTCGGTGTGTATTAAGCACCAATGTGTTTCTGCAGTTAGCATGAGTTTCTTTGTCTTCGCATGAAATAGTTCTACCACACGAATAGATTTTACGCCAGTAGCTTTTTTAATGAAGGTTTTTAAGACCAACTCATCCCCTAAAAGGGCTTCACCTTTATAATATATGTGATGTTCTATAACCACCCATATATATAGGTCTTGCATTTCTGCAGTTGCCGTGTTTTGCCAATGTCCTTTTGCTACATCTTGAATCCATTGCACATAACGCACATTGTTTACATGGTTTAGTTCGTCTAAATCGTCTTCGGTAACGGTAACCTTAAGTTCAAATTCTTTCATGAATTATTTCTTAGGTTTTACGGTGACCTCAAATAATTTATCCCAACGTTTTCCTGTTACAAATAGTGTTTTTGTTGTTGGGTTAAAAGCCATACCGTTTAATACGTCTAAACCTTGGTGTTGGGTCACTTTCTTTTTTAGTGGTGTAAAATCGATAACACCTTCTACAGCACCATTTTTCGGATTAATAATGGCGACACCATCTTTTTGGTAAATATTAGCATAGATTTTTCCGTCTATCCATTCCAATTCATTTACACGCCCAATTTTTCCTTTGTTCGTATATACTTGGATATAACTTTTCTCTTCTAAAGTTTCAGGATCTAAAATCCAAATTTTCTCCGTTCCGTCACTTTTATATAATACGTGGCCATCGTTACAAATTCCCCAACCTTCCTTACTATTATTGTATTTAAAGCTAGATATCTTTTCTAAAGTGTTTACGTTGTAAACAAAGCCAGTACCTTTTTGCCATGTTAATTGATATAGTTTATCGTTTAAAACGGTTAAGCCTTCACCAAAATATTCGTCGGCTAATTTTATATTTTGTAAAATGGCTCCAGTTTTATAGTCGATTTTTCTAAGCTTAGATTCTTCATACTGGCCTGTGCTTTCGTAAATCGTATCGTTATGGAATTCTAAACCTTGAGTGTACGATGTAATATCGTGAGGAAATGTGTTTAATAATTCGAAAGTGTACACTTTTGGAGATGCATCGTTTAGTATAAGTAGGGGCGAATTTATCGTTTGAATTTCTCCAGCCGTATAAATCATCGCTTTTATATTTTGTTTTCCTAGTTTCTGCTGACTCAAATTTGTGTTTTCAGAAATTTGAATGTCATTAATAAAATAAACGACGGAATCGATTTTGATGTTTTTCGAGTTGTTTACAGAAAGATTTAGGTCCTTATGAAGGGATATTCCGTTACCTGGAGCATTTGTTTGTAGTGAAAAATCACTTTTTTTATCATTTGTGCTACTTCCACAAGAAATTAATGTGGCAGTTAAAAATATGACAATGAGTATGTTAATTGCTTTCATCTGTAAAATTTAATTTTAAGCAATTTATTTATTTAAAATCAGTTAAAAAAATCATTGCGTAAAAATAAAAAGGATGTATATTTGCACCGGCAAGTCCTACACAACTAGCTCCTGTTGAATCCTCCAGGGCGGGAACGCAGCAAAGGTAAATGGTCGTAGCAGTGTGATGTAGGTAGCTTGCCTTTTTTTATGCCTTATAGTTTCCTAAATTTCTATTCACTTTTCACTTATTAAAATTGTATTTTTACCAACTTAAATCATAGTATTAATTTATGTCTAAAGTTGTTTTAATTACAGGAGGTTCTTCAGGAATAGGAAAATCTATAGGAGAATTTTTATCTCATAAAGGATTCAAAGTTTACGGTACCAGTCGGTCTCCAGAACGTTACACTTCAAGCAAATTTCCCATTTTAAAATTAGATGTAAAAGATGTATCTACAATTTCAACTTGTGTGCAATCACTATTGGAAAAAGAAGATCGAATCGATATTGTAATTAACAACGCGGGTGTTGGTATTACAGGGCCGATAGAAGAAATTCCTTTAGACGAAATGAAAAATCATTTCAACACCAATTTTTTCGGTCCGCTAGAAGTTATTAAAGCGGTTTTACCTCAAATGCGAAAGCAACAAAGTGGTTTAATTATAAATGTTACTTCTATTGCGGGGTATATGGGATTGCCATATCGTGGTATTTATAGCGCAAGTAAAGGTGCTTTAGAGTTAGCCACCGAGGCACTAAGGATGGAAGTGAAAGCATTTAATATTAAAATGACCAATGTGGCACCGGGCGATTTTGCAACTAATATTGCTTCAGGTCGTTTCCATGCGCCTGTGCACGAGAATTCTCCTTATAAATTACAGTACGAGAACACTTTAAAATTAATGGATTCCCATGTCGATTCCGGTAAAGATCCTATAATTATGGCGGAAGCTATTTTTAAGATTATAAATACCGAAAATCCAAAAATTCATTATAAAGTTGGGGAATTATTACAGAAATTCTCTATCGTTCTAAAACGTGTACTACCCGATAAAGTATATGAAAAAATGCTGTTAAATCATTATAAATTATAAAACGTAAACGTTTACGTAAATAAAGGCGGTTATTTTGGTGAAATAGCATTCCAAATACGCTTAATATTGTAAATTAGCAACATAGATATAATACAATTAAAATAAATATATAATAATGAAATTTTTTATTGATACAGCAAATTTAGCTCAAATTAAAGAAGCACAAGAATTAGGTGTTTTAGATGGGGTAACTACAAACCCGTCATTAATGGCAAAAGAAGGTATTACTGGACACGATAATATTTTAAAACATTACGTAGACATTTGTAATATTGTTGAAGGTGATGTAAGTGCGGAAGTGATTGCAACAGATTTTGAAGGTATGGTTAGAGAAGGTGAAGCCTTAGCTGAATTACATGAGCAAATTGTTGTAAAATTACCAATGATAAAAGATGGTATTAAAGCATGTAAATATTTTTCTAATAAAGGAATTAGAACCAACGTTACTTTAGTATTTTCTCCAGGACAAGCGTTATTGGCTGCAAAAGCAGGAGCAACGTATGTTTCTCCGTTTATTGGTCGTTTAGATGATATCTCTACAGATGGTTTAAACCTGATTGCTGAAATTCGTCACATCTATGATAACTATGCTTTCGAAACTCAAATTTTAGCAGCTTCTGTGCGCCATACAATGCACGTTATTGACTGTGCTAAATTAGGAGCAGATGTTATGACGGGACCGTTAAGCTCTATCGAAGGGTTGTTAAAGCACCCACTTACAGATAGTGGTTTAGCTAAATTTTTAGAAGATTACCAAAAAGGAAATTAATTCCTAATAGTCTAATAAATAAAGATCCTCAACATATGTTATGTTGAGGATTTTTTTTGTGATCTATATTTTATGTAAAAGGTATACTTACTGATTTAGCATGCCTAGTAATTGCACCTCAAAATCTTTAGAGAACATGTTTGTATGACTGTTAATAATAGTCAGGTTCTTATTAATTAGCATCACTCTATTAATGGAATTGATGGCTAATGTTTGTCTAGAAAAGTGAGGATCTTTAAAGTGATATTCATTTTTAAGCGAATACTTGTGTTGCTCCAAATAATTTATCCATTCAGCATTATCTTTATCAATATTCATGGCTATAAAATCTATTTCAGGATATTTTTTGGCTAATTCCTGAGTCATTTTATGGCTATCTAAAAAATGATTTTTTAATGTAAAAGACCAAAAGTAAATCACTGTTGGACGTTTAACAAAGTCGCTTAAATAAAGTTCTTCATTTAAATTATTTGTAACAATGGTATTTGGTAATACGTTTCCAGGTTTTAACTTTTCTAAAGATTCGATTAAACCCGTTATTTGTTCATTGTTTTTAGGTAGTGTGCTTTTTTCTAGATAAGATTTTAAATACGGTGTGTAGTTACTAATTTTAGCAGACGAGTTAATGTAACGTAATGCTGCAAAATTTAATAACGAATTTTTTATAGAATCGTTAGAGACTAAATTATCAATTAATTCTAGTTTAGATAAGTTGAAATCTAAATTCTTATTATCAAAAATACTATCGTTAGACTGATTAAAATGTTTTTGTAAAGCAATATTGTTAAAATGATATCTTAAAAAGGTAAAATACGGAAAGTAATCTTTTAAAGCTGCGTCGTTATAATCTACTTTAGATCTGTAATTATAGAAATCGCTAGGTAAAGATTTCATGTTTTTTAATTCATTATTCGCGTAAAAGGTAAAGGGGTACAATTCTTTCTGTGCGTAAAAATTATAATCAATGTTGGCTTGAGCGATGTGTTTAAATTGATCTGATGTTTTATATTTTGCTTGAAATTGATCTAAATTATTCTGATAAATGGCTTTAATAGAATCGACTTTAAAAGCAAAAATTTCCGGAGTGGTCTGGCTAAATTTTAAAATGATACGGTTAGAGCGTTCATTTTGTAAAAACATATTAATTAAGTAATTGTTTTCCTTTGCGCCACGCCCAGTAAATACAAGGGATTCGTCGAAATCTAGATTGTTTAATCTAAAAATAATACTGTCGTTAGGTTCTAGTAAAACCATTTGTATTTCTCCACCGTGTGAAAACGTATAGAGTCCAGAATTTACAGGGTTTATCTTAAATAAAAACCTGTTATTTTGGTCTAAGTGTACGGTGTCTAATACATTTTTGTCTTGAGAAATAACCACATAATTATTAATGGGATTAATTATTTCTCCTCCTAAAAAAGCACAGGCATCATGTCCATATTTGTTCTCCTTTTTACAGGATGTAAAACAAATTGAAAGTAAAAGAATTAAGTAAAGGTGCTTCATAAATAAGAGCTCTCTTGATTAAACAGGTACAAACAAAAATATGGGAAGCAGTCAACTTCGTCTGTTAACAGGGTGTTAAATATTTTTAAGATATTATTTCTTTCGTGTAATGGATGTTATTTTCTATTTTTGCGGCTAATTAAAACACAATATATGTTATCAGTTTCAAATCTTTCCGTTCAATTTGGGAAGCGTGTGCTTTTCGATGAAGTAAGTACAGTTTTTAATCAAGGTAATTGTTACGGGATTATTGGTGCTAATGGCGCTGGAAAATCAACTTTTCTTAATATAATTGCTGGAAAGCAAGAGCCTACTTCAGGACGTGTGCATTTAGAACCAGGCAAACGTATGTCGGTTTTAGAGCAAAACCACAACTTGTACGACGAGCATACGGTATTAGAAACCGTTATAATCGGAAACAAGCCTCTGTTTAAAATTAAAACAGAAATAGATGCGCTTTACGCTGATTATACAGATGAAAACGCTGAAAAAATTGGAGAACTTCAAGTACAGTTTGAAGAAATTAATGGTTGGAATGCCGATAGCGACGCGGCTGCCTTATTATCTAACTTAGGGATTAATGAAGAACATCATTACACCTTAATGAAAGATTTAGATGGTAAACAAAAAGTCCGTGTGTTGTTAGCACAAGCATTATTTGGAAACCCAGACGTTTTAATAATGGATGAGCCTACTAACGACTTGGATTACGAAACAATTACGTGGTTGGAACATTTTATTGCTAATTTCGATAACTGTGTAATTGTGGTATCTCACGATAGACACTTTTTAGATGCGGTGTGTACACATATTTCAGATATCGATTTTGCTAAAATTAATCATTACTCAGGGAATTATACATTCTGGTACGAGTCGTCTCAATTGGCGGCAAGACAGCATGCACAGCAAAACAAAAAAGCTGAAGAGAAGAAGAAAGAATTAGAAGAATTTATTCGTCGTTTCTCTGCTAACGTTGCAAAAAGTAAACAAGCAACTAGTAGAAAGAAAATGATCGATAAATTGAATATAGAAGATATTAGACGTACAAGTAGACGTTATCCTGCTATTATATTCGAACGTGATAGAGAAGCGGGAGATCAGATTTTAAATGTTGAAAATCTATCGGCTTCAATAGACGGGGAAGTGTTGTTTAAAAACATCAATTTAAACTTAAATAAAGGAGATAAAGTCGTTATATACTCTAAAGATTCTAGAGCTACTACTGCATTTTATCAAATACTTAATAATAAGGAGCAAGCAGATTCAGGTTCTTTCGATTGGGGTGTTACAACATCACAATCTTATTTACCTTTAGATAACAGTGCTTTTTTTAATAATAACCTAACCTTAGTAGATTGGTTACGCCAATGGGCAACTACAGAAGAAGAACGCGAGGAAGTTTATGTTCGTGGATTCTTAGGAAAGATGATTTTTAGTGGGGAAGAAGCTTTAAAAACATCTAATGTATTATCCGGAGGAGAAAAGGTACGTTGTATGTTAAGTCGTATGATGATGGTTAGAGCTAACGTATTAATGTTAGACGAACCAACAAACCATTTAGATTTGGAGAGTATTACAGCGTTTAATAACTCGTTAACTAATTTTAAAGGAACCGTGTTATTCTCTACACATGATCATGAATTTGCTCAAACTTTAGCAAATCGTGTGATAGAATTAACACCAACCGGTATTATAGATCGTTATACAACGTTCGATGAGTATATGTCTGACTCAAAAACAAAAGAACAGCGTAACAAAATGTACGCTGTCTAAGTTATAAATTAAAATATTGCTTTAAAAACCCTGATTCGTCAGGGTTTTTTTATGCGTCTAATTCCGAAGCTGTGGCTTCAATAATTTTAGCAGCCGCTTGTTGCTCGTCTTTATTAACGTATAAATCTTGTTGGCCCTGAATGGAGCTTCCAAAACCAGCTAACCTTCCAGATTCACTCTCATCTTTAACAATGGCATTAATGCCAGCAGCTTCAAGATCTTGAATAATTCTCTGGGTGATAATAAAACTTCCTGTAAATACTCTTATATAATTTGAATCGTCCATGTTTTAAAAATTTAGTTATACTTAAAGATACAAACTTTTAAATCATTTTTTTTAAACAATTGAAAAATGCCTGTAAATAGGGGGATGAAAAGTTTTTTGAAAATAAATTAAAAAAATAGGTTGTTATCTCATTTATAACCTTACATTTGTAGTAATTATAATTATTTAATATTTTACAATGAACAAAGGAACAGTAAAATTCTTTAACGACTCTAAAGGATTTGGATTCATTATTGAAGACGACACAAACAAAGAACATTTCGTACACATCTCTGGATTAATTGATGAAATTCGCGAAGGTGATGCAGTAGAATTCGATTTACAAGAAGGTAAAAAAGGATTAAACGCAGTAAATGTAAAAGTAATCTAATACTTTCAGTAGTATATATACTTTTTAAGATCTTGAAACCCTATCAATTTATTGATAGGGTTTTTTTATGCTTATAATTTAGATTATGAAGATTTTACCTAATTTTATTAACTGAAAATATAAATGGGTATTTGTTTTGCCGAGTGGTTTATAATCTTAAATTTGTTACTATTAATAATATTATTTCTTATACACAGTGAAAAACGGAACAGTAAAATTCTTCAACGAATCTAAAGGATTTGGATTTGTAACAGAAGAGGGTTCAAACGAAGAGTATTTTGTACACGTTTCTGGCTTAATTGACAGAATCGAAGAAGGAGATACAGTTGAATTTGAATTAAAAGAAGGAAAAAAAGGGTTAAACGCAATAAACGTAAAAGTAATTTAACTTTATTCTTTAATTTTTGACACAAAAGAAAGCCTGCAATTTGCAGGCTTTTTTATTTATATATTATCAGTCGACTATCTTAATTCTGCGCCTAATTTGCTTTCAAAATTAGATTGTAGTTTATTCATGATCTTATCGATTTGTTTATCGGTAAGAGTCTTTTGCTCATCCTGCAAAATAAAGCTCACTGCATAACTCTTTTTGCCTTCAGGTAAGTTTTTACCTTGATAAACATCAAACAGGTTTACATCCTTTAAAAGTTGCTTTTCTGTTTGTTTTGCTATCGTAAAGATTTCTTCAAAAGATACTTGATCGTCTAGCAATAAAGCAAAATCACGACGTACTTCTGGATGCTTAGCAATTTCCGTGTATTTCGTTTTATTATGTTTTACCAAATCGATAATGGCATCCCAGTTAAAGTCTGCAAATAATACTTCTTGAGAAATATCAAAATGTTTTAAAATACTAGATTTAACTAAGCCAAATTCGACTAACTTAGTTTTTCCTAATCCCAATTGAAGGCCTTCGCTAAATATATCGTTAGAAATAGGAGAGGTTCTAAATCTGGTTAATCCTAAGCGCTCTAAAACCGTATTAATAATTCCTTTCATGTAAAAGAAATCTCCTTTTAAAGGTGCCGAGTTCCATGTTTCGGTAGATTTATTACCGGTTACAAAAAGCGATAAGTGTTTAAATTCTTCACGATTTTCGTTGTAATGATGATACGTTTTTCCAAATTCAAAGAATTTTAAATTGGGACGTCTTCTGTTTATATTGTGAGATACAGCTTCTAAACCTGAGAACAGTAAAGATTGTCTTAAAACAGATAAGTCGTTACTTAACGGGTTTAGCATACTAATGTTATGCTCTGCTTTTAATTGCTCGCTTAAACCAACGTAATCTGGCGAGGTTAAAGAGTTGGCCATGATTTCGTAAAAACCTTGAGCGGCTAATTGATTTCCAATCTTATTTTGAATTTTATGATCTTCAAAACGAGATGAATTAGAAATTGAGGCGTTTAATTTTTCAGTTGTTTTTACATTGTTGTAACCGTAAACACGTAGAATTTCTTCAATAACATCAGCTTCACGTTGTACATCGTTTCTGTAAGCAGGAACAGTTAAGCCTAAACCTGTTTCGGTAACGTTGTTTATTTTGATATCTAAAGACATTAAAATGCGTTTAATTACATCTTTAGGGATTTCTTCTCCAATAAGACGTTTTGCATTATCAAAACTTAAACGGACTTGAAAATCTTCGATTTTATTACTGTAAGAGTCTTCAATTTCACTTGAAATTTCACCACCAGCAAGCTCAACAATAAGTAATGCAGCGCGTTTTAATGCATATTCACATAAATTAGGATCTATACCTCTTTCAAATCTAAAAGAAGCATCTGTGTTTAATCCGTAACGTTTAGCTGTTTTTCTAACGCTTACAGGGTTAAAATAGGCGCTTTCTAAGAAAATATTAGTTGTGTTTTCTGTAACTCCAGATTGTGCACCTCCAAAAACACCGGCAATACACATTGGTTTTTCAGCATCGCAAATCATTAAATCGTCTTCATGTAACGTGCGTTCAATACCGTCTAAAGTTGTGAATTTTGTACCTGCTTCTACCGTTTTTACAATCACTTTCTGACCAGAAATTTTATTATAGTCGAAAGCATGTAATGGCTGTCCTAAATCGTGCAATACATAATTGGTAGCATCTACAACATTGTTTTTAGGCGTTAATCCGATAGCTTTAAGTCTGTTTTTTAGCCATTCAGGAGATTCTTCTACTTTAATTCCTGAAATACTAACACCGCAATAACGTGGTGCTAACTCTTTATTTTGTACATCGACGTCTATACGAAACGATCTGTTATTTACATGAAAAGAACTTACAGAAGGTGTAATTAACTCTGAGTGAATTTCCTTTTGAAGTAACCCAGCTCTCAAGTCGCGAGCGGTTCCATAATGACTCATGGCATCCGAACGGTTAGGTGTTAATCCAATTTCGAAGACTAAATCATTTTCAACATCAAAAATGTCGGCAACAGGCGTTCCAACTTTTAAGTCGGCATCTAAAACCATAATCCCGTCATGAGATTTTCCTAATCCAAGTTCGTCTTCAGCGCAAATCATTCCAAAACTTTCTTCGCCTCTAATTTTACCCTTCTTAATTGTCCAAGCTTCACCAGTTTCAGTATATAGAGTGGTACCAATAGTCGCCACAGGAACTTTTTGTCCAGCGTCTACATTAGGTGCTCCACAAACAATTTGTACTGGAGTTTCTGCTCCAATATTTACCGTTGTAATTTTTAATCGGTCAGCGTTTGGGTGTTGTATACAGGTTAGTACTTCTCCTACTACAATACCTTCTAAGCCTCCTTTTACGGATTGAAAAGCATCTATGCCTTCAACCTCTAAACCAAGGTCGGTTAAAAGTTCTCCGGTTTGCTCTGCAGACCAGTCCGTTTTAATAAATTGTTTTAACCAATTGTATGAAATCTTCATCTAAAGCGTGTTTTCTTAAAAGCGCAAAGATAGTAATAGTTCAACGTCTATAAAATTGTAAAATGTTTTTTATTGTAAGGAATTTGCTGTTTCTTCGAATACTATTTTAAACTTTATTTTATGCGTTATTTTTTATTGTTATTTTCTGCAATTTGTCTTGTTAATTGTGGACAATCGGATCCGGAAAAACTTGAAAAAGGTATGTGGAGAGGACTTATAGAAACTCAAGACCAAGAAGCCTTGCCTTTTAATTTTGAGGTGATTAATGATAGTTTACTCACTGTTTTTAATGCAGATGAGGAAATTAAAGTAGACGAGATTTCATTTGAAAATGATAGCGTAATAATAAAGCTTCCTGTTTTTGAAGGGTATTTAAAAGCGAAACTTGTAGACGGAAAATCTTTAAACGGATTTTTTATTATCGATGATTTAAACCGATCAGTGCCTTTTAAAGCTGTTTTTGGTGAATCTTTTCGGTTTAAAACCACTAAAAACGCAGATGTAAATGTTGATGGGAATTGGGAAACAACTTTTAGTCCAGATAGTTCAGAGGATGTATATAAAGCCAAAGGGATATTTAAGCAAGACGGAGATAAGGTTACAGGGACATTTAGAACAACAACTGGAGATTATCGGTTTTTAGAAGGTTCTGTTGAAGGGAGTACCATGAAGTTATCTGCTTTCGATGGGGCTCATGCCTTTTTATTTACTGCCCAAGTAAGCGATAGTACAATGTCAGGGATGTTTTACTCCGGGAATCACTATAAGGAGCCATTTATAGCAAAGCGCAACGATAAATTTGAATTAGCCGATGCGGATTCTTTAACGTTTTTAAAGCCAGGGTTTGATGCTTTGGCGTTTTCATTTCCTGACCATAAAGGAAATATGGTGTCGTTGTCTGATGCCCAATTTAAAAATAAAGTGGTGGTGGTTCAGCTCATGGGGAGTTGGTGTCCGAACTGTTTAGATGAAAGTAAATACTTTGTAGAGTATCTAAAATCTCATAATTCTGAAGATATCGCTTTCGTTGGATTGGCTTTCGAGTATGCTAAAACTGAAGAAAAAGCCTTTGAAAATATTGAACGTTTAACCTCTAGGTTGGGTATTACGTATCCTGTTTTATTAGCTCAATATGGATCTACAAACAAAGAAACTGCCCAAGAAAAATTACCTATGTTAAACCATGTGTTGTCTTATCCCACTGCTATTTATGTGGACAAAAAAGGAAAGGTTAGAAAAATACATACTGGATTTAATGGGCCTGCTACAGGAGATTTATATGTTGAGTATAAATCTGATTTTGAATCATTTATTTCTGAATTGGTGAATGAGTAGTTTAACTGATATAATTCCAGATGTTTTTATATTTTGCTACTTGTTGGTAAGTAAAAAGAATCGGACGATGCTGGTCTTTAATAAGTCTAGGGTCGTCTTTTAGGATTTCTTTTGCATGAAAACGGGCTAGTTTTAAAATGTCGTTATCTTTAATAATATCGGCAATTTTAAGGTTTAAAATTCCACTTTGTTGTGTTCCCATAATATCTCCAGGACCACGTAAGCGTAAGTCGACTTCTGCGATTTCAAAGCCATCGCTAGTTCTTACCATGGTCTCTAAACGTGTCTTGCTATCGCTACTCAATTTGTGACTCGTCATTAAAATACAGAAACTCTGTTCTGCTCCACGGCCTACACGACCTCGTAATTGGTGAAGTTGCGATAATCCAAAACGTTCGGCACTTTCAATAATCATTACAGAAGCATTTGGTACGTTAACACCAACTTCAATAACTGTAGTGGCAACCATAATTTGTGTTTCGCCTTTTATAAAACGTTGCATTTCAAACTCTTTGTCGGCGGGTTTCATTTTTCCGTGAACAATCGAGATTTGGTATTTCGGACTTGGGAAATCACGAGATATACTTTCGTAACCATCCATCAAGTCTTTATAATCCATGTTTTCGCTTTCCTGAATCAATGGATATACAATATAAACTTGTCGACCCTTATCTATTTCATCTCGAATAAATCGTAACACTTTTAAGCGGTTAGAATCGAATCTGTGAACTGTTTTTATTGGGCGTCTTCCAGGGGGTAATTCGTCAATAATCGAGATGTCTAAATCGCCGTATACAGACATCGCCAAAGTCCTCGGAATAGGTGTTGCCGTCATCACTAATATGTGTGGGGGAATAGTGTTTTTTTTCCACAATTTACTTCGTTGGGCAACTCCAAAACGGTGCTGCTCGTCTATAATGGCAAGGCCTAAATTCTTAAATTTCACCTTATCCTCAAGGAGTGCATGTGTGCCAATTAAGATGTCTAATTCGCCATTTTCAAGTGCTTCGTGAATTATTCGTCTATCTGAAGTTTTAGTTGAACCCGTGAGTAGTTTAATTCTGATATTTAGATTGTTACATAGTTCACTTAATCCGTTAAAGTGCTGGACTGACAAAATTTCAGTCGGCGCCATTAAGCAGGCTTGAAAACCGTTGTCAAGTGCGATTAACATTGACATAAGTGCGACTATGGTCTTCCCCGATCCCACATCGCCTTGTAAAAGACGATTCATTTGGGCATTACTCCCTAAATCGGCACGAATTTCTTTAATTACGCGTTTCTGTGCGTTGGTTAAATCGAAGGGTAAATAGTGTTTGAAAAAGGTGTTGAAATGTTCGCCAACTTGGTCGAAAGTAAACCCTTTTATTTTTGATTTATGAATTAGATTTTTCAGAATTAATTGCAGTTGAATGTAGAATAATTCTTCAAATTTTAATCGGAATTGTGAGCGTGCGAGAAGCTCTTGGTTTTTTGGAAAATGAACATTAAAAAGTGCTTCAGATTTGGACACTAATTTTAAATCAGATAATAAATTTTGAGATAATGTTTCTTCAAATTTCCCATGAGTTTCAAGAAACAATTGTTGCATGATTTTATTCAGTACACGATTTGTAATTCCTTTATTCGATAATTTTTCAGTCGAAGGATAAATGGGTTGCATAGCAGAACGTAGATTTTTCTCATGTTCTTCTAACAGTTCCATTTCAGGGTGTGGCATACTAAAATTAGTGCCGAATGCATTAGCTTTCCCAAAGATCACATAATCGGTATTCAATTTAATGCTTTCTTTTAACCATTTTGCACCTCGAAACCAAACGAGTTCCATGGCTCCTGTGTCGTCTTTAAAAGAGGCGACTAAGCGTTTTCCTTTGCCTTGCGATACTTCTTTAAGGCCCGTAACACGTCCAACAATTTGAACATCGGCATTGTTGCGTTGTAATTGGGCTATTTTGTAATATTGAGTGCGATCTAAATACCGGTTTGGAAATAAGTTAATTAAATCCTGATAGGTATGTATGCCAAGTTCTTTTCTAAGTAAATCGGCACGATTGGGGCCGACACCTTTTAAGTAGTCAATTGGGGTTTGAAGCTTGGAATTCATAAAAACGAAGATAAATCTTATACTTGAAACATAAAACCCTAAATTTCACGAATTTTACTAAAACCTTTGTTATATTTAAGAGATGAAGCATTTTTTACACCTTTTAATTGGGGTATTCAGCAGTGTATTATGGGGACAACAAATTGATGTGGTTGATTTTAAGTCGATTACTGCAACGGTTTCAATCCACCCAATAGAGAAACAAATTTCAGGTAACGTATCTTATGTTTTTGATATGTTAAATGCTGCAGATTCCATTTTTATTGATGCTCAGCAGATGAAAATTTCGAAAGTGACCTTAAATAAGCAAGACATAGTCTTTAAAAACGATGGTGAAAAATTGTGGTTATTTTCAGATTTTAAAAGAAGTGATAACAATATTCTGAAGCTAGAATATATAGCAATCCCTAAAAAAGCCATGTATTTTGTAGGGTGGGAATACGATGGTAGACAGCAAGTTTGGACACAAGGTCAAGGGAAATACACGAGTAATTGGTTACCTAGTTTCGACGACATGAATGAGAAAACAACTTTAGACCTGACGGTAAATTTTCTTAATGATTATGACGTTATTGCAAACGGCGAGTTAAAAGAGAAGGTGAAAACGGATTCTTTAACATCTTGGAATTATGTTTCGGCTAAACCCATGAGTAATTATTTGTTTGCCATTGCTATTGGGAAATATGATAAAAAAACACTTAAATCTAAGAGCGGAATTCCTCTAGACCTGTACTATTATCCTGAAGATTCAACTAAAATAGAACCAACATATCGATATAGTGAACAGCTATTTAATTTTTTAGAAGCCGAAATCGGTGTGCCATATCCATGGAAAAACTACAAACAAATACCTGTCGCAGATTTTCTGTATGCTGGAATGGAAAACACTACGGCAACGATTTTTTCTGATGCGTATGTTGTAGATACTATTGGTTTTGTAGATCGTAATTATGTTAATGTTAATGCTCACGAATTGGCACATCAATGGTTTGGTGATTTAGTAACCGAAACCTCAGGGACTCACCATTGGTTACAAGAGGGATTTGCAACTTATTATGCCTTGCTAGCCGAACGCGATATTTTTGGAAACGATTATTATAAAATGCGGTTGTATGAATATGCTAAAGAATTGGAGGCGCAGGATGCAAGCGGACAAAGTACGGCGTTATTAAATCCGAAATCGAGCAGTACAACGTTTTATAAGAAGGGAGCGTGGCTCTTACATGCTTTGCGTGTTAAAGTAGGGGATAAGGCTTTTAAAATGGCAGTTAAGCAGTATTTAGAGGATCATGAGTTTGAGAATGTCGAAACAGATGATTTTATTAAAGCAGTAGAAGCGACTAGTGGAGAACGTTTAGATGCATTTTTCGATTTGTGGTTAAACACTGTTGAATTTCCAAAGGAGTCTATTGTAGAAGATGCTAAAGACGCTATGAGTTTTTATATAAAACATCTAGATCATATTGAATGTTCGGTAGATAAAGACATTGACTTTTTAATGGATTCCTCTAAGTTTTATTTTGAAAAACAGGAAATTATTAAAAAGCACCCGGAATTAATTACAGAAGAAGTATTACTTCAAAATGGCGTAGAAGTGCGGCAGGCCGTTGCTCAAACCTTGAGAGAGATACCGCACGAACTACAATCCGTTTACGAAACATTGCTAAACGACAAATCATATCAAACTCAAGAAATAGCGTTGTATAATTTATGGTCTAATTTTCCTGAGAATCGCTCGAAATATTTGAAACTAACTACAGATCGAGTAGGTTTTAAGTCGAAAAACATCAGACAATTGTGGTTAGTATTAGCGTTGTCGACACCTGAATTTGAAGCCGAAAAGAATCAATTATACATAAATGAATTAATTGATTACACGGGGCCGAAATATGATTTTGAAGTCAGAGAATTGGCTTTTAACTATGTAGATGCGCTTCAATTGTATAATGTCATGTCTATTACAAATCTAATGCAAGCTACAAAACATCATAATTGGAGATTAAGTAAATATGCGAAACAAACCTTGTCTTCTTTAGAGGAGCATCCGCAATATAAACCACTTATTATTCAGCTTCAACAAGATAAAACAACACCATGAGAGCACTCGTAATTTCTGGAGGTGGGAGTAAGGGCGCATTTGCCGGAGGCGTAGCTCAGTATCTTATAGAACATAAAAAACACGATTACGATATTATAATCGGAACGTCCACAGGAAGCTTGTTGGCATCGCATTTAGCTTTGAAGAAAGTTGAGAAAATTAAAGCTATTTATACGAATGTTACTCAAGACGATATTTTTAATAGTTGTCCGTTTTTGATCAAAAAGAAGAAAGGTGTTGAGACGATTAGCATCAATCATGTTAATGTGTTGCGAAACATTTTAAATGGAAGTAAAACGTTTGGGGAGAGTTTAAATTTAAAAAAGCTGATTAAAAAAGTTTTTACCGAAGCGGAGTTTTTCGATTTAAAACACAGCAGAGTAGATGTGGTTGTTACGGTTTCAAACATATCTATTAATAAAACGGAATATAAATCGATTAAAGACTTCGATTACGAGGAGTTTTGCGAATGGATTTGGATTTCCTGTAATTATACTCCGTTTATGAGTTTAGTGAAAAAGAATAGTTACGAATATGCCGATGGTGGTTTGGGATCAATGGTGCCTATAGAAGAAGCTATTAAACGAGGCGCAAAAGAGGTAGACGCTATTGTTTTAAAAACCGAAGTGACTCAGTTTAATCGCATGCCGTCTTTAAATGCGTTCTCGTTACTTACCAATATGTTTGCATTTATACTGGATCGTATTGAAAGTCAGAATATAAAGATTGGGAAATATGTCGCGACCAATAACGATGCGATTATTAACTTTTATTATACGCCTACAATATTGACTACAAATTCGTTGGTTTTTAATAAAACTAAAATGACCAAGTGGTGGCAAAGCGGATTTGATTTCGCAAAATATAAAAATGAAGAAACTAGCCAATTAGAAAATAAATGAGAGCATTAGTAATTTCGGGAGGCGGAAGTAAAGGTGCCTTTGCGGGCGGTGTCGCCCAATATTTAATAGAACGCAATAAGCGAGAATACGATATGTTTTTAGGCACATCTACAGGGAGTTTGTTAATTCCGCATTTGGCAACAGGCGATTTGAAAAAATTACATAAAATGTACACCAATGTGACGCAGCGCGATATTTTTAGTGTGAGTCCATTTATACAACGTAAAAAGGAAGGTCGTGAATATGTGACGATAAATTATTTAAGTTCAATCCTGCAGTTTATAAAACGAAAACGAACGTTTGGAGAAAGTAAATCCTTAAAACGAAATATTAAAAAGAGTTTTACTTTAGAAGAGTATAATCTTATTAAGCGCACGAAGGAAGATGTTGTGGTAACCGTAACCAATCTGTCTAAAAGTAAAGTGGAATATAAATCTATTCATGATTATACCTATGAAGAATTCTGCGAATGGATTTGGATTTCATGCAATTACATTCCGTTTATGTCTTTAGCTACGGTAAATGGTTATGAATATGCCGATGGCGGATTTTCGTGTGTGGTGCCTATACAAGAAGCTATAAAACGCGGGGCCACAGAAATTGATGCGGTAATTCTAGAATCTGAACAGATGAAAAAGAATAAGGTGTTAGGCAAGAATCCATTTTCATTAATGATGAATTTATTCGGGCATTTATTAGACCAAGTAGAACAACATGATATTGTGATAGGAAAACTCGCCGCGATTCAGAAAACTGTAAAGCTCAATTTGTACTACACCCCAACAAAACTAACCGAGAACTCCTTGATTTTTAGTAAACCTTTAATGGAACAATGGTGGAAGCAAGGCTATGCGTATGCCGAAGAAAAACATTTTAATGGTTCTTAGGGTGTTTTGGAAGGAGAACGGGGCTAAGGAGTGTTGGTTGGTGTTGATTGAATAAGATATTAAAACAAGCATTTGCCATAGCAAAATCAGGATTATTATATGATGATGCTCACAGAAGTATTTTAGTGAAAAATTAATACATTTTACTTGCTTTTTAGTACAGTACTTTGTTGTAGGTAGAGCTTTAGAAGCTTTCGTTTAATTCTCTAAACATTTGGATTGTATCAATATGTCTTACATTAAATTGACTACAAACTTCAGGTATTTTTATTCTGTTTTTTCTTTCGGGTTGGCTTTTTTCATAAGTAACAATAGTCCAATTATTGCTCATAGCGAAAGCAATAAGCCAAGGATCAGCCAAGTCGGTTTCAAGAAATTCCTGAATCGCATTTGGCATGAAATGATGAGACATGGAATTCGTCCAATTTACAATCGAAATATAATTTTGAAGGACAGTATCTGTATTGATAAAAAAATCGTCTGGTAAATTAGAATCACACCATATTTTAAGTTCATCTTCGTGAGAAGAATTGTCGTAAATTTCTTTTTTTACTTTATCAATACTTACTATAGTTCCATTTTGAGATAATGCATTCACTTTTACCCAAAAACTTTGAACAACATCAAGAGGATAAATTGAACGATGAGCTTGTATAAAGAAGTTTGAATCTACAATGTATTTACTCATACTTGATATAGATATTCATTAATAAACTTCTCGTACGTGTTACCTTTTAAACTAGTTAATTTATAAGCGTCTCTATATAAAAGATTGTTTTCGTTTACTGCATTATTAACATAACTAGCAAATCTTAAACTTATTCTCTTTTTAGCAGTTGCATAAAAATTACCACCAGAACTTTGATTTTCTTTTTTGTTTTTAAATTCAGCTATATAATTGTTATAAAATTCAAAAAAAGAAGGTTTAGAAATTAAATTTAAATCTAAAGCTCTTCTTGCAATTACAATTGGACTAACTTTAAAAACTCTACTTAAATATTTTATATTTTGACTACTATTCCATTTTTCTCGAAAGAAAATTTCAGGAACTAAAAATTCTGCAGCAACTTTATCACATAATAATTCCGTTGGGTCATCAGCTGGAAGCATTTGTTTATTATCAAAACCAGCACTTTCTCCTAACCAAATATGAGCAATTTCGTGAATTAAAGTAAACATTTGAGCAGCTTTAGCGTCTGCGGAATTTATAAATAGAAAGGGGGCTTTATTATTTACTAAAACAAAACCTCTACATTCTTCGACCAGAATTTTTCTTCTAGTATTGTTACCAACAATTCCATTAAAATTGATAATTATACCAATTTCCTCAATCTGTAATGTCAAATAATCTAAAGCTTGTTCCCAAGTTCCAAGTTTACTAGCCCAATTAATAGGTAATTTTAAAGTATTCCTGATGTCATTTGCAATTTCTTTATAATCAGAGCTATCATTATATTTTCCCACAAAACCTAAATCAGGATAATCGCTTTCATTCAGATAGTTTGTCAACCAATTTTGTCTGTCTTTTATAATCTGGATAGTATGGTAAACATTTAAAGAAACTTTATCTCTTGGTGCTGCTCCTGTTCTGAAAAAAGGTATAGGAATTTCCTCTTTAGGAGGCTCATTCATAAACATATATCCAAAAGGTACGTGGACTTTATGAGTGAAGTTTTCTAATTGTTTTAAAGTAGGTTTTTTATTTCCTTCTATCCAATCTAAAACATCAGGATTATCTGCATAAAATTCCTCAAGACTATTACCTGCTCGAGTAATTGCCCAGTTTATAATATCAGAATTTATATTTTCAATCCTTGTTGCCATTAGGCAAATATAATTTAATATTTATAATTAGCTGTTTTTATCTTAAGTCGGCTGTTTCTTGCATTACCTACAACGTATCATATTCAAACATTAGCTCATAATTAATTGGGTTATCATCAGGATAAACCAATATCGTACTTACGAACTATAAAAATACTGATTTTGGTTGTGTAATTTGTACGGATTTCCGTAATACATTAAAGTTTAGTCTTTTATTTAAGGTAGTATTAAATAGGGAAAGTAAAATTATGTAGTTGAAGAAGAAAAACATTTTAATGGAGCATCAGCGGTTTCTAAAAATAATAAGACCCTTTAAAGAAAACACGTCGACATTTAATGCATCGTAATCTGTTTTCGTATAAAGGGTTTTAGGTAACCTAGCTTCAATGTATAAGCTATTTATTAAAATTGTAGCCGAGATTTTATGCGTTTACAGCTTCTAGTAATTTTCGGGAGCGCGTTCCCATACGACTTTAGCGGTTTGCAGTTCGCCATTAAACTTTACGGGTTGCTCCGTAGTTAATAGTAATGTTTTATCGTCTAATTTAATTAAGCGTACTTGTTCTTTGCCTAGCCAATTTGGGAATAGACTGGCGGTTAACTCGTGGGTAACGGTTTGTTTTTCTTCATCTACAAAAAAGCGACCAGAATAGGCTAAATAACCACTTGCTGCTTCCTTGTATTCTTCTGGCTTTCCGCCAAACATATCATCGGAATCAAACATAGCACGATCTTTTTTTTGCATTTGTGCCGACATATAACCATCTGGTGTGTATATTATAAATCCAGAAGGGTTTTTGTCTAACGGATAGGTGATGTCTCCATCTTCATTTTTTTGTGTAAAATCTTTCAAGGCCCAAGCGCCTACTAATTGATCTCTTAATTTTATACGATTCATAATGTTTTTATTTTTTTAAGCAAATTGTTACAAATAGAATATTTAACCCTATATATAATTTGAAAATTCACTTTTATATCATTACTATGACATTAAAATTATAAATTTAGAATGGGTTGAAAGTATATTCTGTTCACTTTAGGAGTATTTTATGAAAAACCTTTAAAGTGCGTTAAAAAATTGAAATCCACATGTGGTTTGCAGAACGCAGTGCTAGCTGTTTCTTAAAACAAAAAGCTTCGCGAATACCACGAAGCTTTTTGTTTTAATACATGTATATTTTAAATTGTATAGTAGTTAATGTTTTACCACATATCGCTCACTTCTTTTTTTACATAGGATAGAGCGGTGTCGCTAGGTGCGCGTTTTTCCATCATTTCAGATAAAACGACTTCACGAATCTTATTTGCAGAATCTGTTTTTTCTAGCATAGCTGCTTTTCTAATTAATTGAATCGTTGAGTTTTTAGCTGTCGTAATTACGCTCCAACAATCGTCGGTGATATAAATTTGTTGCGATAAATTATGTTCAAATTCCTGTTCTATGGTGCTGATTAATAACAACTCGTAGTCATCTTTATCTGTCGAAGTTGGTTGTACGCGAATCAATAATTTTGAAGGTGATATGCGCTCCAAGAACAAAGCCATGCGTTCGTAAGCTTGTAACCGTATTGGCATGGCGTTTACTTGCATTTCTTTTTTCAATAAAAAACGTCTGCGACCATCTTCGTTTTTTGTGTGTTCCTTAAAGAAGTAATAGGCGATTAGGCCTGTAACAATGGTTGGTATGGTGTAAGAAAATAGACTTACTATAGATTCGAAATTCATTTATTTAGTGTTTAAAGCAAACTTACTAGGTTTTTATATGTGTACAAACAGGGTAAATGGTACTAATAATTAAGATTGAAGTGTTTTCCCTCCCAAATGCGGACAATCTTTTAAATCCTGCATGCTTGTAAACGCAACAGGCGATTTTTCGTATTTGTAGGTTTTGTGTAGTTTAGACGTTAGGTTTTTATCGTCTACATTAATATTAATATCGCGCATGGTAAACTGGCAGGGATGTTCGTAACCAGCAGCGTGAGTTACTTCTATAAATTCTTTACTGAAGGTTTTAAAGTACTGAGCTAACCTTTCAGATTTTAAAGTAGGATCTATACCGTTTTGCAACCATTTATTTTGGGTAGCTACACCACTAGGGCAGCGGTTAGTATGGCATACTTGTGCTTGTATACATCCAATACTTAACATGGCTTCTCTGGCAACATTTATACAATCTGCTCCCATTGAAAAAGCCATAGCTGCTTTCGCAGGGAAACCTAAGCGACCACTTCCTATAAATACAATACGCTCTGTTAATTTTCGTTTTAAAAAGACTTTATATAAATCGCTAAATCCGTAAACCCAAGGTAGAGACACGTGATCTGCAAAACTTGGAGGGGCAGCACCAGTACCACCTTCACCACCATCTATAGTGATAAAGTCAGGTCCCTTTCCTGTTGCAATCATAAGATCGGCAAGTTCTTCCCATTGTTCTATTTTTCCTATAGCAGCTTTTACGCCCACAGGTAAACCGGTAAGCTGTGCTATTTTCTCAATAAATTCTATAAGTCCAGGAATATCTTTAAAAGCAGAATGATTTGGTGGAGAAATAACATCTCTACCAAGAGGAACGTGTCTGATTTTAGAAATTTCTTCTGTAATTTTTGCAGCGGGTAAAACGCCTCCTTTTCCAGGTTTAGCGCCTTGAGATAATTTAATTTCTATAGCCTTAACAAACGGATTTGCTTCAACTAGGGCAACAAGTTTATCCATCGAAAAATTTCCGTCATCATCACGAATTCCAAAATATCCTGTTCCTATTTGAAATATAATATCTCCTCCGTTACTATGGTAAGGCGACAAACCACCTTCTCCCGTATTGTGATATGCACCCGCAATTTTCACGCCTTTATTTAGAGATTCCATAGCTTTAGCAGATAAAGAACCAAAACTCATTGCAGAAACATTAATAACAGAAGCAGGTCTAAAAGGACGTCTTCTATTATTGTATGCCCCCATTATTTTTGCACAGGGTAAAAAGGTCTTGTCTATTAGGTTTGGATGATTTTCTTTTGGTTTATAAGGTAACATGGCATTGTTTACAAACACATGCTGATTGGCATAAATATCGCGATCTGTACCAAAACCTTCGTAGTTATTCTCTTTTTTTGCCGAAGCATAAATCCAACCGCGTTCAATACGATTAAAAGGTAATTCTTCACGGTTATTTGCTACAAAATACTGACGCATTTCTGGACCAATACTCTCTAAAAGAAATCGGAGATGCCCTACAATCGGGAAGTTATGACTAATAGTATGCTTTTTCTGAACAAATACATCTCGAATTGCTACTATTAAAAGGAAAAGGATTACCCAAATCCACCAACTTATGTCGCTTAAAGCCATATTACATCTCTTTTTTTGTTAACGGGTTAAATATATTATAAATAAAGCAAAAAGATAAAGGAAGATTTCCTTAACATTATATTGTTTAATTATTATAGTAATATAAATCCATCGTGATCAATGTCAAACCGAATCAAAAAAAGTCTAACTGTCCTATTTTTAATTGTTTGTGCGTGTGTTGTGGTTTGTTTGTTTTTCGCCAATAGTTTTGTTGAGAATAAATTAGAAAACACACTAAAAACATTGCCGGCATCGGTAAGTTTTAAATATTCTGCTTTGCATGTAAATGTGTTTCAAGGGATGTTATTTGTCGAAAATCCAGAATTAGAATTAATAGAAGGTGTTAATAAAGGTGTCGATTTAAAAATCAAGTTAGAAGATTTTAAACTGAAAGATGTAAGTTATTGGGAGTATGTGGTTAATAATACGATCCATTTGGATAGTATTTTGCTACTCAATGCGCAAGTGTCTTATGTGAAAGCACAAAAGAAGAGTCAGGATTCTACAAGCTCAGATTCATCATCTTCACAATCCGAAGCCTTAAAGACCTTTAATAAAACGATTAAAATTGATAATTTCGATTTAAATCATGCTACCGTGACTTTATTTAAAGGCTCTCGGGATTCGATATTTTTAAAATCTGAAAATGTGAATATTGCATTTCGCGATATTCATTTTGACGCCGCTACTGCAGAACACAGCATTCCTTTCGAATATTCTAACTATCATGTGTTAACAGATTCTTTAAAGTTTAATGTTGGAGAGTTTGAAACTTTAAGTTTGCAAGAGCTTGAGTTGACTAAAAGCCATTGGGTGGTTAGAGATTTTAAGCTGAAAACAAAGTATTCTAAACAAGAGCTTAGTAAGGTGATAAAGAAAGAGCGGGATCATTTTAATGTCGAGATGGATTCGTTGTATATAGAGCAACCTGAATTTGGTTTTAAAGACAATCGCTTTTATTTTAAAACAGATACGATCACGATTCAGAAACCGAATTTGAAAATTTATAGAAATAAAATGATCGCCGACGATAATTCTATAAAACCATTGTATAGTAAAATGTTACGCGATTTAAAAATCGATTTAACCTTACCTACGTTGTTATTAAAGGAAGGTTATATAGAATACGAAGAGAAGGTGAAAGCAGGTATTCATGCCGGAAGTATTTCGTTCGCTAATTTTAATGCCACCATTAAAAATGTAAGTAATACCTATGTATCTCCAACGCAAACAGAACTAGATATTCATACTGATTTTTTCGATACTGCACCTTTACACGCCGTTTGGACTTTTGATGTAAATAATGAAAAAGACGAATTTAACTTTAAAACTGAAATAGGTTTGTTACCCGTTTCTCAGCTAAATAAATTTACGGAACACAATTTAAATATAAAATTAGAAGGTCAGTTTGATAAAGTCTATGCTAATATTAATGGTAATGTAAATCGTTCTAATGTCGATTTTAGTGTGAAATATGAAAACATGAAACTTGATATTCTAAATAAAAAACATAAGAAGAATAAGTTTCTGTCTTCAGTAGCGAATTTATTTCTTAGAAATGATTCTGATAAAAATGAAGATGGTTTTATTTCAAAAACAGGTCAAGTTGAACGTGACAAAACAAAGTCCGTTTTTAATTTTTTCTGGTTAAATATACAGGAAGGCCTGAAACTTGTTTTTATTGGTGACGGTATAATTTAGGTGTTTCTCAGTTCAATTAATGGTGCAAAGTGGTCAATGTTTATAATTATTTATAAATCTATTTACTTAAACGGGTTACAAAGGTTAATTTTACAGTCTAAATTGTATAAACTTTGGAGAAGTATTTAAGTCAGTTAAATGAAGCACAGTTAGCACCAACCATTCAAATGAACGGCCCTATGATAGTTATAGCGGGTGCCGGCTCAGGAAAAACACGTGTGCTTACTTATCGAATTGCCTATTTAATGCATAAAGGTATAGACCCTTTTAACATCTTATCGTTAACGTTTACCAACAAAGCAGCGCGCGAAATGAAAGAGCGTATTGCCTCTATTGTTGGGCAAAGTGAAGCGAAAAACCTTTGGATGGGAACCTTTCACTCGGTATTTGCTAAGATTCTTCGAATTGAATCGGATCGTTTGGGGTATCCTGCAAACTTCACCATTTACGATGCGCAAGATTCTCAGCGTTTAATTTCATCTATAATTAAGGAGATGGGATTAGATAAAGAGTTGTACAAGTATAAATCTGTATTTTCAAGAATTTCTTCATACAAAAACAGTTTAATTACGGTTCGTGCTTACTTTCAGAATCCAGAATTAATAGAAGCAGATACCATGGCTAGACGCCCGCGTATTGGAGATATATATAAGGAATATGTAGAGCGTTGTTTTAAATCGGGAGCAATGGATTTCGATGATTTACTATTGAAAACCAACGAACTTTTAACACGATTCCCTGAAGTGTTAGCAAAATACCAAGATCGATTTAGATATATATTGGTCGATGAGTATCAAGATACAAACCATTCGCAATATTTAATAGTAAGAGCACTGTCCGATCGTTTCCAAAACATTTGTGTGGTAGGGGATGATGCGCAGAGTATTTATGCGTTCCGTGGTGCGAATATTAATAATATACTGAATTTCCAAAAGGATTACGACGATGTGAAAATGTTCCGATTAGAACAAAATTACAGATCGACTAAAACGATTGTAAATGCAGCGAATTCTATAATCGATAAAAACGAAACAAAATTAGATAAGGTTGTTTGGACAGCGAATGACGAAGGAAATAAGATTAAGGTAAACCGTTCTATGACCGATGGGGAAGAAGGACGATATGTGGCGAGTACCATTTTTGAAACAAAGATGAACGAGCAACTTAATCATTCCGATTTTGCCATTTTGTATCGTACCAATGCACAATCCCGATCTATGGAAGACGCGTTGCGTAAACGAGATATTCCGTATCGAATTTATGGAGGTTTATCGTTCTATCAGCGTAAAGAAATTAAAGATATCCTGTCTTATTTACGGATTATTATAAATCCGTCTGATGAGGAAGCTTTAAAACGTGTGATTAATTTTCCACCACGTGGAATTGGTCAAACCACAATCGATAAATTGCTAATTGCAGCGAACGGTTATAAGCGCTCTATTTTTGAAGTGATGAAACACATCGATAAAACCGAAGTGAAAATCAATTCAGGAACGAAGAATAAATTGATGGATTTTGTAACTATGGTTGAAAGTTTCCAAGTTATGAATCAGAATGTGAATGCCTTCGAACTTGCAGATCACGTTGCGAAAACTACAGGTTTAATAAAAGAATTCAATAAAGATACAACGCCAGAAGGTGTTGCTAAAGTAGAAAACATTGAAGAGCTTTTAAATGGTATTAAAGATTTCGTTGAAGAGCAAAGAGAGATTGCAGATACAACAGGATCTTTAACCGAATTTTTGGAAGACGTTGCATTGGCAACCGATTTAGATAATGATACTGGGGAAGACGATCGTGTGGCGTTAATGACGATTCACTTGGCAAAAGGACTGGAATTTCCATATGTATTTATTGTCGGACTAGAGGAGGATTTATTTCCGAGTGCGATGAGTATGAACACACGAAGCGAATTGGAAGAAGAGCGTCGTTTGTTTTATGTGGCCTTAACACGTGCCGAAAAGCAAGCCTATTTAACCTATGCGGTGTCAAGATACCGTTGGGGGAAATTAGTGGATTCTGATCCTAGTCGATTTATTCAAGAAATAGACGAGCAGTATTTAGATATACTAACGCCTATTGAAGAACGCAGAATGAACCCGATGTTAGATGCCAATATTTTTGGAGACGATGTGCCTAACAGAAACATTCGCTTCAAGCCAGCTAAACAATTACCTATTCAGAAAAAAGGCGCAACTAAATTACAAGGACCAGCAAAAGTTCCGGTAAATACGTCTAAAAATTTAAAACCTGTTAGTAAAACTAGTGGAGCAGAAGGTGGTAATTTATTCGATAATAAATTAATTGCCGGAAACATCGTGAAGCATTTACGTTTTGGTAAAGGTGAAGTTTTAAAAATTGAAGGTGCCGGAGCAGATACAAAAGCTGAAATAAAATTTGAAAACGGAGGAAATAAAAATCTTTTACTTCGATTTGCTAAATTGGAAGTTATAGGGTAGGGGAAGTTTGGTTTTTTGTAGTGCGTTACCCTTATTTCTATGTCACTTGTAAAATTAATTCATAGAGTTTTTGATTTTTAATTAAAGCAAAAATTCTATGAATTAATTTATTTCGGATAGTGTTTAACACTGATATTTTATTCATTTCTTCTTCAATTTTTCGTTAATAATAGTGTTTAAATTCTTCTTCTAATCTTGATAATTGAAAACTGAAATGAGAAAATATATTAATATAAAATTGAATGTTTTTTTGTGCCGTTTTAGCCGAACATGAATGTTTGTCGAGCGGAGTCGAGATATAAGTTTAGAAGGCTTTAGACTCTGCTCAAGCAACCTATTATTATGAATAGTTTGCTTGTTGTGTGATGCTGAAACAAGTTCAGCATGACGCAATTTTCATCTTACCGTCACCCTGAATTTAGTTCAGGGTCACATTCGAGTGATTGTAATATTATATTTATTGCAGTTTAAGTATGTGTTGAGTTTATTACGGTGTGCCGAAAGGTATTCAGCAAGAGGCAATACAACCAAATAAATCACTCCAAATTAGCTCCAATAAACACTTTTAATTTAGACCACGTATCTAATAACTCTAATCCTTCCCAACCATGACCCGCTTCAGGATATAAGGTGTATTCATGCATGATGCCAAGTTCTTGAAGTTTACTTTGTAGTTGGTCACCTTGAGATGTTGGTATTAAGGGGTCTTTTCCGCCATAAAATAGAATGGTTGGCGGTGCTAATTCCGTGATCTGATGGTAAGGACTTATTTTTTCTAAAAACTCAGTGGTTAAGTCTAAGCCATATAATTGCTCAAGTTGGTTTAAGGTATTAAAATTTAAATCTTCTAAATATGCTGGATCTGTAAAATTTGTAGGGCCAACAATACTACCAACCATTTTAGTTTGCTGGGTGTCATCAAAAGCATAACTCCATAACATTGCCAAATGTGCACCCGCACTAACGCCTACAAATCCGAAATCTTTAGAGATTTGATACGCATCAATATTAGAGTTTAAATGATTAACAACAGCTGTGATGTCGTTTATTTGCATGGGGTAAGCTTCAGAAGTTTCGTCTACCAAGCGGTAATTCATATTTAATATGGCAAGATTTGGTAAATCTTTTTGAATCAATTCAATAAACGTATTCATATCTTTTTTATCGACGGAAGTCCATCCGCCACCATGAACTAAAATTAATGTTTTGGTGTCAATATCCCGGTGTGCAGGTAAATAGATGTCGTATGTCTGAAATTCCTCGATACCATATTCTACATCCGTTTTAATTGTGGCTTCTAAATCTAAAAAATCACTACCCTCGGATGTAGAGTCTGAAGTACACGAAAAACACGTGACTGCAATAAATAGCAGGATGATAATGGTTTTTATTGGTTTCATTATAAATTATTAATTACTTTGTAGAACGATATTACAATATACTTATTATGGCCGAGTTTATAAAAATTTACGAAGAAAATCCGAACCCCAAAGAGATAAAAAAAATAGTCGACGTCTTAAAACGTGGCGGATTGATTATTTATCCTACAGATACTGTTTATGGTTTGGGGTGCGATATCACTAATACCAAAGCTTTAGAGCGCATAGCAAGGATTAAAGGTGTGAAGCTGGAGAAGGCTAATTTTTCTTTTATTTGTCACGACTTAAGTAATTTAAGCGATTATGTGAAGCAAATAGATTCGTCTACATTTAAAATATTAAAGCGTGCTTTGCCAGGTCCTTATACTTTTATCCTTCCGGGAGCTAAAACATTACCGGTAGTATTTAAGAAAAAGAAGACTGTTGGTATTCGTGTACCGAATAACAAAATCGCACTAGAGATTGTTAAAGCACTTGGGAACCCAATTGTTTCGACTTCTATTCGAGATGAAGATGAGGTTATTGAATATACCACAGATCCAGAATTAATCTATGAAAAATGGGATAATCTAGTCGATTTAGTTATCGATGGTGGTTACGGAGATAATCAAGCATCTACAGTAATCGATTTCTCAGAGGCTGAGCCTGTAATTGTTAGGGAAGGAAAAGGAAGTTTAGAGATTTTTTAATTGGTTTTTAAACCGTTTTAAATCCGCAATTAGTAATTTTGTATCAAAGAATTTATATGATTAGTCAAGCTCAATTTGAAAAAGAAATAGAAGGAATCATTGCAAATGCTGTTCGAGAAGATGTTGGAGATGGCGACCATAGTTCTTTGGCGTGTATTCCAGAATCGGCGCAAGGGAAAGCAAAGTTATTGGTAAAAGATAATGGCGTTATTGCTGGTGTGGCATTTGCTAAAAAGGTTTTTGAATATGTCGACAAGAATTTAAAAGTTGAAACTTTAATAGAAGATGGTAGCCAAGTAAAATTTGGGGATGTGGTCTTTTATGTAGAGGGTGCTTCTCAATCTATTCTAAAAGCAGAACGTTTGGTTTTAAATGCCATGCAACGTATGAGTGCAATAGCAACCAAGACAAAATCGTATGTGGATTTATTAGAAGGTACAGGAACCAAAATTTTAGATACTAGAAAAACAACTCCCGGAATTCGTGCTTTAGAAAAATGGGCTGTAAAAATTGGAGGTGGCGAAAACCATAGATTTGCGTTGTACGACATGATTATGTTAAAGGATAATCATATCGATTTTGCAGGCGGAATTACAGCTGCAATTACAAAGACTAAGGCGTATTTAAAGACAAATGATAAAGATTTAAAAATTATTGTTGAAGCGCGGAATCTTCAGGAAATTGAAGAGATCCTTCAAAATGGAGGAGTGTATCGCATATTAATAGACAATTTTAATTACGAAGATACCAGAACCGCAGTAAAACTGATAGGAGATTCGTGTCTAACAGAATCTTCAGGAGGTATAAACGAAAAAACACTGCGTAAATATGCCGAGTGTGGTGTGAATTGCATTTCGTCTGGAGCCTTAACACATTCGGTTTATAATATGGATTTAAGCCTGAAAGCGGTTTAACATGACAAAGCATATTGAAGATAAGCTAGCGAACATACCGGTTATAAATTTATTAGTAAAGTTTTTTAAGACCTTAAAACTACCAGGTTTAGAAGGGTTATCAATTTACGATTTATTAGAACTTTATATAACAGGAATAATAAAAGGCGCGTTAACTTCAAGAGCAAGTGCGATAGCTTTTAATTTTTTTATGGCTATTTTTCCTTTCTTATTATTCATTTTAATTCTTATTCCGCATATTCCAATAGAAGGTTTTAAAGCGGAGTTCTTAGATTTCTTAGAATCGTTTTTACCACCAACAACATCGGACTTTTTCTTTAAAAATATTTTTGAAAATATTGATAGTAACGAACGCGGTGGCTTATTGTCTACAGTGTTTTTACTGTCTATCTTCTTAATGGCTAATGGTGTTAGTGCTGTGTTTTCTGCTTTCGAAAGTTCGTATCATATCGAATTATCTAGAAGTATATTACGACAATATTTATACGCTTTAGGGGTGGCGTTAATTCTTGCTTTTTTAGTGGTGATTTCGGTTGCAGGCTTTGGTTTTGTAGAGATTTATATCCTTGGAAGTTTGTTTGAAACCTTAACAGAGCAAGGTGTAGAGATAGGTAATAGTAGTATTATATGGATAAATATCTCTAAATACGTTTTCGGAATAATTATGGTGTATTTGTCTACCGCGACCTTGTATTACTTTGGTACTAGAGAAGGTAAATATAGTCGGTTTCTCTCCGCGGGGGCACTGTTTACGACCATGTTAATTGTATGCGTGTCTTATTTATTTGGAGTGTATATTGAAGAGTTTTCACAGTACAATGAACTTTACGGTTCTATAGGTGCTTTATTGATTTTAATGTTTTATTTGTGGTTAAATTCCAATATCATATTGTTAGGATACGAATTAAATATATCCTTGCGTCAATTAGGTAAAAACTGTTAATTTATGCTTCATTTTATAGATGTTATTCTTCCTATTCCTGTCGAAAATCTGTTTACTTATGTAATTACAGAAGCTGAATCTGATTTTATTAAACCAGGAATGCGGGTGGCGGTACCTTTTGGTAAAACAAAGGTGTATACTGCAATAGTGAAAAGGATACATAACACACCACCGGAAATCTACGAAGCGAAACAAATTCAGCAAATTTTAGATGAATATCCTATCGTAACAGAGACGCAACTGAAGTTGTGGGATTGGATGGCTAACTATTATCTGTGTACGGTTGGAGATGTGATGCGTGCTTCATTGCCAAACGCATTTATTTTAGAAAGCGAAACCTTAATAAGTAAGAATAAAGACAAAGAGATAAATGAAGCCGATTTAAAGGATGATGAGTTCTTGATTTATGAAGCCTTGCAACATCAATCATCTCTGCGTATCCAAGACATTGTAGATATTGTGGATAGAAAACAAGTCTTTCCTGTTATAAAGCGTCTTTTAGAAAAAGAAGCGATAATTATAGAAGAAGAGGTTTTTGAAAAATACAAACCTAAACTGGTAAAGTATGTCAAACTTCAATCAGAACATACCACACAAGAAGGGCTTAAAATATTAATGGAAGACTTAAATCGCGCTCCTAAACAACGCGATGTGGTGATGAGTTTGTTTCAGCTAACCGCTAAGACAAAGAAAGCCATAAAAGTTTCAGAACTGGCAGAAGCCAGTGGTGCTTCAGCAAGTATTATAAAATCATTAATCGATAAATCGGTTTTAGAAGAGTATTTTATTCAAACTGATCGCGTTGAATTTAACGGCGAAGCTTCAGAAGCATCCAAAGCACTAAACCCAGAGCAAACGGAAGCGCTTAGTCAGATAAAAACGTCTTTCGAAACGCATCAGGTTACATTACTTCATGGCGTTACATCTTCAGGGAAAACCGAAGTCTATGTAAAGTTAATAGAAGACGTTTTAAAGACAGGAAAACAAGTCTTGTATTTACTACCTGAAATCGCATTAACCACGCAATTGGTAAATCGATTACAAATATATTTTGGAGAACAAGTGGCGGTTTTTCATTCTAAATATTCTGCTCACGAACGTGTTGAGGTTTGGAATAACGTACTGTATAATTCACCAAAAGCTCAGGTGGTTTTAGGTGCGCGGTCGTCAATATTTTTGCCATTTAAATCTTTAGGATTAATTATAGTAGACGAAGAGCACGAGCAATCTTTTAAGCAATTCGATCCAGCACCACGGTATCATGCAAGGGATACAGCAGTGGTTTTAGCGCATTTTCATGGTGCCAAAACATTGTTAGGTTCGGCAACGCCAAGTTTAGAAAGCTATTTTAATGTGCAGCAAGGAAAATATGGTTTGGTAGAAATTACTAAGCGCTATAATAATGTATTGATGCCGGATATCGAGTTAATCGATGTAAAAGATAAGCAAAAACGAAAGTTGATGAAAGGTCATTTTAGCGATAGAATGATTCAAGTTATGACTGAGACTTTAGAAGAAGGTCATCAGATTATTTTGTTTCAAAACCGACGTGGGTTTTCACCCATAGTAGAATGTAAAACGTGTGGGCATGCACCCGAATGTCCAAATTGTGATGTGAGTTTAACGTATCACAGTTATCGGAATCAGTTACGTTGTCATTATTGTGGATACAATATGGCGATGCCTTTAAAGTGCCAAGCTTGTGGAGATACATCTTTAGATACCAAAGGATTTGGAACCGAGCAAATAGAGGAGGAGGTAAAGTTGTTGTTTCCGAACCATAAAGCGGGACGTATGGATTTAGATACAACGCGTGGGAAATATGGCTATGAGAAAATAATTACGGCCTTTGAGCAACAAGAAATGGATATTTTGGTGGGTACACAAATGCTTACCAAAGGATTGGATTTTAGAAATGTGGCTTTAGTCGGGATTATGAATGCCGATAATTTATTGAATTTTCCAGATTTTAGAGCACACGAACGGAGTTACCAATTACTCTCGCAAGTATCAGGACGTGCTGGAAGAACAGAGAAACAAGGAAAGGTATTGATTCAAACCTATAATCCGTTTCATAATATATTACAGCAAGTCTCGACTAATAATTATGGTGCGATGTATAAGGAGCAAATGGACGAACGCTATAATTTTAAGTATCCGCCCGTGTATCGTTTAATTCGAGTTACGTTAAAGCATAAAGATTTTAACCGCGTAAATATGGCTTCAATTTGGTTAGGTAAGGCATTTAGGCAAGTGTTTGGGGATTATGTGCTTGGTCCTGTAGATCCGCCAGTAGCAAGAATTAGAAATCAGTTTCATAAAAACATTCTAATAAAAATTCCTTCCAAACAATCGTTAGGAGGTACAAAAAAAGCCATTGTTAGAATTAACAATAGCTTTATGAATGTAAAAGAATTTCGATCTGTAAGATTAATCTTAAATGTGGATGCGTATTAAATACTATTTAAAGCTTCAACAAGTTGTGATTTTTTATTTCGGCTTAATGGAATTTCGAAAGTGCCAACTTCAACATTTTTACTATTAAATCTATCAATTTTATCTAGATTAACGATATAGGATTTATGAATTCTAAGAAATTTTCCATTAGGAAGTTCTTGTTCAAAAGCTTTCATGGTAGATAATACAACTAGACTACCTTCTGTAGTTACTAGTTTTACGTAATCGCCAAGTGCTTCAATCCATTTAATATCATTAATATATACTTTACGTTTTTTCAAGTTACTTTTAACAAAGATATGTTCGCCTTCTTCTTCTTTATAATCTAGTTTTAATTTATTTTGCTCTAGCGCTTTTTCAACAGCAACCATAAAACGTTCACGCGTAATCGGTTTCTTTAAATAATCGGTAGCATCGTAATTAAAAGCTTTAAAAGCATATTCTGTTTTACCTGTAACAAAAATAATTTGAGGCTTATTGTTTAATACGTCAAGAAGTTCGAAGCCGTTTAATACAGGCATTTCAATATCTAAAAATATAAGGTCGACTTTGTGAGAGTTTAAACCATTTTTGGTTTCCAGAGCACTGCTGTACTCTGCAATTAAGTTAAGAGCAGGGTGAATTTCTATTAACTTTACAATAGATAATCGCTGAATTGCAGAATCATCTACCACCACACAGTTTAAAGTCATAACAATTAATTTTTCAGTTAGAATATCGACAATAGTACAAATTAACAGGATAAAAAACAAGAAAAATCCGATAAAGTGTATATTTGATGTTAGTTTTAGTACACGTTTTGATGAGAAATAAAAAATGAATATTTTTACCAATGCATTTGTTATATCTAATAATTAAGAGTACATTTGCAGCCATTTTTAACAATAAAAATAGATTTGAATATGAATCATTATGAAGCTGTTTTCATCTTAAATCCCGTTTTATCTGAAACACAGATAAAGGAGACAGTACAGAAATACGAAGACTTTCTTGTTTCTAACGGTGCTAAGATGATATCAAAAGAAGATTGGGGACTAAAAAAATTAGCTTACCCAATTCAAAACAAAAAAAGTGGTTTTTACCATTTATTTGAATTCACTGTTCCTGGAGAAGTAATTACTCCATTAGAGTTGGAATTTAGACGTGACGAGCGTTTTATGCGTTACTTAACTGTAAAATTAGACAAGCACGCTGTGTCTTGGGCTGAAAGAAGAAGAGCTAAACTTAAACAAAAAGCGTAATTATGTCATCTATAGAACAACAAGCAAAAGGAAAAAAAGACGGAGAGATTAGATACTTAACGCCTTTAAATATTGAAACTAATAAGCAAAAGAAATATTGTCGTTTCAAGAAATCTGGAATCAAATATGTGGATTATAAAGACGCAGATTGGTTATTAGGTTTTGTAAACGAGCAAGGTAAAATTTTACCTCGTCGTTTAACTGGAACGTCATTAAAGTATCAAAGAAAAGTGTCTGTAGCTGTAAAAAGAGCACGTCACTTAGCTTTAATGCCTTATGTAGCTGATTTATTAAAATAAAATACCGATAACAATGGAACTTATATTAAAACAAGACGTTGAAAATTTAGGATTTAAAGACGATGTTGTAACAGTTAAGAACGGTTATGGTAGAAACTTTTTAATTCCTCAAGGAAGTGCTATTTTAGCAACACCTTCTTCTAAGAAAGTGTTAGCTGAAAACTTAAAGCAAAGAGCTTTTAAAGAACAAAAAATTGTTGATGAAGCAAATGTAATTGCTGAAGCATTAAAAGCTTTAGACATTAAAATTCCTTCTAAAGTAGGATCTGGAGATAAATTATTCGGATCTGTAAACAATATCGATCTTGCTGAAGCAATCGCTAAAGAAGGTCAGTCAATCGACAAAAAATTCATCACTGTAATTGGTGGAAGTGTTAAACGTTTAGGTAAATACGAAGCCATAGTACGTTTACACCGTGAAGTAACTGTAGATTTCCCTTTTGAAGTAGTAGCTCAAGCTAACTAATTTAAAAGTTATTATAATATTAAAAACCGTTTAGACTTGTTCTAGACGGTTTTTTTAATTCAAAAAAATATGAAATACTTTATCTTTTCAACGATATTATTTTGCTTTCTAAGTTGTAGTGAGGTCACTACTAAAGATTCTAAATTAGTTGAAACTTTTAAAGCTTCTAACACAGAGTTACCACAAATAAGTGTTCATCGCGGTGGGAAAAACTTACTTCATTATCCCGAAAATTGCTTGGAAACACTGCAATATGTTAGTGATAGTATTTTTGCGATTTACGAGATTGATGTGGCTCAAACAAAAGATGGTAAGCTCGTTTTAATGCATGACAATGCAATAGATAGAACGTCTACAGGTACTGGCTTGGTAAAAGATTTATCGTATAAAGAATTGACTGCGTTTAATTTGGTAGATGACTATGGTAATGAAACCGTTTTTAAAATACCTTTATTTAAAGATGTTTTAAAATGGGCTAAAGCAAATAATGTAATACTTACTATAGATATAAAACGGAGTGTTAGCCAAAACGTCGTAATTGATGCTATTCGAGATGTGAAGGCAGAAGACGTAAGTGTTGTTATTACTTACGATGTGGAGCAGGCAACTACAGCCTATGCTTTGGCTCCAGAATTATTATTATCTGTTTCAGCTAGAAACGAAGAAGAATTTAAGCGCTTATTAGACGCTAAAATTCCAACAAAAAATATGCTTGCTTTTACAGGTACGCGATTATCCAATGCCTCACTTTTCGAGAAATTACATGCAGAAGATATTGTGTGTATGTTGGGGACCTTAGGAAACTTAGATAAACAAGCAGCAGTAAAAGGAGAAGAAAGTTATGTTCGCTGGAAAGCATTGGGTGTAGATATCTTTGCTACAGACAGACCTTTCGCAGTTTATAATGCTATAAAATAAAAAATAATGAAATACGCTAGACTAACAAAAGAACAGTTTGAAGAATTACAACAAGAATTTATTAATTTCTTAGCTACGCAAACTATCGATGCAAGCGAGTGGAAAACCATTAAAGAGACAAAACCAGAAGTTGCAGAACAGGAATTAGATGTATTTAGTGACTTGGTTTGGGAAGGAGTTTTAAGTAAAGTTAAATTTCTTGAACATATTAATGGGCAACACATGCACTTATTTGCTTTAGGTGAAACCAACATGCATTTGGTGGCTATTAAGCTAACAAACGATAAAGATTTAGCAACTAAAGAAGGTTTTGCATGGTTACGCGATAATTTAATGCATGACAATGTAGAGTTTCTACAAGCAAATAAAACCTATTCGGAAGATAAAAACCTTGATATTTTTAAGTTAATTCAGCAAGGTGCGAATATTACGAAAGGTGATTTATATACGTATTTTAATAATTTGGTTAACGCAAATTAATAATGCGTTGCTATTCATAACGTAAGGATTCTATAGGATCTAATTTTGCAGCTTTAGATGCAGGATATGAACCAGAAATAATTGCGACAAAGAAAGTAATTAGACTTGCCCAAATCATTGCAGACCACGGCATACTGAATTGAAAATCGACTACCGATGCAAATCCAAAGCCGAGTAAAATTCCGAGAATCATTCCCAGTATGCCTCCAAGCTGACCAATAATAATCGTTTCAATAAAAAACTGGAAAGCAATAGTACCTTGTTTTGCGCCTAAAGCTTTACGAACTCCGATTTCTCGAGTACGCTCGCTTACAGAAACCAGCATGATGTTCATTAGGGCTATAGAGGAGCCTAAAATTGTAATGATGCTAATAATCCAAGCGGCTGTAGATAAAATGCCTGTAATGGCTCCAATACGATTAATTAAATCGTCACTGCGTTCCATACCGAAATTATTATCTTCTACAGGAGTTAAGCCACGTATGTTTCTAAAAGATATTATGGCATCATCTTGGGCTTGTTGTAAGAGTTCTTTCTTTTCAACCATAACACTTAATGCGTAGTTTATATTTGCATTTGTAAAAATAGAACGTGCTTTTTGTAAAGGCATAATGACTCTTAAATCCTGATTGTTTCCAAATGTGGATCCTTTCGATTCTAAAGCACCAATAACCTTAAATTTAAAACCTCTTACAGTTATTGTTTTATCTATAGGATCTTCGTCTTTAAATAACGCCTTCACTAAATCGCTACCAATTATACAGACATTGGAATTATTGTCGACTTCCAAAGCATTAAATTCACGGCCGCGATCCACTTTTAGTCCAGAATTCTGAATAAAATTTTCATTTGATCCGATAACGGTCACTTCCGGATCTGTTTTTTCATTTTCATATTTAACTTCTGCCATTGAAGTTCCTGTAAATGAAACAGATGTTTTTGTAAATGGATAAGTGAATTGGTTTTCAAAATCACGAATATTTTGATAACTAATTATCGGATTTATCTTTTGGCGTTTACCGCGTTGGCGTTGTGCTGTAAACTCATAGCGCTGAATATTGAAGGTGTTGGCTCCCATAGAAGAGAAGTCGCTAGAAATTGTGGTCTCTAAAGCAGATACCGCACTTAAAATCCCTACTAAAGCCGTAATTCCTATGGCAATAATAAGTATCGTTAGAATGGTACGCAGTAGCTGACCTTTTATAGAATCGAAAGCAATTCTAATATTTTCTCGAACAAGTGAAAACATGAAAATGGTGTTATTGGTTGAGTCTTTTAATGTAAGACTATTAAAACGGAATAAAGTTACTATAAAATCGAATTATCTTATTAAGTCACATCAAAAATTTAGATATTTGTGCTCAAATTTAAAATACTAATGGCACAAAAACCAAGCATTCCAAAAGGAACTCGAGATTTTAATCCGGAGCAAGTTGCAAAACGACAATATATATTTAAAACGATTCAGCAGGTTTTTGAAACTTACGGTTTTCAACCTATTGAAACTCCGAGTTTTGAGAATTCTGAAACTTTAATGGGTAAATATGGAGATGAAGGTGATCGCTTGATTTTTAAAATTTTGAACTCTGGAGATTATTTGAACAAGGTAAACGATGCATTGTATTCGGAAAAAAATTCTACTAAAATCACATCTAGTATTTCAGAAAAAGCGTTACGATATGATTTAACTGTGCCTTTTGCACGGTATGTCGTACAACACCAAAACGAAATAGAGTTTCCGTTTAAGCGTTACCAAATGCAACCAGTTTGGAGAGCCGATCGCCCTCAAAAAGGACGTTTTAGAGAATTTAATCAGTGTGATGCCGATGTTGTTGGATCTAAATCCCTTTGGCAAGAAGTAGAATTTGTGCAATTATATGATGCTGTTTTTTCTGCTTTAAACCTAGATGGAGTTACTATTAAAATTAATAATCGTAAAATCTTAGCTGGAATAGCCGAAGTTATCGGAGCACAAGATAAACTTATCGATTTTACGGTTGCTTTAGATAAATTAGATAAGATAGGAGAGGAGAAGGTCAAAGAAGAAATGTTAGGAAAAGGAATTCCGCAAAGTGGAATCGATAAATTGCAACCTCTTTTTACATTATCAGGAACTTTCGAGGCTCAAATACAAAGTTTAAAACAGATTTTAAGTACGTCTGAAGAAGGCTTAAAAGGCGTAGAAGAATTAGAGTTTATAAACACAGGAATTGACACTTTAGGTTTAAAAACGGCGACATTACAATTAGATGTTACCTTAGCAAGAGGGTTAAATTATTATACAGGAGCTATTTTTGAAGTGGCAGCACCAAAATCTGTACAGATGGGATCTATCGGTGGAGGTGGTCGTTACGACGATTTAACTGGAATATTTGGTCTTAAAGACGTAAGTGGTGTAGGTATTAGTTTTGGATTAGATCGTATTTATTTAGTTCTAGAAGAATTAGAGTTATTCCCTGAAGCGGTTAACAAAAACGTGAAAGTCCTTTTTATTAATTTTGGAGATCGTGAAGCACTATATAGTTTACAGGCTATACAAAAATTAAGAGCAGCAGGAGTTAATGCTGAACTATATCCAGATACTGCTAAAATGAAGAAGCAGATGAATCATGCAAATAAACGTGCGATTCCGTATGTGGTACTAGTAGGAGAGGAAGAAGTAAAGTCTGAAGTTTTTACTTTAAAAAATATGAAAGACGGCGAACAAACTAAAGTAGACTTTAAAACTTTATTAGAAGATGTTACATCTTAAGTAAAAAGTTTCGTTATACTAAAAAGTCTCGATTTAAATCGAGACTTTTTTAGTTAAAGTGTGTATTATTTTCATTTTTTTTCATCAAATTACGGTTTTCAGTAAAATATAAACAATTAACCGCTTATCTTTGTAATAGCTATTAGTTGAAGTAGTTAATACTACTTAGATTAACAAAGAGGTTGTTTGGGAGGGCAACCTCTTTACTTTTTTTATAAAGTAGTGGGTTTTTATTCTAAAGTTTTTAAAGCGTCAATAATATCTGCAGGCTCAGCGCGCTTACGATAATCTACCTCTAAAAAAGCGTAATTAATTTCACCATTCTGATTTATAATATAGGTTGCTGCTAATGGTAATTCATTACTCTCATCACCATTAAACCCATGTAAATTAAATCCATCTTGATATCTGTTAGCCACAGCAGCTGTAAGTTTAAAAATAATGCCATAGGCTTTACCAACTTGGTTTCCTACATCACTTAAAACTTCGAATTTCAGGTCGTTTTTCTCTGTTGTATTCAAAGAGTTATCGGGTAATTCTGGGGAGAGCGCTAATAGATTTGCACCTTCTGCTTGAATATTACCTAGCTCTTGTTGTAAACGTTGTAAAGTCAAATTGCAATAGGGACACCAACCACCGCGATACCAAGTTAAAACTACAGGTCCCTTTTTTAGATACTCACTTAAAGTAACGTCATTACCAATAGCATTTTTAAGGGTAAACTCAGGAGCTTGATCGCCTACTTGCTTGGCTTTTTTAATGACACCACTTTTTTCTACAGCTTCTAAGCCTTCAGCATAGTCTTGTTTTTTATCTACGGGAGCATGGGCCTCAAAATCATCTTTTTTGGCATCTAATTGACTTTTTAGTGTAGGTTCTGTGATTTCTGACATGTGTATTGTGTTTTAACTGATTTAATTCTAATTAAAAAATAGAATCTCTGGTAGATTACAAAGATTACCTAATGTAACCTGACGGAGACAACATCTGTTTTTTAATGCTAAGTTTTTTGTCGGACTGATAATGAAGACATAACAAAAAAGACCTAGTATATATTGGAATTAGTATAAAACGGAGGTGTTTTTAAAAGGAAATACAATGTCTTACAAACAAGATGTCTGTAATCACATTAAGGTAAAAAGATTTTAGTAGTATAAACATTTGCTATTAAAATAGCATTTACAGAACATCCATATCTAAATGAAAATGTACAGTTACAACATCTTCTATTTTTATTAAACCTAACATTTTTTTAGGATTTTCTAAATCAAAATCTCTAATGTTTAGTCTGATCTTACCATTAATTTTAAGAGAATGATCTCGGGAAACAGATATTGGAATTTGATATGTTTTTGTAACTCCAGCTATTATGAAATCTACATGTGCTGTTATCTTTTTAGGCTCCGTTTTAGAGCGTATAACTTCTTTTAAACGAATGGCAATTTGGGGATGAGTATCTGATTTTAAAAGATTATTAAAATCTTTGTTTATTATTCTCTTTCCGCAGTCAAATTCTTGATTATCTAAAATTAATAATGCATTTTCAAATGTAGCTTCATTATTTGTGGCTGTATATGAAATAGCAATTTGATCCTTTAGGGTTACTGTATTAAACTTACATGCAAAATTAGTGATATTAGTTATCCCTTGTATAGTGAGTTTACTACTTGGTTTAATTACAATTTCTGCTTCGGTTTTAACTGGACTTCCTGAAAACGATACTGCTAGAAGTACAGATAAGGCGATGGCTAGCTTTTTTAGTATCATAAATTAATGTCTATTATGTAGTTATTGATTTAGAATAGCTTTAAAATATAGTTATTTTATTTCATTTTTAATCCAGAAGTCTGTTTCTCTATAAAAGTTGGAATTTATTTCTGAATTCTTAAATTTAATAACGTATAATTATTTACTGTTCCTTTAAAGGGCTCGGTTTAACGAAAAGATTAAAACTACTCTGTATTACACTTATAAAGAATCTTGAAAGTATATTCGGGTTGTAGAATGTGAAAAAAAAATCCCTACCGAATGTGGTAAGGATTTTTATTTTAGTTTGAGTGTAATAATGACTTTTTAATACTCTTTTTTAAGATTTATAAGTTTGTAATTTATAAATGACACACTTAAAAAAGATGCTAATCAGTCTGGTTTAAATCCTTTATATATTTCTAATATTAGAAACTAATTACAGCTTCGAACATGAATCCGTCAAATTGAGCATCGTCGTAAAGACCTGTTCCTCCATCGTAAGATTGGTTTACATATTCAACTTTAGCTAAGATGTTTTTAGTCATGAACCAACCAGCACTTGCTTGAAATCTAGTGATATCCATATCTTCAGTTCCGTCGTACTCAGAGTTCACTACATTGTAACGACCACCTACGTAAAAGTTTTCAGTTTGACCAAATCTGTAGATTAATTCACCTGCATATTGTTGTGTTTTTCCATCTAAAGCTACAGTTGTTTCTGTTGCATTTGTACTACCTGAGTTCATTTCAATCGTTCCGAAAAATTCTAAACCTTTATACTTTACAAATGGGTTTATCATTACAGCTGTAATGCTGTTTTTAAAACTTGGAGCAAAACGACCTGATCTAAAGTTGTCTGAAGCTGCACCTTCTGCTTGTAGTACGTTGTAGTAACGAGACCCTGCTCTATCTGCATTATATAAGTATAAGCTTGGTATAAAACCTGAGTTGTATAAAGATGCAGTTAAACGTACTCTTAAATCGCTGTTTAATTGTTTGTCGTAACCTAATTTTGCTAAGAAAGATGCGCCTCCAGATTTACCATTCTCATTTTCTATAACAGATTGGTTTAATTTACCATTTGTTGCACCTATCATACTAATAAATCCGTTTCTTTGGTAGTATAATTCTGCACCAATTTCAGTAGTAAAAGAATCCATGATTAAGTTTCCTACAAATGGGTTGTAAATAGCTTGTGCGTTATCTGTTCTTCTAAAGTGGGCATCACCATAGTTGTTCTCCATTTGTCCGATTCTAATAGTCGTGTATTTCATAACATCGTCTAAAAAACCTTCTTGTATAAAGTCTAATGCATCAACTTGAAAGAAACCTCCTTTTACATAAGGTTCGTGGTGGTGACGAGAAGATAAATATGTTCTTAAGTGCATTCTTACACCAGGAGCTAATGCAACATCTAAATCTAAGTTTGCAGTAGGTAGGTTAAAGTTAGAAGTTAGTCCGTCTAAAGGTGCAGCGCCAGAATTTTCATGATCTAAACCTTGAAATTGTAGAGCAAAAGATCCTCCCATTTTTACTTTAATATTTTCGAAAGAAGAAATTGTATCTTTAGGGTCTTCAAAAACATTTACACCGCGTTGATCTGCTTGTCTGTAATTGTCAATATTTCTGTTGTTTTGCGCGTATACGTTAGCACTTGTAGCGATTGCTATTACGGCAATAACTAATGAGTTTATATAGTTTTTCATTGTAATTATCTTTTTGATTATTTTTTTTATTGGAATACAGTGTTGAATTCAATTTTTAATTCATCACCAGTTGTTATTGTACCAAACATGGCTGTTGGAGGATCAATTTTAAATTGTGTCATTTTAAAAGTATAAGATCCTGCTAATTTTGCTTTACTGTCGGTAAGTGTTAACGTGAAGTTTAATTGTATAGCATTTTTTGTTCCTGCAATGGTTAAATCTCCAGTCGATTTTACAGTATAAACACCACTACCACTAGGTGTAATAGAGTTTATTTTTGTTAATTTAAAATCGATGCTCTCAAACTTATTAGTATTTAAAGCTTTGTACGCGTTTTTGTCCATTCCAGACTTTCCGCTTTTTAGGCTTTCTGCAATTACTTTAAAGTTTAAAGCGCTAATTGAAGCTGTTTCGCTTGCATTTTCTACAGTTATAGAACCGCTTTGTTTTTCTGCTACTACTTCCCAATCATGTAGGCTTGAAGTTCCAAATACACTTAATTTAGAGTTGTCGTTGTTTAAATTAAACGTTTGTGAAAACGCCGTTAACGAGCCCAATAAAGTGACTAGAATAATTAATGATTGAGAAATTTTTAAGGGATGATTTTCAGTTTTCATGTTTTAAAAATTTGATTATTAATTGATGTCGATATGTCGTTTGATTTATTCTTTTGTCATATGAATGTTAATTTAGTTTCTAAATTTTTTTTAACAATTTTGAGGATTTTCAGTTTTATAAGATTAACATAAAACGATGTTAATTTTCGATTGTTACCTATTTTGTAAACCTGTTTCCACCTCTCAATTAAATTATTTGCACGTGTGTTATTTAATTATAATGCGAATTTCGTATTAATGCATTGAATAAAACATGATTAAAATCATGTTTTACATAAAAGTGGGCATTCTTTAGTAAATCCATGAATTTTAACATAAATAGTATGTTTATCCTGTTGAAATGTTAAAAAACATCGAATATCATAGCGGTAATTAACACGATTAAAATGTGTATTTAAGAGTTTTTGACTTTTAAGCATTTTATAATCACCTAGTTGGTGACACGTATTTTAAATTGAAAGGAGCGGTTTGGTATAGTGTCGAATTGATAATTTGCTAATTGAGATTTTAAAGATTGATAGGTGTTTTTATGCTTATTACACTCAATAGAGAGATGATTGCCGGAGTAAATCGCAGTATCGACAACAGAACTGCTAGAAACTACTATAAGTTATATGGGTGGAGTGGAAGAGAAAAATATCAGAACAATACTTTGATTCAAGTCATTTTCTTAATACAAACGATCCGAAAATGGCTATAAATGATTTTAAAGGAGATTGTAAACGTTTAATTGAGTTTATAATGGATTACCTGAAAAAACACGATAAGTATTAGCTGCGAAAATTTCAGAAGATTGTAGTTGCGTAATTGGGGATGTGAAATGGTAAGAAACCTGAAGAAGCGGTGACAAACTATAAAACTAGAATCTTGGATTCTGTATAAAATATAACCTAAGCAGTATGCGAAGTTGATTTTACCGGTTTTGGAGGTGCTAAATGTAGTGATACGCAAACGACCGTTTAAAAGTCTAAAGAAGATTTTAAAGTCATTAGATTATCATATCTTATAAAAAAGAGGTTTAAAATTAAATTTTAAACCTCTTTTTTATAAGATATGAATTTTGATTTAATTCGAATCTATTCGCGTGATTTTGGCTCCAATAGCACGTAAACGTTCATCTATATTTTCGTAACCTCTATCTATTTGTTCAATATTATGTATTGTAGACTTTCCTTTAGCAGATAAAGCAGCTATTAAAAGAGAAACACCTGCACGAATGTCTGGCGAAGTCATAGTTGTTGCTTTTAAGCTCGATTTAAAATCGTGACCAATAACAGTGGCACGATGCGGATCGCAAAGAATAATTTTTGCTCCCATATCGATTAATTTATCGACAAAGAATAAACGGCTTTCAAACATTTTCTGATGTATAAGTACACTTCCCCTAGCTTGAGTTGCTACGACTAAAACGATACTTAATAGGTCGGGCGTAAATCCTGGCCATGGGGCATCGGAAATGGTAAGGATAGAACCATCAATAAAACTCTGAATTTCATATCCGTCTGTATGTGCAGGAATATGAATATCGTCGCCTTGTCTTTCAACAGTAATACCAAGTTTTCTAAACACATTTGGAATTTGTCCCAAATCGTCCCAACTTACATTTTTAATAGTAAGCTCACTTTTTGTCATTGCAGCTAAACCAATCCAACTACCAATTTCGATCATATCTGGAAGCATGCGATGTTCTGTACCACCTAATTTATCAACACCGTCTATAATTAGCATGTTAGAACCGACACCGCTAATTTTAGCGCCCATACGGTTTAACATCTTACAAAGTTGTTGTAAATAAGGTTCGCAAGCTGCATTATATATGGTGGTCCTGCCTTCTGCTAAAACGGCTGCCATTACAATGTTTGCTGTTCCGGTTACCGATGCTTCATCAAGAAGCATATAGGTTCCTTTTAGTTTTTTAGCTTCAACACCATAAAAGTGATCTTCTTTATTATATCTAAAATCTGCTCCTAAATTAATGAAACCTTCAAAATGGGTATCTAATCTACGACGACCAATTTTATCTCCTCCCGGTTTAGGAATATATCCTTTTCCGAAACGTGCTAAAAGCGGACCAACGATCATGATTGAACCACGAAGTCCTTTTCCATCTTGTTTAAAAGCTTCAGATTCTAAATATTTTAGATTTACATCGTCTGCTTTAAAGGTGTAAGAACCGCTCCCTATTTTATTTACTTTTACACCTAAATTGCGTAAAAGGTCGATTAGTTTATTAACATCGACAATATCGGGTATGTTGTTAATTGTAATTTCTTCTGCAGTTAAAAGTACTGCACATAATATTTGTAACGCTTCGTTTTTTGCGCCTTGGGGTTGGATGCTACCTTTTAATTGGTGTTGTCCTTCTATAATAAATGTTGCCATAGCTATTAGTAGCGTTTTCTATTACGGTTAGAATTTGTGTTTGTATTCGTGTTTTTCTTGTAGGTCTTCTTGGTATTTGTAGACGTACTGTATTTCTTTTTAGTCCGCAATAAACTTGTAGAATCGGAAAGATCTTCCTCTGCGTTTTTTAAATTGATTTTACCATCAGACAATTCATATAAATGATTAAAAATCACATTATCGTCTACAGTATCTTTATTCCAGTTTAAAAAACATTTTTTCATGTGATTTGCAATCGAGTAGATAAGCGCTTCTTTAAGGTCGCCATCTTCCCATGTATTTGCCACATCGATCATGGTTTTAATATTGTTTCCGTAAAAACGATATTTTGGAAAATTTTGAGGATACTCTAAAGAATCAGGTCTACGTTCTAAAATTTCTCGATCTGGATTCCCATAAGGTGAATCTACATCCAATTCAAAATTAGCAATTATAAAAAGCTGATCCCAAAGTTTGTGCTGAAAATCAGGGACGTCACGTAAATGCGGTTGTAAATTCCCCATAACGGCAATAATAGCATTTGCTTCTTTATTCCTGTCGTCTCTGTTCTCTATAGTTTTAGCATGATTAACCATTTTCTGAAGATGTCTTCCATACTCTGGAATAATCAAAGGTTCACGCTCTGTATTGTATTCTATGTTATCTATCAAAATGTAGTGTAGTATTAAAAAGTGTGCACGAAGTAATTATGCCCTCGCAAAATACAAAAAAATATTAAAGACTAATAACACCTTCCACATTTTCTGTAACTTCTTTATACTTTTCGACAACGGTTTCTGGATCCTTTAATTTAACACTTATAGATATGCTTGTATATTTTCCGTTTTTTGAAGGTTGTGTTTTAATTACAGCGCCTAAATTGTTAAATATACCATCTATTTCGGCTATTTTTTTAGGATCGGATTTAACTATAAATTTATACAAATATTCGGCAGGCCATGCTGTAGTATCATATAATTGTGTTTTTAATTTATCGTAAAATTCGTCTGGAGTTTGCTTATCGCTCATAGGTGTTATTTTGTGATGCAAAGATAGTATTTCGTTTGCATTTTTTATTGTTGATTAAAATCACGAATTTTACAGCCAAAACCTTGCCAAATTGAAGACGAAGAAAATTGTAATAACAGGAGGTCCTGGAACAGGAAAATCATCTATCATTCACGAATTGCAAAAAAAAGGACACTCTTGTTTAGAAGAAATATCTAGGCAAGTGACCTTGGAGGCCAGAGAGAATGGGATAGAGCACATGTTTTTAACCGAACCTTTACTATTTAGTGAACGCCTTTTAAAGGGGCGAGAATCTCAGTTTTACGAAGCAAATACAATCACAACACCTTGTGTTTTTATAGATCGGGGTGTACACGACGTTTTGGCATACATGGATTTTATTGGAGATGTTTACCCTGAAACCTTTAAAAATATTTGCGATTCTTTAGATTATGATCACGTTTTTATCTTAAAACCATGGAAGGAAATTTATAAAAGTGATGCCGTACGTTACGAAAATTTCGAGCAGGCTTTAGAAATTCACGAATGTTTAGTAAAAACCTACGAGGGATTTAATTATACACTTATTGATGTGCCTTTTGACACCGTTGAAAACAGAGCCGATTATATTTTAAATAAAATTAAAGCGATGTAATTAATGCAACATCCTTTAAAAATACTAGAGCGTTATTGGAATTTTACAGAATTTCGTCCGTTTCAAGAAGAGGCCATTCAAGCTGCAATTGATGGGGAAGATGTTTTTGTTTTGATGCCCACTGGAGGTGGAAAATCGATGTGTTTTCAGATTCCGGCTTTAGCTAAGGATGGGATTTGTATTGTAATTTCTCCGCTTGTGGCCCTTATGAAAAACCAAGTTCAGGTTTTACAGGATAAAGGCATAAAAGCAATGGCGCTAACTAGCGGACTTTCATACAGTCAGTTGGATACCATGTTAGATAATTGCATTTATGGAAAGTATAAATTCTTGTATATTTCTCCGGAACGTCTACAACAGGAGCTAGTACAGGAACGCATCAGGCAAATGAATGTGAATTTAATTGCCATAGACGAGGCGCATTGTATCTCGCAATGGGGAAACGATTTCAGGCCTGCTTATAAAAGCATTAACACGCTTCGCGAATTGCATCCTACGGTAAATTGCATGGCGTTAACGGCTTCGGCAACACCTTTGGTTGTAGACGATATTATAAACGAGCTAGATTTTATTCAACCTAAAATTTTTAAACAATCTTTTTTTAGGCCGAATTTAGCCTATATGGTGTTTCATGAAGACGATAAATACTATCGTATTGAAACCATTTTAAAAAAGTACGCAAACTCGTCTATTATATATGTGCGCAGTAGGAAACTTACGGTAGAGATTGCTAATTTTCTAGAGAAGAAAGGCATTAAAGCCTCTTCGTTTCACGGTGGACTGAGTAATCATGAAAAAGACGAACGTCTAAACGATTGGTTGGCGAACAAAATACAAGTTATGGTCGCGACAAATGCTTTTGGTATGGGAATAGATAAACCGGATGTTAAAACGGTTATTCACCTTAATTTACCGGATAGTTTGGAGAGTTATTTTCAGGAAGCGGGAAGGGCAGGACGAAATGGAGAAAAAGCATTTGCTGTTATTTTAAAAAATAAAAGTGATGACGTATTAATTAAAAATCAGTTTCTAGATGTCTTGCCAAGCATTAGTTTTATAAAGCAAGTGTACAGAAAACTGTCTAATTACTGTCAGATTTCTTATGGTGAAGGCGCTTTAACCACTCACGATTTTAATTTTAATGCCTTTTGTAAAGCGTATAAATTTAATGGCGTTTTGGCGTTTAATGCCCTTCAAATTTTAGATCGGACAAGTATTATAACTCTAACTAAGCAATTTCAGAACAAAACCTTGGTTCAGTTTGTAATTTCTAATGCAGCCTTGTTTCATTATTTAGATACACATTCGGAATTACAGCTTATTGTAAAATCCTTATTAAGAACATACGGCGGAATTTTCGAGCACGCCACAAAAATAAATACAGTATTAGTTTCAGAAAAAGCATCTATTCAGGAATATGTATTAATGCGTGCCTTGACAACGCTAGAGAAAGATGAAATTATTATACTTCAGCAAACAAAAACCGACGCGCAAGTTACCTTTATAGAGCCTCGTGAAGACGATAAAACGATAAATAGAATTGCTAATATTATTGAACAACAAAACGATTTAAAGCAGAAGCAAGTACAAAGTGTTTTAGATTATGTAGATAACGATACGGTTTGTAAAACGGTTCAGTTGTTATCTTATTTTGGAGAAAAGGACGGAAAACCATGCGGTATTTGTTCGGTTTGTATAGGTGCTGTAAAAACACTGAAGAAACCCAAAGTAACAGATTTTACGGCATTAAGAAAACAAATTATTACACATTTAGAGCATGGCGATTTATCGTCCAGAGCATTAGCTTCGGCAGTAAATTGTACAGAAGCAGATGTGTTAAGTGTGTTGAAATTATTGTTAGAGCATCACATTATATCCATTACAAAAACGAATACTTATAAATTATATCACACCTAGTTTTAGAATTAGATTGATATCATTTCAAAATAAATAAAAATGAAAACATTAAATATTGTATTCATGGGAACGCCAGATTTCGCTGTTTCCACATTAAAAACATTGGTCGAAAACAATTGTAATATAGTAGGTGTAATTACTGCACCAGATAAACCAGCAGGTCGCGGACGAAAATTAAATGAAAGCGCCGTAAAGCAATACGCCGTATCTCAAGACTTAAAAGTATTACAGCCTACCAATCTTAAAGACGAAGCATTTTTAACAGAATTAAGCGCTTTAAATGCGAATTTAAACATTGTTGTAGCGTTTAGAATGTTGCCAAAAGTGGTTTGGGATATGCCAGAATTGGGAACTTTTAATTTACATGCTTCGCTACTGCCTAATTACAGAGGAGCGGCTCCTATAAACTGGGCTATTATTAATGGAGAAACAAAAACGGGAGTTTCTACATTCTTTATAGATGAAGAAATTGATACAGGTGAAATGATTCAGCAAGAATCAATTGCTATTGGGGAAAATGAAACTGCAGGAGAGCTTCATGACCGATTAATGCACTTAGGAAGCGAATTAGTTTTAAAGACAGTTAAAAAGTTAGAAACTGAAGATGTGACTACAACACCACAAATAGAAAATGCCGATTTAAAGACTGCGTACAAATTAAATAGGGACAATTGTAAAATAGATTGGACCGGATCTATAGAAGCTATTCATAATAAAATTCGTGGCTTGAGTCCGTATCCAGCTGCATGGTGTGTTTTAGAGAATGGGGGTGAGTCTGTAGATGTGAAAATTTACCAAGCGACCATGGAGTTAGAAGCTCATGATTTTAAAGTTGGGTCCATTCAGAATACTAAAAAAGAAATTAAAGTTGCTGTTGAAAAAGGTTTTATAAACATTCATTTTATGAAACTGCCAGGAAAGCGAAATATGCCAGCCAAGGATCTATTAAACGGATTTGAATTTAAAACGGGATCAAAAATGCTGTAACCCCTTATTATAGCTCGATTTAGTTAAATTTTTGTAAAATTTTCAAGGGTTATTAACAAATGCGTGAAGTTATTAACAAATAGGGGAGTTTCCCTTGCTATTACTTGCGTAGTTAGCTAATCCGTATAAATTTGTAATAGTATTAAAAAGTTTAACCAACGATTTATTAATAATTAAAATTAAAATTATGAACAAAACAGATTTAATCGATGCAATGGCAGAACATGCTGGAATTTCAAAAGCAGCAGCTAAAAAAGCATTAGAAGGAGCACTTACAGAAATAGGAAGTGCTTTAAAAGATGGTAAAAGAGTATCTTTAGTAGGATTTGGTTCTTTTTCAGTTTCTGAAAGAGCAGCTAGAGAAGGAAGAAACCCACAAACAGGAAAAACGATTCAAATTGCAGCAAAAAATGTTGTAAAGTTTAAAGCTGGATCTGAATTATCAGGTGCTGTAAACTAATTAGTTACTTCATACATATTACTGAAAGCCTTCTATTTATAGAAGGCTTTTTTATTATATTTTCATCAAATATTGGATTTTAACAAAAATAATATTAGATTTAGTTATAAATTCCTATGAAATATGATTACAATTAAACCAAAAAAAGGTAATTTGTTAATCGCAGAACCGTCAATTATAGGGGATGTATCCTTTAATCGATCAATTGTTTTGTTGGCAGATTACACCAATGATGGTTCTATAGGTTTTATTTTAAATAAGCCTTTAGATTACACAATTAACGACCTAATTCCTGAGCTTGACGCAAATTTTAAAGTATACAATGGCGGGCCAGTAGAACAAGACAATTTGTACTTTATACATAAAGTTCCCGACCTCATTCCAGATAGCATTGAGATTTCCTTAGGTATTTACTGGGGAGGCGATTTTAATGTCGTTGCAGAGCTTATTGCTAATAAACATATCGAAGAAAAAGACATCAGATTCTTTTTGGGATATTCGGGATGGGATAGCAATCAGTTAGACGAAGAATTAAATGTTAACTCTTGGGTTGTCACCGAAAATGTATACCAGAAAAATATAATCGAAAAGGATTACGAGTTTTTTTGGAAAGAAAAAATGTTAGAGTTTGGCGGAGAATATAGTATTTGGTCTAATGCTCCTGAAAACCCGAGTTATAATTAACTCAATCTCATTTTTACATTTAACTTCTGAATAAGTAGTTTTGAAATCGTACTTGTAAATGACTTCTTGCGGTATTTTGAAACCGGTTGAATTCCTGTTATCGTATTACTAATAAAGATTTCGTCTGATTTTTGAAGTTCAAAAGCAGATATAGATTCTTCTATCAATTCGTATTCTGGAATGGCGTTAATAATTTCGATTAATTGTTTACGCATAATACCTTTCAGGCAACCATCGCTTAAAGGAGCTGTTTTAATTACGTTTCCTTTTACTACAAAAACATTTCCATTTAGCGCTTCTACGACATTTTTGTTTGTATTAAGTGTCAAACAATTCTGCAAATTATTTTCTTTAGCATAGATGCTCCCAACAACGTTTAGCACCTTGTTATTTGTTTTTAATGTAGATAGCAAACTCGGGGAGATGTAATAATCTTTAAACAGATCAACCTCGTAAGGATCGTTAGAAATTAAATAGAAGTCGTCTTCTAAAGGTTTCGTATCTATAATAAAACTGATATCGTTTGTTTCTGGTAAATACAAACCACCTTCGTTTCTAAATACGGTGATTTTAACACGAGCAGAAGCATCGGTTAATCCATTAACTTCTAAAGTGTTTTTAATTTCGGCTTCAAGAAACTCCATATTAAAATGCATTGGAATTTCCATACGCAAGATACGCATAGAAGCCATTAATCTAAAATAATGATCTTCCCAAAATAGAATTTTACCATAAGATGTTTTTATGGTTTCAAAAAGTGAATCACCATAGGCAAAACCTCTATTATTTGAATTTAAAACTGAATTATTATCTTGAATTGTACCGTTAAAATTGATCATAAAAAATGCCCGAATAGTTTTCGGGCAAATATACTTTAAAATATGTAAATATCGATTAAGCTGAGCCTAAGACCTGTTTTAAATCTGAAATTTGATTTTCCCATAACATTTTAGTTTCATCTATTTCATCTTCTTCAGAGAAATCGACAACGATAAGAGAAACATCTTTGGTAATTTCGTCTACTTGAATACGAAGTTCGAAGAAATAGGGATCATCTTCGTCATGTAACCATCTGAACTTGATGCGTTCACCACTTTTTTTACTTAATACTTTAGCTTGTTCTTCTGCTCCATCCCAAATAAATTTGAAAAGTTCGCCTCTAGAATTTACGTTATCGGCAAACCATTCAGATAATCCTGATGGCGTAGAAATGTATGTGTATAAAAGGGCTGGTGAAGCTTTTATTGGGAATTCAAGTTCAAATTTTATTTTATCTTCCATGTGTTCATTCAAAAATTATTGGGCTCAATATATACATTAATTATATACTTTGCAGACAAATTAAATAAAAATTAATTTTTTGCAAAAAAAGTTTGTGTACTTTAAAATAGTTGTTATATTTGCACCCTCAAAATATGGCGAGGTAGCTCAGTTGGTTAGAGCGTTGGATTCATAACCCAGAGGTCACGAGTTCAAATCTCGTTCTCGCTACAAGTGTTTAAAAGGCTTCACAGGAATGTGAAGCCTTTCTTGTTTTTAATGGGTACAGAATAGGTACAGAATACGGTCTTTTTATCACTCTCATTTTATTAAGTACTAATTGTTGTTTTTTAGTATTAAAATTTATGAATTCATATAATTATAATGTCTAAGTGGTTGATTAATATTTGGTTAGTGAATTATAATAATGGAAGTGAACTTAAGGAATCTGATAAATTAGCTATTTATATTGTAAATCATATCGGTGTCAATTGTTTTTATTTCATCAATTGAATACTTTCCTATTTAACTAAATCTTTATTTTTTCTTTAAGATTAAACCATAAACCATAAACCATAAATTATTTTTCAATTGAATCACTTACTTTATAATATTTAAAACACATACTATTTTCTCACTTTAGAATAAATTTAGAATTGATATTTAAATTTATTCTCTTAATTTACATGTGATGAAATATTTAATAGCAGAAGACGAAAAAGATTTACAACAATTTATTGTTACTTACTTACAAAGGGATGGTAACATATGCGAAGTTGCTTCAGATTTTGGAGAAGCCTCTGAAAAAGCGGCTTTATACGAATATGACGTTATTATTTTAGATATAAATTTAATTACAGGGAGTGGATTAGATGTTCTTAAAGCTATTAAGAAGGATAAAAGAAGAGCAGGTGTAATTATAATTTCAACAAACAATTCATTAACGGATAAGTTAGAAGGGTTAGATTTAGGAGCAGACGATTATATAACTAAGCCATTTCATCTTGCTGAATTAAATTCTAGAATTAATGCGGTACTGCGTCGTGGGAAATTTGACGGGGATGAAATTATGGAATTCAATGAAATTAGAATTGACACCAAATCAAGAACAGTTTTTATAGATGGGAAAGCTATTTTTTTAACTCGTAAGGAATATGATTTATTGGTTTTCTTTATATCAAATAAAGGTAGGGTGCTTTCAAAAGAAATAATTGCAGAACATCTTTGGGGTGACGATAGTGATTTACTGGATAATTTTGATTTTATTTATGTTCATATCAATAATTTGAGAAAAAAAATGACTGCTGAAGATGCCAAGTATATTAAAACAGCCTACGGAAGTGGTTATAAATTTATAGAAAAATAATACGTGGATTATAAAATTAAACTTTTAAAAAAAACATCAAGAACCTTTCTTTTAACAGGGTTTCTTTTAACGGTTGCAAGTCCAGCCGTATGAGTCGAGAGGTTCACGTACGGTTCTGTGAGAGGTTTAGTGGGGGGGGGATTCCCCTTTTCCTACTCGACTGGCAACTGGTTTTTTTCAATTTTCAAGGTAAGGTAAAATATATTCTTCAAAAAGTATTTCAGGTTGCTGTGTTTTTCCATTTCTATAATTCCCTGATGTAATAACAACAACTGTTTGTAAACAAGGAATTACAAAAATATATTGTCCTCCATTTCCTCTTGCCTCAATAGATTTTATATTTTTTCCATTAATTTGATAAGTATTATGCCACCATAAATATCCATAACCATTTTTATCTGTTACATTTTCTAAATTACGATAGTTTTTAAATGATTTTTCAACCCAATTTTTAGAAATAATACGTTTTGATTGCCATTTTCCTTTATTCAGATAAAGTTCTCCAAATTTTAACATATCTTTTGGAGTAAGGTACATTCCTCCTCCAAAATATGGCTTATCTCTTAAGTCCGTTTGAATAATGTAATTTGAAATTTTCAATTTCTGAAATAAAAACTTATCAATAAATAATTCCAATGGTTCTGAAATGACAGAATCCATAGCAACACCTAGCAAAGCTGGGTTTGCTGAGCCATAATTAGCATTAGTGTTTGGCTTATGAATCATTGGAGCTTTTAGAATTGCTTCAATCCAATCAGGTGTTCTTTGGTAATTGTTTTCTGTTGCAGAAGATTTTGGATTTGCATTGATACCATAATCTATAGCATCTATACCAGAACTCATTGTTAAAAGACTCTGAATATCGATTTTCGTTTTTAGACTGTCTTTACGAGTTTGATATTTTTCAGGCAGAAAATCAAAAATAGATTGCTTAACACTATTAAATAACAATTTATCTTTTGCTATTCCAACTATTGCGGATGAAATACTTTTTGAAGCAGATTTCATATCGTGTGGAATATTTGAGTTGTAACCATCAAAATAATTTTCATATTCAATTTTCCCTTTTTTTGAAATTACAACAGAATGTGTATTAGGAAATGAATCCTTAGAAATAAGGTATTCCATTTCAGTAAGTTTTAAAATAGAATTTTTGTTGTCATTTTTGAAGCCACCAATTTTCCAATCGGTTATAGAGTTTTTTAGTTCTATTTCTGTTAGCAAATGGTTTCCTAAAAGTATACTTAATTGAATCTTATTCTTTTCTAGCTTTCCTTTAAAATGTAATCCAGTTTTGAAATCAGTAAACGAAATCAAATCTTTTTCTTTTTGAAAATTGTCGCACCAAGTTCCTGTAAATCTATTGTCTCCAAGAATTGGGTAAGCTTGATAATCATCGCCTTCTCCATTTTCAACACTCAAATAGAAGTTAAGTGATTTAAGCTCATCTAACATAAGTAAGTTCCAAGCCCCTATAAAAGTACTACTCTTTGATTGAGTAAGTTTTATGTGATAAAGAAGCATTCCAGATTTGATAAACCCATTAATTTCTTTACCATTTTCAGATAATATACCTTTAAAAGAATAATTCTCGGCAAAAGGTATTTCTAATATTGAAGTCCTTTTTGAATTAAAAGGATAGTCGATTATATTTTTATTGTTGGAAATTTTGAATCTAGCCTTTTCAAGGCCTAAATTTTTAATTTCTACTTTTAGATTGAATGTTTTCGGATTTTTTAGTGTTCCTTCCCAACCACTTGTGTACTCTGCCATATCTTGAGCATAGGTTGCAAGTGAAGAAAAAATAATAAGTAATAATATTAAGTTTTTAATTCTCATTTTTTTTTAGATTTACTTGAGACTAGGTGGCAAAATTGATAGTTATAATTTTATTAAAATAGTATAATATTAACGTCCGCTAATTTTTCTTAAAAATTGAGTAGGTGTTGTATGATAAATTCTTTTAAAGTTTGAAATGAAATGACTTTGGTCATAAAAATCACATAGATAACAAATTTCAGTCATTGAAAACTTGTTTGAAGTAAGTAAACAAAAGGCTTTATTAAGTTTTATTAATCGAATATAATTACCAAGACTTGTTCCAAAATAGCGATTAAATTCTCTGGACAAATGAACAGGGTGTATTTCTAACTTTGAACTTAAACTGTTTAGAGAATAGTCTATTTTTTCCTCATTCAACAATTCTTTTAGTTTATTTGCCCAATCTGGTTTTCTTAAATTTCTTTCTTTACTTTCCTTAATTGTGTTGAAAATTTCAATCAAATCACTTTCAATACTTAAATTTGAATACTGGTCGTTAATTTTAGTTTCAACAAATATATGGTTCATCAAGTTCTTTATTATAGGATTCTTTAAATTGATGCTTCCTTCAAAATTTGTTATCTGAATATCAAAGTTTGAAAACCAATTCTTATTCAATTCAATGTGAAAACCTCTTGTAAAATCAGGTGATTTTATATTATAATGTGAGTCTTGCCAATTATGAAATAGTAGGTTTCCTGGCTCTAAATAGTAGGATTCTTTTTTGTTAGATTCAAATAACTTCCCTTGAAGTAAATAAGTAAAATATGGATTTTCGTGATAATGCCAATCAACTTTACTGTGTGTATATTCTGTATCAGTAATTATTAGATTTTCAAAAGCTGTTTTTTGGTAATGTGTTCCGTAAAACTCTCCTGTTTTTAGTTTATTCATTCTATTTTTTCAGCTTGTTGCCAACGGCAGTCTGTCTAATAACCGACTGCAATTTTATATGTTTCTACTAAAATACATTTTTTTGTATTAGCTGTATACTAAGATCTTATTTTCTGAATTTTCTTCGTATACTACTTTAAACCCCATTAGAATAGATACTATGAACCTAATAAAGGACTTGTAAGCTTTAAAAGCACACGTATTAGCTTTTCTAATGATATTCCAAATTCTTGTTAAATTATAAGCAATAAACATAAAGCCTACATCAGCACTAGCGCGTTGCATCGTTTTCTTAGTCATAATATGATCAAAACTCCATTGACGTTTTATGGTTCCGTAAGGATGCTCAACAATGGCTTGCCTTTTTTTATAAGCATTAGGATTTTGCAATACGCTTTGTGCATTAGTTTCAATATACTGATGGTATTCACTGCGCTGTATCATCTTTCCATTTACTTTAGAAGTGGTGCATAATGCTCTTACTGGGCAGGTTTTACATTTGTTCGTTTTATATTGTTTGAAACGATAATTACGAGCTTTATAGGTGCTTCCATTACTTTTAAGTATGTTTCCTTGTGGGCAAGAGTACGTGTCGTTTTCTTTATTATACTTAAAATGTTCTGAGTTATAATTTGGATCAGGAGCCTGTGAAGCTCTTCCTATTCCAGGGATAGCGACAAGGGTTTTAATACCTAATTGATTAGCAGTTTTAAATTCACTCCCCGTATGATATCCTTTGTCATAAAGGGCAGTAAAGGTATTTGTTACTAAAATAGTTTTAGCGCGCTGCAACATCTCTCCCATAGCCTTGGAATCATTCTTATTGGTGACTAAGTAGTCGAACGGAATATTATGATCTGCATCTACAGTAGATTGTACACAGTAAGCAACTTCAGTAATATTATTACGTACAATCAAATGCTTGCTATCCGGGTCTGAGGTAGAAATTTGTGGTTCTCCAGAGGCCTTCAACTGTGCATTTAGTTTTTCATATTCATTTCTGCGACCTTGATGTTTATCAATATTCTTCTTGATTTCTTCTTTCTCATTTTCACTATCACTCTGTTCAAGGGCTTTATTGTACTGCTCTAGTTTGTTGTCTATGTAATCTAAGTGACGTTGTATTTTCTTCTGATTGAAATTGTTCTTTTTACTATTCTGCGCTCTAAACTTAGTACTATCACCTGCAATAAGTGTAGCACCGATAAGCCCAAAATTGCGTGCAATTTGTACGGTAGCAAAAAACACTTTTTTAATAGCCTTTCCATTATCTTTTCTGAAGTTACTAATGGTGTTATGATCTGGAGCTAGTGATTCAAGCAACCACATCACTTCAATGTTACGCCTGCATTCTTTTTCTAATTGTCGAGAAGACCGAATACGGTTCATGTAACCGTATATGTAAAGTTTGAGAAGGACAGATGGATTATAAGCAGGAGGGCCGTTTTCTATAAAGTCTGAACGGAATCCGAGTTCTGCGAGGTTAAGTGAATCTACAAATTGATCTATAGACCTTACGCTGTTATCAGATTCTATAGAATCTTCAAGAGAAACAGGAAAAAGGCAGGTCTGTTGTCGGTCTTTTCCAAGTATGAATTTCATAACTAAAAGATACAAAAACTACCTGAAAATTACTTTATAACTGTTTCTAAATATTACTAAAAACTTAAATAGTTATTAGACAGTCTGACGGTTACGTATAAGAATAGTGCGGTTTTGTGTCCGAGGATTTTCCGCAGGAAAATCAGATGTAACAAAAGCGCACGAACTCTCGATTAAGCACTAAACTACGCATTATTTTTATACGATGTTGGCATTAGTTTTTATTTCAGTTTGTCTTTCATCTGTAAGTGGCTAAAAATCAGTTGGCTTAAAACTAACGGAATAAACAATAATAGCTTTGAGTCAAATCCTTTCAGAATTATAAATGTTATTACTATTCCAATTGCTATAATTAAAATCAAAAGATTAATTCGGTAAGCTATTGTTAACCAGCCTCTTTCTTTCCAGACATCCCAACTGTCTTTCGGTTTAACACTTGTCTCTGTCTTTAATAAATTCAACAATTTTAATGAATCCGTATTTCTGGATTTTATTCCGCCAAGTTCGATTTCACAGTCCTTTGTTTTTAATTTTCGTAAAAATATTCCTTGTTCAATTATTATAGTTGTGATTTCATCAATTCCGATTGAGTTATATTCTTTGAAATTCAATATTGGTTTTCGTTCCCAATGAAAATCGAGTTTTCTATTTTTAAGTGTTATTCTTAAATCTCCAACAGTGAAATAAAACAATAGAATTCCGAGAATTCCTACGGTCAAAATAGGAACAGTTATTTTCCAGATAATTAATTCAAATTGAGTTGGAATCAGAAAACAAAAAGGGAAGATTATCGACACTAGTAAAATAGAAATCAATAGTCTCTTTTGTTTAATAACTTTTATTCTGTATTCTGTCATTCCCAAATTAATGCCAACGTGTTTGTGTATGGTTAGTTGCGTGGTTAAGCAACTAAGTTAGCAAACAAATCACAGATAGAAAATTCCAGCGGAATTTTCGTAAGTCGGCAGTGACCTAGCAATTAATTATACACGGTGTTGTGGTGCGTTTTTTTTCCATTCCGAACGTCTTTCATTCCATTCGTCCCAAAATTTTGAATACGCAATTTTATCATATTCATCTTCTGGTAATATTCTTGGTAAACTGTCCGAATAAAAGTCAGATATTTTATCGACAAAATTGAGAATCACGTTTTTATATTCCTCAAAATTCATTACGATTTGTGTTTTTCCTGTTTCGGTTGTCAGCTCCACCTTTTTGTTCTCGTGTCTAACCCAAAAGTTATGTCCAGTAAAACAACCTTGAATATGTACGTTCTTTTCGTTTTCTAAGAAGTCAATATGGTGTCCACAACAAGGAATTAAATGTTCTCCAACTAATTTTTCTTCGGTATGATTATCTTTTAGAGTTCGCAATAAATGCATTCCCATTGCTCTTAAATTCCAATGGTCCATTTCCTCAGTTTTATCAACTACTATTTCGTGGCCGATAGTCAATTTTACGTTTCCGTGAGCACATAAATCAGTTTGGTCATCGACTTCGTCAATCCAATTTATTTCGAGTAATTCTATGTTAAATGTGTTTTCCAAATGTTCGTCTTAAATGCACCACAACGTTGTTGTGTATGATTAGTGGCGTGTTTAATCACCTAATTTAGCAAATAAAAACTGAATAGAAAATCCGCGAGGATTTTCGTAAGTAGGCGAGAACAAGCCATTAATTATACACGGTGTTCTACGCAGTTTTTTATTCAATATACCATTCTGTCGTAAATATAAATTCCTTTTTGTCCGAAACTCAATTCTCGGCTAAATTCATACTTTGGGTCAACAAAATCGATTTTTATCTCTCTAAAAGCCTTTTTTAAAATCCGTTTACATTTTTTGTAGTCTTTGTCAGAAAGTCTTTCCCAAAATCCCATATCCACTTTCATATTTTTCAATTTACCATTTTTTGAAAAAGTTAAATTATAATCATCGTAACAATTCAGTTCAGTCGAGTTTGGAATTAACTCATTTAGTTTAAATTCCAGATAGTTGTCGATTGTATCTTTAATTGATTTTTTATAATCTCTGACTGGTTTGCCATTTCTCCAGCCTTGACTTTCCTTTTTAGTCATAATATACATTTGCCTATAACCATCTTTTGAATAGGATTTCCCTTTTTCTAATTTACTCGTGAATTCCGAATATTTTTCTTTTAGTTCAAAAATTTCATTTAGTTTATTGTCAATATTTTTAATTGGTATTGCTTTTATAATTGTGTCATTTTGATTCCAAGGACAAGAATAAGTTTTAGAATTAATACTATTTTCCGTTTTGTAATAAAAATTGATACTACCACAATGTAACCAATTAAAATTCCAATTATCTATTAATGTGTCTGTTGGTATTTGATATATTTTTTCTTTTAGAATTAGTTGTCCAATTTTAGAGGATTTAACTTTTTCTAATTCGACAAATTCAAATACATAATTAGTCGGTTCACTATCATTTCCATAGTCAGTTTTAATTACTTTACTTTCGGTTATTTCATTAATCAGCTGTCCTGAAAATTCTATTCCGTCATCGCTTTTTAAATCAACGATTTGACCATATTTTACATATCGGAAATGATATTTTTCGTTAGAGAGTTTAATTGGCTTAATTCCAAAATAATATTCATTTCGTTCTTCTTGGGTTGAGTTGTTCCAAGAATACTCATTATTCAGCTTTTTCTTTTGAAGTTGAACTTGAGATATTGCTTTTATGCTTATTAAAAAGCAGAATAGTATTAGTAAAGATTTGTAAAAATTCATCTGTTTCTGATTAGTTCAATTCTAAACTAATTCATTTTAATTCTGGGTAAAAATATTATTTAGTAAACTGTCTATTTCATTGAGGGAATTACCTGCTTCGGTTAGTCTGTTCAAATTGCGTAGAACGTTTAGTATATGAAAAGTAGGGCAGTTGATAAGCACTTACTTTCGGTTTTGCACTTAGCCATATTTTTCATTTTATTTTTAAATTTCTACTAAAATACAAATTAAAAATATGGCGGACTTTATAAAAAATCACTAGCCTTGAATTAAGCAATTATCGCCCTATTTTTTATATACATTGTTGTGCTTTCGTTATTTTCCGCAAAGTTGCTAGCGTTGGCAAAGACATACTCTTTTGCAATTTTGGGAGAAGTTGATGGCTGTAGCGAATTGCAAAAGTGTATGGCTTTATGCGTTGGCAAATTCTGTTTGACTTCTACTCATCATATCGAAGTGGCTTTTATGTCCCATTTTTTCAAATATAAGTTTAAAGACCTTTATATATTTTTCAACACTTTCAGGTTCCACATATACAACTAAGTCATCATTAATGAAGTGGGAACCATCATTAATCCAAGATATTAGAGCTTTACAAATAATTTGTTCTTCTCCTTCAAATTGATTAATCGCCTCTTCGTATTTCAACCCTCCCAAAATATTAAAATAATATTCTAAAATTCTACGCAAAGTATTGAATATAGTAGCAGTGTTGACATTTTCTAAGTTGTCTAATTCACGCCATAATAATTCATATGTAGTTTTTATTGGATTATCTTGATGTTCATTTATTTGAGTTTTGTTGTCTAGTTTCCTAATTATCCAATATGATTCTTCTTTCCATTTTCCATCTCGAACTTTAAGTGTAACTTCTTTGAAAAAGTATACGTTATGAGTTAGTATAAAAATTTGTTTGATTCCGTTAGTGTCATTTCTTGTATCCTTAACGAGTGTTTTAATAAGGTTACTAACTATAAATAGAATATTGCTGTCTAAACTAGATATTGGGTCGTCAATAACTACTATTTTATCTTTAGAAATTCCAGATTCGTTTATACTACCTCTTATTAAATGGTAGAAATATAAAAACGTAATAAAAGTATATTCTCCTTCACTTAGAGTTTCTTTTACCTCAGAACCATCCTCTCTAATAATTTTGTAAAATCCTTTTGTTTCAGTTACATCTAGTTTGAAATTGGTAAAACCAAAAAGGTTTAATATTTTATTTATCTCGTTAACTGTATGAATTACGTCTGTAGCTAATGATTCTTTGTCTTTAATTTGTTTTTCAAGGTCTAATTTTTTAGTGTTTTTTTCGTTTTCAGATTTTGAAATAGCTTGAATTGCCTTATCTATTTCTGTTTTTCTTTTAACGTAGCTATTTAGGTCAACCTCTAGTTCATTTATAACAAATCGCCATATTTCGGATTTCAATTTTTCTTTTTCAATAGTGATGTTTTTGATGGTTTTATTATTTTCTTCAATTTCTTTTTTGAAACGTAAAACTAAACCTGAAACTTCCTTTAAAATTGCCTCTAAAGATTCTAACTCAATAATTAAACTTGGTGTTTTCTTTTTAGAAAGCAATTTATTGATATTGTTTTTAAACTGTACTTCTAATATATTGATTTTGTCTATTAATATAGAGAAATCTAAAATTGAAATTTCCAACTCTGAAATAGATTTAGCTTTTGTAATTAGGTTAGCTATGTAAATCTTATATGATTGAATGAAATCATCTAATTCTTGTTTTTGCTCGTTGTAAGACTCGTCAAAAAATGATTCAATTTTTTTTCTTAATTCTTGATTGATGGATTGTTGACAAAATGGACATTCATTTATTGTTTGTTGCATATAGTCAACACCATCTTTTACCCAATCACTATTGTCGAGTTTGTGAATTAATTTTCCAATCTCAATATCTTCTTTCCCAATAATTTTTGTTTTAAGGATGTATGAGTTCTCATAATTATTTAGTTCCTTAAAATCTAATTCTTGAATTTCATCATAAGTCATTAGATTATCACTAAATACTTTGTCAGATTTTATTTTTATCTCTGACTCAGTTAAGAGGGTAGAAGTATTATTAATTTCGAGAAGGCATTTTTTAAAGAAATTTTCTCCACTTTTTATAAACCCAATAAATGCTGGCTTAAAATTAGATTCATATTTTACTTTAATGCTCCAAGCTTTATTGACAGTTTCTTCTGTTTTCTTTTTAAGAACATCCTCTTTTATGGAAGAAGTTTTTTTTAGGCCATCAATAGCGATTTTGAGAGCATCAACTTTATCTTTTGCTTTAGTGATGAACTCTTGTGCATTTGTGGCATCTTTCCCTAAAGTGAAAACACCTTTAATAGCATTACTTTGGTTGAAACTTGTCTTTACAAAACTCTTATTATAAACTAGAGTTTCAATAGGTGTCGTTTTCCAAGTAAGTGAACAATCAGGAAATAAATCTTCATCTGCGATTACGTTGCTTAAAGATGATTTTCCTACTCCATTACTTCCATAAAAATAATTTATTTCTTTTGGCTCAATTTCTACTAGATTAGAGTATGAAGCTGTTTTGTGAATTTTAAGTTTTTCTATCATTACAAATGTTCATTCGAGCGTTGGCAAAAAACAGCTCTTTTGGTTTTTTTAGCGTTGGCGTATGTGTTGGAAAAACCAAATGTGCTGTTTGTGGGTTGGCTTTTTTTTAATGAAGCACAACGTCTCGGCTATGGTTAGTACGGGAATTCAGATAACTGAACTTTCGAATTAGCATTTAGCCAAAGCTTTTTTATTTTGTTTTAATTTTCATTTTCAAAGCCAAATCAAAAGATTTGGCGGACATAGTTTAAAGCTCTAAACTTTGGGTTAAGCACCAAACCCGTATTAACTATAGCCATTGTTAGCCATAGTTTTATTTTTGTTTTTTCGATAGTAAATTAAGTACATTACACCTGGAACGAATACATTAATCGAAGAGTTAATAAGAGTATAAGAACTAGTAAATAGAAGGATAAATGAAGTTGCCATTGAGAGAATAACGAGTGCAACTATTATTTTCTTTGTTTTTGCTTCAAATCCAAAATTGACTAAGAGGTTAGAAATAAGAATTAGTAGAGTTGCCACTTGAAATAGTATTGGCACATAGGGTAATGGCTCTTTGATAATATTATATTTTACGGCTGATAATTGAATCTCCAAATCGTCCGTTTTTTTGTCTATTAGTAAAAGTTCATCAATAGTATAGGCCCAGTCGTAAATAACATATTCGTTTATGCTTGAAGGTTCAGCATAAACATTGTCAGCTGGCTTGTGCATATAGCTAAAAGATACTTTTAATTTGTTTTTCTTCTCAATATAATTTGTTCGGATTTTTAAATATTCAATATATAAAGGTTGTAATCTTGATGCATTTTGGGTACTTGCGTGGCTTTCAAATACTGAGTTCAGAGAATCTAACTTCTTAGATAATTTATTATCTATCTTTTCATTTAAAAGTTCTTTGCCGATAGCATTTACTAAATTGGTTTTTTCTGGTAACAAATAATTGTAAATGGTATTTAGGTATTGAAACGAATATACTGTTCCCACACCGTCTTTGGAATAATATTTTTCGTCTTTACTTTTTTCAGTAGAAATCCTTACATATTCTGCATTAATACTGTCGAAGCGTGACATCCATTTATCCACTTCATTCGTTTTTCCGGCTAAAAGTTTAATGTTATAATCACATTTTTCTAAATATTCACTTTCAGTTTTTTGCGAAAATGAAAGGTGGACATTAAAAAGTAATGATATAATAAAGGCAATGTATTTCATTCAGTGTAATTATGGCCAACGTAGGGATAAACACACTGGTGTGTTTATATCCTCTATATTTATACCAAATATATTAAATAAATTCCTACAAATCCATGGGGTTTTTTATTACTTCAAAGCTGCTTTTTGCCACATGAGTGTAAATTTCTGTAGTTTTACTAGAATTATGTCCTAATAGCAATTGTATATACCTTAAATCTGTGCCATTCTCCAATAAATGTGTTGCAAAGCTATGCCTGAGTGTATGCGGTGTAATGTTTTTTTTAATCGCAGCTTTTAATGCCGCATTTTTTATAATTTTACTAATGCTTGCAGCACTATATTGCTGAGATTCCTGACCTTCAAATAAGTATATTTTGGGTTTATACTGCCTGTAATATATCCTTAAATCATCAAGTACTTTTTTAGATAATAAGGTATATCTGTCCTTTCCGCCTTTTGCATCACAGACCTTTATTAGCATGCGCTCGCTTTCAATATCTTCAATTTTTAGATGTATTAGCTCACTTCTTCTTAAACCTGCCGAATAGATTACACTAACTATGCATCTGTGCTTTATATTATTTGTGTTTTCAATCAGTTTTAGAACTTCAGATTTAGCTAGAACAGTAGGTAGTCTCTTTTTTTTCCTGGGGCGTTCTATATTGTAAAACCTATTGGGCATTCCTAAAACAATTTCAAAGTAAAATTTAATACTGTTAATCGCTTGGTTTACATAGGCATCAGAATAGTCTTTATCTATTACCCATTCTATATAAGCCCGAATGTCTACTTCATTTAAAGAATCAATATCTTGAGTATTATAATAATTAAGAAATTTCTCAAAACAATTGACATAGGTTTTTACGGTGTTATTAGAATACTTTTTAATCCGAAGTTTTTTTAAATAAGAGTCCGGACACTTTACATAATTTGGAGCTTTTTCACGTTTATCTACCCATTCATCATTATAGTCTTCAAGTAATTGTTTAGACTTGTTTATCTCGAAAAAAAACCTGCAATTTATCCAAGCAACACCTTTAAAAAGAATAAATACCTTATCCAAATTAGACTTTGTATTTGGGATATAATGCATATTAAACTCGTCACTCCACAATAATTCAGGTAATTCCTTAATTAATGCATTGAGCACTTTGTTGAAATAGAATTTTAAACCAATGTACTTTTTCTGATCGATATAAAGATGATGTAAGGTGATGTTGGATTTGTAAACCATGTTTTGTCTAATATTTTGCATTAAATTACCTAAAAGTAAATTCCAAATCGTATATTAAACGTATAGTATTCGTTTGTTATTCAGTTAATTGTGAAATGTATGGAAGTGAATAAGTGTAAGGCATGTGGTGAAGTGTTGTTAGGGCGATCTGATAAACGGTTTTGCGACATGCATTGTAAAAGCTCATTTCATTACAAAAAGTCTATAACTGAAGCACCCCGATTTTATAATAAAGTAGATAATCAATTAAAAAATAATCGGCGGATATTAAAAAATTACAATAAATCCGGAAAAGCCATCATTAGAAAAGACCAACTAATAAGCGAAGGTTTTAATCCAAACTACTTTACACATTACTGGAAAAACACAAAAGGCGATGTTTATTTGTTTATATATGAATATGGGTTTTTAAGAAAAACAGAGCATGACGTCGAGAAATATATTTTAATTATGTGGCAAGACTACATGGAAAAGTAACACGTTTAATGAGATACAAAACGGATATCACCCATATTATTAAAGTTTTAAGCGATGTCGGGTTTTATCCAACTCAACTGGCTGCTTAAAAAAGTATACCTGCTCTTGTGATCCGCAATCCGTAAAAAGCTTTTTTTGGTAGGAGTTTCAGTAATAGCGGTTTTAAAATTGTTTTATATAAACAGGATTGAAATTTATTATTATTATTATTATTATTATGTGTGATTAGTGTGCCGTTTTTCCATTAAAACCATTGCAGTTTTTATCTGAAGTATTGTTTAATTAGTAAATTTTTAATGTTTTTTTGAATAAATGATTTTTTTAATCAAGTTTACATTCTCAAAACATAAAAAAAGAAGTTAGCTGTTTAAGTTGGTTACTTTTTATTTAGATTTGAATCCCTAATTTAATTATAAGCTCAGTGCCCGAGACAAAAGAGATTCATACTTTGTCCTTAAAATCGTATAAAAATGTTTTTGATACATTATATACTTCATTATGTCTTTTTGCTGAAAATTATGTCGATAATTTAGATGTTGCAAAAGATATAGTGCAAGATGTTTTTATAAAGATTTGGGAAGATAAAATCGAATTCAAAAACGAGATTGCTGTAAAATCTTATTTGTATACTTCAGTTAAAAACAAATCATTAGATTTTTTAAAAAGTAAACGTTTCAAAACAACAGATCATATGTCTGTTGTAGATATAGATAATCTAAATAAAGATTCTTTTTATTTAAAAGAAGTCGTTATCGAGGAGGCTTCATCTCGAATAGAAGAGGCTATAAATACGCTTCCTAATAAGTGTGCTCAAATTATTAAGTTAAGTATAAAAGATCTTACCAATGCAGAAATTGCACAGCACCTTAATATTTCTATAAATACGGTTAAAGCTCAAAAAAAAATAGCCTACAAAAGATTAAGACCACTATTAAAAAACTACTTCGTTTTATTGGCTTTTGTCTTCGAGTCTTCCAATTAAAAACAACTCATATTATTTCACATTCATCCGCCTAAAATGTTAATGTTTTACATCTTGATTAAAAAAAAATATTTTTTTTTAACCCTATCGTAACATTTTGTCGTCTTAGGTACAAATAGTAATCACAATTAATGGTAAAGTTTAATAAAATCATAATATTAACTAAGCAGATTGCTTCTTCGTTGTTAAAAGATGAAAAGCCAAAAGCGTTAGAATCTTCAGATGTATTTTCAGAACAAGAAAAAGAAGATATCCTTAAAAGACTAACGGATGAATCTGCAATAGAATCGCGATTAGATTTAAAAACAAAGATTGATACTAAAGCCGATTGGAAAATTCTAAAATCGAAGTTGGTTGTCCCTAAAAAAACGTATTACTGGCATTATGCGGCGGCTGCAGCTATAGTATTAGGTTTAGTTACAACCACGTACTTTTTAAAAGAACATGGTTTAAATAAAAATCTTAATTCGCCAATAATTGTCGACAATCAAATTGAACCTGGTGTAGATAAGGCCATCTTAACATTAGAAAGTGGCGAAACAGTAGCACTTGTAAAAGACGTAAAGTACGCGGCTCAAAATGTAGTAACTAATGGTGAGGAAATTGTTTATCAGGACGATAATACAACAGAATCTACAACCCAAGACGTAGCCTACAATTATTTAACCATTCCAAGAGGAGGCCAATTTCAAGTGACATTGTCTGATGGTACACATGTCTGGTTAAATTCTGAATCCGAATTAAAATACCCAGTGCATTTTATAAAAGGAAAACCACGTTTGGTAGAGCTTATGTATGGAGAGGCTTATTTTGATGTGTCTCCAAGTACAAAACATAATGGTGCAACATTTCAGGTAATAACGAAGCAACAAACTATAGAAGTACTAGGAACAGAATTTAATCTTAAAGCATATAAAGAAGAACCTAATGTGTTTACAACCTTAGTAGAAGGGAAAGTTAAGGTAAGCTCTGGGCATAAAACCAAAAACTTAATACCTAACCAACAAGCTCATTTAAATATAGAGACCAACGCTTTAGCAATAACGGCTGTCGATGTTTATAACGAAATAGCATGGAAAGAAGGTGTTTTCAATTTCGAAAATAAACCACTTAAAGACATCATGACGGTGCTTTCTAGATGGTACGATATTGACGTTACTTTTGAGAAGAAAGATCTAGAAAATCAGAAATTTAATGGGTCTTTAAAGAAGAATTATAGTATAGAAAGTATTCTAACCATTTTTCAATCTGCCGACATTATTAATGCTTTCGAAATTAATAAAAAATCGGTAATAATAAAATAACACTAATGTCTAAACAGGATTAGTAATGTTATAATAAAAAAGGAGAGATAGTTTAAACCGCCAAGCTCAAGACCATCTCTCCGCAATACAATATCAATCAATTAAAAAAAGGTTTAATTAACTAATAATTTACAAATTAATGAAATTTAAATTAATTAGTGCCTCTTCTGTATTCAGGAAAGGTATCTTAAACTGTATTATGCGAATATTTATATTCTTGTTTTGTGCTACAATGTTTGGTTCTAATCATGTGCGCTCTCAAAATGCTGAAATTAGTATTAATGAAGACAAAGTGGTTACTGTAGATGAAGTCTTTAAAATTATTAAAGCACAATCGAGTGATTACATGTTTATTTATCCGGAAAAATTATTCAAATCTTTTCCTAAAGTGCAACTTAAAAAAGGAATTATTAAGATCGATAAACTTTTGGATTTAGCCTTATCTAATGGAAATGTAAACATTACGATAACTGATAATAACATCATCTTAATAAAAGAAAAGCCTGTAAACGATAAACGGACGCGTAAAGTTTATAATGATAAGGTGGACATTAAAGGGCACGTATTCGATATTAATCAGCAACCCTTAGCCGATGTAAATGTTATTATTTCAGATTTAAATATCGGAACATTTACCAATTTAGATGGTGCGTTCTCTATGGAACTGCCTCATGAAAATTTTCATATAAAATTAAGTCTTATTGGCTATAAAACAGAAGTGATAGATTTAGCTTCATTTTCAGATCTATCTAACATTACCATTACCTTAAAAGAGGATTTGTTAAGCTTAGACGCAGTTGTTGTAACAGCAAAAAAGACCGAAAGTAGGGAAGGGACTTCAACTTATAAAATAGAAAGTCAGGCCATAAAGCAAGTTCAAGCCATGAATTTATCGGATGTTTTAAGTTTACTTCCTGGTAATAAAACAGAGCAAGTTAATTTAACAGCTCCAAAACAAGCGAGTATACGTAGTGCTGTAACCTCAGACGCTAATTCGTTCGGGACTGCAATTATAATAGACGGTGCTGCAATTAGTACAGATGCCAATATGCAAACCAAAAACTCATCTTCGCTAGACGGTGGAAAATCTGTGGTTGCAGGTGGTGTAGATTTAAGAAGTATAACCTTAGCCAATGTAGAATCTGTAGAAGTAATAGCAGGTGTAGCCTCTCCGAAATATGGAAACCTATCTTCGGGAGGAATTTTAGTAAAGAGTAAAGTGGGTAAATCCCCTTATATTGTATCGGCAAATGTATCATCTACAAACTATCAAACATCTGTAGCAAAAGGATATGAATTAAATGATTATGGTGTTTTAAACTCCGATTTTTCATTCGCATATTCTTCAGGATCACCTACAGAACGAAAATTATTTTATAAAAGTTTTAATCTAGGTTTACGTTGGAAACTCCCTGTTTTTGAAGGTTTAGATTGGAATCATTTTACGTCTTTAAGAATCGGTCATTCTGATGATGGTAATCGACACGAACCAGAAGAGGTGTATAAAAATGAAGCAGACGTAAAGAGTACGTCTTATCAATTAAGTTTCTCTGGAGATTTCCCGTCATCTATTTTAGGTAAAATTAATTATAACTTGAGTGGGAGCCTGGTAAATCAGCATTCGTTTTACGATACATATGTTCTTAACGGACCTTATCCTATCATTGAAGCCATAGAAAGTGGAACATATAATACCACTTATACTCCAAATGCATTTAACCAAACAAGAGATATTAAGGGAAGGCCTGTAAATTTTAATGCAAGAATAGATGCCTCTCAATATTTACATTTAGAAAACTTCGATTTTAGTTTTGAAACCGGCTTACAATATACGCTAGATGATAATAAGGGGAGCGGACGCGTTGCAACAGGGAATATTGCACACACTCAGGATATCGCGGGGAGCAGATCTGCTACTTTCGAGAAAATTCCAGCTTCTAAAACGTTTTCTGCTTACCACCAAACCGTTATTAAAAGGAATGGAGAATCGTCAAAACAACAACTTAATTTAGGACTTAGATACGATAATATGTTAGCGCGCTATAACCTATTGTCTCCACGTCTGTCTTTTTCTACTAAACACAACAATTTTACAGCCAGAGCAGCTTGGGGTGTCTCTTACAAAGCTCCAGCTATGGTGCAATTATACCCAGGAAGATCTTATATAGATTATATAAATTTTCAATATTATGCCGAAAATCCAGCCGAGCGTTTAGCGGTTGTAACGACTTATGTATACCAACCAACTAACGACTATTTAAAGCCTAATTATTCCGATTTAAAAGAAGTAGGGTTTGATTGGTCTCTAGGTTTTATGAATCTAAATTTCACTTATTTTAAAAAGGATTTACGTCGCGGAATAAATACAACTAATGAATTATTATTACTTCCTAAATCTGTTTATGAAGTTGTTACTGCCGAAGAAGGCGTGCAACCTATCGTAGAACCAACGGGCGAAGTTTATAATATTCCTAGAACTGTAAGTGTTATGAAAAATAACTATTACGAATCTACCGATGGGGTTGAAATTATTTTAAATCCGGAAAGAATAAAAGCAACCAACACCGAATTTAATTTTAGATACAGTTATTTAGAAACCTTAGTTACAGATAAAGGCTATAGCATAGATAAATCGTCTTATGTAGTAGGCGATAATACAGTGCGTTATGGAGTGTACGACAACGAATTAACTAAGGCGGTTAGAAGTTTTGGAACAGTGACTTTAATACAGCATATACCATCTTTAAGATTTGTATTAACACTTTCGGCAGAATTAAACTTTAAAGAAAGCAGGGAATATATAGGTGCTAGCTTATACCCATTTGCATATTATGATACCGATGGAAATTATATTGATATTCCGCAAGAAAGTAGAACAAATCCTGAATTTACAGATTTAAAGAAAGACGAAAATACTTATACCACCGTAGAAACACCATTCTACAGTAATTTTAATTTACAAGTACGTAAGGAAACGAAACAAGGGCATTCATTTAGTTTTTATGCTAATAACGCACCTTGGTATAATCCTACATACGACTATTTAGGAAGTAGAAGAACGTTGAATAATAAATTATCAGTAGGATTTAATGTCACCATATTAATTAATAACAAATCAAATCAATAACATGAAACACACAATTTTAAAAAAGGTAAAATCGGCAAAATTATTAGCAATTCTGTTGTTAACTGTAGTATCAGTTAGTTGTAGTGACGACGATGAAGTCGCAAATTTAGGTAATTTACAAGTGCAATTAGAACTGGCTAGTGAGCTTGGAGACATCTCTCTAGAAGGGGTAGATGTTAGCATTACAAATACAGTAGATAATTCTAGTTTTAGTTTAAGTACAGATGCAACTGGTTCTGCTACGTTTTCAAATATTTCTGTTGGAACGTATGCTGTTGTGGCCACACAATCATTAGACGAGTATACCTTAAGCGGTACAGCAAACAATGTTTTAATATCAAGACAAGAAACGGTTGTGTCTACAGTTGTGGTTAATGCAGCTAATTCTGATGGTGGTTTAGTCATCAAAGAAATTTATTCTTCAGGATCAGGTTATATCACCCTTTTTAAAGATTCTTTTATTGAAATATTCAATAATTCATCTGAAACATTATACGCAGATGGGATGTATATTGCTAACATTTTTGGAGATACAGGTATGTCTGGAGATACAGCATTATCTTCTATTTTAACAGATAGCGATTATGTGTATACAGATGTAATGAGCCAAATTCCAGGTGCAGGAGAAGATTATCCAGTAGAGCCAGGAAAGAGTATTGTAATTGCATTAAACGCTGTAAACTATAAAGAAGGAAGTACTGCACCAGACGGTCAATTAGACAATACAGATGCTACTTTAGAGCATTATTCTATAGATTGGTTAGAAGCACAAGGACGTTCAGGTAACTCTTTTTTCGAATTAGATAATCCGTCTGTTCCTAACATGACAAATATTTATATGTTTAACGAAACGAATTTCTTCAGATTAATTACAGCTTCTGCAAGTGTTGTTTTAGTAAGTAGTGATGCTACTTTTATAGATACGGGTATTGTAGATTATACAGAAGCAGGTTCTACAACAACATATAAATTAATGCGTATTCCTGCAGATTTAGTGGTAGATGCTGTAGATGTTTTAGATAATTCTGGAGCTTCAGAATTTAAACGTATCCCAAGTGCTTTAGATGCTGGTTTTACATTTGTAAATGCAGATGGAGCGATTTCTTATACAGGATTAAGTTCTAGAAGAAAGGTAGATGAAATAGCTTCAGACCGTTTTGGTAGAACTATTTTAATAGACACAAATAATTCAACTGTAGATTTTGAAGCTATAGCTTTCCCAGATAAATATGGTTACAATAACTAAAAGAATAAACCATTTAAAAATAAAGAGAATGTTTTTTACATTCTCTTTATTTTTAGTTGTGTTACATGCATCGTCTCAAACAATAACTAATGTGAATAGTTTATCTGTTATCGAGAGAGACTTTCAATTTCAAATTTTTGAAAACAGGTATTTCGATATTCCCTCTTTAATTAATCAAGCTAATCTTCAAAAGTTTTCTTACGGTCAAGCGAACTATTTGTATTCTGAAGGCGAATTAAGACATCCTCAAGACTACAAAAAGCAAAATGGTTTGTATGTAGAAACGGCATCATTATCTGCTGTACAAAATACAAATTGGACGTTATACGGTAGTTTAGAATATTTAAATACAAGATTAGAAGATGTAGAAAATAATTTAACGTATGGCATCACAGAGTATAACTCGCCATACTATTTCTTTCAAGAAACTAACGGAGTGTGGAACCATCAGGATTATAATTTTGAAGCAAGCGCAGCAAATAAAATAAATTCGAAACTAACCTTAGGAGGTTATTTAAATTATGATACTAATTTCTACTTCAGAAAAACAGATACGAGAAATGAGCTCACTGCTTTAAAAATTCTTACCAAACTATCTTTAAGTTATCAGCTCAATCCAGAGCATATTTTAAGCGTAGCCATAAGTAACGAATTTTTTAAAACAGATTCTGAACTCGGGAATAAGTTTCCTGAAAATAATACAGCAACTACGGCCAATTATTATTTAAACACAGGATTAGGATCATACATAAAAAATATTGATAACGGTTTTCAAACGAAAAGAAATATACCCGAATTACAATTTAGCTGGATCACTAGAAAAAGTGATTGGGACTTATCGGTAAGCAGTGATACTAAATACGGTTTAGAACGTTGGATAGATAAAAACATAGTTAATCTTGGAGAAAACGATGAACTTACCAAGTATAGTTTTCTTAAAGAAAGTGTGAAAGTATTTTATAATAAATATAAAGACAATAGCCTCTTATCACTGTACTTAAAAGCTGAATATTTAAAAGGTAACGGAAAAGTTTGGGAAGATAGTGGTGCCTATTATTATAAAAATTTCACCACCACGAGCTATCTTGTAAATGCCGAGGCTAATATGTTATTTTATAATAAACTGTTGAATAAAATAAGTTTAGGTTTAAACTATTATAACAAGAGTCAGTTAGATTTAAATTATGCGTATGTGTTCGATTATCAGTATTTAGATCCTAAAATTGAAATCGGTTTAAATAAACGTATTTCGAATAAAACAGCCGTTTTTGCAACTATAGAGACCGCATACCATATGGTACTAAATGTGGAGCACGATCCTTTTGCAGCAAACAATATTTATGTGGATTGGATAGGGAATAAGGTAGCCAATTATACCGGTGTAGATGCCTTTAATTTTAATACTAAACTGGGTTTTGATTTAAAATTGAAAAATGAAAATAAACTGGAATGTTCGCTAACTACAGACTATACAAAAGCTACACAATTACCTGAGGATAGCGTGAATTATTATTCTAAAAACGATGACTATCTAAGTTTAGTTGCAGGTCTAAAACTCTATTTCTAAGCATATAAATTACATGTAATAATTGTGCCGAATCAGTTTAAAAATTAAAAAATGAAACAGGTATTAAGTAGTATCATGTTTTGTATTCCATTTTTAATGTGGAGTCAGAACATGGATAATATTCATATTGAAGAATATGATCTGTCCAATGGTTTGCATGTTATACTTCATAAAGATGTAAACGAACCTAATGTAATTGTTGGAACCAAATATCATGTCGGTTCTAAAAATGAAGAAGTGGGACATACTGGTTATGCCCATTTTTATGAGCATCTTTTATTTCACGGTACTAAAAATATACCTCAAGGCGAATTAGAAAATTTTATTTTAAATGCTGGCGGCTATTGTAATGCATATACCAATTACGACGTCACATATTATTATCAGTTATTACCTGCACACGAATTTAAGTTGGGACTTTGGGTAGAATCCGAGCGCATGTTACATCCTGTAATTACTCAAGAAGGTATAGATCGCGAACGTGAAATTGTAAAGGAAGAAAGACGCATGCGTTACGATAGTAAACCTTTAGGGAACTCGTATTTTGACATGATGTCTAAACTGTATGCTTTTAATACTTATGGACATAATATGATTGGTTCTATGGACGATCTTAATAGCGCTTCTAAAGACGATTTCGATGCCTTTTTTAAAACCTATTATGTGCCAAATAATGCGTGTTTAGTGGTCTCGGGAAATATAGATGTCGACGACACCAAAACGTGGATTAATTTGTACTTTAAAGACATTCCGAAGGGGAAAAAGATTAGCAGACCTAAAGCTTTTAAAAAATCATCCGGAATAGAAAAACATACAGATAAAAGCATAAAAGGCTTAAAAGACGAGTCGCTATTAATAGGGTATCCGCTCATGGATCAGAGTCATCCAGATGCTCCTGTTATGCAAATACTGACCTCAATTTTATCAGGAAACAGTAAGTATTCGTATTTCGAAAATAATTTAAACATCGAAAACGATACTGTAATTAAACATATAAAAGCGTCGGCAGATTTTTGGGAAAACGTAGGGACATTAAGTATTAATGTAACGGTTGCTAATAAAAATAGTGAGACTTACGTACTTGAAAAAGTAGATAAACAATTGGAGTTATTGAAAAATACTCCTGTAAATCCTATTGTATTGCAACAAGTAAAAAAGCAATTTGAAATGGCTTATGTCGATTACTTTTATCATGCAGAAACCTTTGCCGATAAGGTAACTAATTATTATCATACCTATAAAAAAACGTCTGATATTAGAACGCTTTTAGACGATTTTAATAAAGTAACAGCTGATGATATTCAACGCGTTGCCAAAAAATATTTTGATAAAAATAATCGCATTCTAATTGCGTATCACCCAGAATAACTCTTCGTTATGAAAACTATCTTTATTTTTATTTTAAGTATGTGTTTCAGTATTACTGGTATGGCTCAAATAGACCGTTCTATGCCACCAGAAGCAAACACACCGAGCAAATTAAATGTCGGAAAATTAATTCCGATAACCTTAGACAACGGACTTCGGGTTTATTTAGCACCTGTTCAAGATTATCCAAAATTTACCATATCTGTCAATATAGAATTACCAGGATACGACGAAGAAACTAGGTTAGCAGAGAAAAACATACTAAATACAGCCTACGCGAATAAACGTTCAGAAAAATATCCAAATCAGGAAATAGATTCTCTAGTAAACTATTTTGGTGCCATGCTAAATGCCAATATGTATGGCGGCACGATTAAAGGGCTGACCCAAGATATAGATCAATTACTAGATATCTATGTAGATGCGTTATTGCATCCTGTAATTACTAAAGCGTCTATAGACGAGAAGTATAAATCTGAACTAGAAAAACAAAAACATACAAAAAACAAAAACGTAGAGATAGGTAAACCTATAAAAGAATTTTCTATTACAGCAGTAAAAGATTCCTTGCTTTTCGGGCCTAAAAAAGATAGGGTAAAAACAACTAAAACTGCAAAAGCGGAATATAAAGGGATAACCGTAAAAGACGTTGAAGAGTATAAAAATGATAGAATTGTGTCTAACAATGCCTTAATTGTTGTGGTTGGAAATTTTTCAGAAACAGAATGTAAAACGTTAATGAATCGGTATTTCGGAGCCTGGAAAACAGGAGAACCTTATGTTAAAGAAAGTCCGATTACCAAAAAAACATCAATCATACAAAGCAGAAAAATTATTGTACATGATGCGCCCAATGCGGTACAATCTAAAATAGCCTTTAGCTGGCATTTAGGCGATGCCTATACTTACTTTAATAACGATATTAAACTACAGGTTTTAAACAACATTTTTGGAGAAAGTCAACTGTCGTATTTGTATAAAAACTTACGAGAAGATAAAGGCCTTTGTTATTTTATTAGATCATCTGTTGGTAGTTCTGCAGATGGAGGCGTAGGAGCTGTGTATACAAGTGTAAGGACAGCACAAACGGCATATGCAGTAGAAAATATTATCTTAGAAATGTTACGATTACGTAATACTAAAGTGAGTGCATCGGATTTAAAAATTGCTAAAAATAATTTAATAGGGGATTACACGAGGTCTTTAAATCCTATTGCACCTATCCCATACATTACGTTTGCAATGCAGAAAGATATTTATAATTTACCAGACGATTATTTACAAAGTAAAGTCGAACAGTATTACGATGTTACCATAGATGATATTATGGAAATGTCTCAAAAATATATAAACCCTTTTACATGTGTGATTACTGTTGAAGGTAAAATTTCTGAATTAAAAGGGACACTAGAACCGTTTGGAGATGTTATGTATTATGATGAACAAGGAAATAAACTGAAACTTTAGTCTGCTCTTAAACACTGAAGCGACCAAATGCCATATAAAATAGTAAACACAAATTAAGATCTTTTAAATTACTCAATTCAACAAACACATAAATCTAAATCCATGAAACAGTTAATTTTATTTATAATCCTACTTATAACCTCATTATTAAATGTGGCAAGAGCACAAACTAAGCCCGTGTACCAATTATTTAAAAGCAATGGTGATCTTGCTAATTATGAAGAGATGATTGCAGATTTATCCAATAGTGATATGGTGTTTTTTGGAGAATATCATACAAATCCTATTTCTCATTGGATGCAGTTAGAAGTAAGTAAAAGTTTATTCGCAACAAAGGGAGATGCTTTGTTTTTTGGTGCAGAAATGTTTGAAAGTGGCAATCAATTGGTTTTAAATGAATATTTAAACGGCGTATATGCTGAAGATAAAATGATTCCGGAAATGACACAAATGTGGGGGAATTATAAAACCGATTATAGACCCTTGGTAGAGTTTGCTAAAGACAAAAACCTTCGATTTATCGCGACTAATATTCCTAGACGTTATGCTTCTATGATTAACAAAAAGGGAATAGACGGATTAAAAGAATTAAGTCCCGAGGCACTAGAATTAATTGGTCCAGATTTAGAAACGTTTTTCGATCCAACAGTTAAAGCGTATGCAGAAATGGCCGACAATATGGGCGGACATGTGCCACCAAACATGCTAAATATTCAAATGGCTCAAGCCGCAAAGGATGCAACTATGGCGCATTTTTCCCTTAAAAATTTTGAACAAGGCAACCTTTTACTTCATTTTGAAGGCTCGTACCATTCGAATTACGAACAAGGCATAATTTGGTGGATTAACAAAATTCAACCCGGTTTAACACTAAAATCTATTACCACAGTTTTAGAGTCTGAATGGAATGCAATGACCGCTGAACAAAAAGCAACGATTGCGAATTACATAATAGTTGTTGTAGATAATATGACGCAGACCAATTGGTAGTTTTTTACTGATTAAATCTCAAAACCCATATTAATCATCATCCAAGTCATACTGTCAATTATGGCTTGGATGATGATTTTTTTAGCTTAAAAAGCTATTACTTCAACTTTTAATTTTTATAAAATCGCTTAAGTTTGAAAGAATATATCAGTTCTAATACTCTTTAGTATAGCGACCAAAGAAAAAGCCTCCTTTAACGCGAAAACTGATTGTAATACGCTTTAATTACCTGTTCTACAGGTTTGTTTTGTGGCGTAAATCTAGAATCGTTTTCACCTCCAGACTGATCATGATTTATAAACCATTTCCAAACAAAACCACCCGCAAACCAATCTTCGTCCCATACGGTTTCAAATAAAGCTTTGGTACAATTAACTTGAGCTTCAAGGTTTACTTGTGTCATCTTTCTATCACTATCCCAAGGGGATTTTCCACTAAAATCGACACTTCTATATCCGAATTCTGTAAATATGATAGGCTTTTTATGTGTTTTAGAAAACTCAGCAATAACTTTTTTATGTGGTTTCCAACCTTCTAAAGCGTCTTCAAAACTTGGTGTTTTATTTAAACTCAAAGGAAAATAGGCGTTAATCCCAATATAATCAAGGTTGTCCCAAAATGGAGTCTTCTTAAATTCGTCCCAATTGGCGGCATACGTTAATTTTCCAGAATATACTTTTCTAATACTTTTAATTAAAGAGTTCCAGTAATCTGGTCTGTTAATTATAAATTGCTCTAATTCTGTTCCTATGCAAAACATATCCACTTGCGCGTCTTCTGCTAATTGTGCATATTCTAAAATAAATTTAGAATAGGACGCTTCTAAAAGGATCCAATTTTCTTCATTTTGCATATTTATATGCCCTGTAAATACCCCATGCCCAATCCAAATCTGTGGTTTAAGCATAATCTTTATGTGTTGTCCTTGCAACGCTTCGATATAATGTTTGGCACCAGATCTGGTTTCTCCAAACCACTGTCTGTCGGTATTATATTGCACTGTTGGATGATTAAGATCTCTAATAAATCCAAATGGCATCACAGCAGCATAATTAGCATGGATATCTACCAATGGTTTAATGTGATCACCTTTAACCGTATCTCTAGACGACACAAAACTCACACCATTTATTTTAGGTGTTTGCGGTTGGCAAGAAAAGGCGCTTAATAGAATAATAAGTAATAAGGAGGTATATTTGGACATAGTGTACGATTCAAAGCTTCTAATGTAACATATTACATTAAAGAAGACTTTCTGGTTATAGTTAATAAAAACAAAAAAAAATCACAAATTAAGGCTTTAGTGAAGTGATGGTTTGGGATGCATATATGTGAAGGCTCTAGATAATGCTGTATCGTTAATGGGTTACTGTAAACATGAAATCTGATGTGTTAGTCTTTAAAAATAAATAGCGACTCAGATTTTCATCCGAACCGCTATTAAATAGGAGGTATTATAATGGTTTTTTTTAACTTCTTTTTACAGGACAACCAATGGCTTTTGTAAAGTTAGGATCTGGTTTTTTACCATGTTCTAAAGCTTCAATAGCATCTTCAACAAACTTTACTTTAACATCTTCGGCAGATTTTGCATTATCATCAATCGTTCCGATGTACTGTACTTTGCGTTCAGCATCTAATAAAAATACATGTGGCGTTCTTACAGCTCCGTACTGTGGAAATATATCGTGTTTTTCATCAGCGAGATACACAAATGGGAAGGCTTTTTCTTCAGCGCGTTTTTGCATAGCCTCATAGTTTTCTGTTTCATTATCTGGGCTCACGTTAGGATTAATTGCAATAACCGAATAGCCTTTTGGAGCATAAGTGTTATGAAGCGAAATTAAACGGTCTTCATACATTTTAGAAAACGGACATCCATTACAAGTAAATACAACAATGTAACCTTTTGCGTCTGTAATACTAGATAAAGAAAATTGAGTACCATCAACGTTTTTAAGATCGAAATCTGTTGCTACATCTCCTATTTTATAACCACCAATTTCTTCTAAAGTTTTAGTTTGAACAGGACTATGGTCTCCTCCAGGAGGTGGTCCTTTTCTATCGCCATGATCTTTTGGAGGGTGTCCTGGACCACCTTCTGGATGTTCCGGTCGGCCCTCATTATGTTCTGCGGTAGTGCCTTGCTCTTTCGTTTCAGATTTATTTTTACAAGATATTAATGTTCCTGCAACTAAAACAAGACCAGCTAAAAGGAGACTTACTTTTTTCATATATTAATTATTAAAAGTGTTATGTATTTCGGTTTCTAAATCTTCAAGACTTTCAAAATCACGTTCATGAAAAGAACGCTTATCATTATTAAATAAGATTGTAAATGGTATAGAGCCAGACCAATTTGGATTTATTTTATCTATCCATGTATTAGAATCTGGGTCGTCTAATAGCACTACTTTTAAGTATATCCCTTTGTCTTTTAAGAAAGGTTTAAGTTTAGTTTCAATGCCTCTTGGGAAATCTAGACTAACCAATGTAATCTCTACATTTGGGTTGTTTTCTGCATATTTCTGAATAATAGGGAGTTCCTTTACACAAGGTGCACACCACATCGCCCAAAAATTTACAATTTGAATTTTATCGCTATTAGTATAGAGTAATGGTTCTAAATCTTCGAAATCGTAAACAGGAATACTATCATTCAGATTTTGAGTTGTCTTAGTTTCACTTTTACTTTTTTTATCTACACATCCATAAAACAAAGGTGTAAGCAAAAGTGCTAAAATGAGTATACGTATGTTTGTTTTCATAACTAGTATTCGGGCCATTTTGGAAATTTAGACTGCGCATATTATAAAAGGTTTAATCTAGGCTACCAATTTATAAAGCGCAGGGTTAAAAACTATAATTCGTACAGTCGATTTGAATTTGTAAAAATACAAGATTAAAAACTGTATTTCATATTGTAATATGGGTAAAAAAGATTGTTATTTAGGTTTTTGTTACTTTTGAAGTTGTATTACTAAAATATGAAGATATATAAGGACATAAAGACTTACTTTTTAAACGATCTTGATGCGATTACAGATTACAATAATCAGTTTTATATTAAGTCTTTTGGAAAAAGAAAAGGGACGGAGAAACTATATCATGATCCCGAATTTTTAGAACCACATAAACGGGATTTTTTCGAAATGGGTATCATCGCTCAGCATAATAAAAACATGAGAATTGGTGAACAGGATTTTAAAAAAATGACAAATGGTTTAGCTATTGTATCTCCTTTTCAGACCATAAGTTATGGCGAAAATAATAGTGATGCAGATGACGATTCGGGCTATGTTATTTATTTTAAGTCTTCAATTCTAGATAGTTTAAAACAACCATACGAGGTTCAGAATCAGTTTCCCTTTTTTAAGATACACACACTGCCTTTATATTATCTGTCTGAAGATGATTTTATAGAAATTTCTACTTTGGCAGAAGCTTTATATCAGGAGTCTAGAAGTTCTGAAGTTAATAGTTTAGAAATGATACGTGCATTACTTTTTCAGTTGCTTTATAAAGTAAAGCGCATCACACATAATAACGAAGGGATTGTGCCTTTAAATAGATTTGATGTTATCATGGCTAAATTTGAAAATGCAATTTTAGCGAGTAACAACAACTTTTTGTCGGTTAATGCATATGCTTCTAAGCTGAATATTAGTCCGATTTATCTTTCAGAATGTGTAAAAAGAGCGACAGGACAAAGTGCTCAAAAAGTTATTATAGATTATAAAGTGTTACATTCTAAAACACTGCTTCATCAGAAGGAATTGAGTATTTCTGAAGTTGCAGATGCCTTAGGTTTTAATGAAGTAGCGAATTTTAATCAATTCTTTAAACGTAATGTAGGGATTACAGCGTCGAAATTTCGGAAACTTCCAAATTAAGTCATTGTAATTACGGAATGTTTTGGAGGCTATGTATGGATTTGGTCTAATTTGAATCACGAAATCGGCACTATTAATATGTTTTTAAAATTGGTTAACCAATTGTTTTTATAACCCTCTTTTTTTTCATATTTTGTACACTAATAAACTGGTACACCAATTTATATATTTTTTATTTTATTAAATAGAATGCGATGAAAACAAACTACAAAAACGACTTACAATTTTTTATACTATTACTTTTATTTTCAAATTTCGGAAGCCATTTATGGGCTCAAGTACCTTCGGATCTCATGGAGAATTGTAAGCAATGGAAAATTACATATCCAAATGGAGTAGAAGAAAAACAACTATGTGGAGCGCCTAATAATGAGTTTTTTTATGTGAATGACGCTAAAAATGCTATTGTATTTCGTACGCCTATTAGAAGTGATAACGGAACAACTCCTAATTCTGATAACGTACGCTCGGAACTTAGAGAAAGAGAGCCCGATGGAAGCGTCGATGTATATTGGACTACAGAAGGTTCGCATATGCTTTATGTAAAACAAGCCATTACGCACTTACCAATTAATAAATCTGAATTAGTTGCAACCCAAATTCACGGCGATAAAGAAGCTGGTATCGACGATGCGATGGTGATGCGATTAGAAGATTCTCATCTGTTTTTATCTTTTAATGGTGGTAAATTAAGATCTAATATTAGTATTACAAATAATTATACGTTAGGAACGATTCATGAAGTGATTTTTCTAGTTCAGGATAATAAGCACTATTGCTATTATTCTGAGGATGGAGGCCTTCTAGAAGCCTATAAAAATAATACAGCCTCTGCGTATTTAATTAAAGATGGTGATAAAGATTATGTTATGGATTTAGAATATGACCAATCCTATTTTAAAGTAGGGAATTATACTCAGAGTAATCCAAAAGAAGAAGGAGACGATACCGGAAAACCAGATAATTATGGCGAGGTTTTAGTGTATGATTTTTCTGTAGCTCACGATGAAGTAGGGGTTAGTGGAGTAAGTCTTTCGCCAAATAATATTGAACTTTCCATAGGCAGTCCGTTTCAATTAACAAAAACGATTAGTCCTGCGCATGCATCAAATAAAATGGTGACTTACAGCACGTCTGATGCTAGTGTTGTCACAGTGAATAATAGCGGTGTATTAACTGGAAAATCTTCGGGATCTGCAGTTATTACTGTCACTACGGTCGATGGTGGTTTTACAGACAGCAGTAATGTAACGGTTATTGAAGATGCCTTGGGGATTAATTTAGCTTTAAAAAAGGTGATAACGGGAACAGGAACTCATGACGCTAACAATGTTGTAGAAAATCTTGTAGATGGATCGACGGCAACAAGATGGTCGGTTTCAGGGTTTCCGCAAACTGCTACTATAGACTTAGGGAAGGTATATACAATGGGAAGATCGGAAGTGGTTTGTTATACCGATAGAGCATACCAATATACTGTTTCGGTTTCAGATACTGAAAATGGTACCTATACAGAGATTGTAGATCGTTCTGAGAATACCACACCGGGAGATGAAGGCAATCCAATTGTAAATGTATTTACACCTGTAGAAGGACGTTTCGTTAAATTAACAATTACGGGTGCCGCTGTTTATGAAGGTCCTTGGGTAAGTTTATCTGAATTTCGAATTTTTGAAGCCTCGTCCTTAAGTATTGAAGCGTCACCTCTGGATGATAGTAAAGTCACTATATCTCCAAATCCTGCTACTAATAATATAACAATTAATGGAGCAGAAGATTTTAATAATCTAAAGATATACGATCATATTGGTAAACTGATTATTAATCAGTTTTATAATGGACAATCTGTAGATATTTCACATCTAAATTCTGGACTTTATATCGTGAGATTATCAGGAAAATCGCAGACCATAAATAAACGTATTATTAAAAAATAATAATTAATTTAATAGATACACAAAAGGCAAATGGAGTTTAATTCATTTGCCTTTTTTCATTCATTTATAAGTCGACAATTAGAAAAGAAAGCTGAGGTTTTTACAATTTATAATTGATTCAGTATTTAAAGTGCATTTTCATGCCTTCATGTGTGGCTGTAAAGCCTAAGTCTTCGTAAAATTTAATAGCTCTTGGTCTTCTTTTGTCGGATGTTAGCTGTAAGATAACTGCATGACGTTCTTTTGCGCGCTCTATAGTCCATTCAAATATGTGTTTCCCAACACCAATACCGCGTAAATCTTTTCTTACCTGAACAGCTTCAATTTGTACGCGCAGTCCGCCGCAGTAATTTAAATATTGAATAAAGGTCAATTGAAAGGTTGCGATAACCGCTTTAGCTTCGTTTTCAACAACCATAAGTTCTTGATTCGGATCAGAATTTATAATATGGAATGCGTTGTTGTAATCTACAGAAATAGGACTCTCAAGTTGTTCTCTAGTTTTTCCTAAGTCATCATCTGAAAGTAATTCAACAATGGCGTAAATATCATTAACGGTGGCTTCTCTAATGGTCATAATTCTGATTTCGCTTGTATTTAGATGTGTTATTATAACATTTTAAATTTAAACTAAAAACTCTGAAACTTTTAATTTGTATTAAAAATTTCAGAGTTTAGAAAGTGTAGGAGTGCATGAATGTGTAGAATAACACGTCATGCGTTTTTATAAGATCATAGTTTATTTGTGATCGGTAACCACTTTATGAAGAACTACTTGAGCCGATTTTTCATAATCATCATGCCATCCAAAGTAATTACCTGTTTTAAAGTAGTTTTCATGAACGTAACCGTTTCCTACATAGTCGTAGATCTCGGTATATGCGATATCTAAGTCTTTGGCTTCGCAGACCAATCCGCAGTATAATTTTCCATTTTCAATTTTCATTTTGAAAGTGAATATTTCATTATCTACGCGTCCAAAGTCAACTTTTTCATCGTATTTACTCGTCCACGGATCATTATTTTCAGGCTTTATATAATGGTCTATTTGTATCATCCCATCGTTCCATCTAATTTTTACTGTTGCTGGACTTCCGGTAATACCTTCGGATGCGATACCGTGAATTTGCGCGACTATAGTACGACCATTTCCTTCTACATAATCGACATTAATAGTCGATTCTAAAATGTGAACTCCAGTACTCATAGACCAATTGTCGGTAGTGGTTTGGTTTCCTCTCCAGTATTCTCTAAGCTCTGTTCTGCAATATTTATCGCCTAGAGCAGATAGTCCCGAAGTGGTAATTCCTGTAAATTTAGTCCACAGCGTATACGAACCATCAGCGTTTTTATAGAAGTATTTAGACTGACTCGCGGTTAGATTATCATTTACAATATCCGTATATTTTATAGATGTTGCTTTTCCACTTCCTGCATCTATGGGCACCGATAAATACCAGTTTTTCCAGGTTATATTTTCCGCCTCAACTTCAGGGACTTCCGTTTCTGGATCTTCTGTTTCGTCTATAATAGTGCCATCTGTAGTTTCTCTGTCAGAACTGCAAGCGATACTTAGTATAATCGATATAAAAATTAAAAATTTACTGGTTAAAATTCCCTTTGTGATCATATAGAATCAATTAAAATGAGTTGTTTTGTGTGTTTGTTATGTACTGTACTAAACTCCAAGATTCAAAAATATAAAATTGATGTGTTTGATTGACATACAATAATATAAGTGTCAAAAAATAAGTTTTTATCGCGCAAATATACATCTAGTTTCGATCATTATCTAATAAGGTAGATCGCAACTATTTATGCGATACAAAAGGGATGCCAAAAGTTTTTTAGGAGATGAGATTTTGAATGTAAGGTTAGAAATAGGAGTTTACTTGTATGCTTAACTTTACATTGATTGAGGTGCTAATTACTTAAAAGCCAAGACATCATTTTATTTAAAGCACGTTCTCTAACGACTTTTGGCGATAAAAAGATATCATGTTGGGCATGGTCAATTTCCAATAAAGTAACTTGATTTCCAAGTGTTTTTCCAATGCGCTTAATGTCTTCTATATTTAGTACAATATCGTTAGACAGGGCTTGCTTGGAAAATTTAGACGTTTTTATAGATCCAGAAGAATGCATGACCAGTACAGGAACTTGGATGTTTGAGTGTACTAAACTTTGTTGTGCCGCTGCAATAGCCAAGACCCATTTAAAATACGTGGGAAAGCCTTTTATAGGTTTCCAGTCTAAGTTAAAATCCCATTCACCAAAATAATCTTTATGAATACTTTTTGCATAAGCAGGAGTGAGAACACCATTAACTTTGGCATAGCTTGATATTTTAGAGGCCATTTTTGCCACACACTGACTGATATATTTCTCCAATTTCGTTTGATTGAAATCAAAAAAAGGAGAGTTTAAAATTAAACCATCAACAAGGTGTCTTTCTTTTCCTGAATTCATATAACAACTCGCCGTTAAACCACCTGTAGAGTGCCCAAGTAAATAAACACCACTACTTTTGCTTTTTAGATGTAGAATGGCTAGTGATAATTCTTCGAAATACTCTTCAATATTTTTACAATAATTAGGGTGTTGATGCGGTAATAGCGCTCTACCATACTTGCGTAAATCGAGAGCATAAAAGTCGAAATGATTGGTGTTAAAGAATTCTCCTAAATGCGGATGAAAAAAATAGTCGATATATCCATGAATGTACAAGATGCTTTTTCTATCTCCTGTATTAAAATTTGAAGCTGTTAGCACAGCAATTACTTCCCCTTCGTAATCTGGCTTAAGAGAAATGGTTTCACTAGTGTAGTCTTCAGTTAAATTCATTTTGTTTGTATTACCCGTAATATGCATATTAAAAGGAGTCTAATAGCGATTCATGGTCAATAATTATTTATGCTTTATAGGTTAGAATGGTGTCCTAAAAATAGTCATCTTTTTTTATATCACATGCATTGGGATTCTTTTATTGAAACAGATTATCTATCATATATAGTGTCTTACATTTCTGAAAAGCGTTTCTTATCGCTTTCTTTGTGTCATTTCATCTGCTGTAAGATAACCATCCTTATTACGATCTCTATTTTCGAAATTCTCTTTTAATTTACCTTTAACTTCCGATTTTGAGAGTTTATTATCCTTATTACTATCCATTTTCAATAACATACTTGCGAACGAAGGCGGAGTATTTGAGGTTTGATTAGTGCCTGCCTGTTTAGGCGTACGTTTTGTATTATTATTTTTCTGAGTGGATGGCGTTTCCGAATAAGTTTGTACCGAAGGATTGATATCTCTTACGGCCCTCACAAAATTATATACATATCTTACATCGCCTTGAGGTCCGAAGTACTGAGGATAATCACTTTTGTCTCCGCTTTTAGGATCACTTCTTTGGGCACCTGCGCCATGCACATCCATTAAGGTGTCTCTCATTTCTCCTTGTGCGTCACCAAATGCAATATATACGGCATTGGCACTCGGGTTTTTCCCATCTAAGTGAGTCGTACTCGACCAGAAATAAGGATACTGTCCCGATTTTCCGTTTGGATCTGTAATTTCTGTAGTTTCAAAAATTGAATGTATAGCTGGTGACTGAGTAGTTTGTGGGGAACGGTTATAATCAACTATACTCTGAAGTTCTTTTGCATTTGGTAATCTCCAATCCGAATGTGTTCCCAGTTCCAACTGTTCTGTATAGGTTAAAGCCGATTTCCAATCACGACTGTTTCCATCGTCTGCTTTTTGCCACATTAAGCCAGTTGCTAAGTCACTTACAGTGCCATCTTTATTGTCTATAAAATTATTATTTCCATAGGATGTATTTCCACGTACCATGCGAAAGTACATGGTGTTGTCTTCACGTGTTCGCGGATTTGTTTTTGAATACCCTTTAATACGACCATCTACAAAATTAACACCGAAAACCGTTGCATTGTTTTTCATTGTACGACCAACGTATTCGGTAGAAGACCATGTTTGTGCATCAATTTCGCGTTCACCCATTTTAGAATCACCTAAGGGTTGCATAAAGTAATCGGTATTAATAAACATTTCAATGGCATGTTCTCCTTTTACTTGTCCGGAGAATAATATAAGTGAATAAAGCTCCTTTATTGTTGGCACTCTCCAGTCTGAATAGTCTCCCAAAGTAGATTGCTCTGCTTTTTTAAAAGCGTCTTCAAACGTTATTTTAGGTCCCATATCTTTTTCCCAAGTGAGTCCTGTAATGTTATCTGTTATAGTACCATCTTGATTATCTGTATATGAAGGCTGATTCCCAATGTAATTCGCATCCTGCCCATAAAATGCGTCGCCCGCAACTGGTTTAGAAATTTGATCTGTATCTGAGTAATAATTGTTCAGATCTGTATCTACAATAGGATAGGTGTAGTTTGATTTTTTGACATCTACAGTAGAAATGGTTAGCGGGACAGTTAGTAAATCTCTCCCATATATTACAGGGCTACTATAATTTTTACGTATTTCGGATGTTGTAGCTTCTTCATCTATTTCTGTAAAGTTGAAGTGTGTTAATACTACGTTTTTAACGTTAGCTTCTTTTGCCATTAACGAGCTTTCTTCTAAATTAACATGAGCTTTTTCTTTGTTTCCGGTGCGCTTATTATTCTTAGCATTGCTATTGGTTCTGCTCGGTTTTTTATTAGATCCTAATGCAATGGCCCCACCGGAATCAATAATTAAATAATCGGCATCTTTTGCTAGAATGGGTAACGACTTAGAATAGGTTAAATCTCCAGAAATAACGATAGATTGGTTGCCAACATCAAAGCGATATGCATAGGTTGTAATGGCATGGTTTACTTCGGCACAGGTAATTTTTATTTCACCAATATTGAAGGATTCATTGCCCAATAAATTCTTAGAAGAGAAATTGTTTTTAACACTGTTTAAACTGCGTCCAGATTTTGAAAGCCGATAACTTATATCTTCTTCATAAGTATCCAGAATATTATCTATTAACGTCGTTGTTGGCGCTGGTCCAGCGACTATGAAGTTAGTGTTACCTAGAAGCGATTGAATAAAGATGGGTGTAAACTCTTCGTTATGGTCTAAATGATGGTGTGTAAAAAGGATGCCATCAATGTCTTTAATTTTGGTGTTGTTTTTATCTAAATTGGCTTGGGTTCCATTTCCCATGTCTACCAAAATGTGTGTGTTCTTGTAAGAAATAAGTACCGACGGTCCTGAACGTTCTGTATTAAATTTTGGAGACCCAGAACCAATGATTGTGGCTGTTAACTGTTCCGTGTTTCGCTGTGCGAATAGCTGTAAGCTTATACAAATCAGCATTAAAAACAAGTAATTTTTCATGTCTATACTTTTAAAGTAAGACCTGTTTTATATGAAAGCGTTTAATGTTGAATTGTATTATTTTTAGAAAATTCTGATTTATCTCAATTTTAAGTAAACTTTCAAGAAGCCACTTAAAATAAAATTAAATTCGAACTGCTATGATTTACATGGATTTGAATTTCCAAAACTTATGCTTTGGCAGAGGAGCTTCGAAGGTTTTAGAAGTCTTCGTTGCAGAGTCTTCATACGTTAATTTCCAGGCATGAAGACAAACAGATTGAGGCAAGTATTTTTGATCCGAGCCATATTTGTCGTCCCCAATTATAGGCAATCCGATATGCGATAATTGTGCTCTAATTTGATGAAATCGTCCAGTTTTTGGTTTGACTTCAAGTAGATAGCCAAAATCATTTTGATCTATAACAGTGTAGGAAAGCCTGCAATCTAAAGTATTTTTTGACTTAGATTGCACGATGTCCGCTCTCTTTTCGAGGTTATTTTTTACAAGAAAATTCACTAATTGTCCTTTTGGTTTTGGCGGCTTGTTTTTAACAATGGCCAAATAGGTTTTCTGAATTTTACGCGTACTAAAGAGATCATTAAATGAGACTAAAATACTTTTTTTCTTAGCAAAAATAAGGACACCACTTGTGACACGATCTAATCGATGTATCACCCCAACATAAGGTTTCGGTTTCCCTTTTAATATATGATTGAAGACCTGATTTTCTACCGTATTATTCTCATACGGACTTTTCTCTGTGATAAGTCCGGCTGTTTTATTTACAACAATATAATCGTTGGTTTCTTCTACAAGTGCAAGATTAGACATTAATAACTCAGTTTTTTATCGTCTTTTCTTTCTAGAAGTTTGTTTTTTCTTACGTCGAGACCCGAATGATGTGCTCTCACTTGTTGATGGAATAGCATCATCAAATGTGTTTTTTACAGGTTTAAGATTAACTTTCTTCCAGGCTGGTTTATTTTCCTTTTTCTCAGGTATTAAAACATCCAATAAATCGGATCTTCCAACCTTGTTTAAGGTCTTTTTAATCCAATCTTTATTTTCTTGTTTATACCAAAAGAAGAAGCGGTGTTGCTCGTCTTTCTCTTTTTTAGATTTAGGTGTTTTAGTTGGTTTTAATGTGTACGGATGGTAACCACTATAATAAATAACAGTAGCAACCGTCATAGGAGTTGGTGTAAAACCTTGTACTTGCTCCAACTGGAATCCCATATCTTTAGTTTCTGCAGCTAGATTTGCCATGTCTTCAACTTCACAAGCAGGATGATTTGATATAAAATAAGGAATCAATTGAAGTTTTAAATCCTTCTTAATATTGATCTTATCAAAACGCTCTTTAAACTTATGAAAATATTTAAAAGAAGGCTTACGCATTAACTTTAAAACAGGATCAGACGTATGCTCAGGAGCTACTTTTAAACGACCAGAGATATGTTTGGTCATGACTTCTTCGGTATAATCGTCTAATTCTTTTGGATCTGCATTCTTATTGAATTCAGGAACCAACATATCATGACGAATACCACTACCAATAAACGATTTCTTTATTTTAGGATGCTTATCTACAGCCTGATATAATTCGGTTAAAGGCTTATGAGACGTGTCTAGATTACTACAAATTACAGGTGAAATACATGAAGGCGCAACACATTTATCACAAATGGATTGTACTTTACCTTTCATCTTGTACATATTTGCAGAAGGTCCGCCAATATCAGACAAATAGCCTTTAAAATCAGGCATATTAGCGACTTTGTCGACTTCTCTTAATACCGACTCTTGACTACGACTTGCGATAAATTTTCCTTGATGTGCCGAAATGGTACAAAAACTACACCCACCAAAACAACCACGGTGAATGTTAATAGAAAATTTAATCATCTCGAACGCAGGAATCGGTCCACGCTTATTGTATTTTGGATGCGGTAATCGTGTGTAAGGCAAATCGAAAGACGCATCAATTTCTTCCTCCATCATCGTTGGGAATGGCGGATTAATAACTAAGGTCTTATTGCTTATTTTTTGAGAAATTCTATTGGCATTAAGCTTATTAGATTCTTGCTCGATAACTTTAAAGTTAGACGCAAATTTCTTCTTATCCTGTAAACAGACTTCATGAGATTGAATTTCGACATCTTGCCAATTTTTATTTTTCGGAAGATCTTCATCTTCATTCAATAAAAAAGCCGTTTGTTTTATGGTTCTTAAGCTTGAAAAAGGCACCCCTTTTTGTAATAATTCCACAACTTCACGTAAAGGCTGTTCACCCATTCCATAAACCAACATATCTGCTTTAGACGTTTCTAAAATAGAAGGCATAAGTTTATCGCTCCAATAATCGTAATGCGTTACACGACGTAAAGACGCTTCAATCCCTCCAATTAAGACAGGGACATTTGGGAATTTTTCTTTTAAGATATTAGAATATACAGAGGTGGCATAATCGGGTCTAAAACCTTTGTCACCATTTGGTGTATATGCATCATTATCACGACGTTTTTTACTTGCCGTGTAATTACTTACCATGGGATCCATACAACCACCTGTTACTCCAAAAAATAATTTTGGTGTTCCTAGTTTTGTAAAATCCTGTAAATTATCGTTCACACTGGGTTGCGGAACAATGGCAACTTTTAAGCCGTAACTTTCTAAAATACGACCAATAACCGCCGGTCCAAATGAAGGGTGATCTACGTAAGCGTCTCCGCTAAATAGGATAACATCGAGTTCTTCCCAACCTCGAAGTTTGACTTCTTTGTTAGTTGTTGGTAACCAATCTGTAAGTTTATTTATATGCATATGGCAGCAAAGGTACAATTAAATTCTTTTAAGTACTCAACACAAAATACTTACTAAAAGTTAATTTTGAAAAACACTTATCTATTTGACTCCTTTGTTGTTATGTTTATATTTATACCTCGTTTAATAAAACATCTATTGTATGTGCTGTTACCGTATGGTAGTTTGGTCGCGCTGTTTTGTAAATCGCTAAGGCTTCATCAATGCGGTCAGCTTTTTTGAAGGCTTTAAATAATGTTGTAACATACCAACGTCTACCAACTGTATTTAAAAATTCAGAAATTCGTGTATCCACATTATTACCGTGATAATTATTAAGGATAGACTGCTCGTACCAAACCATTGTAATATAGGAGTTGGTTGACTCTGATAAATTAAAAGTATCGTCTAAGTGTTGCATCTGAGAGGTGGTAATATCTTCAGGGAAATTTCGGATAAAATAAACCCATTCCTGTGGCGTCCACTGACTGGTTTTTGCGGTATCAATCGTGTTTGTTTCTATAAATGTTGTTAAAACGTTTTTAACCGTTGTAAAGGCATCAGATTGTATCACAGCAGCATTGTCTGGAATACCGGGCTCATAGATCCACGCTTCTGTGTTAAAAGCGATGTTGTTTTTGTCTAATAAATTGGTGTTTAAATAGGTGATAAAATCTTCGGTGTTCGTTGTAGAAAACGCATTTGTTTTAAAATATGATTTTAAGAACGCATCCATATTTTTACGTCCAACGTGTTCTTCAAGTGTTCTTAAAAATAAATAGCCTTTGTCGTAAGCAATACTATTCATCCCATCGTCAGGATCACGACCTTTTAAATCTAATTTCAGTTTGGTGTCATTCGGACTGTCTTTTAACGCTTCCAATTCATCGTCTAAATCTTGTCGCCCGATTAATGCTAGCATGTCGGCACGTTCTTTACCGTAGAGCGCTTCCATAATTCTGATTTCAAAATAAACGGTAAAGCCTTCATTAAGCCAAAAATCATTCCAAGTTGCATTTGTTACAAGATTTCCTGACCATGAATGGGCCAATTCGTGAGCAACGAGCGTGGTTAAACTTTTATCTCCGGCAATAACGGTAGGCGTAGCAAATGTTAATCTCGGGTTTTCCATACCTCCAAAAGGGAAACTAGGAGGTAAGACGATCACATCAAATTGTTCCCAGTCGTAAGCACCATATAAATTCTCGGCAGTAGCGACCATTTTCTCCATATCAGAAAATTCGGTGTGCGCTTTTTCAATCATAGATTTTTCAGCATATACACCCGTTCTGTCGCTTATAGATTTGTATTCAATATCTCCAACAGCAAGGGCGATAAGATAAGCTGGAATAGGTTGTGCCATTTTAAACTTATAAATACCATCGGCTGTCTTTTCTTTAGGATTCTCGGCACTCATTACCGCCATTAATTCCGAAGGTACTTTTACAGTTGCATTATAAGTCATACGAATTTGCGGACTATCTTGAATAGGAATCCAAGTACGTGTTAAAATAGCCTGACCTTGAGTAAAGAGAAAAGGATTTGTTTTATCTGCCGTCTGTTGGGCATTTAACCACTGCAATGCTTCTGTTTTATCTGTAGTCTGGTACGTGATTGCAATTTTTTTAGTCGTATCTTTTATACTAATAGTTAAAGACTGCCCGAGTTTTTCATCCATAGCACCCAACCTGAATGCTGTTTCTTCTCCATCGGCTTTAACATCTATAATATTTAAATATTTAGTGTCTAAAATGATTTCTGTTGCGCTATTATTTGTGATATCATAAGTCGCCGTTCCACTGATAATATGCGTATCGAAGTCGACATCAATATCTAAATCTAGATGTGTAGTGACTGCATTATTCGGTTGCGCGAAGGAATGCGGTTCTTCCGCATAGGTGTTGGCGATTGTTTTTTCTTTAGATTGTTTGCAATTAGTTAGCGTGAATATGCAGCATACTGCTAGAATAAAGACTTTTTTCATTAGGGATATTTCTTTGGTTACTAAAGTATGAAAAAGCAAATGGGTTAAGAAATAACAGGTCGCTCTTTACAATACTTGATTCAATTATTTAAGATTTACAAGAAACAGATGATGAATTTTGTGAATTTAGGATATTGACAACGGTTTAGGCGAGAAAGGAAAGGGGAGTAGCAGCTCTTTGTTTCTATTTCAGGATTAAAATGGGTTCGGATTTATTAATCGAATTATTAGTATTAAATTTGCAACATCAAATTATTATATCCTTAATTTTTAGTTTATGCCTTATCAAGATGTGTTTGTTCTTTTCTGGGAACACGTAAAAGAAAGTGTTCAAGAAGGCAGATTTGCCAAGTTAACTATGGCGAAGACCATTGGAAAACCGAACTTAAAAAATATTTTTGTCAGACCCATATATTCTGACGACGATTTTAAAGTTTTAGTAAAATTGCGTTATCAATCTAAAGAAACGGAGGATGAGGAATTCGAATTTACTTTAGAGGAAGCGTTTGAGTATTTAAAGCCTTATTTAAAAACGTCTTTTTCTTCTGTTATTTTATTCACAACAACAAAAGACATTACGTTTAAAATCAATAAAAAAGGAGCGGCTAGTATGAGTGAGAATGGCCCAACTTTTAAGAATGTTATACAGCCTAAAAGTGATTTAGAATAGTTAGAATTAAGTTTTATAACCTTTCTAAACAGTACAAAATAAAAAAGCTGGACACTATTAATAGTGTCCAGCTTTTTTTAGAAATATTCCAGATATTTACTCTACAGTTAAGGTGTACTGAGGTGTTGGGTTTAACGGGCAGAAGTAAATATATTCTCCTTTGGCAAGAGAAGTTACTTTACTGCTTTCTGTAGTGTTGTTTTCTACAGCTTTAGTCACATAAGCATTACTAATATGGTTTTCAGGATTAGAAGCATCTTTTCCTTTAGGTACTAAAACAAAACCAACTTGATGCCCAACGTTCTTGTTTGCTATTTCAAAAACATAATCACCTTCTTTTAAGGTAAGAGATTTCTGAGTAAACTCTCCTTTTGTTTGTTCTAAAGCGACTGTTGTTGCTTCTGTATTCATTTTATCTTGTGCATGTCCTGAAACGGTGAAGGCTAATGCGAATACGATTACTGCTATAAATTTTTTCATCTTGTTATTGTTATTTGTGTTAGTATTTAATATTATTTTGTTGCTAATTCTAAAGGCTGTGCTACTGGAAAATCTACAGGAACCTGTGTTGTACTATGTATGTAGTTAGAGATTGTTTTATCTCCTACTAAAGAAATAGTGTCTATTAAGTTACCTTTTGTATATCCGGCGTTAAAGAAGTTTTCTAAAACTGTTTCGTCTGTTTTTCCTCTATTCTCAGTAATGTTTTTAGCTAATTTTGCTAAAGCATCTAATTTGTCATTAACTGTAGAATATCCAGCTCTTAACTCTAAGATTTGATCCTCTGTAAAACCATTCATCTTTCCTATTGCAGTATGTGCAGAAAGACAATATAAACAATCGTTTACTTGGCTAACGGCAAGATTTACAACTTCTTTTTCTTTAGCAGATAAGGATGTTTTTGCATTAGCAAAGTTTAAATAGTTTTCTAAAGCGGTATCACTATGTGCGTAAGTGGCGTATAAATTTGGTACAAAACCTACAGCTTTTTTTAAATTGTCGAAAATAGCTTGGTTGTTTGCGCTTACGTCTTCTCTTGAAAGAATGTTTTTAAATGTATTCATAATTTTAAATTTTTATTCTGAAATGAATTCAGCTGTTATTGATGTTTTTTTTTGATGTATTTTGTTGGTACAAAGTTGCGATAGAATAGGGTGATATAAAAGGGGCGTTATTCCCTAAAGCATGTCGTTTTTTCCCTTGTAGTTAAAAGTTGCCTACATATGGGTTTTCGGCATCACAATAATAATCGTGAATGTGTTTTTGATCGCAATGTGATTCTGTGTTGATCGTGTTCACTGCCACTTTTCTATTGTTAGTGAATATCTCGATCAGGTTGAATATGGATATGTTTTTTAATTTCATCTTGTTATTGTTTTAATATTACAATGCAAAGATGCGATAGAAGAAGACGCTATAAAATGAAGAATTTGCCCAAAGGCATGTCAATTTTTCCTAACTTAAAGTGTTTAGGCGTTTTTTGTAGTCTGAAGGGGATAAGGTCGTGTGTTTTTTGAATAATCGGCTGAGGTGCGAGGCATCTTCAAATCCAATTTCGTAAGCAATTTCTTTAGCCGTCTTATCTGTATAGCTTAATAAGCGTTTTGCTTCTAAGACAATGCGCTGGTGAATAATATGTAGCGGACTTCTATTTAGTTTGGCAAAATTATTGGATAAGGTTTTAGGCGATTTATATAATTTATCGGCATAGAAGGCCACACTGTGTTCTGTTTTAAAATGCTGTTCTACCAGGAAATTAAATTCACGTAGTAAATCGACCTTAGAACTTTTGGGCGTTTCAATAATGCCTTCTTTAGCTTTTAATAATCGTGTGCTTTTTATAATAAATCGTGACATTAGCATTCTAAGCATTTCGGCTTGTATGTTGTCTTCGGTTTCTAATTCGTCAATAAAAACTTCGTGTAAAGTTTCAAACTTTTCTTGTTCGACTGTATTTAAATGAATGATCGGAATATTTATATTTCCAAAAAAGAGTATGCCCACGCAACTCACTTCTTGGTCGTGATCTTTAATACAGTAAAATTCTTGATTAAATTGATACATGGTAACATCGCTCCCTGTAATATACTGAAGATATTGAATAGGCGTAAGTGCTAATATGCTGTGTGGTTCGACTGTAAATGGGACACTGTCTATAATAAGATCTACGGGTTCCGATTTTGCCCAAATAAAGGTGTAAAATTCAGATTGTTTTGCATTTTTAAATGGAACCAAGTCGTGCTCATTTCCAATATTGAAAATAGCATTAGTAGAAAATTCTTTAAAAGTGTGAGTCATGGTCACTAAGTCTAATTAGTCAAGTAAAAATTACAAAAAAAGAAAGTTATTTAGATGCGCTTTAAGACTTGAATTCAATCGTTCGATTAAGAAAATGATTGCGTTTATATAATACGCTTAAATGTTTTGGATGGTATTTAAATACTGACTAGCTAATCTTTCTTTTCATTTTAAACATTTTTGCGGCCGAAGTATAACCGCCTTCTGTGCCATCTACAAAGTGAGAATGCTTCGTTTTTCTATCTAGTACGTAACAAGACATTACCGAAGCATGAGTAATATGAATGCCATAGATGATCTTTTTATCGTCTTCTAACTGATTTAGATAATCTATAAATAGGTCTATTTTATCTTGTTCGGCTGTGAAAATAGTATTAATCATACCATCCAACATAAAGGTATGAGATAACTGACCAATTTGTTTTAGATATTGCTTCCCGTTCTGAGTTAGGTTTAAATAGAATTTACCGAAAAGTGTTGAAAACCATTTACTTATTAAGTAAACCCAATCGCGATTAGCGAGACTAATTTTCATCTCTTCTAAAATATTACGAATGCTAAAATTCAGTTTTAGTTTATTAGATTTTATCGGTTGTCTATTTTCAAACGTTCCAAATATAGTATCCATTTTGCTTATAATATCTCTGTAAATAGCCCTTTGGTCGGCTTCATTAAGTGCATCCAATAATAAACAAATAACTTTATTTTGCGACTGATTGGGGTTAATCTGTTTCCATCTACATTCCATACCTTCTAAATTTAAAAGGTCTTTTTCGAAATGCGTAGCGTTATTTTTTTCAAAATCATGTTTAATGATCTCTTCAGCTTTTTTTAATCCGTTACCTAAAACAATAGGAATGGATAATTGGTTGGTGAGCTTATGTTTAGCTATTTTTAGATTCGATTTTAGAGTAATTAAATGTTTCACAGAAACATGTCCAACTCTAAGAGTTAAATTGGTATTTGTTTTAATATGAAAACTGTAGTTTTCTAAAATGAGTATTATATTTTTTAAAAACACAGTAGGAATAATAAACGTGGCGCCATCTCCGCCAAAAAAATAAGGGATTTCAATACCCTGTTTTTCTTTTCTTAAAGCATTTAGAACAGAAATTATCGAACCCGTTGCAGTTAAATTGACTTGATGATGATTTCCAGAATCGACAGCTCGTGTCGAATTCTGAATGTCTACAACCACAACATGCCAAGTATCTGGAAGCTCAACAAAACAAGTTTCACAATCTAATAAATCTACAAGATTTTCACTAGAGCTTTTTAGTTTTGTATAGAAATCCAATTCTGTATTATTAATCATAGGGATGGATGCTGAGGTATTTAAAAAGTGTTCACTTTTTTTTAGAACTTTGTTTTTTCGATTTTATAGGTCTATATCTATAATTTTGTAAATACGTTTTCAAGCAATGCTTTAGTCGCTTTTATACCTTCGTCTTCAGACAGTTCTCGGCCTTCATATTCAATGCCAATATAACCTTTATAACCTGATTCTTTTACAATAGCCATCATTCTAAAAAAATCCGATTTCGTATCGTTACCAGTGGCATCAAAGTCGTGCGATTTTGCACTAACGCCCTTGGCAAAAGGCATTAATTCCGTCATACCTTTATAGCGATCATATTCATCTAAACAATTTCTATTTGAATCTCGGGTGATACAGAAATTTCCAAAATCGGGAAGTGTACCTACATTTTTCATATTTACGTTCTCCATTACGTTAGCAAGCCATGCACCGTTAGAAGAGTAACCTCCGTGGTTTTCTACAATAATATTTATACCCTTTGATGCACCATATTTTCCCAATTTAGTCAATCCATCTATAACGTGTAATGCAACCTCATCAGAGCTTCCTGTACCTGCAGCATTTACACGTATGGAATGTGCGCCTAAGTATTTTGCAATATCTACCCAAGCATAATGATTTTCTACAGTTTTCGTGCGTTTCTGCACATCGGCATCACCTAAATGTCCTAAGCCATCACACATAATGAGTCCAACATTTACATTGGCCTCGTCACATTTTTGTTTAAAGGTTTTCCAATAATCCATATCGTTCGCTTTGGTTTTATAAAAACTATTTACCAGTTCTATAGAATAAATACCATAAGACGCTGCGATTTCTGGGAAATCTGTAGGATTCAAACTTCCGGTATTAAAGGCTCCATGTAACGACCATTGGGCTAGGGATATTTTGTAATCTGTCTGTTTAGAAGCATCAGACGATTTTAAGGATTGAGATTGTAACCCAAAAGACAGTAACAACGCAGTTGCTAATACCATTAGTTTTAATTCTGAAAACGACGTGTTTAGTTTAGTCATCATGATGTTCTAATTAATAGTTTTAATTTTTATTTCTCTAAATTGGATACCTTGTCCTTCGGCCTGCAAAGCGATATAACCTTCTTTTAATAATTTACCTTCATTTTTATAATTAATATCGTCTGGTTGTAATCGTCCACGACTAATTTGAGGTTTGGTGTATTGAAGTACCGTATCGCGCTCTACGATATGTTTTAGTATTGAATCTTGGTACACTATAATTTCTCCCGATAGCCACTGGTTCCATTTGTAGGTTTTAGAACTTGAAGGGACACAATGTCTCGGATCCATCTCATCTTGAAAAAACACCTCTGTTTTTGGGGTACATACATTTGCCGTTGTTCTAGGTTCACCTTCTGTTTTCTCTGCTAAAATTTGATATTCTACAGATAGTGGCCAATCCTGATCTTTAGTCATAGTATTTGGATCCTGAGAATGAATCATAACACCGCTATTTCTGTAAGTACCCTGAGGCGCATCATCCATCCATTGATCAGTAAATCGATATTCAAATTTTAGGTGATAAGACGAAAAAGGTTTGTTGTAATAGATATGACCAAAGCGTCTACCAAATTCGGAATATCCATCGTAATTTATTTGTAGTGTACTATCTACAACTCTAAATGTATTCGCATAATTATCGTTTACATCGTGGTGATTAATTTTTATCGTCCAATCATCAAAATCTTTACCATTAAAAAGATACACCCAATCACTCTCTGTTTTAGCAGGCTTATTTGTCGTTTTAAAGTCACATGAGCTTAACGTTATTAACGTAAATAATGAAAGTATTATTCTGAAATTAATCATTTTGGTTGAAGTTAAATTGGCTATAATTATGGTCTAAATTAGTTAGATATGGTGTCTCTACTTTTGTTTTACATGCTAATGAAATTAAATGAGCAGATTAAGAGCTCAATTAAGATTCTTCAATGCACATGTAACCTGGTATGCGACGTTGACTTGCCCTAAAATAGTAAAAGAAAATGAACCATAGTTAATTCTGCAAGTATTTTCCGAATTACCAACACTATCTTTAAGCGTATCTGTAAGATGTTATTAAAAATGAATAGTTCTTTTTGCATCAGTATTATATTGATATTATTTGAATTGTTTAAAAAAAGAAAGCGCCATGAAACAGGTTTCATAGCGCTTTCTTAATTCCAAATCGAAGTTTGTAAACTTCATCTCGTTAACTCATATATTATTCTTTAAACAGTCCGTCTATAGAAAGGTAACGTTCTCCAGTATCGTAATTCATAGTTAAGATAACTTTGTCGCTAGACGTTTTTTCTAATTGTTTTCTCACGGCAGCTAAAGAGGCTCCGGTAGAAATACCAACTAAAATACCTTCAGTTTTAGCTAATTTCTGAACTTCTGAAAACGCTTCTTCTTTTGTAACTTGAATAGCACCATCTATAAGATCTGTGTTAAACGTTTCTGGTATAAATCCTGGTCCGATACCTTGTAAGGCGTGTGGTCCTGGTTGGCCTCCAGAAATTACAGGAGAATCTGTAGGCTCTACAGCGAATACTTTTACATCAGAAAATTTATCTTTTAATACTTTAGACATACCACTAATGTGTCCACCTGTTCCCACACCAGTGATTAAATAATCTATACCTTCTGGGAAATCTTCAACAATTTCTAAAGCCGTTGTGTCTTCGTGTATTTTTGGGTTTGCAGGATTTGTAAACTGAGAAGGCATCCAAGCATTTTTGTTGTTTTCAACCAATTCTTTTGCCTTTGCAATAGTACCACCTAAACCTAATTCTTTAGGAGTTAGTACTAATTTTGCACCGTAGGCAGCCATTAAAGCTCTACGCTCTACAGACATCGATTCCGGCATTACTAAGGTTAAATTGTAGTTTTTAACAGCGGCTACCATAGCAAGACCAATACCTGTATTTCCAGATGTAGGTTCAATGATTTCGGTATCTTTAGTTAAAATATTTTTTTGTTCTGCATCTTCAATCATAGCTAATGCAATTCTATCTTTAATACTTCCTCCCGGATTGTATTTTTCAAGTTTCATCCAAACGTTAGCATTTGGAAATAATTTATTTAGTTTCACTACTGGAGTGTTACCAATACCTTCTAAAATATTATTGATTTTCATATTATTAATTTAATGTTTAAGGCATTTAGTCTTAAACTGTTTTTAATAGAGTAACATGTGAAAAATGACACGTTTTAACCCTTCAATGTATTGAACCATAAAATTAATGAATTTTACCTAGTAATTATTATATATTGGCTATTTCTTAAGGCTTTCTAAGGATGTTAGGAGGATAAGAAACAGTAATAATATGAGATTAAATCCAGAATTAGGGTTGTAATATATTGTGCTATACCCTTTTTTGAGTGATTAGAAAATAATCGGTTTCATTTTTCGAATCCTTATTTTCAAGACATGACGCTAGTATTATTCTTCTGTATTTAATTTTGGAATTATTTCACCAGCTTTCCATTGTAACTCTCTACTTACAGTATTAACCTCTACCCAATTTGTCGCTTCGTCTTGATAGGTTCCATATTCTTTTTTATACACTATTTTTCCTTGAACGCCATCGGTGTCATTAGGAAAAATAAGTTCTTCATGAAACCAATAGACTCCGGCATCAGAAATTTGCGAAATGGTAAACACTTTTTTCATAACACCATGGGATTCGAAAAAGTAAATGCCGCCACCTTCTACACCACAAGCTTCTGCCAGATAATTTACAAAAATAATATTGCCAATATTTTCAATCCCTTTATTGTCGTATATCTCTAAGGAAAATGTTTGAGTACTAAGTGCGCTAGTGACTTCGTTTATGTCTAATGTTTCATTTAAATGGCGAATTATAATGTAATATGAATCGTCTTTTTTGCCATAAGTATAAAAGTATTTAGACGTGCCCTTTTCTTTTTTTCCTAAAGAAATCAATCCACCTAATACATATCCAACCTTACCGTTATAATTTACTTTATAGTAATTAGATGCAATTCCATTATAAAGCACGGTCTGTTCTGATTTTTCAAGGATTTTAATTTCAGATCCAATATGTAAGACATCTATAGCTTTAGATGCGGTATCAGGTGCTGCTCGAAATGCCACGTTATCTCCGAACATAAAATAGTTTTTTCCATTCTCGAAATCCGAATACGTATTGCTATAATCAATTTCCTGACCGTAAGACAGACATGAAATAAAAAGTATTAAAAGTGCTAATTTGTTCATTTTTAAAAGTTTAATAGTGTTGTCGATAAATTATCCTGTGTAGAACTATCAGTTTTTATTTTATAACGATTTTCTCTCCGAGAAATTTTGGTTGTACGCCAAATAATATATCTAAAAAGACCTTTGTACGCGCTAAGTACTCTCGCAGTTGTACTTTTAGTCCGTATCGTGCAGAGACATCTTTAGCATTAAAACCGATGGCTTTTATACCGTTTTTATTTGCTAAATAAATGGCTCTTTCATTATGGAATTGTTGTGATATTACGGTGATTTCTGTCTGACCAAATATCTCTTTGGCGCGAACTACAGAATCTAATGTTCTAAAGCCTGCATAATCCAATACTATTTTGTTTTCTGGAATGCCACGTTGCATTAAAGACGCTTTAAAATCTGTAGGTTCGTCGTAGTTTATAGTTCCGTTGTCTCCACTCACAAGAACAAAGTCAATTTTTCCATTTTCAAATAAATCTACCGTTGCATCTATTCTATATTTAAAGTATAAATTTAGTTCTCCGTTGGTTAAAAATTTTGAAGTCCCAAGCACCAATCCAACCTTATTTTTAGGTATTTGATTGCTCTCTGTAAATGTTTTATTTTTTGCATTCGTTTCAATCGCAGTATTAGCACCATATATAAGTACCAAATTGAATAGAACGAGAATAGATATTATAATTAGAATTTTCTTTTTCATTGATTACGTGGTCGTTAATAAAATATCTTCTATACGTCTAAAGCGATGTAATCTACTAAAATTGTAAGTGGTTTGTCTATAGAAAATAGATGAAGATTAAAACCTTAACAGTTCATTAGGGAAATCATTTTTTTAAGAATTGAAATGTTCGAAAACAGGTTTATAAATTTGGAGGAATTAAACATATGTATTATATTGCATATGTTTTTAAAATGAAAAATAAGAACTAAATTTTTAGACTAAGTTGCAACGCACGCAGTAGTGGATAGCTCTTTTTTTGAGTCATTATATGCTTGTTTGTGCATATGACTATGTTACAATTTCAATTTTCGACATACATTATTACTTAAAATTATTTATATGAAACCAGTAAGTCATTTTTTTAAATCTGTTGTTCAAGCATGTCCGTATACGCTAGTCGGTAAAACCTGTGTAGATGCAATTAAAGGTAAATCTGTAACGCCTAAAAAGACACCTAAAAACAGTCATTTATATAAAAAAGGCATGCAGACAGGACGTAATATAGCTTTGGTGGGTGTGTTTTGTCCGTTTCTTTGGTATTCTATTTTATCTGGTGGAAGTAAAGATTTTATTATTTTAAATGCCATACATTCTGGAATTATCGTGTGTATAGGTCTTGCAGTAGTTGGTATTAATTACTTCGCACTCAATTACTCTAGAAATAAAGCAATCCAAAGCGGTTAGTTTTATTTTGGACTAAAAATAACGTACTGATGTTAACCTTTGTTTTAAAGGCAATCGTATTAACATCAGTACGCTTGGGCTATAAAATTATTTATCTAGGAATTGTTGTTTACAAGACTTCTTTCATATGCTTGTAATTTGTTTTTACCATTTCTAAGACTTCATCCATACGTCCGCCTAATATCATTTTACTTATAGATAACGCGTAACCTTTCATTTGGTCAAATTCCATTTCTGGAGGCATCGCTAAGGCTTGCGGATTCGTGAAAATATTTACTAATACGGGACCGTCATGTATAAAGGCTTCCGCTAATGAGGCCTTAACATCTTCTGGTTTTGTTACCGAAATACCTTTGAAACCCATAGCTTCAGCAATCATAGCAAAATCAGGATTCACCATATCGGTTTCATTATTAGGCAAACCTTCCACTTGCATTTCTAACTGTACCATTCCTAAAGAACGGTTATTAAAAACGATAAGTTTTATAGGAAGATTATACTGTTTAATGGTTGCCAGATCACCGAGTAGCATAGACAGTCCGCCATCTCCACAAAAGGCTATAATTTGACGTTCAGGATAGGCTAATTGTGCTCCGATAGCCATGGGCATCGCATTCGCCATAGAACCATGATTAAAAGATCCTAACATCATTCGTTTCCCTGTACCTGCAATATATCTTGCGCCCCAAACACAACACATACCGGTGTCTACAGTGAAAACAGTATCATCATTCGCCATTTCATTAATGGTTGAAGCTACAAATTCTGGACTTATATGATTTTCAGAACCCGTGGCATTGACGTAAATATCTAGGTTTTCTTTTACCTTATCATAAATTTCCAATTGTGCTTTTAAGAAACTATCGTCTTCTTTGTCTTTAATTAGTGGTAGTAAAGCAGCTATGGTATCTGTTATTTTTCCAGACAATCCCATTTCTAATTTTGCGCGTCTACCTAAGCGTTCCGGTTTCTCGTCTACCTGAATGATTTTATTTTTAACGGGCATAAAATGTTCGTAAGGAAAATCTGTTCCTAACAGTATCACAAGATCCGATTCGTGCATGGCGTGGAAAGCGGAGGGAACTCCCAATAAACCAGTCATTCCCACTTCAAACGGATTGTCATATTGCATACCCATTTTACCTCGGAAAGAATAGCCAATAGGCGCTTTTAATAGGGCTGCTAGTTTTATAATATCGTCGTGAGCTTCTCGTGCTCCAATACCGCAATAGATGGAAATTTTCGGATGTTTGTTAACAAGGTCTGCAAATTTATGCATCTCAAGATCTGATGGCCGTAACACCGTTTCACCATGAAAATTATACATAGAGGTTGCACTTTCTTCGGCAGGCATTGAAGACACATCTCCTGGCAATCCAAAAACAGCAACTCCTTTTTTATGTACCGCATTTTGTATGGCAGCTTGCAATATTCTAGGAACTTGTTTTGGTGTGCTGGCCACTTCATTATACACACTACAATCGTCGAATAACTTATAAGTGTTTGTTGCCTGGAAATAATCGACTCCATATTCTGGCGTATTAATGGTAGATGCAATAGCAATTACAGGAACTCCAGAACGATTAGCATCATATAAACCATTTATTAAATGCACATGGCCAGGACCACTACTTCCAGCACAACATGCTAGTCCGTCTAATTCGGCTTCGGCAGCAGCAGCGTAAGCACCAACTTCTTCATGACGTACGTGAATCCATTTAATTTTTCCACTTCTTCTAACCGCATCATTTAATTCATTTAAACTATCTCCTGTAACGGCATAAATGCGTTTCACATTGTTGTTTACCAACATCTCTACAATTTGGTCTGCTACTTTCTTTCCCATAATTCTTCTGTTTTTTTGTGCGTTTCCATTATTAATTCTAATAAAATTACAAAATAGGAAGAGTAAGAAGGTGTAATGTTTTGTTAAGTTATTTTTGTTTCAGCGTTTAAAGATGAATTAGAGAAAGGCATTGAGAGTCTTTAATTCCTCCAGAATAAAAAAGGATGCACTGTTTTTGTATAATAGTGCATCCTTTGCATGTTCTTTTTTATGAGGAGATTTAGATGGTTGGTCTGTCGTCGGTTTCAAGTATAGCGTACTCGAAATTGTCCGACCAACCTGATTTTAGAGGTAGTACTTGTCTGAGTCTGCCTTCTCTTTGCATTCCAGATTTTTCTAAAACTTTAAAGGATCCAATATTTTCTACAGCACATCCGGCTTCAATGCGATGTAATTTTAGATTTTCGAACCCAAACTGTATTACGGCTTTTAAAGCCTCTGTGGCGTAGCCTTTGTTCCAATAATCGGAATGTATTTTATACCAAACCTCACCGCGTTTATATTTTTCGTTCCCGAGTTTCAGTCCAAATAATCCTAAGACTGTATTATCTAGCCTGTTTTCAATGGCAAAGGTGTAATTCTTAATGCTGTCGCGTTTATTTTCTGCAATCCAAGGTTCTATTGTCCTTTTCGTTTCATCACTGTTTTTAGGAATCCCAAGAGCATTAAATTCGTCTGTTTCAGGTAAGGTATGTAATTGATGAATGGCGTTTAAATCGGATAATTCAATTAATCTCAACCGCATTCTATCAGTTAATATTTCGATTGATTTCATTTTTATAGTGCGTAATGTTATTATTTTAAATACTGATGAAAAACAGCTGGTTGATTTCCATGTCTTAACTCGCAGATTTCTAAAGATTCTGCGATGTCTTAAAAATACACAAACCTTTTCACTAAGCTGCAAACCGATAAGGATTAGATGGTCTTATTGAAAGAAAACAGTTTTAGCTATTTCTAACATAAAACCACGATTGGTATTTTCTCGTATAAATACGTATGAGACACACTTTCGTAATTTGTATCCTTTCAATACTATGTATAACGCAATCTAAAGCTCAAAAAATAGACAATTTGGTGTCTTTTAGGGATGTTAAAAGTGAAACGTATTTTAGGTTTCATTACGACAATGATTATTTTGCGGCAACCGACGAGAACTATACGCAAGGCTATAGTTTTGAACTTGTATCACCGTTCTTTAAACGGAATCCTATTAATTATTTGTTTTATAAACCTAAAGATACAGAGATTCGTTATGGTCTGGCCTTAGAACATATTGGGTATACGCCGAATCATTACGAACTGCCCGAAATTCAGTTTGGCGACCGACCTTTTGCATCGGCCATTATGCTTAAAAGTTTTATAATGGCTATAGATCAAGTTAAAAAAAGTCGTTTTACATCGTCATTTAGTTTGGGAATTATAGGACCTGCTGCTTTTGGGGAAGAGATCCAAGTAGGGATTCATGAAGCTACAGGAAATAAAACACCTTTAGGATGGCAGCATCAAATTAAGAATGATATCGTGATCAATTACGAAATGGGCTACGAAAGACAACTTATTAGATATAAAGATTTTTTCTCGCTTCAAGCCCATGCGAAAGCAAATGTTGGAACACTTTTTACTCATGGGGCAATTGGATTTAATACCACATTAGGACTTCTAAATTCGCCATTTACGGTGTTGACTAAAAAAAAGGGGTTTGTGCTTTATGCCTATGCACAACCCATGTTGCATGTAATTGGGTATGATGCCACCCTACAAGGCGGCCTATTTAATAGGCAGAGCGTATATACTATTTCTGCAGCAAATATGGAGCGATTTACAGGGCAGCTTAACTACGGTCTTGTTTTAAAAACAAGAACATTGTATTTTGAATATTCACGCGCTATGATTACAAAAGAATATGAAAGCGGAGACCCTTATAAATGGGGTGGTATTAAAATTGGATTTACGCTTTAAATTGAGGGAACATATTTGAGTGTTATTTAAAGTACTATGGTGTAGGTGGCAGAACACAATCAGGAGTACGTTTTTCGTAAATGATCTATGTTCTTTAAGGAAAAGGTAATGCGATTTTATTTGTTTTTACCACAGTAGGTTATTGTGCTATATTTTAAACTGATGCTCGTGTACTATCTATATTCTAAAACAGGATGTCCATCTTCACAGCTGATGCCAGTAGGTTGAGGTGGAACATTGCAGGGACCGACCATTCCCCATTTTTCATTAAATGCCTTCTCTGCGGTTCTATGTTGTGCTACGGTTTCAAGAAAAAGTTCGGTATCAATAGTAGTGGAGTAAGCTATATAACCAACAGGACCGCCGCATACTTTATTTCCGTAAGGTGTAAACGTCCACGTTGTAGCATCATTACAGTTTTCGCTTGTTGCTAAGTTTTTAATTTCGGAATACAATTGATTTAGATTTTGAGCTTCTTGTTCCTGAGTTTTTTCATGAACACTGCACGAAAAACACAGTCCGATTACAAAGAGGATTCCAATACATTTTAGTTTTTCCATAATTCTATTTTCTTATTAGATGCTGAAATTTCATTTTGGTTGCTTCTAATTATGGGCTAAAATATTTTTCACACGTAAATTCTGGATTTTTAGATATAAGATATCTGTATTCTGTAATGTTGCGTTGTGTTATTAGGATTGTTATGTGATGACCCTTGCAGGAGTGTTTTTGGGACATGATAATGTGGTTTTAGTTGTTTTTTACAGTACTTTGTTTGCAATAGTTTTTTTATTAATATCTCATTATTTAATCTCGATTATTTCCCAAACATCCCTATCTATTTCACTCAGAAAACTATCAAACCTGTCTCTATGTACAGCTACGCAAAGTAGGTCTGTTGGACGCGAAAAACCAACATATGCCATTTTTGTAGATTCTTTAACTCTTTTGCCAACAGTTGACAATATTTGAGCTCCTAAAAACTGATTTTGTAATCTTTGTGATTCATAAGATTTCGCATTAACTCCTCTACCGTCTTGATGATAATAAGACTCCAAGTATAAAGACGCACAATGTGTTTGTCCTTTAACTGCGTGAACACTTGTAATTTCAATATCAAGTCCATTTTCTCTGTAATGGTTTGTTGGCGTTGAAATTTCGACATTTTCATTAAGAATTTCGACATTGTCAGCGTTAATGAAATTTGAGCTTAAAGAAATCACTTTGTCAAACATTGTAAGAAAAGTTGGAACGTATTCTTTTATTTCATTCCAAACTTCGATTGTTTTTTCTTGAATTATTCCAATTGACCAGTTATAAAGGTTCAAATTTAGTTCGTCATATTTTTTTACGTCTTTTTCTTTAATGAAATCAATCAATTTTTTCTTTGTGAAATGTCTATCGTCTTTTGTGTTGACGTTTTCTAAACGCAAAATTTTTAGAAAGGCATTTAATATGTTTTTCCTAATAGGTTCTAATGTTTGTTTTTTTTCGAAATAAAGCAAATAACTTTTTAAGATGTCGTAATCCATTTTAGGTTTACCTTTATCTTTCTTAAAAGTTTTGTGATAATCTTCTAAACGATGTTTAGTAACATCATTTCGACTTTTTTCATCTTCTTTCCATTCTGTATTCCAACAAACAACTTTTATTGGTTTCTCTGAATTTCCCAAGTCATTATCTCTTACGATTTGAGCAAAACAAGGAATGATATTTTCTATGTTTGAATTTTCAAAAACCAAAATATGCGGTTTAATTGTACATTCATTTCTTCCAACAATATCAAAATTTTCGTTACTATATAAGGCGAATTTTTTCACAACATCAGCAATTGGTTTGCTTAGTCGTTGGCTTTCGTTTAATGGCAAAACAACTGCTCTGTCTTGCCAAACATCCGTTGTTTTTACTGAATTATAGATTGCTTGGTTTTTGTCGCCAATTCGTTGAATTATTGAAACACTGTTTCCATTATCGTAAAAAAACATTTCTAATAGATTGTATTGATGAGTGTCCATATCTTGCATTTCGTCAACGAAAATAAAAGCAAAGCGTTTCTGTAATATGGTTTTTATGTTAGGGAATTTTATTAAATACCTTTCAGCTAAAAAATAAGCATCGTCATAATGCAAAACACCTGATTGCAAAATTTGTTTTTTTATTGTTTTGAAAGTTTTGTAGGTAGCGGATTGATTTTTGCTTTTCAAAATTATTTTTCCATTGATGTTGTTTGTCAAGTTTAAATCAATATCAAAGCGAAAATTTTTAAATAAAGTTTCAGGGTCATTTTGGTTATTTAGCCAATTTTTAGCTCCTGAATTCGGAAGATTTTTGTATCTTTTAGTTGCAACTTCATTGTATATTTCATGGTCAATTCTGTTTGGTTTTTTATTAAAAATTTGAACGTAATAGGGAACAGCCAAAAACTCATCAACAAAACTTTGTATTGTTCCAATAAAATTTGGATAGGTAAATAATTTAGGACAATGCTTTTGAATTTTTTCTTTGATTTCGTCTATAGCTGCGTTAGTATGCGACAAAACCAAAATCCCCGAACCGTCAGCAAATGGAAGTTTACGTTCTAAAATAATCAGTTTAGCTAATAAAGCTGTAGTTTTTCCACTTCCAGGAACTGCTTGCAAATCTATGGTGCGAAAATCACGAATAAACTCTATTCGTTCATCGTCAAACTCTTTGCCTGCAGGTAAAAGTGTTTTTTCTGCATAACGAATATCATCGTCTGTTATATCAATTACCTGCGGCATATTTAATAGCTTTTATTAGATAATTAACAGTATCATCTTCATCTTCTGAAATTATTATTGATTGAACTTCTTTCACTAAATCTTTATCGATGGCGTGCGCCATTTCATAAGCAATTTTTGTTTTATTAAACTTTTTGCTTTTGTCTATTAATCTTTCAGCAAGTACCTTTTCAAAATTGACCCAATTTATTTTTGTATGAACAATATCTTTAACTACTCTTTGAAAAAGCATTGTTAGGCTGGTTGATTTAAATAATGAATATTCCAAGGTCCAATTTGGTGCAGGGAAATATTTTACATTTTGGTCTGCTTTACCGTTTATTTTTGCAATTTTATTCGTTGTTTCTAGTAGAACTGTTGTTGCATCACGTTTAACAAAATTATCTCCGTTTTTTTCATAGTCTCTAATATCGGAATCCGTAATTACAGCAACGGGAATTGTCATATTTGGTTCTTTTTGTCTCAAGTAAATTTTTGAGTAATGGTCAAAACCTGTGTGCCCAATATTTACAATAGAAACACCTTTCTCTGTTAAATTAATTCCAATTGCTTTTGCAATGCTCGGAATTAGAATTTCTTCTGCCCAGCCTTCAACTAATATTACCCCTTTGGCGAAAAACAAATTCGCTTTTGTAGTGTCCAAAAACTTTTCTAAGAACTTGTAATTATCTTTACCCAACTTGGTATATGTTGAACCCATTGGAAAAGCATTTCCGTTGTTGCAAATAATTAAGTTTTCAAGGTCGAGTTTGGAAGCCAAATTTGGACTGTGAGTCGTTAGTATAAATTGAATATCTTTTTCTTTTTGAAACGCTTCAATCACTTGCATTTGTGCTTGTGGGTGCAAATGTGCCTCTAATTCTTCAACCAATCCCAAACGCAAGCCAGTCCAGTTTGATTTGGTTAAGTGAAGTAATTCCGTAGCCATAAATAAACGATTCAAAGTTCCTAAGCCCGGATTAGGTTCGCCTTTCAGAGTTAAAGTAAGTTTTTCAAGAATGCTTTTAATATCGGTTGATGTTGATTGAAATTCACTTTCGTTGTTTTCGCTGTAAAAGCTTTTAATATAGCTGTCAATTTTGTCTTTTATCTGCTTTCCTTCTGTTGCTTTGGGTTGACCTGTATTATCAACGCCTTTGAAATAATTTTCTAATTCCTCTTTTAAGCCCGAAAAGATTTTTACCAAATCATTATCTTTCTCTTTTCCTTTAAATGCTTCATCGCCTAAAAGAATTTGCGACAAGCGTGAATTGCGTTTGGCAACTAATTCGTTTTCTGCGTCACGCAAAGGCTTTAAATAGGTTGCTCTAAAATAATATTTCGTTTCTGATGATAGTAAATAACCTTCTTCCTCAACACCTGCTTTTACATCTGTTGGTATAATTTTATCCGCTTGTCTTTTAACATCGTAATTAAGTTTTAAAAATGGTTTTGCATCTGCTCCAGTGCCTGTCCAACCCAACCATTCAGTAAAGTTTTTTGCTTCTTCTGGTTTTAAATCTTCAAATTTTAATTCAATGCGAAATCGATTTGTTTCTTTATAGAAATCTTTATCATCAACTCTAATGTAGTCGTAGCTATGTGTCTTTAAAACCAATTTTACAGCATCAATAATTGCAGTTTTACCCGAGTCATTCTCTCCAATTATTACATTTAGGCCTTTGGTTAGGTTTAAATCTAAATTTGGATTATTAGTGTCTATATCACCTTCGGTACCAAATTTCCTAAAATTCCAAAGCTTTATATTTGATAGATACATTTTTCTTATTGTTGATTTATTAGAGTTCGGTGTTTATTTTTGTAGGTGTCAAAATTCAAAATTTATATACAATACACTCTCAAATATAAGCTATTAAGAATAATATCTCTTAAATAATTCGAACTTCTAATTTCATTTAAACCACTAAAAAAAAGAAGTTAAAAGGGGCTAGTTTAGAACTCATTCGTATCTCACTCGCGCCTCCTTCGCAAAACGGTCCATTTTTTAAAAACACACCCAAAGCGGTACTGAACAAGACCCGAAGGAGACTCGAACAAAACCCCCTAAAAAGTGGAACTTTGTGTCAGGAGCGGTCAACGGAGTTCAGAATGTTTCAGTTTGTGTCACCATGTGTCACAGCTATCGGAAAATACTTACACGATTTACTTTAAGATTTTTAAATTTCTGTAGCTATTTTCGATTAATTAATCTTTTACTTTTATTATTTGTAGCTTACATACTCTAAATTATAAAGTTATGAAAACCTATATAGGATTACTTATCTGCTTCTGTTTGTCGTTTACCACGCAGGCACAGCATATTATTGGGGCTTGGGAAAGCCAAACCACTAACAAAAAAGGCGCCCCATTAAAGCATGTGGTTGTTTACACAGCGGGTTATTACGTATTCACGTCGTTCGATGCCAACACAGGCCAATTTGTGCAGACTTCTGGCGGATCTTGGGTGTTGGATGGCGATGTCCTAAGCAAAACAATAGAATTTGATGCTACGCATCCGGAACAGGTTGGTACAGCACTTAGCGATACCATTACCCTTACAGCTACCGAACTTAAAAATGTAGAGCACGAGGTAACCTTTACGCGAATAGATAATGGTACACCAGGAAAGTTGCAAGGGGCTTGGTTAATGTCTGGTCGGGTTAAGGATGGAACAGTACAAGCGCGAGACACGTCAGGCTCACGAAAAACCATGAAGATCTTATCGGGAACGCGTTTTCAATGGATCGCTTACGATATAGAAACAAAAGCATTTAAAGGCACTGGCGGTGGTACATACACTACTGAAAATGGAAAATATACCGAAAACATTGAATTCTTTTCTAAAGATCAGACCAAAGTCGGTTTGTCGTTAACCTTCAATTTTAAATTGGAGGATGGCGATTGGCATCATTCTGGAAAGTCCAGTAAAGGCGATCCCATTCATGAAATATGGAGCCTTAGAGATTAATGACAAAATGGAAGTATTTGTCAATTAAAAACAGAGTCGCTCCCGATCTTATTCTAAAAATCCAATGTATCTATAAGCATTGGATTTTTTTGTTGGTTTTAGTTTACACTGTATCATTTTAATAAAAAAGGCATTATTTGCTGTGTTTTATTCCGTGTAAAAAATCATTTACATTAAATAAGAAAAACATATTAATTGTAAATAAATGTCATTAAATTTAAGTGAAAAATAACAAACTAAAACCCAAACAAATTGAAAATCAAAACAGTACTTGTCGCCAATCGTGGCGAAATAGCCATACGGATTTTCCGGGCATGCACCGAAATTAATGTCAAAACTATAGGGATTTACACCTATGAGGATCGGTATTCCTTACACCGCTATAAAGCAGATGAATCCTATCAAGTAGGCGAGGATAACGAACCTTTAAAGCCGTATTTAGATATCGAAAGCATTATAAAAGTGGCGGTAGATAATGGTGCAGATGCTATTCATCCGGGATATGGATTCCTATCGGAAAATGCCAATTTCGCACAGGCTTGCGAAGACCATGGCATTATTTTTATCGGACCAAAAGTATCTGTTTTAAAATCGTTAGGAGATAAAATCATGGCTAAACGTGTTGCCGTAGATAATAATATTCCAATTATTAGAAGTAATGATAAACCACTAACAGATATTGACGTCGCATTATCCGAAGCCGAAATAATCGGATATCCTATTATGCTAAAAGCTGCTTCTGGAGGTGGCGGACGTGGCATGCGGGTGATTAGGCAGGCAGACGAACTAAAAAGCGCGTTTAATGAAAGTAAGCGTGAAGCTTTAAATGCTTTTGGTGATGATACGGTGTTTCTAGAAAAATTTGTAGAAAATCCGAAACATATCGAGATTCAGATTGTAGGGGATAACCATGGTAATATGGTGCATCTTTTCGAAAGGGATTGTTCGGTACAACGGCGATATCAAAAAGTAATTGAGTTTGCACCTTCGTTCGATTTAAGCGCCGAAACAAAACAGGCGCTTTACGATTATGCGTTGAAAATATGTAAGGCTGTAAACTACAATAATATTGGTACGGTAGAGTTTTTAGTCGAAAATGACAAAATCTATTTTATAGAAGTCAATCCGAGAGTGCAAGTAGAACACACGGTTACCGAAGTGGTCACCAATATAGATTTAATAAAAACGCAACTCTTTATTGCGGGAGGCTATAAACTATCGGACGAGCAAATAAAAATACCGAGTCAAGAGGCTATAAAAATAAGTGGCTACGCGTTACAATGTAGAATTACGACTGAAGATCCGCAAAACGATTTTAAGCCTGATTATGGAACGGTTTCTGCTTATCGAAGCGCCGCAGGATTTGGAATTCGCTTAGATGCAGGGAGTATTTATCAGGGTGCTGTAATCTCGCCTTTTTTCGATTCTATGCTGGTTAAAGTCACCGCACATGGAAGAACGTTAGATGGCGCCAGTCGTAAAATCCGTCGCGCCTTAGCGGAGTTTAGGATTCGTGGTGTAAAAACCAACATGCCATTTCTAGACAATATTTTAAAACATGACACCTTTAGACAAGGGAAAGTCACGGTCAATTTTATTAAAGCAAATACGGACTTATTTGTGTTTAAAGCGCCTAAAAATAGAGCAACTAAATTAATTACTTATTTAGGAGATATCGTGGTTAATGGAAATAGCGATGTTAAAAAGGTCGATACTACAAAAACATTTATAAAACCAAAGGTTCCAAAATTTGATGCTAATGCTGGATATCCGGAAGGGACTAAAGACCTGTTAACCAAATTAGGACCGGAGAAATTTTCGGAATGGTTAAAAAATGAAAAACAAGTACATTTTACAGATACGACCATGCGTGATGCGCACCAAAGTCTGTTGGCTACTAGAATGCGAACGTTCGATATGCTAAAGGTCGCGGAAGGTTATGCTAAAAATCATCCAGAAATTTTTAGTATGGAAGTTTGGGGCGGAGCGACCTTTGATGTGTGTTTACGGTTTCTTCAAGAAAATCCATGGGAAAGATTACAGCTGTTGCGTAAAGCCATGCCTAATGTGTTGTTACAAATGCTTATTCGAGGTTCGAATGGGGTGGGATATAAAGCGTATTCAGATAATTTAATAGGTGAATTTGTTCAACAATCTTGGGAAAATGGAGTAGACGTATTTCGAATTTTCGATTCGTTGAATTGGATGAAATCCTTAGCACCTTGTATCGAGCATGTCCGCACACGAACAAATGGATTAGCAGAAGGTTCTATTTGTTATACCAACGATATTTTGAATCCGAAAAACACAAAATATAACCTGAAGTATTACATCAATCTGGCTAAAGAAATTGAAGGTGCCGGCGCTCATATTTTAGGTGTTAAAGATATGGCCGGTTTGCTAAAACCTTATGCCGCTTACGAGCTGATATCAGCTTTAAAATCGGAGATAAACATTCCCATTCATTTACATACGCATGATACGTCGTCTATTCAATCGGCGACCTATTTAAAAGCAATCGAAGCCGGAGTAGATGTTGTAGATGTGGCTTTGGGCGGTTTATCGGGGCTCACGTCGCAACCTAATTTTAATTCGGTGGTCGAGATGTTAAAATATCAAGACCGAGCAAGTGCCATTAATACCGATTCGTTAAACGCCTATTCTAATTATTGGGAAACGGTAAGAACATACTATTATCCGTTTGAATCTGGCTTAAAATCAGGTTCAGGAGATGTGTATAAACATGAAATCCCGGGCGGACAATATTCAAATTTAAAACCGCAGGCGCAAGCTTTGGGACTGGAAAGTCGTTTTTATGAAATCACAAAAATGTATGGCGAAGTCAATACGCTGTTTGGTGACATCGTTAAAGTCACGCCAAGTTCTAAAGTGGTTGGTGATATGGCACAATATCTTGTGAGTAATAATTTAACGGTTCAAGATGTTTTAGAACGAGGAGAGACTATGTCTTTCCCACAATCTGTAGTCGATTTATTTAAAGGGGATCTCGGGCAACCTGTTGGTGGGTTTCCAAAAGCACTACAGAAACTTATTTTAAAAGACCAGAAACCATATACAGACAGACCTAATGCACATATACCTCCTTTAGATTTAGAGGAAGAGTTTAAGGCATTCAAAAAAATATTCGAACATGATTTTAGTAGAAAATTAGAGTATACAGATTTCCTGTCTTATCAGCTGTATCCTAAAGTATTTACAGATGCGTTTAACAAACACTTGAAATATGATAACCTGATGAATTTACCTACCAAAAATTTCTTTTACGGTATGGATTTGGGTGAAGAGATCATCGTGGAGTTAGACAAGGGAAAGACCTTGCTAATTACTTTAGAATCGATAGGGAAAGCAAATTACGAAGGTCTTGTTACCGTCTATTTTAAAGTAAACGGACAAGGACGAAGTGTGCAAATAAAAGATACTTCGATTACAGTCGATACCGTTGAACATATAAAATCTGATAAATCCGATCCGAATCAAATAGGAGCTCCATTGCAAGGGATGTTATCTACCATATTAGTTGAAAAAGGAGATGAAATAACTAAAAATCAACCCTTATTTATTATTGAAGCTATGAAAATGGAAACCACCATTACTGCTTCGGTAGACGCTACTGTAAAAGAGATAATTCGCAAAGCCGGAGGCATGGTACATTCCGATGATTTAATTATTGTGCTGGAGTAGGAGGCTAGCTTTAAACGACTGCGTATAATAGTAAAAGTGTAACATAAAAAAGAACCTCAGACTTAAGTTAAGACTGAGGTTCTTTTTATTCAATTATATAATGCTACATGCGATTACGCTTCGCAACTCGCACAGTCTTTCTTTTGTTTAAATTTCTGCGCGGCGTTCATACTATGCTGATAGTACAACGATTTTAATCCTAATTTCCATGCATTAATATGGATTTTATTAATGTCTTTTGTAGGCATATCTGGATGTACAATAATGTTTAAGGATTGTCCTTGATCGATATGATTTTGTCTATTCGCCGCCTGATAAATAATATCCATCTGGTCAATTTCCGAATAGGTTTTAAATACCGCCTTTTCGTGATCTGTTAAGCATTCTAAATGCTGTACAGAACCATCTCTACCACGAATATCGTTCCAAACCTCAGGTGTATTCTGACCTTTTTCTTCCAGAAGATTAACTAAATACGGATTCTTTATAGTGGTTTTAATTTTTGCAATATCCTTTACATAAATGTTAGACCAAATAGGTTCGATACCTTGAGATACTTGTCCTAAAATAAAAGCTGAAGATGTTGTTGGAGCAATAGCATTTAAAGTTGTATTTCGACGGCCATAACCTTTAAGAAGTTCTGGTTCTCCTAATACCGTTGCAAGTTCTTCTGACGCTTTATAAGAACGTTCTTTTATAGTTTTAAATATTTCACTATTTAAGCTGAATGCTTCCTGACTATCAAAAGACAACGATTTAGATTGTAATAACGAGTGCCATCCTAAAACACCTAAGCCTAGAGCTCTGTTTTCTTTAGCAAAGTTATACGCACGCTCCATGAAAAGGAATGTCTGACGGTCTTCACGGCTTTCAGAATCTCTATAAGATTCTAATTTTTCTAGAAACTCTGAAATTACAGCATCTAAAAAGTACACCATAGTTTCTACAGCATCGGTATCTTTCCATTTGTCGTAATTAAGTAGATTTATACTAGATAATACGCAAACAAACGACCAATTTTCGTCTGAAGGTAACATGATTTCTGTACATAAATTACTCGCGTAAATCGGATGATTTTTATCCTTGTATACATCAACAGAACCTTCATTTGCATTATCTGTAAAGAAGATATATGGGTAACCCATTTCTCCTCTGCTTTGTAATACTTTTGCCCAAATTGTTCTTTTTTCACTATCACCATCAATCATAGATTGCATCCAAGCATTAGTTACGGTTACCCCGTGCGTTAATTCTTGAATAGCGTTTCCTTCAGAACCAATTTCTAGGAATTCCATAATGTCTTTATGGTCTATTGGTAAGTATGGAGAGAAGCGACCACGACGCACAGAACCTTGACTTACAACATCGACCATAGATTCGAAAAGACGCATAATATGAACCGCTCCTGAGGCTGTTCCATTATTCTTTACTTCAGAGCCTCTATGACGAATTTTACCAAAATACCCAGAGGTTCCACCACCTAATTTAGACATCATTCCAATTTCAGATTGTGTAAACAGGATGTTTCCCATATCGTCGTCGATATGCGAACCAAAACAACTAATTGGTAAGCCTCGTTTTTGTCCGAAATTAGACCAAATTGGAGATGCTAATGAATAAAAACCTTGCGACATATAGTTATAAAACTTATCGCTAAAGCCAGGCATTTTTAAAATGTCTTGCGCACGATCTGCAATTTCTCTAATACGTTCTTTTGGTTTAACACCTTCTGTAAGGTATCCAGATTCTAAAAATTTACGGCTATTTTCGTTTAACCACCCAAAGGAATCATTATCTATTGTACCGTTTTTAGTGTTTAATGCAGCGTGTCTAGCATCAACTAAATTTTGAGTATTATTTTTTTCTGATGTTGTTACAGGGTCTTGATTGTAAGTGTTGTTTTCCATTTTTAAAATAAGTCGTCGCTAGTTATACTTTGGGCTCTTTTACTATAATTAATTGAACGTTTAACGAAGAAATCTCCGTGTTTTGTTCCGATTATTTCGTCATCAAACCATTCTGTTTGAGCTAATAATTTGTGATCAATTTCAAATATTTTATCAATTCCAATACTCTCTAAAGAGTTATTAAAACGATTTTTTATGAATTCGTTTATAACCGCTTTCGGAATAAAATCTAATTCACCTTTTTCGAAAATCCAATCTATAATTTTACTTTCAGAATGATATGCTTCTTCGCAAAGTTGCTGAATCATAATCTTATACGTGTCGTTAAACCATTCTGGGTGTTCGTCCTTAATAATATTAATAAGCTCGATACCAAAATCCCCGTGAATTTGTTCTTCTTTAGAAGTGGCCTCTACGACATTTGAAATCCCTTTAAGCATATTTTTATGCTTATTGAAAGCCATGATGATTAAGAACTGAGAGAATAAAGACACATGTTCTATAAATAGAGAGAATAGTAATACAGATTCTGCATACTCTTCATTATTCTCACTTTTAGCGTTCTTTAAAGCGGTTTCTAAATACTGAACGCGCTTCATAATAGCAGGCTTTTTCTTTAATTTTTCGAATTCATTATTTAATCCTAAAATCTCTAATAGGTGTGAATACGCATCATGATGTCTCACTTCACTTTCAGCAAAAGTGGCACCCACAGATCCTATTTCTGGCTTAGGCATGCGGTGATAAATATCGCCCCAAAAGGTTTTTACTGCAACTTCTATTTGAGAGATAGCCAACATCGTGTTTTTTATTGCACTTTGCTCTACAGGTGTTAAAGCCGATTTGAAATCTTGAATATCACTCGTGAAATTAAATTCGGTATGAATCCAGTAGGAGTGACGAATAGCAGGAACATATTCGTAAAGTTGTGGGTATTCGTAAGGTTTTAAATTGATACGTTTTTCGAAAATATTACTTTTTCTACTCTGCGTCTGGTTATTTCTATAAATAATATAAGCTTTCGCTACATCGACAAACTCACTATGCATTAGTTTTTTCTCGACAATATCTTGTACTTCTTCTACTGTTGGTACGTAATCTTTATCTTGATTTCGACGCTCTAAAAGCTCGATATATACATTTTTTGCTATTAGTTCTGCATCAATACTAGAACCATGGTTAACGGCTAGCATAGCTTTTGTAACAGCAGCTGTAATTTTCTGAAGATCGAATGGTTTTGACTTAAAATTTCTTTTAATAATTTGAATTATTTCCATACTTACGATATTAAGTTGGTCTAGTGAACCTTAATTTAAACCCCTTCTTTTCTAAATAAATTTAGATAAAACAGTAATCTTTTAATAAAAATTACAGCGAGGCATTCAATCTTGGTTACAAACCATTAGTTGTTAATCATGTTTAAATTTGCAATACTGATCTTGGGAACATAAGGAAGAAAAAGAAAGAGACTACGCATATAATATGGCACAACATTCTTCTAACTCCAGCTTCAATCCCCGAAAGCACATTGAATTATTAATATTAAATGGCAGGTCTTCTGACTAACTCCTTTCACTCGGCCTTCCCATTCTTTCGAAAAGTGACCTTATTTGAGCTTCCGTTCGTGAGCATACAGCTGCGGGACAGTTCCAGAATTACACCGGATTCCCTTTTAATATCAAGTTCGTAAACTTGATAACCAATTAAAGTTAAAATCGGGTGTAAATTTATCTACTATAAATAAGTTTTAATAATTTACTTATCAGAACTTATTGACAATTGTAAATAAATAAAAATTGATAATCATTTTGGTGCTATTAAAGGTCGTAATCGCGCCTGAATATAAGACAACAAAATCTGTTCTAAACTGTTTTTTAAATTAAAGGGGTATATTCATATTTATAGATCCAGTTTAAAATGTTCTAGTTTTTTCAATTCATCTGCAACGATGGCATTCCAACGGACTTGTTCTTCATGGTCTGTGGAATGGTGGGTTTGATCATCGTATTGCTTCTGAAAATAGTAATACGACCTAAACAGGCTTTTATGAATGCGTCTGTAATCGGATTGCAACACGTCTCCAGCTGATTTTTTTATTTTATCAATGTCTCGTCTCATTTTTCTGGCATACAATTCTGCGATATCGAAATGCACTTGCTCGTGCTTTAAAATGTATTCACTCTTGGTATTAATCCAAGAGATATCTTTATGAAACTTCGCTAAAACGTGATACTCATATTTCCCGTTTTTAAAGGCATAAGGCACAATAATAATGTTTGCACCCGTAATTGCTTTTTTGGACGTTGTGGTATCTACTTTTGCCTGAAAGTCTGATAATTTTAACGCCCTGTCTCTAGTCCATATAATAGCCTCATTGGTTTCCTTCTCAATCTTGTTAACGTTCTGAGCATAGGCGTCTGTACTTAGACTCATCATCAAGAAAAGTGTAATGATATAGTATTTATATATGTCCTTCATCTCAGTATAACACGTATTAAAACACTTTCTTGCATAAAAAAAATCCGAACGCCTGTCCGGATTTTTTATATATAAAATAGAGGTAATTATTTAATCTCTATAACTTCTAAATCGAAAGTTAAAGCCTGACCAGCAAGTGGATGGTTTCCATCTACTACAATATGATCATCTTGAATATCTACAACTCTAAATTGGTGCTCTCTACCATCTTCACTTTTAGAAGTCAGTCCCATTCCTAGTTCTGGTTTTACTTCTGGAGGTAATTGTTCGTTGGCCACTTTGTGAAACAACTCTTCGTTAATGTCGCCGTATGCGTCTTCTTTAGTTATTTCAACTGTTTTTTTCTCGTTCACTTTCATATCAATGATAGCATTTTCAAAACCAGGAATTAACATACCCTGACCAATAGTAATTTCTATAGGCTCACGCTCTAAAGAACTATCGAATACACGACCATCATTTAACTTTCCTGTGTAATGTACTTTTACTGTATCATTCTCTTTTACTTGACTCATACTCTGTTTTTAAAGTTTTAATAAAAAGCAAAGCTAGGATTTTAAGTTGGAAGCACCCAAAATATAGGCTAAAAGTCTGAAAATTAAGAAAGGTTTAACGTCTAATCCCTTTAAAATAAACACGAAACCAAAAAATCTTATCAATTGTTTAGACATGTAGTGATATCCATTTTAAATCATCAAACCCAAGTAAATATATAAGCCATCATATCTATGATTTTTTGATTCACTGGACTTAGATTTAATATGTATTAAATCTAAGTCAGATGTTGTTACTTTATATAAGGACGTCTCATTATATGTTTTTAAAACTAATGAAGTGTTAAGAAAATAGACCCTCTAAAAGATAGACAGCTTAGTAACCGAGGTAAATTGTTCAAGAAACTTCATGCCTTTATACGAATTTCCTTTTTTGTTTAATTTGGGACTCCAAACAGCTATGGCATATTTATCTGGATATATAGCGATTATACCACCACCAACGCCACTTTTACCAGGTAGTCCTACTCTAAATGCAAATTCTCCCGACTCGTCGTAAAATCCACAAGTTTGCATAAGTGCATTTACACGTTTCGATTGCGTTTCTGTAAGAATTTGGTCTTGACCTAGTATTTTTTTACCATTATTGGCTAAGAATAAAAAGAGTTCCGAAAGGTCCTTGCAATTCATTTCTAGCGAGCAGATGTCAAAATATAAATCTAAAACATCTGAAGGTTCGTTTTTAATATTACCTAAGGATTTTATAAAATTACAGAGTGCTATATTTCTATAACCTACTTTCTTTTCTGAGGATGCAATTTTACTTGAATAATTAATGTCTTTATTATTACTAATATCTCGGACAAAAGCTAAAAATTCTGCTTTCGGATGCTTAAGCTCGCTTAGTAATATGTCTGCAATAACTAGTGCTCCAGCATTAATAAATGGATTTCTAGGAATGCCTTTCTCTACTTCTAATTGTAGTAGCGAATTAAATGCATTTCCTGAAGGCTCCACATCTACACGTTCCCATGTTTTGGCACCTATTAGTTTATAGGCTAAGATTAGAGATAGAACTTTGGCTATACTCTGAATGGAGAAATTTTCGTAACAATCTCCCATTCCAAAATTCTGACAATCCATTGTTGTTATGTGTACTCCAAATTTCTTCGGATCAACTTCTGCTAAATCGGGAATATAAGTTGGTAATGCGCCACTATCTTCTATAGCCTTCACATTTTTGTATATGTCTTGAATAATTTCTTTAAAATCCACGGTTCTCATTTTTTAGCGCAAATACCTTATACTACGAGTAAAATGCATATTAGAAAAAGCTAATGTAAGCAATAGAAACCAAAATGAATATTAGCAGGATTACTCATCATAGAAAATAAGAGGTAAGGCGGTGAAAAAGGGAAAATAATACGGACAATGGCTATCTTTTAATCTTAAGTTTTTTTGTAAAACACATCATATTGTTGCTTTGAGCATATCTTAAAAGTTGTGTAGTTATACGCTATTAACAATTTAAAATTAGGTTGTTTTAAAAAAATTATTGAAATTCGCGACGTGAAAACAGCAACACTTTTTTTAGCTATATTTCTTCTAGTTAAGCCACTAATCCCTTTAGTGGAATACGTTGCGTTTTATGATTATATTAAAAATGAACTTTGTGAAAACAAAGAAGTCGTAGAAATGCAGTGTAACGGAAAGTGCCATTTAGGTAAAGAAGTGGCTAAAATTTCTGATTCTCCCGAGAGTGGAAACGATAAAAAACAAGTGTCTATAGAAACGATAGTTGTCTTTTATCAGAAAATAACAGATCATTTATTTTCACCATGCTTTTTATACACGAATAAAACAAAAATTGCTTCAGATTATAATAGGTCTTATTCATTTTTAGATATGGACTCTGTTTTTCATCCTCCACAAGTGTAATCCTCCACATGTTTTTATATTATGCATCTGCTGATCTTGGTCAGCACTAATATTGCACCTCTTATTTTAGGTGCATTATAGTATGCTTAAAAACAATTCACATCTATTTTCTTCTTTAAACAACAGCATTTTCTGTCATATCGTAACGCGTTTTAAAATTTTAACGACGTTGTTTTATAAATGTAACACTGTTGTGTTTAAAAAGATTTCAAGCGGATTATTTCTGCTTCTTATAGAGATAATCTAAAGAAAATAACAAATCGGAGTGGTCTCGATAGCTATCGGGTATGCGCAGATTAAATAATTTTTAATAATGAAATTTTCCAAATATTGTGTCATTGCGCTATGCGGTGTGGCGCTATCCTGTACCATAGAAAAAACTGACTATGAAGCCGAAATAGCAACAGAAACTACCGAATATTTTGAGTTCGAAGAAGCCTTTTCTGTTAGCAGTGGTGATTATACAATTAGTGTAGAAGCCTTAAACGGTACGTTATACAAGGGGTATAATGAAATTCGTGTGAAAATTATTGATTCACAAAGCAATGAAACTTTAGAAAACTCACTAGTCACTTTTTTGCCTATCCTAACAGATGCCAATGGGAATAAAACCTCCTGTCCGCATAGTTATAATTTAGAGTATAACAGTACAGAGGGGTATTACTCAGGCTATGCTGTATTTACAAGCGAAAGTGATACTACAGTAAGCTGGCAGGCATATATCGATTTCCAAGTTGATTCTCAATCGTACGCTATTAATCAACTCATCACCATTGAAGAACAAACGAATATGAATCTAAATATGACTGCCTTTACTGCAAGTGATAACGAACAGTATTTTATTGCATTAGTAGCGCCACAAAGTCCAGGAGTTGCCGAAAACGATTTGGTTGCGGGTATTTATAAATACAATAAACCAACAAGCGAAGCTGCCGATTTCCCAGATGTGTCTCAGTATTCATATACGGTTGTAAGCGATTTTACCTTGTTTTTAGATCCGCGTATGCCAGAATCTTCTATGGGGAATCACTCGTCGCTAAATAATCAGGATTTAACGCAAGAAAGTGATAGTTTATATCATGGCGTTGTGAATTATACAATGACAGGAAATTGGACCTTGAATTTTATTTTACAGAATGAAAACGGGAAAATTATAAAAGGTACGGAAGTTCCAACAGATTTTACACCAGGAATAGAAGGTGTGAAGAGTGAGCTTTATATCGACATTTTATTTTAGAAGAATGAAACGAATAACACTAGCCCTATTTTTATTAGGAACATTGGCACATGCGCAAACAGAACCTTTGAAAAGCGATAGTTTGGATGTGGTTTTAGATGAGGTTTTAATTGTCGCTGCTAAAAAAGATAAACTTAAAACCGATTTGAAAATGGCTGTTTCGGTAGATGAATTTTTAGCATCCTCAGAACATATTAGCTTTATAAAACGTGGTGCCTACGCATGGGAACCGTTACTAAATAATATGAGTACCGAACGTTCTACGTTGACTATTGACGGCATGCACATTTTTGGAGCATGTACCGATAAAATGGATCCGATAACATCGTATGTAGAAAGTAATAATTTGTCGGATATCGATATAAAATCTGGACAAGAAGGTAGTATGCATGGCGCGACGGTAGCAGGAAGTATCGATTTAAAACGTAAAAGTACAGCCTTCGGACGCAGTAATGATTGGAGTGGAGCCTATCAAACGGGGTATGAGTTTAATAATAATCAGTTTTTTAACCTCGGTAATGTATCGTATTCAAGTGATAAACTGGTTGCCGATGGAAGTATTTCGTATAGAAAGGCGGAGAATTATTCCGACGGAAATGACGATGAGGTTAATCATTCTCAATTCACAAAAATTAATAGTTCTTTAGGTCTTGCGTATAAAACTAGCGAATTGTCGTCTGTACGCGTAGATGCTATTTTCGATAAAGCCAAAGATGTAGGTTATCCCGCGCTTCCTATGGATTTATCACTATCTAGAGCTTTAATTACTTCTGTGGCTTACAAGAAGTTTTTCGAAGATAAACTGCTAAAAGTTTGGGACACCAAGGTGTATTATAATGCAATTGAACATTATATGGACGACACCACAAGGCCAGAAAATTTAGTACATATGGACATGCCGGGTTGGAGCACAACCTATGGTTTATTGTCTAAAGTGAATTTTAAAAATGACAAGTATTCGGCAGAAATTCAATTAAACGCTTACGATAATTTATCGATTGCCGAAATGCGCATGTATCCTCAGGATCGGAGTGAACGCACTATGTTTGCTTATAGCTGGCCATGGGTAACTACGCGCTATGCCGGACTATCGATGAGTAATTCTTATGAAATGTCTGAAAAAAGTCAGCTTAATTTTGGAGGGACCTTAGGGGTGAATTACAATTATTCTAAATACATTGAATTCAATTGGATCTTTCATCCGGGAGCACCTCAAGAGAAGACGCGATTTTTACCAAACTTATATGCAAGTTATCAGTTTAATACTGGTGGATTTGATGCCTCTATAGGTGGTGGTTATGGCCATAGAGCTCCTTCTGTTTCCGAAGGGTATGGATATTATATCTATAACAGTTTCGACAGGTATGATTATATAGGAGATCCGAATTTAGACAATGAAATTTCTTATGAAGCCAATGCAAGCGCAGGATTTTCTCATGCGAAAGGACGTATTCAGGCTAAAGTGAATTATTTCTACATCGAAAATTACATTATTGGTCGCATTTTAAGTGCAGGAAGTCCAATGAACTATCAATCGGTTGGAGTTAAAGGATACACGTCTTTAGATTTTGCGACCTTATTCAATTTTTCATTAAGTGGTGACTATGCTATTTTAGATAATTTACATTGGAAAGGGACACTAACCTACGCACGAGGTCTAGACGATGATGAAAATAATTTACCATTTATTCGGCCGTTAAGTTATCAAACCTCATTGCACTTTTCGTATCAAAAATTTGGCTTTCTAACCTCGCTTAATGGCGATTTCGAACAAATAGATTACAGTCCGGAATATGGGGAAGACGAAACACCGTCTTATACCAATTGGAATCTATCTGCAGATTACACATTTCATATTAAAAATTACAAAACAGTCTTACAAGTCGGTGCCGAAAATGTATTTAATACCTACTACAGCACGTATGCAGACTGGGGAAATATCCCAAGAATGGGTCGTAATATATTTACGTCGTTAAAAATAAATTTATAATAATTAATACCTAAAAAATATAATAATCAATTAAATCAAAAACTATGAAAAATTTTAAAAAGTACCTTTTATTACCTGTGGTCGCTTTAGCGCTTGTGTCTTGTAACGACGACGATGTGCCAGTGGCTAACCATGTGACTTTAGAATTTGAGAATACCTTTAAAGGAACGCCTATAGTGCTTAACGAAACAGAAAACACTTCGGCAGTTGGGCAAGTTCACAAATTTTCTGAACTAAAATATGTGATAAGTAATGTCCGCTTAATAAAAGCCGATGGCACAGAAATCCCCTACAATACAAATAATTTAGATTCAGGAGCAATAGTAGTAGATCAATCTAAACCAGAAACAGCAACGTTTGTGCTAAATGATATTCCAACTGCAGAATACAGTCAGATTATATTTGGATTAGGTGTAAGATCGGATTTAAATACTTTGGACGAAGTTAGTAATCCAATTTTCTATGCAACAGCAGGAGCAAACGATACAGAGATGCATTGGGAATGGGGAACAGGCTACCGTTTTACAAAGATTGAAGGATTTTACGACGGGGATAATGTATTATCTTTTCATTCAGGAAGTACTGTAGATGGTACTGAAGGTGACGAAAGTACATATAATGCGTATTACGATGCGTATAGAGATATTACTTTAGATCTTCCTACAAATGCTAATGTTGGTGAAAACGCTCCAACCATTAAAATTGAAGCAGATTTTGATAATTTATTAAGCGGAAAAACAAACACGATTACATTAGATGCTAGTAATGCTACACCTAGTTTACACACGTCTGTAACCATGTCTGAATATGTTGATAATATTGGTGGTAACCAAGTAAGCGATTTTACAGGTATGTTCTCAATTTCTTCCGTAGAAAATTAACCCTAAATTTTAGAGCCGGAAAAGCAAGAAGTCTAGTCCGGCTCTTTTTATTATATAATTTGATCAAATGAAAAACGCATTAAGAAACATTGCATTTGCACTGTTGTTGGCATCCTGTAGTAACGATGATGCTGAACTTATTTCTTATAATAACCCAGAAATCACTTTAGATATTCCGTTGGGTTTCCCAGATCTTAATAGTGCTTTTTATACAAATGTACCTACAACATATGGTGTCGCATTGGGTGAGAAATTATTTAATGAAACGAAATTAAGTATAGATAATAGCATATCGTGTTCGAGTTGCCATATGCAAGGCAATGCCTTTGCAGACCATAATACAATAGGTGTTGGAGTCTCGGATAGAATAGGACTTCGTAATCCTCCACCAATACAGAATATGGCCTTTATGAAAGCATATAATTGGGATGGAAATATGAGTCGATTAGAAGATCAAGTTTTAGTTCCAATTATCACTCATGAAGAAATGGATTCTTCAATTTTAGAAGTTATAGGAAAGCTTGAAGCCGATGGCTCTTATGAAGAATTATTCAATAAAGCCTTTAATGGTGAAGGCATCACAGCAGACGGTATTTATAACAGTATCGCTCAATTTGAATATACTTTAATTTCAGCAAATAGTAAATACGATAGAGTAAATCAAGATGAAGGAGAAATATTTACAGATGTAGAAGCTCAGGGTTATGCCACATTTCAGAATAAATGTATTAGCTGTCACAGTACAGAATTATTTACGGATCAGAGTTATAGAAATATCGGATTTCCTGTAAATCCAGATAACGAGGAAGCTGGACGCGCAAGAGTTACTGGTCAGCTAGAAGATTATATGCGTTTTCGTGTGCCGTCTTTACGGAATATTGAATATACTGCACCTTACGGAAGTTTTGGTCAGTTTGAAACACTAAGAGACGTTCTAGACTATTTAAGTGATGGTGTTTTAGATGCAGATAATCTAGATCCTATTTTAAAAGATAACGACAACAGAATTGCACTAACCGAACAAGAAAAAGATAATCTTATTTCATTTATGAATACATTGAGTGATGTAGCATTTATTGGTGACTAAGATTTTTAAGTGAATTACCGAAACATCAATCATTCAATTCTTGTATCAAAGATTCGTGCATAAACCCTTCTAAAGTATCATTAACACGAATATGAAACCAACTACGTGTTTGACTTAAAATTTCTACTGGAGTGGCCACTTTTAAATCTTCAAGTTTTTTACTTTTTACATCAGGACTAATCCTAAGTTCATTTTTTTGAAGACGTGTTTCACCACGAGAAGACAATGCGTAATTTTCAAATTCGGTAGATGCTGTTTGCTTAACAAACGGGTAAGGATCTATAGCACCTTTTTTGGTGTAGATTCCAAAATGTAAATGCGGACTCGTGGTTTTAGCATTCCCTGTATTTCCAACAAAACCCAAAGTATCCCCCGCAGTAACGGTATTTCCTCTAGATACGGCAATACTATCTAAATGGGCATAATATAGCGACTGACCGAATATACCGTCACGCAACCACACTTGTTTTCCTCCAAGACCTCGGTTTCCTGTACTCGTAATAAAACCATTTGTAGCCGCAATAACAGGAGTACCGCGTTTAGCAAAAATATCGATGCCTTCGTGAGAACGTTTACCACCACTTCTTGTCGCACCCCAAAAACTTTGCACCGCTTTATTATTTTTACCACTTACAGGAAAAACTAGGGTCGGTTCGGTAAATAGTTTTATGCTAAAGTTTTTATGGTGTTTTTTATTGGAGAAAACAACTAATTTGTAGCTATTGGTAGTAGAAACCTCGAATGTAATGGTGTTCGATTCGGGTGTATTTGAGACCACAGGTTTTATTGCTACTATGGAATCGTTTTCAAACTGAAAAATATCTATTGCCAATTGCAAGCTATCCACGTCGCTATTCGCTTCCAGTTTAAAGCGTTCACCATGCTGTAAATTTAGGGTATATGCTAAAATATAAAAATTTGAAGTATCCGATTTAGACTGTATCGAGGTGGGGAGTTCTAATTCGAGGGTATTATTTTGAGCATTTAAATAATGGTTCTCGTACCGTTGAAATAGGCTATCATTGTCTTTAAAATCGCGTTCAAAAACAGTTTTAGCAGAAGGTTTCGAAATGGCATCGGTAATCTTTTGAGCTTGTTTACAAGATGCCAGTGTAACTACAGTTAAGAGTGTGAATATAAGTTGCTTCATACCTTAATTAAACATAAATCATACCATTTTTTAAAATGAAAAAGTCGACTGCGTTTATATCATTCCATTTAAAACCATAAGTATTGGTTCTTATTTGGTTAGTCTTTGTCTCTAAATAACCATTTTCGAAATATCAGGATTCCGTTTGTAATTCTTTTCTTTTTAGAAAAAACAACAGGAATGGCCATGGTAGCCAATAAGGCTATAAAAGCCGACGTTCCTAAAGCACCGCCATAACCTCTAAAGAATATACTTTTATTAATATAAATAATACTGAAAATAATTCCAGCCATGATTAACCACTGGTAATGCACAATGGCTTTAGAAGACACCATGCCGACAAATGAAGCTCCAATAAATGCAGGCGGTATATTCTGCGTTAAATAGGGATTTAAAAGTTCTGGAAAAAAATAAAAAAACAGACTAACAATTAAAGTTAATAATGCGGAAGCTCTAACCGCTCCTTGTTTTAAATGTTCGTTCACGTAAAAGGTTAAAGTCGCACCTAAAATTCCTGTTATAATAATAATCACATTGTTCATCATACTAACCATAAATAACACCAATACACAAAAGACACCATAAGTACACCTCCAAAAGCAACGATACCAAGTTTACCTCCAATACCCTGAAATATACTTTTAGATAAAAGTAAAAAGACTCCAGATAATATACCTGCAAGAATAACAAACTCAATTGACGGTGCAATCTCTAAACTTGACATACCTACAAAAGAACCACAGTAAATGGCAGGAGGAATCTTTTTTAAATATTCAGATTTTTTATTAAACACAGGTAAGAAGGACGCAACAGTACCCGTAATTGCAGTGGATAAGACGACACCTAAATGACCAAAAACATTAAGTAAATAGCAGATAACGGCACCTATTGGCACCCAAATTACCACTAAAAGTTCTTCGTAAGTGTATTCGTTTTGATGTACATCTAAATACCGATATCCTAACCACATTACAGCTATAATAAGCGATATAATGAGTCCGGAATTTATAGCATTCATTTCATATTTTTCTAAAACTATCATTACAGAAAATAGCGTCAATACGCCCATGATTGCTAATTTTGAGAATACCTGGACAGCTTTATGTGTTTTTTTAGCTGTTTTGGAATTTTTAAAAGTTTTGATCATTCTATATGTTTAAGCATAAAATCAAATTCAGTTTATCGAACATCCTTTCACATAGGTGTTTTATACCCACGAAAAGAGATTTGATTTGTAAATTAAAAAGAATTTGGATGTTTTAAGAGCATATAAAACGTGGCTAAGAGTACTGTTTTATAAGGATTATTTAAGATAATATACTTTTATTGCAATAGACATGCATATAACTTTATCGATGCCAAGCCTATTTTAAATTAAAATAAATAGTCATTACAGTCTTCTAAACGTCTTTAGCTAATTAATTACAGTTTTCTTTTTTTTGGCGAAGTTAAAAAATATAAAGTAGTACTCCATACAAATACTAGGGTAATAATTATTCTAGAGTTTAAAGTGGCCGATAGGACCTTGTTTCTTTAATAATTTAGTGTAGACGCTTTATTTAATCCATCCTTTTTGTTTAATGCATAAAACTCATGATGAGGTGGGGGTGACTGCTAATTTTTCAGTGTTAAATTAAGACTTATTAATCAACTTTATTTAATTCTACTTGAATAGTAATTATAGAATTTGTATTTTTGGTTCACCAAATTGGTTAACCAATTTAATCTAAAAACAAATGAACACAATTAAAAGTACGATTTCAATTTTAATCCTTTCAATTTTATTTACCGTTCAAGCTAGCGCACAAGCAGGAAAGACCATGGTAAATAATGCGAAAGAATTAGAGGAAGCTATTAAGGCTGCAAAACCAGGAGACCATTTAGTAATGGCTAATGGGGTTTGGACAGACATTATTATTAAATTTAAAGGGGTAGGTACAGAAGCGCAACCTATTGTTTTGGAAGCAGAAACTCCTGGACAAGTATTTATTGAAGGACAGTCTAGACTGAGATTATCTGGAGAATATTTAGAGGTCTCTGGATTATACTTCAGAAACGGATTTACGCCTAAAAGTACAATTATCGATTTTAGAACCGATAACGAAAGTGTAGCCAACCACAGTAAAATAACGAATTGTGTTATTGAAGGATTTACACAACCAGATCGTGAAGAAAAAGACAACTGGGTGCAATTCTACGGAAGACACAACGAGTTGAGTAATTGTTACATTGCAGGGAAATCTAACCCAGGTCCAACATTAAGAATATACTTAAACGGTAACGAGAATATTAATAATCACCATAAAATTATAAATAACTATTTTGGTGAAAGACCAAGAGCAGGAGGACCTCATGGAGAAACCATTCAGTTGGGAGATAGTTACACATCTATGACGCCTTCTTATACTCAGGTATCAAACAATTTATTCGAAAGATGTAATGGTGAAGTTGAAATTATTTCAAGTAAATCTAATTTTAATGAGTTTACAAACAACATCTTTTTCGAATGTGAAGGCTCTTTAGTATTACGTCACGGAAACTATGCTAAAGTAGATGGCAACGTATTTATCGGAAACGAAAACTCTACAGCAATTGGTGGTGTACGTGTTGTAAATACGGGACACTGGGTGACAAATAATTATTTCTACAAAATACTAGGTAGCGATTTTAGAAGCGCTATTGCAGTAATGAATGGTGTGCCTAAATCACCTTTAAACCGTTATAACCAAGTTACAGATGCTGTAATCGCGTATAACTCATTTATCGATTGTTTGTCTCCTTTACAATTTAGTGTTGGGAATAATTCTGATAAAAGTGATGTATTGCCTGCAACAGAATTACGTTCTGCAAGACCTACGCGTACTATTGTAGCGAACAACCTGATTTATAATCACGATAAAAACGAGACTAAGCCAATTGTTGCTTACGACGAAGTTGATGGTGTGAGTTTTTATAACAATATCTTGAATTCTAAAGATGTAAGCGGGATTGAGACTAATGGAGGTTTAACGCAAGAAGATTTTACAGTAAATAAAGTATCAGATTGGTTCTATGCACCTTCAAAAGCATTCTCTGATGTATATAATGGTTTTGATTTTGATAAAATATCTAATGATCTTGTTGGAAACGACAGATCTGAAAATAGTGCTATTGGTGCAGTAACGTTTCCTTTCACTAATAAAGGTAAAGTTGAAATCAATAAATTACAATACGGACCAAAATGGTTAGACCGTAGTGATAAAAAAGTAAAGGCTAAAACCTTTAAAGTAACTTCAGCTGATGCCCTTGCTAAAGCAATCGTTGATGCTAAGTCAGGAGATATCGTAGAATTAAAGTCTGGAACATACAAAGTATCTGAAACTATGAAAATAGATAAAGATATTACGATTAAATCTGCTGGAAAGAAAAAAGCTAAGATTGTATATAGTGGAGCTTCGAATACAGCTTTATTCCAAATGTTACCTAAAGGAAACTTGAATTTAGAAAATGTAGCTATCGAAGGATCTAAAACTCAAGATGCATTCGCAACCTTAGAGAAAAACATGTCGACAGTTTATAAGTTGAAAATTAAAAACAGCGAGGTGTCTAAATTCTCTAGCGTTTTAAGAACATACAAAGGATCTTTAGCAGATTCTCTTGTAGTTTCAAATTCATCTATTAAAGATTGTACAAATGGTATCCTATTAGCAGGAGAAGATGATGACAAAGGAGATTATAGTGCAGAATTTGTGACTATCGAAAACTCAACGTTCGAAAATGTAGACCAAAATGTTTTAAACTACTACAGAGGAGGATATGACGAGTCTAGTATTGGTGGTACTTTGGTATTAAAAAACAATACTTTTAAAAACAGTGGCTCTAAAGAGGAAAGTAAAATTTTATTACAAACTCGTGGAATCGTAAACATCGATTTTAATGGAAATACGTTTAAAGACAATGCTGTTTCTTATGTCATTGTACTCTGGGGAGAGAAAGGACAAACGTCGGTAAATAATACTATAGATGATTCTGGAGAAGTTAAAACAGAACAAAATCTAAAAATGAAATTGATGTACTAACTGGTTTAGTAAATCATACTTGTTATACTACTAAAGGAGCTTACGTGTATCGTAAGCTCTTTTTTTGTTTAATCTTTTCACTTCTCTACTGAAGCGTGTATAAAACAGTAAAAGCGGCTTATTACTCTAGGGCGTTCGAGCGGAGTCGATAACAGGTATTGGTTTTATGTGATTCTTAATATAGTACGGAGGATTCTCGACTCTGCTCAAATACCGTTTAAATTTCAATGTTTAATCTTTTCACTTCTCTACTGAAGCGTGTATAAAATAGTAAAAGCACTCTGTTTTTCTAGGGTGTTCGAGCGGAGTCGAGAACAAGAATTGGTTATATATAATTTCTAATATGTTAAGGTAGATTCTTGACTCCGCTCGAATACCATGCTCGAATAGCATAGCATACCGTTTAAATCCCAATGCTTTAATCCTTTACCTTCTCTACTAAATCGTACGTAAAAGCAGTATAAACGTCTTATTTATCTAGGGTGTTCGAGCGGAGTCGAGAACCGAAAAAGGCTCAAGATTTTAATTTAATATGATGATGTATTTTAGGCAAAAGTAGCACTTGTAAGAGTTGTGAAAACTGAGGTACATTATGATTGATTCTCGACTCCACTAGAGTATAGTTTCAATGTTTAGTCTTTTCACTTCTCTACTGAAGTGTGTATAAAATAGTAAAAGCACTCTGTTTTTCTAGAGCGTTCGAGCGGAGTCGAGAACAAGTATTGGTTTTATGTGATTCTTAAGATAGTACGGAGGATTCTCGACTGCGCTCAAATACCGTTAAAGTTTCAATGTTTAGTCTTTTTACTTCTCTACTGAAGCGTATATAAAAAAGTAAAACAACATATTTGTTTAGGGCGTTCGAGCGGAGTCGAGAACAAGAATTGGTTATATATAATTTCTAATATGTTAAGGTAGATTCTCGACTCCGCTCGAATACCATGCTCGAATAGTATAGCATACCTTTTAAATTCCAATGCTTAATTCTTTCCCTTCTCTACTGAAGCGTGTATAAAACAGTAAAAGTACTCTGTTTTTTAGGGTGTTCGAGCGGAGTCGAGAACTGAAAAAAAGCTTTACCTGATGCAAGATGTAGTTTCTAAATAACAAAAGCGACTTTGATTGCTCAAAGTCGCTTTCTAAATACAAGATCCGAATTGAAAACTGAAAAAATCTATTCAGACTTGTTTAATGTAATCTATATTGATATTGCAGTACGCACATATACTTTCTATCTGTTTCTTCGTTTGTAATATTTGAAAAAATCGGTCGGTTTTGGATATCTAAACTTAATTTAGAATCCTGTCCTTGTAAGTACCAATTCAGTCCAATACTACCAACAATCATATCAGATTTTAGAGCGTCAAAACGACTACTTTGCATAACAACATAAGGTTCCAATTGGCCCCAATCCGTTTCTTTACCCATTGGTTTAAATAGTAATCCAAAATGTCCGTATATACTTTGACCGGTTCCCATAGAAGGAAACGAATTTCCAAGACCGTTTACAATATCATTCGTGTTATCAAAGCCATATGCCGTGTTATTTACACCTACACTTCTTAAATTATTAGGCCCTAGATCGTAATTAAAGTAACCTACATAAGCACTTGTGGCATCTATAAATGTTGAGGTTACAGGATGATCCCAAAACACATCTGCCGACCATAAATTCATGTCGTGATACGATTTGTTCTCATTCTCAATAGAATATAAGGCATCATGTTGGTATTTTGCTCCGATACCTACCGAAAGCAATTTCTTCTTTCCCAAATAAGTTCCTACAAAGTTTGGTCCGCGATTGTTTTCTTTTTCTAGGAAATCGTACTTAATATAAGTGGTGTATTGTATGTTTCTATAGTCGTCTGTAAACTGTGAAGCTCCATTTTTTGGTTCTGGTGGATTCGCGTCTGTATAGTCATAACTAAACGGATGAATAAATACCATACGGTAATTTAATTTTCCTAGGTCTCCCAATAAGACTAAACTTAATTCGCGCGTAACATCATCAGAATAATTTAAAGTAGGTTGTGCTATTAAAGGCAAATCGGTTTGTAACATGGTTGAAGTCGATGGTGCTGCGTAACGCGATAATCCATCGTAAGTCGATTTACCAAAAGCTACGGCAAATGGTTTCGAAATATCATATTGGCCGTAAAAATCTAAGATTTTTAAATAAGGAAAATCACGATCTTTACCATTAAAGTTGTTTTCACCTAAATTAAATGTCAGTTTAACTTTCTTACCAAAAGTAAAGCTACTTTGTAGTCGTAATCGTCTAACGGCTAATCCAACATTATAGTCTTTAGCATCACCGCCTTCATTCAAACTTCCAGGGTTCCATTGGGTATAAAATGCCCAAGGCTGTATTGTGCCTCCAAGTTTTACTTTAATATCAGGATTATTAAACAGCGTATATGTAAATCGCTGATTTTCAACTTTCGGGATTAACGAATCTGATGTTTGTCCGTAATTAATTAATGGGAAGAATAGAAATTTTAATGTCAAAATGGATGTCCATTTTATAGTTTTTAAACTACGTAGCGGTAGCATCAATTTCTTAGAAATGCATATTTTTTTTGACATTACGAATAATTTCAGTAGAAATCAAATAGTTAGATTGACTTCAGTGGATTTCAGTTTTTACTATACAAATTTCGTATGTTAAAGTTGTTTATACAATGATATATGTCATGTTTAATAACGCATTTTTTCGTAACTTTATTAGGTTGTAAATCCCTAAATTAGTAAAAATAAATGAAAAAGTTATTTAAAATCATGGTGCCCTTTGACTTTTCTGATACAGCAAATAACGCACTTAATTATGTTAAGAATTTTGTGGCAGACGATTTGGATACAGAGATTATTCTAGTGTATGTTAATGAAATAGATGATGAGCAAGCAGAAGAAAAGTTAGAAGCTATAAAAGTTGAATTTCAATCGCATTCTAGAAATAATATTAAAACCATTATTAAAAAAGGGTTGCTACAAGCCTCTTTGTTAGACGTTCAAAAGGCTGAAGAAATAGACTTGATTTTTATGGGTACGAGTTTAGTTAATAACAAAAAATTAAACACGAATACCTCTTCATTTGTACTGGTTGTAGATTGTCCGATAATTGTAATTCCAAAAGATTACGCAAATTTTAAAATCAAGAAGATAGCTTTGGTTATCGGTGAAGATTTAATTCACGACAGTAAACTTCTAGGCGTTTTATTGCAAGTTGCTAGACGATTTAAAGCAAAAGTACATGTGTTAACTGTGAAACAAGGAGAAGCCGATTACGGATACACCATCGTAGACGAAAAGAATGAAAATACAATTATGTATTATTTAGAAGACTTTTATTCGCATCATCTTTTTGTTGATGGTCCAGATATTCCAACAAGTATTTTTAAATATGCAGAAGAAAAAGATATTGATCTTATTAGTATTTTACCGCGTAATCATGCCAAAGGTAAAGTGTCTTCCGAAGGTGCTCTAACTAAAGCATTATCCGAAGTGTCTAAAACACCTTTGCTAGTTATTGATTAATTTTAAAAGCACATTATATATTTTATAACAAAAAAGACTGTCTGAAAAGGCAGTCTTTTTTGTTAAACCCACGCAATAATTCACGAGTAATAATCGTAATCTAAAACATCTTACAATTAAGTTGTAAAACCCAACTCACAGGACGTAAAACGAAGTGCTAGCCATAATGTGTTTTGTTTAAAAGATTTACAAGAACTGATGTTTACTTTTAAAAAGTATATGGCATACAAGGCACAAATAGTTTTAGATTGTGTGATATAATAGTAAATTTACACTCGATTATAAAAATGTAAAGGGATAACCTACTTATGTTTTTATGTGATACATGTAATTTGAGATAAAATGAGTGAAGCAACAACTGTTGAGGTTAATAATACCGTAGATTCTAATTTGGAAACCTATTTTAAATCTTTTAAAGAGGGCGTTATTGGAGATGATTTCGTTTTTAAAAGTAGGTTAGGAGAGCAGCAATTATTGTATGCCGATTGGATTGCTAGCGGACGTTTATATGCGCCTATAGAAAAGATTATGCAAGAGCAAATCGGACCAATGGTTGCGAATACACATTCATTTTCTAGTGAAACAGGAAAAGCTTCAACGTATGCTTACAAACATGCACGAGCAATAATAAAACAGCACGTAAATGCTAATCAAGACGATGTTTTGGTGACTTCAAACACTGGAATGACGGGAGTTTTGTCGCATTTACAACGTGTTATGGGATTGCGTTTTCCCGATGCAAAATTGAAGAAAACTCAAATAGCAGAAAACGACCGCCCTGTAGTATTTATTTCTCACATGGAGCATCACTCAAATCATGTGCCTTGGCATGAAACCATTGCAGATGTGGTGATTTTAAAATGTAACGATCAGAAATTAATTTGTCCTGAAACTTTAGAGGCTGCTCTAATTCAGTATAAAGATCGAAAAACTAAAATCGGTTCGTTCACAGCGTGTTCTAATGTTACGGGTATAATTACACCTTATTACGATTTAGCTAAAATAATGCATAAACATGGTGGCTTTTGTTTCATTGATTTTGCAGCTTCTGCGCCTTATGTAGATATAGATATGCATCCAGTAGATGAAGATGCACGTTTAGATGCTATTTTCTTTTCGCCTCATAAATTTCTAGGAGGACCAGGAACTTGTGGTGTTTTGGTATTTAATAAAGCGTTATATAAAGCAAATTGTCCAGACGTTCCAGGAGGAGGGAATGTACAGTGGACGAACCCCTGGGGAGAGTATGCGTATTTTCAGGATATCGAGGTTCGTGAAGATGGTGGAACTCCAGGTTTTCTACAAGTTATGCGCACAGCTTTATCTATGCGTTTAAAAGATAAAATGAGGACTGAAAATATTGAGGCTCGAGAAGAAGAGTTGTTAGCGTATTGTTTTGATAAATTAAATGAGATTCCTAATTTATTTATTTTAGGAAGTACCGAAGTTAAGCGTATTGGTTGCGTGTCTTTTGGTATTCAGGATGTGCATTACAATTTAATCGTGAGATTATTGAATGATCGTTTCGGAATTCAAGTCCGCGGTGGTTGGTCTTGTGCTAGTACTTACGGTCATTATTTATTCGATTACGACGAAAACAGGTCACTAGAAATGGTAGATGATCTTAATTCTAAAAACTTAACAAATAAGCCAGGTTGGGTACGTTTATCATTGCATCCTATTACCTCAAATAAAGAACTAGAATTTATTTGTGATGCCATAAAACAAGTTGCAGAAAACCATGAGGAATGGAGTAAAGATTATGTTTATAATAAAATGAATAATGAATTTGAAGATGGAAGTAAAGACACCGAAATCATTCAGAAAGTTCAAGACTGGTTTGCAATATAATCGTGCGCTATAACTTCAATATTTAATTGAAGAACAAAGAATGTAAACTTCATCTATAATTTAGGTGAAGTTTTTTTTTGCTCCTGATATAACCTTTAAAATAAAAGTGGCTGAGAAAAGCATAGAAATACATAAGTTGATTTAAATTTGTGGTCAAAATTGGTGTTTATGAAATTTAAATTGGATCGCTTTATTCTCGCTATTATAGCAACTATAATTTTTGCATATTTCTTCCCACAATGGGGTATAGAGGGCAGTCCGTTTCCGATTTCAACTGTAAGTTCTATCGGTTTCTTTTTAATATTTTTCTTCTACGGATTAAAACTAAGTCCGAAACAAATCAAGTCCGGATTATACAATTGGAAACTTCATGTTTTGGTGCAGTTGTCCACATTTTTATTATTCCCATTATTAATTCTCATGTTCTATCCGTTTGTCCAAACGCAAGAACAACATAGTTTTTGGTTGGCGCTGTTGTTTATGGCAGCATTGCCATCAACCGTGTCTTCGTCTGTAGTTATGGTGTCTATGGCTCGCGGAAACGTGCCTGCTGCTATTTTTAATGCAAGTATTTCGGGAATTATAGGGATTCTAATAACGCCACTTTGGGTGGGCTTATTTATCGAAAAAACAGGAGCAGAATTCGATTATGGCTCTATTTATATGAATCTGATTTTAGGAATTATTCTCCCAGTTATTTTAGGAATCATGCTTCAGCGATTCGGACATGAATTAGCTATGAAATATAGTAAACAACTTACGCTTTTCGATAAATCTGTAATTCTACTTATCATTTATAAAAGCTTCGCCGATTCGTTCTATAACAATATTTTTAGTAGTGTTAATTGGTTCGATTTCGCCTTATTATTTGTGATTGTAATCGCGATATTTTTTACGGTTTTTTACATTATTGGTGTGATAGCCTCCAAATTAAAATTTAATATTGAAGATAAAATTACAGCACAATTTTGCGGTACTAAAAAGTCCTTAGTTCACGGAACAATCTTTTATAAAATCTTATTTAAAAATGCGGCTGCTTCAAGTTTAATTTTATTGCCGCTCATGATTTTTCATGCATCTCAAATATTTATAATCAGTATTATAGCTTCAAAATTAGCGAAACGTGAACAGAACGTAATGCCTTAAATTTTAACGGATTTTTAGATATATTTAGTTGTCGAACGCTTTAACTTTTTGCATCTTTATAAGACGTAATAAAACAGTTTTTTAATACTAAAATATATCGATTATGTATACATTTCAGCAGCAAATAGAACGAATTAGAGATGGTAAAGGATTTATAGCCGCTTTAGATCAAAGTGGAGGAAGCACCCCAAAAGCACTACTTGGATATGGTGTAGATGAAAATCAATATAAAGATGAAACCGAAATGTTTCAACGTATTCACGACATGCGTTCTCGTGTTATTACAAATGAACATTTTTCTAGTGATAAAATATTAGGAGTTATTCTTTTTGAGCGTACAATGAAAGGAGTCATTGGCAAGGAACCTGTTCCGTCATTTTTATTGAATAAAGAGCTTGTCCCTTTTTTGAAAGTAGATAAAGGCTTGGAAGATTTAAGTGATGGTGTAAAACTGATGAAGCCCATTCCGAATCTAGAATCTAGATTAAAAGAAGCCAAGGATCTTGGTGTTTTCGGTACAAAAATGCGTTCAGTAATTTACGAAAATAATGCAAAAGGTATTGCGGCTATTGTAAAGCAACAATTTGCATTTGGATTAGAAATCCTTTCCTGTGGACTAATTCCGATTTTAGAACCGGAAGTCGATATTCATGCTAAAGATAAAGCAGAAATAGAATCGACTTTAAAGAAAAACATTCGATTAGAATTAGATAAATTAAGTAAAGAGCAAGCTATAATTTTAAAACTTACTTTACCTACGGTTCCCGATTTCTATAAGGATTTGGTAAATCATGCTAAAGTAATACGCGTGTTTGCACTTTCTGGAGGTTACGATATTGAAACAGCAAATACTTTATTAGAAAAAAACAAAGGGGTTATAGCCAGTTTCTCTAGAGCACTTCTAAACGATCTAAAACAGCAACAAAGCGATGATGAATTTTCAACATCTTTAAGTCATGCCATTGATAGTATTTACAAGGCATCGATAACTTAGAACACTTAATTAAATTTGGTTTTAATATTAAAACGCCTCGAAAATAATTATAACATGTTATGTGTAATTATTTTCGAGGCGTTATTATTTTAGTTGTCTTCTGCAAGTTCTAAAATTGAATTGTAATACGTTTTAACTAGTTCTTGTCCATAAATACGCTCTAATCGTCTTACTATAAAATGTCCTTTGGCAACATCTTGAAAGTGATCTATAAACAGCGTGTTAATTATTCCTCCGCCAATAGCGCCAATAGCAGGAATTGCTTGCGCAGCTGCTTTTTCAGTAACCATAACATTAAATCGGGCAGCGATATTAACAATAAATTTTACTAATGCAGGCGCACTTTCTTCAGATATTTTTTTAGTCGCAATAAACCGAGATGCTTCTGTAATAGAATTTGCTAAAGCGGCACGGACTACAAAATAACCGCTTTCTGCATCATCATCAGACGTGCTTTCTCCACCCAAAGCAAAGACCTCCATACATGCTAGTTTAGTTTCGTTTTCACTTATTAGCTCGCCTTGTGAACGCGCAATATCTGCAATAGAACGCAACATTATAGTGGTCGATATTGGTAACTCTATGGCTAAACCTGGTAGACCAAAGAATCCACCCATACTACCAGAAAAAGCAACACCAAATTTATGCCAGGTGTTAGAAGGTCGCTCCACAGGAATATCTTCTAAAGACCAAATGGCGGCTTCAGTAGCTTTTATTAAAGATTTTTGCGTGATTTTTCCAATGTTTTCTTGCCAATTGTCAGGAAGGAATTCTATTGCTTTTTCAATTGGCATCCCTATAACATTTGTTATTTTGGCTGCCATACTAGGGTTTTCGAGTAAGGTTACAGCAGTAGTTAATTCTTGTATATGTAAATCGCTTAAGGATGTTTCCATAAGTAAGTTTTTTTTTGAGTAATGGTTTGAATTCTAAAATTACAAAATCTATACCAGAGTTATTTTAAAGTTATCTTAAGATGTGTATTTAATGGTCCATATTCAAAGCACACTATATCTAAAAGGAGTTTTTAGTTTTACTTATTTCTAAAATATACCCTATTTAGGGTATTTCTTTATACCTATGAAGGTTATACATTTGATTTACCTTCTTTTACTAAAAACATTAATAATTTAAATTATGAAAAATACTTTAATTCTTTTGATAGTATTAATTCCTTGCTTATGCTTCTCGCAGCAAAAAAGAGATGTTAATCCATTTAGAATAGGTGTAAAGGCAGGAATTCCAATTGGGATTGGAGTAGAATTTGAATATGTAACCCCATTATTGGGTAATAGAATTGCTCCGTTTATTAGTTATGGAATGTTGCCGTTCGATGATTATGATTTTAAATATTTTGAAGCCGGATCTAATATTTATTTTGGAGGGCGTGGAAAGGGCGGATACGTTTCCATTTCTTATGGGAAATTTAATGGGGAAGTCAGTAACCTAGAAAACACAAATACCGATGGCGAAGCATTTACTAATGGTGTGGCAAAAGAAGAATTAGCTTCCTTCAATTTAAAATTAGGATGGAAGTATGGTAAGACGCTTTATTTTAAATGGGAACTCGGTTATGCCATTGGAGAGCTGCCTACAGAGATTGCAGTAACAGGAGATATTAATGGAGTTAGAGAATCTTTTGAAGTCAGTACCGAAGAAGTTTTGGATTACGTTTCTGGTAAAGGATACCCTATTCTTAATATTGGTCTTGGATATGCCTTTTAAATTTTTAATATATAAATAACTAAACCTACCAATTATGAAATCAAAAATACTAATTACTTTATTACTATTAACTTCTGTTACGATGTTAGCAGGCACTATTATCTATGAGGATATTCCTGGGAGTAAGAAAATTAAACTGAGTTGTACTGAAACTGATGCCGATATTTATATCAATGGAAAACTGTTAGGTAAAGGTGCATTGGATATTAAAGTTCCTGATAAGGGGTGTACCCTTGTAGAAGTGAGAAAGACAGGATACTTAACCGAAAAAATTGACTTCTGTAATAAAAAAGAGTTGCCAAAGCCACCAAGTAAATATCAATTTGTTTTGCTAAAAGATGAAGCTTTTGATGTGTCGATTCAATCGGAGTTAGCAAATACAGACGTTACTATAAAGGCTGTAAAGGGAAAAGACGACTCTTGGAAGTTATTAAATCAGATTGTATTATCTCATTTCGATGTTATAGAAATGAATGATAAAGAAACGGGATATATACGAACCGCATGGGTTGTAGATAGTTTCGATAAAAGTGCAATTAGAACCCGTTTTATAGTAAAAGAATCTTCTAGTAGTCCACTAGTATATAAAGTTAAACTGGTTACAGAACATACAGATCGGCATGAAGATGGTGTTGTAAGTGAACGCCATTTTAAAGAATGGAGTAGAATTCTAAAGAAATATGAATCCTTAGTGAATGAAATTCAAGCCAGAGTGAAGTAAATAAATCATACTCATAACAGGACTTGATAGTGCGATAGTTCTTAAAATCATAAGGTTTTATCTCTAGTAAATCACAGGGAATTACAATCAAGGTTTTAAGTGTGCTGAACTATTCATTATCAAGTTGTAAATTTGCTAAAACTTAGGGTTGTTATTAATTTTAAGAAAATAGATGTTTATATAAATGTAACTAGAGCATCTAGTCGGAATAGACCATGTGTGAAATCACAAATATAAATTCGAAATTAAGTGTTTAGTAGTTGAAGATTAGTTAATTACGCTAAAATATAAATTATGAATGTATTAAAGAAAATGGTATCCATTGCACTATTAGTCTTCTTCTGTTTGTCTTGCGATGTTGAAGAGTTGATTGATCAATTTACCAGTGTAGATTGTGACGCATTAATAGAGGATTTGTATGACGAATATGATAATTACATTTTAGAAGCCTATAATAATGAGAGTTTATCCGAGGATGAGAAGACGGCTTTGATTCGAGAATATGAAGAAACACGTGAGGAAGAAATTCAAGAAGTAGAGGATACCTGCGAATAGTAATTGGATATTTTATAAAAGGGTTCGGTTACAAAAGTTAAAACCACCTCCAATTTTTATGAAGAAATTGAAGGTGGTTTTTTTGTTTAAATTCATGTGTAAGCATATAGTGATTAAACTTATCTTTGCCGACTTATAAATATATTTTTAGATGATTTCAATAGACTCGATTGCAGTAGAATTTGGAGGAACAACATTATTTAGCGATGTGTCTTTTTCCATAAATGAAAATGATAAAATTGCCCTTATGGGTAAAAACGGAGCAGGTAAATCGACTTTGTTAAAAATTGTTGCGGGACAAAGTAAAGCCTCTCGCGGTAATGTGTCTTCACCTAAAAACTATGTAATTTCGTATTTACCACAGCATTTACTTACTGAAGATGATTGCACGGTAATGGAGGAAGCATCTAAAGCTTTTGCGTCGATCTTTAAAATGAAGAACGAAATAGAAGCTATAAATGAAGAGTTAACGGTACGTACAGATTACGAAAGTGATGCGTATATGAAACTGATTGAAAAAGTTTCGGAATTGAGTGAGAAATTCTATTCTATTGAAGAAATTAATTATGAAGCTGAAGTCGAAAAGATATTGGTAGGTCTTGGTTTTGTGCGTTCAGATTTTAATCGGCCAACATCCGAGTTTAGCGGAGGATGGCGTATGCGAATAGAGCTTGCTAAAATTTTACTTCAAAAGCCTGATTTAATACTTTTAGATGAGCCTACAAACCATATGGATATTGAAAGTATCCAATGGTTGGAAGATTTTTTAATAACGCAAGCCAAAGCAGTTGTGGTAATTTCTCACGATAGAGCTTTTGTAGATAATATTACAACGCGAACTATTGAAGTAACAATGGGACGTATTTACGACTATAAGGCGAAGTATTCTCATTATTTAGAATTACGTAAGGACCGCCGTGCACATCAGCAAAAAGCATATGATGAGCAACAAAGAATGATTGCCGATAACCAAGAATTTATCGACCGATTTAAAGGGACGTATTCTAAAACTTTACAAGTACAGTCACGTGTAAAAATGCTTGAAAAATTAACGCCTATCGAAGTTGATGAAGTGGATACAGCAGCCCTTAAATTAAAGTTTCCACCATCACCAAGATCGGGACAATATCCTGTTATTGTAAATGAATTATCTAAGTCTTATGGAGATCACGTGGTGTTTAACAGTGCCAATTTGGTTATCGAACGTGGACAAAAAGTAGCATTTGTAGGGAAAAATGGTGAAGGTAAATCGACTATGGTTAAGGCCATAATGAACGAGATCGATTTTGAAGGGAGTATGGAATTAGGTCATAATGCCCAAATAGGATATTTTGCTCAAAATCAAGCTTCTTTATTGGATGGTGATCTAACAATATTCGAAACTATAGATCGTATTGCAGTTGGTGATGTTCGCAATAGAATTAAAGATTTATTAGGTGCCTTTATGTTTGGTGGAGATATATCTACAAAGAGAGTTAAAGTGCTTTCTGGAGGTGAAAAAACACGTTTAGCAATGATTAAATTATTGTTAGAACCCGTAAATGTGTTGATTCTGGATGAACCTACAAACCATTTGGATATGAAAACGAAAGATATCATTAAAGATGCTTTAAAAGATTTCGATGGTACATTGATACTGGTGTCTCACGATAGAGATTTCTTAGCAGGTTTAGCAACCAAAGTATTTGAATTCGGTGACAAACGTGTAAAAGAACATTTCGAAGATATTAATGGCTTCTTAAAACTTAAGAAGATGGAAAGTATGCGTGATATAGAAAAATAAACAGTTTACTTACCTTTAAATTTAAATATGAAACACCTTATAGATTTAGGCTTTAAGGTGTTTTTTTATTTCTTATGATTGTATTCTTCAACACTCATAATACTTTATAATATAGTCGAGTATTCAATTTTTTAGATCAATATTCTTTGTATTCACTTTCTCAGTGATTAAAATATGTAAAATAACAATAGGCTAGCAATCAGTTGTTTTTGCAAAGAAATGGGGCTAAAGTTATACGAAATGTAAAAAAATCATCCGACTCTTATGAATTCATTTATATTTGGTATTCTAAATCATCCAATTTAATGAAATTTAAAAGTTTTTTTCTAGTCCTTTTGACCGTAGGATTTTGTCAAAGTATGTTTTCTCAAATCACAGGGGAGATTATTAATTCTCAAGATAAAACTACTGTCGATTATGCCACCGTAGCTTTATTTAAGGTAAAAGACAGTACACTGGTAACAGGAGTTATTACTGATGAAACTGGGAGCTTCAAAATATCGGAAGTCAAAAAAGGGAGTTATTATTTAGAGGCTTCTTTTATAGGATACGAGAAAACAAAGAGTAAAGCTTTTACAATTACAAAACAAAATGAAGCATTATCTCTAGGTAAAATATATTTAAATGCCAGTTTAGAACTTTTAAATGAAGTAGTACTTCAGGGCACAACCAGTTCGGTAATTAATAAAGTAGATCGACAAGTATTTACAACGGGGAACTTTCAGAATGCTTCAGGAGGGAACGGTATTGATGTGTTGAAGAATATTCCATCTATAAATGTGAATGGGGAAGGAGAAATCGCGTTACGAGGAAGTACCAGTTTTATGCTTTTACTTAATGGTAAACCCATTCAAAGTAGTGCCACTCAAATATTAGGTCAACTTCCTGCAAATTCTATTGAGCGTGTAGAAGTTATTACGGCGCCATCTGCAAAGTACGATCCAGAGGGTAAAGCCGGGATTTTAAATATTATCACTAAAAAAGGAGCAACTAACGGTGCTTTTACACAGATAAACTTAAAATTAGGAGCTCCAAGTATAGAAGATTACGATACTGCAGAATCTGCGGGACGTTATGGAGCCGATTTTACATATAATCTAAGACAAGATAAATGGAACCTATCATTGGGAGCGAGTTACCAGCGTAACGATATTTCTGGACGAAGAGAAGGCGATGTATCTACCATTATAAACGATACGTTAACACGATTTCCTTCGGACGGCGAGCGCAGTTCTGATGAAATTAATTATTCAGGACGTATAAATTTAGATTATACACCAGACGATTCTAATAGTTTTTCAATTGGAGCCTATGCAGGAAAAAGATCGAAGGACAGATTAGCAACCATTTTGTATTACGATAATCATGCGATAACACCTGCCGATGGTGGTGATGCAGATCGTGTTTATACCTTTCAGTATCTAAACGATAATTTAAGAATTCGTAAAAGTGATTTTGCTGTAGCAAGTTTCGATTATGCACATGTTTTTGAAAATGAATCTAATTTATCTACTTCATTTTTGTATGAATACACCTTTTTGGGAGGTCCGACAACCAATGAGAATTTAGGATATCCGGATACGTCAGAAATCTTACAAGAAGAATATAATACCAATGACAATCCGTTACATGGTACTCGGTTTCAAGTCGATTACAATTTCAAACCTATGAAAATGGGGCAGTTAGCCGTAGGATATCAATTCAGAAATTTAGACCATAAAGGAGATTTTATTTACGAACGAAAAGATTTAGATACAGGCGAATTTGTTTTAATTCCAGAGTTTTCCAGTGAAGTAGATTTAACAAGACAAATTAACTCTGGATATGTACAGTTAGATAAATCTACAGACGAATTTGATTACAGTGTTGGACTTCGTCTAGAAAGTATGAACAGAGATCTCTATTTAAAAGATAAAGTTGGTGTAGTAGACACGACATATACGTACGATTTTGTAAAACTATACCCTTCGGCATCTATACAATATAAGGTAAACGATAATTTAATATTGAAAACCGCTTATAGTCGTCGTGTAGAGCGTACTACGTCATTTAAAATGAATCCGTTTCCAGAGCGTGAACATTCTGAAACCTTAGAGCAAGGAGATCCAACTCTAAAACCTGAATTTATAGATTTAGTAGAACTTGGTGTTGTAAAAGCCTTTGAAAGTGGAGCATCACTTTACGGGACGTTTTATTATCGCGATGTACAAAACTTAATAAATCGTGTAAATACGGTGTATAATGATAGTATTTTAAATAGAATTTACTCCAATGTTGGGTCTGGTAAATCTTTAGGATTAGAATTAGGTTCAGAGTTTAATGTCACCGATAAGTGGCGTAATTTTATTGGTGCAAACTTATATAACTTTAGTATAGACGGGGCTTATAACGGAAATCCAATAGATACAAGTAGTTTTGTGTATTCATTGAATGTGAATTCAACGTACGACTTCTCGGATACGGCTTCATTACAGTTTACATTTAATTATTTATCCGATCGTGTGACTGCTCAAGGTGAAGATTCCGAATTTTATTCACCTAATTTATCTTTTAAAAAGTCTTTTTTAAACAATCAACTGATTGCGACGTTACAGTGGCAAAATATAGATATGGGATTATTAGACACGAACGAACAACGTATTAGTACATGGAAAGATGGTTCGTTTTATACCACAACTAATTATGTGTATGAAGTAGATATGGTATTTTTAAACTTAACATATGCGTTCAATAAACGTAAAAATCAATCTAAATTTATTGAAAGTGAATTTGGAAAGCGTGAGTTTTAGATCATACAAATAGAATACTTGTTCATCATATTAAATTTTCATTCCATAATTAATGTAGAACAGTGTATTGCCTGTAATTAGTTACAACCATGATCTGAAATACTTGATACTCAATACTATTAAAGTATTATAAATAAAGAAACAGCCTTACAAAATATAATTGTAAGGCTGTTTTTTTATTTAAATCCCAAGGATTTTAGCATCCACAGTAAATACAGTACTAATTTCCATTTCATGATCTTCTGTTAAAACTTCATCTGTTGTCGTCTTAATCTTTAAATAAAAGGAATCTTTAAAAATGTATTCCTTTAAATCATCATCAGTGGTTTCTAAATACAATACATTACTATCATTTTCAATTGGAGTTGGACTCCAAGCTAATTTTTTATCTTCTAAGCCTTCTGAAGCAATATAAATTTCTAAGATTTCTAAAAAACTAAAATCTTCAGTACTTGGGTTCGTTAATGTTAACCTAAATTCTTTTAATTTAATATCATCTACTAAACTTTTAGTTGTGTTATTAATACTAAAAGTTGACTCTGTATTAGTATCAAATTCTGGTGTGTTTATTGTAATTGGGAAATTTATTGGAGTTATGGAAGGTATTGTTACAGACTTATCATAAGACACGTCAAATTTTGTAAGCTCGTCTAATGTACTACAAGACGTAATTACACATGCGAATATGAGGTATAAATAAGGCTTGATTTTGAAGCTTGAATTTTTCATGAGTAGAGTATTTAAGGTTGTAAATATACTGTTATTAATATGAGAAAAAATAACTCTGTTGTGATATGGAGTATTTACGATGCATTCATATTAAGATTATCAGTTTTTTAACATATTGATTTATAGTAAAATAAAATAACATTGTAACTTGATAACATAAAGAATCAGATATTTTAATCGATTAAAAATTTATATAATGAAAAAAATACTTTTCCTAACAGGTGATTTTACTGAAGATTATGAAACAATGGTACCTTTCCAAATGTTACAAATGGTAGGTTACGAGGTGCATACGGTATGTCCAAACAAGAAAGAAGGAGATACTATTAAAACAGCTATTCATGATTTTGAGGGAGACCAAACATATACCGAAAAGCCAGGACATAATTTTGTGCTAAATTATACTTTCGACGATGTAAATGTTGCAGATTACGATGGCTTGGTAATCGCTGGTGGTCGTGCCCCAGAATATTTAAGATTAAACAAAACGGTAATCGAAATGGTGAAATATTTTTTTAATGAAAACAAACCTGTTGCGGCCGTTTGTCATGGGATTCAGATTTTAACAGCAGCAGATGTTGTTAGAGGACGGAAATTAACAGCATATCCAGCTGTTGCTCCAGAAGTTACGATGGCTGGAGGGGAGTTCCAAGATATTCCAGCAGATAAAGCAATTGTCGATGGCAATTTGGTAACCTCTCCAGCTTGGCCAGGGCATCCTGAATTAATTAAGGGATTTTTAGATATTATGGGAGCGAAAATCACTCTATAAATAGAATTAAATAAAAACAAAACTCCAAGTAGAACATTAAAGTTAAATTTGGAGTTTTGTTTTTACTTTGTTTTCGCTGTTTTAGAAATGCCATCTACATAATTACAAATCATATCTAATGACGAGGCTAATTCAGAGCCTTCAAATCCGGAAATATCTGCTTCTGTAATATGTGTGAGGTAAAATTTTAAATATTGACTAGATAGCGGCATGTAAGACCAATGCCATTTTTCTTCATTATATCCTGTTCTTCCGTTGTCTTTAGACGTGTATACTTGGTAAAAACCAAAAGCATTTGCATGAGTGATTAACCAGTTGTATTCTTGTAAGCCTTGACCGCTCTCAAAATAGGAATTAGATAAACTATTTATATCTAAATCCGTTCCCCAATGGTGTCTAGACGTGCTAGGCATAGAACTATAGCGTAGTATTTTTTTAGCATTTTCAATAGGAGAGAGGCTACCGTTAGCTTTCCATTTACGGTCCCAAATAGATTTTTGATACGCGAAATTTCGTGTTCCAGAAATCACTTTAAATTGTACGCCGTCTTCTTTTGCCGCAGCATTCATTTTTAAGAATGCATCGTACACTTCATTTTGTAAATAAATGGTTTTGTTAGAGAATTCTGGAGCGACTTTTACAAAACAAGAATCTGTTTTAAAATCGAATTTACCCAATACAAAATCTTTGGTAATCGTTTTACACGGTTTTTGAGTATCTATTATTTCTGATTGAAATAAATGATCTAAGTTAGAAACGTTTTCAGGATAGAATACAAGACTTAAAAATATAATGGCAAAAAATGAAATCTTCATAACGTGGATTTAAAATTCTTGAAATAGGAATACAAGGATAACGTTAATAAAAGGAATTTCTTATTCTAATTGAGATTTATTGGTTTTCGTAAAAGTGTAATTTGTTCTTTGTTACCGATAGCTCCTGTTGTAAACGATCTACCTTTTTTAGTAAATTAAATGCCACATCAATCCCTTCGATGTTAACATGGAGCTCGTTATGCAAGCGAATCATTTTTTCGAGATCTGTTAACGTGTCTTGATGGAGAAATGTATTATTCTCCATCGTAATAATTTCTACTAAACCTATACTGTGTAAGTTCTCAATAAATACAGGTTCAATGTTGTATTGCACGCAAATAGTATTGACTAATATATAATGATTTTCTGCCATCTTATCTTAGTTTTTTTAATTCGGATAATAACTCTTTTTCTTTATGTGTAAGGTTGGTAGGCGTTTTAATATGGTAGGTTATTATAAAATCTCCAAACTCGCCGTCTTTCTTATATACAGGAAATCCTTTGCCTTTTAATTTAACTTTGGTGTCATTCTGAGTTTCCGGAGCTACTTTTAATTTCACTTTTCCCGAAAAGGTGTCGACCATGATATCACCACCTAAAAGTGAGGTGTATAAATCTAGATCGACGTCAGAATGTAGGTTGTTACCATAACGTTTAAACTTGGTATTGTTAAGAATATTAAATTTAATATATAAATCGCCATTAGGCCCTCCGTTTACACCAGGAGCACCTTTTCCTGTAATTTTAAGAACCTGTTCATTTTCTATTCCTGCAGGTATCGTTAATCTAATTTTCTTTCCGTTTACAGTCAGAATTTGAGATTCGTTAGTATAAACATCTGTTAGATTTAATTGTAATTCTGCATTAAAATCTTGCCCTTTAAATTGTGTTCGATTTCGACCTTGTCCAAATCCAGATCCACGCTGACCACCAAACATAGAATCGAAGAAATCTGAATAATCTTCGCCAGGTTGTCCTTGCCCCGAATAACTTTGTGACCTTGAACCTTGACTTCTTTGGTTACGTTCTATATCGTCGGCATGTTTCCAATCTTTGCCATGCGCATCGTATTTTTTACGATTTTCAGTATCGGATAATACTTCGTTGGCTTCATTAATGTTTTTAAACTGCTTTTCAGCTTCTTTGTCATTCGGGTTTAAATCGGGATGATATTTTCTAGCCAACTTCCGATATGCTTTTTTAATATCGGCTTGCGTTGCTTTTTTGTCAATTCCTAAAATTTTATAATAATCAATAAAATCCATAATTAATAGGTGTTCATGAGGATTAAAATGGTGTATGCAACTCTTATAAAGATCGGCAAAATTATAGAGAATTACAACAATTTATTTGCTCTCAAATTCTAAATTTTTAGAAAAGAAAGGTAGCGTTTTTGTTGAAATACGCTCGGCAATTTTATTAGTATGATCGCCCTTGTAAGTTTCGTAAGTATGATTTACACCTTTATTTGATAGTTTAGTGTGAAGTTTGTTTGAAGCTTCAAAAATATCAGTGTCGTCCGTTCCTGCGTCTATAGCAATGGATTTAAGCGTTTTTAAATTCTCAATATACGTGTCTACGGTATAAAGAATTTGATTGTCTTTGAATTTCGCTAAAATATCTGCTCTAGGTTTCCCGTCTTTGTAAGCCAAATCAATATACAATGGGTATTTTTTAGGATTTGAAGCCCAGGCTGCCGAAAATGCCAGGTTTATACCTTCAACAAAAGAAAGGTCTGCAATACCTGATTTAGAATTTAATGCTTCCATATTCTTTATGTTTTCAGCACTTGGGATAAAGCTTTCATCCATACAACAGGCACTTAACGCATAAATAGAAGAATATACTTCTGGATATTTCATTCCTAGTCTGATAGTGCCATAACCGCCCATAGAGTGTCCTGCCAACCCGCGACTGTTTTTATTAGGAAGTGTTCTGTATTTTAAATCAATAAAATTTACTAAGTCTTTGGTAATAAAAGTTTCCCAATCGCCCATAGTCTCAGATTTTCCATAAAAACTACCTTTATACGTTGTATAAGCATTTGGCATTACCACAATCATTTCCTTAGATGTGCCGTTAGTCATGCTTTCGTTTAAAATTTCGTATAAATTTATCCAATGGTGTTCCCAACCAAACCATTTACTATCGCTATCTGTAAATCCGTGTAGGAAATATAAAACCGGATATTTCTTATCTAGACTTGTCTGATAAGATGGCGGTAAATATACTGTGACACTAGGGTTTGAAGGATCGTTTATAAGGTTGTTTTTTAAGGCTTCACTTGGTACTTTTAATCGCACTCTAAAACCTTGAGCATTTGCGATTGCAATGCTGAAAATTATAAAAGATAAAGTAAGTAAAAACGATTTTAATTTCATTTAATATATTTTGATTGTTAGTTTGGAGTCATTTGAAAACACTGCTGAAGCATTTTAAATAATTCCGGATGCTTTTTCTTCATAAGATTTGGATTCTCAAAAAAGTACTCGGAGGCTACAGCAAAAAACTCGGCTTGATTCGTGCCTCCATAATCTCTAATATCCGATTTGTTATTATGAATAGCTTCCATTTCTTTATGAATTAATTTTAACCACGGTATCGTGTAGGTGTGTTTCATAATCAATTCAGGAACGCCGTCCGTATCACCATCCATTTTATCTATTAAATGCACGAATTCATGAATGGCGGTATTTCTTTTGTCGTTTTCATTTTCAAAACCGTGATATAGCGCCTTTTTAGAGAGTATCATTTGTTTTTCTAAACGGCCAGTACCGATCATTCCTGCAATAATTCGATTTTCTTTTTTAGTATCAAATTCATAATCCGAATTAAAATTATCGGGATATAAAAGCACTCCGCTTAAATTACTATAATGCCATTGAGGGAAGCCAAACACGGGTATTACTGCACTTGCTGCTATTAAAATTTTATCTAAATCTTGTAATTCTATTTTTATGCCTTCAATATGAACCTCACTTAAAAACTGCATCATTCGCTTTTGAAAATGTTTCTGTTGCACTGGATTTAAAGCGTTATAAAAATCGACATGTTCCAATAGTAAAACATGCCATTGTTTTGGAAATTGATCCGCTTTTTTAGCCTTTAACTTACTTAAAGCAAAGATTGCGAATCCCATAATTATAACGAAGGCTAGACCAACAAATACCATAGATTTATTTTAAATAATAGGTTACAAGTTAAGCTAAAAAAAGGTGAGTAGTATTAGAATTTTAATTTAAGAACGTATGAAAACTGAGTTTCTAAAACGAAATTTAAATACTCGTTTTATTAAGGTTTGGATGTTTAAATCGTTTATATCTCTAGTTACATAAGTGAAGTTCGATTGTTTAATATGTATAGGTATATCTAATATGTAAAATAGTTGATCGTTTTTGCTGATTTCGAGAGTGTGTGCTAGTAATGCTATAGAACGCATGATGTTAGACTGCTTGTATTTCTTATTAGTACATATAATAATTAAAAGCAGTTGGCTATATGTATTAAAATATATATTAATCTGGGCACGGTGAAATAGTTGACTGATTTAAGGTTTTGTTAACAAATTAAGGTGCAGTGAATATGTAATTTTACTGAAACTAAAAATAAACAGAATCATGAAAAAATTAATGTTAAGTCTTATTGTACTTGCAGCATCTTTTAGCCTTAATGCGCAAATAAAGACACCACAACCTAGTCCGTTAAGCAAAATGGAGCAAACTGTTGGGTTAACTCAGGTGGCTTTAGAATATTCTAGACCAAGTATGAGAGGAAGAGAAGTTTTTGGAAACCTTGTACCGTTTAATGAAACGTGGAGAACAGGAGCAAATGCAAATACAAAAATCACATTTTCTGACGATGTACTTATCGATGGAAAAACCTTGAAGGCCGGAGATTATGCTATCTATACTGTTCCAAATAAAACGTCTTGGGATGTGATTTTTTATTCAGATGCTACTAATAGTGGTTTGCCTAAAAAATGGGACGATAGTAAGGTGGCTTTAAAAGCAAAAGCTCAGGTCTACCCAATGCCTGTAGATATTGAAACGTTTACAATGACTTTCGATGATTTAACGAGTGATTCTGCCGTTATAGGTATGTTATGGGGAAAAGTATATGCAGGTGTTAAATTTGAAGTTCCTACAGATGCTTTGGTTATGAAAGATATAAATTCAGCAATGAAAGGAAGCCCAAAGGCAAACGATTATTATGCGTCTGCAGTGTATTACTACGAATCTGATAAAGATATTAATCAAGCTAAAACTTGGATGGATACATTTATGAGTATGACTGAGAAACCAGCGTTTTACCAATATCGTAAACAGTCTTTAATTTATGCAAAAGCAGGTGATAAAAAAGGTGCTATCGATGCGGCTAAAAAATCATTAGAAGGTGCTAAAGTTGCAGGAAATAAAGATTACGTTAAAATGAATAACGATTCTTTAAAAGAATGGGGCGCATTATAATCTAAATAACTCCAAAATATTAAGAAGCCACAAGCATTTGTTAATGATTGTGGCTTCTTTTATTAATACTCAAGCTGAATAAGTGCTCTAACTTTATCTAAGGTTTTAATTAGTTTTAGACTGAAATCGTAAGTCATAATATCGCTTTCTTTTTTGCCATCTCTAAGTAATTGATTAAAGTGAATGGTTTCAAAATTATAGCCAATTGTGTTACCAGTATAATCTATAGTGTCTTCTTTTCCGTTTTGAGATATTGTAACCGTTGATGGGGCATGAAACTGCGTGTTTAAAGTAATCACCCCATTCTCGCAGGTAAATACACAGGCCGTGGGTGTTTCTTCAATTAAAGAGCTCTTTAAAATCGCTTCAGTTCCATTTGCATATTTAAAAAGCATATCGCAAGACGAATCGGCTCCGTTTTCAAAAGTCGTAGATGTCGCTTCAATTTCATCTGGTTCTCCCAAAGTAGAAAGTGTAGCGAAAATAGGGTAAATACCGATATCTAATAAACTCCCACCTCCAACAGCTTTATCGAATAATCTAGAAGCTGTGTTAAACGGTCTTGTAAACCCGAAATCGGCTTCAACTTTTAGTAATTTTCCATACGTTTCATTTTTCAATTCAGTTAAAGCAAACTGATAGTGTGGTAAGAAATATGTCCATAATGCTTCCATTAATAACACATTGTTTTCTTTGGCTACAGCAATCATTTCTTTGACTTCTTCAGCATTCATTCCGAAAGGTTTTTCACATAAAACAGCTTTGCCATGTTTTAAACATAATATGGCATGTTCTTTATGAAAACTATGTGGTGTCGCGATGTACACGGCATCAATATTTGGGTCTTTTGCTAACGCTTCATAACTATCGTAACACTGAATGGCGTGGTATGTTTTACCAAATTCATTAGCTTTATCTATAGATCTTGAAGCGACCGCTTGTAATTGCGCATCTTCTATGGTTAGTAGGTCTTTTGCAAATTTATTAGCAATGTTACCAAGTCCTAATATTCCCCATTTTATGGTTTTAAGTGGTTGTGATTTCATTTGATTTCGGTATAAATAATTGAATTATAAACGCGATAATAATCACTAAGGTACAACCAAATAAATTCAGCCACAAATAAGGCATCCAATCTTGATACCATCCTAATAATACAATAGCTTGTGTTATAATTGCTGCCATAAATACGGCATTTGCTTTTACTTGTTTAAAGAAAAAAGCCAGTAAGAAGATTCCTAAAACATTTCCATAAAAAATAGAACCAATAATATTGACAAGCTGAATTAAATTATCTGCTAAATAAGCCACGCAGGCAATACAAATGGCTAAAACACCCCAACCAAACGTAAACCATTTTGTAGCCTTTACATAATGCATGTCGTCACGTCCAGGAGCCAAACTACGTTTGTAAATATCGATAGTTGTGGTAGATGCCAATGCATTTAATTCGCTGGCAGTGCTGGACATGGCTGCACTTAAAATAACGGCAAGTAAGAGTCCAATTAATCCACGAGGTAGGTTGTTTAATATAAAATGAATGAAAACATAATCCTTATCGTTGGTTTCAATTTTTGTTTGATGTTCGTTCGCTGCTTTTTCCAAAAGAAGTTTGGCTTCATCTCTGTTTTCCTTTTCAGCGGCGTTCACCGTTGAAATTTGCGATTTTAAATCGGCATTAGGAGATGAAACATAAGCATTTAATAAGTCCTTTTTCTGTTCGAATAATTGATGCTGATCAGATTCCAAGGCTTTAAATTCATCTGAATAAGAGGATGCCGAAACCACTTCCTGTGCATGCGGATTAAAGTGAATAGGGGATTCGTTAAATTGATAAAATACAAAGACCATAACCCCAACAAGCAGAATGAAAAACTGCATGGGTACTTTCAAAATTCCGTTAAAAATCAAGCCTAATTGCATTTCTCGTAAGGATTTACCTGAAAGATAGCGTTGTACTTGACTTTGGTCTGTTCCGAAATAAGACAACATTAAAAACGTTCCACCAATAATACCACTCCAAAAGGTGTATCTGTTTTCAAAGTCGAAAGAGAAATCTAAGATGTCCATTTTATCATTAACAGTCGCAATTTGTAGTGCATTCGAGAAGTTAATGTTGTCAGGTAAATAGCTTAAAATTAAGAAAAATGCGATAAACATTCCTGTGAAAATCACGGCCATTTGGTGCTTTTGTGTCACACTCACGGCTTTTGTACCTCCAGAAACGGTGTAGATAATTACAAGTACGCCAATGATAATATTTAACTGATTTAAAGACCAGCCTAACACAGCTGACAAAATAATTGCAGGTGCATAAATGGTAATTCCTGCAGCCAATCCGCGTTGTACTAAAAACAGTCCAGCAGTTAAACTTCGGGTTTTTAAATCGAATCTATTCTCTAGGAACTCGTAGGCAGTGTATACTTTTAAACGATGGTACAACGGAATAAAAACCATACAAATTATAATCATTGCAATCGGTAAACCGAAGTAAAACTGCACGAATCCCATCCCGTCGTTAAACGCTTGTCCAGGAGTAGATAAAAAGGTAATCGCACTTGCTTGGGTAGCCATTACCGATAAACCGATGGTCCACCATTGTGCCTGATTTCCACCACGGATGTAGTCTTGAACATTTTGACTACCACGTGTTTTCCAAGTCCCGTAACCCACGATGGTTAAGAGTGTGCCTATTAATATAATCCAGTCTAAAGTCTCCATATTAAAACGATTTCATGATTATATAAAACAAAATTATGTAAACAGCATTTGCAATTAAAACCCAAGTGTAAATGGGTTTCCAATTTTGTTTTATTGGCTTTTCTTCTTGCATATTACTCGTTTAATTTAGGTTCGGTACTAATATTTTCTTTGCCTATGGATAACATATTTGCAAATAATCTGTATGCTCCAGAAACCCCAGCAGGGAATTCTCTAAAAAAACTTAATCCGGTATAGATATAATGTCCTTTTCCGTATTTCGCGACTAGTAAACTGCCTTGTTTCTCAGTTTCATTCTTATCGTGCATGCCTAAAACAGGCGTAAATTCTTTCCCCCAAGTATCAGGGAAGTATAAACCGCGCTCTTGTGTCCATCCTTCAAAATCTGCTTCAGTGATTTTATTGGGTACATTTAACAGGTCGTTTTTAGGATCTAAAAACGTCACTTTTGCATCTTCATCGGTGACACGATCTCTAGATAATTGTAATTTATAAGGAGCTAAATTTTCTACTTTTAATCGATGATTGGTATTATATTGTACGATTAAATTCCCACCTTCTTTTACAAAATCGAATAACACATTTTGTTTATAAGCCAAATCATCTACGGTGTTATAGGCTCTAATTCCGATAACAATCGCATCGAAATGTTTAAGATTAGAAGGTGTAATATCGTCTGGAGAAATAATAGCAACATGATATCCAATTTGTCTTAAACTTTCAGGAACTACATCTCCAGCACCTTGAATATATCCAATATTTTCACCTTTCTTAATAATATCTAGACGAACAAATTTGCTAGGTTGAGGCATGACTACTGTTTGAAACGGAATATGATCGTAATCAATTTCAATTAATGATTTACTATAAGCAGTTCCGTTTACCGTTACTGTTGAAGTAATATTCACCTCACTTTGACTGTTAGGCGGGGTAATCGTAAATAAAACAGTTTTAGTTTCGCCACGATGCCCGATAGAAACCGGTAATGATTGCGGAGTAATCTTCCAACCTTTTGGAGTATTTAAACTAACGGTACCTTCAATATTATCTTTTCCGGCAGTAACTACCACAGCGACTTGTTTGGGGATATTGTTTTCAAAAATAATAACAGGTTCGGCAAGTTGAGAGGCCACTACAGGAACAATTTCGAAAGGCATATAAACTTCTCCTTTAACAGGATCGTTAGTTTTATAAACTATAGGTTTTGTAAACGGAATAGTGGTTTTTTCAATGACTAAATTGAATGTTACATTCTGGGTCCTTGGTGTTTCGGGAGAGCCGATTAAAGATTTGTCATCAACTTTATACATCCCTAAACTACCTTGTTCTGTTAACCAATAAGGTGTTGTTATTTTTGCTTCAGGATTGATTTCATAATGTTCATTAAAGCTAAATTTTATATTATTTTCTAACTTTATTTTTTTTGAAATTGAAATGTCATTTGGATTCATAATACTTTGTAGTGTAATCGCTGCTTCACTTCTATTAATAACTTCAAGAGTTACGTTAACGTCTTCGTTTATTGTAGCCCAATTGTGTTTTGCACTAGCTTCTAAATACAATCCTGCACACGCTGAGATTACATTTTTAATGTCTTCCGTTTTAATGGTTTTCCAATGGGTTTCATCTAGTGCCTGAATTAAGGTGTAAGCTTTTACTAATTTAGGTAGACTTGCCGATGGATTTTTAAAATCGTATTCTGCTTCAATTTCTGAAATTAATTTGCCAATCGATTTTCCATTTTTAACGCGATTCCAGCTGGTGTCGATGCCGTCAAAAATAGTGTTCGTGTTTTTAGGCATATCGCCTTTAATTAATTCAATATATTCTAAACTAGAACCACGAGTTCCGGTGTTCCCAAACCCTTGAGATTTATGCTGACTTCTGCTTAAAGATGATATTTCTGTGTTCGATAATCCGCTTGACGGAAAATAAACACCAGTATCAATACTAAGCATATTGCTTTTATCTGCCGCATCAAAGTTTTCTTGAGAGCCATAAAACCAGTACGACGCATTAAAAAACATGCGTTTGGGTTGCCAAGTAGTTGTTGTTTTAAGTTGTTCTGGATATTTTGAAGCATCGTTAGTTAAATCGAAAGCTTCTACACTTAGCATTGCCGAACTGGTATGATGGCCGTGTGTTGTTCCTGGAGATCTGTGATCGAATCTATTAATAATCACATCTGGTTGAAATTTTCTGATCGCTAAAACCACATCGCTTAATACGTCTTCTTTATTCCAAATGGCTAAGGTTTCGTCTGGGTGTTTAGAATACCCAAAATCGTTTGCACGTGTAAAAAATTGTTCACCGCCATCGGTGCGTCTTGCTGCTAATAATTCTTCGGTACGGATAACGCCTAAAAGTTCCCTAATTTCTGGTCCTACTAAATTTTGTCCACCGTCTCCACGTGTTAAAGAAAGGTAAGCTGTTCGCGCTTTGACTTCATTTGCCATATACGAAATCATCTTTGTGTTTTCGTCGTCAGGATGCGCGGCCAAATATAAAACGGAACCTAAAAAGTTCAATTTTTTTATGGATTCATGAATTTCAGATGCATTCGGTTTTTTAGGCTGTTGTGCAAAACAGGCAGGAAACACTAATACTAAAGTAAATAGTGCGAGGAATTGGTTTTTCATTAAAATGAATTAAATTAGGCTTCAGCTTCAAATATAAAAAGTAGCCTCGGCAATTAAACTGTTTTAAGGTTTCTTTAACGTAAACCCTTAAAAGTAGACGTAAGCCGTTCAAAATAATTTCAGTAAAATAAAAGTAATTAGTTTTTAAATTTTAAAGCCATTTTTTACGCTTAAAGTAAAAAAGCATAAAAATAAACATGATTACCATGACAACGAGAAGAATAGGGTAGCCGTTTTTATGATGTAATTCTGGCATATTATCGAAATTCATCCCGTAAATTCCTGCGATAAACGTAAGCGGTATAAAAATAGAAGACATGATCGTAAGGACTTTCATAACTTCATTCATTTTATTGCTAATACTCGTCATATACATATCCATTAACCCCCAAACCATTTCTCGATAGATTTCTGTGTTTTCGTTTACCTGAATAGTATGGTCGTAAACATCTTGAAAGAAAGGTAATGTTTTTGGATTTATAAGTTTGTGCTCGCTCTTTTCGATGCGATTTATAATATCGCGAAGTGGAAAAACAGCACGACGGATTCGTAAAATTTCGCGTTTTAGATCTTGAATTTGATTGGTTACTTGATTTTTTGCAGTACCATTAAATAATTCGTCTTCTAAATCTTCTATTTTCTCTCCAATAGCTTCTATTACAAGATAATAATGATCGACTACACTATCTATTAAAGCATACAGTAAATAGTCTGAACCTAACGATTTTATGCGCCCTTTTCCATGACGAAGACGTTCACGTAATCCCTCGAAAACATCGCCTTCGGCCTCTTGAAAGGATAGTACGTAATTGTGACCAAGAATAAAACTAATTTGTTCAGAATTTAAACCTAGTTTGTCGTCGTAGCTTAGCATTTTCATGCTTATGGCTAGGTAGTTTTCAAATTCATCAATTTTAGGGCGTTGCGAAATATTGGCAATATCTTCTAAAATAAGTGGATGAATACCATAATGTTTACCCATTTTTTCAATGGAATCGGTATGGTTTAAGCCGTTTATATTAATCCAAGTAACCTCTTCTGTAGATTCTGATTTGTAAGTAAAAGCATCGTCAATGTTTGTTAGTTCTTTTTCAGTAATATGATGCGAACTGTAATTGAAAACTTCAATAAATAAAGATTGAGACGATTTTTGTCCCGTATATACAATTGTTCCTGGAGCTAAGCCTGGTTTTTGTTTATTCCTTTTTGTTCTAGGTTTTTTTTGCATACTATAAATAACTCATATTAAACGGCATCATGACCATCGGTTATTGCATCCTTCTGAACTAAAGTTACGGCTTTTTGTAATATTAAATTGTTAGGATAAGTGACTAAATTGCCATTATCTAATCTTAAATGCAATTGAAACGCACGGATATCTTCAATAACAGCTTCAATAGGGAAATCCTTATCATGAATACTTATTTTGTCTCCTACTTTATAAGGAAACGAGAAAAACATTATAACGCCAGAAGTAATATTACTTAAAATAGACCAAATCGCAAATAAAGCAATACCAATAACAGCAAAAACAGAAGAAAATACTAAAGCTAAATCTTCTGGTTTAGCGCCCATAATTACAGATAAAAATAGGAGGCCTATGAAAAATAAAGTGACCGTAGAATAGCGCTGAATAAGTTGAATTCGCGCTTCGTTAATACCACTTTTTCTACCCATTTTCTTGATTAGTATGATCGAAATGTATCTAATAATTAAGAGGATAAATAGTAGAATTATACTAGAAATAATAATCTTAAAATGATTTTGAAAAAACATAAAATTATATAGAATTAAAAGAAACAAAGATAGTCTAAGGAAACTACAATTTATAAAATATTTACGATGCCATAACGTTTAAAATAAGGTATACAATATCTTGATAAAGTACCATAGTATTAAGGCAGAGGTCTTATAATATATGTAACGGTTTAGGTATGCCACACTAAGGTCTTACCTGATTTAGGTGATGTGTTTAGTTTAAAACCATATGAAGATCGATTTCTCGAGAACTCTTTGTTAATAATTAGAGACGAATAGAATTAAATAAAACGAAATATTTTTTGCTAGATAGCGTATTCCTGTTTTTTAATTTTATTGAAATGAAAGGTATTTACATTTCAAATCTTTTTATTCTTAAAGATAAATCTTTAGGATCAAAAGGCTTTGTTATAAAATCGTCTATTCCTAAAGAAAAAGCTTCCAAGACAACGTCTTCTTCTCCTAAAGCCGTTAATACAATAATTTTTATTTGATCGTTATAGTTTTCTTTAATCCAAGTTACAAGTTCCAGTCCAGAAACATGTGGCATCATAAGGTCTGTAATAACAAGGAAAGGGGTGTCGTTTTTAATTTTTTCTATAGCATCACTACCATCGGTTGCATAAGTAATCGAGTGATCATTATCTTTTAAACTGTGCTTAATCAATTCTCTAATAACGTTACTGTCGTCTATAACTAATATTTTCATAATGCAGAATTTAATATTTTATACAAAAGTATATAATTACGTACTACTATTATTACTAAAATGGAAGATAATCTTTTAATTAAGTAGTTGAACGTAATTGTTTTATTTGTACATTTATGTATATATACATTGCACCAGTTTTTAGAAGGTTTAGAATTTTAAAAAAAAATCGGCAGTATAAAACACTTTAATCTCTTTAATTTTTAATAATATATTTTGAAAAAGGAATTACAAAAAGAAAAAGAGTTACAGAAGGAATTATGGAAAATTGGTAAAACAATTTTTTGGAGTATGATTGCTGTAATCTTATTTACAATTTTTTTAGATGTTATAATTTTAAGTAAAAATTGGTTAGACTTTGTGCTTCTAAAACTGTTTTTACTCGTATTCTTTTATTTTGCCTATAAATTTTTCACACAGAAATACAAAACACCTAATCTCTTAATTCATTTAACATTATTCTCGTTTAATTTTTTGGCTTTAATTTCTATTTCCAATTCAGGAACCGAAAATAGAATGATCTACACATCCTTACTTATTGCTTTGTTTGTAGCCTTTAATACTTTTGCTGTTTGGTCTATAATCAATAGCTTTATTCAGTATATGTTAGTTGTTGCGACATTCTTTGTTTTAGTACTTATGGGGGAGATTACAGACCCTTATCAAATTTTAAATAATGGGGGATATTTGTTTCTATTATTAGGTTTTATGAGTTTTTTCTTTCCTAAAGTGAGAAGGAGTATGCTTGTAGAACGCATTGGTGTACAGATTAGAGCAGATGAGAAAATTAGTTATTTAGGCGGGGAGTTATCTGACGTACAAACGAGTTATAAATCGCTTCAGAGTAAAGTTGTAAAGAAAGAAAATGAAGCTAAGTTTTTGTTTCAACAAATTAGTAATGACTTAAATAAAATTAATGATGTTGTTGCTCAAATTGAAGATGATACAAGCGAAGAAAAAAAGAAAAAAATTAAAAAATTAGATGACTTAATTCAAAATTTAAGAAATCAAAGTTCGGTGTATTTTAGACCGACCAATTTAGATACCAGTAAAAAGAATTATTCTACAGATAAGGTAGACGTTTTAAAAATTTATCAAAATGTTATTAAATCATTTACCAATCAAATAGTTGGGAAAAATATTAATTTCATAGAACAGTTAATTGCTGTCAATCCTCAAATTGTCGGTAATAAGAAAATATTTAATACGATACTTTACAATATTTTAAATTTCATGGTTATTTTTTCTGATGAAAATGATGATATAGAAGTAACCATAGATACCAATGAAAAATACACCTTTTTTAGTGTAGCTAATAAAACAAGTGGTATAAATACATCAGAGATAGAATCTTATTTTAGAGATCTTGAATTTGTAAATTACGATTATAAAAAACACAGTGATAGTGTGAAAATAGGACTAAGAATTTCTAAACAATTAACGGAAAAAATGAATGGGTATTTTAGTTATGTATCTTCAGAAAACATGGGATTCGAACTTAAAATTCAATTCAAAACATTTAAACAAAACTAAGTGATGATGAAAAAATATTATTTTATTTTATTAACAATTTTGTTAGGCCTACAGACAACAGGGTACAGTCAGGTGGTAGAGTATTTTAACGCGTATGACTATGCCGATGAAATAACTATTGACGGTTCTAAGGGAGTAGAAAATATTTATATTCCAGTTAACGAGAACATTGATGTCTTAAATAGTTATATTAATTTGGAGTTTGCTTGTTCGAGTGTACTTAATTTTGATCAGAGTTATATTTCGATATTATTAGCAGATACACCTATAGAAACGCGATTTCTTAAAGATCAAAATCAGATTGTTAGTTTTAAAATACCTGTTAAAGAAAAACACATCGTTTCTGGGTTTATAAAATTAACGGTAAAAACTAATTTAAGAATTGGTGATGATATTTGTGAAATATATTCTGAAGGTGGTTTTTGGGTTAAACTAACAGACAATTCTTTTTTCTCTTATAACGTTTTACCTAGTAAGAAAACGGTTGTAGAAAAGACGATTAGTTATACCATTCCGGATCTTAAATATATTGTTTTAGACAAAGAAAACGATATAGATAATATACAATATGCATCTTATATTAAGTTCTATTTAAAGCGTGTTTATGGTTTAGACTTAGAAATTAAAAATATTGAAGACTTTAATGAAAGTGTCCTTAATAATGCCATTGTCTTAATGCCTTTTGATAAGTTAAGTGATAAAATATCAAAAAAACTTCCTGAATTTAAAAATGAAGATGCCGGTTTAGTTAGTGTTTTTAAAGATGAATATGAAGATCCAGAAACCTTAGAGGTTTATAGTGGACTAAATATAGTGGTTACCGGAAAAACAGAATTAGGATTTAGTAAAGCAGCTAATATCATGCTGCAAAAACACTTATTAAATTCGTCTTATGTTGATTATGTGTTTGTTAACAAACAAACCAAGTTGTTGGATATTCCAGAAAGAAAAGATTACGATCCAATTTATTTTAAACAGTTAGATGCACAAAATGGTGTGCTGGAAGGTATTGGGTATTTACGCTCTAATATCTCTATTCCAAGAGCTAAATTTGGATCTAATGTAAAGAAAATGAACGTTAGCATTAAAGGTAAATACAGACCTTTAGATGAGAAGGAACATGGTTATTTTAACTTATATTTTAACGATAATTTTTTAAAGTCTTACAAGTTAGACAATACCGGCGAATTAAATATTGATTTTGATTTTGATGATATTGTAATGGAACAAGATAATAATTTTAAATATGAGTTTTATTTTATTCCTAAAGGTGGTTTGTGTGAGATCGCTCCAGCAAATTTTTATGGTCAAATAGATAACATAAATTCATACTTTAAGCCTGTTGGATATGATGTGTCTTCATCTTTATCATTTTTTAGATTTCCAGAAAACTTTCAATCGAAACCGTTAGCTATTTATACCGATTTAGGAGCAGAAGAGAAACTAGTTAGTACGCTTTCCGAATTAATCGATATTATTAATCCAGGAGAAGCAGGGTTGTTAGGGTTTATTTACCCTCAAATTAAAGCTGCTAATTTAAACGATATTAAAGCAGATGCAGAAACGTCTAAAATCATTATTAGTGCTAATGGCGATAAGTTTACTGACTTTTATGGAGATGCTACATTTATTAAATTTAAAGATAACACAGTAGAATTTGACTCTGAAGAGTACAGTCAGCTGTTAGAAGAATTTAGTTTGTTCTTTAATTTAGAATATCAAAAGGAAATGGGATTCAATCAACTTTTCTATTATAATGATTCTCCTGTTATGTTAATCAATGTACCACAGGATTATAAAGAAAGTACTTTATCATCATTAGTTTCTAATATTAGAGAACAAACCATTTCAAATACAGGAAATGTAATTGTTGCAGAGAGCAATGACGCTTACTTTTTTGACCTAAGAGTCATAAAAAACAATCAAGACAAAACTAAATTAAGCTCTTTACTAAATGAGTTTTGGGGTAAATACAGATTGTTTATCGTTTCTGTATTGTTAATATTAGTGATACTAATTTTAATGTTTATTTATCAAAAATCTAAAGAGTCTAAAGCAAAAATTAAAGATGAAAATTAAAATTGTTCTTCTTCTTTTATTTCTGAATGCATGCGTATGTTATTCACAAACCCCAATGTTACAAGGTCAAGAACCGGAGATGCAGGATGAAAATTCATGGTTCAAAGGTGAAAACTCATGGCTAGAAGGTAAAGGGGAGATCTTACTGTCTCCATATGTATCTCATTATTATACAGATACTAAAAGAGATGAAGATGGTAATAAGTCTGATTTTGACAATAATGGTTTTTATGAAAATTATACATATAAACTCTATTTTTCGACGGCGTTAATAAGTCGTAAATTAAGTTTAATTGGAACTTTACCCTATGTTAAAAGTACCTATTCAGATGATTTTACATTAGATGAAAACAGTGAATTTGGAGATATAGAATTAGGTGTAACCATGCACTTAAAAAATCTAGGGAAGTACCATTATTTAACAGGATCATTTACAACAATTATTCCTGGCTATAAAAATGATGAGAAACCATTTACAGGCTTTGGTAAAGTGGGAAACGAGTTAAGAATTAATGTTTCAGGAAATTCTGAATGGATGGGAATTAACGATAATTTTCATCAATTATCACTTAGTGCGAAAAAGTTTTACGATGGCGGCCCACTTCAACTTAAATTATATGGTACACAAGGATATAGAATTACAGAAAAATTTTTAGTCTTAGGTAGTTTAGAAGTGCTAATGTCAAGAGGGGACGACTTTACAGTATCTCAAAATAATATTCAAGTGACCACAGATTTCGATTATGTGAAAGCAACCCTAAATTTAGGGTATGAATTTAACCCGAAATTTGCTTTATATGCTGGTGGCTTTACCGATTTATGGGACAGAAATGTGTCTATTGGTAGAGGGTGGCAAATATTTAGTGTTATAAAACTATAATTGTATGGCGAGTTTTAATATTAACATACATAGAAAAGAACTATTTATAGAAAGCGAACTGCTGACTGATAAGCAAGTTTCTGAAATAGAAAGGTTTAAAGTTAAATTAAATAAGTCTTTTCTTAAAACGGCTCTTAATCATGGTTTTATATCTCGTTTTCATTACAATAAAGTCTTAGAAGCATACAATTTTCCTACGTACAATATTAATTGTGATAACATTGAAGATTACAAGTCTTTTTCTGATACTCATGAACGTTTTACTCTGTTTTTAGATACATTAATATTTCCTATTGAGCATAATAATAAAATTGCTTTTGTTGTAGCAGACCCTTCGGATATTAACAATATTAGACTAGTAGAAGAAGAATTAAAAGTCACGGTTTCTGAAATATTTGTGACTAATGAGTTAGATTTAATAAAAGCACTGCACATTAAGTATGGTGGTGAGATTTTACATAAATCGGTTTTTAATTTATATGAAAACGACCCTAATAGTTGTGCTATCGAAACGTTCACACTTAAGCAAGTTATTGCCTTAGGGGTTATGTTTTTGATTTTTTTAATATTTTTATATTTCAATTTTATTGACACCTTAATTGGAGCTAACTTATTATTAAATCTATTCTTATTATTCTCTATCCTATTTAAATTTATGCTTACTATTTACGGCTCTAAAACAGAGCTGGAAAGTAAAGTTAGCAAAGAAGAAATTGAATTAATTAAGGATAAAGATCTACCTATTTATACTATTCATTTACCAGTATTTAAAGAATCTGAAGTCATTCAGAAACTAGTCTGGAATTTAAATAATTTAGATTATCCTATTGAAAAGTTGGATGCTAAATTGCTGATTGAGTCGGATGATGAAATGACTTATAATGCAATTAGGGAAATGAAGTTCCCTACTAATTTTGAACCGGTAATTATTCCCTATGCCCAGCCTAAAACGAAACCTAAAGCATGTAATTATGGTTTGTATTTTTCTAAAGGAAAATATTTAACAATATATGATGCAGAAGATATACCAGATAGTGATCAATTAAAACAAACGTATAAGTTATTTCAAAAGCTTCCAGAAGATTATATCGCGATACAATGTGCCTTAAATTACTTTAATAAGAATGAAAATTTTCTTACTAAAATGTTTACTCTAGAGTATTCATATTGGTTTGATTATATGTTGCCAGGGCTAGATAATCTTAGGATTCCAATTCCGTTAGGAGGAACAAGTAATCATTTTAAGTTTGATAAACTGATGGAACTTGGAGGTTGGGACGGTTTTAATGTTACCGAGGATGCCGATTTAGGATTGCGTTGTTATGCGAAAGATTATAAAATTACGGTGTTAGATTCTACGACTTACGAGGAAGCTAATAATGAGTTTTTTAACTGGATACGTCAACGTTCGCGATGGATTAAAGGTTATATGCAAACGTATTTGGTACACATGCGTAACCCCATTAAGTTATACAAATCTATTGGAACTAGAGGTTTCTTTGGGTTTCAGTTTTTTATTGGAGGAACAGTATTTACATTTTTAAGTTATCCTATTCTATTACTTTTTTTACTTATTTATATTTTTTTTAAAAGCAAATGGATAGAATTACTTTTTCCAGATTGGTTGATTATTATTTCCATAATTAATTTTACTTTGGGAAACCTAATTATGATTTATACGAATATGATTGCTATTTTTAAACGACGATCATATTCATTAATAATATATGCTTTAGCAAATCCTGTATATTGGCTAATGCACTCAATTTCTGCTTACAAAGGATTACATCAATTAATAACCAAACCTTTTTATTGGGAAAAAACCAATCATGGTTTAACTAAAAAGAAGAATTAAACAAGGTATGGATAAAATTAAGTCAAAGAGTTCTACAATAGTCTTTTTTGCAATCTGGTTTATTTATATAGCTTTTTTTAGTTTTATAATAACAGTAATACGAGAAGATGGCTATTTAAATTTTGAACCGCTGTTTATTACGAGTCATGTTACTACCTTATTTGAAGGCGGTGAGTTGGTTAAAAACTTTTTCTTGTCTTATCCGTTGATAACAAATATGTTATCTTATCCTTTTTCTATATTTAGTCCAGAAGATGCACCGTTTTTTGCTTCTGTATTCTATATGTCTCTGCTTGCTACTACTGTGGTTACCATTGTAGGGCAAGAAAAAAATAATGTAATTAAGGGACTTTTGTTTTTGTACTTCTTATTTAGTCCTGTGACTATTTATGCTGCAACATCAGGGACTTCTGTTTATGCTTTTTTTGCATTGTATTTTTTAATTTTTTACTACTTGTTTAATTATATTAAAAAATTTACAACCTACCATATTACGATACTTAGTATCATTTTAAGTTTAGCAGTTTTCTTAGATTATAGAATTTTATGGCTTTTACTTCTCTTATTATTATATGCATTTGTATTTAGTATATACGGGGTAAAAGGATTAAGATCTGCCAATATTATTATTAAATATATTAAGATTACACAGCATCGCTCGTTAAGACGAAAGTTAAGAGGGCGTCTAGTTTCTATGGTATTTATAATAGGTTTTTTCCCTGTTACAACTTTACTATTGTATTTGTTTATTAATTATTTAATGGGGAATGATTCCTTTTATTTTTTCGATTCATTAGAAACTAAATGGAATGGAAATAGCTTTTTTAGTTTATTAGAACCAGATACTCTCGTTGGCTTAAATAATAGAACAGTTAATGATTTTTCGTTCCTTGATATTGTGATTTTTTTAATGCCAATTTATCTGTTCGAATTAATTATACATTATAAAAAAGGATTAAAAATATTTATTTTATTACTGGCGCCAATACTATTGTACACTTTGGTAAGGGATAGCATTACAGACTATATGAGTTTGTCTTATTATACGATTCTTATTGCTTGTGGTCTCGCATCTATAGCCACAACACCTTATAAGTTTTTTAAACTAAAGAAATTAAGCTATTTCTTTTATGCTTGTTTATTTGTGGTAAGTATTTATGGTGAATATTTATATTTAAAAAAATCATCATTTACTTCAGAGCAGATTTATTACAAGAGTGTTGTTGAAAAGGAACAGAACAGCGTTTTATTAGAATATAAAAAAGCGGGAGAATTTTTAGCTTCAAACACGCCTGAAAATTCCGTTATACTATCTGATAGATCAATTCTGTATCCAATAATAGCCTATAATAGTAAAAATAATTATTTCATTTCTAATAGTTCAGATGAATTTGAAAAAGCAACTTATGACCCTTATAACCATTGTGATTACATTATTATAACAAACACAAAATCGCCTTATCACTTTTTAGATAAAGTAGATGCTAATTTAAAAAACATTAAGAATAATAAATTCAGCATTTATTCTGAATGGACTGATGTCGTTTACTATTCTAATTCGTTTACTATTGTTAAGGTTGTAAAATAATTATAAGCAATTTAAAATGTTATCGTTGTCAGATATTCCAAAGTTCCCGTTATACTCCCATAAGTAACATTTTATATTATAAGATTTAAAAATATCAGTAACATCCTTAAAATATGCACACCTATATTCTGGTGCGATTGTATTAATCGCTCCAAATTCTGTACACCATATTTCAACATTATTTAGTTTTGCCCATTTTGAAATAATATCTATTTTATGACTTAAAGACGTTTTGTTAGCCATGTCTTTGTAGTCATTATAGTTAACTTCTCCAGGCGTTCCAATTGCATTATTATCCATGCTTGGCATTTTATCTGCATTATAGGGATAAGGAATATTTATAGTTTTAGTCTGATCTCCAACCCAATCCGCACCTTGATGAGTAAATATAAAAGGTTCATAAAAATGAAAGATGTAAATAATATTTTTATAAGGAAAAGGTTTTTTTCTAGATAATTCATAAATACTATTATAGTTTGTTGCTCCAATAAGTATTTTTGTGTTTTCGTCTTCTTTTCTTATTTCAGAAACAATTTCGGGTACAATAGCGTCCCATTGATCTGGGTATAAATTGGGTTCATTTACGAGCTCATAGTAAACATGATCAGAATATTTTTTTAAGGCATGGCTAATTAATTTCCAATTGCTTTTTATAGTATTAACATTAGTGAAATTAGTCTCTTTATTAATTGTATGGTCAAAATAGCACACAATTAGAGTCATGTTTTTTTTCTTAATATATTTTGCGATTTTACGTAAATCTCTTAAAAACCTATTTCTTGATTCTTTATCAAATTGATATTCAAATGAAACAGGGAGTCTTATGTCGTTAATACCATTGCGATGCACCTCGTCAATATCGGTAATTAGGTCTTTGTAATTTAACGTTTTTCCTTCCCAATAACGTTCGTATCCCGTTAGGTTTATACCAATATTAGTCTTGGTATTTTGTGCTTGTACCGTTGCAATTATTAATAAAAGAAGCATAGTATATGAAAATTTCAGCATAATTATTCCATCTAAATTATAAGCGTAAAGATATTACTCTTTTTTATCTATTTTAGGTTCAATATTTATATTCCTGTTAGATTAAATAATTAACCTTGTTGGTTAACTTGCCTTAAAGTTGAACAGTTTAAAATTTTATAATAATCCCAATCTCAAGCCTATTATTGAACAACAAAAGAATTGTGTAGACAAGGGGGTAGAATTCATGGCAGCCTAAATAAAGCATCTAAATAGGAGTCTAATTAAGAATGAGGTGTAGATTAACATTGTATTAAAAGAATTCTAGTGACATTAAAACCTAAAATATTTATGAATATTGTACTATAAACGATGACTTTAAAAGAGTTTTGAAATGCATTGAATTACCAATATAGAAGAAGGAAACAACAATCAGAACGTCTTTTAGGAACTATATGATTGATGTTATTTATGAAACCATGTCATTTAATACACGATATACAACATCTGTAGGAAGTCCCATAACATTAAAATAAGAACCTTCCAGTTTACTTACGCCAATATAGCCAATCCATTCTTGTATGCCATATCCGCCGGCCTTATCGAAGGGTTTAAAGTTTTTTATGTAGTAGTTAATTTCGGCGTCTGTAAGTACTTTAAAAGTCACTTTTGTTACAGAATTTACTGTTTTTTCGAAGCCCAAAGATGTAAAGCAAACAGATGTAATAACTTCATGTGTTTTGTTACTTAAAGATTTCAGCATTTCGAAAGCTTCAGTTTCTGTCTTAGGTTTTCCTAAAGCGGTGTTATTATTCCAGACAATGGTGTCGCTAGTAATTAAAATATCGTTTAGTTTTAATTCCGCTTTAAAAGGAAGCGCTTTAAGTTGCGCTAAATAATCACTGATTTCGAAATGACGTAAACGTGGAGGAAACACCTCGTCTACAGGCTTTAATTCAATAGTAAAATCTAAACCTAAATCTTTAAAAAATTGTTGACGCCTTGGAGATCCTGAAGCCAAAATTAGGTTGTAATTATTTATGTTGTTATGGAGCATTACGTTAGTGTTAATGGATATAAAAGTAAGGATAATACACCCGTTAGCATAACTAATTTAAGCGCATTACTAATTTTGTGATAGTCCTTTTTAGATTTCGCACCAAAAAGTTCAAACAGGATATATAACATAGGACCAATAATAAAAAAAGTAAAATAGCCAACTTCAAGCGGTTTACTATATAAATAGGTAATTAGATAATATACTAGACCTAATAACGGGATACAGGATAATACAAATGCAACTTTAGAAGCTCTGTTTCTCCCAATTAAAATGGGTAAGGTTTGCATGCCTGCGACGTAGTCTCCATTTATATCTTCTATATCTTTAACAATTTCGCGGATAAAGTTGAGGAGAAAGGCCATGCCTGCATATCCCAAAATAAGTTTAAAAACCATGCGTTGGTTATCTTGATTCTCGAAGGTAATGGCAGGAATTAAATCAAATAATCCAACAATAATTAGACTTAAGCTTACTAAAATAGAAATTATAATATTGCCTATCAGACAGCTGCGTTTTAAATAACTGGCGTATAAATAGAGTAGTGCTGAGATAATAACAAATAGCGCAAAAAAACTACTTTTTCCAATAGCATGAGATAAATAAAACCCCAAGCCAACACCTACAACATTTAATGCCATAAATAAATTATAGGCTGTAGATTCCGATATAAATCGACCAATTATAACCCGATGGGGTTTGTTTACAGTATCGGTTTCTACATCGTAAATATCATTTATAATATTTCCAGCAGAAGCAAGACATAAGGTTGCTAAAACGAGAATGGCAAATTGCCAATCCTGTAAAGCCGAGTTTACTGGAAATACAGGAAATAAAGCATATTTAAGCAGTGTTTGAACAAGAACAAGGAGTAACAGGTTTTTCCAACGTATCAGGTTTAACACCTTCATGTTAATCGTATTTCGAGTTGAAATTACCACTCCAATTACCTTGTACTTTTAGTACTTGTTCAATAACATCTCTTACTGCACCTTTTCCACCATTTTTATGAGATACATATTTCGATATGTTTTTAATTTCAGGAACGGCATCTTGCGGACAAGTTGGTAAACCTACAACGAGCATCACAGGGAAATCTGGAATGTCGTCGCCCATATAAAGTATGTTTTCTGTTTTAATGTTGTGTTTTTGAACATACTCATCTAACTGATCTAGTTTGTTATGAGCGCCCAAAAAGATATCGGTAATGCCTAAACCTTCTAAACGTTTACGTACACCTTCATTAGAGCCTCCAGAGATAATACAAATCTTATAACCTGCATCTATCGCCGTTTTTAAGGCGTAACCATCTTTAATATTCATCACTCTAAGCATTTCTCCTGTCGTGGTAACCGTTACGTTTCCATCGGTTAAAACACCGTCCACATCAAAAATAAAAGTGGTAATATGTTCTAAGTATTCTTTATAGCTTTTTTCTTCCATGAGTATCTGTTATTGATTCGGTTAATAGCTTGTATATTGCTTTATGTTGCGGGTTTTCAATTAGATTTAAGTGCTTCTTAATGGTTTGCTTGTCACCACGCGTTGCTGGTCCAGTTTGAGCCATATAAGGCGACATATTCTGAATTTTTTTAGCCGTTTCAAGGATTAAAGGTTTTAAAACGTCGAATTCTATTTGATTGGCTTCAGTGATTTCGTGAGCAATACGATACATCTGATTGGTGAAATTATTTGCAAAAACCGCCGCGATATGTAAGCGCTTACGTTGCTCTGTAGAGACTTTGTAGTCTTTACTCCCAATGGCTTCTGCTAATTTTTTTAGTAATTTAAAATCTGTCTTTTTTAATGCTTCAATACATAAAGGAATGTTATTAAAATCAATATCCGCATCTTTTGTAAAGGTTTGTAACGGATAAAAAACACCTCGTCTATGTGTTTCATCCAAATCGTAAAGACTTGCTGTTCCTGAGGTATGCACCACAAAACGGTCTTGAAACGGTAAAGCTTCAGACACGGTAGAAATTGAATCGTCACTAACCGCCAAAATATAGATGTCGGCTTCTACTAATTCTGAAAGGGAATCGGTAATAGAAACTTCATTTTTATAGGTGGATATTTTATCAATATGCCTATTGTACCATTGTGTTACAGTAATTGCATTAGAATTATGAAACACTTTATATAAATGAGTGGCGACATTTCCTGCACCAAGTAATACGACTGAAATCATCCTGCTAAAATACATTTTTTAAAAATATTTTATTGCTATACCTAAATAAATTCAAAAGTTTGCAAGTCATATTTACTTATTAAGTGGTAATCAGCTTCTTTAATTTTATGTAAACTATATTTGCTATTCACTTTATATGAATTTAAATTTTAAAGTAATGGATGTTATAAAATCTGATATTAAAGACCGTAAAGATGTGCATAAACTCGTGTCTACATTTTATGCAAAAATTAGAAAAGACGATTTTTTAGGTCCTTTTTTTGAACCAATAATAACCGACTGGCCAGAACATATCGATCGCTTGACGTCGTTCTGGGAATCGAGTTTGTTTTTAAAAACTAAGTACTACGGAAATCCTTTAGAAACACATATAAAAGTAGACGAAGAGAATAATAATATGATTTCTGAAAAGCATTTTGGAGCTTGGTTAAATTTTTGGTTGCAGACAGTAGACGAACTTTTTGAGGGAGATATAGCTAATAATGCGAAGCAAAGAGCCCGTAAAATGGGCACATTTTTGTATTTAAATATATTTCAAGCAAGACAAAATAAACAGTAGAATTTAGTCATCTTAAAATTAGGTTAATTTTAACAGTCTTTGCGTTTAATACGTACCAAACAACCGAACAAAAAGAGCTAAATTTGCGCACTTAAAATCAAGAGAAACCGCTATGCAAAATAAACTTGCCAAGATTCTTTTTTCCACACGTTTAACATCAATATTGTTTTTAGTTTTTGCTGCAGCCATGGCTATCGGTACATTCCTTGATGCTGGACAAGATACTTCGCCAACGCCATATTCCCGAAATTTAATTTATAGCACCTGGTGGTTCGAAGCCATTATGGTTTTTTTCGTTATTAATTTTATTGGTAATATTAAGCGTTACCGTCTTTATAAAAAGGAAAAATGGGCGTCTTTAGTACTTCATTTGTCTTTTATACTTATTCTTTTTGGAGCATTTATAACCAGATATATTGGTTTTGAAGGTATGATGGCTATCCGTGAGGGGGCTACCGAAAATACATTCTTATCTCAGAAAACATATATCACAGCCTTTATCGATGGTGATTATATGATCGATGGTGTGCCACAACGTTTGCCTTTAGAGGAAGAAGTTGATTTCTCGAAGCGATTAGAAAATAGTTTTAAAGTTGAAACTAAATACGATCAACAACCGGTTACTATCGAAATGATTGATTTTATTGGTGGTGCCGAGGAAGATATTATCCCAGATGAAAATGGAGAAGCGTATTTAAAATTAGTGGAAGCCGGTAATGGTGCACCTCATAATCACTTTTTAAAAACAGGAGAGGTTCAGAGCATTCATAGTTTATTAATTTCTTTAAATAAGCCAACAGATGGTGCGATTAATATTACCACTACCGACGATGGTATTTTTATAGATTCGCCTTTTGAAGGAGACTATTTAACCATGGCCACTATGGCAACGGGGAAGTTGGTAAAAGATAGTTTACAACCTTTAATTCTACGTTCTCGTTATGTTATTGGCGATATGCAGATTGTGTTTCCTAAACCTGTTGTAAAGGGGACATTCGGGATCGTTAAAAAAGCAGAATTTCTTAAAAACGATGAAGACGGAGTGATTCTTAATGTTACTGCAAATGGAGAAACTAAAGAAGTTGGTTTACTTGGTGGTAAAGGAACTAACGGTGCTTTTAAACAAGTGCAAGTCGGTGGATTGGATTTCGCATTAAAATATGGGTCTAAACTTATAGAGCTTCCGTTTAGTGTGAAACTGAACGATTTTGAAGCCGAACGTTATCCGGGAACAGAAAATAGTTATTCTGCCTTTTCTAGTCAGGTAACCGTTGTAGATGCAGAAGAAGGTGATTTCGATTATAAGATTTTTATGAATCATATTTTAGATCATCGTGGTTATCGCTTCTTTCAATCTGGTTTCGATCCCGACGAACAAGGAACAATTCTTTCTGTAAATCATGATTATTATGGCACACTATTTACGTATATCGGATACTTTTTACTGTACTTCGGAATGTTAGCAACGCTAGTTACAAAAGGGACGCGATTTGGAGATTTGCGTAGAAAATTAGACAAGATTAAAGCTAAGAAAGCTAAACTTCTTTCGGTTTTATTATTGTGTTTTGCTTTTAATGGATTTGCTCAAGGTCATTCAGAAAACGATGGACATGCACATGGAGCAAAGCCAACAAAAGCGCAAATAGATTCTATTTTAGTTGCAAATAAAGCACCACAAGACCATGCCGATAAATTTGGGCATATGGTTATTCAAGATATTGGCGGACGTATGATGCCTGTTAACACGTATGCTTCAGAGTTGTTACGTAAATTATCAAATACCGATACTTACGCAGGTTTAGATGCCGATCAGGTGTTTTTATCTATGCACGAAAGTCCGTTGTTGTGGTATAATGTACCAATTGTATCTTTAAAGTATAAGAAGGCAGATTCTATTCGTTCGATTATAGGGATCCCAAAGGATCAGAAATTTGCGACTTTAGCAGATTTCTTTACAGATCGCGGTGCTTATAAATTAGGACCTTATTTAGAGGAAGCTTATAAAGCGCCAATTCCTAACGGATTTCAAAAGGAATTTAAAGAGACAGATCAGCATGTAAATTTATTATATAATACGATTGAAGGACGCTCGTTACGTATTTTTCCTATTCCAAATGATGATAATAACAAATGGATCTCTTCAATTGAATATAAAGAAGGAACGCTTAAAGTTGAAGATTCTTTGTATTCTAACTTCATAAATAGTGGGTTTTCTGCCTATTTAATGACGTTGAATCAGGCAAAGAAAACTGGCGATTTTACCGATTCTAATAAGTTGTTAGAAGCATTTCATAAAACGCAATTGCAATATGGTGGAGATGTTATGCTTTCTGATGAAAAGGTGAAAACTGAAATTCTGTATAACCATTACGATATTTTTAAAAATCTGTTTAGTTGGTATTTGTATGCTGGAATTTTAATGTTTACTATACTAATTGTTCAAATTTTTAAGAGTAAAAGTAAAGCAGTAAATGTAAGTGTTACTGTGTTTAAATGGATTGTTGTAGCCTTATTTGTATTACATACTTTAGGATTAATTGCACGTTGGTATATCTCGGGACATGCGCCTTGGAGTGATGCTTACGAGTCTATGATTTACGTGGCTTGGGCAACGATGTTATTCGGTTTACTTCTGGGAAGAAAAAGTGATTTAACTATTGCTTCAACAGCATTAGTGACTTCGATGATTTTAATGGTTGCACATTGGAACTGGATGGATCCTGCAATTGCAAACCTTCAGCCCGTTTTAGATAGTTATTGGTTAATGATTCACGTGGCAGTAATTGTGGGGAGTTATGGACCATTTACTATAGGTATGATTTTAGGTTTAACAGTATTGTTCCTTATGATTTTTACCAATAAAGAGAACAAGGATAAAATGCTGATTAATATAAATGAGCTAACCGTAATTAACGAAATGGCATTAACTATTGGTTTAGTCATGTTAACTATAGGAAACTTCCTTGGAGGTATGTGGGCTAACGAAAGTTGGGGACGTTACTGGGGATGGGATCCTAAAGAAACTTGGGCTTTAATTAGTATTATGGTGTATGCGTTTGTAATTCACATGCGTTTGGTTCCTGGTTTAAGAGGTAAATTCGGGTATAACTTGGCATCTGTTCTAGCGTTTTCTAGTATTATGATGACGTATTTTGGAGTGAATTTCTATTTAGCAGGATTACATTCTTATGCTAGTGGAGATCAAATTGTAAGTGTGAAATTCATTTTTATCACTTTAGGGATTGTTGCTGTAATAGCAGGATTTGCTTATGTGAAATACGCTAAGTACTATAGAAAAAGTAAATAAATAGTTTTAAATATGTATTAGTATATAGTTAAAAACTAATCCGCAAGATATTGCAAGACCGAAACTTATCAGGGTACCAATTAAAATGTATTCTGTTAGTTTTCGGTCTTTTGCTTTCGATAAATCTCCAAAACGGAATACTGATTTTGCAGTGATTAAAAACCCGATTCCTGCCCAGAAATTCATCACAATAAATAAGAATACAAATAAGCGTTCTAACATGCCAATATAAGCTCCAGCGTCTTTAAGAGAAGCCTCGTTATTATCTTCTAATTGCCATTTAGAGATTATAATTTTCATAATCACAGAAGATACCACAGTTACAAAAATAATAGAGCAAATAACAAGTAAGAATGTTGTGTTGTAAAATGTATCTATAGAAATAGAAAGCGGTTCGTAAATAGACACAACAAATGCTAAAATAATAAGGTGAGCCAATTGGTCTAAACTAAATAGCCAACGGGAGTTCACTGTGGTATTTAAATATAATTTTAGAGTATCGATTATAAAGTGTGAAAGGGTAATTATAATAACACCCCAGATGTAACTAAAGTTAAATTGAAGCACTACAAGTAATGCTGTGAAATGAATGGCAATATGAAAATATAAATATTTAGATTTCAATTTGCGTTCTTCCTTGTCTATAACCCATTTTGTGGGTTGCAATAGAAAATCACCAATAAGGTGGGCGAGGAATAGTTTTATAAAAAGAGCAATCATAGTGAAATATTTTTAGTGTAGAACTGTATCATTTTTAAGATTTCGTCATAGCCTGCACGTTTTAGTCCTTGGCTTACATTGCCTTGAGTACTTTGTGTTAATTTGGCTAATTCTATTTGATTTACTTCAGGTTTGGTTAATGCTAATTTTACCAAAGATGCTGTAGTTGGTGTCCAGGTATTCATGGTTAATAGAGCCAATTCTAACATTATGTTTATAGCGGTATCAAATTCTGAGTCTTCAGATTTCATGGCTAGATTTGTTTTTTTTAACTGCTCAAAACACTCGCCAGAATTAATAAAAGCACTTCCGTTGGATTCTGTAATGGTATTGGCATCGTATGTTTTTTCCCCAATCCCAATGGCTATCCTTACATCTATAGTTTTAAATTGCTTTATACTCGCTTTTATTAAAATCGCTGTCTTTAAGGCCTTTTCAGGAGCTATTTCTAATTGAAAACTATCGCCTCTGTATATTTCCCATTGCTTAGGCGCTTGTCCGTATAAATTAAGCATGGCTTTTAATTCGGTTAGCCAAGCGCTAGCATCTTGTGCTCTAGAATTTATAATGTCTCCTGTTATTATGGCAATCATTTTTATAATGGTTTATATCAAATATATTAGAATTTTTAATAACGTCAAAATTATTAGCTCTAAAACTAATAATTTATAATATTAGCTTAAAAGATAATATTTGTGTTTATTAGTTATAAGACTAATATTAAGATATAATAAATCATTTTGAGATGCTAGAGATTAAAAATATATTTGTCATAAAAAAACATGAAATTAATACAAGAGTTTAAAGAGTTCGCGATTAAGGGAAATATGATCGACATGGCTGTTGGTATCATTATAGGGGCCTCGTTTAACAAGGTGATCGATGTGTTGGTGAAGCAAGTTTTTATGCCTCCATTATCTCTGTTATCGGACGGTATTCATTTTCAAGATAAAGTATGGGTGTTAAGGGGTGCGGTAAAAGACGCTAGTGGTAGTGTTTTAGCAGAGCGCATTGCTATAGGTTATGGCGCGTTAATTGAGGCATTTTTAGATTTTATAATTATTGGTTTTACCGTATTTATAGTAGTGAAGTTTATGAATAGACTACGAAATAAATCACAAGATCCCAAAAACAAAACAGTTACTACGCCAAAAGATATTCAGTTATTGGCTGGAATTACAGAGCTATTAGAAGAACAAAATGCCATGCTAAAAACTAAAACGAAGTCCTAAAAAAAAACTACCATAACAACGAGGTTATAGTAGTTTTTTCGAATTAATTAATAGCACGTTTATATGATTAATCTTTAAAATTCCTAATTAAAGACAACATAGTCAAATTGTATACTTCAAAAGTAAAAGAAATGTATAATATATAAAATACCCATTTTAGGGTATTTTTTGCTTCATATGGTAATCTAGAAATAATAGTTGTGATTAAATTATTTTATACCTTTATAAGATGAAAAATACTTTAATAATAGTACTTGCTTTTATACTGTGTAGTTGTAAGCAAAATGCGAAAGAAACGTCTATAGTACCTAGTGAAGAAATAACCACTACAGTGGATAAAAGTAGTGCCTTGGAAAAGGAAACACTTTACCAATTTAAGGTTGAAGATTTGTATGGAAACCTGTTTGACTTTTCAACCTTAAAAGGAAAAAAAGTTATGGTTGTAAATACCGCGAGTAAATGTGGGTTAACACCACAATACGAGCAACTTCAGGAGATATACGAAGCCTACCAAAATCAAGGTTTTACTATTGTTGGTTTTCCTGCAAATAACTTTAAAAGTCAGGAGCCAGGAACAGATACAGAAATCGCAGCATTTTGCGAGGCCAATTACGGTGTCACTTTTCCTATGATGAGTAAGATTTCTGTTAAAGGATCTGATATGGACGATGTCTATAAATTTTTAACTCAAAAAGGAAGAAATGGATTAGAAGATTCTGAGGTCGAATGGAATTTTCAAAAATATTTAATAGATGAAAACGGTTATGTTGTGCGTGTCGTTTCACCAAAAACATTACCTACAGATGAATCAATTATTTCTTGGATAAAAAGCTAAAATCATGACTAAAAAATTAGGATTACAAACGATATGTACCCATGTCGGGGAGGTAAAGGATGAACAGTTTAAAGGTGCTGTATCTCCAATTTATATGTCTACATCTTATCAGTTTGAAGACGTCGATGTAAAACGTTACCCACGTTATTTTAACACGCCAAATCAAGAATATTTATCAAAAAAAATAGCCGCTTTGGAACATGCTGAAGCTGGAATGATTTTTGGATCAGGAATGGCTGCTATTAGTACCGTTTTACTTGCCTTTTTAAAGACAGGCGACCATATTGTGGTACAAAATACATTATATGGAGGGACGAGTAACTTTATACGTGAGGAGTTTCCTAAGTATGGGATAGAATTTTCGTTTACTAATGGTTACGAAGTATCAGATTTTGAAGCCCAAATACAAGAGAATACAAAGGTGATTTATATTGAAACACCATCCAATCCGCTTCTAACAATTACCGATATAAGAGGGATTTCTGCATTGGCCAAAGAGAAAGGATTATTATCTATTATAGACAATACATTTGCAAGTCCTGTAAATCAAAATCCAATAGATTTTGGAATTGATATCGTACTGCATTCTGCTACCAAATACCTTGGCGGACATAGCGATATATTGGCTGGAGCTGTAGCGTGTTCTAATGAGCACATGAAAATTATTTGGAATGTTGCCAAAAATTTAGGAGGTAGTTTAAGCGATTTTATGGTATGGATGTTAGAGCGTAGTATAAAAACATTGGTACTTCGTGTAAAGGCTCAGAACAGAAATGCGAAGAAATTGGCGAAGTTTTTAAAATCACATTCAGACATTAAAAATGTGTATTACCCAGGTTTAAAAAGTCATCCGCAGTATGCTTTAGCAAAATCTCAGATGAGAGGTTATGGAGGTATGCTATCGTTCGAATTGAATGATGAATTAGACGCGGTATCTTTTCAAAAAGAATTAAAATTAATAAAATCGTCTATGAGTTTGGCTGGGGTAGAAAGCACCATGTTATCGCCATATAAGACCTCGCACGGATTATTAAGTCAAGAGGAACGCGACAGTATTGGTGTAACCAATGGTTTGATTCGTTTTTCTGTAGGAATAGAAACAAAAGACGACTTAATAGACGATATTGAACAGGCTATAACAGCGGTGAAGAAACAGGCTAAAATAGAAGCCTAAATATTTAAGGTGGAACAGCAGATCTTTTAAATTAAAAAAAAGTAAATGAAATTAGATATACTTGCAATCGGGGCACACCCAGACGATGTAGAATTGGGATGTGGCGCAACCATTGCAAAAGAAATAGCCAACGGAAAAACAGTTGGGATTATAGATTTAACTCGCGGTGAATTAGGAACGCGAGGTACAGCAGAAACTCGTGATGCCGAAGCAAAAGAAGCGGCAAGAATTTTAGGCGTTTCTGTACGTGAAAATTTAGGTTTTGCTGATGCATTTTTTGTAAATGATAAAAAGCATCAGTTAGAAATTATTAAAATGATTCGTAAATATCAACCGGATATTGTGCTTTGCAATGCTATCGACGATCGGCATATAGATCATGGAAAAGGCAGTCAGCTTGTTAGTGATGCTTGTTTTTTAAGCGGATTAAAAAAGATAGAGACCGAAGTAGGAGGTGAGCTTCAAATACAATGGAGACCACAACATGTTTATCATTATATACAGTGGAAACCTATTACTCCAGATTTCGTTGTCGATGTTACTGGATTTATAGAAACTAAAGAACAAGCAGTTTTAGCATACAAGACCCAGTTCTTCGATCCAGAAAGTAAAGAGCCTGAAACACCAATTTCCAGCAAAAATTTTACCGATAGTGTAAATTATCGTGCAAAAGATTTAGGACGCATGATTGGAGTCGAATATGCAGAGGGCTTTACATCAGAGCGTTATGTGGCGGTCGAAAATTTATTTAAATTAAAATGATATTTTTTTTAAAAAAGGTTTGGAATTTCTATAAAATCGCTTAAATTTGCACACGCATTACAAAAATGCAGTTACATGGTGGTTGTAGCTCAGTTGGTTAGAGCATTGGTTTGTGGTACCAAGGGTCGCCGGTTCGAATCCGGTCTTCCACCCAAAAAGTAAAAGCCTTTCGATTTTTCGAAAGGCTTTTTTTGTGGATATAACTGTCGTATTTTTTAGAATTCTAGTGACACACCTTGCTCTGGAAATATTAAATCTAAACCTAAATTATTTTGTTTCTCTAATTGCGCTTTAATTTTAATCGTATTTTCTTCTGGCGGTTTCTGGTGCGTGATTATCGTTTTAAATCCTATTAGTGCTTTTTCGCCTGTTAACTGTTGTAATACTTTAAATTCTTTATAAAACCAGTTTGGTGTTAAGTGTCCATACAATGCCGAGTCTGCTTGTTCATTGGGGAATGAAACTTCTATAAACATGGCACGTAACCGTTTCTTTTTTATTAATGGAGTAATCGTTGTCCATAAAGCTTTTAAATTGGTACTGTGCTCAATTTCATCTGGGCCTGTATCTCCCAAGTATAAAATATAATCATCATTCTGTCTAATTAAAAATGCTGTACTCTCAAATGGGCTCACATGGCTAAGAGGAAAAGCAGTGACAAACATATCTGTATTTGTAATTGCAATCTCTTGAAGCGTGTTTAATGTTTCGAAGTGATATCGTTTTATGTGATCTCCAGGACCTTCATCTCCAAAATTTGCCCATGTCTCTCCATTAAAATAATGGTTCTGCATCATAGTCATACATTTTTGTGTTGCATAAACTGTTTTCGAGGAATCGGCAGGAGAATTAATAATAAGGCCAGAAACATGATCTAAATGTGCGTGTGATATAAAATACCCTTTAATGTAGTTTCGTAACACATGACTTGTAGAAGTGTTAAAAACCTTATTATTAACGGCTTTTTCAATACCAGCATAAAGAGTGCCTGCATCTAGACATATAAAATCGTTTGTTTTAATGGGAGCAACCATATACGCCGATAAATTAGTTTCGTCTATACCACCTTTAACGCCTAATGGCACGATTTTAAATGCGGGGATTTCTTGGGCTAAAAGGGTGTTTGCAAAACATAAAACACAAATAAATATGGATATAATTCTTTTCATTATAATTAATATTAAAGGACGTTAAGTCTAAAATGTAAATTTAATGGCTTAAAGTTTATATCTCTTAATTTTTAAATGAAATCGCTAATGAATTAAGTGTCAATTGGTCTTGTTTTAAAAAAAAACATAAGGAATATTGAAACTTGTTGCGTAATATGGGATGTAATGTCTACTTTTGGTTTATAACAATCAGCTTACAAGCAAACTAACTCTTTAAAAAAAGCGTCATTTTAGAATGACGCTTTTTTGATTTAGTATATGTTTGAATCTGAAAAATTTGAAATATTTAATTCTATGATCCGTTACCGGTATTAATTCTTTGATTTCAATTTTTTAAATGCAGTAATAATTAATAAAACCAGAAAGCCTATAACGGTACCTGATATTAATTCAGATAACATACTTGGAAGTGCGTGAAAAAGATCATGTAAGTACGGGATATTATGAAGAAAAATACCGCCAGAGACCAATAGTAAGGCGATGGTTCCAACCACACCAAGTCCTTTTATTACCCAAGGAAGTGCTTGTACTAAGATGCGTCCAACTTTATCAGAAAAACTATTGTCTTCTTCATTTAAATTAATCAGTTTTAACCCGAAATCATCCATTCTTACAATAAGAGCAACAATACCATAAACACCTACTGTTGCCAACAGCGCAACTACAGAAACCACAATAATTTGAGTCGTTAATGGATGTCCAACCACTGTTCCTAAAGCGATAATAACAATTTCTACAGATAAAATAAAATCGGTGACTATGGCCGCTTTAACTTTTTCCTGTTCTAGTTTTAATAAGTCATCTTCCGTTCTTGCTTCTACTATTTTTTCGGCGTGATGATGGTGAGGAACAAAATACTCGTATATTTTTTCGACACCTTCGTATGCTAAATACAATCCTCCTAGAGTTAAAATAATAGGGATGGACTGAGGTAAAAAGGCACTTAGCAAGAAGGCAAAAGGCAAGATGATTGCTTTATTTTTAAGCGATCCTTTGGTAATTGCCCATAATACAGGTATTTCTCTGGACGATAAAAACCCTGAAGCTTTTTCTGCATTTACGGCTAAATCATCTCCTAAAATACCAGCTGTTTTTTTAGTCGCCAATTTCCCCATGGTTGCTACATCATCCATCAATGCGGCGATATCGTCTAATAAAGCAAAAAATCCTGAAGCCATTTAAATTTCGGTTTAAAGAATCCTAAGATTCATTTGTGCAAATGTAATTACTGTGGATTAAACGATAACTAAAATATTATAATTAAGTTTTAGAAGTATCCATTTTGAGTATTTAATAAGCGAAAAGAGAGTAGTAAACCGCTGTAAGCAATCAATAAGATGACTAAATAAGTAATATTTGGGTATAAAAAGGATTTATAAATAGAATTCGTTTTTGTGGTACTTAGGTTTTTTTGCTAAATACGTAGTTTTTTATTGTTTAATTGTAAGTATTAGTGCGTAATTAATAAAATATTGTTACAAAACAGGTCGTTATAGATTAATATTAATAGTAATTTACACTGATGTGTAACGTTATCGGAAAAATAATTACATTTAAACGTTAGAATACTACAAACTAAGAATTATGAAATTTAAGCATATTAAAGATTCCCAGATCACAATGACCCAATTAATGTTGCCTTCACACTCTAATTTTAGAGGAAATATTCATGGAGGGTTTATATTAAATTTAATGGATCAAATTGCATTTGCTTGCGCTTCAAAACATTCAGAGCATTACTCGGTGACCGCCTCTGTGAATAAGGTCGATTTTTTAAATGCGATTGCCGTTGGCGAGTTGGTAACCTTAAAAGCATCGATAAATTACACTGGAAGAACATCTATGGTTGTTGGATTACGAGTAGAATCTGAAGATATACATACAGGAGTCATTAAACATTGTAATTCGTCTTATTTTACCATGGTAGCAAAGGACAAGGCGCATAATAGTATTGAAGTTCCTGGTCTTATTTTAGATAGTCCAGATAGTATACGACGATTTGCAAGAAGTATTAAAAGACAAAAACAAGCGCGTAAACGCAGTGAAAATTTCAATTCTGTAGATTTTAAAATTGAAGAATATTTAGACGAAGTGAGAGAGCATAATGTTAAAATCGAGTTGTAAACTACTATAAAATACATTTACATATAAAAATCAGACATCTACTTTTTAGGTGTCTGATTTTTTTTGCTTAATTCTATTCTGATTTCAATTCATTTGGAAGATTTGTCTTGGATCCTTTATTTTTATTATACGCTTAGATTCAATAATATCATGTTCAACTGTGTAAATAGTGTGTAATTTTTTTACAGGAAACACTTTTTTATTACACACATTTCCCATTTACTCCTTATCATCTTCCTTTTGTTTTTTATTAAACCCCTTGTGTTTACTAGCTTTTATATGTTTGCTTCTCTATTTATTAGGCATGGCATGTTTATTTCATATTACTAATCAGAATAATTAAAAGAACAGTTTAATATATATTGAAAATGAAGAATATTGTAATAGCATCGGCACTGGCACTCGGAGGAATTTCGACCTATGCAACAACTCCACAGACTATGTTTTTTCACGACGGAATTATGGATGTCGTTTTTCAAGAAGATTTTACACCTATTGAAATCAATCAATTGCCAGGAGCAATTTTAGACGAAGTTGTTAAACATCATGGAGAAGTAGAGATTTCTAAAGCCTATAGAAACGATTTAAGAGAATACAAACTCGAACTTAATTTAGACAACTCTATAATCACTGTTTTTAAAGACGAAAACGGACATTGGATAAATAAATAATAGCATAACCGTTAAGGCGGTTTAGTAATAAATAATTGATTAACATTAAATTTTTAAGTTATGAGAAATATATTTTTAACATTAGCATTTACAGCACTTGTATTTAGTAATATTAGTTTTTATGCCGCTTCACCGGTACATTTAACATTTGAGGATGGCGCATTTGTGTTGCAAGAAGAGTTTAAAGAAATTAAAGTTACTGAATTACCATCTGCTGTTCAAGAGGCGGTTACCGTAGATTTTCCTAAGGCCACTATTTTAAAGGCCTACATGAATGAAGTCAATGAATATAAATTAGACCTAAGTATGTCAGGAACCATTGAAACAGTGTATGCAGATGCTACAGGAAAATGGATTAATAAATAGATAAAACCAATTAACCATTTATTCTATTTAATTTGTTTCTAGTCAGTAAGGAAGATTTTAAAAATAAAAATTAATCTATTAGTGAAATATTTTAGATTGAGTTTATACCAATTACAGACTATGAAATTTAGATTTTAGTTACTAATAAAGCTAAAATATAAGTTATAATATAATTTTAAATCCATTAAGAGAAAAGAGGGTGTTTTATTAAAGCACCCTCTTTTTTTTGCTTAATTTTAGGGCTTAATATTTTACTTTTCAAACACTACATGAAGTCAATCCTTTTAATAGAAGATGATGTTGCTTTTTCTAATATGCTTAAACGGTTTTTAGAAAAACACGATTATACCGTAACTATTAGTTATGGTTTCGAGGATGCCAAAGCCATAATTTTAAAGGATGATTTCGATTTAATTTTTACCGATCTAAGGCTTCCTGATGGCAATGGATTGGAATTATTAGAAATAGTAAAAAAGAATAAAGAGAAAACCCCCGTAATTTTAATGACTGGCTATGCCGAAGTTTCTACAGCAGTAAAAGCTATGAAACAAGGTGCTATCGATTATATATCCAAACCTTTTAACCAGGATGAAGTCTTACATGTAATAAGTAATGCTCTAAAATCTGAACAAAAAACAGTTAGTGTTCCGAAGGAGGTTGTAAAGAAAGAAACTCGAATTAATTCAGAATTTGTGACAGGTATTAGTTCATCTTCAAAAAAATTAAATGAATATATTCAGTTGGTTGGACCTACAGATATGTCGGTTTTAATTACTGGAGAGAGCGGTACCGGGAAAGAAGTAGTGGCGAAATCTATTCATAAGACAAGCTCAAGAAAAAACAAACCCTTTGTCGCTGTAGATTGTGGTGCTATACCTAATGAAATCGCTGCAAGTGAATTTTTCGGACATAAAAAAGGATCGTTTACAGGCGCTGTAAGTGATAAAAAAGGACATTTTGAGTCGGCTAATTATGGAACGTTATTTTTAGATGAAGTCGGTAATTTATCTTACGAGAATCAAATTCAATTACTTCGTGCATTGCAAGAACGTCGTGTAAAACCTTTAGGGAGTAGTACAGAAATTGAGGTTGATATAAGATTGATAACAGCGACGAACGAAGATCTTTTAAAAGCTGTAGATGAAGGTGAGTTTAGAGAAGATTTATATCATAGATTAAACGAATTCACGATTAAAATTCCAAATTTACACGAACGAAAAGACGACCTCATTATTTTTGCAGATTACTTTTTAGATAAAGCAAATGTGCAATTAAATAAAAATGTAATAGGATTTAGTGACGAGGTTTTAAAGATATTTCAGAATTATTCTTGGCCTGGTAATTTACGGGAATTTGGAAATGTCGTAAAACGAGCAACCTTATTAACAACTGGCGATTTAATTGAACAACAGGTGTTACCTATGGAGCTCACGCAAAGTGCTACTTCTAAGCAAGAACCATTACAAAGAAAGAGTTTCTCGACTAAAGACAATGAAAAGGACTTGATTATTCGTGCATTAGAACAAGCGAATAATAATAAAACACACGCAGCAAAATTGTTAAATGTGACCCGTAAAACGCTATACAATAAAATAAAGGAATACAATATTAGTCTATAAACTGTTCCATTTCTATAACTGTTAAACTTGCATTTGCTTTAAGGTTTTCAAAGGTTGTCTCTAAGGAACTATCATTAATATCTTCTAGCCTATCTAAGTAGTTTAAGTACGGTATAACGCTATTAATTTCCAATTGCTTAAACATTGTTAGCATTTTATGACTTGTCGCATGTATGCTCTCTAAATTTTTAGTTTTAATACCTGTTTCTAAAGTCTCTAAGTTTATCTCAGTTTCATTTAAAAACAATTGTAATGTGTCTTTTAAAGATTCGATGTCGTTGTTTAAAAATGAACTAATTGGAGTTAAATTAAAATGTTTAAACTTCAGGATATCTTCCGAATTAGTCTGAGAAACAGGCTCTATTTTTACACCAGGTAACCATTTGCTAACGGTATTTATTAAATCGTCTGCACCATAGGGTTTGAAAATAATATCGACAAATCCACTATCCTTATATACTTTTCCTTTTAAATCCTTTCGTCCCGTAGAGGCAATTATAGGCTGATTTTTATAAAAGTCTGATGCCTTCAACGTTTCCATAAAGTGGAAGCCATTCATATTTGGTAATTGGATATCGGTAATGACTAAATCGTAAGGCAAATTCTTCATCTCTTTAAGTGCTTTTTTTGCAGTCTCGAAAGCCGTTACATTTATATTTTTATCTTGAAGAATGTCTGTTAATAATTGTCTTAATGAGGCATCATCGTCAATTACAATAACGTTTAAATTTGATGCAATCACTTCAGTGTTGGGTTTTAGTTTAACAACAGGTTTTACGCTGTATTCTACAGGAAGTGTTAGTATAAAAGTACTTCCTTTCTTTTCTTCACTAGTAAATGATAATTCGCCGCCTAATAGATTTGCTAATTTTCTAGAAATGGTTAATCCCAATCCGAAGCCTTCATATTTCTTTTCATTGTGACTTTCAATTTGAGTGAATTCTTCAAAAATTATAGATTGTTTTTCAGTAGGTATTCCAATTCCAGTATCTGAAACTAGAATTTGTATAAACGGTTTTCTGTCTATGTTTTTAAAGCTTTTAGTTTCAATTTTTATTTCTCCAGATTCGGTGAACTTGTATGCATTTCCAACCAAATTATACAGAATTTGTCGCACGCGAAAAGGGTCTCCAAGAATGGATTTTTCAATATTAGAATTATAAACAATATTTAAATTTATGGCCTTATCTGGATATACCGATTTTACACTAACCATAACTTCATCAATTATGGGATTCAGTAAATAAGGAATTTTATCTATAGAGATGTTGCCGCGTTCTAATTTCGAAAATTCTAACAAATCATCCACTAAATCCTTCATGTATTTCGAAGCTTTAGAAATCCTATCGATATAATATTTAGGTTTACTTTCTTTAATAATTTTAGCTAGTAAATCGCTATAGCCTGTAATGGTACTTAGGGGTGTGCGTAAATCATGACTTACCATAGAAATTAGTTGTTCCCGACTTTGAAGTAGGGAGTTTGTATAGGCATTCGCTTTTTCTAAATCTCTTCTGTATTTCTGACTTTTCCAAAAATCGTTTAAAATGATAAATGAAAATAGTATAACTAAAATAGTGCCTATAATAGTGGCTAGACTTAAAATTTTTGTACTTCTATTTAAAGCAGAATCGCGCTGTTGGTTTATTTTTTCGGAATGTTCTAGAATCTCATGTTCTAAGTTATAAAGTAATTTCCTTAAACTTTGAGAAACATTTAAATCACTTTTTAGAAGTGAATTTTCTTTATTCGATAAATTGGTTTTCTGAATAAGAGCATCCCTTTTAACTTGCTTAAGTAAATCTCGTGCAGCCACAACAATAGAATCTAATCGTTTTTCGCTTTTTTCTTCGTCTTGTTCTTTAGGACGATATTTATTTACAATAGCAATATATTCTTCAATAGATTTTCGGTGTGCAGGTGTCAGGGCTTCTGGATCTTCAGCAAAATCTAAAATAGTTAATCGGCCAACAGAACTTTCTATAGCATTTATTCTTGTCAGTGCATTTTCTATAGATCTTTCAGAAATATCATCTTCCTTAATCAGTTTTAGAGCCTTAATATTATAAAATTTTACGGCGATTAATTGTTTAACACTGTCTAATAGTAGAAATTGATGTTCGTTGTCTAGCTTAACTTTTAAACTATCTATATCCGCATTTAAAGCACTGTTTTTAGATATGTATAGGTCAAACTGACTTTCAGATCCGCTTTGTATGGCAGCTCTGGCAAAACTTTCATTTTCATAAATATCTGCAATTAAATTTCCAACAGCAATGATTTTATTTCTATCAGTTACATCATCACGTTTGAGATTTAAGAAGTTTTTAATTTCTGAAAAAACCAAAAATGTTGTGGTAACGGCCACAATAGCTAAAATAATATAACCTACAATAACTTTTAAGGTAAATTTTCTATTAGAATTTTCCATGATGTAAAATTAGTGAAATGTTACTGATATAAAAGATGCACAAATCGTTTTTGATGCAAATTATCGCTTAAAAACACCTTATACCACCTGTTTTTTTAAAAATCTGGTTTGTATTTCAGTTGATATTAAATTGAAATCGAATGCTATGACATAAATTGCGTCATTCTTGCTATTATCGTTGTCTATTTTAATGGATTATCATGCCAAATTAAATTGTATTTATGGTGTTGGAAACATGTAATATTAACCATGACCAAAGAGGAGAGGTACGTATTAATAGACCTTTATAATGCCATAGGTTTAGATTCTTGGTTTTGTGTTATGGATTGTTTAAGGGATTAAGCTGTTTATATATGTACAGGAGTTAGTGTTGAAAACAGTGAGGTTATTGGAGACTTACAAATTAATTGAGAAAATTATTATAGCGGAATTTAAACAGAGCGCTTGCATGGGCCAGTTCTTAAAAATGTAAGTACTGAATATCTATTTGGTGAAGAAGTGGGACATACAATCAGTACAAATAGGTCTATGAATGTACTTAATTAATCTTCCGTAATGTATCTCATATAAATGATTACAAGTAAAGGGTAATCATCAAAAAAAATAATAAAATTGTAAAGAATTAGCACTTATTTGTCAATAATTCGTGTAATATGGCAGACATAAACCGCTTTTATATTTATTTTTCGAAAAAACAAAATTTATTTTGCAATCAAACAAATTGATTTTCAATAGCTTAAAAAAAAGATTCAGGAATTACGGTAAAACCGTAAGTCTATTAAATCACTAAAGTTTATATTTGTTATAGCTATTAGTTAATTAGGGGGTATTACTAAGCGGTAATACAAAATAGGCACATGGTATTTCCATGTGTCTTTTTTTTATCCAATTTTAATATATTAGTTTTGTGTTCATGGTCCGGAAAAAAGTAATTATATCTTTAATAATAGCTTGTATTAGTGTGCTTGTTTTGGCTATATATTACTTTAGAATCGATTTAAGTATTTTGTACCATAGACTGAGCCAAGCCCCAAGTACTGCAGATTCTAAAAATGAATCTATTTTTAAGCGCTATCCAAGATATTTATACGGTATAGATTTATCTCATTATCAAGGGCAAATCGATTGGAATCAAGTTAATTACATTAACGATAGCATTCCTATTGCTTTTATTATTATTAGAGCAACGATGGGAATAGATGGACTAGATAGTACTTTTATAACACGTTGGGAAACTATAAAAAGTAAAGAGGTTGTTCGTGGTGCATACCATTATTATAGACCAAACCAGCACTCGCTAAGTCAGGCAAAACAGTTTAAAAGTCATGTAACTTTAAATCCAGGAGATTTACCTCCAATTTTAGATATCGAAAACTTATCGACCATTCAGTCTGTAGAGAATTTAAAAATCGGAATTAAAAAATGGTTAGTCGATGTCGAACTGCATTACGGTGTAACACCAATAATTTATACGGGAGATCACTTTTATCGCAAGCACTTAAATACTCCTGAATTCGATAAATATCCCATTTGGATTGCTAATTATGGTAATTATGCCGAGCCCTTTACACAACCGTGGAGCATATGGCAGTTTACAGAACGCGGACAGGTTGAAGGCGTAGAAGGATTTATCGATTTAAATATTTTTAAAGGTACCTATCCCGACTTCAAAGCGTTATTGATAAAGTAATCTTAATTTTCGAATTCAGATTTTATGTTTTCGTATGTGATTTCACTATAATCGGAAATCAATTTATTAGCCAATGTATAGGATTGATTTTTAGAATGCTCGCTCTTGTAAGCCACGCAATAGATTCCAGCCGCATGTGATGCTTTTATACCACTCGTTGAATCTTCAATAACCATACATTCTGAAGGTTTAAAACCTGCAATTTCTGCTGCACGTTCAAAAATCTCTGGATGTGGTTTAGAGGCTTCAAGATCTGCTCCAGAAACACGACCTTTAAAATATTGATCTAATTCGAAGCGCGTAAACACATCGTGAATTGTAATTTGTGATGCAGATGATGCTAAAACAAGTGTAATTCCGTTATTGTAATAGTTTTGTATTAAATCTAGTACTCCAGGAAGGAGGTCCAAATCAGGATCGTTTTTAAAAAGCTTTTGAAATGCTTTACGTTTTAATTGCACCAGCTCTTCAGGATCATTTTGCAACCCAAAATGCTCACAAATTCCTTTACAGGTACTAATTGTAGAGCGCCCTGTGTAACTTTGGTATAAATCGAGAGGGACTTCAATATTAACAGTTTTAAACATGTCGTAATATGCCTTGTAATGTAGGGGTTCGGTATTTACAATAACACCATCCATATCAAATAAAACTGCCTTTAACATATCCTTTATTTTTGTTTGCGAAGATATAAAAGCATTTTAGGTTATTTTATAAGAAAGCATTAAAATAAATTGAATTAATTATTCCGTTTATTGAATGTACGCATTTATTAAATCGTAATTTTGAAACGAAATTTTGGAACAATGGCTAAAAAGGGAAAAGAAAAGAATACAAAAAATAAGGCGAAACATTCCAAATTAATGGATCGTAAAAAGAATAAATTACGCACCGAAAAAGAATTACATAAGGAGCGTTTAAAGGCTATTGTAAAGAAATCTCAAGAAAATCAATCTAATTCATAAGTGTTATGAAGTGTCCGTGTTGTAGTGAGAAATTGTATAAAGATTGTTGCGAAATTGCACATTTGGATCTGACGCAAGTAAAAACTGCCGAAGATTTAATGCGATCTCGCTATGCTGCTTTTGTTTTTGCAAATGGCGATTATTTAATGGCAAGCCATCATGAAAGCACAAGACCTTCTAAAGAGAAAAAATCTATTGTACAATGGTCTAAATCTGTAGATTGGATAAAACTTGATATCCTAAAAACGACTAAAGGACTAGAAGCAGATACAGAGGGAACAGTCGAATTTAAAGCGATCTTTCAAGAAGAAGGAGAGCTACAAATGATACATGAAAACTCTAGATTTGTTAAGGAAAATGGCTGTTGGTTTTATATTGACGCCCTTTAAAGTAGTCCTTTTATTCTAAAACGGCATATCCGAAATTAACAGAGAAATCTACGCACCAAACAACTGCATATTTATACTTTGTTATATCTGTATTATTAGGTAATAAGTAGGTGTAATCTCCATCCAAACCTTTTAATTTACCCAAAGTAATGTAATCATTAACATCTAAACCGGTCGCTAAATATAGTTCCAATATCGGGCCGTCATCAGATTTAAAATTTGTTAGTTTTAATTCTGTACGCTCTTCATTTACAGTCGCGACACCAGAAGTTGGATGAGCAGAGTTTATAAAATCTCCCATAACAGATGTAATATCTTCTTGTTCCATTTCGCCGACAGTAATGGAATCGTTGATAATAGTGGAATCGTCGTTAGAAGAACAACTACTTTGAAATACGACTAGAACGAAAATTGCTAAAATTTTGAGTTTCATTTTAATTGGTTTAGGTTTAATTAAAAGTCGAAACAAGAATAGGATACTTACATCTAGTTGAAGATGCGTTATGCTTTTTTACAGATAATTACGATCTTATTCGTCTCTAAATCAGTGGTAAAAAACAAATACACATCGCCACCGTCTTTAATTTTAAGCTTCTTTCTTAAATCTGAAACCGAGTCTTGGAAATTACGAGTCGTAATGTTCGCCTTTTTTATGCCTTCTTTCTGAATTGCTTTTTTGTTAAAAGGTATCGTTTTAATAATTTCAAAGACACGCCCTGGAAATTCTAATTTTTCTTGAGAAGTATATAAGTGAGAATGTTTCTGAAGTTTAAATACGCCCAATTGATGCGCAACAGAATTGAAAGCCCCAGCTTTTAAAATAGCGGAGTTAGGCTCGTAAAGGAAGCGTAAGGGGGTGCTGTATTCTGTATATAATTCACTTTCTAGATCAATAGGGAAATCAAAAGATTCTATAGTATGCTTGGTAATATTAGCTGTATGTACCGTAAAGGTGTTAGATGCACTACGATCTAAAACCCATAATAATTCTTTCACATCGTTATTTAAAGCAACCACATATAGTGCTTTTACATATTTTAGCTCTTGGCATCCAATAGTTATATCTAGAAGGGGAGAGGTTTTAACTAATATTTTATCGGCATGTTTAAATAAGAGATCCAAATGTTCTGGTACATTAGGTAAACAGTCGTTAAGGAAAAATACTTTGCCTTTACTATCGTGACGTCTGGAAGGATCTACATAAATCCAATCGAATATCTTCGTTGAGTTTTTTAAATAGGAAATTCCATCTTCAGGAATAGTTCTAATAGTATCAACTTTTAATTGCTGAAAGTTATGAGCCACTATGTCACTTAAATTGGTGTTGATTTCGCAGTGAGTGACGTGTTTAAACTGTTTAGAAAAGGCATAACAATCCACTCCAAAACCACCTGTAATATCTAAAATAGAATCTCCGGAAAGTAAGGCCGCTTTGTGTTCGGCTGTACGTTCTGAAGATGTTTGCTCTATATTTAATTTATTCGGGTAATAAATATTAGGCGTGTTATACCAACTTGGTAATTTGTTTACACAACGTTGTTTTGCTTCTATTTGTTCTACAATATCGGATGTTTCTACTCCTTCAAAAGTAGTTCCTTTTAGTAGTATAGATGTGACATTAGATTTTAAATTACGAGTTATAAAATCTTGAATTTCAGTATTTAATATTAGTTTGTTCAACGCGTTGCTATAAATCTTTAGTAAGGTGTTTTACAATCTTGTTTTCAGATAAAAACTCTTTCATAATAACTTTCAGAGCAGTATATGCTGGCACGGCGATTACCATACCTATAATTCCAAAAAGAATTCCGGTAATAATTATAACTAAGAATATCTCTAAGGGATGTGATTTAACGCTACGTGAGAATATTATAGGCTGACTAAAAAAGTTGTCGATTAATTGTGCAAAACCAAATCCGATTAAAACATAAATTGTAGTAGAAAGTGCAATACTAAATTCATTTTGGAGGTTACTAGATAGCGTTAAAACAATCATTAAAATCGCACTAATTAACGGTCCGATATATGGGATTAAATTTAATAGAGCGCATAAAAATGCAATGACAATGGAGTTTTTAATTCCGAAAATAGAAAGTACTATGGCATAAATGACAAACAAAATTAAAATTTGAATGAGTAAGCCAAGGAAATATCTAGATAATAAGTGTTTAATGGTGTATAACGATTTTTTTACGCGATGTTTTTTACTCTCTGGAACGAGAATCATAAAACTGTTTTCCAGTATTCTTCTATCTTTTAAAAAGAAAAACGAAATGAATAATACTGAGAAAAAAGCAATACTAAAGGTTCCGAATCCGCTTAAGATAGAGTTTAAGAAATCTGGTATAACGGAATAATTAATTTTGGATAGTAAATGATAGTCTTTTAACGACTTTTCTAAATATATATGTTTGCCCTCTAAATAGTGTGCGACTTCTAAATAGACAGTATTAAAATTACCTTGAAGTTTATTAATATCTAAGAGCGATAGGTTATGACCTTGTTCAATAACCAAAGGAATAAAAAGTAATATTAATCCAATTAGTGATCCCACAATTAAGAGCATAGCCAGTACTACAGAAACAGAATCGTTAAATTTAAAACGGTCTCTAAAGAGTTGCACTAAAGGGGATCCGGTAAGAGAAATGACTGCAGAAATAACAATATATACAATAACAGATTGTATCTGATATAAAAAATATAAGATAAGAGCGATAAACACTAGTGTAAATATTGCCCTTAAAATGCCGTTTGCTATCGTTCTTGAATTCATAACGTAAATATAGATAAAAGGATTAAAGACTTTGTTTGGTTAATTCGTATAAAATAATATTAGTTGCTTGCACAACATTCATACTGCTGTTTTGTCCAAACATATCTATATGTACGACCATATCCGACACTTTTAAAAGGGTTTCCGAAACGCCAAAATTTTCATCTCCAATAAGTAGTGCAATAGGTTGAGAAGTATTGAAATTAGCTTCTCTTAGCGGTATACTTGAATCTGTAATTTCTAAAGCTATAATTTGATATCCGTCAGATTTTAATTTAGAAATCGTTTCATTAATATCTGACTGCATTTCGAAAGGGACCACTTTTTCGGTTGCCCGAGATGTTTTGGTCATTTTGCGTCCCAAAGGAATATATGGACCACATAAAATGAGTTTTTCAACTCCAAAAGCATCAGCTGTTCTAAATAAACTTCCAATGTTTGGTGCGTTAGTTACGTTGTCGCAAACCAATGTAATTGGAAATGTTTTTTTACTGAATTGCGTATTATAATGATTGAGTTGAGCCATTTAAATCTTAATGATTAAAAACGTAATAAATTATATTTGCACCCATTTTAAGTGCTTTTTCGCGAACATCTTCAGGATCGTTATGGACCTCAGGGTCTTCCCAACCATCTCCCAAATCACTTTCAGTTGTAAAAAGGACAATCATACGTCCGTTGTGAAATAGGGCGGAGGCTTGTGGGCGTTTGCCATCGTGTTCATGAATTTTTGGTAAGCCTTCAGGAAATGAATTTGGTTTTTGAAAAATCTCGTGCGTCGCTGGTAATTCTATTAAATCTTGTTCTGGAAATACGTCTTTTAGGGCTTTAGTAATGTATGGCTTTAAACCATAATTATCGTCGATATGCAAGAAACCTCCAGAAATTAAATAATTTTTAAGATTTGTTTTGTCGTTGTCGTCGAAAAACACATTTCCATGTCCCGTCATATGAATAAAAGGAAACTGAAATATATCGAGACTTGCCGTCTCTACAGTTTGAACATCAGTATTTATCCTTGTATTGATATGCGTATTACAATATTTAACCAAATTTGGAAGTGAAGTCGGATTACTATACCAATCTCCTCCACCTTTATAATGCAATACTGCAACGTCTTGAGCAGATACAAAAGAGGTTATTACAAATAAGGTAAGGACTAAAAAATACTTCATATGTAATTTATTCATTAATTAATGCTGCGGTATGACAGGCAACAATAGCGGCTGTTTCTGTGCGTAATCTGGTGTGTCCTAAAGTTACAGGAATGAAATTGTTTTTAAGAGCCAATGCAATTTCTTTTATACTAAAATCTCCTTCTGGACCTATTAAAATAGTAAGGTCTGTTTTGGGTTTGATTAACTGTTTTAACGATTTTTTATCGGTTTCTTCGCAATGGGCTATAAAACAAGTTCCTGTTTGTTGTTGTTCTATAAATGTTTTTAATGCAACAGGTTCGTTTAAAGTAGGCATATAATAATGTAAAGATTGTTTCATAGCGGCCTGTAAAATTTTTTCGTACCGTTCTATCTTTACAACTTTTCGTTCACTATGGTCGCAAATAATAGGCGTAATACTATCGATACCTATTTCCGTAGCCTTTTCTAAAAACCATTCGTAGCGATCATTCATTTTTGTGGGAGCCACAGCAAGATGAATGTTGTAATCTCTAGCGTTTTGAAATGTTTTATCTACAATTGTTGCTAAGCAATTCTTAACATCGGCCAGATTCAATTCTGCAGTAAATAACCACCCTTTACCGTTTGTGACGAATAATTTATCGGCCGTACTTTTTCTTAACACTTTTACAATATGTCTGCTCTCTTCTCTAGAAAACGCAATTTGAGTGGTAATTTCGGTAATATCGGGATTGTAAAATAATTGCATAATTTAAATAGCTTCGGTTATTAAATGACCAAGGTTTTATGGATAAGCTTATATTTTTAAACGTGCAGAAGCAGTAATATTGGCTTCTGAAAAATCTTGATCTAAATATTTTAAATAGCCCACAATGGCAATCATAGCTGCATTATCTGTTGTAAATTCAAACTTAGGAACATAAGTGGTCCAACCAAATTTTTGTTCACCATCTTTAAGTGCTTTTCTAATACCTGAATTTGCAGATACACCACCACCAATTGCAATGTGTTTTATGCCTGTTTGTTTGCTCGCAAGTTTTAACTTATCAATTAAAATACCAATAATGGTATATTGTATAGATGCACAAACATCATTTATATTTTCTTCTATAAAATTAGGATTGGCTTTTACCTCTTTCTGAATGAAATATAAAATAGCTGTTTTTAAGCCTGAAAAGCTAAAATTTAAACCATCTACTTTCGGTTTCGTGAATTTATAAGCTTTCGGATCACCTAATTGCGCACGTTTATCAATTTCGGGACCTGCAGGATAACCCAGACCTAAAATTTTTCCACTTTTATCGTAAGCTTCACCAACCGCATCATCTATAGTTTCACCAATGACTTCCATGTCGAAGTAACTATTCACTTTTACAATTTGTGTATGTCCTCCAGAAATTGTCATGGCTAGAAAAGGAAACGGAGGTTTATTAAATCCGTCTTCGTCTATAAAGTGTGCAAGAATATGACCTTGCATGTGGTTTACATCGATTAGTGGGATATCTAAACCATAAGCTAGAGATTTGGCGAAAGATGTTCCTACTAATAGGGAACCCATGAGTCCAGGGCCACGCGTAAATGCAATGGCATGAAGTTCGTCCTTAGAAATACCAGCCTTTAAAAGGGCTTGGGCGACTACGGGAACAATATTTTGCTGGTGTGCTCTAGACGCAAGTTCTGGAACTACACCTCCAAATTCTTCGTGAATCTTTTGACTAGCAACAACATTGCTTAATATTTTTCCGTTATGTATTACAGAGGCTGCAGTATCGTCACAAGAAGACTCAATTCCTAAAATGTAAATATTTTCTGAATGCATTAGAATGTATTAGAAGTATTGTTATTTTTGGGCTCAAAGTTATAACTTTAAACCGTATCAAAAAATTTTTAAAAATACTATCCAAACTAGCAGTCATCATTTTTCTGCTATTCGTCATTTTAATTGTGATTTTAGCAATTCCTGGGGTGCAAACCAGATTAGGGAAATATGCTACATCTAAATTAAATGAGTCTTTCCACACGCATATTAATATAGGCGCTGTGGGTCTTCATTTTAATGGCGAAGTTCAGGTTAAAAATATCTATATAGAAGACTATAAGCAAGATACTTTAATTAGTGCAAAACTCCTTCAAACGCATATTGTAAATTTTAGAAATCTTTATAATGGTAGATTGGTGTTTTCAGAGATTGAATTAACCGATTTAGATTTCAATATCAAAACATACAAAGACGAAGAGCAAACAAACTTGGATGTTTTTGTGGCGCGTTTCGATAATGATAATAACGACGATACTCCGAGTAATTTTTTACTATCCTCCAGCGATGTGTCTATCTATAATGGGCATTTTACATTTACAAATGACAATTTGGAGACACCAGAGGTTATGGTTTTTAATGATGTTACCATCAATGCTTCTAATTTTTTAATTCACGGGCCCAAAGTGTCTACCCGAATAAATACTTTAGAGTTAACCGATAGTAGGGGACTGCATATAGATAATATGAGTACTAATTTTGCGTATACGTTAAACGATATTACGTTCGCGAATTTAGATTTAAAAACAGCGGAGTCTAATTTAAAAGGGGATATTCGATTTGAATTTGATCGCGAAGATCTTCGTTTTTTCACAGATAAAGTTCAGGTGAATGCTAATATTACATCTGCCGATTTAGCACTAAATGACTTGAATTATTTTTATGATGAATTTGGTGTCAATCAGCATGCCGATTTTTCAGTCTTATTAACGGGGACTTTAAACGATTTAAATTTGGACAACCTTAATTTAAAAACCAACAGAGGGTCTAGAATTATTGGCGATTTTAATTTCAAGAACTTATTTAATAGATCTGATGATAGTTTTTACATGAAAGGTAATTTTACCCGACTGTCTTCAACATATAAAGATTTAATTACATTATTGCCAAATTTACTAGGACAGACAATCCCCTCTAACTTTGATAGATTTGGGTATTTTAATATTACGGGAACTTCCGAAGTAACTACCAAAATAATAAAAGCCAATTTAAGGATGAATACCTCCTTAGGGTTAATAGAATCCGATTTGGTTTTAACAGATATTAATGATATTGATAAAGCAAAATACAAGGGAAATATTGTGGTTACAGATTTCGACCTTGGGGATTATATAGATAATACACAATTAGGTAAAACGTCTCTAGATATCGCTATAGAAGGAAGTGGCTTTACCGAAGAAAATGTAGACACTAAGGTTAACGGAAAAGTGTTTTCTTTTGAATTTAATAACTACACATATAGTAATATTTCTGTTTTAGGAAACTTTAAAAAAAGTATTTATAACGGAAATTTAAAGATTGACGATCCTAATTTTAAGCTAGATTTTAATGGTATTGCAGATTTTTCTAGGCAAACAAATATGGTAGATTTCGTTGCCGATGTGCAATATGCGGATTTAAGAAAATTAAATTTTGTAAAAAGAGATACACTGTCTACGTTTAAAGGATTGGTAGAAATGCGTGCTATAGGAACATCTATTAACGATGTAGAAGGACTTATTGCAATGTCTGATGCCAATTATTTAAACGAACACGATAATTATGTGTTTGACGATTTTACGATAACCTCTGTGTTTAGAGATTCTATTAGATATGTCATGATCGATTCTCCAGATATTATAGAAGGAGAAATGAGCGGGATTTTTAGGTTTAGAGATATCGGGATTATGTTTAGAAATGCCATTGGCGGTATCTATAGTAATTTTGAGCCAGATCCTATAAAACAGAATCAATATTTAGATTTCAATTTTAGTATTTATAATAAAATTGTAGAAGTTTTCTATCCAGACATCAAACTTGGTAAAAACACTTTTGTAAATGGTCACGTTCAAAGTAATCAGGAAATGGTGAATTTTAAATTCAAGTCGCCAGAAATTAGACTCTTTGATTATTTTGCTAGTAATATCGAGATAGATGTGAATAACACAAATCCACTGTATAATACCTATATAGAAATTGATAGTTTTTACACCAAGCTTTACGATATTTCAAAATTTAGCTTAGTAAATAAAACCATGAACGATACCTTGTTTATGCGTACAGAATTTCAGGGAGGAAAGCGTAATGACGATATTTTTAATTTAAACTTTTACCACACGATTAATGCTGATAACAATTCTGTTTTCGGTTTTAAGAAATCAGATGTTACGTTTAAAAATAATAAATGGGATATTAATATAGATCGGGATACGTTAAACAAAATAGAAATTTCTCGCGATTTACAAGATATTAATATCGATAAACTTTCCATGTCTTTAGGCGAGGAAGTAATTACTCTAGAAGGGTTTTTAAAAGATTCTTTAAATAAAGATTTAGTTCTTAATTTCGATAAAGTAGATTTAGAAAAAGTGACGCCTAAGTTTGACAGCTTGACCTTGGGCGGTATTTTAAATGGTAAGATAGACATACTTCAGCAAAAAGGAAATTACACACCAAGTTCGGATGTTACTATAGATTCTCTAGTCGTAAATACGTTTAATCTAGGTTCCTTTTCTGGTAATATTACAGGAAACGAGAACTTGACACGGTATTTTGTGAATGCAAAAATTAAAAACGATGTAACTAATTCGTTTGCCGCTATTGGATATATTGATGCTATAAATAATGAATCCCATATCGATGTGGATTTAAAATTTGAAAATTTCAATTTACAACCATTTAGTCCGCTAGGAAAAGATGTTATTAGTGATATACGCGGATTTGTTACAGGTGAAGCTAAACTTATTGGAGACTTAAATGAACCATCAATAGAAGGTGCTTTAAACTTAAAAGAAGCAGGATTACTAGTGCCTTTATTAAATACCAATTTTAATTTTGCTGAAGGCTCTCGTGTCTTGTTAAAAGATCAAGAATTTCGTTTCGATAATATTAAAATAACCGATAACGCTTTCGATACAAAAGGTATTTTAGGCGGATTTATACGACATAATAATTTTTCCGATTGGGATTTAGGCATAGACATTACAACAGATCGTTTATTGGTGCTTAATACAGACTATACAGAAGATGCTTTATATTATGGTACAGGATATATAGGAGGGAAAGCAACTATTTATGGACCTACAGACGAACTCGCTATTTCTGTAATTGGAGAAACAAAAAAAGGAACTGTTTTTAAAATCCCAATGAACGACTCCGAATCTTTTGGAGATAATACGTTTATACATTTTTTAAGTCCGGAAGAAAAACAAGCCAGGTTAGATGGAAAAGAACTTTTTGTAAAGGATATTAAAGGCTTGGAGTTAGATTTTGATTTGGATGTAAATAACGATGCTGAAATCGAAATTGTTATGGATCGTGATTCAGGAAGTACGATTAAAGGTCGAGGAGTAGGTGGGTTATTAATTGAAATTAATACAAACGGTAAGTTTAATATTTATGGTGATTTTGCTGTGTTTAAAGGGGTATACAACTTTATGTATGGTGGTTTAATTCAGAAAGAGTTTACTGTAGAACCCGGAGGAACCTTAGCTTGGGATGGAGATCCACTAGGTGCAAGAATCGATTTAAAAGCGATTTATAAAACACAAGCAAACCCATCTCCTTTATTAGATAATCCTATAAATAAGAGTATTCCTGTTAATGTAGAGATTAACTTGACCGAACAACTCGAAAAACCAGAAGTTAATTTTGGTTTTCAATTTCCAAATGTAAATTCGACAGTAAAATCAGAGTTAACATACAGACTAGAGTCTAAAGAAGATCGTGATAATCAGGCTTTATATTTACTTACTACAGGCTCATTTTCTAGCGGATTAACGGGAATTAATCCTTATGGGACGTTAACCGAACGTTTAAATGGTATTGTAAACGGATTATTTTCAGATAGTGATAACAAGTTAAACATTGGTTTAAATTACGAATTGGGCGAGAATAATCCCGAATATCAAACAGATGATCGTTTTGGGGTGACACTTCAAACTCAAATTAGTGATCGTGTTATGATTAATGGTAATGTCGATGTTCCTGTTGGTGGTGTTAGTCAAACTGTAATTGCAGGTGATATTGAAGTCAACTTTTTACTAAACGAAGAAGGGACTTTAACCGCAAATGTTTTTAACCGAGAAAATAGTATTCAAGATTTTGGTGAAGAAATAGGTTACACTCAAGGTGTGGGTATTTCTTATAATGTCGATTTCGACACCTTCAAAGAATTGCTTCGTAAAATATTTGTTGGCGAAAAGACTAAAACCGATGATGAAAATTCTGAAAATGAAACGCCAGAACTTGTAAGTCCACTTCCGGAGTATATTAATATGAAATCGGAAAATTCGGACGAATAATCCCTTCTATTTTATCTATTTAATCAATTTAGAAATAAGTTTTTTACTTTTTTGTTAATTCAAACGTTATAGTGTTAGAGCACTTGTTAAAAACTTTTAAAAGGGGTTTTATATGTTGATTATCTTTAGTAGCTTTACTAACAAATCAATAAAACATGTCAAAAACCATTAAAAAAATAGGTGTTTTAACATCGGGAGGAGATTCTCCAGGAATGAATGCTGGGATTCGTTCGGTAGTTAGAACATGTGCTTTTCATAATATTGAATGTGTGGGTATTGTTCAAGGTTATCAAGGTATGATTCGTGGTGAATTTATTCCTATGGATGCACGTAGTGTAAAAGGAATCATCAATAAAGGAGGTACCATTTTAAAAACTGCGAGATCTAAAGATTTCAGAACGAAAGAAGGTCGCCAGAAAGCTTATGAAAATTTAAAACAAGAAGGCGTAGATGCTTTAGTTGTTATTGGAGGAGATGGTAGCTTTACAGGAGCAATGATTTTTAGTTCAGAATTTGATATGCCAGTAATGGGGATTCCAGGAACCATAGATAACGATATTTTCGGAACTACACATACATTAGGATACGATACGGCTTTAAACACCGTGGTAGAAGTTATCGATAAAATTAGAGATACAGCTAGTTCTCACGACCGTTTATTCTTTATAGAGGTAATGGGACGCGATGTTGGGCATATTGCGCTTAACGTTGGTGTTGCAGGGGGAGCAGAAGAAATCTTAATACCAGAAGAAAATTTAGGACTAGATAGATTATTAGAATCGTTACATAGAAGTAAAAATTCTGGTAAATCATCAAGTATAGTAATTGTTGCAGAAGGCGATAAAATTGGTAAAAACGTATTTGAATTAAAAGATTATGTCGATGAGCATATGTCGGAATATGAAGTACGTGTATCTGTTTTAGGACATATGCAACGTGGAGGTTCACCATCGTGCTTCGACCGTGTATTGGCAAGTCGTATGGGAGTAAAAGCAGTAGAAAGCTTGTTAGAAGGAAAATCTAATTTCATGGTTGGTTTATTAAACGATGTCATGTCATTAACGCCTTTAGATCAAGCTATAAAAGGTCAATCAAAAATTAACTTAGAATTATTACGTGTGTCAGATATCATGACCACTTAAACATTAAATTTAGAATATGTCAAAATTAAAAATTGGAATTAACGGATTTGGTAGAATAGGTAGAATTGCTTTCAGAATAGCAGTTTCAAGACCTGATATTCAAATAGTAGGGATTAATGATTTATTAGATGTAGATCATTTAGCTTACTTATTAAAATATGACTCTGTACACGGAAGATTTGATGGAACAATTTCAACAAACAACGGTAACTTAGTCGTAAACGGTAATGAAATTAGAATTACAGCAGAACGTAATCCCGAAGATTTAAAATGGGATGCTGTAGAAGCTGAAGTTGTTTTAGATTGTACAGGTATTTTTACTTCATTAGAAGGTGCACAAAAGCACATTACTGCTGGAGCTAAAAAAGTTGCAATTTCTGCACCATCAGGAGATGCTCCAATGTTTGTAATGGGAGTTAACCATAAAGAAGTAAAAGCAACAGATACTATTGTATCTAATGCATCTTGTACTACTAACTGTTTAGCGCCTTTAGCTAAAGTTATTAACGATAAATTTGGTATCGTAGAAGGTTTAATGACAACTGTTCACGCTGCAACTGCAACTCAATTTACAGTAGATGGTCCATCTAAAAAAGATTTTAGATTAGGTCGTGCATCTTTAAACAACATCGTACCTGCTTCAACTGGAGCTGCTAAAGCTGTAGGAAAAGTAATTCCTGAATTAAACGGAAAATTAACAGGTATGGCTTTTAGAGTACCAACTGTTGATGTATCTGTTGTAGATTTAACGTGTCGTATCGAGAAAAGTGCTTCTTGGGATGAAATTAAAGCTGCTTTAAAAGATGCTTCTGAAAACGAATTAAAAGGTATCTTAGGTTATACTGAAGAAGGCGTTGTATCTCAAGATTTCGTATCTGAGCCAAAAACAAGTACATTCGATGCAAACGCAAGTATGGCATTAAATGATAACTTTATTAAATTAGTTTCTTGGTATGATAACGAATATGGTTATTCTTCTAAATTAGTTGATTTAGCACAACACATTGCAACAGTAAAATAATTTATATTAATTAATAATAACTCCACAGAGTTATTGTGTATAAAGCACAGTACTCTGTGGGGTTTTTTTATACCTAGCCTTATGATTTTAATTGTTGATAGCGGTTCTACAAAATCCGATTGGATTGCAGTAGATAAAAATGGGAAACAACTTCTCGAAAAAGTAAGAACTAACGGATTAAACCCTGCTATTCTTTCTGAAAAGAAATTAAAGAAAATTATAAAAAAAAGTGAAGTTTTAACCGAGTACAAAAAGGACGTAACTCACGTGTTTTTCTACGGTGCAGGTTGTGGAACAGATAAACCTAAACAGCAATTAAAAGATGTTTTAGAAGGCTTTTTTGAAAATGCAGAAGTTACTGTCGATGAAGATACTATGGCTGCTGTTTATTCTACAATAAATACACCAACAGAAGCCGCTGTGGTTTGTATTTTAGGAACAGGTTCTAACTGTAGCTATTTTGATGGTACAAAAATACATCAGCGTGTTAAGTCTCTAGGATGGAGTTTAATGGACGATGCTAGTGGGAATTATTACGGAAAACAATTAATCCGCGATTACTACTTTAATAATATGCCTGAAACAATTCGTGTGGCAATGGCTGATAAATATAATTTGGAAGCAGATTATATTAAGTATAACATTTACAAGCAACCGAATCCGAATGCGTTTTTAGCATCATTTGCTGAATTTATGTTTTTAAATAAAGATTCAGATTATATTCAGAACTTAATTAAAGATGGAATTAGATTGTTTGCGAAAAATCAAATTTTACAATTTAAGGAAGAAATTAAAACAGTACCAGTTCATTTTGCAGGTTCAATAGCTTATTTTGCTAAAGCTGAAATATTAGAAGTTGCAAAAGAAATGAATTTTACTGTTGGTAATTTTGCCAGACGTCCAATTGAAGGTTTAGCGAAATTTCATACTCAAGATATAGAATAATGGAAATAGCAATAATCGCTCACGATGGTAAAAAAGCTGAAATGGTTCAGTTTTTAAATGAACACAGAGACATCTTAGATCAGAAGAAAATTTCATTAATTTCTACTGGAACTACTGGGACTAAAGTAGAAAAGGCAGGTTTTAAGGTTATACCATTTTTATCAGGACCTTTAGGTGGAGATGCTCAAATCGCAGCTCGAGTAGCAGAAGGTTTATGCCATATGGTTTTGTTTTTTAGAGATCCTCTAGAAAAACATCCTCACGAACCAGATATTTTTATGCTTATGAGAATTTGCGATGTGCACGATGTGCCATTAGCAACTAACCCAGCAACTGCAGAGTTGTTAATCAAAGCATTATAAAATCAAAAAAATCTCTTCTAGAGATTTTTTTTTGATTTTACTCGAATCACTTCTTCGTTGGGTAAAAGAAGTTTATATTCAGATAATATGGACTAACCTATTAAAACTGTTACTCCAAATTTCAATAAAAAAGTAACAAGACATATGTTTAGACATCAAGGGAAAAGTCGAACTACAAAGCATAATTTACGTATCGCTACAATCTTATCTTTTGTAGCAGGAATTGTAAACGTTTCTGGATTTCTCGCATTTAAACAACTTACCACTAATGTAACCGGTCACTTTGCGCTATTTATTTATGATGTTGCGAATTTAGAGTTCTGGATTGGTACCATTTACTTCCTTTATATTTTCTCGTTCTTGTTTGGTTCTTTTCTTTCGAGTTTTCTAATCGAGAAATTTAAAGAAAGTAGGCAACTTAATGTTTTTGTTTTACCCACGCTTATAGAATGTTTGGTGTTAACTTCTATTGGAGTATTAAGCAATTTCATTGAACTAAAATATCCGGATTTAATTGTATGTCTTCTACTATTTTCTATGGGAGTTCAGAATTCTTTTGTAACAAAAATTTCCAATGCGGTGGTTAGAACAACACACTTAACAGGACTTTTTACAGATTTAGGAATAGATATCTCTCAATTATTTTTTCCGAAATCACACCATAATCGCGAGAAATTAAAATCACAAATTAAATTACGGATTTATATTATTCTTTTCTTTTTTGCAGGTGGATTCATTGGAGGCTTCTTGTATTCTCAATTACATTTCGCTTTAAATACTTTAATTTTTGCTACTCTAATATTATTAGCAAGTTTGTTTTTTGATGATTTTAGATATAAAATAATTAAAACAAGAAGGAAGTATACACGTAAAAGTGTGGGGGCTTAATGCTTTAGATTTTATAATATTCATTACGCTGGAATATACCTATTAAACAGGGGCACTAAAGTTACCTCTATCATTGTAAAAGTAGTAATAGTCTTATGTGCGGTATGCCTTTTAAAATTCAAGATTTTTTATGTCTTCAAAAGGTCAATTTAAGAATTCTAAATGCCATATAATCCTTCGGTATTTTAAATAAATGGGAGAAGTAATGCCCATATCAATTTTCTTTTGAGTTAATAAAAACGAATTTGGGTATCTAATTTTTACCTAATTTAGATTGTGACAAAGCACGTGAAAATTTTGCTTGCTTCTATTTTAGAAGATGTCATAAAGGTGAAACAATTTTGAGTTGCTTGTCATAACCATGTGGTGTATATAGTCTGTGTGCTCCTATATTAGATCTAGGAGGCAAGAATAGTATAGCCGAAATCGAAAAGTAGTTACGACAATGTAATTTTGAATACATGATTGAAGAAAAGGCTGAGTAAAATGCTTAATAGAAATTTTTGAACTGAGTTTTTAAAATTAAATACCATTGCGCTAATGACCATCGAAATTGTTATCATATTTGTTATTTTGGGATTGAGCCTTATTTTCTTTGCGCTCGAACTTTTCTCTATCGATAAAATTTCCATTTTCGTTCTTGCCTCGCTATTATTAGCTGATTTTCTATCGCCAGAAGAAGCGCTTACAGGATTTAGTAATACAGCTACAATTACCATTCTTATGCTCATGATTATTGCTACAGCCATGGAGCAAAATGGGGTGATTAATATGTTGTCAGAATCCATGACGAAGCTCAAAGGTCTACCATTACTGCTTCTTATTCCTGTAATCATGTTTATTGTAGCGGGTATATCTGCTTTTATTAGTACGACGGCAGTTGTTATTGTTTTTGTAAAACTCACCAACGAATTGCATCAACGCTATGGTATATCGCAATCCAAACTTCTATTGCCCATTTCTTTTGCTGGTATTTTGGGAGGTAGTTGTACTTTAATGGGAACGTCTACCAACCTGATCGTAAATGCTATTGCCGAACAAAGTGGCGTACCTAAATTATCGTTTTTCGAGTTTACTAATTACGGACTTATTTTCCTTGGAGTTGGTGTGGTGGTCGTTACGGCTTTGTCGTTCTTACTACCTTACGATTCTAAAAAGACCAAAGATTTCCAAAAGGAACTTCAGGATTTTATTACAAAACTATGTATTAATAAAGAATCGACCTTAATTGGTAAGACTATAGGCGAAACATTCTTGTTTACCAATCCAAACGTGGAATTACTTAAAATGACGCGTGGTGGCATCACTACAAATGCACCAGGAAAATACATTACGCTAAAAGAGGGAGATACCTTGCTCGTAAATGCTAGTATGGAAAACCTTTTGAAGGCAAAGGAAACGGAAGGAATTACTTTATTTAATGAAACTGAAACGGATACAAATGAAGTTGAAGATAAGCCGGAAGAAGAAAAGCCGACCACAAAGAAAGACACGCACATTGTAGAGCTTTTAATACTCCCAAATTCTGATTTATTGGGTTTGCGTTTAGGAGATATAAAGCCCGCTATGATTATGGATGCTATTCCGCTGGCCATTAAAAAGCGTATTAATATACGGAATACCAAAGAACGCCTTATTAGAAAACGTGAAGATAAAATCAGGCTGAAAGTAAGCGATAGATTGCTGATTCAAATAGACGAAGATGAAGTAGATAAATTGGAAAGCATAGAGCATGTTGTAGTAATGCAACAACTATCGAGCAGTACATTTCCTAATACCCGAAAAAAGTATATATCGCTAGCCATTTTATTAATTACTATCGCATTGGCGGCGAGTGGACTGTTTCCTATTGTAAAAAGTACAATTATTGGAGTTTTTCTTTTACTTGTATTTAATTGTCTAAAATTGAATACGGTTTATAAGGACGTTAATTGGGAAGTTATTTTCTTATTAGCAGGATTGATTCCTATTGGTATTGCCATGAAAAACACAGGGGCAGAGGCCTGGTTATCAGAAAATTTAATTGGTATGCTTCAAGGCCAAAGTCCTATGTTGGTTATCGCATCTCTATTTGGAATTACTATGCTTTTTAGCGGTGTTATTTCTAATAATGCAACAGCAATTATAATGACACCCATTGCGCTTTCTGTTGCTGCAGGTTTAAATTTAGACCCTAAATTTTTTATACTGTCCGTATTGTTCGCGGCCAACTTTAGCTTTTTCACACCTATGGGCTATCAAACAAATACCATTATTTATGGACTCGGTATTTATTCCTTCCGCCATTTTGCTATTATTGGAGGTATATTGTCTGCTATTTTATGGGTATTGGCAACGTTCTTGTTTTCGGCTAAGATGTAGGGTGTCTCTAGTGTTTTGTGTTAACGTTATGCTTCATAACTTAAATTGCAAATTTCTAAAAAAGGGTATAACAAGTCGTAACAATAGTACTTTTACCATCTTTTAACGGCATAGACGACAGTTGAGTGACTTCTTGGACCTTAAAATTAAATGGAGGCTCTAAAATATTTACACCACTTCCATTTTTCAATCGAATACCTTGTCCTGAAATAATATCTTTGTTCGGTACAAAATCAGTTGAAGGAAGATGCTCAGTGAGTATCACATATCTAAAAGCAGTTAACTTATTTAAGATATTTTGAATTTCTGAATTCGATAGATGTTGAAGCACTTGTCTTAAAATAGCACAGTCTCCACTTGGAAGCTCATCTACAGCAAGATCTAAGCATGCAAATTTTAAATTATCGGCTTTAAATGTTTCTTTATTATGAATAATAAGATCCGATACAATGTCTATACCAATATAACTACTCGTATATTTTACTAATTGTTTACCAATATTAAAATCACCACAACCTAAATCACATACATGTAAAGCGTTTTCGTGATGTTTTAAAAAAGTAGTGACAACCTGTATATATGGATTAACAAAATCAGGGAGATGAGAGCCTTCTCCAGAATAGAATTTAGTGTGATTATCTCCCCAAAGTTTCATGGTGTACACCTGTTCCATAGCAGCTTTTGTTGGCCAAGGTGTTTTAGTCCTTTTTTTATTAGTGAGATTTTTAGTCATATATCTAAGTGTAAAATGGGGTTAAATATAACACTAATATCTAGGTAATGTATGCATTCAAATTTTAGGCAATTGTAATAGTATTATTCTGACATATTTAATCTTTAATGTATGTTTGCCATATGAGATACTTAGAGAAATTTTCACCTATTCATTTTATAGTATGCACTTTTGTTCTATGCTTAGGCTGCAGTTCTGATGATTCTAATACGGATACTGACGTTGAAGAAGCTATGGCAGAAAAGATAGCCATTACAAGTTTTGATATGCTATCGAAAGACCATACATTTTCTGTTTTAAAGTCAGATGTCTTTTCTGTAGATTCTTTGGTTGTGTGTCTTTTTCCAGCGCCTGTAGATTATGCTAATATTAATCCGATAGTTGAATTTGAGGGGACAAGTATTTCGTATAGAATAAATAATGAAGAGTTTATTACCTACTCAGAGAGTGCAGTAGATAATATTGATTTTAGTTACCCAAATATTGTAGATTTTAAGATCTCAAATTCGGACGAATCAGAATCGAAAGTGTATAGAGTAATTGTAGATACAGATCATCCGGTTATGTTTAACAATCCTGAAATTACAATTTCAGATGCTCCAGTGAATACCAATTATAATGGTTTAAACATAGATACATGGACTAATGTTGGGAATTATCCGATTAGACTTACGTTTAGAACTACAGAATATGTCGATGTTATTACTCCAAAAACAGGGATAAATAATGTTTTTAGTACTACACTAACAACAGAGTCTGATATTATAAAACCGAATGAAGAGGGGCAGGTAAATGTCTTTATTTCAAATGCTACAATCCCTGGAGCATACTCGTCTACAGCGTTATTTAACCTGAATTTTAATGAAAATTTAGGTTATATTGTTTACGATGATACTACTAATATATATGTAAAAGATATTGGGTATGCAAAATCAGAATTGAAGCTGAAAGTAAATATGATATAATATGTTCTAAAAGTAACAACCTCTATAATGACAAGTGGACAAGTGGTTGTTACTTCTAGACTTTTTTATTTGAATTTAGTAGATTTCAATATGAATTAGATTCATCAAAATAATATAGGGGTATTAATCTTTATCAATAACTAACCTAGATAACGCTTCAGGATAACCACGCTCAATAGCTAGTTCGCTAGCCAAAACATCAATATCTGTTTTTAAAATACTATCTAATATTGTATTTGTATTTAACGCTGTTAGAATGGCAGGAATAATTTCCTCTTCTTGCATTTTAGTTATAATCTGATTCGCTACTGTTAAGGCCGAAGACGCTTTAACAATTTCACTTCTCGCATAAGATTTACACGGAAAACTAACTTCACCAACTCTTAAACTTGGATCATTTCCAGGAATTTGTTGTGCTCCGAATAATGGAGGGCCACCAACTTGAGCAGATTGGAATGAAGGGATAAACTTAACAACAGAATCAATAGCGTTTTCTGTTCTGCTTTTAATTTCATCAGTCTCCCAGCCAGAATTTAATTTCTGAGTAATGCCTTCATTAAATTCGGGTTGTGAAATATTATCTTTTGATTGTACTAGTCCGTGTTCAAATAAGGTAATATCGTTAGTCATACCATGAATTTGATAATAATCATCGCAATAGGGTGTAAGTTGAATCATTCCATGAGGAGTCCCGCGTTCTCCATGAAAAATAAGTTCGGGAATTAAACCTGGAATCGGCACCCATTTCGATACATAAGCGGCTTTAAATTCAATTAAGCGCTCTGAATTTAAATGTAAAGATTCATCGAATGTCCCTGTTTTAAATCCGCAAGAATTCACCAAGTATTTTACTTTATATAGCTTATCTGCTGTGTGAATTTCCCAGTTGTATCCTACGTTTTTCTGACTAACATCTTTAATAAATGTGACATTCGTATTGGTTTTTAGGGTGCATTTTTCTGTTTTAGATAATGCCAATTGTGCCTGAGCTCCCAATCTAAATAAATTCCATCCAAATTCTTGAACTAGAATTACTGGTGTTTTTAATTTGTTATAATCAATTAAATGAATGGTATTAATCATCCATTCATCAGCAGATTTTGGACGTTCTATTGCTGGATGATCGGCTAAGGCTTTTAAATCTTCCTTAGCGTATATTTTATAGTAATTTTTAGGTGCTCCAAGTATCGCATTAGATGGATCTTCTGCAATCAATTCGGTATAATATGCAACCAACATTTCGAGACGGTGTTCTATATTATCTAAGCTGTATTTTTCCGATTTAGGAACACTAATAAATGTTGGTCTTTCGTCTATAGATTGTGGGAATAATTTCGCCATCTCTATAGATTGTTTCATAAGTATCTTACATTGCGCTTCCGAAATATCTGGATATAGATTTCCTCCAGCATGTAAATGACAAAAAGGAGGTCCGTTTACAACGCTATTTTCTTGTTCGAATAAAATGGAATCTATACCATTTTCAGCCAATTGTAAAGCTGTCACAACTCCTGAAACACCACCACCTATGATACCCACATTGTAAATTTCGCTCATATTAAAAAAGCTTTTGAAGTTCCGAAAAATGGTCTACAACTTGCGTTGGGTTGTAATCTGCTATATTCTCGTTATAATTATAACCATAGCTCACACCAATACTATGCATGTCCGCATTTTGAGCAGCAAGGATATCGTTTTTAGAATCGCCTACCATCACAGATTTCTCTATAGTAGCACCTAGTTTTTCTGCCAAATGGAATAGAGGCGTAGCGTCTGGTTTTTTCTTAGACAATGAATCTTCTCCAACCCAAAGTAAAAAGAAGTGTTTAATCTCTAATTTATCTAAAATGGGCTCAATAAAACTAAACGGTTTATTCGTGCAAATGGCCATTTTATAACCTTTTTCCTTTAAATCGATTAGAGTGTCATGTACACCAGGATACATAAAAGTATCTTGACAAGTCACTGCTTTATACGCTTCAAAATAGATTTTAAAGGCCTCTTCTAAAAAGTCTTCAGAAACATTTTTATCCGGCATAGCACATTCCAAAGCTCTTTTAACAAGTGGTTTTGCTCCATTTCCAATAAATGGAGTAACCTGTGCTACTGTTAAAGTAGTTGCCTTGTAATGTGACAACATTTTATTAACTGCTAATGTAAGGTCTGGAATACTATTGATAAGAGTCCCATCAAAATCGAATATGATAAGTTCTTTGTCTTTAAAATTCATGATGCTAATTTTAAGGCAAAGATGCGGAAGTTTTCATACAATAGTAAGTGTTTAACATACTTTTGAATGCAATAAATGGTTCACAATCTATTTTTCAATTAATGACAATAAATTGACACACTAGTAGTGATAAATGTTAGAATCGATGCCGTTTTTTTATGACTCTCTAATTTTATAACTATAAATTAAGAGCGGCCACCAACTATTTTATTACATATACAAAGTATGTATTCAATTTAACTGAATATTAAAACGTCATAGTCGTTCTCAAGTTAAAAACTCTTGGAGTTAAATAATTCGGAATGGCATATTGGCGTTTGCTATACACATCGCGTACCCAAGTATTTGTAATCGAATTTTGTGCGTCAAATACATTGAAAATCTCGAATCCTACAGATAGATATTTAAACGGTTTTTTCCAACCTTTATCAAATGCTTTATTCTCATCGACAATAACATATTGTAATCCTAAATCGGCACGTTTATAATCGGGTAGTCTGCTTTGGTACACATAAGGATCGGCATAACTTGGAGAACCTCCTGGTAAGCCTGTATTGTATACGAGGTTTAAATACATTTTCATTTCAGGCATCTTAGGAACGTAATCTTGGAATAACGCTCCAAATTTTAAACGCTGGTCTGTGGGTCTAGCGATATAACCACGATTATCTATATTTTCTTCAGTTTTTAAATATCCGAAACTAAACCACGATTCTGTTCCTGGTACAAATTCTCCATTAATGCGTAAGTCTAATCCGTAAGCATAAGCTTCTGCATTATTATCTGCTTGGTAACGAATACGTACATTTTCTAAAGTATACGGGTTTACATCAGTCATTTTTTTATAATACGCTTCCGTAGTTAATTTAAAAGGACGTTCCCAAATTTCAAAACTATAATCGTTTCCTGCTACAAAATGAATGGATTTTTGTGCTTTTACATTAGGATTTACAGTTCCTGTAGAATCTCTTAATTCTCTATAGAATGGTGGTTGATAATACAATCCTCCAGATACTCTAAATAACATATCGCGTTTCCAATTGGGCTTTATCGCTAATTGTCCACGCGGACTAAACACAGTTTGAGACGTTTTGTCGATGTCCTCGCCACTCACAGTCCACGAATGAGATCGTACTCCTGCATTTGCCCATACTTCATGTGCTCCGATTTCAAAACGACGACTCCATTGTACATACGCTTGAAGTCGATTTATAGTCGTGTTATTTGTTGCTCTCACATTCTGAAATGCAACTAAAGGCCCTTCGTAAGATTCGTAAGGCTGATTGTTTGGATTTCTAAATTTAGGTGGATTGATAGAAAATCCAGCTGAATCTATAATTTCCCATTCTACCAATCGGTCTCTAATATCTTCATTTGTCAATTTTACAGACCACTCAAAATCATTTCCATTAGTACTATAACTTCCTTTGTGTTCTATAGTTGAAATTAATGCGTCTAAATCGTTACGTCCGTGGTTTAATTGTCCGCCAATACCTTCGCTGTATTCCACTTCCCCTAAATCTTCGTCACCAATATTACTGTTGACTTCTCCTAAACGATATTGTGCTAAAATGTCGAAATATTCTTCCTCAGTGGTGTGATAAGACGATCCGATCAAGTGTAATTTAAAGGTGTCGCTAACGTTGTAAGTAGCTTGCAAAGCACCAAAAAGTGTTTGGTAGGCATCTTTTTCTTGTCCGTCGTAAAAAACTAATAAGGCCTGGGGATTGTTTATCGTTCCAAAATTAGTCTGACGGGTTTCTGGCTCGTAATTGTATTTGTTTATGGACGCATTTCCTAGAAAATTCATGCTGAATTTATCCGTAAATTGATACGTGAAATACGTTTGTATATCTGCAAATTTAGGATCGTAATTGGTTTGGGTTTCTTTAGCGTCTACCAACAAGCTGTTATCTCGGTAACGCATACCAACTAAAGCTGTTAATTTTGAATCTTTACTAACACCTTCAACAGTTAAGCTTCCTCCAAGTAAACTAAGGTCTGTATTTATTGCGAAATCGACAGGTTTTCTATAGGTTATATCCAAAACCGACGATAATTTATCACCATACTTTGCTTGAAATCCACCTGCTGAAAAGTCAACATTCTGAGTCATATCGGCATTCACAAAACTCAATCCTTCTTGTTGTCCGGAACGGACTAAAAAGGGTCTGTAAACTTCAATACCATTTACGTAGACTAAATTCTCGTCGTAATTTCCACCGCGAACAGAATATTGAGTACTTAATTCATTATTGCTACTAACACCTGGAAGTGTTTTTAATAGATTTTCGATACCTGGGTTTGCGCCCGGTATTTTACGAATTACCGCGGGATTTAAGTTTACAATACCTTGCACATCTTTACGTGTTGTTCCTGATAAAACAACAGTTTCAATTTGCTCGACATTCGGATTCATTACCGGATTAAATTCAAAAAACTCTCCGTTTTTTAAATTAAAACTAGCTGTAATCGATTTAAATGATACATGTGAGTAGGTGATGGTAACGTTTTTACTATCAGGTATTTTAATAGCGTAAAATCCGTTTTCATTAGATTGTGTTCCAATAGTATTTGCGGTAATATTTACATTAGGAATGGGGTGATTTAATTCGTCTAAAATAACACCTTGTACAGTTCCATTTTGAGCTATGGAAAACAAGGGAATTAAAAAATATAATACGTTTAGAAGTAAACGATTGTAGTTGTGAGTTGCGTTCATTATTTTCTGTGAAACCTAGCTTCAAAAGTAGAACTATTTCCTACATTATCGGTTACTATTAGTTTAAAATCGTTGTGTGGCTCTGTGCTTATTTGGTCGTTAAAATCGTAAGTTAATGAATTCGTTTTATACTCGTATTCCATTAAAATCCATTTCCCATTAATTGTCGCTCTATAATCCGAAATGCCCGACAGATCATCTGTAATTTTAACGTTTAAAGTCTCGGCGTTACTTATCCATTGTTCGTCTTTAAAATTAAGTGCTGTAATTGTAGGAGGAATGGTGTCTGATGCAATCGTGTAATAGCCTAGACTTTTAGTATATGTACTTAAGGTATTTGCAGTTCTTGTTGTAGTAGAATATTTTGGCCATTTTTTATAACCTACTAATTCTGCAATAAATAATTTCTCTTTGTCGGCATCGTTATATTTAGAAATATCGAAAGTAATATTGAAGCTTTTTCTTGCAGCTTGACCAATAGGAAGTATTTGTAACGTATCGTTCGAGATTTTAAAATCGATAAAGAAATCCTCGTAAAATGTGTTTTTATAAAAGGTTACGGTCACATTTTCTTCGGCTATAGTCGATGTCTGATTTTCATATATATAATTAGGAGTAACGTCTAACGACTTCTTTAATATATCCTGACTTAGTTTTCCATCTATAGGAATGGTTACCCAGCTTTCGTTATCACGAAAATCGCTAACTTTTATTTTATAAACGGCCGAAGTACTGTCCGTAATTGTTAAGTAGCCTTGATCGATAGTATTCTTATATAAACTTAATCCGTTGTTGGTATCTATAAATAATTTCTGAATTTTATCTTTTTCAGTTTTATAAATATCATAGTCAATTAAGCGATTAATGTCGTTGGTTTCGTAAAATGAGAATGTTTTAAAATCGATTTCAAAATTAGTACTACCATTAAATTGAGTTTGTATGTTGTACACACCATTCTTATTATTCGCTAAATCTTGTCGATCTATGGTTTCAATTCCAAAGCCTATTTTACCTACAGCCGTAATAGATTCGGCAATATAATTTCCATCTGCTTGCTTTGTAATTCTAATAGGTTGTTTACTATTCGATTTGTTAATCTGCGCATCTTCACTAATAGGGTATGCGTATAAACCACTAATTAAAGGTCTGGTGGTATCTTTTGTATTAATACCAAATAACATCGGATTCATAGGATATTCATTTTTATCGCGAATTTCAAAATGCAAATGTGGTCCTGCAGAACTTCCGGTATTACCGCTATACGCAACAAGTTCTCCTTTTTTAAGGACTAAAGCTTTAATAGGAGGAAACAACTCAATGCCGTAAGATTCCTGATCGTATTGTTGTTCTTTTAAATAACTTTCAATTTTTGGAGCGAGTTTCGATAGGTGTGCATAAACAGTCGTATATCCATTAGGATGTGTAATATAAAGGGCCTTACCGTAACCAAAAGGTGAGATTTTAATACGACTAACAAAACCTTCGGCAGAAGCTAAAACGTTTAAACCTTGGCGATGTTGTGTTTTTATATCCATTCCCGAATGAAAATGATTAGACCGTAACTCTGCAAAAGTTCCTGCTAAAACAATTGGAATTTCCAACGGATTCGCAAAATAATCTTGAGGATAAGGATTTTGTGAATACATTACAACCGGAAGAAAAAGAAATAAGAATAAGGGGATACGCATATATAAAAATTGAGGCACTAAAGTAATTATTTGATGCCAATATGCAAAGTATAAATTCACATTAGGCTCACATCATATTGAAAATGAGAGATAACAAAGTATTTTTAATTTTATATGCAAAACAATTGTTATTTTTCCCAAGGTATGTTAACTTTGTGAGATAAGTATGGTAATTGCAAATGAGTAATATTGAAGAAATTGTAGATGCTCTAGAAGATAAAATTAGCAAGATGCTACGCAAAGTTAATGCGTTACAGCAAACGAATGCTAAGTTACAAGAGGATTTAATACAATCTCAGAACAACCTTCAGTTGAAACAGCGTGATAATGAAGCTTGGGAGGAAAAATATGAAGCACTCAAAATTGCAAAAAGTATGCTTGGCAGTGACGATAACACAAAAGAAACTAAGCTTAAAATAAATTCATTAGTAAGAGAGATAGATTATTGTATTTCACAACTCTCCGAATAATGTAATCATACATTGATTTTATGTCAGAGATGCTGAAAATTAAACTTTCTATTGCTAACAGAGTGTATCCGTTAACTATTGCTCCAGAGCAGGAAGAGGGATTACGTAAAGCGGCAAAGGAAATTGAGGCAATGATTAAACAATTTGAGCAAAGTTATTCTGTAAGAGATAAACAAGATGTTTTAGCGATGTGTGCTTTACAATTTGCATCTCAAGTAGAACAAAAACAAATAGATAAAGAGTCTGTTAGTGAACATGTCGAGGAAAAGTTAGTCGCTTTAAATCGGTTATTACACGAACAATTAAACTCTTAACGTTCTTTAAAATAAACACAGTTACTGCCTGTATTGGTCATTTTTTTTGATAAACTCAACGTTAATTCTTTAAAGAGGGTGAGTTTAAGTTGTAAAAGCATGCTGCTAGTATTGAATTCGTTCGATATTTGGGCAGATCCTTGATCAGCTTGTTAGCCCTAAACTTGTTTTTAAGGAGTTTATACAAAACTATACAACCGATGCAGGCTTTTTTTATATATAATAATTACTAACCTTAACCCATGGATAACTCAATTATATTGATTGCAGGAGGGGCGCTACTTGGCGTCATCATAGGCTTTATAATAGCCAAAACATTAGAGAAAAGCAATGCCGCTAAAGGTATTTCAAGTGCAAAAGCAGAAGCACTACGAATTATAAAAGAAGCTAATACTGATGGAGAATCCATCAAAAAAGATAAAATTTTACAAGCTAAAGAAAAGTTTATTGAACTTAAATCTGAGCATGAAAAAGTAATCTTAGGACGTGATAAGAAGATGGCCGATGCCGAAAAACGTACTAGAGATAAGGAATCTCAACTATCTAACGAGCTTTCTAAAAACAAAAAACTAAATTCTGAGATCGAAGTTAAAGTTAAAGACTATAACTACAAATTAGATTTTTTAGATAAGAAAGAAGAAGAAATTGAACGTTTACATAAAAGTCAGATAGATCAATTAGAAGTTATTTCTAGTTTATCTGCAGAAGAAGCTAAATCACAATTAGTAGAGTCTTTAAAAGGTGAAGCTAAAAATGATGCTTTAGCATTTATACAAAGTACGATTGAAGAATCTAAACTTACTGCACAACAAGAGGCTAAAAAAATAATTATTAACACCATTCAGCGTATTGGTACAGAAGAAGCAGTAGATAACTGTGTATCTGTATTTAATATTGAAAGTGACGATGTTAAAGGTCGTATTATTGGTCGTGAAGGACGAAATATTCGTGCTATTGAAGCTGCTACAGGTGTAGAGATTATTGTTGATGATACACCAGAAGCAATTATCTTATCATGTTTCGATTCTGTACGTCGTGAGGTTGCTCGTTTATCGTTACATAAATTAGTAACAGATGGACGTATTCACCCAGCACGTATCGAGGAGATTGTTAAGAAAACAAGAAAACAAATTGAACAAGAAATTATTGAAGTTGGTAAACGTACAGTAATCGATCTTGGAATACACAACCTGCACCCCGAGCTTATTAAAATGGTAGGACGTATGAAATACCGTTCGTCTTACGGTCAGAACCTACTACAGCACTCGCGTGAAGTTGCGAAGCTTTGTGGGATTATGGCTGCAGAATTAGGATTGAATCCGAAATTAGCAAAACGTGCTGGATTACTGCACGATATAGGTAAAGTGCCAGATGCGGAAGCAGATATGGAAACACCTCACGCTATTTTAGGTATGCAATGGGCTGAGAAATTTGGAGAGAAAGATGATGTTATCAATGCTATTGGGGCTCACCACGACGAAATCGAAATGAAATCGTTATTAGCACCAATCATTCAAGTATGTGATGCTATTTCAGGAGCAAGACCAGGAGCTAGACGTCAAGTTTTAGATAGTTATATCCAACGTTTAAAAGACTTAGAAGATATCGCTTTCGGTTTCCCAGGAGTGAAGAAAGCTTACGCTATTCAAGCCGGTAGAGAATTACGTGTTATTGTTGAAAGTGAAAAAGTAACCGATCAAAATGCATCGGATTTATCATTCAACATTTCTCAAAAAATTCAAACGGATATGACATATCCAGGTCAAGTAAAAGTGACTGTAATCAGAGAAACAAGAGCTGTAAATATTGCGAAGTAGTATTTAAAGTTATCAAAGTATAGATTATAAAAAATCCAGCTATTTAGCTGGATTTTTTTTGTTCAAATTTAAATATGTATTGAAGGACGTATAAAAGTAATTGTGAGCGATTGCTTGTCTTTATATAGGGATGAAGAAGGGCGATGGAAAGACCGCCAAACGGTTTTAGCTTCATTTAAAGTCTACTTGAAAGCTTTTCCTTTTATGCGCCTTAAAATGGGTGTAGTGCATTTTTTTATTTATAAAGGCATAAAAAAAACACATCAAAATTCTGTATTAGAAAATTTTAATGTGTTTTTAAGTTAACCGATATCGATTCTTAGTCTGTTCTATCTATGATTTTAAGAAGGTTATTAGCGGTGTAATAAAACGTTCAAAACTTTCGATATGTGGTAAGTGACCTATATTGTCCAGCTCAACTAATTGTGCATTAGGTATGGTGTTTTTTGTCTGTTTACCTAATTCGTTATATAGTCCCATAGTTTTTCTAACGGCATCTGTAACCAAAGGTTTGCCTAGGGCAGTTCTATCTCGCGTTCCAATAATAAGTAATGTAGGTGCGCTAATTTTACTAAACTCGTAAACAACAGGTTGAGTGAAAATCATGTCCGACGTTAAAGCGGCATTCCAAGCAATTTTTTCATAATCAGAATTTAAGGTCCAACCCGCTAATAAATTTACCCATTGGTCGTATTCGGGTTTCCATTTATTGTCGTAATAACTAACCAATTGATATTTTTTTATACCCTCGTAACTCTTCTTTAATTCATTTTTATAATTTTCTTCAACCGATTGATATGGTGCTTTTAGTTTCCAATCTTCTAATCCGATTGGGTTTTCCAAAATCAATTTTTCAGTAAGCTCAGGATACATTAGTGCAAAACGCGTTGCTACCATACCACCCATAGAGTGTCCCAAAACTGCAGTTTTTGTAATATTTAAAGTATCTAAAACAGCTTTTGTGTTTTGTGCTAATTGTTGAAAGGTGTAGTGAAAATGATCTGGTTTAGACGATTTCCCGAAACCAATTTGGTCTGGGACTATGACTCTAAATCCTGCTTGCGTTAATCTTTCAATAGTCGTTTTCCAATAAGCGCCATTAAAATTTTTACCGTGTAATAACATGATATTTTTGCCATTGTAATTTGATGGTTTTATATCCATGTAAGCCATATTCAAATCTTGATTTTGAATGTGTAGGCTAATACTTTTAACTTCATATGGATATTCGTAATTTGATAATTCTAAATCTAACCACTTTAAATCTTCACCTTGTGCGTGAATGAGATTTTGTGACATTATAAGTATTGTAAATAATAAAATTGTTTTCTTGATCATTATTTTTATATTAATTACTGTTTTTATGAGGAATACTTTTTATAAAATAATCGTCTAGAACTTCGAGTTTCACTTCTGCAAGACCTTGATTTAGTAAGTCTAATTTTTTTGCAGCAGCTTCAGAAACATCTATAATTCTGCTTTTTGTATAGGGGCCACGATCATTTACTCTCACAACTACAGATTCACCGTTAACTAAATTTGTAACGATAACTAAGGTGTCAAATGGAAGTGTGGGATGCGCTGCAGTTAAATGATTTTTGTTGTATTTTTCTCCGCTAGCCGTATTTTCGCCTTCAAAGGTATTGCTGTAGTACGAAGCAGTTCCTGTTGTTTGTGCAATTGTAAACGGACTATATAATGCAATACATATAATACAGATTATTTTGATTATACGTTTCATAAATTAGTGTATACTACAATGGGTTAATATTAATTTTTCACCAAGTTATTGTAAGGATTATTCCTCTTTTTTTTCTGCAATAGGCTTTATGTTTCCTTGGTAAGTAATACTGTTCCGGTTACTACTATAAAGGGTTAAAGAAGCTGATTGTGTGCCATAAATTTGAAGTGTCACCGATAATTTTTCATTTTTATTAGAGGTATCATATTTTATAGTGGCGCTTCGTTTTTTGTCATTATAACTTAGATCATATTCGCTATATGTATTATCAAATGAAATACCGCCATCTCCACCATAATTAGCTATTTGTACTATTCCAAAATAAGGCAATTCTGCTTTCGTTTGTGTACTATCGATGACTAAATAATTTGGATTCCCAATTAAACTTATGCGTCTTCCTTTTTGTGTTGTAGCCCATTCGCCTTCAAAAATAAAATGTTTTTTTTCAACTAGGGTTTTAACCTCTGCATATTCAAGTTCTTGCTTTTCTAACTTAGCCGCTTTTTTTTCTGCTTTCGTTTGTGAAAAGGTTAATTGCATTCCGAAAACTAATGCGATTACCAAAAAGATATGTTTTTTCATGATATTTAATTTAGTAGTATATAACAAATGATGTACCAAGATAAAAAATACGCTTTAAGTTTTTTTATCTAAAGGGCTATAATTAAAGCAATAAGAAATTAAAGATAAGCAATTGTTATTTTACTTAGCAATATAAAAGTCTATTAACATGAAGATTGTTAGTTAATTACCGTTTACTCAAAAAACGTTTTATCCACAATCCCGATTTTTTAATGGTGCGTTTCTGAGTCTTAAAATCTGTATAAATAATTCCAAATCGTGGTTTTGTGCCTTCGGCCCACTCAAAATTGTCGACTAAAGTCCAAATAAAATAGCCTTTAACGGGAATATTTTGTTCAATGGCTTTAAGCGTGTATTTAAAAGTCCTTTTAAAATAACTAATCCTATTTTTATCGTTTACTTTTCCTTCAATTAATTCATCTTCAAAACATACACCAGATTCTGTGATGTAAATATTTTTAATTCCTGGATATGCATTAAATTTCTCTAAAACCTTGTACAATCCTTTGGGATATATTTCCAAATTCATAGCGTTTATGTTAACACCTCTTTTTACGGCAGGAACTTCCGAAGCGAATAGGACTGGAGGGAGCAAGCTAAATTTAGCTACAATTTTAAAGTAATATTGGATGCCGATAAAATCGAAATCAAAAGGCATTAAATCTTCATCTCCGGGTAAGATATATTTTTCAATTCTGTTTAATCCAGGAATGGCATCCATGGGATAGCCAAGACCTAAAGCCGGTTCTATAAAAAAACGATTAACTAAAGCGTCAATACGAACTGCTGCTTTTTTATGGATTACACGTCGGTTAAGTGGAGTAACATGGGAGCATGAGAATGTAGTGCCTATAACGGCATCTTTAACATTTTTTCGAACGATTCTTCCGCCTAAAGATTGACAAAGCGTAACATGGTGTGCTGCTGGTAGGAAATTTTTAAGACCTTTTTTACCGGGAGCATGCATACCTAAAAAATAACCCAGTCCTACAAAGCTCATAGGTTCGTTTAAGATTATCCAGGTTTTTACTTTACTTCCGTATTCTTTAGAACAGAATTCAACATATGTTTCAAACCAATTTAAAATCTCGCGGTTTGTCCATCCGCCTTGATCTTGTAGTGCTTGTGGCAAGTCCCAATGATATAAAGTAACCCAAGGTTCAATATCTAATTCTAAACAGCGATCTATAATATTATGGTAAAACGAAATACCTTCAGGATTTACGTCGCCAACACCAAGAGGAAATATACGAGACCATGATATTGAGAACCGAAAACAATTTAAGTTAAGTGCTTTTACCTTTAAAAGGTCTTCTTTATAGTTATTGTAAAAGTCCGTAGCAGTATTTCCATTTCCTTTTTTAAATGCTTTACGATTTGTAAAAGTATCCCAAATAGAAGGGCCTTTGCCATGTGTATTGTATTCACCTTCATTTTGGTATGAAGAGATTGCCGTGCCCCATTTAAATGATTTTGGAAAATGTTTAGATTTCACGTGATTTAATTATCTAACCAATAATATGATGCATTAATGGGTTCGTTTTAACCGTTAAATTTAAAGGTTACTAGGGGAACCTATACTACTTAAACTTTAAGAATAGATTAAGTTTAACTTAAGTCATCTTCATATAAATCTTCCTAAATTTGCTATATCTAATGAATGGAATTAATTCGTTTAGTAAGAGTCAGATTATCAACCCCATTTTTATAATAGTATGAGTTCTAAAATATTAAGTAATATAAAATTTTCAGTCTTAGATTTAGTCCCTGTTACTCAAGGAAATTCTGCACAACACGCCATGAAAAATGCATTGGATTTGGCGCAACACGTAGAAGCTTTAGATTATACTAGATTTTGGATTTCTGAACACCATAATATGGATAGTTTGGTAAGTTCTGCAACCGTAGTTTTATTAGGTTATGTTGCTCAAGGAACGTCTAAGATTAGAGTGGGTTCTGGTGGGATTATGTTGCCAAATCACGCACCATTGGTTGTAGCAGAGCAATTTGGAACTTTAGCAACTTTATACCCTGATCGAATTGATTTGGGTTTAGGAAGAGCTCCAGGAACAGATCAGCGTACAGCAATGGCATTACGTCGCGAACGTCAAGAAAGTGTTCAGGATTTTCCGAATAATATTCAAGAATTACAAAATTATTTTACAAATGAAGATTTAGGTGAACCTGTAAGAGCGATTCCAGGAGAAGGTTTAGATGTGCCCATTTATTTATTAGGATCCAGTACATTTAGCGCAGATTTAGCGGCTAAGAAAGGATTACCATATGCGTTTGCGAGTCATTTTGCTCCATCGCAATTATTTGATGCGTTACATATTTATAACAATTCGTTTGCACCATCTTCAGCATTACAAAAACCGTATAGTATGGCTTGTGTAAATGTTATTGCAGCAGACACAGATGCCGAAGCGCAGATATTGGCCACCAGTTTATATCAATTAGCGATGGGGATTATTACTAATGTTCGTCGTCCGTTACAACCACCTGTGCAATCTATGAGTGGGATATGGAGAGATGAGCAAAAAGCGATGATTACCAATATGCTACATTATACATTTATAGGATCTAAAGAAACAATTGAAAAAGAAATAACTGCCTTTGCAACCAAAACACAAGTGCAGGAACTTATAGTTGTATCTCATATTTACGATCATGAGGCGCGTAAAAAGTCGTATACCATTTTAAGTGAAATTTTCACCTCTTAAAATCTGTAATAACAAATCTTAAGCGGTGAATGTTATATTAGTCTTCAAAAAAGAAGTCGTGTATTTCAATGATACTTCCGCGATTTATTTGAATTAGATTTTTAGTTTCTTTAAGGAAAATACCTAAAGATTTCTCATTATATATGAATTTCATATCATCTGAATAATCTGTAACGACATACATGTCTCCCGAAAGTTTATAAAAAGGAATCGTTGTTTTGCTTTTTACTTTAACGCCTTTATTTACAATCTTCCCATTTAATAATTGCTCTTGTATAAAATCATTTTTTGTATTACCAGATGCAACTTGTACATAATTGGTCATCATATCCATCCATTTGTTAGAATCGATTAAAAACCATTTTACTTTTTCAAAATCAATTCCATATTCATTAATCCAACCATGACTTGTAAATCCTAAAAGGACTTGTTTCCTTCCATTTAATTTTATGTCATCAGACGGCGTAAATTCTTGAATTTTAAATGTTATAACAGAGGCGCTAGATATGTCTTTTAATTTCTTACCATCAAAATCCATTGTTTTTAGAGAGAAACTATTTAACTCGGGATTATTAGATAATATCCATTGTGTTGCAGTTAATTCTGCACGTTCTTTCATTTGCTCAACGGCTGCGACACCAACACCTATGGCTACTAAAGCACCTACTCCGGCAGCTATAGCAGCTCCGTTGTCTTGAGCTTTTAAGTTTTTAGGAATAAGACAAATTGAAAATAATAAAATAAATAACGTAATATTTTTCATGATATGTTTAGAATATGCCACAATATATTAGATTTAAGTCGAGCTATTGTACGGTTTACCGTAATATCGTTGTTCTATTAAAGTATTATTCTACACGGGTTAATTTGAGATCATGAAAATCGAAGCTAAAATCGATGTTAGGCGAGATGCCTTTCATTTTAATTTGCATGGCTTTTCCATCTTCATTTAAATTAAAGGTTGCAAAGGCGTCGCAAGGCATATCGGTATAGTCCCATTTTATAGCAAAAGTGGTAGCCTTATAAAAAAACATTTGTCCGTTTAATTTAGGTGATCGTTTTGAGGTAAACCATATTTTTTCATCTTTTTCAGAAATTGTAATATCTCCAAACCAAGGGTCGGTATACGTTCCTAAATAATTTTTAATATCAATTTTAGTCTTTTTATTGGCTTTCACGGTATCCCACACTTCTTTCAGAACCTTATCTCCATCTTTTTCTTGAAGCTTACTATATTCTGAAGTTTCAGTAATCCAATCTTTTTTATCGATATCTAAATACATATCTAGTATAGTTTCTGGAATAGAATAGAAAGCATAACCTCCAGGATCCGAATTTGTTAATACCACGATTCCTAAATTTAGTTCTGGGACTAAAATAGTTCGCGATAACATTCCTGGTAATCCTCCAGTGTGTTCTGCGATTATTTTTCCTTTTCTATCCGAAATCTCCCAACCCAATCCATAGGCAGAAAAATGATTTCCAGTTCTCGGATCTGCATCTAATTCAAAACCTGTTATGGTATGTGGTCCCCACATTTCTATTTGCCGTTTTTCTGAAAAAAGTGATTTAGATAAATCTGCTCCATATTTACCTTTATTGAGTTGCATAAGCATCCATTTGCTTAAATCGTGGACACTAGAATTGATACCACCAGCTGCCGCAACAAGTTCTCCACCGTCGTAAGGTTTCACTTCTATAATGTTATTATTGTAAGAACTATGTGGTAAAGCTAAATTTGCCTCTGGAGTTACGCGATTACCAATTGAGACACTGTTTTGCATGCCTAAAGGATTAAATATTTTAGTTTGAACAAAATCAGACCAAGATGTTCCGGTTACTCTAAAAAGGACTTCTCCAGCTACGAGATATAATAAATTGTCGTAATCGTATTTTGTTCTAAATGCAGATGTCGGTGTTTGGTATTGAAAACTTTTAAGCACATCGTCGATTTTAAAATCTCCACCACCAGGGAATATCATTAAGTCTCCGGCACCTAATCCTAGGCCACTTCTATGCGTTAGTAAATCTATGATTGTAAAATTTGAGGTCACATAATCGTCGTACATTTTAAATTCAGGAATGTAATCTACTACGCGATCATTCCAAGATAATTTACCTTCATCTACCAAGATTGCCAAAGCTGCCGAAGTGAATGCTTTCGAATTTGAAGCAATGGCAAAAAGTGTGTTTTCGTCTACTTTTGCTTCGGTAGTAATCGATTTTACACCGTAACCTTCAGAATGAATTACTTTCCCATCTTTTACTACAGCTATAGCTACACCCACATTGCTTTTTAATGCCATAGATACCGCTACTAAAGAATCTATTTGAGAACTTTTTATGTTCTGAGAAGTTCCTGTAAAACTGTATAATATAAGAATAGAAAGACAGGTAATGGCTTTTAAATGTGACATAGTAAATGGTTTCTTGTGGTGCATATTAAATAAAGAAATTAAAAGTATAAAAAATAACGGTCTGTATTCCTTTTTTAGGGAGTCGTGTCTTCATTTTTATTGAATTGTTATGGATTTAAAAAGGAGTAATATCTTGCATTTTTTAGCTAAAATTAGTTGTTTTTTTGGGTGCTATTAGAATTTAAAAAATGTGTGATATATTTTTCAAACGTTTGAAAAACAAACGTTACAAATACTTGTTAAATAGTAGATTATGATATTTTTATTTAAGGACTTGTTTTATTGTTGAAAATTTACAAAACGTCTCTATTTAACAGTTTTTAACACTTCTTTAAAGGGTTTCTTTAAAAGGTTCTTAATTCGTTTTAAACCTGTCATTTGTCATGTTTTAAATCTTGCTTAAAGCTGAACTTTGATATATAGATTTAGAATACATAGATTTAATATATAAAAATATGAAAGTAGCAGAGTTAAAAAATTCAGACCTAAAGACTAAAGGCTTCCAAAGTGGAGATTGGAATACAGCTATTAATGTACGTGATTTTGTGTACAGAAACATAACGCCTTATGAAGGAAATCAAAATTTCTTAATAGGACCAAGTGAACGTACTAAAAAATTATGGGACGTTTGTAAAGATGCCACTAAAATAGAACGCGCAAACAACGGAGTACACTCTGTTGATACTGATATTGTTTCAGGAATTGCAAATTTTGAAGCAGGATATATAGATAAAGAAAACGAAACGATTGTTGGTTTACAAACTAACGGTTTATTAAAAAGAGCTATGAAACCTTTCGGAGGTTATAAAGTAGTTCAGAAAGCATTAGAAGAAATTGGTCTAAAACCAGCAAATCAAGTAGACGAATTATTTTCTAAATATGTAAAAACTCATAATGATGGTGTGTTTGATGCATATAATGCTGAAATTAGAAAATTTAGATCATTAGGATTTTTAACGGGATTACCAGATAATTATGCTCGTGGAAGAATTATTGGTGACTACAGAAGAATTGCTTTATACGGTATTGATACTTTAATTGCCGCTAAAAAACAAGATTTAGCAAACATTAAAGGCCCAATGACAGATGCTGTAATTCGCTTAAGAGAAGAAGTTTCTGAGCAAATTAAAGCGCTTAAAGAAATGATTACCATGGGTAATGCTTATGGTTTAGACCTGAGTCGCCCTGCAGATAATGCTCAAGAAGCTGTACAGTGGACATATATGGCCTATTTAGCTGCAGTAAAAGAACAAGATGGTGCTGCTATGTCTTTAGGTAATGTATCTACGTTCTTAGATATTTTTATCCAAAGAGATTTAGATAATGAAGTTATTGGAGAAATAGAAGCTCAGGAATATATCGATCAATTTGTAATGAAATTACGTATGGTGCGTCACTTAAGAATGTCTGCATACGACGAAATTTTTGCTGGAGATCCAACATGGGTAACAGAAGCTATTGGAGGTATGTTTAAAGACGGACGTACTAAAGTAACCAAAACGGCTTTCCGTTTCTTACATACATTATATAACCTAGGACCATCACCAGAACCAAATATTACAGTTTTATGGTCGCCTTCTTTACCAGAAAACTTTAGAAAATATTGTGCTAAAGTCGCTATTGATACGTCTTCAATTCAGTTTGAAAATGATGATTTAATGCGTACTCTTAGAGGATCAGACGATTATGGAATTGCGTGCTGTGTGTCTTACCAAGAAATCGGAAAACAAATTCAATTCTTTGGGGCTCGTACTAACTTAGCAAAAACATTGCTTTTAGCTGTAAATGCTGGTCGTTGTGAGATCACAGGTAAAAAAATGGTTAAAGGTATTGAAGTAGATAACGATGAGTATTTAGACTTCGATAAAGTAATGGCTAATTTTAAATTAGCAATGAAAGAAGTAGCTCGCGTGTACAACGATTCTATGAATATTATTCACTACATGCACGATAAATACTACTACGAAAAAGGTCAGATGGCTTTAATAGATACTAACCCAGATATTAATATCGCGTACGGTATTGCTGGTTTATCTATCGTAGCAGATTCTTTATCAGCTATTAAATATGCTAAAGTTAAACCGATTAGAAATGAAGAAGGATTAACTGTTAGTTTCGAAATTGAAGGTGAATTCCCTAAATATGGAAACGACGATGATCGTGTAGATATCTTTGCTCATGATGCTGTACAAGACTTTAACAACGAATTAAAAAAGTTAGCAGTCTACAAAAATGCAGAACCAACAATGTCTGTGTTAACCATTACGTCTAACGTAGTTTATGGTAAAAAGACGGGAGCAACTCCAGATGGTCGAGCTAAAGGTGTGCCTTTTGCACCAGGAGCAAATCCAATGCACGGACGTGATACTAATGGCGCTATTGCATCTTTAAATTCTGTTGCTAAAATAGACTATAAAGATTCGCAAGATGGTGTATCAAATACATTCTCTATAGTACCTAAGTCTTTAGGATCTACAGACGAAGAACGTATAGATAACTTAGTAGCCACTTTAACCGGATACTTTGAGCATGGCGCACAACATTTAAATGTAAATGTATTAGATAAAGACACTTTATTAGATGCTATGGAACATCCAGAAAATCACCCGCAATTAACAATTCGCGTGTCTGGTTATGCTGTCAACTTTATAAGATTAACAAGAGAACAACAAATGGAAGTTATTTCACGTTCGTTCCACGAATCTATGTAAACGAAACTCTGTTTATTTAACTCCAAGAGGTATTCAAAAAAAACATAACACACTAATTTTACTTTATTATAAAGTAATCTCCTTAAATTGTTAGTGTAACTTATATTTTTGAATACCTCTTTTTTTTTAATCAAAATCTTACTACTATTAAAACTACAGATATAACCTTAAGCGTACATTCTATCGAGTCTTTTGGGACGCATGATGGTCCAGGAATCCGTATGGTTGTGTTTTTACAAGGCTGTAAATTAAAATGCTTGTATTGCCATAATCCGGATACCATAGACACTCAGGGCGGGACAGAATACAATATTGAAGATCTTGTACAACGTGCTGTTAGAATGAAATCTTATTTTGGAGATCGTGGTGGTGTTACCGTTTCTGGAGGAGAACCTTTATTACAGTCAAAAAATTTAATTACATTTTTTAAACGCCTAAAAGAAGAAGGTATTCACACTAATATCGATACAAATGGACGGTTATTAAATCATCCTACAAAAGAGTTATTAGATGATTATGCCGATTTGGTAATGCTTGATATTAAGCATATGACCGAAGAAGGGTTTCAATATATAGCGGGTGCTAAAAATAAAGAGACGACTTTCAATTTTGCAAAATATAGAGAAGATTCTGGGAAGAAAATGTGGTTACGTTATGTTCTTATTCCAGGAACTACTAATACACCGGAGTTGTTGCATCAATTAGGTACGTATTTTAAGGATTATAAAACTATCGAACAAATAGAACTTCAGCCTTATCATAAACTAGGTATCCATAAATGGGAAGCTCTTGGTTGGGAATATGAGCTTAAAGAAGCTCGAGAAAATACTCAAGAAGAATTAGACGTAGCAAAAGAGATTTTAGAAAATTACTTCAAAAAAGTCAAGGTAAATTAAAAGGTGTCTTACTTTTTAAATTGAAATATTATTATGAATTCACCCAAAGAAGGTATTAAAATAATTAACGAAATTGCCCTTAATAAAGAGGGATATACAGTAAGTAAAACATTAATTCTTGCGTTTTTAGCAGGTGCTTATGTGGCTTTTGGCGGATTGTTAGCCATAACAATTTCTGGAGGTTCACCCGAGATTATAGCACGAAATCCTGGTTTTGCAAAGTTTCTATTTGGAGCGGCATTCCCATTAGGATTAATTCTTGTGGTTTTGGTAGGAGCAGAGTTGTTTACTGGGAATAATGCCTATTTTATTCCTAATATTTTAAGTAAAAAACAACGGGTTATAACCATGTTTAAAAATTGGGGGTTGGTATATTTAGGCAACTTTATTGGCGCTCTATTTATTGCATATGTTATAACACATTTAACACACCTTGTAAGTAAAGAACCGTATCTAGATATGGTTTATAGTATAGCACGAGGTAAAACAAGTCATTCGTTTTTAGTCACTTTTATAAAAGGTATCGGAGCGAATTGGTTAGTGTGTCTAGCTCTTTGGCAAGGTATCGCAGCCGAAAACTCAAGCGGTAAGATTATCGCTATTTGGTTACCTGTAATGGCTTTTGTAACTTTAGGATTCGAGCATAGTATTGCTAATATGTATTTTATTCCACTTTCAATTTTTGAAGGTTCAGGAATTACATGGAGCACGTTTATATTTAAAAATTTAATTCCAGCGACTCTAGGAAATATCGTTGGAGGTGCTTTATTTGTAGGATTACCTTACGGATATTTGTTCGGAAATACGGGTTCTACTCCACAAAAAATTAAATCTAAGCTAAGACAATTAAGCAGAAATGCTTAATACAAATGCTCTTGCGAGCAAACAACTATTTTACTAGTACTTAAACCTCAATTTATATTGGGGTTTTTGTATTTTAAGACATTTTGTTTCAAATTTAATATTTAAAGGGAAACTATAAATTGATGAAATAGTCTTTAAAGAATAGTCATCGAGATTTATTTACAGATTCAAAATGGAGTCCTTAAACACAAAACTATTCACTGCTATAACGTCCTTTATAATATGCCGAAATTATAGAACATGATATTGTTCTTAGTAGAAAGGATTAAAAAAGTAAAGGTTTAAAACCTTCACAGTTTATTATCATTGTATGACTTTAAAGCTATAAACTAAAAGCCCCATGACGAATCACAGGGCTTTTATTAGTATTAGTTAAGCGCTAACTTCTTTTGAATTAAATCATGCCAAGTATCGATAATCTGAATCTCTCCACTTAATTGCGTATTTACCGCTTCGTTGTAGAATTCAAATTGTTGTTCAGAAGTTGTTTTATCTTTAGGAATAAAATCTAATTTCAATTTTTCAATGGCATAAGAACTGCTTTTTGCGTGTAAATCCTTACCGAATTTTAATATTTTACAATCTTTATAATCCGATAAATCTAAACAGTTTTCAACCGAATTATCTGCTGTTTTTTTGAAGAAAAAGACTAGGTTCTTAATGTTGTCCATACCAATAATAAAATCGGCACCTACATCGTAAATGCTTATTTCGGCATCATGTTTATTTGCTAAAGTTTGTAACGATTTATGTAACGTATTTTTTCTTTTTCTGCTTCCGCGACTTGATAATATAAAAGGTAATGCGCAGATTGCTATAAAGAATGCGCTAAGTATTAGTGTTCCAGTATTCATTGTAATGTGTTTTAAATTATTTCATAAAAGGTGCAGATTATATAAATAAATATAACCTAGCTGTAGTATACGGTTAGTGTGTAATGACACTAATAATAAACCGGAAATTACCAGAAATAATGAAACGGGAATATGGAATCGTTTTTACGATAGTTAACCAACGTATTGGTATGATATTTTGTGTACTGCGAAAGCTGTGCAGTTAAAATATGCTCGCTAATTTTAGGATACCAAACAGAATTAAAAAACGGAATTTTTAAAAATGGTCCCGTTGAAGGGCTGAATGATACACGTAAGTTTTCAGCTTCTGTAGTTAAGCTGAAAAGTGATTTAGATACTTTTGAAACTTTCTGTTGTTGCTCAGAATGATTCGAATGATAAGTGAAAGTTTGAGGCAGAGGCTGTGCTACACTAAATAGTGCATAACAATACAATACCGTTAACAGTATTCCACCAGAAAATTTAATTAATTTTTTCACATTGCAAATGTAATAGTTTCCAAAGAATAAAAAATAACTTCACATATTTTTAAGACTATTTTATTAAAATAAATACCAACCATGACTTCCTGCTACTGCTCCAAAGATGGTGCATAAACTAAGAATAAGTAAAATCCAATGCGCACGATGAATTATTCTAAACGCTTTATCAGGATTTTTTTCGACTTCTTTTTTAAATAACTTATGAAGTAAAAGTGGTTCTAAGACATACAATACTAATGTGAAGATAATCCACATGATAGTCATGGCATGGACCCACCAAAATTTAGGATCTAGATAGCGATCCCATGCGTCTAATTCATACATCATATAAAAGCCAGTAATTCCTGTAAGTAAGGTTGTAATTTTAGCTTGGGTTGCAAACTTTCCTTCAATTTGCTCGAAAGTTTGCAGTTTATCTTCTTTGGTTTTCATTTTTTTTACAGCAGGAATAATAACCGTAGTGACCATAGAAACACCTCCAATCCATAAAACAACGGCTAATACATGTATAACTCGGGCAAGTGTAAAGGTTTCCAATGTATGATAGAATTTAAATTAAAATAAGTGATACTAAGTTAAAACAATAATGACTTCTTATTAAACTTTTAATTGAATAAAAAAAGATGATCAGCCATTTTATCACTCTAAATCTAGAATATCATAAATATTGATGGCCTATCGAGGATGCGTATTGTTTATGCAGAATTTTTAAAGAGGAATAGTTTAATTTTGCAAGCTAATTTAGAAAAGTAAAACATGAACTTTACCACCTTTAATTCCTTTAAAAGTAGAAATTTCAGATTGTTCTTCATGGGGCAGTCGGTATCTCTTTTAGGAACTTGGATGCAGAAAACAGCGGTAAGTTGGGTGATTTACAGTCTTACACAGTCTAAATTTATGTTGGGTGTTACGGTATTTGCTACACTATTCCCAACAGCTTTGATGTCCCTTTATGGCGGTGTTGTCGCAGATAGATATAACAGACACAAAGTGTTATTAATAACCCAAATCGTGTCTTTGGTTCAGGCCATCTTGCTTACTATTTCAATCATTTTTATTAAAGACCAAGCGGTTTGGACCATTATCGTTTTAAGTGCTGTTCTAGGGGTTATAAATGGTTTCGATGTGCCAGCCCGACAGTCTTTAGTACGGGAAATGGTAGATAATAAAGACGATTTGCCCAATGCACTAGCGTTAAACTCGTCCATGGTAAATTTATCTAAATTGATAGGTCCGGCCATTGCTGGTTTTATTCTAGAGTCTTATGGGGATCAAGTGTGTTTCGGATTAAATGCGATGAGTTTTATTCCCGTAATCATATCGTTACTATTAATGCGATTGCCTAAACAAGAATTAAAACCATCTGCAGATAGAAATATAAAAAGAGAATTTAAGGAAGCCATTAATTATATAACAAGCACACCTGAAATCCACTCTATACTCATTTTTGTTGGGTTAATGAGTTTGTTTGTGTTGTCGTATACGACATTAACACCAGCATTTGCAAAAGATGTGTTTAATGGTTCGGCATCCACTTTAGGGGTTATCGATGGGGTTATCGGTTTCGGAGCTTTTGTAGGTGCTATATTTTTAGCATCGTTAAAACCTGGTACTGATTTAAGTAAAATTTTAGCTGTAAATTCTTTAATTTTTGGAATAGGTTTGGTGCTATTTTCTAATACAGATAATTATTATTTGGCCTTATTACTTATCGCGGTAGCTGCATTTGGTATGATGTCGGTGCGTACAATTACAAATACTATAATTCAGGTAAATGTTCCAAATGAATTTAGAGGACGTGTAATTAGTATTTATGTCATGACATTAACAGGACTGCTTCCTATAGGTAGTTTAGCTATTGGTAGTATATCTCAATATATTGGTGTGCAGAGTATGGTTCTAATTCAAGGTGTTTTGGCCATAATTATTACTTTGTTTTATGGTAGATATCTTAAAAAACAGAAGCTTAAAAAGGAAAACTTAGCACTCTTAGAGCAACAACCGGAACAAGGTTTGGGTGTTAAATGATAAATTTCAGACTCGTAGTGGATTGATTTATTTGATTAATCGTTTTAGTGTGATAGTAAATAACCCGTATTAGTTTTTAATAGCTTTCAATGCATACACCATTGGTAGTTTATCTTCTAAATGTTTAATTCTAAATTGTTTTGGCTGTACCTCAACGGTATGACTAAAACAATCATAAGGAGAATAATCAAACTCCTGAAAAGCTTTTAGTTCTAAATTATTTTGAAGTAAACTTGTAATGACTTCACTTAAACTATGATTCCACGTAATGGATTGTTGCGTCATGTTTGCTTCTCTATCGGCGTAAGTTCCAGTTTCTGTTTCAATAATAGCATCCGATTTAAAATAACGGTATATGATTTTATCAAAATCGTCATCAAACACCCAAACAACAGGATGAAATTCAACAAATACAAACTCTCCTTTTGGTTTTAAAAATTTTGAAATCAATTGTGCCCATTGGTCTAAATCGGGTAACCATCCAATAGTACCATAACTTGTATATATAATATCGAAAGTATCGTCTAAATGATTCGGTAAATCGTAAACATCGCAACAAATAAACGTGGTGTCCAATTCAAGCTTATTTGCTAATTGTTTTGCGTTTTTTATGGCCACATCAGATAAATCTACGGCAGTAACATGTGCTCCTAAACGGGCTAAAGACAATGAATCTTGACCAAAGTGGCATTGTAAATGCAGTATCTTTTTGCCTTTAACATCGCCTAGCAAATCCATTTCAATAGAGTTTAACGAGGATTTTCCGTTTAGAAAGCCTTCAACATCATAAAAATCTGAAATTAAATGTGCTTCTGTTTTAACATTCCAAGTGGCTTTATTTATGGCTTTATAATCGTGTTCAGGATTCATCGAGTCGTGGTATTACCTTATAATTGAAGGAACAAATTACATATAATTTTTTAAACGGTTTATAAATGAATTAAATATGAGGATTCTGAATGAACTTTCAGATTTAAATCGCTTGACTAAACTTCGGAAAACAAATACATTATATTTGCGCAAAATTTGAGCATTATTTTGAAAGATATTTTACTAATTACTCCGCCATTTACGCAATTAAATACACCTTATCCGGCTACAGCTTATATAAAAGGGTTTTTAAATACCAAAGGGATTTCATCTTTTCAAATGGATTTGGGGATTGAAGTAATTGTGGAGTTGTTTTCAAAAAATGCATTTATCATGTTGTTCGATTTTGCTTATGAGAATGAAACCATTCAGAGTGAAAATGCGCAGCGTATATATGCCTTAAAAGCAGATTATTTAAAAGTATTAGAGCCTATAGTTGAATTTTTACAAGGCAAGAATACAACCTTAGCAAGACAAATTTGCACTGATAACTTTTTACCACATGCATCACGATTCGATAATTTAGAAGATTTAGATTGGGCATTTGGAAACATGGGGATGCAAGATAAAGCCAAACACTTGGCGACCTTGTTTCTTGAAGATTTATCAGATTTTATTATAGAATGTATCGACGATAATTTTGGCTTTAGCCGTTACGCAGAACGTTTAGGAATGAGCGCCAATTCGTTCGATGAATTGTACGAAAGCCTGCAACAAGATATTACCTTTATTGATGATATCACGCTACAAATTCTGGAAGCTAAATTAGAAGAGGTACAACCTAAAATTGTATGTTTATCCGTGCCGTTTCCAGGGAATTTATATAGTGCGTTTCGTTGTGCACAGTTTATAAAATCTAATTATCCAAATATTACTGTCGAAATGGGAGGTGGATTCCCAAACACAGAGTTGCGTTCTTTAAAAGATGTTCGTGTGTTCGAGTTTTTCGATTTTATTACATTAGACGATGGCGAATTACCTGTCGAATTATTACACGATTTAGTAGTCAACCATAAAGACATTAATACTTTTACCTTCAAACGGACGCTGTTATTGGAAAGCAACGCAGTAGTTTATAAAAATGATAGTCCGCTACCAGATTATAAACAGAGTGAAGTTGGCACACCAGATTATTCAGATTTACTTTTGGATAATTACATTTCAGTTATAGAAATAGCCAATCCAATGCATAGTTTATGGAGCGACGGACGCTGGAATAAGCTCACCATGGCCCATGGTTGCTATTGGGGGAAATGTACGTTCTGCGATATTTCTTTAGATTATATAAAAATTTACGAACCCGTCGCAGCTAAGACATTAGTAGACCGCATGGAGGAACTCATAACGCAAACGGGAGACACCGGATTTCATTTTGTAGATGAAGCTGCGCCGCCTTCATTAATGAAAGCGTTAGCCTTAGAAATATTAAAGCGTGACTTAACTTTAACGTGGTGGGCAAATATCAGGTTCGAGAAAAACTTTACACAAGATTTATGTGTCCTTTTAAAAGCTTCTGGATGTATTGCGGTTTCTGGCGGATTAGAAGTGGCATCGGACCGTTTATTAAAATTGATTGATAAAGGGGTTACAGTAGAGCAGGTCGCACAAGTGACTCGTAACCTAACCGAGAGTAATATCATGGTGCATTCGTATTTAATGTACGGGTATCCCACACAAACCGAACAAGAAACCATTGATAGTTTAGAAATGGTGCGTCAGTTGTTTGAAGTAGGCGTTTTACAGTCTGGATTTTGGCATCAGTTTGCGTTAACAGCGCATAGTCCAATTGGATTAAATCCATCCGAATTTGGAGTCACACCACATTATAACGATATTACTTTTGCGAATAATGATGTCGCGTTTTCTGATGTTACAGGAATCGATCATTCAAAATTTAGTAACGGACTAAAAACTTCATTATTTAATTATATGCATGGGATTGGTTTCGATTTACCGCTTCAAGATTGGTTCGATTTTAATGTTCCCGATACAACCATAGATTCAGAATGTATCTTTAGTGCCTTACAAACCGAACCGAGTTTTAGTGTAAAACCGACAGCTAAAATTGTTTGGTTAGGAAAAACACCATTTGTAGAAGAGGTGTCAAAAACCAAAAAAGGCAATACGTATATCAGTTTAAAAATGACCTTTTATAATAAAGCAGGCGCTTTTCAAATTATGACACCTTTAGATGAAGGCGAGTGGTTATTAAAAATGTTAGATGATGTAATGCCTAGTAATGGGACCCAAAAATCATTTAATATGTTGAAAAAAGATTTTGAATCTCAATTTGAGAACTTCGAATTGTTTTGGTTTTCAAAACCTATAAACACATTAAAAGAAAACGGCTTATTGGTATTGTAATGAGTTAGTTTTTTAGTCTATTCATTTTGCAATGGCATTGCATACAATAATTTGTATATTTGAATCGATGAAATTTTTAGCAGTCATATTATCTATCTATATACTAGCACTTAACTTTGCGCCTTGCGAGGATGTTGTGCAGGGAGATGATGCGCAACAAATCGTTTCAGAATTAGTACAGCATAACGACGCCGATCACAATCACGATACATTAGATTTATGTTCGCCATTTTGCCAATGTCATTGCTGTCATATTAATGTAGCACAATTTCATCCCTTACAAATTACCTTTACAGTACCAGACATATCAACAAAATTATTTCTTCATTTCGATAGTCTAGGTAAAGATTTTAATCAGACTTTACTACAGCCACCCCGGGTATAATGTGTCCTGTTTTTACAGGTTTATATTACATAATTCTTAAATAAATTTTAAGAATACATCTCATATATAATCACATTATAACTTATTTTCTATGATTAATAAAATCATTGATTTTTCAATCCATAATAAATTTATTATTGGTTTGCTTACGCTTACCATAATAGGAGCGGGTATTTGGAGCATGACAAAAGTGCCCATAGATGCCGTTCCAGACATTACAAATAATCAAGTTCAAGTTATTACTCAAGCTCCTAATTTAGGAACAGAAGACATTGAACAATTTGTAACCTATCCTGTAGAAGTTGCAATGAGCAACCTACCCAATGTACAAGAAATTCGTTCTGTATCTCGTTTTGGTTTATCGGTAGTGACTATCGTATTCGACGACGATATGGGCACCTATTTACCAAGGCAATTGGTGTCCGAAAAACTATCAGAAGTTAAAGAAGATATTCCCGAAGGTTTTGGTACGCCAACCATGGGACCAATTACCACAGGTTTAGGAGAAATCTATCAGTACACTTTAAAAGTAAAATCTGAATTTAAAGACAAATATTCTATTTCAGATTTACGAACCATGCAAGATTGGATTGTACAGCGTCAAATGGCCATGGTGCCTGGTGTTGTTGAAATTAACGCAATTGGTGGTAAAATTAAACAATATGAAGTCGCTGTAGATCCTTCAGAATTAAATGCGATTGGTTTATCTATTACCGATGTTTTTGAAGCTTTAGAAGCCAATAATCAAAATACTGGAGGTGCGTACATCGAGAAGAATCATCAGGCCAATTTTATTCGTGGTGAAGGTTTAATTCGCAGCTTAGACGACATTAAACAAATTGTAGTGTCCCATGCCCAAGGTGTGCCTATTACCATTGGATCTATAGCCGATGTTAAATTCGGTTCTGCCATTCGTTATGGCGCACTTACCCAAGATGGTGAAGGTGAAGTAGTCGGAGGATTAGTCATGATGTTAAAAGGAGCAAACTCTAACGCCGTTATTCAAGCTGTTAAAGAGCGCATGAAACTCATTCAAAAATCGTTGCCAGAAGGTGTCGAAATTCAACCACTTTTAGACCGAAGTGTTCTGATTGAAAAAACAACTTCTACCGTTGGTTTTAATTTAACCGAAGGCGCGTTAATCGTCATATTTGTACTTATTTTTTTATTAGGAAATTGGCGTGGCGGACTTATAGTAGCTTCAACCATTCCGTTGTCTTTATTGTTTGCATTCATTTTAATGTATGTCTTCGATGTATGGGCGAACCTTATGAGTTTGGGAGCGATAGATTTCGGAATTATAGTCGATGGAGCGGTCATTATTGTTGAAGCCACCGTCTTTGTCTTTGCAGCTCAAATCCTCAAAAAAGGAAAACTAACATCCGAAAACCGTGATGAAATAGCTTCAAAATCATCTAAGAAAATGATGAATGCGGCCTTCTTTGGTCAGTTAATTATTTTAATAGTTTTTCTTCCTATTCTAGCCTTAGAAGGAATAGAAGGGAAAATGTTTAAACCTATGGCGTTAACGTTCATATTTGCCATGATTGGTGCTATGATATTGTGTTTAACCTACGTCCCAATGATGTCTGCTTTGGTGCTTCGTGCTCCAAAATCCGATAAGCTATCTTATGGCGATAAATTTGTGCATTGGGTAGAACGTAAATACCAACCGTTATTAGATTCAGCTTTAAATAAAGGCAAGTGGATTATCGGAATAGGGGTTTTACTTTTCGCTCTTGCCGTGTTTATGTTTACCAGAATGGGAGGCGAGTTTATTCCGCAGTTAGACGAAGGAGATATTGCGTTTCATGCTATTTTAAAACCAGGAAGTTCACTAACAGAAACGATTGAAACGACGACTAAAATTGAACAAATTGTAAAAGCTAATTTTCCAGAAGTCGATAAAGTAGTAAGTCGTATTGGTGTTGCCGAAATTCCTACAGATCCTATGCCAATGGATTTAGCCGATGTTATCGTTATTCTAAAACCTAAAAGCGAATGGGTGTCTGCCAGTTCTAAAGAAGAGCTTATCGATAAAATGAAAGAAGCAGTACAAGTTGTTCCAGGCGTAAATTACGAATTTACCCAACCTATGGAAATGCGTTTTAATGAATTACTGGAAGGTGTTCGTGAAGATATTGCTATTAAATTATATGGTGAAGATATTTATGTGCTTTCAGAAAAGGCAGAAGAAGTTACCAAACTCATTGCCGGTATCGATGGGATTGGAGATATGAAAGCGGAAGCTACTACCGGTTTACCACAAATGACGATTATCTATAACCGACAAAAATTAGCACAATATGGATTACAAATTAATAATCTAAATCAGATGGTACAAACCGCATTTGCTGGCGGAAAAGCAGGAGTGATTTTCGAAGGCGAAAAACGCTTCGATGTCGTAGTGCGTTTACAGGAAAAAAATCGAACGGATATTACAGATGTTCAGAATTTGTTTATCAAATTACCTGGTGGCTCCCAAATTCCGTTAAAGGAAATTGCAGATATTTCTTATAAAGCCGGTCCTATGCAGATTAGTCGGGATAATACAAATCGCAGAACATATGTTGGTATAAATGTACGTGGTAGAGATGTGAAATCTTTGGTAACAGAAATTCAAGCCAAGTTAGATGCAGAACTAACGTTACCTCCTGGATATTTTATCCGGTATGGTGGTGCATTCGAAAATTTAGAACGTGCCAGTTCACGATTGCAGACTGTGGTTCCAATCGCTTTATTATTAATCTTTGTACTTATTTATTTCGCTCTAAAATCATTCCCACAAACGCTTATGATTTACATTGCCATTCCAATGGCAACCATTGGTGGTGTCTTTGCGCTTTGGTTGCGGGATATGCCATTTAGTATTTCTGCTGGTGTCGGATTTATAGTCCTCTTTGGTGTCGCTGTTTTAAACGGATTGGTCATGATTAGTGGCTTAAACGAACTGAAAGACGAAGGTGTTGTCAATCTTAAAGACCGGATATTTGAAGGGACTAAACGACGAATACGCCCAATTATGCTTACTGCATTTACCGATGTATTAGGATTTCTACCTATGGCGATTTCATCATCTGCAGGAGCAGAAGTGCAACGTCCGTTAGCAACAGTGGTTATTGGTGGCTTATTAACCTCAACATTATTAACCTTATTTGTACTTCCTATTTTATATCACTGGGTAGAAGAGCGTCAAGATAAATTCACCTTAAAACGTTCTATGGGACCAGCAATTGCGATATTGGTGTTGTTTTTAGGAATTCCTCAACTCACATTTGCCCAACAATTACCTAATCAATTTCAGGAAATTTCCTTAGAAGACGCTGTACAGTTATCTAAAACGCAATACCCATTATTAAAACAAAAAGCGTTGGCGATAGATAGAGAAGAAGCGATAAAAAGTACAGCATTCGACTTAGGAACGACAAATTTGTCTACTGGTGGTGAAGAACTAAGGGGAGGTGAAGGCATATACACTACAATTCAGGTTGGTCAGAATAATATTGATCTGTTTGGAATTGGAGCTAAAAAGCAGTTACAGAATCAGCGAATTTTGCTTGCGGAACGTGCATATCAATTATCGGAACTTCAATTGGCATTAGAGGTTAAGAAAGCGTGGGCAAAAGCGTATCAAACTAAAATGCAGTATAATTTATATTCGGAATTAGATTCTATTTATACCAAGTTTGAAAAAGCAGTGGCCTTGAATTATGAGGTGGAAACAATTTCTAGATTAGAATATTCGGCGGCTAAAAATCAGTTTTATCACATTCAGAATAATAAAGCAAAAGCATTCACCGAATATAGTATGGCCTTGCAGCAATTAAATCTATGGCTAGCATCAGATACATTTTATACGGTTCTAGATACGTTTGAGAGTGATAACGACTTAATATCAGAATTAGATATTGCAAAACATCCTGCGTATCAAGTAGCCGATTTATATGTTCAAGAATCCGAAGCACAATTAAAGGCTGCGAAAGCAAACAGTTTACCAAAATTTAATGTTCAAGGTGGTTTGCAAAGTATAGATGGTAATTCTGGGTTTTACAGTTTTCAAGGCGGAATATCGATTCCGTTTTTATCCGGTAGCAATCGCGCCGATATTAAAACAGCTAAAATAGATAAACAGATTGCAGAGTCTAATGTGTCGTTAAGACAAGAGCAGGTAAAATCTGAATATTTGCAAGCTCAAGTACAATATGCACAATGGTCGGAATCTTGGGCCTTTTATACATCTAAAGTGTTGCCGTTAGCTAAAGAACAGCGTCAAGGTGCATTATTAGCATATAAAGAGGGCGCTGTAGATTACAGCGGGTTTTCCCAACTTATAAAAGAAGCGATTCAATCGGAATTAGACGCACAAGAGGCGCTTTTAAATTACTTCAACAGTTTATTTGAATTACAATATTTTAATCAGAATTAAGATGAAAAAAATCATATATATCGGTGTCTTTACACTTTTTACCAGTCTTTTAAGTTGCGGATCTAAAGACTATAATACAAATGACGCTAATAATAGTAATGAATCTTCTGAAGCACAACATGAAGAACATGGTGATCACGAAGAAGCAGAAGGTGTGCATTTAAAACCGTCGCAATTTCAAGCGTTACAAATGAAAGTAGATACATTATCTAATCGTTTAATGAGTGGTTATGTAGAGGCTAATGGTACTTTAGAAGTGCCACCACAAAATGAGGCTTCAGTTACAACCATTATCGGTGCTAATATTGCATCAATTGAAGTGATTGAAGGCGATAAAGTAGAAAAAGGTCAGGTAATCGCTTATTTAACGCATCCGAATATTATTAAAATGCAAACCGATTATTTGAATGCTTATAGTAATAGTAATTACTTGAAAAAGGATTTTGAACGTCAGAAAAAACTATATGATTCAGGTGTTGGTTCAGGGGCTAATTTTCAGAAAGCAGAAGCCGAATACGATGCGTCTAAAGCATTAGTAAACGGATTAGGTGCACAGTTAAAATTATTACATTTAAATCCGAAAAACATTAATAATGGAACCATTTTTCAACGTGTGGGATTACGCAGCCCTATTGAAGGTTTTGTACAGAAAGTGAATGTGAAAATGGGACAGTACGTTGCACCGGAAACAGAGGTCTTCGAAATTGTAAATACACATCATGTGCATGCCGATTTAATGGTTTTCGAAAAAGACGTATATCATGTAAAAAAAGGGCAAAAAGTAAGATTTACGGTACAATCGTTTCCTGACGAAGAATTAATTGCCGAAATTTATTCAGTAAGTAAAACTTTTGAAGATAATCCGAAAGCCGTTCATGTGCATGCCGAGATTAAAAATGAAAAGGGACATTTAATACCGGGTATGTATATTAAAGGAAAAATTCAGGTTAATGAAGCGGCGTCTTTAGCAATTCCTGAACATGCTATTTTTAAAGAAGGCGATCGTTTTTTCGTCTTTAAAGCGGAACAAGAGGAGGCGGAATGGAAGTTTGAACCTTTAGAAGTTATTCCAGGTGCCAAAGACGACAATTGGCAGGCGGTTACGTTTTTAGAAACACCAGACAAAACCACGAAATTTGCGTTAAACAACGCCTATTATTTAAGTGCAGAAATGAAAAAATCAAGTGCAGGACATAGCCATTAATTTATGCAAGAAGTAGAAGCCTTTTTAGAATCTAAAAGTATTCGTGTCACTGCGATGCGAATACTTATTTGCGATTTTTTATCAGAAAAACAAGAAGCAGTAACCCTAAGCGATATTGAGAATGCATTCGATAAAGTAGATCGGACAACGCTATACCGTACAATAAAGACGTTTGAAGAAAAAGAAATTGTGCATCAAATAGACGATGGTACGGGGGTTACTAAATATGCGTTATGCGAGCCTAATTGTCATTGCGATTTAGATACCGATTTACATCTGCACTTCCACTGTACACAATGTGAAGCGACAGTGTGTTTAACCGATCATAAAATTCCAAAGATAAAAGTGCCTAAAGGTTTTATAGCCGAGCATGTTAATTTAGTGGTTAGAGGTATTTGTGATAAATGTAACGGAGAATAATGCACTTCCATTGCATCGATTTATTTGTCAACTTTGAAGTATTGTTAAGTTAATTAAAGACTATTGAAAGATGAACGATAATAAATCAGAGCAAATACAAGATGGAGACGGATGTTGTAGTCATGGACATTGTCATGCGCAAGATCCTAATGAAACGTCAAAAATCAAAGCCTATATTCCTGCTATAATTAGTTTTGTATTACTAATCTCGGGGATTATTTTAGATTATTATAACGTACCCTTCTTTACTAATCCCATTCGATTAATTTGGTATAGTGTGGCTTATATTCCGGTAGGACTTCCTGTTGTTAAGGAAGGTTGGGAAAGCATTAAAAAAGGAGAGGTGTTTACCGAGTTTTTATTAATGACTATCGCTACGTTAGGAGCCTTCGCTATAGGGGAATACCCTGAAGGTGTTACAGTGATGTTGTTTTATACTATAGGGGAATTGTTTCAAGGGCAGGCGGTAAGCAAAGCAAAAGGAAATATAAAGGCATTGTTAGATGTGCGTCCTAAAGAAGCCAATGTTGTTAGACAGAATACTGTTGTTGCCGAGGAACCGGAATTGGTTCGTATTGGTGAAACGATTCAAGTTCGTGTGGGAGAGAAAATACCTTTAGATGGTGTATTGTTGTCTAAAAAGGCATCTTTAAATACAGCGGCATTAACGGGAGAAAGCAAACCAGATACCATTACAAAAGGAAAGAAGGTTTACGCAGGAAGTATAAATTTAGAGGGCGTGATTGAAATTGAAGTCACAAAATTATTCAAAGACAGTTCCATTTCTAGGATTTTAGATCTAGTGCAAAATGCAACGACTAGAAAAGCAAAAACGGAATTGTTTATCCGAAAATTTGCTAAAATTTATACGCCCATTGTCGCATTATTAGCTGTAGGAATTACTGTGTTGCCGTACTTCTTTGTGTCAGATTATGTATTTAGAGATTGGTTGTATCGTGCGTTAATCTTCTTAGTGATTTCGTGTCCGTGTGCTTTAGTTATTTCTATTCCGTTAGGGTATTTCGGTGGATTGGGAGCCGCGTCTAAAAACGGAATTTTATTTAAAGGCGCTTCATTTTTAGAAGCTATGACCAAAATTAACACGTTGGTGATGGATAAGACAGGAACGGTTACCAAAGGAGTCTTCAAAATTAAAACCATTAAATCATTTCAGATTGAAGAACAAGAGTTAATGACTTATGTTATGGCTATGGAAGTAAAATCTACGCATCCTATTGCACAAGCGATTTTGAAGTATTCATCGGATATTCCATTAGAAGCAAAAGCGGTCACTGAACTTGCTGGTCAAGGTTTAAAAGGTTTAGTCGGTAATAAAACAGTTTTAGTGGGAAATGCCACTTTAATGGAGTCTAATCACATTGAAGTTCCTAAGGAAACAGAAGACATTGTAGAGTCTGTTGTCTTGGTGGCTGTTGACAACACTTTTGCAGGTTATATTGTAATTGCCGATGAGTTAAAAGACGATGCGAAAAGTACCATACTGAAATTGCGAGAGGTTGGAATTTTAAAAATCAGAATGCTTTCAGGAGATAAAGATAGTATTACCCAGCAAGTAGCTTCAGAATTAGGTATTAAAGAAGCAAGAGGAGGATTATTACCTGAAGATAAATTACAAGATGTTGAGGAATTAAAGAAAACTATAGGTGTAAAAGTTGCTTTTGTTGGCGATGGTATTAACGATGCGCCTGTTCTTGCAGTAAGTGATGTAGGGATTGCAATGGGAGGTTTAGGAAGTGATGTTGCTATAGAAACAGCAGATGTGATTATTCAAACAGACGAACCTTCTAAAATTGTAACCGCCATAAAAATCAGTAAATCTACACGAGCGATAGTTTGGCAGAATATTGCCTTAGCTTTTGGTGTAAAATTGATAGTGTTGATTCTTGGTGCGTTCGGAATTGCAACCATGTGGGAAGCTGTTTTCGCAGATGTTGGTGTCGCATTCTTAGCAATTTTAAATGCCATTCGATTACAACGAATGACTTGGGATTAAATGAAATGAAATATAATTTGGTAGTGTGTTCTATTAAATGCTTTAGTTTTAAAAATCGACTTTGATATAAATTTAAGGTCGATTTTGATTTTTATAGTATTCTAAAATGAGTTAAAAGGGTGTGCTATTGTATTTAGAATCGCTAATTGTATTATGAAATTATGCGTGCATAATAAAATCAATTATATTTGTGTTAACCGTTATCCTTAAAAAATGCAAACAAAACTTACTGAACTACTACAAATTACGCATCCTATTATTCAAGCACCAATGTTTTTAGTCTCTAATGTGGCTATGGTTACTGCAGGTATGGAGAGTGGAATTGCGGGGTGTATTCCGGCTTTAAATTACAGAACTTTAACTGAATTAAAATCTGCTATACACGAATTAAAAGCAGCGAAAGTGAAAGGAGGTGCATTCGGATTTAATTTAATTGTGAATAAATCTAATATTAAATTTAAGGATCAGCTACGGGTCTTATGCGAGGAAGGTTGCGATTTTATTATCACATCTTTAGGAAGTCCTGAAGAAACCATTAAGCAAGCACATGAAGTCGGCATTAAAGTATTTTGTGATGTCACCGATTTAAAGTTTGCTAAGAAGGTAGAGGGCTTAGGTGCAGATGCTATAATAGCTGTGAATAACCAAGCAGGTGGACATCGTGGCGAATTATCTCCAAGAGCATTAATTCAAGAACTAACACTAAACTGTAATATTCCTGTAATATCTGCAGGAGGCGTCGGACGAAAAGAAGATGTAGATGCCATGATACAATTAGGAGCCGAAGGTGTCTCTGTTGGGAGTCCGTTTATTGCTTCAGTAGAAGCTGGTGTTACCAACGAATATAAACAAGCCTGTGTAGATTACGGAGCAAAAGATATTGTAATGACCGAGCGTATCTCCGGAACACCATGTACTGTTATAAACACGCCTTATGTTCAGAAAACAGGCACAGAGCAACCTTGGTACGAGAAACTGCTTAATAAAAATAAAAGTCTTAAAAAGTGGGTTAAGATGATGCGCTTTGCCATTGGTATGAAAGCTACTGAAAAGGCTGCTAAAGAAGTGACTTATAAAACCGTTTGGGTCGCTGGTCCAAGTATAGAATATACCACAGCTATTTTGCCGGTTAAGGATATTGTTTCAAAATTGGTAAATTAATTTAGTAAGATTTATAATCGCTAAAGACCGTTGTTTTTAATATATCCCATTCTTCTTTTAAAATGCCATAAATACAAGTGTTTCGTTTAAACCCGTTAAGTAAATAGATGTTTTTTCTAAGGATGCCTTCTAAAGTACCTCCAATAGATTCTACTGCTTTTCGGGAACGGATATTGCGTTCATCGATTTTAAATTCTACTTTTTCGAATTTCATGTTTTCAAAAGCATACTTCAACATCAAAAATTTCATGTGCGTATTTAATCCAGTACCTTGATACTCGTAACCAATCCAAGTTGAACCAATATCTAAAACTTTATCTTTGGCATTAATATTCATATACCTGCTGCAACCTGCATAGGTATTTGTCAGTTTATCAAATACGAGAAACGGAATACATTTTTTATGGTAATATCCATCTACGGCAGTTTGTACATAGTCTCTCAAAGCTTGGGGTGTTGCAATATCTGAAGGAGAAAATTGTACCAAGTCTTTTTGATAAGCGATAGACTCTATTTTTTTGTAATTACTTAAACCTAATAAAGTCAATTTGACACGACTATCTTCTAATTGTTGAATGTTCATAGAGTAGATGAATTTTTCTGAATAGTGTTTCGTACTTTTGTTCGTATAAATATACGTTTTATATGAAACCAACTAAAGACCAAGTGTTAAAACAAGCGAATGCAGCTTGTAAAAACACACTAATGGAAACGTTACAAATTGAAATTGTAGATTATACAGAAGACTCTTTAGTGGCAAGGATGCCTGTGAATTCTAGAGTATATCAACCAGATGGTGTGCTGCATGGGGGAGCAACGGCTGCTTTAGCCGAAAGTGTTGGGAGTTTTGCATCTCATATATTTTTAGACACGAATGCATTTTTTGTGCGTGGCATAGAAATTACGGCCAATCATTTAAAAAGCGTGACTTCTGGTTATGTTTATGCTAAGGCATCATTTATACATAAAGGGAGAACCACGCAACTTATAGATATTCGCGTCACAGACGACGACGATAATTTGATATCTATCTGTAAACTATCGACTATTACCTTACCTAAAAAGTAGTAAATGAATCACCATGATTTTTTTGAATGTCTGAACGCTCAGTTTCAAGACGCTTTGCCTTTTGTCGCTTATAGAAAACCGAATGAAGACCGCGTAAATGCAGTGTTTCAAAATGACGATACGCTATACGAAACCAAAGATTTATCGGAATCAGGATTTGTTTTCGCACCGTTCGACGATGCTTCAAAAATGGTCTTAATGCCATTAGAACAAGCAGAAGTAGACTATTGCGATGCTTATGAAGGCGAGGAGGTAGTGACTGAAACCTCTCAATTGATATCTTCTTCAGAACAGAAGATGGCGTATATGGATACCATAGAGAAAGCACTTTCTACTATAGAACAAACAGACCTGAAAAAAGTAGTTTTATCCAGACCAGATTATGTATCTAATGAAAATTTTCAGGTTTTTGAAGTTTTTAAACGTCTGTTATCTACTTATAAAACAGCCTTTGTGTATTGTTGGTATCATCCTAAAATAGGATTGTGGTTAGGAGCAACGCCTGAAACCTTATTAAAAATTGAAGGGCAGCGCATGTCAACTATGGCATTAGCAGGAACTCAGGTTTATAAAGGAACTACAGATGTAAGTTGGGGAAACAAAGAAGAAGAAGAACAGCAATTTGTAACCGATTATATTGTATCTAATTTAGAAGCTGAGGTAGAACAGGTTTCAACTTCAGAGCGCCGAACTGTTAGAGCAGGAGGATTATTACATCTTCAAACTCAAATTTCTGCACGTCTAGGGAAAGATCATACTGGATTATTGCAAATTGTGCGCGCTTTACATCCAACGCCTGCGGTTTGTGGATTGCCTAAAGCAGAAGCTAAAGCATTTATTCTTCATCATGAAACGTACAACCGTGAGTTTTACTCAGGATTTATGGGCGAATTGCATTTTAAAAAACGACAAACACGAAATACTAATCGTAGAAATGTAGAGAATAACGTCTATGCGACAGTGAAAACGGTAAGTAATTTGTATGTGAATTTACGCTGTATGCAAGTGTTAGCGAATAAGGTTGCTTTATATGTAGGAGGCGGAATAACTAAAGATTCTAATCCTGAAGCTGAATGGGAGGAAACGGTAAATAAAACATCAACCATGAAAAAAGTGCTTTTTTAAAATCCAGCATATTAGTTGCTTTCTTATACTGATTTAATAAAAAAGGACTAAATTTTATGATTTATTAAGAAGAAGTTAATCGGGTTATTTACGTGAATAAATTTAAGAATGCTTAATTTTACAGCATATTATATTTAATTAGTATACCATGATATATTCTGCGATTCCGCTCGCGCAAACGGTAATAGAACTTTGTAAATCTAAAGGTTTAAAACATATAGTTATTTCACCGGGAAGCAGAAATGCGCCTTTAACAATAGGGTTTACTCACGACCCTTATTTTAAGTGTTATAGTATTGTAGACGAGCGCTGTGCTGGCTTTTTTGCTTTAGGTATAGCCCAGCAATTAAAAGAACCTGTGGCGGTACTTTGTACTTCGGGTAGTGCGTTGTTAAATTATTACCCTGCGGTGTCCGAGGCCTTTTATAGCAATATTCCTTTGGTGGTTTTATCTGCCGATCGTCCTGAATTTAAAATAGGAATTGGCGACGGACAAACAATCAATCAGCCAAACGTATTTAAAAATCATATTTTACACTCTGCTAATTTAAGATTGGATATAAAAGAGGAGCATCGTCATTTTTCTTCAGAAGAATTTCCGATTTTCAAAACCATCGAACTGAAATTAGAGCATCTTTTTAAACTTCAAGAGAATGTTCAAGACACGAATGAAATTGAAATTAATAAAGCTTTAAATAGTGCTAAATCTAAGCAAGGTCCTGTTCATATAAATATCCCTTTAGACGAACCCTTATATAATCGTGTAGATAAGTTAACGGTAAATCCTAAGGTTTTTAACGTGGAAACACCTGCGCTTGAATTAGATTTTGAAACTATAGAATTTTGTGCAGACGATTGGAATGCAGCAGAACGCAAACTAATTCTTGTTGGTGTAAATGGTCCGAATGAAATTGAACAAAAGTATTTAGATGTCTTTGCAGAAGATGAAAGTGTTTTAGTATTTACAGAAACGACTTCTAATGTACATCACGATAGTTTTTTTACAAGTATAGATCAACTAATTACACCTTTAACAGATGAAGAGTTTAAAGCACTTCAGCCTGATATCTTGTTAACTTTTGGAGGATTAATAGTATCAAAACGAATAAAATCCTTTCTTAGAACGTATAAGCCTAAACAGCATTGGCATGTTGGATTGCATAAAGCAAACGACACCTTTTTTAGTTTAAACAAACATATTAAAACCACGCCTAATCAGTTTTTAAGTCAGCTTACAATACGCACTACTATTGTCGAAAGCGGATTTCAAAACTATTGGAATCAGGTAAGACAAATTCGAGAAGAAGGGCACGATGCGTATGTAAAAGATGTGCTTTATAGTGATTTTAAAGTTTTCGATATGCTTTTAAAAACATTAAGAAAAGACTCAGTACTACAATTGGGGAATAGTTCGACTGTGCGTTACGCGCAGTTATTCAAGCTTCCGTTTGATGTTGAGGTGTTTTGTAATCGCGGTACAAGCGGTATAGACGGAAGTACATCTACAGCCATTGGTAGTGCGTCTGCTACTGCAAAACCAACGACTTTAATTGTTGGTGACTTAAGTTTCTTTTACGATAGTAATGCCTTGTGGAATAATTATATTCCTGCAAATTTTAGAATTATCGTCATAAATAATGAAGGCGGTGGGATTTTTAGAATTTTACCAGGACATAAGGATACACAGAATTTTGACCGTTTCTTCGAAACCAAGCATCATTTGTCAGCGAAACAATTGGCCGAAATGTATAAGTTCGAGTATCAAACGGCATCAAACGAATTCGAATTAGAAACGGCGTTAGATACATTTTATTCTGCATCTACTTCACCTAAACTATTAGAAATTTTCACACCTTCAACCATAAACGATAGCATTTTATTGGATTATTTTAAGGCTTTAAAATAGTTGTATTTTGCTAGACTAAGTTTTATAAATACAATCACTAATATTATTACCTTTGCACCATGATACATTTAGGAGAATACAACACATTAACCATATTACGCGATACCGAGCCGGGATTGTTTTTAGGAGACGACGAGAATAACGATGTTTTATTACCAAACCGTTATGTTCCAGAATCTTTTGAGATCGGAGACGATATCGAGGTTTTTGTGTACTTAGATAATGAAGAACGCATCATTGCTACTACGGATACACCATATATTAAAAAAGGTGATTTTGCTTTATTGCGTTGTAACCAAGCGAACGATTTTGGAGCATTCTTAGATTGGGGATTAGTAAAAGAATTATTTTGCCCATTTAAAGAGCAAGCCTTTAAAATGAAAAAAGGAGGATGGTACCTAGTGTACTGTTTCGAAGATGAGGTTAGTAATCGTTTGGTGGCGTCTAGTAAAACCAATCATTATTTAAGTAATAAAGAACTGACTGTTCAGGCGTTTGATGAGGTTGACTTAATTGTATCGCATCCTTCGGACATTGGTATGAATGTTATTGTAAACAAATTGCACACTGGACTTATTTTTAAAGATGATATCTTTCAGGATTTAAGTGTTGGTGATAGATTAAAAGGTATTGTTAAGAAAGTACGTCCTGATAATAAGTTAGATATTATGTTAGGTAAAATTGGTTACAGAAGTATCGAGCCTAATGCCGATTTAATTATGAAGGAACTTGAAGATAACAGTGGTTACCTTAATTTAACCGATAAATCTGCTCCTGAAGCGATTAAAGAAACCTTACAAATGAGTAAGAAGAACTTTAAAAAAGCAGTGGGAACACTTTACAAAAAGCGTTTAATAGAAATTAAAGACGATGGTATTTATCTTATAGATTAATACGTTTAGCTCATAAAATAAAAAAGCCTCATAATTTAATTATGAGGCTTTTTTTATGCTTTGAAATCTGAGATTTCAACTATAAATTCTTTTGAATTGAACGTGGTAACGCGTCTTTATGAACCATGATTGAAATGGTTTTTAACTTAAAGTAAGCTTCACTCATATAAATATATCCATCGTTAGACACACGGTCAGAGTTTCCGCCCCAAGAGTTTTTTACTTTGTAATAACTATTTCCTTTTTGGTCTTCAACCATACCAATAATATGCATTAAATGGTCGTCTGTAGTATCGAAATTCTCAAATTCTTGCTGACGGTAATCTGCAGTAACTTTTAATTCCTTTTCAACTTTTTCAAGTGCAGACTCATTGTCCTTTTCATCTTTAGGAATAACAGCAATTCCGTATTTAGAAGAGAATGTCTTTTCACTAACATCGCAATCTAATTCAATAGTATATCCTTTTTTAAGCGCATCGTTTGTAATGTCTACTAAATCGTCTAATTCTACATTGTAAAAGCTTCCATTAGAAAAATTATCAGGAATGTCTAATATAAAAGAAGAATCGTAAGGGTGATGTGTAAAAGAGGTAATGCTAACATAATTATTCGCTTTTAAACCTGTCATGGCAAGAAAAGATTGAGGTGTGTATGATACGCCTTCGTAAGTAAATGTTTTTACATTTTCTCCTAATGATTTATCTAAAACTTTAGACACATCAGATTTCCAATCTCCATTATAGGTTTTTGGGTTTTTAATGTAATCGTCTAAAATCAATTTTAATTCTCCAACAATTTCAGAATGGTCGTGTTTGGTTTCGCGTTTTAGTAAACCTGTATACGCCTCATTTGGAACTAAACCGTGAGCATCCATGCTATTTATAACGTCGTGTGCCAAACCTCCTTCGCTAAATTGAGCTTTTCCTTGACGCATTACATAGTTCCATGATTTTACAGGATAGGTTTGTCTCACATTATACATTTCAGATAAATCGATATGTTTTCCTGTGCTTCTCAAAATTTCACTTTCTAAGAAAGACGATGTCGAGAAACTCCAACAAGTTCCTGTGTCACCTTGATTTATAACATCTAAAGCACCTAAATCTATTTTCGTTTCAAATTTGTAAGCTTGAGTAAAGCCAGTTGCAGTGAATGCAAGTAGTAATAAGAAAATACTATATTTTTTCATTATGAAGTAAGGGTTTATTTAAAATGATTTATTTTTGGTAAAAATAAGAAAAATGGAACAACCAAATTGGGTAACTGTCAAAGAATACGAAGACATTACTTATAAAAAATGTAATGGTGTGGCTCGTATCGCGTTTAACAGACCAGATATTAGAAATGCATTTAGACCAAAAACAACAAGTGAATTATATGAAGCGTTTTACGATGCGAATGAAGATGTAAACATTGGAGTCGTATTATTATCTGCCGAAGGGCCTTCATCTAAAGATGGCATATATTCATTTTGTAGCGGAGGGGACCAAAATGCTAGAGGTAAACAAGGGTATGTTGGCGAAGATGGGTATCATCGTTTAAACATATTAGAGGTACAACGTTTAATCCGTTTTATGCCTAAAGTTGTTATTGCTGTCGTTCCAGGTTGGGCTGTTGGTGGCGGACATTCGTTACATGTTATTTGTGATTTAACATTAGCGAGTAAAGAACATGCCATTTTTAAGCAAACAGATGCCGATGTTACAAGCTTTGATGCGGGGTACGGTTCTGCATATTTGGCTAAAATGGTAGGACAAAAAAAAGCAAGAGAAATTTTCTTTTTAGGACGTAACTATAACGCACAAGAAGCTTACGATATGGGGATGGTTAATGCCGTAATTCCGCATGCGGAGTTAGAAGGTACCGCTTACGAATGGGCTCAGGAAATATTGGCAAAATCGCCAACCTCTATAAAAATGTTGAAATTCGCAATGAATTTAACAGACGATGGTATGGTCGGACAACAAGTTTTTGCAGGTGAAGTTACGCGTTTAGCCTATATGACAGATGAAGCTAAAGAAGGTAGAAATGCATTCTTAGAAAAACGTGTGCCGAACTTCGAGAAAAAATGGATTCCATAATAGTTACATATGAGTAATTTTTCAAAATGGATATCGGCCATGCGTTTAAGAACCTTGCCTTTATCTATTTCAGGTATTATTGTAGGAGGATGTTTAGCGGCGTTTGATGGATTTTTTAATCCGTTAATTTTCACACTAGCTATTCTTACTACCTTGAGTTTACAAATCTTATCTAACCTAGCAAACGATTATGGAGATGGTGTAAAGGGAACCGATAACGAAGATAGAATCGGACCTATGCGGGCATTACAAAGCGGAGATATTTCTGAACAGCAAATGCTCACTGCAATAAAATTAAATGTCTTAATTACTGTCGTTTTAGCAGTTGCTTTAATATGGGTGTCATTTGGTTCTGAAAACTTTTTAATGTCCTTGTTTTTTCTTGTATTGGGAGTGGCAAGTGTTGTAGCAGCTATTAAATACACTGTAGGCAACTCAGCTTATGGTTATCGTGGTTTAGGAGATGTATTTGTGTTTATATTTTTTGGATTAGTCAGTGTAATAGGAACTTATGTTTTGTTTGTTAAACAAATAGATTATATAACGTTTATACCTGCTATAGCAATTGGAATGTTAAGTGCAGGAGTTTTAAACCTGAATAATATGAGAGATATTGTATCTGATGCCAAATCGAATAAGAATACTTTAGTGGTAAAATTAGGTAGTAAAAACGCTAAATTTTATCATTATTTTTTAGTTGGTGGTGCTATGGTTTTAGCTCTTGTATTTGGAGTTTTATATTATAATTCGCCCTTTAATTTATTATTTATAGTGGTGTTTATTCCATTGACAAAACATGTGGTTACCGTTTATAAAAATGATATTCCTAAAGATTTAGATCCAGAATTAAAGAAGTTAGCATTAAGTACGTTCTTCTTGTCTTTATTGTTAGGAATCGGACAGCTATTGTAGTATAATTCCGTATAATATTGTTAAAATAATAGAATATAGGACTATAAATCACGAATACGACTAATTTATAGTATATTTAAAATAAGTTAATAATAAGTATTAATAGTAGACTTAAAATTAGCTTCATTTTTGGGGATTTAAAACTCAGACAAATTAATTTAATATGTCTGAGTTTTTTTGTATTTTAATTTCAAAATATTAAAATATGAAAATTACATTTTACGGACATGCTAGTCTTGGGATAGAAGTAGATGATATATCCATCTTAGTCGATCCATTTATTTCTCCGAACGAGAACGCATCTCACATCGATATTAATACGCTGAAAGCGGACTATATTTTATTAACACATGCACATCAAGATCATGTTGCAGATGTTGAAGCTATTGCGAAACGCACAAACGCTGTTATTATTTCTAATGCAGAAATTGTAGCCTATTATAGTAATAAAGGATTTGAGGGACACCCTATGAATCACGGCGGAAAATGGGACTTCGAATTTGGAAGCGTAAAGTATGTAAATGCTATTCATTCTTCAGGTTTCGCCGATGGTACTTATGGCGGGCAACCAGGTGGTTTTGTTATTGAAGGCGAGCGAAAAAACATTTACATCGCTGGAGATACGGCTTTAACGTATGATATGAAATTAATTCCGCTAAATACGAAACTAGATTTAGCCATTTTACCCATTGGGGATAACTTTACTATGGGGGTCGATGATGCTATTTTAGCTAGCGATTTCGTGGAATGTGATAAAGTTTTAGGTTATCATTTTGATACGTTTGGTTATATTGAAATCGACCATGAAGAAGCAAAACGAAAGTTTTTCGATAAAGACAAAGATTTAATGCTACTTGGAATTGGAGAGAGTATAGAACTTTAATCTTTTTAATAGATAGAATTAATGCCTTAAAAGATTTATTTTAAATTTTTTAAGGCTTTTTTATGAGGTTTTATCAACGGTATATTATCTGTTTTGAGAAAATAATTGACTATTTTTGATGTTATGATTTCAGCAACCTATCGCAAATACATTTTAAATTTTAATAACCCAAGCGGCACGTCTAGAGGGGTGCTTACAACTAAAGAAACATGGTTTATTCATTTAGATGAATCTAGTAATAGAGGAGTAGGTGAGTGTGGCGTTTTTAGAGGTTTGTCGGCAGATGACCGACCTGATTATGAAGAAAAGTTAAAATGGGTGTGCTCGCATATCAATTTAGGTATAGAAGCTTTATTGGTAGAATTAATTGAGTTTCCAAGTATACAATTCGGATTAGAAATGGCTTTTAAATCGTTAGCGGGTGAGCAGTCATTTTCATTATTTCCTTCAAAATTCACAAAGGGTCAAGATTCTATTGCTATTAATGGATTAATTTGGATGGGAAGTGAGGCTTTTATGAAATCACAAATCAAAGAAAAATTAGATGCTGGTTTCGATTGTATAAAAATGAAAATTGGAGCTATAGATTTTCAAACGGAAGTTGATTTATTAAAATCAATTCGGAAAGAATTCTCAGCTTCAGAAATAGAATTAAGAGTCGATGCCAATGGTGCTTTCAATCCGAATGAAGCTTTAGAAAAATTAAAAGTTTTATCAGACTTCAGTTTACATTCTATCGAACAACCTATTAAAGCAGGCCAGATAGACGAAATGGCTAATTTATGCGAATCGACACCTTTGCCGATTGCCTTAGACGAAGAGCTAATAGGTGTGTTTCAGCAACATGAGAAAGTGTTACTTTTAGATCAGATTAAACCACAATATATTATTTTAAAACCTAGTTTAGTAGGCGGATTTCAAGGTAGTGATTCTTGGATTTCTCTTGCCGAAAAGCAAAATATGGGCTGGTGGATTACCAGTGCATTGGAAAGTAATATTGGTTTAAATGCGATTGCGCAATACACATATAATTTGCAAAATCCTTTACCACAAGGTTTAGGAACAGGTGGTTTATTTACCAATAATTTTGATTCTCCTTTAGAGGTTAAAAATGGTAGATTACATTATGATACGAATACTAATTGGAACTATAATTTATAAATAAAGTATGTATATAAGTCAGGCATATAAGGGACTACATGAATGGTGGAGTTATATTGTAGGTGTAATTATTGCGTTTATCGGAATCGCGATATTTTCTGCACCACATGTGGTTGCCATTAGTTTGAAAACCTTACAAGGTGGCGTGGATCTAACGAAAATGGATGACACCAATTATATTATGGGGATGTTCGAATCCAATTTGAATTTAATTTTCGTGATGTTACCCTTTTTAGGTGGATTGATATTCTTATTTATAGCTGTAAAGTATATTCATAAATTACCGCTTTTAAAATTAACGACTACTAGAGATTCAATAGACTGGAAACGGGTGTTATTCTCGTTTATTCTATGGGGTGGTATTTCGTCTTTGTTTATTCTTATTGACTATACCATGTCTCCTGAAAACTATTTGTATAACTTTCAGCTTAATAAGTTTTTAATCTTACTTGTTATCGCTGTTGTATTAGTACCTTTTCAAACAAGTTTCGAGGAGTATATGTTTCGAGGTTATCTAATGCAAGGTATTGGCGTGATTACTAAATCGAAATTGATTCCTTTAATTCTGACTTCGTTAATCTTTGGAGGATTACATATTGCTAATCCGGAAGTGGCTCAATTGGGATATACTATAATGGTGTATTATATTGGTACGGGATTGTTTTTAGGCGTTTTAACATTAATGGACGAAGGCATGGAGTTATCACTCGGATTCCACGCTGCAAATAATTTTTTTACAGCTTTATTAGTAACTTCAGATTGGAGTGCTTTACAAACATATTCTATTTTTAAAGATATTTCAGATCCAGGAGAAGCAAGTTTTATCGAAATATTTCTTCCTGTGTTTGTCATTTTTCCAATATTACTTTTTATCTTTTCAAAGAAATACAATTGGACCGATTGGAAAGAAAAATTAACAGGACGGGTCATAGAACCCAATCCTGAATCGGCACTAAACGAACACGTATAAACAATTATATAAATTACTATAAATACTATTTCTTATGATAACAGCAGTAGAAAGCAAAATACCGACATATGATAAAATTCATTTAAGATTTAAACTAAATGGTCGCTATTACGATGCAGATGGGTTAAGGACAGTTGCTTATTGTTTTATAAAAGAAGGAGAGCCTCACCAAAAAAGATTAGGTGATTTTTTACAAGCTTGGCTAGATAAAAATGATTACGTATCAGTTCAGACTTCAGGATCTATCGGAGAACCTAAAATGATAAAATTAAAAAAACAAGCGATGGTAAATTCTGCTATTGCTACAGGTGATGCTTTTAATTTACGTCCAGGAGATAGTCTGTTACATTGTTTACCTTTTAACTTTATTGCAGGACGAATGATGTTGGTTCGCGCCATGATTTTAGGTCTAGAACTAGATGTTGTGCCTCCAAAAATTACACCGGTTTTCGATACCACTAAAATTTATCATTTCGGTGCCATGATTCCGTTGCAGGTAGAAAATTTACAATCTAAACTTCATCATTTTAAAGCCTTAATTATTGGAGGAGCAGCAGTGCCGCATCAATTATTAGAAGATATTCAAGATATAGATACCAAATGTTATTCAACTTACGGAATGACCGAAACAGTGAGTCATATTGCATATAGAGCTTTAAACGGTCCGGATAAAACAGATTGGTATAAAGCGATGCCTAATGTGAAGGTTTCTGTTAATGCTAGTGATTGTTTAGTTCTTGAAGCCGATTATCTATTTGATGGTACTTTAGAAACAAATGATGTTGCTGTAATGCGATCAGACAATGAGTTTAAACTAATAGGTAGAATTGATAATGTAATTAATTCTGGTGGATTAAAATTATTTGCTGAACAAATTGAAAAGCATTTAACTAATGGGATTTCTGAACGCTTTTTTGTCGCCGGACAAGCAGACGATAAATTAGGTGAACGTTTAATTTTAGTTATTGAAGGAGAAGAAAAAGCTATAGATGATAAGGTTTATGCTAATCTTCAAAAAAATGAAATTCCTAAGGACGTTTATTTCGTAGACAAATTTGTGGAAACACCAAACAGAAAAATTCAACGTAAAAAAACATTGGAGTTACTTAAATAATGCTCTGTTGTTTTAATATAAAAAGCCACTAATTCGTGAATTAGTGGCTTTTTTAATTTAAATTTTAAACTAATTTAATGTGACTCTGAAATAAGTTTAGAGTGATGAGCTGCTTGTTTTAGAATCTGTTTATTTATTAAACTTGGATAACACCTAAATTAAATTTCTTTTCTATAGGAGCGTGATTGGCAGCTTCTATTCCCATTGAAATCCATGTTCTAGTATCTAACGGATCTATAATACCATCTGTCCACAGTCTAGCAGCAGCGTAATAAGGTGACACTTGTTTGTCGTATTTAGATTTAATTTTATTAAATAATTCTTGTTCTTTTTCTGGAGTAATCGTTTCTCCTTTAGCTTTTAAAGATGCTGTTTCAATCTGAAGTAATACTTTTGCGGCAGAGTTTCCGCTCATCACAGCAAGCTCTGCACTAGGCCAAGCCACTATAAGTCTTGGATCGTATGCTTTTCCGCACATGGCATAATTTCCAGCGCCATAACTATTCCCAATAATAATGGTGAATTTTGGTACTACAGAATTACTAACAGCATTTACCATTTTGGCACCATCTTTTATTATTCCACCATGTTCCGACTTCGATCCCACCATAAAACCGGTAACATCTTGTAAGAACACTAAAGGAATTTTTTTCTGATTACAATTTGAAATAAATCGTGTGGCTTTATCTGCACTGTCGTTATAAATTACACCACCAAATTGCATTTCGCCTTGTTTTGTTTTCACTAACTGACGCTGATTTGCAACAATTCCTACAGCCCAACCATCGATTCTAGCATAAGCTGTAATTATAGTTTTTCCGAAACCCTCTTTGTATTCTTCAAATATAGAGTCGTCTACCAAACGCGAAATTATGGCTTTCATATCGTATTGATCAGAACGACTTTTTGGTAAAATACCATAAATGTCTTGTGGATCTTCTTTTGGTTTTAGTGCTTCTTTTCTGCTAAATCCCGCAGTATCATAATCACCTATTTTATCAATTATATATTTAATCTTGTCTAAAGCATCTTTATCGTCTTTGGCTTTATAATCGGTTACCCCACTAATTTCGCAATGTGTGGTTGCTCCGCCTAAGGTCTCATTATCTATAGATTCGCCAATGGCCGCCTTTACCAAATAACTTCCTGCGAGAAAAATACTTGCCGTTTTATCTACAATAAGGGCTTCATCACTCATTATGGGTAAATAGGCTCCGCCAGCTACGCAACTCCCCATAACAGCAGAAATTTGAGTAATTCCCATACTGCTCATTTGAGCATTATTTCTGAAAATTCGGCCGAAATGCTCTTTATCTGGAAATATTTCGTCTTGGAGAGGCAAGTACACGCCTGCACTGTCTACTAAATAAATAATTGGCAGTTTGTTTTCAATAGAAATTTCTTGAGCACGTAAATTCTTTTTACCAGTAATTGGAAACCATGCACCAGCTTTAACTGTAGCATCGTTAGCGACTACAATACATTGCTTTCCTTGTATATAACCAATTTTAACAACGACGCCACCAGAAGGGCACCCGCCATGTTCCTCATACATATCTTCTCCTGTAAAAGCCCCGATTTCAATACTCTTAGCTTTGGAATCTAATAAATAATCGATACGTTCTCTAGCCGTAAGTTTTCCTTTACTGTGAAGTTTTTCTATACGTTTCAAGCCGCCACCAAGACTCACTTTTGCAAAACGTCTTCTTAAATCTGATACTAAAAGTTTATTGTGATCTTCGTTTTTATTGAAGTTGATATCCATGTAAAAATCAATTTGGGGCTAAAATACGAAAGTTTCAAATTTAATGATTAGAAATTTATATTTATGTCATATATATTACATGGAATTATATTCCTAGGTAAATATAAGTATTTTATTGTATATTTGTAACTCATTAAAACCAATCAAGATGAAAAGAGATAAAATTATTTTTTATGTATCTACAGGATTATTAACTCTAATATTATTGTTTTCTGTGAATATGTATTTTTTTAAGCATGAAGCTGTAGCCCAAATGTTTACTGGTTTTGGGTATCCTACATACATCATTTACCCTTATGCTGTTGTAAAATTACTAGGACTAATTGCCATCTGGAACTCTAAGTTTACGACTATAAAAGAATGGGCGTATGCAGGTTTCTTCTTTGCCTTTATTTTAGCATTTTTTGCACATTATATGATAGGTGATGGCGGACAAATGGCTGCTTTAGTTGCTTTAATCTTATTAATAGTCTCTTATATTTTTAATAAAAAAACTCAAAATTAATATGAAACATGTTATCGCATTTGCAGGAAGTAATAGTAAACAATCTATTAATAAGCAATTAGTTAGTTATACTGGAAGTTTAATAGAAAAAGTAGATGTTACCGTTCTAGATTTAAACGATTTTGACTTGCCAATTTACAGTGTAGATTTAGAAGCAGAACAGGGTTTGCCAGAGAATGCAAAACGTATGTTCGAAGCCATAAAAAACTCAGCTGGTATTATAATTTCACTAGCAGAACATAACGGAGCTTACGCTTCGGTATTTAAAAACATGTTTGATTGGGTGTCTAGAGTAGAGCCTAAAACATTTCAAAGTAAACCTATGTTTCTAATGGCGACATCTCCAGGAGTGCGAGGCGGACAATCGGTTTTAGAAATGGCTAAAGATCGATTTCCACGTCATGATGGGACTATAGTTGCTACATTTTCTTTACCGTCTTTTTACGATAATTTTTCAGAAGGTAAAATTAATAACTCTGAATTGAATGCACTACTTCTAAAAGAAGTGAAGCAGTTTGAAGCTTTTTTATAAACTGTTTAGTAATAGCTGTTTTAAATAAAAAATAATATGGGAGATTTTTCTAAAGACATCAATTCTACTTTTCCAAATAATAAAGTGAAAGCGATGCTAAACATCATGTTTACAGCAAATTGGATTAGTAGTTATCAGAACTCGTTTTTTAAGCCTTTTAAAGTATCATCGCAACAATATAATATTTTACGCATTTTAAGAGGGGCAGATCAACCTTTAAAAGTTCAAACCATTAAAGAGCGTATGGTAGAACGCTCCCCAAATACGACACGTTTAATGGATAAGTTATTTGCTAAAAATTTAATTTACCGCATACCTTGTTCTGAAGACAGAAGAGTCGTTAATATTAAAATTACGGATGACGGATTAAAACTGTTAGAAGCTATTTCTGAAGCACAAAGGACTGATGTTTTAAAGAATTTAAGTGAAGAAGAAGCGAGTCAGTTGAGTGATTTATTAGATAAAATAAGATGAATTAGTTGTTATAATAATTTAAAAAAGTTAGAAGAATGGAAACGATAATACACAAAGCAGATACAAGAGGATATGCCGATCACGGATGGTTGAAAGCGAGTCATTCATTTAGTTTTGCAAATTGGTATGATAAAGATCGGTTGAATTTTGGAGCATTACGCGTTTTAAACGACGATGTTTTAGCTCCAAAAATGGGTTTCGGCACACATCCGCATAAGAACATGGAAATTATTACAATTCCGTTAGAAGGTGTTTTAAAGCATAAGGATTCTATGGGGAACACATGGGAGTCTGTGTTGCCGGGAGAAGTTCAAGTTATGAGTGCGGGGACAGGTGTAGAGCATTCAGAAATTAATGGTTCTCAAGAGGAATCTTTAAGTCTGTTTCAAATTTGGGTAATTCCGAATAAAGAAAATGTAGCACCGCGATATGAACAGAAAACTTTTGATGTTGTTAATCGTAAAAACAAACTGCAAATGTTAGTGACCTCTATAGATGAAGATCATGATGGTAGTTTAAAAATTCATCAAGATGCAAAACTTTCAAGGTTAGATTTAGATGAAAACAAAATGTTTTCTTACGATTTAAAAAGTGAGCATTATGGTGTATATGTTATGGTTATTAATGGAGCAATTGAAATTGAAAACACACTATTAAACACTAGAGATGCAATAGGTATTAGTCAAACAGAATCATTTACAATGAAAGCGCATACCAATACGTCAGTATTGATTATTGAAGTTCCTATGCGCTTTTAAAGGGGTAATATTTAAATGGAGTTACGAATATGAGTTTTCTAATTTCTCTTGTTTTTTGTTTCGTTTTCTTAACATAATAATTACAAAAGCGATTAACACACCACTACCAGCCATAGCTGCTCCAACCCAATCGGCAGACGTATAACCATATCCCATGGCAATAGGAATTCCTGCAAAATATGCTCCAGAGGCATTACCGATGTTAAAGGCACTCTGATTAAGTGAAGATCCCAAAGTTTCAGATCCTTTAGAGGCTTTAATAATTAGCATTTGTATTGGTGTGGAGATACAAAACGTTACCGCACCAATAATAAATGTCATAACCAATATCATGATTTTATCCGATGCTAGTACCGTGTTTATAGCCAAGCAAAAGGTCATACAAGTTAGAATTATAATGATAGCGTGAATAGGAGAAAATTTCTCTGCAAGTTTAGCACCAATAAAATTACCAATTACCATTCCGAGTCCTGCTAAGATCATGGCTATAGAAACCATTTCCGGGGCATGTCCAGCAACTTCAGTAATTAATGGAGAAATGTAGCTATACCATGCGAAAAAACCACCAGTACCTATAGTTGTTAAAAGTATAATTAACCACAGTTCTAAACGTTTAAATATTTTTAGATCTTCTAAGAAGCGTGTTTCTGAAGATTTTTTTAATAAAGGCATCCATAGTTTTATAGATAAGACAACTAAAACGCCCACAAATCCAACTAATAAAAAGGATAAGTTCCAGCTAAAATGCTTTCCGAGATAGGTCCCTAAAGGCACCCCTAATAAATTTGCAAATGTTAGTCCGCTAAACATAATAGCAATACCCTGAGCTTGTTTCCCTGGTTTAGACAATTGTCCAGCTACTACAGAGCCAATTCCAAAGAATGCGCCGTGTGGTAATCCTGATAAAAATCTTAAAGTTATAAAAGAATTATATCCAGTCGCGAAAGCCGATAATGTATTAAATACTGTAAACCATATCATTAAGGCTAATAAGACACGGTTAGCAGGATATTTACTTCCGATTCCTGTTAAAATGGGAGCACCTACAACCACACCTAGGGCATATGCCGAAATAAAATGACCAGCTGTAGGTATAGTTACGTCGAATGCTGTGGCAATTTCCGGCAGAATTCCCATAATAACAAACTCGGTTAAACCAATTCCAAATCCACCAATAGCTAATGATAATAACGCTTTATTCATTTATAAATAATGTATAAGAGTGATAAAAAATAAGGTGCAAATGTAAGTTGACTTTTGAATTATTTATGCTTTATAGACGTGAAATATACGTTAATTCTGAATCTAAATTATTCACATATAAACCATTGAATTACAAATGTTTGATTGTGTTTTGTTGAGCTAATGTTTAAAAATAATTTAGATTTATATAAAAAGTAGCCTAATTGCTTGAAGCGTGTAGATATTAATGGCTGTTTAAATAGATGGATTCTTCTAAGTATTGAAAATATCTCATAAAAGTGAATAATAATCTTGAAGTACTCTGTTATTTACATCGTATTGGTAAAAATGAACCTAATATTAGAATTCATTTAATAATGTTATTACAAATAATTTAGAATTAATCTTAAAAATGCGATATTTGTATTTGAACTTGCGCAAAGGGTAAATGAGACATCCTTTTTTATTTAAAATAGATAAAACGGATAACCTGATATTTTATGGCTTTTGCCATGTAAAGGTGCGCACTAATAATAAGAATTACAAATTATGGCAATGAATAAAAACACGGTTTTAGCTTGGGCAACAACCATTATGATTGTAGTAGGATTAGCTTTAATCGCTTTAGGAGCTTTTAGATATGAAGATGTCGCGGGTTGGGGATTTGCCGCTGTTGGCATTGGTTTTTTTGCTATTGCTTGGGTATTTAACGCATTAAAAGGTAGAGTATAATTATGAGTGACGATAAGAAAGTTATTTTTTCGATGTCTGGGTTAACCAAGACATTTCCTGGTGCTAATACACCGGTTTTAAAGAATATTTATTTAAGTTTTTTCTACGGAGCTAAAATTGGGATTTTAGGTCTTAATGGTTCTGGAAAATCGACTTTGTTAAAAATTATTGCGGGAACGGATAAAAACTATCAAGGTGACGTTACATTTCTTCAGGATTATTCGGTTGGCTATTTAGAGCAAGAGCCAAAATTAGATGAAGATAAAACGGTAATGGAAATTGTACGTGAAGGGGCTGCCGAAACGGTTGCTATTCTTGATGAATACAATAAAATTAACGATATGTTTGGGTTAGAAGAAGTATATTCTGATGCCGACAAAATGGATAAATTAATGGCACGTCAGGCAGAGCTTCAAGATCAAATTGATGCTTCTGATGCTTGGGAATTAGATACTAAATTGGAAATTGCCATGGATGCGTTGCGTACGCCAGAAGGGGATAAGAAAATTAGTGTGCTTTCAGGAGGAGAACGCAGACGTGTGGCACTTTGTCGTTTGCTTTTACAAGAGCCAGATGTTTTACTTTTAGATGAGCCTACCAACCACTTAGATGCAGAATCTGTACATTGGTTAGAGCATCATTTAGCACAATATAAAGGGACAGTAATTGCTGTAACTCACGATAGATACTTCTTAGATAATGTTGCGGGATGGATTTTAGAATTAGATAGAGGTGAAGGTATTCCTTGGAAAGGGAACTACTCGTCTTGGTTAGATCAAAAATCAAAACGTATGGCACAAGAAAGCAAAACAGCTTCTAAACGTCAGAAAACATTAGAGCGCGAATTAGATTGGGTACGTCAGGGTGCTAAAGGCCGTCAGACTAAGCAAAAAGCGCGTTTAAATAATTACGATAAATTAATGAGTCAAGATCAGAAACAACTTGACGAAAAATTAGAAATCTATATCCCTAACGGACCTCGCTTAGGAACCAATGTTATTGAAGCAAAAGGTATAAGTAAAGGTTTCGATGATAAATTATTATACGAAGATTTAAACTTTAAATTACCTCAGGCAGGAATTGTTGGAATTATTGGCCCGAATGGTGCTGGTAAAACAACTATTTTCAGAATGATTATGGGGGAACAAGAACCAGATAAGGGTGCTTTTGAAGTTGGTGAAACAGCTAAGATCGCTTATGTCGATCAGAGTCACACCAATATTGATCCTGAAAAAACCATTTGGCAAAACTTTAGTGACGAGCAAGAATTGGTTTTAATGGGCGGAAAGGAAGTAAACTCTAGAGCCTATTTAAGTCGATTTAATTTCTCTGGAGGAGAACAAAACAAGAAGGTTAAATTACTTTCTGGAGGTGAGCGTAACCGCTTGCATTTAGCGATGACGCTTAAAGAAGAAGGTAATGTATTGCTTTTAGATGAGCCTACTAACGATTTAGATGTAAACACATTAAGAGCATTAGAAGAAGGTTTAGAAAACTTCGCTGGTTGTGCTGTAGTAATTAGTCACGACAGATGGTTCTTAGATAGAATTTGTACGCATATTTTAGCTTTTGAAGGTGAAAGTCAAGTGTATTTCTTTGAAGGTAGTTTTAGTGAATACGAAGAGAATAAGAAAAAACGTTTGGGTGGAGATTTAATGCCAAAACGTATTAAGTATAAGAAGCTAGTAAGATAATACTAGTTATATATGGTATATTAAAAAGAACAGCCTGCTAATAGCAGGCTGTTTTTTGGTTTTTAGAAATATACATATTAGTTGTTATTGTATAAATGTCCTTCTGTGAAATCTTTATATTTTTTCTTTTTATCGTCTATGTCTTCCAAATTAGATTTTTCAAGACGTTTACTTTCTGCTTTTAACTTATATGTGGTTCTAAGCCCGAAAAGCAATAAAAGAATAAAAATTCCTACGGTTATAGATAATCCAATAACAATTCCTTGCTCAATAACCATAAGCCCTAAATTGCCACTGAATAGCGATGTATGAAATGCTGAAAATGACATGGGTAAATATTTTAAAGAGATAAGTGATTATGTAAATATAGATTTAAATCTTAAAATCATCACAATTTATTTGTTAATTTTTTGAATACCAGTTGAGTAAAGTAATTTCTATGGTTTTGTTTTTTGATTCTATTAAGGTTTTAAATGCATTTACATCACTTAAACCTTCGGTACCTCGATAGTGATAAGGAATAACTTTTTTAGGCTTAAAGTCTAAAACAGCATCGGCGGCGCTAGTTACAGGCATGGTATAAGGTAAATTCATACATACAAAAGCAATGTCAATATCTTTTAAAGCCCTCATTTCAGGAATATCTTCGGTATCCCCAGAGATATAAATACGTTCGTCTGCGTTATTTAATACATACCCATTTCCACGACCCTTAGCGTGAAATTTAAGTGCCTCTGGACGCAAATTATACATAGGTATAGCTTCTATCGATATATGTTCATATTTTCTAGTTTCTCCATTATTAATCACCAACGTTTGTTTTTTTAAAGGGTCTGATAATTTGTCGAAGACTGCTTGTGGTGCTATAATAGTAGTATGTGACTTCGTGATACTTTCTAGCGTTTCAATACTTAAATGGTCTCCATGAATATCTGTAACAAGGATAAGATTGGGGGCTTTTTGATCTTTAAACGCTTCCAAACCACCTACGGGATCTACATAAATGGCAAGATCTTTTACTTCCATAATAAAAGTAGCATGAGATATTGGTATTATTTTAGTCGTTTCATCCTGCTCATAACATGTGATTTGATCTTCTGAGTCTGAGGAATTAGAGGGTTTAAAACTGAATAAACCGGCAGATATAAAAAGAATATAGATGATGTTTTTCATAGTTTAAGGTATTGATTAACAAGTAAAATACAAATTTATTTTAAATGGGCTTGCATAAAATCTGTGATTAAATAGGTGATAAGTTTACCGATTTGATCGGCATTGGATTCGGTTGGAGCTGCTTCGCAAATATGAAGGTATGTCGCATTTTCTTGCTTTCCGAAAAAATGTGTAAATTGTCTTGCTTTTTTTATACTGAATCCGCTAGAAGACATCGTATTACTACTAATGTTTTCAATAGCGTTACAGTCTATTTCTATACCGAAGGGTTTTCCTTCAATAAAAGATAAACCATTTTTTATTTCCTTTTTAAATGATGAAGATTGGGTAATCTCCATACTTTCATAAGAACTATATTCAATATGATTTAGTTTTTCAATGGTTTTTAAAATGGTATTGGTGATATAACTTTCATGTAATCCAAAGATGTAATAATTCTTTAAAAAACCTTCAGTAAACGCATAAGTAAAACCATTACCACTGTGTCTGCCTTCTTCAGATCTGAAATTCGTTTGCGAATCAAAATTTATTACATTAATAGGTGCGTTTAACGCGAGTGCCGTACCTTTAATATTTCCGTAGCTATTGTTTTGTCCGCCACCAATAATAATAGGTGTTTTGCCTGCTTTAATAATGGTATATATTAAGTGAGAGACATGTTTATCGACTTTAGATACAATTTTTCTAGATTTAGCTAGTTCTTTATCTATAGATCGATCTAAAAGATTTATTTTTTCAAGTTCTTTTTCAAAATTTAAATAACCTAAAATTAATAGTCGTTCAGGAAAAGTGAAATCATTTTTCTGTACATTTAAAATACTTTTTAATGTAGTTTCCCATGTGGTTGAAGTGCCTCTAGTTCCATGATTAGCGAATACTCCGATGTCTTCTGGGAGTCCTACTAATACATAGTCAACGTCTAAATTCTCTATATGTTCGTATATATTACAGTCCGGAGGAAGTAGGTTTACATATTCTCCAAATTTAGATTCGTTAGGGCGAATCTTTAAAAATTTTAAAAGATCTGAATTATCAAAAACAACTAGTTTATCCATCATTAATACGGTTAATTAAATCTTAAAAATACAGTTTTTTTTGTTTTAAGAACTTATATTTAATATTATTAGAATGGAACATAACTATTAATTAGTTAACCAATTAAATACTATCAATTTACAAACAAATTATGGAAGAGAATAAATCAAATAACGGATTAAAAATTGCTTTAGGTATCGCTTTAGTTTTATTTTTAGGGACGGCTTTTTACACGTTTGACCTTATGAAAAAGAAAAACGAAACAGAGGCTCAATTAACGGAAGAGAAACAGTTAGTTATGACAGATTTGAGTAATATGGCCAAACAGTACGATGTGGCCATTAGCGAAAATAAGTTGGCTAATAGTAATTTAGTTGAAGCGCGAACTCGAATTCAAGGGTTAATGGATTCGCTTCAAATTTCTGAAACGAATGTGAAAAGCTTATGGAAGTATAAGCAGCAATATTTAAATTTACAGAAGGAAATGGATGCTTTACTGACTGAAAACAATAAGCTAAAAGCTGAAAATAATCAGTTGGCAACATCTTTAGATAGCACTCGGATCCGTTTAGAAGAACGTAATGTTTTTACAGATTCTTTATTGATGCAAAATACTGCATTGGCTGAAGTTGTGGAAAGTGCGACCATTTTATCTGCCGATAATTTAAAAGGATTTGGGGTTATAGAAAGAAACTCTGGTAAATTAATTCCAACAGAACGTGCAAGACGAACAGATAAACTTAGAGTTTGCTTTACTGTAGCGAAGAATACTCTAGTGCAAGCGGGAGATCAAGAATTATATATTCAAGTTATCGACCCAAAAAATAATGTGTTAGGGGTGAATGAGCAGGTTGTTTTTGGAGACAAATTCTTAAATTATAGTATCATCAGTCGTTTTAACTATGAAAATCTAAGCTTAAATGTTTGTGAATTTGTAGCGTCTAAAGACGAAGAGGAATTTGAAGAAGGGCGTTATATCGTAAATGTTTACAATGAAAAGAACTTAATGTCTACTACAGAGTTTACACTTAAATAGAAAGTCTAAAAGCATAAAAAAATCCCGAATGGTTTTAAATCATTCGGGATTTTTATGTTTATTTTCTTTTATTACTCCACAATAATTCCGTTAATAATAACTGTATCAATATGGTTATCTCCAAACGCATATGCTAAATAGTTATAATTAGGTATTTCTTTGGTAATTATAATGTTAGCTTTCTTACCTCTAGTAATACTTCCAAACATTTTATGGGCTCCCATAGCGTACGCTCCATTAATTGTAGCAGCATTTATAGATTCTTCTGGAGTCATTTTCATTTTAATACATGCTGTACTTACTATAAAATTCATATTTCCACTTGGTGCAGTTCCTGGATTGTAGTCACTAGCAATAGCAAGTGGTAAACCTGAATCTATAATGTCTCTTGCTGGTGTATATGGTAAATTAGAGAAATAAGAACAAGCCGGTAAAGCCACAGGCATTGTACGGCTATTTTTTATAGCTTTTATATCTTTCGGACTAATAACTTCAAGGTGATCTAAAGAACGTGCATTATGTTTAACTCCTAATGCAACACCTCCTAAAGCATTAAATTTGTTTACATGAAGTTTAGGCACCATACCGTGTTTAACGCCTGCTTCCAAAATACGATCTGTATCTTCCAAAGAGAAGAAACCTTCTTCACAAAAAAGATCTATATATTTAGCTAGTTGTTCCTTTGCTATTTCAGGGATTAAGTTATTTATGACGTCATCTACATATCCAGGTTTATTGTCCTTAAAAGTTTCAGGAACAGCAAGAGATACTAAAAATGTAGGTCTAACTAATAAATTAAAATCATGTTTTAATCGTTTTATAACGCGAAGCATTTTTAGTTCAGATTCTAAACTTATACCGTAACCAGATTTAATTTCAATGGCACCAGTACCTAATTGCATTACGTTTTTTAAACGGACAACGGCTTGTTCATAAAGTTCGTCTTCACTTGTGTTTTTAATCATTTCAGAAGCATTCAAAATACCGCCACCACGATTGGCTATTTCTTCGTCACTCAAGCCGTTTAATTTGTCTACAAATTCTTGTTCTCTATTTCCGGCATAAACCAAATGCGTATGCGAATCGCACCAGGCAGGTAAAACAACTTTTCCTGTGGCATCAATAGTTTTTTCCGCAATTATTCCACCTAAATTTTTCATCGAACCATATTCTACAATAGTATCATGTTCTATTAATAAGTAGGCGTTTTCTATTAATGGTAGTTCTTTCATCTCTTTACCAGAAACTTTAGAAATTCCGTGAGTGCGTGTTTGTACTAACTGTTTTATGTTGGTTATAAGTATAGACATGTAATTTATTTTTTTTCCACCATAAATTTATGAAAATATATTTATTATAGTAAGGTGATAGGTGATAGGTTTTTAAGAATTTAGTAGTTTTTTTATGCAATTTGGTTCTAATTATTAAACTATAAGCTTTGAAATAATTTTTCTGACTTATTTATTAAAATTACTAATTTTATTTTAAGCTATTTTTGAGGTAGCATAATGGGGTTTTCTAAACGCTTACTCGTAGGTATGATTGAATTAATCTGCTATAAAACATTTAGAAATACGCTTTGGTATAAGATGAAATTCATAAATTTATCATTCCTTTAAAAAAAGTAAAATTAGTAAGTGATACATGATTGAAATCAGAGATTATATTGAATCTACAGTATCGATAAGTGATGCGGATTGGAAATTGTTTTCTTCAAAACTTAAAACACGAACGTTTAAAAAGCGCGAACGTATTTTAAATGTTGGAGATACGGAACGTTATATTTCTTTTATAGGGGAAGGTATTGCTCGTTTTTTAATTCCAAATGTCGACGAAGATAAGGATGTGACTTTTGGATTTTGTTTTGAAAACGAATTTATAAGTGCATACGATTCTTTTTTAACTCAAAAACCTTCGTTATATGCTTTAGAAGCCTTAACAAATTTAACTATTTGGAGTGTTTCTTATACCGACTTACAGGAAGTATATGCCAAAACAGAAGTCGGGAACTTAATAGGTCGTTTGTCTTCCGAACGCTTATTTTTAATAAAATCTAAACGCGAACAATCCTTGTTAAATGAAAGTGCAGAGCAGCGTTATTTAAACTTATTCACAGAACGTCCAAATCTATTAAAGGATATTCCTTTAAAATATATCGCTTCATATATTGGTGTAACCGCACAAGCTCTAAGTCGGATAAGAAAACGAATTTCTTAACCCATGTTCAGATTTTCCTCCTAATATTATTGGTTCTTTGCTATTATAAAATTTAGCAAATGACAATTATTATCTTCATGATTATTCTGTGGTATTCTGGTTTGTTTTTCCAGACTTTTTTCCTTCATAGATATGCCGCACATCAAACGTTTAGAATGTCTAAATTTGGTGAAAAAGTGTGTTATATTCTAACGTGGGTTTGCCAAGGTTCTAATTACCTAAGTGCTTACGGTTATGGAGTGATGCATAGAATGCATCATGCTTATGCAGATACCGAAAAGGATCCGCATTCTCCAAAATACGATAGTAATGTCTTCTCTATGATGTGGCGTACTAAAACTATTTACCAAGATATTAACCAGCAACGTGTCGCTGTAGATGCTAAGTTTACTAAAAATGTACCGCAGTGGAAATCATTCGATAATTTTGCTAGTTCTCGGGTATCTCGATTAATTTGGGCCGCTTTATACATCGTATTCTTTATTGTATTTACTACAGCTTGGTGGCAATGGTTATTTTTACCTGTAGCCTTTTTTATGGCACCAATCCACGGTGTTATTATTAATTGGTTTGCCCATATTTATGGTTATGTAAATTTTAAAGTAAGCGACACTTCTAAGAATTTACTGCCATTCGATTTTTTAATGATGGGAGAGGGCTACCATAACAATCACCATAAATATGGTGGACGTGCTAATTTTGGCGGTGTACGCTGGTACGAATTAGATGTGACTTACGGGATTATGAAAGTGCTTAACGCTTTTGGATGTATAAAGATTAAAAAAAGTGCTTTGGCACCTGTTAAGCGCGAGGTGTAATTAATAGTTGATTTTTCTATATATCCGTTTTAAACTATCTGTTAAAATGTGCCTTTGCTCTTGTACAATACAATTGTGATTAATATCTAATTTTAAGCATTTTGTCACTATAGAATCTAATACAGTATCTGTGTTATTTTTAATAACGATACTTTGAAGGGCATTGTTTTTGTAATTATAATAATGCGTATTAAAGGTCTTAAAATTATCTATACTTTTTAATATGTTTCCGGTTTTAGAATAATGCACAATCTTTTCGTTCTGTTTGTATTTCTTTTGCGAATAGCAACTAATACGTTCCCTTTGCTTCGTTTTCCATCGTGTTTTACAATAGTAATTTGGTAATTCTGGATACGTTTGTTTTTCGAAAAACATCTTCTTCTCGGTCGTTTGTATCGTGTCTTTATCTGCGTTTAAAGTAAAAGAAGATTGCGTTCTACCATTTTTAGTGAATTCAAAATATTGCTTCTTCAACACAATAGAATCTTCTGACGTACTTATAAAAAACGTGTTTTCTTGCATCGTATTTACATGATGTAAATCGTTTTTATTAAGATAAGAAATAGAACTACACGATTGTAATAAGACGAAAAGTCCTAAGTAAATACCAGAAATATGTAAACTGTTTACTTTCATTCTTATAAAGATACTAGAATTTATTCAGATAACAGCGCATTAGAATTCCCAATGAGTTAGCATCCAGAGACTAGCTTATTCCTCAAAACGCATTTCATTTTTCGAAATTTGAGATCATTTAAGTCGTCTTGAAGTTGCCTTTGGGCATTCCTTTTTTAGATTAAAAAAGTCGGGCTTTCCACTATATCTTTTTATGTGAAAAGACATAAAAAGGATGCCGTTTCAATCCCTAATGCGAACGAAAATTTAGTTTTCGATATAATATATGACGTTTCATAACAATAAAAGTAGCTAAAGATAAACTCCCGCAGATTGAGAAACCAATAAATAAAGGTAATGCTGTATCCGTCATAAACGAACCTATAAAAGTAGCGATTGGAATTGCTATTAACGTGGATATAAAACCTGTAATTGCTGCACCAATCCCTGCAATATGACCTATAGGCTCCATCGCAATCGCCCTTATATTCCCAAAAAGGAAACCTAAAGCGAAGAATAAACCTCCTAAAAACGGAATTAATACGGTTAAACTCGGATTTGGTTTACCCCAAAATAAGATAACATAAGTGGTAGATACCAAGCTAAACATGCAAAGTGCTAAAAAGGCCAATCTTCGCATACCAATTCGGACCACTAAAGTTCCGTTTAATAAAGTCGATATTCCAATAGTTGTGGCAAGTCCTGCAAAAACATAAGGGAATTTATCGCCTATACCATATTGATCTTCAAAAATGTGGTGAGACGAACTTAAGTAGACCATAAATGCGCCTGTTATAAAACCAGAAACCATAGTAAAAGCCATCGCTTCTTTATAGCGAATTAATTCTTTAAACCCTCTTAAGTAAACTTTATTACTAAATGGTACTTTAAATTCAGGATGTAGAGTTTCCGGTTGCCGTTTCCAAAACCAAATGGTGACAATAATTGCAAAAAATATTTGGGTGTAAAAAATACTTTGCCAATTAAAATGATGTAATATAAATAACCCTAAGGCAGGAGCAATTACAGGAACGAGAATAAAGAAAGCCGTTACAAAAGACATCATTCTGGCCATATAATCCCCTTTATGGGAGTCTCTAATTATAGAAATACAAATAGTTCGCGGTGCAGAAAGTCCGATACCTTGAAAAATACGTCCGACAAGCATAACTTCTATCGATGTAGAAAATATACAAACCAAACTTGCAATTATAAAAATTGTAAAACCAGAATACATAAGTGGTTTTCTACCAAAACTATCCGAAAGTGGACCTAAAATTAATTGTCCGACACCAAAACCTAAAAAGATCATGGTGACTAAAGATTGCAAATCTGTACTGTCTTGGTTACCTATTGTCAATCCAATTTCCGGAAAAGCAGGTAGTAAAGCGTCTATCGAAAGTGCTACTATAGACATTAATGAGGCCATTAATGCCACAAACTCAAATTGAGATTCCTTTTTGGTTTTTTGCATGCATCAAAAATAGCATTTCCATTATTATAATCTCTTTAATTTAGAGTTATAAATTAAAGAGATTGTAACAGTGAATTATATTAATTTTAGTTCTTCTTTTTTATATAAAGTGAATATCAACTCTATATAAAATTTCAATCGTGAGATAGGTTTAAAGCTTAATTTTAGTCCAAATCTAATTTCACTTGATTCAGATGTTTATTGATAAATTCTAATTCCTCGGCAGATAGTTTTACATCGATGGCTTTAGCATTAGAAATGGCTTGTTCCGTATTTCTTGCTCCAGCCAATGCAATTGTAATTCCGGGTTGTTCTATGGTCCATCTCAATACCAGTTGGGAAAGTGATGCGTTTTTATCTTCTGCAAGCGGTCTTAATTTATCTAAAAACTGTGCCGTTTGTTTTAAATTTTCATCTTTAAAAAAGGCTAAGTTTTTTCTGTGGTCACCTTCAGAAAACTGATGTCCTGCCTTCATCTTCCCTGTTAATAGTCCGCGTTGTAACGAACTGTAAGCTAAAATAGAAATATTATTTTCTAATGTATAAGGTATTAGTTCCGATTCAATTCCACGGTTTACCATACTATATGGAACTTGATTAGATACGATATCTACATACTTTTTTGCCTCTTTTAATTGGTCTACACTATAGTTAGAAACCCCTGCATAACGTACTTTTCCGTCCTTAATTAATTGAGAAACAGCTTCCATGGTCTCTTGAATTTCTGTAGTTACATCTGGCCAGTGAATTTGATATAAATCGATATAATCCGTCCCTAAACGTTTTAAACTATCTTCGCATTCTTTTATAATACTTGCTTTTCTTGCATTTTTGTAAATAGAAATCGCCTTGCCATCGTTATCTTGGGTGTTTACATAAAACGCCCCATCGGTAGCATCCCAGCGTAAGCCATATTTAGTTACAATCTGAACTTGGTCCCGAGGTAAATCTTTAATCGCTTCTCCAACAATTTTTTCACTGTGACCCATACCGTAAATCGGAGCTGTGTCGATGGTTGTAACGCCATAATCGAATGCCGATTGCATGGCTTTTACAGCATCATTTTGTTCGGTTCCTCCCCACATCCATCCTCCAGCAGCCCATGCTCCGAAAGTAATTGCCGATAATTTTAAATCTGATTTTCCAAGTGCTCTATATTCCATAATAAATGAGTTATTTAAGACGGTTCAAGTTAATAATTACAATGTAAACGCGTAAACGTTTTATGAAACTCTTAATATTAATTTTCTCCTTTAATGGTCAATAGTTTAGCTAGTAAAATTATCTTTGCAGCCTAAATAAAAATATGAGACATTATAAACAACCCATAAAAGGGGATAAAAAAAAGGCTTCAAAAGTCAGTATGGCGCAAGCCTTTAAGACTATTATTTGGCCTAAGCGAAACTTAGTATTTGTTGGCTTAATTCTAATTGTTTTTAGCCGATTGGCGAGTTTAATATTGCCGTGGAAAAGTAAGGTGTTACTAGATGACATAATTCCAAACAGAGATTACGATCAGTTATATTCTATGTTGGCCGTAGTCGGAGGTGCAATATTAGTGCAGGCAGTCACTTCATTTTTACTGACAAAAATTTTAAGTGTGCAAGCGCAGTATTTAATATCAGAATTACGAGCTAAAGTTCAGAAAAAAGTATTGTCTTTACCGATAAGTTTTTTCGATAATACAAAGTCTGGGGTTTTAGTTTCTCGAATTATGACGGATGTAGAAGGTGTTCGGAATTTAATAGGAACGGGCTTAGTGCAATTAGTAGGCGGGACGTTTACAGCAATAATTTCTTTAGTGCTATTAATAAGAATTAGTCCGTCTATGACACTTTTTGTCTTAGTTCCCGTGGCCGTATTTGGAGTTCTAGCTTTAAAAGCCTTTAAATATATCAGACCTATTTTTAGAAAACGTGGTGTAATTAATGCTGAAGTTACTGGCCGTTTAACAGAAACTCTAAGTGGAGTTCGAGTGATAAAAGCTTTCAATGCTGAAGATCAGGAAAACAAAACCTTTGAGTCTGGAGTCGATAAATTATTTCAGAATGTAAAAAAGAGTTTGACTGCTACGGCTATTATGACGAGTTCGTCTACGTTTTTATTGGGAATTGCGTCTACCGGAATTATGGGGATTGGTGGTTACAAAATTATGCAAGGTGAATTGACTATTGGAGATTTTATGTTCTTTACTCTACTTCTAGGGTTTATGATCGCTCCCATTGTACAAATGAGTAATATTGGAAGTCAATTAACAGAAGCTTTGGCAGGTTTAGATCGTACCGAAGAGTTAATGAATATGGAGGCGGAAGACGATGATGAAAATCGAAATCTAGATATTGAAAACATGAAAGGTGATTTGGTCTTTAATGATGTTTCTTTTGCCTATGAAGAAGGAAAAGAAGTCTTGCATAATATTAGTTTCGATGCGCCATCAGGTTCAGTCACTGCTTTAGTAGGAAGTTCTGGTTCTGGAAAATCGACTATTGCTGGATTATCTGCTACTTTTTTAAATCCGAAATCAGGAATAGTTTCTGTAGATGGTTACGATTTATCGCAAGTACGATTAAAGAGTTTTAGAAAACACTTGGGTGTTGTATTGCAAGATGAATTTTTGTTTGAAGGTACCATTCGTGAAAATATTTTATTTCCAAGACCAAATGCTTCTGAAGCCGAACTTTTACAAGCTGTAGATTCTGCATACGTGAGTGAATTCACTGATCGTTTTGATGAAGGCTTAGATACCTTGATAGGGGAGCGTGGTGTTAAGTTATCTGGAGGTCAACGTCAGCGAATCGCCATTGCAAGAGCCATTTTAGCAGATCCGAAAGTCATTATTTTAGATGAAGCAACATCTAATTTAGATACGGAAAGTGAAGGCTTTATTCAGAAAAGTTTAAATGAATTAACTAAAGATAGAACCACCATTGTAATTGCACACAGATTGAGTACAATTCGTAAAGCAGATCAGATTTTAGTTATTGAAGAAGGACGTATTAAAGAACGAGGAACGCACGACGAGCTTATAGCTTCTCAAGGACGATACTATGATTTATATACGTATCAAGCAAAAATTTAAATACAAGATTTAACGCTATAAAAAGCCTTCAAAATTTAATACGTTTTGAAGGCTTTCTTATTTTAATAATTTTCGTTTACAGTGGAATATTACCATGTTTCCGTTTTGGTAAGTCTACCTTTTTATCTTCGAGCATGCTAAACGCTTTTAGTAATTTTCGTCTTGTATCTTGTGGTAAAATCACTTCATCTATAAAACCACGTTCTGCTGCACGATAGGGATTAGCAAATGTTTTAGCATATTCGGTTTCCTTTTCTGCTAATTTAGAAATAGGATCTTCTGCGTCATTAATTTCTCGTTTAAAAATAATCTCACTGGCGCCTTTTGCACCCATAACTGCAATTTCAGCATTAGGCCAAGCAAAATTTATATCTGCTCCGATATGCTTAGAATTCATAACGTCGTAGGCACCACCATATGCTTTTCTGGTAATTACCGTAACACGAGGCACCGTTGCTTCACTTAACGCAAATAATAATTTGGCACCATTAGAAATAATACCATTCCATTCTTGATCTGTTCCAGGTAGGAAGCCAGGGACATCCACTAAAACTAAAAGCGGGATATTAAAACTGTCGCAGAATCGCGTAAAACGTGCCGCTTTTTTTGAACTATTTACATCCAAAACACCCGCTAAATGCAGTGGTTGGTTTGCTATAATACCAATACTTCGACCGCCAAGACGTGCAAAACCAACGATAATATTTTGAGCGTAATCTTTATGAATTTCAAAAAAAGAATCATTGTCAATTATCCCATTAATAACGAAATGCATGTCATACGGTTTATTGGCATTAGACGGTATTATCTCTGTCAGTTGTGTTCTAATTTCATCGTTTAATTCTGTAGGTATTTTAGCTGTGGTTTTGGTGTTATTTTGAGGTAAATAAGCTAATAACGCTTTAATGGCCTCTAAACATTCTACATCGTTAGAGGATGTGGTATGCGCTACACCTGATTTGGTTGCATGTGTATGTGCGCCACCCAAAGCCTCTGAAGTCACTTCTTCATTAGTAACTGTTTTTACCACATTTGGCCCCGTGACAAACATATAACTACTGTGTTCCACCATCATTGTAAAATCTGTTATAGCAGGGGAATAAACAGCACCTCCAGCACAGGGTCCCATTATAGCCGAAATTTGAGGAATAATTCCAGACGCTTTTACATTTCTATGAAATATTTCGGCATAACCACCAAGGGAACGTACGCCTTCTTGTATGCGGGCCCCGCCAGAATCGTTTAAGCCAATTAGAGGTGCTCCCATTTTTAAAGCGAGATCCATAATTTTACAAATTTTCTCGGCGTGAGTTTCGGAAAGAGAGCCACCAAAGACGGTGAAATCTTGCGCAAAAATATAAACCAATCTATTGTGAATAGTGCCATAACCTGTTATAACACCGTCTCCATAATACAGCTCTTTATCCATATTAAAATCGGTAGTTCGGTGAGTGACTAAAATTCCGATTTCTTCAAACGAGCTTTCATCTAATAAATAATTAACACGCTCTCGGGCAGTTAGTTTTTTCTTGTTATGTTGCTTATCAATACGTTCTGTACCGCCTCCAAGATGTGCTTTTGCTATTTTATCGGATAGAATTTTTATTTTAGAATCCATATAATTTCAATTTAACTATTAGGTAATCTTACTTTTTTGAGGTCGGCTTGATATTGTTTTAAAGCAATTAAAGCTGCTATTTTTGCTTCGTTTTTGGTAATGTTTTCTAATATTTCTGGTTTGTAATAGAGGTTTACAAAATTAGTGTCGAAGTCACCTTTTCTAAAGGCTTTATTTTCAAACACAAACTTTCCAAAGGTTAATGTGGTTGCGATACCCTCAATTTTATAATTTTCTATGGCATCAAGCATGGTTAAAATAGCTTCTTCTCGTGTATTTCCATGCGTAATTAATTTAGCTAATAAGGGATCGTAATAAATAGGCACATCCATACCTTCTAATATACCATTATCTACGCGTATATTTTCTCCTTCCGGAATACGATATGTCTTTAAATGTCCGACACTTGGTAAGAAATTATTTTGTGGATCTTCGGCATAAATGCGTAATTCTATCGCATGACCTTTAATTTCTAAATTGCCTTGAATAAGATGTAAAGATTCTCCTCTTGCTATTTTTATTTGCTGTTCTACAAGATCTAAGCCTGTGATCCATTCTGTTACTGGATGCTCGACTTGTAGGCGTGTATTCATTTCCAAGAAATAGAAATTATTAGTATCGTCTAAAAGAAACTCAACTGTGCCAGCACCTATATACTTACAAGCTTTCGCCACTTTTTTGGCTGCTTCCCCCATTATATCGCGAAGTTCTGGTGTTAGTACTGTAGATGGGGCTTCTTCAATTACTTTTTGATGACGACGTTGGATGCTACATTCTCGTTCGAATAAATGAACGGTATGACCTAAACTATCTGCTAAAATCTGAATTTCTATATGTCGGGGAGAAGCAATATATTTTTCGATAAATACAGAACCATCACCAAACGCATTTGTCGCTTCACTAATAGCACGTGTCATTTGAGATTCCAGTTCATGTTCATTCTTTACAATGCGCATACCTTTTCCACCACCACCAGCGGAAGCTTTTATAAGAATTGGAAATCCTATTTTGTGTGCTATTTTCTTAGCTTCATTAACATCTGAAATGGCTTTATCGGTCCCAGGAACCATTGGAATATTATAATGTTTTACGGCTTCTTTTGCGGCTAATTTACTCCCCATTATTTTTATAGATTCAGATTTTGGACCGATAAAAATAATATTGTTCGCCTCTACTAATTTAACGAAATTGGCATTTTCACTTAAAAACCCATATCCAGGATGTATCGCATCTACATCTAGAGATTTAGCAATTTCTATAATTTTTTCACCTAATAAATACGATTGATTCGATGGAGGATCTCCAATACAAACGGCTTCATCTGCAAAGGTTACATGCGGAGACATTCTATCTATTGTAGAATAAATGGCTACGGTTTTTATCCCCATTTTTTTCACCGTTTTCATAATCCGTAGGGCAATTTCCCCACGATTTGCAACAAGTATTTTTTTCATAATATGTTATTCAAATTCGATAAGGAGATCTCCTTTATTAACAGTAAGGCCTTTTTTTACTTCAATAGACTTTATAATCCCATCGTGCGGAGCTACAATATTATTTTCCATTTTCATGGCTTCTAAAATAAGTAATGACTCGTTGGTTTTAACATGATCGCCTGGCTTCACGTTTATCTCTAAAATTAATCCTGGCATCGGGGCGATTATGGTATCGAACTTTTTCGAAGTTCCAATATGCAATCCCATAGCGTCAATTAAATTGTCTATATCATTTGAAATATTGACGTTATAATCGGTACCATTAATTTTTACAGTATACCTTTTATGCTGAAAATCTTGTTTATAAATTTCAGCATGAAGTGTTTTATGGTTTTGAATAATATGAAATGAATTTGGATTGCTTTGAACGCAATCCAAAAGATTTACATCTTCTTTAGTGAGATTAAATTGATGTAAATCGTTTACGGTTACTTTGGTGGATTTACTCATAACTGTTTGTTTGTCTAGTAAATATAATAAAATAGACGAGGATGAGTAACCTTTATAATGGAGATATTTACAATTTAAGCAGATCTTTTAAAGTGAATGCCTTTGTTTTAACTAGAAAATGAATAGATCTTAAAAAAGCGATAGCTGTAATTAAAGCGTCGCCAGAAGCAGTGTGTCTGTCGCTAAGATCGATGTCATAAAACTCTGCAAGTTCGTCTAGCGAATATTTTTTATTAGGATCTATAAGATTAGATTTAATACGTGTCGCTCTAAAAATAAGCATAGTATCTAAAACTTCATTTTTAAGTTTAGGAAGTTCTAATCTAGATAAGGCCACATTTATCATGTTAATATCGAAAAACGCATGATGAGCCACTAGGATAGAGTCTTTAATATAGTCTAAAAGTAAAATTATAGCTTCTTCTTCGGATACTGTTTCAAACTTATCATTTTTAAGAATACCGTGTATTTTAACGGTATTCTTATCGAAATAGTCTTGTTTTAAATAAATTTCAAAAGCGGTACTTACATCAATATAGCCATCAATAATTTTCACAGCTCCAATACATAACATTCTATCCTTATCGTAATTAAAACCGGTAGTTTCGGTATCTAAAACGACGTAAGTCGATGTATGTATATCATCTTGATTTTGTGTTGTAAAAAGGGATTCATATGTTGTCCAGTACTCAGGATATGATTTGTCTTTATTCTTGAAAAGCCATTTCATTAAATGAAATTCTTCAAATTAAATTTCAGCTTTACAAGCTCTTGGACTTTATTTATCGCTTTAAAACAACGTTTAAGTTTCATTTTTTCTTCTTTCGATAATTCGGCTAAAGCAATAAAACGACCGCTATCGTGATGGCGGAGACCACGTTTCGTTCTAAATTTTAATAGTGCTTTGGAAGCATATGCACAAGAATAAAATAATTCTTGATCTTCAGGCAATAATTCTGCTAATTTTTCGAAACGCTCTGCAGTATTATTTATATGTTTAATTTGATAATGTAACGCCAACAATCTTCCTGCATCTGTTACTGGCATAATTGCTCTTTTCTTTAAATCGAAATGATCTTTATGCTCTCCATCTTGTTCTACTAAAAATTGTCTAAAAAATCCTAGGGGAGAAGGACTCCTAAGTGAACTAGCTCCTAATTTAGATTGGAAAATCAAATTACCTTTTGTAATTTCTATAATATGATCTGCCAATTGGTTGGTAAGATTAATATCACCATAAGTAAGTGCAAAATCGAAAAAGATAGAACATAGTAGTAGTTCGTCGTCTTCAGTTTCTCTAGTCCAAGATGAAAATTGATTTTCCCATTCGTCGATACTTAAACAATATTTTGGATTTTTCGCCATCATTTCGCCAGGGCAATAGTCAAATCCAATCATTTTTAAACGCTTATTCACTTTTTTAGCAAGCGTTAAGAAATACGTTCTAACCTCTTCAAGGTGATCATCGTCTGTGTTTTCGAAAACAATAGCATTATCTTGATCGGTATGTAGTAGTTGTTCTTTTCGACCTTGACTTCCCAAAGACATCCATGCAAATTTAACAGGAGGTGCTTGGTCCATTTTTTCGATACAACGTTCTACAACACGTTTTATAGAGGCATCGTTTAATTCGAAAATGATATTATTTATATGTGTAAGCGGAATATTCTGTTGAATATATCCATCTAAAAGCATCATTATTTTTTCACGAATACGCTTCAATTCTTTCGTAGAATTAGAACGTTTTATCGCTTTCATTAGGACTGAAGGGTTTGTCCCTTTCATAACTATAATATCGTGTTCTGAAAAGACACCCAAAATTTTTGAACTTGGAGTACCGTCTTTAGTCACCACAATTTGATTGATCTTATGCTTCATCATAGTGATTTGAGCCTGAGCAATCGTAATATTTTTCTTATAGCACTTTACAGGAGAAATCATGATTTTTGAAACATCGTCGTTTATCGAGTAATTACCCGTGGCAACATGTAATCGTAAATCTTTATCCGTAATAATCCCAATCGGACATTCCTTATCTTCAATAATGATAGAACCAACATTATTTTCTGTCATTAACTGAGCTGCTTCCTTTATACTGGAAGTTTTCTTTGTTGTAATAACATTTTTAATAAGACGAACCGGTTGCATTTCGAACATATCTTTTGTGAAATCTAATTTCACATCGTCCTCAAGCAGTTTTTTCTGAAACTCGTTCGAAAATGGATTTTCGGTGTTCGAGGCGAAACTCTCAATTAAATATTGTCGTACATCCTTATTATTATCGATAAAAGGCGTGAAAATATCTATTGGAATACAATACAAAATAGTCTCTTCTTCGGTAATAGAAGTTATAGCATAATTCTCTTTTGCGAATAAAGGACGCAATCCAAACACATCTCCTTCGTCAAATTGATCGATGGTTTCAAGCTTTTCATTGATATATTTCTTCAGCTTTACAGCCCCTTTGTATATCATATAAAATTGATCATGTAGCGGATCGTTTATATTGTAAACTGTACTTTCTTTGTCTAAATAGCTGATTTTAACTTCTTTAGACAGGTCAAGTAATTGGCTCTTATCGAGTAAATCGAAGGGAGGAAAGTTTTTTATAAAATCAGCGACGCGTTCGGCTATCGTGTTTTTCATTGTATTCATTTAATGAGCATTTTCGAAAAATAAAGATAGTATTATTATTTAAAATATGATTTTTCTTGATGATTTTTTATTGCTTTTCTTGACAACACTATGGCAACACCAAGGGAGATAAAGGCTCCTATCCAAATACCTGGTACAAAATCAATAAAGAGAAAGAAATCGTAACTTCCGTGAAAGATTACGGCAAATAATAAACCTAATAGGTTATGTTGTATTCTGTTGTTCGAGAACTTTGCTTTCCCCATAAAAAATCCCATTAATATACCAAAGCACGCATGAGCAGGAATTGCAGTAAAAGCTCTTAAAACTCCAGATGCAATACCACCCTCTGCCACGTAAAAAATGTTTTCGGTAGCGGCAAAGCCCATAGACACCATGACGGCATACATAATCCCATCGTAAGGTTCATTAAATACGTTATTAGGCTGCGCATAATAACGTACAATTATATATTTACTAAATTCTTCGGTGAATGCCACAACAAAGAATGCTTTTATAAATAAGTGAAGTATTCTGGATTCGTCTAGTGGTAAGAAGTAATTTAGTGCTAAGGATATTATTGTAGTGATTAAAATACTTACAAAGGCGCCAAGTAAAAAGTTGTAAAATAAAAAAAGTTTGGGCTCTTTTTCATATTTGTCCTTATTGTACACATAGATTATAATGGCAAAAATAGGAGCGAGGGCAAGCAGAAGTAAATCCATGGATTATTTAAGGTTTAAGAAATAAAATCTTCGATTTTTAATAGATAACTGTAAAATGGGGTAAACTATATTGGTTATAAAATGACTTAACAAAACCGCGAGAGCAGCTCCGTTTATGTAATACAATGGAATTAAAATATAACAAAATACAAGGTTACATATGCAACCTACAGTAAAACGATATACTTCATGTTCCAATTTATTTATTGTTAGTATATGTTTCTCGTATAGCATACCTATGAATATAAGTAAAGGCGCCCAACAAAAAATTTGCAAAGGTGATTTTGCTTCGACATATTGATCTGAGAAATAGGTGTTCAAGATGTAATTACCAAAACCAGTATAAAACAACCCGATACTCAATCCTAAAATAATCAGGGCCAGCGTTAATTGTTTAAATTTCGTTTTATACGTATTATTATCTTGGTTGTAAGATTCTGCCAAAGACGGATATAATGCATTAATTATTGCAAAACCGATAGTCCAACTTAAGCCAATTACTAAATATTGGACACTCCCGAAAACACCGTTGGCATGATCGCTGTAATAATATTTTAAAAAGAGTTCGTCTATACCTATATATAACATAACTAAACCGCTCGAAATAATTAAAGGGAAAGACATGATTATTAATTGCTTTCCTAAAGGAACTGAAATTGATAGTTTTTTATAAGAAAATCCTTTATTCAGTAATAATGCAATACCATAAATCGTGCCCTGTATGAGAAAGTCTAAGGCGAAAATTTTAGCAAAATAATGAACAGTTAAATTATTTTTAACGCCATAATACTGAAGTAGTAGTATAATGATTAGACTCAAAATTTTACTTAAGAAGATAAATTTAGCTTGCTTTTTAGCTAGGAAATAGAGTTCAAAAACGTCGGTTAATCTAAATAAATAACTAAATAGTATAATAAGATATAAATTAAATAAAGCTGTATTTTTGGTATAGATTAAATAGCTCAAAATACCAATACAAAGTGCAATCCAACTTATTAGTCGCATTGTAAATGTGGTTGCGATTATTTTTTCACACGACTTAGGATGTAATACCATTTCTCGAATGGAAATAGCAGAAAGACCTAGAAAAAACACAGGGGCAAACATTCCTAAAAGTGCCTCCACAAAATGTAGTTTTCCAATATCTACAGATCCTAATGTGTTAAATATTTTAGGTATTATAAATACACCTGCAAATAGTTGAATGCCTTTTTCTAATGAAAACCAGGCGGTAGAATTTAAATCTTTTTTGCTAAAAGCAATAGGCATAGTTATATAATAAGGAGCCAAATATATAAAATACTACTGTGTAAAGAAGTTTGCATCTAATTTATTATTTTGCCTACTTATAATCCCTTTTATGACTTCAGAGTTCCTTCGACATTATTATGTGTTACGTATTATTAAAAATCCAGAATTGTATGGTCTTACTAAGCCTTATGTCACTTACGAAGAATTAAAACAGGCTTTAGCGTTTATTGTGGAAAGAAATTATGACGATAGGCTCTACGAAAAACTCGAATCGAATAGTAAAAAAACGATTAAACGCGATTTAGAAGATATTAAATCGTTCTACCATATCGAAATTAGGCTTAAACGTAATCATGGGTATTATATTTTAGAGCAGGATTTCGTAATGTCGGATAAGCTTAAAGAAATTTTCGAAAAAACAGAGCTCTATTTATTACACCATCACGCACATGCTTGGAAACAATTTGTAAGTATATCGAGAACATCGTTAAGCGCGTATGTAGATATGGTAGCGCTAATTAATGCCATAGAATGTAAGTATCTTATAGAAGTAGATTATCAAGGTTGGTATGATGATAACAGGTTTCAGAAATTAAAAAATGTGTTTCAGCCACTACATATTAAAGAAATAAATAACGCTTGGTACTTAATAGCTCATAACCCTGAAGTTGGTATGTATTCGATGTGCTTAGATCGTAGAATTAGTAGTTTGTTTATTACCAATAGAGTATGCAAAGACCCCATAACTTTTAATGAATCGGACTATTTTAAGAATTCAATAGGAATTTTAAAATCAGACTTACAAGCGGTTTGGATTCATATAAAAGTGGCGAATCATCATTTTAAATATGTCGAAAATAATCCTTTACATCATTCTCAGGTTATAACGTTTCGACCAATAAATTTAGACACTGAAGATTTAGATTACAGTAACGAACGCATATGGGGAGAACTTAAAATTTATGTAGAACCCACTTACGAGTTTTTTATGCAAATACTAAAATACAATCTCTGGGTTAAAATAGTTTCACCTGCGCATGTTGTAGCTGAAATGAAACTGCTTTTAAATCAGATGTCTGAGTATTATGATTAATGCATGATGTATTGTATTTTAATTGTTCCACACCTTTTTAAAAGTCAATTTACACTAAAACAGTCTTTTTTCTTACAATTAAACTTGAAGTGGACAACATTTGGCTTTTTCGTGCTTATATTTGGAATCTTAAGTTGATTGATATTAAACTGATAATCATATTCGTATTAATTATGCTTTTAAACCTCCAAACCTTCCGAAATGAAACATATTTTACTATGTGTTGTTTGTTTACTGTGTGTCAATATAAGTACTGCCAAACCAGTTCTATTAAATAATACAAATACAACAGTAGTTAAAGATCAAGGAAACAATCAATTTAAGCCTATTTTAATAGATCGTCAATATATTTCCGAACAAAGTCTTCAATTTATTAATCAAGAAATTAGTTTTGTTAGAGTTTTAGAAGAAGCTTCAAAATTTTGGCAGTCTGATGCGAAAAGATCAGAGCGATGGGAGCCTAGAGTCGAGAAGTATATTAATGATTTAACGTATTCTAATTACGAAATTACCAAGGTTAAGCAGAAGCTGAATTTAGAGCAGTCTAGTTCGGATATAGATAAATTGATAGGTATAATTACTTCAGAAAGTATAGCAGAATTTTCTAGAGAAATTGCTTTTATGGGGTTTGCCTGGGTATTAATGGCAGTGATTGTTTTGTGTACTAAAGGAAAGTTTTTTGTTTTCGATATTGTATTAACAACATTTATATGCGTGTGGTTTGGATTAAAGAATCAAATAATTAAAGATAATTTAGAAGACTTTACGGTCTTGAAAAATGAACGCTTAATTGAAATGGCTTCTGGTAACAAGCAAAATTCAAAATCTCAAAAAGGATTTAAATCATCGAAGGAGTTAAGTGGGATTATACATTTTCTTGAATAGCACTCAAAATCTGTTTATAATACGCTCTATTAGAAGGGACAAAGTAATCGTTAGATTCGCTATTTTGTAAACGTGTTTTAAAAGTATCAATAGTAACCAATTGCAAGGCTTCAACTTCTTCAGGTTGTGGTGTTAATGTGTGTAATGGTTGATTTAATTTTGCTATGTAGGTATGATGAAACTCATTATCTTGAATTCCTGTAGTGTAACTTTGAAAACATTTAAAGACACCAATTTTATTCAAATCAGCCTCTGTTAAAGTTAAACTGAGTTCTTCTAAAGTTTCTCGAATGGCGGCTTCTTCTATCGACTCACCTGCATCCACATGTCCCGCAACCGAAACATCCCACATACCCGGACAGATGGCTTTTTTATAACTACGTTGTGCTAGTAATATTTCACCACTATTGGTATATAACCACACATGCGCCGTGTTATGGTAATAGCCTTTGTTATGAATTTCTGACTTTAAAGCCGTATTTCCCGTAACTAATCCGTTTTCATTTACAATATCTATAAGTTCGTCCATAAGGTGTATAAAAAAAATTCCCGCCAATTTTTAGCGGGAATATGTAACTATCTATTTGAAATAACTAAATGTTTCTCCGTCTTCTATGTTTAAAAGCGTTTCATAAATTAATTTTATAACATGCTCAACATCTTCACGGTGTACCATTTCTACTGTGGTATGCATATAACGAAGTGGTAAAGAGATTAGGGCAGAGGCAACACCACCATTGCTATAAGCAAAAGCATCTGTGTCTGTTCCTGTAGCTCTCGATAAAGCAGAACGCTGAAAAGGGATTTTGTTAGTTTCTGCAGTCTCTGTAATTAAATCTCTTAATTTTTGTTGTACAGCAGGAGCATAAGCGATAACTGGACCAAGACCCAATTCCAAATGACCTTCTTTTTTTCTGTCAATCATTGGGGTTGTTGTATCGTGAGTAACATCGGTTACAATAGCAACGTTAGGTTTAATGGTTTGCGAAATCATTTCGGCACCACGAAGTCCAATTTCTTCTTGTACCGAATTTGTAATGTATAATCCGAAAGGTAGTTTTTTCTTGTTTTCATGAAGTAAACGCGCTACTTCAGCGATCATGAATCCGCCCATTCTGTTATCTAAAGCACGACATACAAATTTATCGCCATTCAAGATATGAAATTCATCTGGGTATGTAATTACACAACCAACATGAACGCCCATGTCTTCAACTTCTTTTTTAGTTTTTGCTCCAACATCTATAGTAATGTTGTCTGGTTTAGGCGTTTCTTCCTTAGATTTATCTCTTGTATGAATTGCTGGCCAACCAAAAACACCTTTTACAATGCCTTTTTTAGTATGAATATTAACCAATTTGCTTGGTGCAATTTGATGATCACTTCCTCCATTTCTAACAACATAAATAAAGCCTTCATCAGAAATATAATTAACATACCAAGAAATTTCATCAGCATGTCCTTCAATAACAACCTTGTAAGGAGCGTCAGGGTTTATCACACCAACAGCAGTTCCATAAGTATCTGTTATAAATTCGTCTACATAAGGTTTTAAATAATCCATCCACAGCTTTTGCCCAGTCCATTCATACCCGGTAGGTGCTGCATTATTTAAATATGTTTCTAAGAAATCTAGCGATTTTTTATTTAATATACTCTTGTTTGCCATTTGTAATAATTTTGTATAAAAATAATAATATTAATGTGATTTTAGAGGTTAAAGAGGTGTAATTTATTAATTTTGGAATAGTTTTTGGCTTCAAGATTTATATGAAAATTTTTCTATCTTTTTTATTACTTTTTCCATGTTTTGTTTGGTCTCAAGTTTATGAGACTAATCAAGATAGTATTCAGGATACTTATATTATAATCGAAGGTGATTCTATAGTGCGGAAAAGTATCGATTTAGATGAAGTTATGATTTTGAATAAAATCAATTTTGTCGATAAAAAGGAACATATTCAATATCTTATTCTGCGTAGAAAAACACTTAAAGTCTATCCTTATGCAAAAATGGCCTCAGATCGTTTGCAGGAATTAAATTTAAGGTTAGAAATGTTGGGTAAGAATCGTGCCAAAAAACGATATACCAAACAAGTGCAGAAATATTTAGAGGATGAGTTTTCGGCTGAATTAAAAAAAATGACACGTACTGAAGGTCAGATACTAGTCAAGCTTATTCATAGGCAAACAGGGAAAACAACTTTCGATTTAATAAAAGATTTAAGAAGCGGATGGCGTGCGTTTTGGTTTAATAGTACAGCGAGTATATTCGATATTTCTTTAAAAGAAGAGTTTGACCCTATGACATCTAAAGAAGATTATTTTATTGAAGATATCCTAGAGCGTAATTTCCAAAATCAACGTTTAGAACGTCAGAATTCAGTATTGGATTTTGACTTTTATGAGGCAGAAAAGAAATGGAGAAAGCGGTTAATTACCGTGCCATTACAGCCTGTTAATCCTTCTGAAAAATGAAAGTTCAATCTCCTTTAGAAGAAAAATTAAATACGCTTACGCATGCTTTTGGTGCTGTTTTAGGAATTATAGGACTTGGATTGCTGATTTATTATAACGAACAAAAAACAGTATGGACCATATTTAGTGTGGTCATTTACGGCATATCCCTAATCGTTTTATTCTCGGCATCGGCATTGTATCATTACGTTTCTAATGAAAACAAAAAGCATTACCTACGGATAGCCGACCATATTAGTATCTATCTCTTAATTGCAGGAACATATTCGCCTGTGCTTTTAATTTCTTTAGAGCACAGTTTAGGATGGACCTTGTTTTTAATTGTTTGGGGAATAGCAGGTTTTGGTTTATTACTTAAACTTTTTTTTACCGGTAAATTCGAAGTGTTTTCTACAGTATTGTATTTGGTAATGGGCTGGCTTGTTGTATTCGACTTCTCTAATTTGGCAGAAGTAATAGGAGAAAATGGTGTGTATTTATTATTTGCAGGAGGCTTGTTCTATACTATTGGAATCATTTTTTATGCAATCGATAGGATTCCTTATAATCATGTAATCTGGCACTTATTTGTATTGGCAGGAGCCATAAGTCATTTCCTTATGATTTTCTTATATGTAATATAGTGGGGGTTAATCGTCTTTTAAAATGTCTGCATAATCTTCAAAAAACGATTCAAATTTATCCATTTTTTCGTTGAAGAATTCCATAACCTCTTGCCACGTATTTTTATTATGAATAGATACTTTTTGATTTAAAGGCACATAAATTCTTGAAATTTCTTTACCGTTTTCCAGTAAAAACTCTTCTTCAAAAATAGCATCAGCTAAATAATCGTCTCGTAAAATAGACTTTAGGGATTCTAATTTTTCCCAGTGTTTAATGCGGTTTTCTAAATCATGTTCCACATCTAAAGTGACAAAAGCAGATTTGGTATCGAAATGAAATTTAAAACTAAATCCTTTGATCTTAGTATCATAAAGCACCCATTTTCTCGGAAATGATTTCCCAAAACTAGTCCAAAATAATTCTCTTAATTGTCTTGATTCTTCTTTACTAAACATAAATTATATGGCATAAGCGGCGATAACTCCCGCTAATATTGATATTAGTTTGGTTAAATTGAATTTATGCCCCTCGCTACTTTCAAATAGAATAGTTGTAGAAATATGGAAAAATATTCCGATAACAAGAGCATTTATAAACTGAATATAGTCTTCAACTAAAGACACGTGATTGGAAATAAATGTTCCAATAGGTGTCATTACAGCGAAAAACAAAAGAAAACCAAAAGTTTGCATTTTACTATAATGGGACTGAATTAAGAAAGTGGTAATCAATGCTGCAATTGGAATTTTATGAATTAAAACACCATACACCATATCGTTATGATGGTGGATTGGGAAACCTTCTAAAAAACTATGAATACATAAACTTACAAATAATAACCAAGGAAATGTGGTATCGTGTTTATGTACGTGTACATGACCATGTTCGGCTCCTTTAGAGAAGAATTCCAATATAATTTGCAACAGAATTCCAATCATTATAAACAGCCCGGTTTGTCTAGCTGGTAAATGATGATAGACTTCCGGAAGAAGTTCAAACAAGGTTAATGCTAATAAAAAAGCACCACTAAAAGATAATAATATTTTAGTGTTTATTAACTGTTTAGATTTACCAATATAGGCTAAGCCGACACCTAAGATTACGGCAATAAAAGGAAGTAAATACGAATTCATTATTTAATAAGCATAACCAATCTATCTGATGTTTTAACATCAAATTTCTGTAATTTATAATTTCCGAAGACTTCTAATAAGTTAACATCGGCCGCTTCAAAAAGTGCTTCAAAATCTTTTAAGGTAAAGGCTCTTACGCGTTCCTGAAAATTATAATCTTGATCTTCAAAAGTAAACGAAATGTCCTTTATAATATGATTATCTTCAACATAACGTTTTAAATGGAACGTGATACCATCTACAACTTTAGTATCCTCAGGGACTAAATTAGCAATCACATGGTCTGAATTCATAAAATCAATAACTCCGATGCCGTATTCGTTTAAATCACTTTTAATTGCTTTTATAGTGTTTAAATTGTCTTCATCCTTATCAAAATATCCAAAACTGGTAAACAGATTAAAAACGGCATCAAAGGTTCCAGGAAATGGTTTACACATATCATGAACTTCAAATTTAAGCGTGTCATTTTCAAATTGCTTGGCGTATTCTATACTATTTTCAGATAAATCGGCACCAGTAACATTGTAACCCAAAGAATTTAAATATACAGAATGTCGTCCTTTTCCACAGGCTAAGTCAAGAATTTCACCTTGTTCTTCAATATTTAAATACTGAGTTAGATTATCCATGAAGACTTGAGCTTCGCGATCGTCTCTGTTTTTATATAATATGTGGTAAAAAGGGCTGTCAAACCACGATACATACCAAGTTGTTTTATCTTTTATCATTTCTAAACTATGTAGGGTGCAAAAATACTGTATTTTTGTAACCTATTTAAAGTAAATAATGGAGAATAATTTTAAAATGGTTGCCAAGACCTTATTTGGCTTTGAAGAATTATTAGCAAAAGAATTAACTCAGTTAGGCGCACTAGATGTTGAAGTTGGTGTAAGAAACGTGAGTTTTGTTGGAGATAAAGGCTTTATGTATAAAGCTAATTTAGGTTTAAGAACAGCTATTAAGATATTAAAACCAATACGAACTTTTCGTGTGGTTACCGAGCAGGATATTTACGACAATGTCTATAAAATGCAATGGGAAGATTATTTAAAACCAACAGGAACTCTTGCTATCGATGCAACAGTTAATTCTGATGTGTTTACGCATTCATTATATATTGCTCAGAAAACTAAAGATGCCATTGTCGATAAATTTAGAAATACAACCGGTACCCGACCTAATGTAGATTTAAAATTTCCTGACTTAAAGGTTAATATTCATATAGATAGACAAAAATGTACCATTTCGCTAGATAGCTCTGGTGATTCTTTACATAAGCGTGGTTATAAAACAGCTACCAATATTGCTCCTATAAATGAAGTTTTAGCAGCAGGTTTAATTATGCATTCTGGATGGGACGGACAAAGTGATTTTATGGATCCTATGTGTGGTTCTGGAACTATTTTGGTTGAAGCTGCAATGATTGCATGTAATATTCCGCCTAACTTAATGCGTAAAGAATTTGCATTTGAACGTTGGGAAGATTGGGATGTGGAGTTATTTGAAAAAATAGAAGCGTCTTTATTATCTAAAACTCGTGATTTCCATCATAAAATTATGGGGTACGATAAATCACCTTCTGCAGTGACTAAAGCCATTGAGAATGTAAAAAATGCACATTTAGAAGAATTTGTTTCTGTAAAACACGAAGATTTCTTTAAAACGCGAAAATCAGGAAGCGAGAAATTACACATGTTATTTAATCCGCCTTATGGTGAACGATTGAATATTGAAATGGAAGAATTTTATGGTAGTATAGGGGATACGTTGAAGCAAAATTACCCAGGAACAGATGCTTGGTTAATTACATCTAACTTAGAAGCTTTAAAATGTGTTGGATTACGACCATCTAGAAAAATAAAACTTTTTAATGCCAAATTAGAAGCACGTTTTGTAAAATACGTGATGTATGAAGGTAGTAAGAAAGCAAAAAAGCAAGTGTAAAACACTTGCTTTTTTTTTTATAAATAATATTGAAAAGGCGATTATTTAAAAGGGTTTATAGTGAAATTTTTGACCACCAACGGAGGCGTCTGCCATTAAACCACCTTTTGTTTGTGTGAAAACGGCAACACCTTCAGAATATTTAGCGTTAAAGGATTCTCCAGATTTAATTGCGGTAGCCGAAGCGCCTGCATCAAACTTAAATTTACCTTTTTTAAATTCGTCTAATTCTGTATTGGTTTCAAAGAAAATGACTTCTATAATTGCTTCACCACCAGCTTGAAGTCCGATGTTTACTTTTTTAAGACTAGCCACTCCTATTTTAGATCCTCCTTTTTCGTATACAACACCATTTCCAGAAGCACCACCAACAATAAATCCACCTTTACCTACATTTGGAAAAATAACATATCCAGCGGCCTTATTAAAGAAATCGTTTAATGCTTCGTTACCGTCTAACAAGGTTTGTTTGGCAATTTCTGCATCTTTAATAATTTCTTTATCCTTATCACTTTGTGCGGTTACAGACCAAGCCATAAGCCCAATGGTAAACACCATTACTATTTTTTTTAAGTTGTTCATGATTTAATTAATTTTAGATTATTACTAATATAAAGTTAAGTATAAATCAATTACGTTTTTTGTGCAATCGGCTGATGTTTTAACTCGAATACAACATGTATTGGATTCACTAACAGAAGAACAACTTATTTATCCTTTTTGTAAAGCGGGATTAAATAGGAAATGGAGTAGCCGTAACCAAAGCCAAGTCCGATACTATCATACGTCTTATAAAAACCAGGAATATAAAGATTTTCGAAATTGTCAGGTTCACTCTGCGCAAGTAAGCCTTTAAACTCTATGTGAGCTCCTAAATATAAATTATTAGCAATTTCTACTTTTAATCCTAAAACAAGTTCTGCCCATATTGCTGTCAATCCGTTATAATCTTTTATATCTGTAGACGAAAACTGAGGTGTCCAATATTGATTTTCGGTATAAATCGCATAACTATTTAGGGTCTGACTAAACGTACTTGCACCAATTCTAAAACCACCATAAAGCATGTTTTCCATGTCTAGCCAATTTTGGTAGGTATTATAATCTACTCCAACTTTAAAAAAAGATCCTTTGGTTGTGGCATTATAAAAATCGTTGTATTCGGTATTATTTTCGGCACCAAATTCTCCTGCGATGTATAAATTCTTAGTTAATCTGTAATCTCCTACAACTGTAAAACCTTCATAATCATCTTCGACGGCGGTACGCAGAAGTTTACTTAACTCGACACCAACACGTAAACCGTATTTCTCTTTAATTGCAGTGGAATCTTTAACTACAGCTACAATAGTATCTGTAGTTGAAACTAAAGGTGTTTCGGTTTGAGCGAAAAGAGTTCCACTAAAACAAAGCGCTATAAAAAGTGTTTTAATGATATAATTTAAATTGTACTTCATTTTCATCCTCTACAGATTGGTTATCGTTTACTGAGCGTATTAATTGAATCCAATTATCGTCATCTTCCACTAGATTTATACTCACATTTCTGTATACCGTTTTATACCCACAGGCACGAGATACATAAACTTCTTCCATGTCGTAAGTTATGGTAATAACGTCTTCATTACCTGTAACAGTATCGTCAGAATCATCATCCGGTGTATCGTTATCATCATAAACATATTCTTTATATAAAGAATATTGGGTGACGTTATCTGTGGTTTTTAAAGGCACGGCAATAGAATCGGTAGCTACAACATCGTAATCTGGTAGTACGTCGTCGTTACCAATACCTTGTATTCTTAAATTAGTTACACTATTTAAGACATCGGTATTTGGATTCGTAACGTCGTAAAACCGAATAATTAAACTTGGTGTTGTAGGCGTGTCGTTAGAGCAAATATCGTCTTTTTCGCATCCTAAAAAACTTAGCGCTATTAAAAGAATAATGACAAATGAATATTTCATAAAGGACCTATCTTTTTTCTAAAAGTACGATGTTTTCTACGTGATGTGTTTGTGGGAACATATCTACAGCTTGTATTCTAGTCACTCTATAAACAGCATCCATTAGTGCTAAATCTCTTGCTTGGGTTGCACTATTACAGCTTACATACACAATTTTTTCAGGAGACACGTTTAATAACATTTGTACCACATCTTTATGCATACCATCGCGTGGTGGATCGGTTATTATGACATCTGGATGTCCGTGTGTTTTTATAAATTGGGCATTGAAAACATTTTTCATATCACCAACATAAAAATCTACATTGTCTATATTGTTTGCTTTTGCGTTTTCTTTAGCAGCTAGTATTGCATCTGGAACAGCTTCTACACCAACCACTTTTTTAGCGTTCTTAGCAACGAATTGAGCGATTGTTCCTGTACCTGTATATAAATCGTAGACCAATTCTTCTCCAGTTAATCCAGAAAATTCACGTGTTAATTTATATAATTCGTAAGCTTGATCTGAATTTGTTTGATAGAATGACTTCGCGTTAATTTTGAATTTCAAACCTTCCATTTCTTCAAAGATATGATCGCGACCATTGAAACATACAATTTCCTGATCGTAAATCGTATCGTTCGCTTTAGTATTTACCACATAAAGTAAAGACGTAATTTTAGGGAATGTTTCAGCAAGATAATTAAGTAATAATTCACGTTTTTCTTTATCTTCTTTAAAGAATTGTATTAAAATCATTAACTCTCCTGTAGATGCTGTACGTATCATTAATGTACGTAACAATCCGGTTTGATTTCTTGTATTAAAGAATTCTAAATCATTTTCTACAGCAAAAGCTCTTACTGCATTTCTAATTGCATTTGAAGGATCTGCTTGTAAATGACACTTATTAATATCTAAAATTTTATCCCACATTCCTGGAATATGAAATCCTAGTGCATTTTTATCTTCTAAATTTACATCAGACTGAATTTCTTCTAACGTCAACCATCGGCTATCGCTAAATGAAAATTCCATTTTGTTTCTATAAAAATACTGTTCGGCCGATCCTAAAATAGGAGTAACCTCAGGTAATTCGATATGACCTAAACGGCGTAAGTTGTTTTCTGTTTCTTTTTGCTTGTAATGTAACTGCCATTTGTAATCCATATCCTGCCATTTACAACCGCCACAAACTCCAAAATGCTCACATTCAGGCGTGGTACGTTTATCAGATAATTTATGAAAAATGGTAGCCTTACCTTCGTAATAAGCTTTACGCTTTTTATAGGTTTGGATATCTACGACATCGCCAGGCACTGCATTTGGTAAAAAAATGACTGCTCCTTCTGGAGATTTTGCGATGGTTTTCCCTTTTGCTCCTGCATCAAGGACTTCTATATTTGTAAAAACTTGTTTTTTATTTCTTCTAGACATGGCGCAAAAATAAGGTGTTTTTAGCTTTTTTTTTGTATGTCTTCACATATTTTTTAGAAAAGGAATGAGATTTAAAATGAATATAATTTAGATTGAATTTAAAAATCTGATTATTTATTTCAATCCGCTTTTTATATTTAGTAATTTGCAAACAGTTTAATGGATGATTTCTCTCCATCTCAAAATTCATTTTTAATTAAGAGACAAGGTAGGAATAGCTAAGTATCAATTTAAAATTTATTAGAATGGCTGTTTTAAACCCATTAACTTCACAACAAGCAATCGACCTAGAAAACCAATATGGTGCACATAATTACCATCCACTTCCTGTAGTTTTAACTAAAGGTGAAGGTGTTTTTGTTTGGGATGTAGAAGGAAAAAAATATTACGATTTCTTATCTGCTTATTCTGCAGTAAACCAAGGACATTGTCACCCAAAAATTGTTGGAGCCATGATGGAACAGGCCCAACAGTTAACATTAACATCTCGTGCCTTCTACAATGATATGTTAGGGAAATACGAGAAATTTGCTTGCGAATATTTCGGTTTCGAAAAACTGCTACCTATGAATACCGGAGCAGAAGCTGTAGAAACAGCGCTTAAATTATGTAGAAAATGGGCATATGAAGTTAAAGGCGTTGAAGAAAATGAAGCTGAAATAATTGTTTGTGAAAATAACTTTCACGGAAGAACAACAACTATAATTTCGTTTTCTAACGATCCTATTGCGCGCAATAATTTTGGTCCGTTTACAAATGGATTTATTAAAATAGAATACGATAATTTAAAAGAACTTGAAGCGGCTTTAAAAAACAATCCGAATGTAGCGGGGTTTTTAGTAGAACCTATTCAAGGTGAAGCAGGGGTTTACGTACCTAGTGAAGGTTATTTATCTAAAGCTAAAGCACTATGCGAAAAATATAACGTATTATTTATTGCTGATGAAGTACAAACAGGTATTGCACGAACTGGGCAATTGTTAGCTGTAAATCATGAAAATGTAAAACCTGATTTATTAATCTTGGGTAAAGCATTAAGTGGTGGTGCATATCCTGTTAGCGCTGTTTTAGCAGATAATGCGATTATGGATGTTATTAAACCAGGAAACCATGGTAGTACGTTTGGAGGAAATCCAATCGCCGCTGCCGTTGCCATTGCCGCATTGAATGTTGTAAAAGATGAAAATTTGGCTGAAAATGCTGAAACTTTAGGACAATTATTTAGAAGTGAGTTAGATAAATATATCGAAACAAGTACAATCGCAAATTTAGTAAGAGGAAAAGGATTACTAAATGCTATTGTTATCGATGAAGATGAAGACAGTGATACCGCTTGGAATATTTGTTTAGCACTTCGCGATAACGGATTACTAGCGAAACCAACACATGGTAACATTATTCGTTTTGCACCACCTTTAGTAATTAACGAAGCGCAATTGTTAGATTGCGTGTCTATAATTATTAAGACTTTAAAGCAATTTGAGAAATAGTTTTTCAAAAGTAATAACACAAAAAAAAGCGATTCTTTTTATTAAAGAATCGCTTTTTTTATATCTCGTTTCAACTTGATAATGACAAACCAACCAAGACTAACTATTTTTAAGATGCTCTATTACAAGATGTCTTAGAGTTTGTTTTCTGATGTTTTTAAATACTGATCAAGAGGTACTAGAAAGTTTTCTGTGGTACTCATTTCGCTTGAAAGTGTTTGCGCTTCAGCAATCATCTCAGGCGTTAATCCACGAATTGAAGAAATATTTTTCTTTGCTTGATTTTCTGGAGAAGGATCCATTGTTGTTGACATAATAAGAAGTGATACACCTGCAACCATGTTTTCTTTAACACCATCACCACGTATATACAGCATGCCTAAATTACCAACAGCCAGACCGTCTCCTTGTATAGAAGCTTTACGGTACCATTCATTCGCTTTATCGAAATCAACAGCAGTACCAAACCCATTTTCATAGCAAACACCAAGATTGAATTGTGCTGCAGAATTTTCTTGAGCTGCAGATTTACTATACCAACTAAATGCTTCCTCTAGGTTTTTTTGAACACCTAAGCCTTGCTCATACATTAATCCAATATTGAATTGTGCATATTCGTGTCCTTCTTTAGCAGCTTCCATAAAATTTTCGAATGCTAATGGCATATTATTAGATTCTGCGGCCTTAATTCCAGATTCGAATTGGGCTACGCCACCAATTTGGTCTTCAGGTTCTGCCTTTTCTGGGGTTTGAGCTTTATCTTGAGTTTCGATCTCAGTTTTATTTTCGTCGTTAATTCGTTTAGAAGGGTCTTCTTTACAAGATAACATGGTTGTAAGACATGCGCTTACTAAAAGAATACGACCTGAGATTACTATTGTTTTTAATGGATTCATTTAATTTGTTTTAAAAGATAGGCTAATGATTAGTAAAAGGTTTAAAGTATCGTTTTACTAAATTATATTAGAGGTTATATCAAGAGTGATATCAGTTTCTTGTATGAATTTAGGTCTAAACGATAAATTGTGATTGTAAGACATCAAAAATATCATTTCAAATTGTAATAACAAAAAAAGCGATTTGAATATATATATTCAAATCGCTTTTAAAACTATTCTTTTACTACTTCTAAATAATGTTCTAAATTCTGTTTGTCAAGCGCGTCATTGTCACCGTACTTCGTTCTCATGTTTTCTAATTGCTTGTGCATATCTTCTTGTACACTTACATAAGCAGGATCATTGTAAAGATTATGCATTTCTGAAGGGTCTTTTTCTAAATCGTACAATTCCCATTGGTCGATATCGTAATAAAAATGAATTAATTTATAACGATCTGTTCTCACACCATGATGACGTTTTACATGGTGCTCTCCAGGAAACTCATAGTATGTATAATAAATAGCATTTCTCCATTCGCTTGCTTCTCCTTTTACAAGTTTTCTAAAAGATTCTCCTTGAATATCTTTAGATATATCGATACCTGCATAATCTAAAAATGTTGGTGCAAAATCTATATTTTGTACAAGTTCGTTAATAACTGTACCAGGTTTAATTTCTTTAGGGTATTTAACTAATAGAGGTGTTCTAAAAGATTCTTCATACATAAAACGCTTGTCGAACCAACCGTGTTCTCCTAAATAAAAACCTTGATCCGACGTATAAACAACTATTGTATTTTCTTCTAATCCGTTTGCTTTTAAATAATCTAATACTTCACCAACACCATCATCTACAGACTGAACTGTTCTTAAATAATCGTGCATATATCTGTTATATTTCCATTTAGCAAGTTCTTTTCCTTGTAAATTTTTAGACTTAAAGTCGGCAATAATAGGGTCGTAATATGCATCCCAAGCCACTTTTTGCTCTTCTGTCATACGATCATATTTTTTCTGAAAATATTTTCTGTATTTGGTTTCAATCTCACCTTCCTTATCTAACATTTTAAGGTCGTAAACAACATCCATATCTTCAAAAATGCTCATTTCTTGTTTCGCAGCAGCAGGTCTTCTTTCATAGTTGTCAAAGAAATTAGCAGGCGGATCAAATGTTATACTATCCATTAATGTTAAGTACTTTATCTCTGGCATCCATGTTCTGTGAGGTGCTTTTTGATGATACATCATTAAAAATGGCTTGTCTTTCTCTCTCTTGTTTTCTAACCAATCTAAAGCAATATCTGTTGTGACTTGAGTGATGTAACCTGGGTAGGTTTTTTTAACACCATTTTCTATAAATTCAGGAGAATAATATAGCCCTTGTCCAGGAAGTACATTAGAATAATCAAAACCTTGTGGTAAACCATCTAAATGTATTTTACCTATCATCGCTGTTTGATATCCAGATTTTTGAAGTGCCTTCGCAAAGTTATCTTGTTCCCAATCAAACGGACTAACATTATCTACTTTACCGTTAACAAAACTGTGTTTACCTGTTAAAAGCACAGCTCTACTAGGTGCACATATTGAATTTGTAACAAAACCTCTATTAAATAGAGCACCTTCTTTAGCGATTCTATCAATATTAGGAGTATTGTTTAAACCTTTACCATAAGCACTAATTGCCTGATAAGCGTGGTCGTCACTCATTATAAAAACAATGTTTGGACGTTCCTGTTTTTCTGAAACCTCTTCTTTCTTTTCTTCTTTACAACTAAAGCATAACATTAAAAGCGTTACGACTATTAAGCCTGTGTTTTTCATTTTTCTTTTTTAGTATTAATTTTCATTTTTGAAATCATATGAATCATGACTAATACTTATAAAAAAGGATGATATTTTTATAGGTATTAATTTTGTAGACATATCCATTACGTTTTTATAATTATCGTTTTAATGCACCCGAAGTATCACCGCCCATTAAACTGGTAACATTGTCTAATGTAGCCATATTTACATCTCCTAAAATAGTGTGCTTTAGTGCGCATGCAGCCGAAGCAAAATTTAAGGCATCTAAGTCATCGTCGTAATGCAATAGTCCATATATTAATCCTGCAGCAAAGGCGTCTCCTGTACCTACGCGATCAATAACATGAGAAATCTCGAATGTTTCGGTTTTAATATATTCCGTTCCATTCCAGATTCTTCCTTGTATTTCCTGTTCGGAAGCACTTATCGATTTTCTTTTTTTTCCTACAACATTTTTAATCCTCGGATACGCATCCATAAGTTCCTTCGCAGAATCTTTAAATTTCCCACCGATTTCTCCTAATCCAAACATTTCGTGTATACCACGCGGACTCGTAATAACAATATCACAATGCTGTACTAATTTAGGCATTACCTCTTGCATGGTTTTTCCGTACTTCCACATGTTTTTTCTTGAATTAATATCTCCAGAAACCATGATGCCCATTTTGTTTGCCGTTTTTATAGCTTCTAATAGACATATAGCAGCACCATCGGAAATAGCTGGTGTAATTCCTGTCCAATGAAACCAATCTGCCCCTTCTAAAACCTCTTTCCAGTTTATCATTCCAGGTTCAATTAAAGAAAATGCAGAGCCTTCTCTTTCATAAACGACTACGCTTGGTCTGTGTACCGCTCCTTTTTCAAGAAAATACATACCCAATTTATTGTCTCCATATATAATCTGATCGGTGCTTAACCAGTTCTTACGTAAAAACTGAGTGGCTGCTCGTCCTATGGCATTATCAGGGAACCGTGTCATATGTGCCGCTTTCATACCAAGATAAGCGCATGAAATTGCAACGTTCGCTTCACCACCTCCGTAAACAAGTTCGAAAGAGTTTGCTTGCGAAAATTTTAAATATCCAGGAGGAGATAAGCGCATCATTACTTCACCAAATGTTACCAGTTTTTTTGCCATAGTTTAAGTTTTATATAATTCGTTTTAAACGTGTGTTTTGTTTTTGAACTCTTTCACTGCAATTGAGTATTTAGTTCTTATTTAAAATTTATTGTCGAATCGTTTTGCTAAGATACATTATACTTTATAAAATGAAATTAGAAAGTGTTAATTTTCCCTGGATGATATCTAGATGAAGCTCTTTTTTCTACATCTTCTCTGTAATAAGCAACGTCTTTAAACAGCCCATCTACATAGCGCTGTGCTTGATCGGAGAAATGAGGCGAATTGGGGTCGCTACTTTGTCCGCCGGCAAGCATAGATTTCGCTTTAACCTTATCTCCGAACTCGAGCACGGCAACAAAACTATTTCCGGCTACACCATACTGGCGTTTAGTGTCTTTACCAAAGCGTGTTCCGTAAGAAGCTAAAGCACCCCAGTTTCCAGAAGCCATACCAACAGCTAAACTTGGTTCGTTATCGTTAAATTCTTGAAAAATGTCACCATTATTTCTTTGGTATCTATTAAATGTTCCCCAAGGTGTTTGCCATGAACCAAAATCGTTTTTCAGATTATTTACGGCCGTTTCAAAAATGTCTAAGCGTTCTGAAGGGGAAGACATTTTAGAAGCATAATCGAAAATCTCTAATCTTGACATTTTCTTATTGTCGCGCATACTTGGAATTTTATTCGATTCTAGATAGGCTTTTAAATAGAAACTAGCTAAAGTCATTTCTACAGAATTCACATTCACCCTAAAATCCCATTTACTTAAAAGGTTAAGCGCATCTTTAACGTCTTGTGATTTGATTTCGGAACTATTGCTAGCATCTAATAAACCACTAATTATAACATCTGCACCCGGTAAATAGGAATCGTAAGCCAAATCTATTAAAGAATCTAAGGTTAGACTATCTGCTTTTTGCAATAATTGCACGGCGTGTATACCTCTAAAATTTTCAGGAAAGGAATGCATGTATTTGGGATAATCTTCCTTTTTAGGACTGTAGGAAGCTGCGCTTGTAAATGGTGTAGAATTACAATTTTGTATCCAACCATTTGGCGGATTTATTACCGTAATATTATCTTCTAAAGCATGAAGTCCGTTCCAATCTGTTTCTGGGTTACTACCATCGACAGGTTTAGTGTAATCGAATTTCTCATTACGCTTTGGAATAAAATTTCCATGATAATAGGCAATGGTTCCATCTGCATCGGCGTAGACCGTATTGTTAGATGAGTTGGTTCGGATATTCATCATTTCGCGAAACTCATTATGATTCGATTTCTTTGTGCGTGTATAAGATTGCTCCAAGGCTTTTATGGGGCTCCACATTAAAGCTGTAGACACCCATTTATCTTCATTTGCATGTGTAATTGGTCCATGATGTGTACGATAGGTCATAAATGTTTTATCCATTATTCCATTCGCGGTTTTATAATTTAGAGTCACTGCGATTGAGTCCACTGGTTTTAATTGATCTCCATATTTATAGAGGCTTTTAGTGCCGTCTTTAACGATGGTTTCTTCAAATTCATCAATAATATCTGTTCCTGTAGAGGTGTGCATCCAACCCGTTTTTTCATTAAAACCTTGATAAACAAAAAACTGCCCCCATGTTACGGCACCATAAGCATTAAGTCCTTCTTCACTAACAACATGTACCTCACCACGAAAAAAGAAAGACGTATGCGGATTAATCAGTAACATGGCATTTCCTGACTTTGTTTTATCCCCAGAAATAGCAAAGCCATTAGATCCTCTGGGTTCATTATCCTTAGGTGTTATAAATCCATCATTTACAGCCAATACATGTTCTGGATCACCATAAAATGCTTTAATTTTTTTAGTTGAAACTCTTTCTATATCACCGCCAATGGAGCCTTCACTAAAATACATGGGCATCCAAGGCTCAAAATGTGTAAGTAGTTTTGGTTGTACTTTAGGATGTGTTTCTAGGTAGTAATTTATACCATCGGCAAAGGCAACACATAAGTCTTGTAGCCATTTCGGACTCGTATTGAAATTTTCAATAGCTTCATCTTTGGTCATATATAACCGTGCTCTTAAATCACTATATAATAATGACTCTCCTTCAATTTCGGCAAGTCTTCCAATGGCCCAAATATAATTACGTTCTACACGGTTAAAATCATCTTCACATTGGGCATATAGTAACCCGAAAACAGCATCGGCATCTGTTTTTCCATAAATGTGAGGCACCCCAAAATTATCTCTTATAATTTCTGTGTTTTGTACATGATTTTGCCAGCGTTGGTCTTCATCACTACTTTCTACTTCATTTTTACAACTTGTAAAGGAGATAATAAGCATTACTAATAATAAGCGACTTTGCATTATATTTAATATTTCCATTTTCTTTACAGTTTATTTTTAAATGAAGTGAACGATCCCGTATCGTTTATGCTAACTCTTATTTTAAAGCCTCTTTTATAACGTCTAAATTGCCATCTATAGAAGCCGGAATTTTAAGTCCCAATAACTCACACATTAATGGGTAAATATCAATATTTTTAAAAGAAGGCATTGTATAGTCGGTTTTAAAAGCAGGACCATTTGCATAAAAAATACCGTGCATGTCTTTGTATTTGGTATCATAACCATGGACACCTACGGCTTTGGTATTATTGGCTTTCATACTTTCTATACGCAAGGTGGATGAAAAATAATATCCAAAATCAGGTATAATTTGGATTGATCCCCAATCTTTATTTTTAGGAGAATATTCAAAACCGGGTGTATTTTCGGTTCTATATACTTTAAAATTATTTTCTTTTGGTTTTAAAACGTTTAAAATAGAATCTACAGTCACGTTATTTTTAGGATGAATATTTAAAATGCTACCATTGTCTATAACAGTATACAATTCCGTATTCGTCACGTCGTCTATTGAGATAAAATGTGTGGCTTCAACAGTAGTCATACCGTGATCGGACACTATAATAATGTTTACGTCTAAACCTGTGTCTGCAACGCCTTCAAATAAAGCTCCTAAATTGGTGTCTAATTTGAGAATTGCTTTTTTAAGTTCTTCATCATTTCCTGGACTATACCAATGTCCAATATCATCTAGATCTGAGAAATATATTGTAAGAATATGTGGTCTTTCAGCTTTAGGTAATTTTAACCAATCTAAGGTTTCCGAAATACGGGTTTCATTTTTAATTTTCCCATCGTATTTGCGATAGTAGGTTGGGTGCACGCCCTGAATATCTGCTTCTGAACCTACATAAAAATAGCTGGACGACACCATATTGTTCTGATCTGCCAAAACCCAAATTGGGGTACCTCCATAAAAGGAACCATCTTCGACCATTTCTCTGTTTCTAATAGCATAGGTAACATCCTTTTTATAGCTATAAAACGCATTTCCAATAAGACCATGATTTTCAGGGTACATTCCCGTTGCAATGGTATAGTGGTTAGGAAATGTTTTAGAAGGATAGGAGGGAATCAATGACTCCGCTTGAACACCGTTTTTTATAAAATTTGAAAGATGTTTGGGTTTGTATTTCTCTACATAATCCCAACGAAAACCATCTAAAGAGACTAATATAACATAAGAAGCCTTTTCCGATTTTTTAGAATTTGTAGTTATAGTAGAATCTTTTAATGTCTCACCTGTTTTGCAAGACGTAAAAAGAAAGGGGAGAAGTGCTATAAAAAATAGGGTGCTGATTTTATTTTTACTTAACATGATTTTGTCTTTGGGGAGAACTAGATATTTTTTTACCTTAAAAGTAATTGAATTACTAATTTAATGGATTGAATTTTGAGTGTATTTAAGCGCTATAAATTAGATTTTAAGCGCTTAAATATTTTAGAACTCATTTATAAATTACTTAATAAAATTTTATTCATCTTGTAGCTCATAACCTTGATTTATGCCTTTTTCTAAAGCCGGTACACCGCGTTCCATCCAAACCGGTTTTGGAGCGCCTTTTAAATAATAATCAAAATATTGAGACATTCTAATATTAAAATCTTTTCGGTTTTGTAATTTTCTAGGCCAGTGAGGTTCTCCGTTATAATTTAATAACCACGAGGGTTTTCCTAAACGACGTAAACCCACGAAAAACTCTATACCTTGATACCATGGCACATGTCCGTCGGCATCGTTGTGCATTATTAAAACGGGTGTATTTATTTTATCGAGATTAAAAATAGGTGAGTTTTCTATATATCTCATCGGATATTCCCAAGGCGTTCCTCCGATTCTACTTTGTGTATGCTCGTATTGAAACTGTCTGCTTAATCCTGTTCCCCAGCGGATACCTCCATATGCACTAACCATATTAACTACAGGTGCTCCAGATTCTACTGCTTTAAATAAATCTGTTTTAGTAATTATATACGCAATTTGATAAGCTCCCCAACTATGACCCTGAAGTCCGATATTGTCTTTGTCTACAAATCCTTTTTCGATTAGAGAGGTCACACCAGGCATTAAGCAATTGTAAGCGCTTTCACCAGGATAACCATCGCGATATTCTATATCGGGATTAAAAATAAGATAACCTCTACTAGTATAAAAACTATAATTTATGGTTGAAAGTCCGAAGGATGGCGCTTTATGATCGTACAATCTATCTGAGCTTCGTTCGTAGAAATTGACAATCATGGGATATTTTTTCGAGGGATCGAAATCTTCTGGCTTTATTAGCATTCCTGTTAATGGTTTTCCATCTAAAGAAGTCCATTTTATCAGCTCTGCAGTTCCCCAATTGTAATCTTTTTGTTGTGGATTAGCATCACTAATTTGTATTTGTTTTTTAAAGCTTAAATCTGAATATCTAAGATCAGGAAACTCAGTGAAAGAGGCTCTAGTGAAAATGACATCTGTACTTTTTTGAGCCATAGTCGGTGTAGAATATTTAAACGGGCCTTCTAAAATTTGACTTCCTTTTTGTCGTTTAACATCATATTTATAATAACCAGAGTGTTTTGTGTCTTCATTAAAGCTAGAGAATAACCACGTTTTTTCTGGATTTAAATTACGTTCTTCATTATCCAATTGGATATAACGGTATTGCGTTTTTGTTTCTCTTCCTTCTGTTAATCTTGACATCTCACCAGTTTCAGGATTAACCGACCAAACATCAAACCTATCGTAGATTAATATAGCCTTATCATTGGTTGTCCATCCTGCAATACCGTAAGATCTTGGATATTTTGGAGAGTCATTAAGCTCATCATAAAACACTTTGTCTTTGGTTAGTTTAATTTGTTTACCTGTACTTATATTATAACTTACCCAAGTACTATCTATTTGATTGTATCCATAAGCATATTTAGCTTTCGGACTTAAAATCATGCCTCCAGGCATATTAGTTAAAATGGGATTAGTCTCTCCTGTAGTGGTATTTACCAAAGCGTAATCGGACGCTCTAATTCCTGTCCACTGACTTTCTAAATAATACGGTTCTTGGGTGCTAACTAAGGCTGTGTTCGAATTTCCTTCGTCCCCTATATTTATGTTGGGATAGGATAGCGTAGCCAATTGCGTGATTTTGTTTGTACTTAAATCTAGAACTGTTTCGTATGATTTTTTCTGATCCCTATCTTTAGATAATTCTTGAACGGTATATAATCTAGGTTCATTATACGTCCAAACTTCTACACTTGAGATCTCCTCATCTATTAAAGTAGTGTCTTTAATGATACTTGGTGCGGCTAAACCAAAATAGAGTTTAGATTCGTTTTTTGAGAAATTTAATCTTCTATCTGCAGAGACACGATACCCTTTTGGAGCGGTGTCTTTATTTAAAACAGGATTTGCTTTAGTTTCTCCTGCTTTCCAAACGTATAATTCATTTGGACGCTCCTGTACTTTGGTTGAATCTAAATCGGCAATAAATCCTAATTTTTCACCGGAATCACTAAAATTTAATTGGTAGTATTTTACCTTTTCATGACCTTCAAAAACTTGAGTTTGTGTATTGTTTTCTAAATTTAGAACATAGGCGCCCGCGGTTACGTTGGCTTTATCTCCCGTTGTGGTATACGCAAGTCGTTGTCCCTCTTTTGCAAAAGTGTAATTTGTAACAAATTTTAGGGTATCTTCTTTCTGTGTTTTTAAATGTCTAAGCACAAGATGATATCCATTTTTCTTGCCTACTTTTTTACCCTTTTTTTTCTTTTTAACAGAGGGTAAAGTGTCCTGTTTTTTATCATCGGAAATACTGTCTTTGTCCTTCTTTATTGGATTTACGTCTGCCAACATATAGGCAAGATATCCATCCCATTTTTCAGGTGTTTTGTAAGAAGACACATTTGCGATTTTTAGTGTCGTTTTGCTCTTAAAATTATAAATACCAAGGGTGTCTTTAGGCAGGTCTTCTTTCTTTACTTTATCTCGTTTTAATTCTATTATACTATCGGTCCAAGCATTAATTGTGAAAAGAGCAATTTCAGAATTATAAGTGAACCTTCCGTTTTTAGCACGATCATGCTCAAGGATGAGTTTGGCATTAGCATCTTTAATTTTTAAATACGTATCCTTTTCACCTTGTTCCAAGGTATACATAACATAATTTCCGTCGGGAGAAATAGATTTACTTTTAATTTTATTCCAAAGGGATTTGTCGGAATGCTCAAGTACTTTTTTTTGAGAAAAACTTAAAAGCGAAATTAAAAGGAAGACTAATGTAAAGTTAAATTTCATGAAGGGATTTTTTTTTGGTTGTCAATATACTACAAATCGCAACAAAACTCAAGGCTATCAAATGATCAAATGCAATTAAAGTATGGTAAATAAATGCAAACGGCTTCAAATTATTAATACCGTATTTTTAGACGTAATTAATATGTAATCGATTATAAATTGGCATTTTTAGAACCATTTATTGAATGAAAAATTTCGTTAAATAAAAATAATAAGATTAATGTTGAAAAATTATCATAATCTACTATTTTTAGGGTAAATCAACCAAAGTGAAATTAAAATGCTTTTAAATGATAAATCTATTTCATTTATAGTATTAATATTTTACTATTAATTTCAAATATTATGAATGTAAAAAAAGGTTTTTCGTTATTATTTGTGTGCTATTTTCTATGCATTCAAGTCAGTTTTGGATGTACCGGAATTATTATTAGAACTGAAAATGGAGCTGTTATTCCAGCAAGAACTTTAGAATTTGGATTCGATCCTCAATCTAATATTCTAGTGATTCCAAAAGGGACATCGATTAATTTCTTAAGTTCCGTAAAAGATAAAGAGGGTTATAAAATGAAAGCGAAATATGGCTTTGCCGGTATGGATGCCGTGGGGAAAAAAATTGTTGTGGACGGTATTAATGAAGCAGGATTATATTTAGGTAGTTTTTATTTTAGTGGTTATGCCGTTTACGAAGAATTGACTGCAGCTAATCAATCTAAGGCTGTTTCTAGTGAAGAAATGGGCAATTATGTCTTAGGAAGTTTTGCCACTGTAAAGGAGGTAAAAGCGGGTTTAAAGGATATCGCAGTAGTAGGAACATTTATGGAACAAATTCAAGGTGTGGCTCCATTTCATTATACGGTTACAGATAAAACTGGAGAATCGATTATTATTGAATACTCTAAAGATGGTTTGCGAATTTTTGATAATACCGTAAAAGTTATAACTAATAATCCATCTTACGATTGGCATCTTACTAACCTTAGAAATTATATTAATCTTAGTCCGGATAATGTGAATGGTATTAAATTAAATGGAGAAGAATATGCTCCATTAAGTGAAGGAACAGGAATGGTAGGATTACCAGGGGATTTTACTTCGGCATCCCGTTTTGTTAGAGCCGCCGCTTTTGTTAATGCCGCCGAACCATGTAAGGATGAAGAAGAAGGTGTATTTAGAGCTTTTCATATTTTGAATAATTTTGATATTCCCATAGGTATTGTAAAGCAGAAGGAAAAAAATACATCTATGTCTGAGTATACCGTTTGGACTTCTGCCGCAGATACTAAAAATGGTGCTTATTATTATAAGACGTATAAAAATCCGACGGTAAAAAAAGTAGATTTACAAGACGTTTTAAAACAAGCTAATGGTAAAATGATGGTTATAAAAGCAGAAACACCTAGAACTTATGAATCGGTAACATCGAAAGCTTAATATATAAATAACATTTGATTTTATAATTTTTAAAAAATTGATTTATATGTAGTTATACGTTAATGCATAGAAAAAAGCCATAGTTTTTTTACTATGGCTTTTTTGTGTGATGATTTAAAATGCTTATATTATTTTAATTTATTTAAATTTGCAATCAATTAATAAACCCATTCTACTCCCTATGAAACAAATTATTTTTCTTTTAGTAATTAGCTTAACGATATTTTCTTGTAAAAATGAATCAAAACCTGGTAAAACAACTCTTGAAGCTGATAGCCCAGAGATGATTTATGCCTCATTTGGGGATGATATAACAGTTGATGATGTTTTAGATTCAGAACGCATAATGACACTGTATCAGAATTTAAAAGTAGGTGATACTGTTGATTCTAAAATGAAAGGTAAAATTATTAAAGTGTGTCCTAAAAAAGGATGTTGGATGACTTTAGATGTGGATGGAGAAAATGAAGTCATGGTAAAGTTTAAGGACTACGGATTTTTTATGCCATTAAATGCAGTAGGAGATGTTGTAATAAATGGTAAGGCATTTGTTACAGAAACATCTGTAGAAGAGTTAAGACACTATGCAGAAGATGCTGGTGAATCTGAAGATCAAATTGCAGCCATTACAGCTCCAAAATTTGAGTATCGTTTTGAAGCTGATGGTGTTTTATTAAAGGAATAAATATAAGTTTTGTTTGGTTCTTTTAATCGAGAGTTTTTAAATTGTATATCCAATTTTAATACCTCCGAACCAATTTCTTGGCATGCCTGGATAATAATAGCGCGGTTCCGAATTTCCGAAGCCTACAGCATTTATAAGTATAGAAGATGCGTAGGTTTCGTTGGTAAAATTGTTTAAGCCTACGTTAAGTCCTACAAATAAGTGCTCTGTAATATCTTTACTATAAGATAATTTTGCGTTAAGCACGGTGTACGGATCGGAATTAAGGGTGTTGGCATCATCTAGAGGCATATCTCCAATATGAAGAAAATTTGTGTTTAAGACAAGGTTTTTAAATCCAATGTGTATGCCGCCATTAACTTTTTTATTAGGCACGCCGGTAAGCTCATTTCCGGAGTAATTATTGGTATCATCCACAAAATCTATAAATCTGTTATTGGAAAATTCTGCGTTTACATAAGGGGATATATAAAATCCATTTGCAAACATGTGGGTATATAAAAGGGATAATTCAATCCCTTTATGTTCCGTTTTACCTGCATTACGACCTATATATTGATCGTCTCCAACACGGTCTGCAACTAATAAATTATCGATGTCCAGTAAGTAAGCAGAAAGCTGCATATGTAAAGCACTATTAAATAAGTAAACTTCACTACCAATTTCATAATTAAAGCCCGTTTCGGGACCTAAATCTGGATTTACTACACCTTCCGGAGTTAGCGTTTCTTCAATAGATGGATAGTTAAATCCGCGACTTATATTGGCATAAGCACTTACATTAGAAGTAAATTGATATAAAACATTTAAATTCGGGGCAAAAATAGGATCGAAATTTCGATCCGCATCCTTGTTGTTTTCATCCAAATTAAATTCATCTTTAAAATTGTAATTGGTTGTATTCATGTTTATTCCCAATTGCGCTTTTAATTTTTCAGTCAAGGGTAATGTTACCGTGGCAAAAACATTCAGATTATTTCGCTTTTCAATGTTGTCGCTCAAAAGTTCTCCTTCTAAACTACCGTTTCCATTATTGTCTTCGTAACGATTTTCTATAGTTTTCCAATGGTATTCATCTTTGTATAGTTCTCCACCAAAACTTAGATTTGCTTTGGTTTCTAGAAATTTGAAATCCTTAGCGAATAACGTTCTAGCTCCATAACCAGTAGTGAATTCATCTAATATATTAAAGGGTCTTGGTTCGTAGTGATCAAGGTAACTGTAGAATATTGAGGTTGTGTTACTAAAGTTTTTCGAAAAACGATGCGTATAACTAATACCTGTTAAGATCTGTTTATTGTCTTCATAACCTTTTGAAGATCCCCAAGTAAACGCAGCCTGAGAAGGATCTTCTTCGAATTTAGATTTGCTTATGGAACTTGGTATTTGTGCATAATAATCGGTGTAGTTTACTAAGACTCCAATTTCATTTTTATCGTTGAATTTATAATTAGAAGTTAATAAAAGCGCATTTCTATTGTAATTACTATTGTCGCGAAAGCCATCGGTTTCTAAATGATCGTAATTTATATTTAATGCTAGTTTTTGGTTCGCAGTGGCAACCGATACATTGTTTTTAATCAACCCGAAGCTCCCGACAGTAAAATTATTTCTAAAATAAGTTTCACCTTCTAAAGCGGTTTTTGAATTTAGTAATAACGTTCCTCCCAAGTTCGTACCATATTGAGTTGCTTTCGGACCTTTTACAATTTCTAAGTTTTCTATATCTTCAGGATCAAAAGCATCTATAGAGGTGTCTCCGGTTCCATTGGTAATGGGAATTCCGTTAAAATAAGCACGTATTTTATTCGTTCCATACAAGGTTCTTGAACCCACACCACGAATAACAATTCTATTGGTATTTAATGCTCCACTTTGGATATACACACCTGGAGTTTCATTTATGGCAGATACTAAATCTGTCGGGCTATATTCGTCAAATTTTTGTGACGATATTTTGGATGTAGGAATAATAACTTTACTTTCTTTTTGATAAGCTGAAGAGATAATCACTTTTTCAAGGTCTTCAGTGGTATCTAAAGCCGTTAATTTTAAAACCGTTTTGTATTGCGATAATGTTACAGATTTTATATAATAATCGGGGTGCTCTAATTTAAGTTTTAAAGGAAGTTTATAGCTGCCAGTTAAAGTAAAAAGACCTTCGGAATTTGTTTTAGCAATCTCTTCATAATTCAATATAATAGAGACATTAGAAATAGGGGAGTCTTCAAAATTAAAGATGCGACCGCTAATTTCTTGAGCATATAAGGGATTAATAATGGCGATTAAAAAGATAACCGCCATTATTTTATAAGGTATAAAGTTCATTAAGTTGTAGGTATTAACTTTAGATTCTAAATGTATTAATTGGTGTAACTTACTTTCCAAATGGTATTTCCAGAATCGTCGTTTACTAATAAGTCGCCTGTAGGAGTTACAGTAACGCAAACTGGTCGTCCGTATACATCTGTTTCACTATTTTCGGCAATAAAGCCAGTAAGAAAATCTTGAGGTTCCGAAGTTGGTTTACCATCTTTAAAAGGAATAAAAACGACACGATAACCAGAAAGCACTGAACGGTTCCAAGACCCATGCTGACCAACAAATATTCCGTTTTTATATTTTTCGGGGAAACTGTTTTGGTCGTAAAATGTTAATCCTAACGAAGCCGTATGCGGTCCTACCGATACATCGGGCACTATCGTTTTTTCTACTAATTCGGGAGCTTTTCCTGCAAGTCTAGGATCTTCAATAGATCCAAAATAGGCATATGGCCATCCGTAAAAACCATCTTCTTTAACACTTGTTACATAATCTGGAACAAGATTATCTCCAATTTCGTCACGCTCGTTAACAGCGGTCCAAAGTTCACCATTTACCGGATTCCAATCCATTCCTACTGGATTTCTAAGTCCGCTAGCATAGATTTTTTCATTCTCTCCATTTAAATCTACTTCTAAAATGTTGGCACGTCTAATTTCTTCTTCCATACCGTATTCTCCCACATTACTTGCAGAACCGACAGAAATATAAATTTTGTCTTGAGCAGTGTTTGTAATAATATTACGTGTCCAATGGTTGTTATAACCACCGGCAGGAAGGTCTACTATTTTTTCACTTTTAGAAGGATCTAGTTTAGTTTGCCCAGCTTTGTAAGGATATTTATATAAGCCATCGGTATTTGCTACATAAAAATATTCACCTATAATTAACATGCCTAGAGGCTGTTTTAATTCTTCAAGAAAGGTTTCACGTAATTCTATAGTACCATCGTTATCTTGGTCTCTTAAAACCGTGATAAGCCCAGCACTTTTTTTAGTATTGGCCTCACATACAAACATGTCGCCATTTGGACCAATATACGTCCATCTCGGATTTTTGAATCCGTCGGCCAATTTTGTTACTGTAAATCCTGCAGGAGCTATAGGCATTTTTCCTTCAGGCCAATCTACAAGGTTATTTTGTTTTCTAACGGATTCTGTAGCATAAGGTTTGGGTAGAATTAACTCTCCAATTGCAGTTTGTACGGTGTCTGCTGGTTTTTGGGAAATTATCTCTTTCTTTTCGTCGGAAACCTTCATCTCTTTTTCCTCTTTCGTTTTACAAGCAGCGAAAGAAATTAAAATCAGTAGGAATAATAAGGGTCTGTTTTTTCTCATAATTATAGCTTTTTTATGAAATTAATGGTTTCTGTAGGGCATTTTTAACTCAATCGATTTTTTAAAATAATTTTAACATTTATAAGAATTGAAAAGGAGACACTGCATTGCTTATATGAAAGAAGGTGTTTTATAACATATAGTCATAAATACATTATACAGAACTTCGTGTTTTAAAGGTATCCGCTAATGTTTCAAATATTACTTCTGTTGTGCATACATATAAATAGTTTCCCCTTGAATTTTATAGATCTGTCTCAAGGTGAAAATGAGAAATCGAATGGAATTAAAATAAGGATCTATTAAAGCATCAACTTAAAGGTTAATAGGTTGTCAATTCCTAATGCCTGTTTTAGGTATTGTAAAAATTACAAACTTTATCGAAAACCATATTGAAATCTTCCGAAATTTGAGCCTCGCAGTCTGTGTTGGTCGGGAATGGGTTTTCGTGAGTATAGTCGCGATCAAAATCTATTTCATCAACTTTAATATTTATATCTCTGTAGGCACCTTTTAAAGTATTAATGACTTCAAAGGAAGGGATAACTTTATCTTTCTTAAGCGTGATTGCATAAATTTGATCTTCATATGTCTTCAATAATCCTTCTCTAAATTCTCTCTTTTTCTGATAGTCAAGCATACAATTAAACACTTCACCTTCCATATGATCATTTAAAATATAATGATTTAGTATTTCATCTTTCTTTAAGAATTTGTCAAAATGTTCAATTAAAAATGAATATAGAGCGACATTGGCTTCACTGTCTAAAATAAATTTGGATACAGAAGAGAGACGATTAAATGTGGTTCCGCTACAGAATAAGCACATTTTTGTGTCTGAAAAATAATTCTTATAATTCGTTAATTTCAAAATTTGAGCAAGAAAACCACCAATGGAATAGGCAAAAATATCGAATTTAAAATCTTTACTAACTTCTGGATTCATGCCAGCTCTAAAATTTTCAATAAGTTGAATAAAATCGTAATACGTTTGTAATCCTGAATAAATAAAACGCTGAGGCATAGCATGCAACCTCATGCTTATCGCGACATTAGACAACGTGGAATTTACAACATTAGGATAGCGGCTTTTTCTGTTTTCGCTCAACTTATACATATCCCGTTTACTACTCCAATATTTTGGTGCGCGTTGCATATGAAACGCTAACGGAAATAAAACAACGTGACTTCCGGTACCTTCGCAAATTGCTTGTGCCCATGGCAAATATTTTGTCCAATCCTTCTCATTAAAACCATGTAATAGAAAGATCACTTTTTTAGCAACGGTGGTGTCTTTGGGTTTTATAATCTGGTATTTAAAAAACCGATTTTCGTCTACATAAATATCCTTAATATGGACATTGTCGTTTATGGTACCAACTTCAGTATGAAACGCCGTAGTGCTTTTTAGATTTATATGATGTTTTAGACATTCATAATCGGAATTTCCAGGTAGTATTTTATGTGATAAAGATTCAAAATCGTACTCTAAAATTTCTGTTTTGGTATTCATAAAAAAGTATTTAAAATACTAACACGTTAGTGTTATATAAACAAAATTAGAATAAAATTCAATTGATGATATTACTCTTATTTACGTTCTTAAATGAACTATAAATTTAACGAAATTCTGAATAATAATGACATTAAACATAGTGTATTTTGATGGCGATGTTCATGAATTTAAGATTGTTTTTAGGTGTTGAATTTTAAGTTTCTATTATCTTTTACTAAAGATTTTGGAAGATAGAATTTTAATGGTTGTTTCTTTTTCATAATGTCTATTACTACAGAATTATCTATATAATTTGAAGCTTCATTTAAAAACCTAATATAGAGTTTACCGAAATGACTAGTATTATTCCTTGTCTTAGCTTTTATTTTCTTTAAAGGTTACCAAAACTCCAGATGCATGCTAATATATGAGTGGTTGAACAATTTTATTTGTTCAGGTACACGGCCTTACTTTCTAAAAAATTTAAAAATGTAACTTTGAGTATTGTAAAGAGTAGGTTGGTTTTCATGTTGATGGTGTTGAATTCTAGTGTCTTATTGTTTCTAATTTTCCAAAAGTTTCAAATTGTATGAATTTAGATTTAAGTAATTTTTCTGGTATCTTTTTTTGTAACAATAAATGAAAATTTTCTTCATGTGTAGATACAATTAATTGACTATCTAGATTAATAGTTAGACTCCTAAATAAATCAATAAAAGATAAAATGTTAATACTATCCATTGATTGAATTGGATCATCAATAAAGATACATTTTATTGGTTCTTTTGTTTCAGGATTTGTTGCTTTCAATGCTCTGGCAAGAAATATACTTAAACTCAAAATGTTAATTTGAGCAGAACTAAAATAAAGAGCAGGAATAGATTTTTTTCCATCAGGATCAACCGTATAAATTTGAAGTCTTGGTTTTGATTCACTAAAATCACAATCAAACTCTATTTTGTAATTATCAGGATGAGGATCTATTTTTGAATAGATTTTGTTTATTAATTCAGTGTAAAAAAAGTTATCAATTGTTTCTTTTAGGTATACTTCGAGATTCTTTTTTTCATTTTCTAAAGCCGTTTTAACTTTCTCTAATGTTCCAATTTCTTTTCTTAAAGAATTAATGTTTTCTTTTATTTTTTCTGTTTCTAAAAAATTAAGAACATTATCTTTTAGATTTTGAACAATTTCATAATGTTTTTGAATTTCTTGTTTTACTTCAATTTGCTTTGATATTTTATTTTTTAAAGAGTCAAATTGGTCTGTAGTATCTTTTAATAATAGGTTAGATAAGTTTATTTTATATTCACTGAAGATAAAATTCTCAAAGTTCTTAATTGTTTTGTTATTTGATGACTCAAGTATTGATGATTGATCTATTTTTTTATTGATCTCTTTTTTTGATAAGTCATTATTAACCAATATCTCTTTAAGTTTCTTCAATTTTAAATTTTCATTTTTAATGTTTTCTTTGATAGAAGTAATAGTTGTTTCTAATTGAGAGATAAAAGTGTTTAATACAATACTATCAATAGAATTTGTTTTTAAAGTTTCTCTAAAATAATTAACAATTAATATAAAAACTTCATTTTCCTCTTCTTTTAAAATACTATTCTTAAACAATTCTAACTCTTTTAAAGATTTGTTTATTATTTCTGTTGATTTTTGTATTGATAAATTAGTATCGTTTATTTGAGTATTAAGTTCATTTATTTGGTTTTTATGATTTTCAAATTCAGTACTGATTTTATCTTTAAAATCATTAATTTTAAGTCCTTCAAAAAATTGTAACGCAATAGTTATTTCTTCTTTTAATAAACTTAATGATTCATTATTTTTTTTTAGTATTAGGTTTAGTCTTTCTAGTTCATTGATATGTTTGGTTTTATTGATTTCTTCTTTTGATACTAGTGTTTTTATATATTCTTTAAGTTTATTTAAAACATTAGAATTTTGTTTTTGTAGTTTACTTTTTTTTGTTTCTAGATTAGCTTTTATTGTTAAGTTTAATTTTAATAAATCATCTATTAATGGGTTGCTAGATATTTTATTAGAAAGTTCTGAAAATGTTTTAAAGTTTGTTTGACAAAGAGGGCAAGAAGATTCTTCTTTTTCAGAAATTAAATTTAAACCTTTAGATATGAATTCTTTTAATTCAGAATTCAAATTTTTCTGATTGTCAATTTGTAAGTTTAAAATTGAAAGTTCGTTTCCTAGTTTGGCAATTTCAATTCTTGATTCTATAACTTGTTGGATTTCATTTTCGTAGTCTTTAAACAATGAATCATCCAACAACAACTCAATATCATTATCTAATTTAATTAAATAGACTTTATTAGCTTCAATTTTATTTGTTGAGTTTTTTACTAAATCTATAGTTTTTTTAATATCAACTTCAAGAGTTGACATTTTTTTTAAAAGAATTTCTTGTTCTTCATTCTTTTTCTTAAGCGTAGCTTCAAATAAGTTTACTTTTTCTAGTTTTTTATTTAGAGTAATTATTTTATCTTGATGATTAGAGAGACCTATTTTTAAGTTGCTTAAACTTAAGTTTAATTGTTGCAAGACTGTTTTTTGATCTTCATTTAGTTTAATACTTTCTTTTTTCTTCTTTTCTAATTGATTAATATTATCAAGTATAGTTAAGTATCTTGGATATTGCTTTTTAATTTTTAAAGATTCATCAAGAGTATTTATATTTTTGTCTAGTTCTTTATTTAATTCTAAACTTGTTTTTTCTAAGATTTCTTTTTCCTTTAAATCAGAGAGTATTTTAGTTAGACTTTTAATTTCTTGATTAAGTACTTTTGACTTTTCGATATTATTGTAATATTGAATAACTCCAGATTTATTTTCATCATCCTTACTACCATTAAAAGCAAGTTGAATATTTTTGCTTCTTAACTTTAAATGTTCAATGTCAATTTTAAGTTCAGTTAATGAGGAGTCTATTTTTTGAGTTAGAACAGTATGTTCTGTTTTTTCAAAGTAGTTCTTCTTAATCAAGCTTAATTCTTCTTCTTTATTAATTAGGAAGCTAATGGAATTGTTAATTTCTTCAAGTACTTTTGAATCTCCTTCAAAATCAAATTGTAGTTGTTTATTTTCTAAATCTAATTTTTGTTTATTTAAATTGTATATCTCTTTTTCGGTGATTTCGATTAACTTGTCTAAATTTTGAAGACCAATATTAGAATCATTTAAATGTGGAATATTAGATATAAATTTCTTATATCTATCATCAGCTTTTTCTTCTTTTATAAAAGAGTCTATTAAATCTTGGGATAAGACAACATCTCTGAAATACCCATTTATTGGTTCTTTTTTAAAATTATAGACTTTGGAATTCGATATATTCCTTTTTGGAAATATTTTCTTTGTATCGTTTGTGAAAACATCAACAAACCCTAATTTATCTTGACCTTTATGCTGTAAGAGATAATTGTCTTTGTTAATTTTTCTGTTTTCTTTTCCAATCTTTTGATTTTCAGATGCATTCTTCTGGAATCTAGATATTTGTCCAGTTACTCCCCATTCGACAGCATCATAGAATGATGTTTTTCCATATCCATTCGGTGCATATATAGAAATAAAATTAGCTGTGTCTTTTCCAATAGAAAAATCGAATGTAGAATGTTCAACATTATCATAAGCTCTAAACGCAGAAATTTCAACTTTCTTAATCTTCATAGTAAGCTTTTTTTAATTGTTCGATAATATTTGTTTGTAACTTCGTATTTCCTATAATTGAATCAGTTTTGGGAATTAAATCCCAAATTGATTTGTTTTTTGGTTCGTATTTTTTTTCAACACTTTCATCTGTTTTATTCACGATATCTATTAAATCAGTATTGGTAATATGTTGAATAATTAAATTATTTATTAATTCATCTCTTAGTTTATCTATTTGACTGTCTACAACAATTTTTCTACTTGAGAATTTATTGTTTTCTATTTTTGCTTTTAATTCTTTGTCTACTTTATCTGAGAAAGTATAGATTATATATAAATTCCATTTATCATCTTTGGAATCCATTTTGCTTTGAAATTTTAGTGCAATTTCTTCTGAAACTAAACGCCAATTATCTTTTTGCTCAATATCAGAAGATTTACCGTTCACTATAAATACACTTATTTTTACACCTATGTCATGTACTAAAAATTTAAAATTTAAATTCTCAAATCTTTTGGATAAGTCATCTAAAACTGTAGTACTATATGCTGAATAATTTTCCATATTCTTTTTTAAGTTTATCTTTTAAAGCCTCAATGTTTTTAGTGTTATATGCACTGTAATCTTTAGAGTTCGCCACTAACAAAAATTCTTTTATATATTCAAAATGTATAAAATTATATTTTTCAAAAGCAAATTCTTTTAACTCGTTAGAAGCATTGTCAATAAAAATATCTCCAATATTTCCTTTTTCGAATTGATTCTTCAAGTAATCAATCCTAGGTATAATACTTTCTTTATCAATTTTATAATGCCTTATATCTGCTTTAATAGGTAATTTATTTGTTTTAATCATTACTGTTCCACCAATTTTCAAATTGGGATAATCATACAGAATACATTCTGTAAGAAAATCAGGATCTTGCCAATTAGCATCTGTGTCTCGATAGATTAATCTCAAGGTATTAAAAACATCTTCTAAATCTTTACTACAATGACCTTTGTCCTTTGCAATATTAATTATACAGATAAATTCTAACCAAGTTAAGTATATAAGTTCATTGTTTAATTTGAAAGATTCACTTTCATTTAGAAGTAAACGTTCTTTGAAATATTCTTTTATATAAATAGGAGTGATGCCGCTTGTAATAACTTCATTTGCTTTACTTTTTAGATAAGCTCTTGTGAAGGATATGTCTTCATCATCAATTCCAGCATCAATATTAAATGCTTTATCTTTTAAGTATATAAAACTTCCCATATATGGAGGTAACAATAGCCATAATTTATCTTTATTTTCTGGGTAATTTATAATGTCATCAAAATACTTTATTGGTACAAATTCTATTTCTCCATTCGGAACTTGAGAAGTAACTTCGCTTTGTATTCCAAATAATGAAATAGTATTATTTTCTATTTTCATTATCCCACCTCCAGAAAATCCTGATATTTGTGTTTGTTCTTTAGTTGTATCAATTAATTGAGCTCGACAAAGTTTACTGCTCTCATTTTTAAAAGAATCAATTTTAAAACTATTATACTTTTCACTTAGGGTAGCTTTTTCTTTTAAATATCCAGGATAACCACATAAATCAGTATTAGTTAATTCAGAAAAAGAAGTATTACTATAAATTTTTTCATAACCTTCTAAAAAGGCGATTTTCAATATTGCAATATCAGCATCTTTGTGTGGAAAATAGGTGTCATTTTCTTTCAATTCTAGCTTAATTGGGACTTCCTGTTTTTGAATGTAAATAATAAGATCATTCAATAATTGCTTTTCATCTACTCCTCTTTCGTTTGGTTTTTCAATATACAGGTTATGTTTAGCTGTTAGAATATATGTGTATTCCAGTTTATTCATAGGTTGAAATAAAACACCGCTACCTTCGCCAACTTTTACACTATATAATTTTAAATCGTCTATTCCCATTCATCAATAGTGTTTATTTTGAAACCTTCAAAATCTTCAAAATCCTTTTCATTAAATATGTTCTGCCTTACGCTATCATAATTAAAATGAATATTAGAGTTTGAGTTATGATTAATTAAACGTGCAATAGTTCTTTTATTTGGTAGCCCATGAACTTCACTATTTGAGCTTATAACATAATTATCTGCTTTAATAAGTTCTAATAATTCTTGGTTCGTGTTTTTGCAACTTCCGTGATGAGAAACCTTTAAAAATTCTAATTTAATGGGGTTCTCTTTAGTGTATCCTAAGTCCTTTAAAGAGTCTATAATAATTGATGGATGCGCATCTCCTAAAAATAAATAGTTTTTAGATTCAAAAGTTAATATAAAAGCAATTGAACTACCATTAGGCACGCTACCATCTTCTTCTAATTTATAATTAGGATTATTTTCTTCTTTTATAAAGTCACTAATAGAAGTATTCCAATCGGTTGAAGCTCCTGAGGTTTGATAATTATGTTTTGGTTTTTTATATTCCTTTAATAATCTTTTAAGAGCTTTATCATTAGGGGAAAGAAGTTTTATCTCAACTCCATTTTGATTAACGGTTTGTCCTGTTTTTAAAATCTCCTTATCCCAAACATTAAATTTTTCAATATAATCTTCAAAAACTATTGCTTGAGGCACACTGGTCTGAGTTGTTTCAAATATTTTAAGGGTTTCAATTAATTCTTTATTCTCTTCCTCATCAAAATATTTAGCAATAGATCGTCCTGAATTGAACCAAACCTTTTCAATTATTTCAAATGCATCTTTGTCTTTTTCAAACCATTTTTTCAAGCCTCCAATATGGTCCTCATCAATGTGTGTGAGTATAAGAAGATCAATTTTTTCTTCTTTTATTTTAATTTGTTCAATAGTATCATATAGATCTCCATATTTACCTGATCCATAATATGTTTTTGGCATTCCACCATCTATGAGAATATTTCTGTTTTTTTCGTTAGTATCTTTAAATGATATAATTATTGAATCTCCATTATGAGCTTTTATGAATTTGATTTTCATTGATTTTTTTGCGTAAAAAATATTAAATGTACACTCAAATATAACATTTTTAAAAAAGCTTCTATCTGTTTGTTTAACTGTTTTTTAGCTTTTTAAATAAGATATTTTTATCCTATAAATTAAAATAGTTGTTAAACTTTATTATATATAAAACGTCACCCTAAAACAAGTTCAGTGTAACGATAGTAAAGTAACAGCTGTATCCATAGCAAACAAAAAAAACGTAAGCCCATTTCGACTTACGCTTTATAGCGAATTGTATGTTAAAAGGCTTATTTTGTATAAGCTCCAGAAGAATATGTTAATTCGTAACTGTGGGTGTATATTTCGAAAACAATCCCGAAAGGATCCTCTACATAACACATTTTAAAAGGTTTTTCATTCGGATAATATTCTCTAATTGGCATCCGTTGTTTACCACCATAGGCCACTATTTTATCAATTAAATCTTCAATGTTTGGATCTTGAATACTGAAGTGAAATAAGCCCGTGTTAAACGGACTAAATTCAGGGGCTTCTTTTACACCGTGAGGGAAGCAAAAAATTTCGACACCAACACCATCTGAAGTCGATAAATGTGCGATTTCAAATTGGTCCCAATCTTCGCCAAAAACATCGATACACATGATGCCAATGGCCGTTTCTTTTTCTTTTTTAATAGTCGATGGCTCCATTATCGTATACCAACCCATAACTTCGGTATAGAATTTTACAGCCTTCTGAATATCTGGAACAGTGATTCCAATATGTGAAAATGATTTTGGATAATCTTGTTTTGCTGACATAATTTTTTATTTAGATTACAAATTTAGACTATATTTGCATGTTAGGCAAGTACTTACATTATTGTGCTATAGTTACCTAAACGAGTAAAATACTATATATCAATTAAATATAATTAAAATTTTGAATAAAGAAGTTAAATGTCCGCTTAATTATACTATGAATTTAATAGGAACAAAATGGAAACCGTTGATTTTATTTCATTTATTAGAAGGGGAATTACGTTCTGGAATTCTACAAAAACATATTGATGGTATTTCTAATAAAATGTTTACACAAACGGTTAGAGAGTTAGAAAAAGATGGTCTTGTTGTTAGAAAAGTGTTTCCTGTAGTGCCTCCTCGTGTGGAATATAAGTTAACGGAAAGAGGAATGTCTCTGGAATCTGTTTTGAGAGGATTAGATGCTTGGGGTTTAAAGGATTCTAAGGAATAGATTTTAAGCTGTATCGAAGGTTAGAAGAGGAGTGTTATAATACAAGAATCGATTTGTTATTTATCATTTTTTTTTAATGTACTTCCTCTTGGAGCATCATCTTTTAGTAGTACAATTTCGGAATGTAAAAACTTTGCAGCCGCTGCAGAATCTTTAACTTTTGAAGTGCTACGGGCTAGCATTTCAGCTTCAAATTCTGTTAACACCTGTTCTCGTATTCCGTTTTCTTTCCAATCTGAAGACCATTTACATCCTTTCGTAATACCACGAGCGAGAGATAATGCATCTAACAAGGCCTGATTGGCACCTTGTCCTTTAAAGGGACTCATAGGATGAGCTGCATCTCCTAAAAGTGTGATTTGGCGTTCTTGTGATAATTCTTCATCTGTAAGTAACGCACGATCGTAAACGGGGTAACCTGAAATTTGAGATTCATTAGTGGCTTCCATGATCTGAGGAATAGGATTATGCCATAGTGTTCTTTTACAAGCTTCTTTTTTAAGCGCTTTTGAGCCTTGGGAACTTAATAATTTAGCATCGTTTTCAGCCATCGGAAAACTAAGTTGCCACATGATAGAATCTGAAGAAAATGGCATCATGTAAATGCGTTCATTACCATTTGCTGTTTGAAATACAGTGGCAGAATCTAACAAATCGCTTTCAATACCTTTAAGGTTTTTTAACGGACAAATACCTAAAATGACTATACAATCAAGGTAACGTAAAGGTGAATGATCTTCGCCAATAAGAAGTTTTCGTACTGTACTGCGAATACCGTCTGCACCAACGACTAAATCTGCATAGGTTTTTATTATTTGGCCATCTACTTGAAAATTAAGTTCTGTCTTTTCGCCTTCATTTATTTTAAAATCTATCAATTTATGTCCCCATTGCACATCATTATGGCTTGGTAGTTGGTCTAGAAGTGCTAATCGTAACGATTGTCTAGGAATATGTACGTTGGTTTTTTTTCCTTTGTTTTGCGAATCAGTTTGCATCCATTTTCTAAAACCCCATTCGCCAATCACAGTACCATCTGTGGTGTGCACGACATGGCGAGTGGATATAATACCAGCGTCGAGTTCTAAAATTCCGAATCCCGACATGGCTTTACTTGCTTGTTGTAACGTTAGGCCGTAGCCCTGAGATCGTGCATCAAAATTATGATCGCGTTCATAAAGTGTAAATGGTATATTTCTATGTAAACAGGCAACTGCTAACGCAACACCTCCAATTCCGCCTCCAATAATGGCAATATGCGGATAGTTATCTGTGTCTGGAATTGGCTGAGTAGCACTAGGAATTATTCCAGATCCATTACATTTCTCGCAAGGATAGAGACTATGCTTTAATGGTGTTGGTGGTTTTCCTTGGCCATCGGATTTATTGAATACAACTAATGCCTTTTGGTAACGTAGCCGATCTTGCTTTCGGATTCTACGCTTTTTTTTTCCAAGTCCTTGGCATTCCAAACACATGGTCCAATGCAATTTATTTTGTTTTGATGTTTTCAATACGAATTCTTATATAGCAATATTACAATAACCTCTGTTTCGTCTAAAATAGAATCGTTGTTTTTTCAATTGAACTTGTAGATTTTAAGTCCTCTATTTTAAAAGCAAATTATTTTAATGTGTTGAAAATATCTGAATTAAGAATTTACTAAAATTAGTCCTTAAAAGTACCTGACTAAAAATAAAGAGTAGAATCTATAATAACAAGACTTGAGTTCTTAAAATTTAATTCTATCTAAAAAAGGAAAGATTGTTTTGTGTTGAGAAGCATTTTGGCGACAGTTGGGGTGTCGCCAGGCTTCACTATTTTTTGTCCTTTTTAATTGCTAATATGTTTATCGTATGGATAAACATATTTCTGAAGGAAATAAATTTCAAAATAAAAGAAGCTTTTATTCTGAATACATCTTATCGATTAGTTCTTTGTATTTATTATGAATGACCTTTCGTTTTAATTTTAAAGTAGCGGTAATTTCTCCTGCCTCTATACTAAACTCTTTAGGTAATAAAGTGAACTTTTTGATTTTTTCAAATTTCGAGAATTCTTTCTGTAGTTCTTCAAAGCGTTTTTCAAAAAGATCAATAATCTGATTATTAGAAATTAGATCTTCAGCATTTTTAAAACTGATTTTGTGTTCTAAAGCATATTTTTTTAGATTGTCGAAACTAGGAACAGCAAGAGCTGTAACATATTTTTGCTGATCTCCAATCACGGCAATTTGTTCTATAAACGAATCCGTAATTAACGCATTTTCTAATTTTTGAGGGGCAATATATTTACCTCCAGACGTTTTCATTAAATCCTTAATTCTATCTGTAATAATCAAGTTCCCTTTCTCGTCAATCTTACCTGCATCACCCGTTTTAAACCAACCATTATCAAAAACTTCAGCTGTAGCTTCGGGTTTTTTATAATAACCTTTCATAACTCCTGGACCTTTGACTAAAATTTCATTATTATGTCCAATTTTAATTTCAGAGCCTTCTATAGGTTTTCCAGCCGAATTAAATTCAAAATGTGTATCTCCAAAGAGTGTGACGGTTGCTGTGGTTTCGGTTAAGCCATAGCCACATTTTATATTTAAACCAAATGAATGGAAAAACGACACCATATCTGGTGCTAGGGGAGCTCCTCCGCAAGGCATAAATTTTATACGTCCGCCAAATACGTCACGTAATTTGCTTAACACCAATTTATCGGCTATGTTATATTTTAATTTTAGAGCAAGTGGAATTTTCTTTTCTAGGCGTTTGTGCTTGTTATAATAATTATTACCAATACCTAAAGCCCAGCTTGCTAATTTCATTTTAGTAGGAGAAGCTTCTTTTCTTTTATCTTGAATAGCTGCAAAAATCTTCTCGAATATGCGAGGAACTGTACACATTAAAGTAGGCTTAACTTCTTTTATAACATCTACAATTTTTTTAGGATCTTGATTAAAGTAGACTTCAATTCCTTTTTTCAAACAGAAAAATACCCAGCTACGTTCGTATATATGACTTAAAGGAAGAAAACTTAACGAGACATCTTTTTCTGAAACGTCTAGTTCATAATCATGGCCATACAAGGATCCTCCAAAGTTCGTGTAATCTAGCATAACACCCTTAGGTTCTCCAGTAGTTCCAGAGGTGTAAATGATACTTGCTGTATCTTCAAAATTACACTCGTAATATCTTTTCTGAAGTTCGGTATCGATCATTTCTGAAGGTTCAAAGGCTATAAAATCTTCTAAATAAATAGAATTACCTGACGGCTGAAGTTTTATTGTTTTTGTTAAAGCTACAATCTGTTTTAAGTAACTAGATGTTTCAAGAAGCTCGTATGCTTTATCATATTCGTTTTGGTCTCCTGCAAAAAGTAAACTTACCTCCGCATCATTTACGACATATTCAACTTCTTTTTTAGAATTTGTAGCATAAATTGGTATCGTCACAGCTCTAACTCGCATAATTGCGCAATCTGCAATGACCCAATTTGGCATGTTTTCTGAAAAAATCGCAACATTTTGTTGTTCCGAAATGCCGTAATTCAAGAGTGCTTTAGATAAGATTTCTATTCGAGACTCAAAATCTAACCAAGATATACCTTCCCATGTATTACGCGTATTGTCCTTAAAATAGACTGCATTTTTATTTTTAAAATGCTGACTGTTTTCTTTTATCTCTTCTACTAAGTGTTTATAATTCATTACACTGTTATTGGTTCCAAATTAACCTAGGATTTTGCCTAAATTAAAGTGAACAAAGTTACGAATAATTGTACTCTTATTGCTTAAATAGAAAATTTTAGATTTTATTAGTCTTTCAATATTATTTAGTTTGTCGCTTTCTTCTTATTAGTAATGAAAAAAAGGAAACGCTAAGCTTATAAGCTTAGCGTTTCCTTTTTTAACAAAATGTTATCTAATATTGTATTAAAGTATACAAAGTGTAAGCGTTCTTCATAATTTAAATTATCAAGCATTACTTTACTTAAATGATATAAAAAGTGGTGTAACCTTTTCTATAATTGTTCTTTTTTAAGTGCTTTAATATCTGTTATTAGTTGTGCTATTGAAGCTCTGTTTAAGCCATTATAAATACCTCTTATATGTTTGTTTCTATCAATAAGCAAGAAGTTTTCGGTGTGAAGAAAATCGTCTAAACTTTTTGGTACACCCAAGTCGTTTTCAACAAAATACTGATTTCTACCTAGATCGTAAATTTCTTTTTTATCACCCGTTGCTAAGTGCCATTTGTTATCGATAACATCATGAGATTTTGCATATTCCTTTAATACGGGAACAGAATCTTTTGTAGGCATTACAGAATGAGATAGCATAAGGACCTCAGGGTCGTCTATAAATTCACCTTGAACTTTTAGCATGCTTTCGGCCAATTGCGGACAAATTCCAGGGCAAATGGTAAAGAAAAAATCGGTGACATATATTTTATCCTTAAAAGTGTTTTGAGAAATAGTATCTCCTAATTGATTCACTAATTTAAAATCAGGAATCTTATGAAATGCTTTTTCCTCTTCAGAGCCAGGAGTGATCCAATTCGGTGTAAAAGACTCGTCTTCGTAATATGGCAGATAATCAACTCTGCTTGTTTCAACAGTTATAATATCTTCCTTTTTTTGCTCATTTTTACAACTGGTACTTAGTACAAGTAGTATAATTAATAATGGGCTATATTTATTTATCTCTTTTAATAACTTCATTTTCTAGTGTATAACATGAATTTGCTCTTTTCATACCAAAAATACGTCCGTTTTTGGCTTCATAATTTACATATAAGGTTCCGTTTTTTAACCATGCTTTCTGTAAACCGTTTTCTTTCCCATTAACAAGTTGTCTATGTTTTGCCAATTGCCCTGTAGGATACCATTCTTTTTCAAACCCTTGTTTTACGCCATTTTCGTAATAGGTTTGCGAAGATAAAACAGTGTTGTCCCACCATGTTTTATATGCGCCATTTAAACGGTTGTTTTTGTAATATAATTCTACACGAAGTATCCCTTTATCCGACCATCTTCTGGCTAAACCTTCTCTTTTTCCGTTAACAAAACCTATGCGTTCTGCCAGAGTATCGTTAGCGTGATAAGTTACGGAGTAGCCAAAATACGGTTTGTCTTTATAGTACCATCGGCCTTCAAGCTGATTTAAAACCAAGTCTGCTTTTAATACCTCAAGATTGTTAATTTCTAAGGGAGCTTCTGTAGCAACCTCTCTTTTTTCAGCCGTCTTTGTATGACAGCCGATAAGAAAAAGTAAAGAGAAAAAAGCTATGAGATATCGTGTTTTCATGAATTAATAACCTTGAAAAGGACCAGCAAATGCTAAATAAGATCCTGTAGTAGAATATATTTCGTTTATTATATGATAATGGTACTCTTCTGCGCCATCGGTATATTGTGTTGTAGAAGTATGTCCGCCAGAGGCATCTAAATCTGTAGGGTAAGTTCCTGTAGAAAAACATTTTCTACCGTATAAAAACACACCATCTAACAAGATTCCAGCCAAGCTATTGTCGTCGTCTGTAAATGCAACTGGTTCTAGATGATAGTGATATACACCAGGACCAATATGTGCTCCTGTCCAGTCTAAACTTGCAGCAGCTTGATCTAAATCTCCAGCACCTTCTTGGTCGTTAAAGATTGAAGCCCCACTTACTGCAATACCTATGGTATTTAATTCTGTATCTACTGTATTTCCAGTTAAATCAGGTGTAGCGTCTACGGAAATTGTCACTGCATTATTGTTACTAGACATAATTGATGGGGTTGTGGCTACGTCAGATTCTTCTCTGTATAACGAATTTCCTTCTCCCCAGTATACGCTTTCGTGATCTGGTAAGCCTGTAGTTTCTATAACCACTTTCGACCCGTCTAAATAAATAGTGGTTGCTTCTGTATTAAATGCAGCGAATGCTGCGTGTAGTTCTGTTACGGTATCACCATCATCATCGTCCTGATTTGTAGGGTCGTCTGTAGAGCTCGAGTCGCTAGTTGAACTCGACTCGTCACTTGAGCATCCCATAAATAATGAGATAGCCAATGTTGTGAATATTAATGTTCTGAATGTTTTTTTCATTTTTTAGGTGTTTTTTTCTTGTGTGTTAATCGATTCTTTTTAAATAATTTCAATTTGTGGGATAAAACTAAGGATTACCCAGATATAATATTAATACAATCAATTAAAGCGGTAAACTTTTAAGTAAACGGGTGTTTATATTCAGCCAATAGGATTTGACTAATTTATAAAAGCTGTTTTTTTAGAAAAAAATGAAAGATCTAATGAAAGGTTTAGTTGTTTATTCTAATGATTCGGAATTGATATTCCGCTGTAGAGCATTAGAAATGTTTCAATCGGAATGATAAAAACTAAAACCTGAAACTTTGATATTTAGTGTTGGAGGATTGTTCATAGCCAGATAGACTTACTATAGAAAATACAGAAGATTATAAAATAATTAGGTGACCTGTTTAAGGTAGATTATATATTATTAATAGAATATAATTTACCTTAAATAATCGTGTTTCAGCTTTATCCTAGTAATTTCTTATTAGTTGTTTAAGCCAGAAATAGATTCCTTCAATTATAGATTATGCTTTATTTTACTAATTTAAGAATATCGCGTTGCGCTTCGTCAGCTACACTTTTCTGATTCCAATACGGTTCGTGTACACTAGATTTCAATACTGCTGTAGTAATTAAATCATCGCCGTTATCTTCTGTCCACTTCATGATTTTATAAGGAAATGAATTTTCTACATCAATTGTTAATGTGCGATCTATATTTACATATGAAATAGTATATTGTATGGTGTTATTAAAAGTTGCTTTGTTAATCATCGCTTTTTCAGCTTGCATGGTTTTATGTGAAAAACGACTGTAAATGGTCGAAGGCATTAATGTCATTTCACCTAGCGTCAGTTCTCCGTTATTAATCCGAATGCGTGTCATAAGATCTTCTTCTAATAGCACGGCAGGTACTATTTTTTCTTCATCTCCATCAGATTCAAAATAAGAGAATTGTTTAAATTGGTAGTTATTCCCATCTAGATTCAGTTGCGTATAAGTTTGGCCGCACCATTCCTGAATGCTAGTGGTCGATTTTAATGTTAGAGGATGTTTTTTAGAATTGATAGGGGTAAAGGTAGATGTGAGTATTGAATAATCGTAAATACCTGTATTAAATTTTCGGACATTGTTAAGTTTCATAACAGAAATCATATCTTCCCCAGCAGTTTTCGGACGATCTAATTTAACTTGCTTGCTTAATGAAAAAGGTTCTGTTACAAAAACTAAAACCACCTCTGCATCTCGCATTTCACCATATCTAGATTGTTTTACATCGTAACTACTAATTTCTGCTTTACCAGAAAACCAATACGAATTAAAATCATGTTGTTTGGGCTTCTCTTTTTTGTTAGGGATAACAGTTTCGGTATTAGTCTCGCTTTTTTGTACAGATTCGCAAGCTAAGAATGAAAATAGAATGGCGAAAAGTAAGATGATTTTAGTATTCATAAATCGAGATTTTAATTTTTATGATTAGAGTGTAGGTTTAATAGTCATAATAATGCTTCATTCCTAACTCACTATAAAGATAAAAAAAAACAAATATTTATAATTAAGGAACTATCGGTTTTAAAGCAGTCAATTTATTTTCATTTTTAGGATTTAAGTTAATCAATGGTTTTATAAATCTAGTTTTAACTTTTTGGAGAAATTACGATCATGCTATAAGTCTGTTCTTATCAAGCAAATTATATAAATTGTTTTTCAGTTGAAAATAAATGTAAATAAAATTATGCATGTGATTGATTTTAAGGGAGATTGCGCGAAAATTAGAATGATGTGCCAAGTTATACATTAAAATATATTGATATCCTTTTAAATTTTATTAGAATAATTGTTTTGATATGAACGCAAGTTCATTATTTTTGCCCAAATTTTAAATAAATGCCACGTCGAAGAAAAAAGAGAAAAGTCGATGCTCCTCCAAGAATGAAGGGCTTTAAGCCTTTTGGAATGCTTGGAAACGATAATGAGCATGTTTTAATGGAATATGAGGAATACGAAACCATAAAATTAGTTATTCATGATGATCTCTCACAAGGTGATGCATCAATTAAGATGGAAGTTTCGAGACCTACACTGACTAGAATTTATAATTCTGCGTTAAAAAAAATAGGTCGGGCGTTCGTTGAAGGAAAGTCTATTATATTTGAGGGTGGTGAATACGAATTCAATTCGGTAGCTTGTAAATGTGATAGATGTTTTGGAAGCATTACTCATACTGAAAAAGGCGCCATATGTAAGAATTGTAAACTTTGTAAGAGAGACGAATAAACCTTATTTAAATAAGGTTAAAAAATATTAATAATTAACTGATTATTTACTTTGTAAAAAATTGTCATTGAAGATACCGTTCTTAGGAGCGTTTTTAATTTAACTACCTATGCTGAATAATTTACCTATTGAGGATCAATATAAAAGAACTCATTTATTTGAAAAAGAGAATGTAAATGATCTTGTTCACGTTTTAAAACGTTTTAATACGGTTCCTAAACTTAATAACATACACATTATTACATCCGAAAAGGAACCTAGAATATTTAAAATTATACCAAATAAGGCTATTGTAATTGGTTCGTTATATTTAAGAAAACCGGTGCTAGCTTTGGTATATTTAAGATATGGTATAGAGTGGCAACTTTGGTATAAGGCGTTAAACGATAAAGAAGAAGATACGGTGTTATGTGATATCGCAGCTTTTGAAGTGGCTAGAATCTTCTATCAATTGTTACCAAAAGAAGATAAAGAGAAGCTAGATAATATAGGTTATACGTTAATAGATTTTATAAAAAATGATGCCGATTCAAGTCCGGAATCGCTTTTAGCTAATGGAGAATTGCAAGGTTTTCATGGTATAAATAACGCTAATAAAGTATTTCAAGACTCTTGGAAACCTATAGTAGAAAATCTAGCTAAGCCCACAGAGTATTTATTAATGTCTGGTGGAGATCTTAGATTAAATATAGACGAAATTGATTTACTAAATAAATATGGGTGCCGCCCATTCCCACGACCTGATGCTTTTACCTTTGCATCTTCTACAGCGACGAGTGTTTCAAATTATGCTTTCGATAAGGCGGCCAAAGTTAGAAGTATCTTAATTAAGGATAGTTTAAAAAATGGTTTTAAAGACACCACAATGTCATATGCCGAATCTTTAAAGAACAATCTTAAAAACCTGTTTGAATTAAATGATGAATGCCAAATTATCTTTTCACCATCTGGTACAGATTCTTCTCTTCAGGTAGCAGCTATTACTCAAATTATAACTGAAAAAGAAATTACACATGTTTTAATCGCATCAGATGAAACAGGAAGTGGCGTGGCAGGTGCTTTAAATGGATGTCATTTTGAGAACACAACAGCACTAAATTTTCCAGTTAAAAAGGGCGATAAAATTGACGGCTTTAGACCTGTCGATATCATTAAAATCCCGTTTAGAGATGAAAGTGGGAAGCTAAAATCTGCAGATCAATTGGATGCAGAGATTCTTGATGTAATCTTAGAAACCAATAAACAAGGCAAACAGATTGTATTACATGTAATGGATCATTCAAAATTAGGATATCAATCGCCTAGTGAAGATATGATGCAAAAGTTAAGTGAAGCAGAAGATCTATCTTTACAAATTGTTGTAGATGCTGCGCAACTGCGATTAGATCCTACTGATATTCAAAATTATTTAAACAAAGATTATATAGTTTCAATTACAGGAAGTAAATATTTTACAGGCCCTCCATATGCCGGTGCATTAATTATTCCAGAACGTATTGGTAAACAAATTGAATCTGCGAAAACACCATTGCCTTCTAGCTTAAACCAATATTATAATCGTTCAGATTGGCCAGCGGCTTGGACGTGCTCTAAAAATTTATCAGTTGGTTTTAATTATGGCTCTTATATGCGTTGGAATGCGGCCATAGTAGAAATGGATAGATATTATAAGACACCCATTTTATATCGTAATTTAGGAATCGAAATGTTCTGTAATTTTATTGAAGATTCTATAAAAGATGCTCCATTTTTGGAACAACTTTATACCGATTTAACTAAAACGGATAGTACTACAGTGCATGAATTCGGAATTAGAAATATACGTACCATTTTTCCGTTCTTCATTATAAAAGATAACGAAGCATTGTCTGTAGATAATGTGAAAAAACTCTATAAATTATTAAACTCCGACATTTCAGAACTGTTTGAAGGCTATCCATTAGAAACGGTTAGATTAGCGGCTCAAAGATGCCATATTGGGCAAGCTGTAAATGTAAAATATGGTAACGATCTTCAAAGTGCCATTCTTAGAATTAGCTTAGGTGCAAGAGTCATTTCAGAAAGTTGGGTAAATAGAGATATAAGCATCTATTTTAGAAATATTGAAGCGCAAATGAATCAAGTTATTGTTATAATAAGAAAAATTGAATTAATACTTAATACGCCTGATTTATTGGATTAGGGTAATTGGGTTATAAAAACCTCAAAACGCACAAGCCAAAAGCATTTTATACGTTCTGGTTTGTGTGTTTTTTTATGCTTGTTTTTTGCGTTCTGGTTTATTTATTAATATACGTATTATAAAAGGTACAAGAGTATCTCCAATAAAGAAAAGCATAAAGAAAAAACAATTAAAAGACATAAAGATTTCTTTAGAGTTTAAGTCTGTTATTTTGGTTTAAAAGGTGTGTGGTTTCATTAAATACTACAAAAGGTATTACCAGAGTTAATAATCTTTATATCAAAAGAAAGGATGTTAATTTTGTTAGATTCTAAAGTAATCGGTGGATTTAAATTTATTTCGAAATAAGAGTGAATTCTTTGAAATGTTTACGGATTTATTTTAGCCCTACTAAATAAATAAACTAAATTTGTTTCGATAGATTTAACAAAGCAAAGCATGAATTTAACTATTGAAAACATACTTTTAATCGGTTCCTTTTTACTTTTTATAAGTATTGTGGTTGGAAAAACATCTTATAAATTTGGTGTACCTACTTTAATACTATTCTTGTCTATTGGAATGTTAGCAGGATCCGAAGGTGTTGGTGGAATTCTGTTTAACGATCCCAAAATCGCTCAGTTTATAGGGGTCGTATCACTAAATTTTATTTTGTTTTCAGGGGGATTAGATACTAATTTTAATGCGGTAAAACCAATTTTAAAAGAAGGACTTGTTTTATCTACTTTAGGGGTTTTACTTACTGCAGTAACGCTTGGAACTTTTGTATGGTATATTACAGATTTTACCATATTCGAAAGTATGTTATTAGGGTCTATCGTATCGTCTACAGATGCGGCAGCTGTATTTTCAATATTGCGATCCAAAAATTTAGCTTTAAAAGAAAACTTAAGACCGACATTAGAATTGGAAAGTGGGAGTAACGACCCCATGGCTTATGTGCTTACTTTAGCCTTTTTATCTTTAGTTATAAATCAAGATCAGGATGTGTTTTCTATAATCTTTATGTTTTTTCAACAAATGATTGTTGGAGGAATTGCAGGTTTTGGATTTGGAAAACTGAGTAAATTAATCATTAACAGAATCACTTTAGATTTCGAGGGACTATATCCTGTTTTAGTAATAGCTCTTATGTTTATTACGTTTTCTGCGACCAATGCGCTTGGAGGAAACGGATTTTTAGCCATTTATATTTGTTCTGTTTATTTAGGGAATCAAGATTTAATTCATAAATCTACGATACTAAAAATGTTCGATGGTATGGCTTGGCTAATGCAAATTGTGTTATTCTTAACTCTAGGTTTATTAGTCTTTCCGTCTCAAATAGTTCCTTATATCGGTGTCGGATTATTAATTTCTGTTTTTCTTATTCTTGTGGCTCGACCAGTAAGTGTATTTATAAGTACGATGTTTTTTAAAATGAGGATGAGAAGACGATTCTATATCTCTTGGGTAGGATTACGTGGTGCAGTACCTATTGTATTTGCAACATATCCGCTTTTAGCAGGAATAGAAAAAGCCAATATGATTTTTAATATTGTATTCTTTATTTCTGTAACGTCAATTTTAATCCAAGGAACCACCTTATCGGTATTTGCGAAGTGGTTAAAGGTAGGCTTACCAGAAAAAATTAAATCCCCATCGGATGATGAGCGTTATATTCTAGACTTGCCTAAATCGGGGATGGAAGAAATATCTATTCCTGAAAATAGTTATGCTGTAGAAAAACGTATCATTGATTTACACTTCCCGAAGTCCGCTTTTATTGTCATGATTAAACGAGATGGTAAATTTGTCCGCCCAGGAGGTTCTACAATTATCGAAGCTAACGATACTTTAGTGTTCCTATTAGATAACGAAAATAGTTTAGAGGAAGTCAAAACCTTACTTGCTAAAAGTGGGAACGAATAATTTTTTTTTAATTCGTAAACACTATACCTTCAATTAAGCTGCTCAATTAGTTTATAGAGGAATCGTATGTCTTGATCACCTTTTAGTTCAGTTGGCGTTTCACACTAGTATGCGTGCGTTTTGGTAATTGCTATAAGCGGATAAATTCCGCTAGAAAGGGGTTAGTACTAAGAGATGATTTACTCTACTTAGGGTAGATCGTAAGCGTATTCGGAGTAATTTCACTAAGTGTTCAATATTTATTTACAATTATACATAGTCATTTTCAGTATTGTAATCACCTTACTTATTCACAGATTTAATTGTTAATTAAAGTCAATAATACTTAAGTTTGCATCCTAATATTTTGGATATGACGCATACTTTAGAGGCATTAAAATCAGGGCAATTAAAAGGAACTAAAACACTAAAATTAGCCTGTGGTTTAAAGACATTTCCGGAAGAAATATTAGAACTTGCCGATACTTTGGAGGTATTAGATTTGTCAGATAATCAGTTAGCTTCTATCCCAGAGTGGATTTCTCAATTCAAAAAATTAAGAATTATATTCTTTGCACGTAATAAATTCACCGAATACCCTGTGATATTAGCGCAATGTCCTGAATTGAATATGATTGGATTTAAAACAAATCAGATTCAAACGGTGGCAGGCCACGGATTTCCTCCAAAATTAAATTGGTTGATTTTAACCGATAATAAAATTGAAAAATTACCTAAAAGTATTGGTGATTGTACATTACTTCAAAAATGTGCGTTGGCAGGAAACCGTATCGAAACGTTGCCCAAAGAAATGTCTAATTGTAAAAATCTGGAGCTCCTTAGAATTTCGGCGAATCGTTTAAAAGAAATTCCAGAATGGTTGTTTGAATTGCCTAAATTATCATGGATTGCGTTTAGTGGAAATCCGGGCACCTATAAATTTCAATTGGATACTAATTTGGAATCGTTTCATTGGGGCGATTTTACGATTAATGAATTGTTAGGAGAGGGAGCTTCAGGATATATTTCTAAAGCAAAGTGGATTTCTAGAGAAGAAGATGTGGCCATTAAGGTTTTTAAAGGAGATGTAACGAGTGACGGATTACCAGACGATGAAATGAATGTTTCCATTGCTGCTGGTGCTCACGATAGTTTAATTGAAGTTTTAGGAAAGATTAAGTCGCATCCAGAAGATAAAAGTGGTTTAATTATGAAACTGATTTCTCCTGCCTTTGTTAATTTAGGTAATCCGCCAAGTATGGAAAGCTGTACACGAGATGTTTTCGATGCCCAGTCTCTGTTTACTAGTGAAGAATTGCTGAAAATTGCAAAAAGCATGGCATCCGTATGCTATCAATTACATGGTAAAGGAATTAACCATGGGGATTTTTATGCGCATAATATATTGGTTAATACTACAGCAGATTGTCTTTTAGGTGATTTTGGAGCTGCTACTTTTTATGATAAAAATTCAGTCTGGTCCAATACTATAGAGCGTGTTGAAGTCCGTGCTTATGGCTGCTTGATAGAAGATCTTTTAAACTTAATACCAGATCATTCTATGGATGGCACCACTCGAAAATCTTGGGATAAATTAGTTTTAGATTGTTTTAATCCAGACGTAAAATCTCGTCCGAGTTTTTCTAAAATTTCTGAAAGGCTAGAAGATGTTCTTTATAAGTAAAATTGAAAAACAGGGTCGTTTTTAATTGTATATCAGATTCAATAAAAGGTATTGAGAAAGAAAGTGACGTATGATATGGTTCACTTTTGTAACAGTGTAATATTTTATTTTAGTCATATTCTTTGACTTAATTTACACTTTTGAGAAGGAAGCAGTACAAATAAGAAAAAGCTGAACAGACTTGAAATTGTTCAGCTTTAAATAATTTTTTAATAATACTCCGCATAGTTTATATGCCACTATGCGACGTTTCTAAATAACCGCTACTTAATCCTCATAACGATTCTCATTCATAATTTCCTGAGTTTGTTCAATCAAAACATCCCAGTCCGTTGTAGAAACTGTATACACGGTATAAATAAAATTTAAGGCACAAATAATTAAAATAATCATGGTTACCGTTTTGGCATCACTCATACCTTTAACATTGTCGTAATTTTCAGGATTAAGGGTAACTTCTTTTAATTTTGTGTGAGCCATGTAAAATGCTATTCCCGCAGGGATAACACCTAAACCCCCAAAGCAACAGCATAAAAGTCCAAGTCCGGCAAGCACATATATTGTTGTAGTCTTTAAATAAATTCTTTCCATAGTATTAATTAATGTTTGTAGTTGATAGTTTTATAAAATAACTGATTAAAATAATGGCAATATTAATTATAAATAGCCATTTCTTAATAGCCTCTTGGTGTTTAATAGTTCTAAAAATAGTAACGATTAGAAAAATGACTAAAATTAATAAAGTGTAAATTGCGGGATACATTTTAAATGCTTCTATTAACTGACCATTGTAAATTAAGGAGATCGCACGTTGTAGTCCGCAACCTAGGCAGTCGTAGCCAAATAGCTTCTTAGTAAGACAAGGTAACATGTAATCTTCAATAGAAGACATATAAGGTTTCGTTTAGGACTACAAATATAGTATTATGCATTTTATACGTAAGAAAATGAAACTACTTTATTTAAAATTGTAATTTTGACTTTTAATTCGAAACTGAACCCATGAAAACTTCTCAAACATTAAATTATATCTTAATTATTTTCGGAATACTTGTGGCTATGTACGCCAAGGTGAACGATTCGGAAAACACTTATCTCTTAATTTTAGGTATTTGTAGTTTATTATTTGGTGTGTTTAAAATATCCCAAACTATACCAAGTAAAACAGAAAAAGAAAACGATTTTAATACTGAAGAGGAATAATATGAGTTTTAAGAAAGGAGATACCGTTTCTGTTTTAGATGAAGATATATCTGGCGTTGTTTTAAAAGTTGGTGGAAATACTATTTCAGTTGAAACTGAAGATGGATTTATATTGAATTTTGAAGCGCATGAACTCATTAAAATTAAATCTGAGAAAGGTTTAGATTCAGATTTGTTTTTTAACAATCCGTCGGTTCATGTCATTTCAGAAAAAGAAGAATACAAGCCTAAAAAATCGGTTCGAATTAAACCTAAGGAACGTTTTGAACCGACTATGGAAGTCGATTTACATATCCATAATCTCACTAAATCGACAAGGAGCATGGGGAATTACGATATGTTGACGTTACAATTGGAAACAGCGAAACATAAGTTAGAGTTCGCAATGAAAAACAGAATCCAAAAGGTGGTGTTTATTCATGGAGTTGGAGAAGGTGTCCTTAAAATGGAATTGGAATATTTATTTAATCATTACGATAATTTAAAGTTTTACGATGCTAACTATCAAAAATATGGGGTAGGAGCTACTGAAGTTTATATTTTTCAGAATGGAAAATAAGTAACCTTTTAAAGATAAAATAATTGATAATGGTTAAACAAAGATTGGTCCTGAATTTTGACACAATATGGAGTGCAAAATTATATTTATTTTTTAAGAAATCAATTTGGAAATATGTGATATTAACAATCATTATGGGGTTCGCATTGCCAATAAATGAAATGAGCCCAATACTATCTGGTATGGTGTATTTTATTGCTGTTATGGGTTTACTATGGCCTTTACAGTATTTAAGCGCGAAACGATTTAGTAAATTAATTAATTTTGATGCATTGGTCGAGTTTAACGAACATGAAATTAAAGTATGTCATAATAATAGTGATACGATTGACGTTAAAGATTGGAATTGGATAAATACTATCGATGTTAAAAAAGATAGAGTTTGGTTAACTTTAAATGAAGCAAGACCATTTGCGATCTCAATACCAACATCTAAATTATCTCAATCTGAAATTGATTTTTTCAAATCCAAAAAAGTTTAATCTAAAATTGCATATAAATTGAAATCAATTTAAAATGTTAAAGCATTAGTTTTTAGTTTTAAATAATTGTTTTCTAAAACATTATAACCACAAAAAAAAAGCGACCATATTTTTAAAATATGGTCGCTTTCGTATATAAGATATTTTAGTTTATTCTTTGATTTCTTTTATGCTATCATCCGAGACACAACTAAATAAACACTTTTGTTTTATTAAGCTAGAGACTCCTTCTGGCAACATGGCTTCCCAACCTGGTTCGTTATTAGCGATCATTCTTAATACTTCTCTAGAGAATACAGATAAGATGGTCTGATCGTAATCCGTGATATCTACAACTTTACCATTGTATTTAAAGAACTTGTACAATTCTTTCATACGTGGGTGTACTTTTAAGTTTTCACTATCTGTTAAATGTCCATTTTCGTCTGTCATTGGATACAGATATACACGAAGATCTTTAAAGAATAATTTTCCGAAAGCTTCCAGAATTCCACCACTTAAATGGCGGTAATATTTTTCATCGAATATATCGACTAAATTATTTACTCCCATAGCTAATCCCATACGGTTCTTAGTATACTGAGAGAAATATTCAACTAATTTATAATACTCTTGAAAATTAGATATTAAAACGGTTTGTCCTAAAGAACATAATAGTTTTGCACGATCTAAGAAATCTTGCTCATCAATCTCACCTTCGGCACGTAAATTAGATAAGGTAATTTCAAAAATAACTTGCGTGTTATTCTCATCGACCTTATTCTCTTTAATAAACATTTCATACGATTTATGAAACATATCCATATTCACTTTCGTTACCGGTCTATAACTACCACGAAGTGCTAAAATATTTTTCTTGTAAAGAATACGCGCAGGTAAAACATTATTTCCAGCAGGATCAAACATTACGGCATCTGTCATTCCGTTTTTTACCAATTGTAAACTCATTAAACGATTATCTACGTTTTCGAAAATAGGTCCAGAGAAATTAATGGTATCAATTTCTATCTGATCTTTATCTAAATGATCATACAAATAACGAAGTAATTTTTTAGGCTCGTTATATTTATAAAATGCACCGTAAATTAGGTTTGTTCCTAAAACACCAAGGGTCTCTTGTTGCAACCTAGCATCCGATTCTTTAAAACGAAGGTGCAATGAGATTTGATTGTATTCTTGATCTGGTTCTACTTGATAACGCAGTCCAACCCAACCGTGGCCTTTAAATTGTTTTGCAAAATCGATGGTAGTTACCGTGTTTGCAAACGAAAAGAACATTTTATTAGGGTGCTTATCTCTAGTAATACGTTCTTCAATTAAACGAATTTCGTGATCTAGCATTTTCATTAAACGCGCCTCAGTTACATATCTACCATCTTTTTCGACGCCATAAACAGCATCACTAAACGATTTGTCGTAAGCAGACATTGCTTTTGCTATGGTTCCTGAAGCTCCACCAGCCCTAAAGAAATGACGAACGGTTTCCTGTCCTGCACCTATCTCCGCAAACGTACCATAAATATTTTCGTTTAAATTAATTCGAAGAGCTTTCGTTTTCAGGGAAGGTATGTCATTAACTTTTCTGTCTCCTTTTAGGGTGATTTCCATGTTTAAATGTAGATTTGTATGTGTTTAACAAAGATATCAAAATAGCCTACTTAACAAAAAAATAACCATATTTTTGTACTAAATTTTTACACTTTTGAAAATCACTTTTTTAGGTACTGGAACATCACAAGGCATCCCAATAATAGGGAGTAAACATCCTGTTTGTTTAAGTGAAGACCCGAGGGACAAACGGCTTCGCGTTTCTGTTTTAATTGAATGGGATAATTTTTGTTATGTCGTAGATTGCGGCCCCGATTTTAGACAGCAAATGTTAAGTAACGCTGTCGAAAAAATAGACGGGATTTTATTTACTCACGAACATTCAGATCACACGGCTGGCTTGGATGATATTCGTCCGTTTTTCTTTCGTCAAGGCGATATAGATCTCTATGCTCACGAACGGGTTTTTAATGAACTAAAACAACGTTTCGATTATATTTTCACTACAGAAAACAAATATCCTGGGGCACCTAATGTAGAATCCCATATTATTACAAATAGCCCATTTTCTATAGGTAATATTGAGGTTGTACCTATAAATGGACAACATTTTAAATTACAAGTTTTTGGATTTAGATTTAAGGATTTTGCTTATTTAACAGATATGAAGACTGTGGAAGAAGATGAAATTGAGAAGTTAAAAGGCGTGAAAGTTTTAGTGATAAATGCACTTAGAAAAGAACCACATATTTCACATTTTAATTTAGAAGAAGCCTTAGAGTTTATTAGCAAAGTAAAGCCTGAGCGTGCGTATTTAACACACATTAGTCATTTACTTGGGTTTCATGAAACCGTTCAAAACGAATTACCAAACAACGTATTTTTAGCATACGATAATCTCCAAATCACAATATAATGAAGCAAAAAATTTTCATGTACCTGTTTTTATTTTCATTACTCCTTATTTTATTTCAATACGTAAACGCAAAAAATGTATTCGAGGATGATATACGAACGATTGAAAAAAGTAAAGCGAGGGTCGAAGCCTTAACAGATTCGATAGCGGTTTTAAATGATAAGAATTTAGATTTATCTTATTTTAATATCGAACATAATGAAGATGCATATACCTATTTTGAAAATAAAGGTTTAGATGTGCCTGCATTAATTCCGTTTATTAAAGACGAAATTTACAAGCAAAATGTAAAAGGAGGAAACCCTTTAATTCCATATGCGGCTAATGAAGGTAAATCCATGCTAATTAATTCGATTAAAATATTAAATCATAAATGGATAATCACCGATTTTTCAGATGGTATTTTCTGGGGAGAACTTCTTCTTAAATACGAAGTCATTAATCAGAATGATGTAACTTTTGAAGTTATAGATTCTTTATTGTATCCGCTACAGTAATATTGTATTACTTGTTTTATAATATATTAAAAGTGTTTTGAAAATCATATGTTACGTGATTTTCAAAACACTTTTAAATTTAAGCCAATCTCATATAGGCTACTTACAATAACTACTATGCGTGAAATCTATTTTTGTTGCGTTTTCTCCTTTCTTAAGGATTTATAATAATCAAAGAAAAAACCAATAGTGACTAAAAACCAAACGAATCTATAAAGCCAGATGTTTATTTCGAATGTTAAAATTCTATCCGTTGTGGCATCGTTAAAAAAGCTATAAATAACCTGTATTAATGCTATAATACCTAAAATTAAAGAGAACAATTTGTTTTTCATAACCACATTTGAAATTTCTATTTTATAATCTAAATCAATTTAGATAACCACTGTTTTAAGTCATAGAAGTTTTGTGGTGCTACACCATGGCCAACAGGATATTCATGGTATTCGTGTTTAATTTCTAATCCATCTAAGATGCTAGGCGTTTTTCTTGCCCAATCTACAGGAATCACTTGGTCTACACTCCCGTGAGAACAAAAGAAATTTAGATGCTTATAGTCTTCAAGATTATTGTTTTTAGGTAATAATTCTGTGTTTATATAGCCGCTTAAAGCGATAATATTATTTACTTGTTCAGGGTAAGTTAAGGCCACAGCATAACTTAAAATACTACCTTGACTAAATCCTAAAAGGGTAACATTATCTTTATTAACAGGATAACCGTCTACGGCTTCATCTATAAATTTGGAAATTAAATCTCTAGAGGTACGTGCTTGGTCATCGTCACTCCATTTTCCATTCACTTCATCAAAATTAATAGCGTACCACGCATTTCCTTGTGGTTGCATGGCAAAAGGTGCACGTACAGAAATTATAAAAAGTTCTTCTGGTAATTCTGAAGCAAATGAAAACAAATCGTTTTCGTCGCTACCATAACCATGAAACATAATTAAAAGTGGTGCATTTTCCTTCAATGTTGAAGGGCGGGTAATGTGATATAAACTAAGGTCTTTCATTTTATCTAACGTTTCTAAACCATTCTTGAAAATATTCGCCAATATAAGGTATTGGTTTCATCTGTCCTTTAATTACATAATAGAAAGCATAAAGCCAACCTGCAGCAGAAAGGAACCAAAACATGGTACCAAGCCAACTGTTTATATATTTTTCAATCATATTGGCAACAATAACCATAATTACTAAGCCTAGCATTTGTCTTATATGGAAAGAGGTAAACGGGTTTCGTTTTTCAAGATTCATTATTATGGCAATAATTAATCCGATAAAAGTTAGATAACTTATTACGGCTAAATTTTTACCTTCATTCACGGTTTGGTCTATCATTATTTTGTGTTTAATACAAGTTGATTATTACTAAGGATTCCGTAGGCTTTACCTTTTAATTTGGCCCCTTCGAAAATGGCATTTTTAGATTTGGATAGTATATCTTCTCTAGTAAATGTGTATTTGGTGTCTGGATTAAATAACGTGATATTTGCAGAATTACCTATGTTTATAGGAGTGCCTACTGTACTAAAACGTTGCTTTCCTTTAGTTAAAATATCGATTGTTTTCTTTAAAGAAAAGATGCTTTGTAAAGCACCAAAAGCACTTTCTAATCCAATAGTTCCGTAAGCAGCATAATCGAATTCTACTTTCTTTTCTTCAATGTTAAATGGATTATGATCGCTAGTAACCATATCTATAGTGCCATCTTTTACACCTTCAATTAAAGCATCAATATCACTTTGAATACGTAGTGGAGGTAATACTTTATAATGTGTATTGAAATCGTTTAAAACACTATCATCGAAAAACAGATTATGAATAGCCACACTACAACTTATATCTAGTTTTTTCGCTTTAGCATCACGAATAAGTTCAACAGATTTTGCTGTAGATATGGTAGGAATATGAAGTTTACCACCTGTATATTCCAATAAAAATAAATCGCGAGCAATTTGTAGTTCTTCGGCAATAGACGGAATACCTTTTAATCCTAAAGAAGTACTTGTTATGTTTTCATTCATAACACCTTTTCCTGCAATTTTATTATCTTGAGGGAAGGAGCATACTAATCCGTTAAAATTACTCGCATATTGCAAAGCAATTTTCATAAGATTTGCATTAGTAATAGGTTTCATGTAATCGTAATAGGCTACAGCTCCAGCATTTTTCATGTCGTATAACTCTGCTAAATCTACACCTTCACTTTCTCGAGTTAATGCTCCAATTGGTAATAATTTTACCGCATTGTTGTTCGATTTGCTTGTTACAAAAACAATGTCGCTATTGGTATCTATAATAGGATGACTATTAGCATTTAATGCCACCGTAGTGAAACCAGAATACGCTGCTGTTTTTAGTCCGTTTGCTATGGTATCGCGTTGTTCTAAGCCAGGTTCACCAAAACTCACACTACTATCAAACCAACCTTGAGAGATATGGAGATTATCGAGTGCGATTTCGTTGTAGTTTTTAGGGTTTTCTAAAGATTTTCCAATGTTGGAAATACTGCCTTTTTCTACTAAAATATCAAGAGTTTGGTTATGAAACTCACTTTTAGTATCAATTATAGTTGCAGATTTTATAAGTACGTTCATTTAAAAAATTTTAAGATGAGCATTTCAATAATCAAAAAGGCTAATGCAAAAATAGTAAACCATTTCCATAGCTCATTAATTTTTGTATTACTTTTTAACGTGTCGAAAAGGCTCGGTATAGAATCACTGATGGTTACATTTTTAAGCGTAGAAAGATCTTGATACACTAAATTACTCTCGGCGCGATTATAGTTAAAACTGATATTTTTAATCGCTTTTAACTTGTTTTCAATATTGAAAATTCCTGAAGACTCAGGTCGCTCTTTTGTAATTACACTCACTTTATTATTAAAATAGTGTTGTCGTGGAATAAATTGCTCTTGCTCGTTTGTAATCGAAATAATATCGTCTTGATTTAAGGATACATCTACATCAAAAGTATTTTGAGTTCCAATTGTATAATACAGTTTTGGGTGCTGTAAACTACGCATTGCTATTTTGTAAAATGACGGTACAATTAATGCCCAACTTTTAAAATTAGAGGCATCCGCGTTTATTGGGGATGTAAAAAGAAATACATTTGAGAATTGCGTTAAAAAAGGTTTACTATCTTCAAAACTTAAAGCAATACTTCCTGTATTCTGGCTAAGGTTAAAATACTGATTCACTTTAGGATATTGAAAATTTTTCACCTGTTTTTCAAACACATCATCCTTATAAATAGGGTGAGAATAATTAATTGTAGTAATTTGTTTTTCAGATGTTATAAGTGATTCAAATTTTGTTTGATAGTTAATCAATAATGAGTTGTAAGCGTTTATATTGGCTTGTTCTGAAGGAATAATAATTAAATTTCCACCTTGATCTGTAAACGCTTTTAAACTATTTATAAGATTTGTAGGTATATCTTTCAATTCATTTAAAACAATGGTGTTTTGGTTTTCAATGATATTATAATCTAATTGATTTGCTAAAATTGAAGTGAATTTAAACTCATCTTCAGAATAAATTTTACTTAAATACCCATCATCTCCATCTGTTATACTTAATACATTCACTTTAGATGGTGTATTTATATTAAAGAATAAAGTGTTGTCGAATTGTAATCCATTATCTTCAATACTAAATGTACCTTTAATAACGTCTTTACTCGGAACTGTAAATTGTATTTCTGCTTGTTCTGTAATAGATACCGCAGATTTTGCGATTAATTTATCAGCGTTATGTAAAGCAACCGATATATTGTTCACTGGAGTTCCAAAGTTTTTTAATACCAATGTTAATTCCGTTTGATTCGGATTGTTTTTAGAAAAAAACACACTATCTAAAGCGACATTGTTTGTGTTTGTAGGTGTTAATTTTACTAAGTTTATTTGAGTTAATGAATCTGTTTCAGCAGTAAAAGGTTCCTCCATTTGTTGAAAATCAGAAATAAAAATAAGTTGTTTATTTTCTGTTGAAGTTGTACTAAGTAAAGATTTGCATTTTAAAAGTGCCGCTTTATAAGACAATGGATTAGAAGCATAAGGCAGTTGCAATAGTTCTTTTTTTATCGCCTTTAAGGTGGTGTTTTTATAAACGGCATTATGAGTGACCAAAGTTACCGTTTTGTCAAAATCTGTTTCGGAGATTAAATGGTGTACGGCACGTTTTAATAAATCGCCTTGAGGGCCTTTTTGTTGTAAACTGAATGAATTATCTAAGAAAATAACGGTCTCCTTAGCGGTCTTTGCATTATTCTTGTTTGTTGTAAAAGGTTGTGCAAATGCAAGAATAAGACATGTTAAAAGTAATAAACGTGTCAATAAAGTGAGCCACTTCTTAATTTGGGAACTTTTTCGTGTTTGCTGAGAAACTGTTTTTAAAATGGCAACATTGGTAAATGCTTCTTTTTTAAAACGTCGGAGCTGAAATAAGTGAATAATAATAGGAATAAGTAATAAAAATAGAGCGTAAAGAAGTTCTGGGTGTTTAAACTGCATTCCTAAAATATGTTTGTCAAAGATAATAATTGCATGCAGAATTAATAAGAATATTTTAAAATTCAATTAAAAATTTAGTTTTGCCTGTAATCGGGCATTTTTCTTTTAACAAAACCTTATATTCATTTTTTTGTAACAGATTGTACCTTTGAGATACAAATAGAAAAACCAAATAACAATTCATGAAAAATCATTTTTTAGCCTTAACATTTGCGAGTGTCGTACTTGTAGGTTGTGGCTCTACTAAAAACGTTTCTAAAGACGATTCGGCTTTAAAAACTCCGATTGCGACGTCTATTAATTTAACAAAAGTTGTAAACGATAAAGCCCCAGTAATTATAAATCCTGGACGTTTTACTCAAGATACAGTGACTTACAGATTACCTCGTGTTGTACAAGGCACATATTCTATAAGTGATTTCGGAAAATATATAGACGATTTTAAAGCTTTCGATTATAAAGGTGTAGAAATTCCTACTAGTAAACTAGACGTGAATTCTTGGTCTATAGCAAATGCTTCAAATTTAGATTATATAACTTATAATGTGAATGACACGTTCGATATTGAAGAAGAAGGTGGAATAGGTGGAGAACAGCCATTTTCTCCGGCAGGAACAAATATCGAAACAGATAATTATGTGTTGAATTTACACGGATTTATAGGATATTTCGATTCTCTAAAAAATAACCAATATACTTTAGATGTAACTGCTCCGGCTTCATTTAAGCGTTCTTCTGCATTAGAAAAAGTTAAAGATACGCCTAGTGAAGATGGTAAAGTTATCACTACAAGTTACGCCGCTCCTAGATATTTCGATATTACGGATAACCCGATGATGTATGGCGATTTAGATGTTGAAGAGTTTCAAGTAGGCGATATTAAAATTGTTTTAAGTGTGTATTCTCCAACAAAGGCGCATAATGCTAAGAAATTGCGCGAGACCATGGAAAAAATGATGCAAGCGCAAAAAGCATTTTTAGGTGATATTAATTCTACACCACGTTACGATATCTATTTGTATTTAGCTGGAGATGGCGAAGGGCAACCCAAAGGTTTTGGAGCTTTAGAGCATAATACGTCTACTGTGGTTGTACTTCAAGAATCTGAATCTGAAGCATCTTTAGACGAAAGTATGATTGATGTGGTATCTCACGAATTCTTTCATATTGTAACACCTTTAAGTGTCCATTCTGAGGATGTTCATTATTTCGATTATAACAATCCGACATTTTCTAAACACCTTTGGATGTACGAAGGAATTACAGAATATTTTGCAACTTTATTTCAAGTGCAGGAAGGTTTAGTAGATGAATCTAAGTTCTATTCGACATTAGTAGATAAAATTAGTATGTCGTTACGTATGGACGATACCATGAGTTTTACTAAAATGAGTGAAAATGTTATAGACGAGCCTTATGCATCTAACTACTTTAATGTTTACCAAAAAGGGGCATTAATAGGTATGTGTCTCGATATTATAATGAGAGAAGAAAGCAATGGAGAACGCAGTGTGTTATCTTTAATGAAAGAATTATCTCTTAAATACGGAAGCAATAAACCATTTAATGATGACACGATTATAGATGAAATTATTACGATGACATATCCTGAAGTTGGTACGTTTTTAGAGAAACATGTTGTAGGAACAACACCAATAGATTATAACGTATATTTTGATAAAGTAGGATTAATTGAAGCTGAAGCTAAGGTTGAAACTAATATTTTATTAAATAACGGAAATCTAATTTTAGGCGGAGATCCTGTAAAAAGAGCCATCTTTTTTAGCGATTTAGTTTCTGATAATAGTTTTTGGAATGATAATGGCGTGTTACCAAACGATGTTATTAAGAGTGTAAATGGGGACGAAATGACCATTTTAAATGCGAATGAAATGCTACAGAAGATGATATCTATTCAGCCTGGTCAAGATATTGAAGTGGTATTAGATAGAAATGGAGAAGACGTTATTATTAAAACTAAATTAACAAAAACGTACACAACAGGAACCGTATTACAACCTAATCCTGATGCTACAGCAGATCAAAATGAATTACGTAAAGCGTGGTTAAAAGGCTAAACGTATTTTAAATATTTTGTAAAAAGGTTCATAACATTCATGTTGTGAACCTTTTTTTTGTTCTAGTAACTAACGATGTTAATTAATATTTTTAAAGGTTGCTATTCATATGTAATACCAAACAACAGTTTATTTTCTTGGATGATATTTCTCGACGACTTCGGTTAAATGTTTTTTGTCAAGGTGTACATAAATTTCGGTAGTGGTAATGCTTTCATGTCCTAATAACAACTGTATGGATCTTAAATCGGCATTATTCTGAAGTAAATGTGTAGCAAACGAATGTCTAAAAGTATGCGGAGATATTTTCTTACCTAAATCTATTTTCACCGCTAATTGTTTAATAATTGTGAAAATCATGGCCCGTGTGAGTTGTTTACCTCGACGGTTCAAAAACACGGTATCTTCATGTCCTGGCTGTATATTTAAATGTGGACGTACTTGCTCCATATAAATAGTTATGTATTTTATGGTCGAAGGTACTATTGGTACAAAACGCTGTTTATCGCCTTTTCCCGTTACATTTATAAAACCTTCATCAAAATATAAGTCAGATATCTTAAGATGCGTTAATTCACTTACACGTAATCCACAGCTGTAAAGCGTTTCTAGCATGGCACGGTTGCGTTCCCCTTCATTAGTCGATAGATCTATAGCTTCTATTAAACAATCGATATCGTCTTCAGTTAAGGTGTCTGGCAATTTGCGACCAATTTTTGGCGATTCAATTAATTCTAAAGGATTATCAGGACGGTAATCTTCAAAAATTAGATAGTCGAAAAAACTACGAAGCCCAGAAATTAAGCGGGCTTGAGATCGTGCGTTTAACGATTTAGCCGATTCGTAAATAAATTGCTGAATTAAATCTGTAGGAATGGAAATAGGAGAGATGTTTAATGCCTTTAGCTCTAAAAATAAAATCAATTTTCTAACGTCTAAAACATAACTATTTACAGAGTTTGTAGATAATCCTCGTTCTATTTTTAAAAATAAACTGTAATCTTTTAAGGCATTTTCCCATTTCATGCTTAAAAGTAGAATAAATATCACAATCTCGAATTATTAAATTGATATTTTAAGTAGAATTAAGCTAAACGAAATAAGGTTTAATTTGAAGGGATACTATTTAAAAACATTTTATAATGAAAATTGTATGTATCTATGCTTTTAAACGACCTACGAGATAAAAATTAGCGTAGGTAATACGTGGTGAAATAATGAATTAACGATCCAGACTATTTTATAGCCATTACCAACCTTATATTATTAAGTTTGCAGAACTTTTTAAAACGCATTTATTTTATACACATTCTTTTAATTAAAGTTACTTTTTAATGTGACTTTAATTAAAAGCGTGTGTCTTAATAGGCATATACATCACAACCCAACCTTGAACGAATTACAAACAGACAGCTTATTAAGCGACGAGAATCTTGTCGCAGAGATAGTTAGAACTAAAAGTTCTGAGCTGTTTTCGGTTGTTTATGATAGATATTCTGAAATAATATATAATAAATGCCTTAGTTTTGTAAAGAACAATGAGGAAGCTCAAGACCTAACCCATGATATTTTTGTAAAACTATTTGTTAAAATTAAAACGTTTAACAATCAGTCAAAATTCTCCACATGGTTATATTCCTTTACATATAATCACTGCGTAAGTTATTTACAAAGAGATTTGAATAAAAGAAAGAAAAAAATTCTATTTACAGACGATGAGAATCAGCTTGATTATTTACATGATGAGATAGATGATGAACAAATTTTTAATTTGGATTACGAAAATTTCGAAAAAGCTATTGATTTAATCGATCCTAATGATAAAATTTTATTGTTCATGAAATATCAAGATGATATGACGATAGAAGAAATAGAACTTGCCTTAAATTTAGGTAAAAGTGCGGTTAAAATGAGGTTAAGTAGAGCCAAAAGTAAATTAATAAAAATTTATAATCAATTGTAATTTTGGGAAACCCATTTAAAAAAGTAATTAATAATGAAAAACTTCCTGATTTAATCAAGAAGAAGGTGCTTGACGACATAAATGTCATCAAGCTGGCATTAGATGTTGCGGATTTAATTGTAATTAAGTTTCCGGATACCATAGGTGATATTTTAAAAAATAAGAATCAAAACAAAAAACAATAATTAATAAACTATAGTGAGTTATGAATACAGAAATAAATTTTAACCTTTTAGATAAATTAATTGAAAATATATATACTTTTTTACCGAAGGTTGTTTTTGGAATTCTGTTTATTATAATTAGTTGGATACTTTTAAAACTAATTCTTTTTGTAGTCAAAAAATCATTAAAATTTGCGAGAATTGAGACACTAACCAAAAAAATAAATGAGCTTCCAATTTTAGATTCTGCTATAAAGATTAAACCCGAAAAAATTATTCTGGTCTTTGTAAAATTGTTTCTAATATTAGCTTTTATCATTATCGGATCCGAAATTTTAAATTTAAGTCTGGTCTCTAATGAAATAGGTAAATTGATTAATTATCTGCCTAAGTTTTTTAGTGCTTTAGTTATTTTAATATTCGGATTGTACGGCGCGAATTATTTAAAAAAAACAGTTCAGACGTTCTTGAAAGCGGTGGATATTAATGGCTCAAAAGGGATAAGCAATATTATTTTTATAATTGCTTTTATTATGGTGGCCATTATGGCGCTTAATCAAGCAGGCTTTAATACAGATATCATTACGAGTAATTTGTTACTCATATTAGGAACTGTAATGGTTTCTTTTGCGATTGCTTTCGGGTTAGGAGCGAGAGATGTTATCTATAGACTTTTATTAGGGTTCTATAGTAAAAGAAATTATTTTGTAGGGCAAAGAATTGTTTTAGACGACAAAGAAGGTGTTGTCTTTAGTATGGATAACATAAGTATTATAGTGAAATTTCAAGATAAAAAAGTAGTATATCCAGTTAAGTATATAGTAAATAGTAAGATAGAAATAATCGATTAATTTTTCGTAAAAAACATTAATTTTTTGAGTGACCATTTTGATTTTATGCGTCATAATAATATATACAGAATTTAATGGGTCATATTACTATAATAAATTATTTGCAGGTATTCTATATTGCTATTTTAGTAATTGGAGTGGTTTTAATTTCTTTGCTTTATTTTAAAGTATTTAAAGATAATAAGAGGTCTTCTAAGGATTATAAGCTTATTTTAAAAGAAAATATAATCAAAACCAAAAAAGAGGATAGAATAGGTTAAACCTAAAATTCTATTTTTATATCAAGTTTGCTTCAGAATAATTTAATAAGTATTTGAATTCATAATTAAAAATAAAGTAGCCTAAAAGTTCCAAAAGGTGAGAGACTAAACATTGGTGAGTATACGTTTTTTAATGCTTGAGACGATTTTTAATTGAATTACGACATAAGATTCCAACACTTCAAAAAAAGGGGAGTTGCCTAACCCTTTGTAACCTGAATACAATAGTATCTTTTAAAACATAAGTTTAGAGCTGTTTACAACATAAATATAGATTGATTATGATTCGTTTTTAATGATGAATTGTAATCTTTTAAGGCATTTGCTACTTCCCATTTCAAGGCGGAATAAACTGTACAATCCCGAATTATTAAACTGACAAATTGAATGGTAGTTATATGAAAATTTCGTAAATTTAGTATCCCCAATAATCTTCATAAACTTAATTATTCATGGGAAAAAGACTACTTACGACTGTTATTTTAACATTTTTTACTATCGGAATTATCGCTCAACCCTTAGTCATCGAACGCAATTATTTGTGCTTTAACGACTGGGAATCTACGGCAGCTTCTGGTTCATTTGGAGGGAGCAATGTGCAAGAAGGATTAAATGTTGGTTTAAGTCTATCTACACCTATAAGTAAAGCAAATAAAATAGTTCCTGTTGGTTTCCTTTTAGATGTGAATTTTTTAATTCAATCAGACAGAAATTTAGCTTTGGGTATTGCCTTTGGATATGGTTGGTATTTTGGAAAAGACACGGATGATACTTGGGGACCGATAACTACTGATTCTGAATTTAGATATGTTCCTTTTGCAATTGCTACACGCTATGCTTTAAATTCAGGATTAATTATTGGCGGAGATATTGGTTATGCTTACGTGTTTAGTAACGACTATACCGGTGGTGCGTATTATAGACCTGTATTTGGTTATAATTTTTCTAAAAAAATGCAACTAAATATATCCTATACAGGTATTGCAAATGATTGGATTTGGTCTGCCATAAATTTTGGAGTTACTTTAAACTTAAGTGATTAGAGAATATATCTTAAACTTTTCAATCTATCTGAATGATTACTTTATTTGTTTTAGAAATTAGGATTTTGATCTAAAAATATTATTTTTGATTCTAAATAACCATTTAAAATAGACTATAATTTTAAATCAATAATTTAAGATATTATGAAAAAAATTTACTTAGCAACCGTTTTCACAGTATTAATGGTATTTGGTGCGTTTTCTCAAACAGTAGTACGTACAACTACAACTAGTAATCAACAAACAATGTATAGAGCATTGCCTAACGGTCACGACGGTTTAAACGTAGGAGCTAGTTTTATGCTTCCTATAGATGTATTAAGTGATTATTCTTCTGCAGGTTTAGCTTTAGATATTAATTATTTATACCCTATTGCACCAAGTATAAATATGGGGTTTGCTACTGGATATAGTGTGGTTTATAATGATTACGATGGCATTTTTTCTGAGTCATGGTTTGCGGAAGACGTTCAGTTTATTCCTGTGTCTATAGCAACACGTTACATACCGACTTCTAAAGTGGAATTTGGAGCCGATTTAGGGTATGCAATTTCACTAACAGATGATTTATTTGATGGCGGATTTTACTACAGACCTGTGATTGGATTTAATGTAACAGATTTAATTCAATTAAACTTCTCGTATACGGGTGTAAGTAACAACAGAAGTTGGGTAACTTGGTCTACATTAAATTTTGGTGTCATGTTTAACTTGAACTAAATATAACCTACAATATAATTTTAAAGAGCGATTTTAACAATCGCTCTTTTTTTATGTCTTAATCTTTTTTACATTTACTCTATGAAGAAAATTTTAATTATAAACGGACCCAATTTAAATTTATTAGGAAAACGTGAACCTGCTATTTATGGAAGTTTAACGTTTACGGAATTTTTTGAGACCGTTAAGGAACGCTATACTACAGTCGAGTTATCGTATTTTCAATCTAATGTTGAAGGAGAAATAATAGATAAAATGCACGAAGTTGGTTTTAGTTTCGACGGAATCGTATTAAACGCGGCGGCTTATACACATACATCGGTTGCGATAGGAGATGCGGTTAAAGCTATTGAAACTCCTGTAGTGGAAGTTCATATCTCGAATACGTTTTCTAGAGAAGAGTTTAGACACCAGTCTTATATTTCTCCAAATGCTAAAGGTGTTATTCTAGGTTTTGGTCTACAAAGTTACGAGTTGGCAATAAAGAGTTTTATATAAACAAAGGGCACTTTATATAAAGTGCCTTTTGTCTTTTTTACTATAAATAGAAATCTAAGCCCAATCTAAAAGTCGTTTCTGACCTTCTAGCTTTTTAATATTGGTGATGTCTTGAGAAACTTCTAGCACGCCCTTATATGCTTTGTTATTATCGCGAATAGCGAAATATCTTATATATATTATTTGTCCTTTCATATCAAACCAGAAATCGGCTACATCTTGTCGGCCAGCTTTAAATTCTTCTAAAATTTTTAGAACGGTATCTACACTTTTTGGCGGGTGGCAAAATTTCACTTCACGACCAATTATTCCTTTGCTTCTTGGAAATACACGATTGTCTCCACGATTATAAAAAATCACTTTATCATTTTCATCGACATACGTTACATCAAAAGGTAAAACACGCAATAGTAAATTTACTTGCTCTGGTGTCATATAACCCTCATCGTAATGAAAAGTGTTATCTAAAGAGAACGATAAATCTGGTGCATTTGTGGCTTGACTAGGATGCTCGTAGGCGCGTTTAACGATAGCGGGATAGGGCATTGGTTTATTTGGTAACATCCAACCAATTTCTTCATCACCTTCATAAAATTCTTTCCAATCTGCTTCGCTTAATAAATCTATTGCATTCGGAAATAAACGCATTTTTTCAATTTCTAATAGACGTTTAATACCATCAGATAAATATGGCAAATCTTCTTTAATTTTAGAGATATTATGAGCTTCGTTATGTGTATTTAATAATCGAATTTGATCCCTTAAAGTATCATGAAACGACCACATTTGTTTAGTAGGTCCATACCATTCGTACTTTTCTAAATAGGGAAACAACTGATTTTCTTTACGTGCAAAACGTTTCTCTATGGTTGCTAATTGGTTAAAGATATTATAGTACTTCTGAAAGTCTTCAGACGGATTAACAGTATGTAATTCCTTTAATAAACCTTCAATTAATTTAGCCTCTTCAAAATATACACGCACAGGATGCCCTTCTGCTAATGTATCTATTACTGGTATAACAGTGTTCATAATATAGTCTTTATGCAATAAAAGATAAACTTGTCTTTTATTGCATAAAGATACTATCTTTCTCTTTTTTAAGCTTTGTTTAGAGCACTAAATATTTGATAAATTAAATCCATTCTACTTTATCCTCGATCGGTTTAGGGGTACGCTCTGGGGCTGTGTTGTCATAATAACCTAAATAGAAAAAGCCTATACATTTTTCATTTGCTTTCAAATTGAAGAATTCGTCCATCGTAGAAATTAATCCTGGTGAACTCCAATAAGCACCTAGTCCTAATTGTGTTGCTGTAAGCCACATATTTTGTACTGCCATGGCTGTAGATGCAATTTCTTCCCATTCAGGAATGCTTTCCTCCGGATCTCTTTCCATGCAGATTGCGATAATAGCACCTGCCTTCTTAGAATTTCTTTGAATTTTATTATACTTAAATTCTGAAAATTTATCGGCAGTTTCTTTAAATTTTTCAGAAAGAAATATGCCTAATTTTTCTTGAGAATGGCCTTGTAATACTTTAAAACGCCAAGGCTCTGTACGTTTATGTGTCGGTGCCCAATTCGCAGCTTCTAAAAGTTGATTTATAGTGTCTTTAGAAATGGGGTCAGAATTATATTGATCAGGAAAAACTGAGCGTCTATTTTTTATAAGGTCTTTTAATTCCATGTGATATCATTTTTTTCAAAAGTAAGAATAGAGGGGCTCATATTTATACTATTTCAAAAATATCGCATAAAATAGAGCGTTAAATAAAACTTTTAAATGAAATGAAATGGAAACGATGTTTCAGTTTTCATGTACTCTTATTTTTAATTTATGCTAATATGTGTATCAATTGAAAGATTTTTCCGTCTAAGATGATTTTATGATGACTCATGATTTTTGGCTTTAGTTTATAAAAAATCACAATGGAGTTAACAATTATTTCAATAGAGTTGACCCTTAAATATAATAATTACGATTCTTTTTTTGAAGAAACAAACATCTTGTTAATTTGATGTTAAGCCTTATTGTCAGTAGGTTTTCGGTCTTTAGATTTGTGCTTATAACCCAAATAAAACATTAAAAATTATGAAAAAATTAATTGTATTTACAGGAGCATTATTATTTGCATTAACATCAGGTTATGCACAATCAGATTCAAAAGCAGTACAATTTGGTGCAAAAGCAGGAGTGAATTTTTCTAAGCTTAGTGGAGATGATTTCCAAGATGTAGATTCAAGAACAAGTTTTAATGCCGGTTTACTTGCCGAAATTCCAATCTCTGAAAGATTCTCTTTTCAACCTGAGGTCTTTTACTCTGGTCAAGGTTTTGATGTCGTAGAGATAGACCAAGATAATATTTTTGATACCGATCAAAATGTAGAATATCAATTAGATTATATTCAAGTGCCATTGCTATTAAAAGTGTATTTAATAAAAGGATTAAGCGTTGAAGCTGGTCCGCAATTCGGATTTAAAATTCATGAAGAATTTGATTCAGAGCCAAATTCTGATGGAGGTGATTTCGAAATCGATAGTAACGACTCTTACGTTAAAGATTTTGATACAAGCTTAGCATTTGGTACATCTTATAAGTTTGATGGTGGTTTCTTTGTAAGTGCACGATATACTTTAGGATTAACCAATATATTTGAAGACGATACTGTTTTTGAAAATGTAGATGGTAAGAACGATGTTTGGCAATTTGGTTTAGGTTATATGTTCTAAACCGCACCACATATATGACATAAAAAAAGTCTCAGAATAGTTCTGAGACTTTTTTTTATGCTTTAAAGTTTTCTAGTTGTTTATACTGTTATGGGATCAAGAGCGATTGTTATGTTCTCGCCATGATAATCTCCAAACAATTTTCCATTGCTTTAATTGATCGTGTGATTCGTGATTATAAAATAATCTATATGCAACTCTGATAGCAATAGTTTAAGAACGTCTAATGATAAATTCAATGCGTTTCTATTTAACAGAAGTAAAACTATTTATCAATTCAGACACAACTTTTGAGAATAATCTCGTTTATGTACAAATGTAAATTGGACATAAAAAAAGGAGATTCAAATTGAATCTCCTTTTTTTATGGTAATAAATATTGTGTTTTATTAGATGTGAATTACTTCATCATAAGCAGCTGCAACAGCTTCCATTACCGCTTCACTCATAGTTGGGTGAGGGTGAATTGTTTTTAATACTTCATGACCAGTAGTTTCTAGTTTACGACCTAAAACAGCTTCAGCAATCATATCGGTAACACCAGCACCAATCATGTGGCATCCTAACCATTCGCCATATTTAGCATCGAAAATTACTTTTACGAAACCTTCTTTGTTTCCAGCAGCACTTGCTTTTCCAGAAGCAGAGAATGGGAATTTACCAATTTTTAATTCGTAACCTTTTTCTTTGGCTTGTTTTTCAGTTAAACCAACACTTGCAATCTCTGGAGATGCATATGTACAACCAGGAATGTTTCCGTAGTCGATTGGTTCAACGTGCATTCCTGCAATTTTTTCAACACATAAAATTCCTTCAGCAGAAGCTACGTGAGCTAAAGCTTGACCAGGAGTAACATCTCCAATCGCGTAATATCCAGGGATATTAGTTTGATAGAAATCGTTTACTAAAATCTTATCGCGATCTACAGCAATTCCAACATCTTCTAATCCGATGTTTTCAATGTTTGTTTTAATTCCTACAGCAGAAAGAATAATGTCAGCTTCAAGAACTTCTTCACCTTTAGCTGTTTTTACTGTTGCTTTAACACCTTCTCCAGATGTATCAATAGTAGTAACTTCAGCAGATGTCATTACATTAATTCCAATCTTTTTGAAAGAACGCTCTAATTGTTTAGAGATATCTTCGTCTTCTACAGGAACTACGTTTGGTAAGTATTCAACAATAGTTACATCCGTACCCATAGAGTTGTAGAAGTATGCAAATTCAACACCAATGGCACCAGAACCCACAACAATCATTTTCTTTGGTTGAGTCGGTAAAGTCATGGCTTCACGGTAACCAATTACTTTTTTACCATCTTGTGGTAAGTTAGGTAATTCGCGAGAACGTGCTCCAGTTGCAACAATAATATGGTCTGCACTATATACAGTACCATCTACATCGATTTTCTTTCCAGTTTTTAATGTACCATAACCTTCAATGACATCAATTTTATTTTTCTTCATTAAAAATTGAATACCCTTGCTCATTCCATCAGCTACACCACGGCTACGTTTTACAACAGCACCGAAATCTTTATCGAATTCTTTAACCGTTAAACCATAGTCGTCTGCATGTTTTAAATATTCGAATACTTGTGCGGATTTTAAAAGGGCTTTGGTAGGAATACATCCCCAATTTAGACATACACCACCTAAGTTTTCTTTTTCTACTATGGCAGTTTTAAAACCTAATTGAGACGCTCTAATAGCGGTTACGTAGCCTCCAGGACCACTTCCAAGAACAATAATATCGTATTTACTCATGATTAATTCATTAAATCGTTTACAGCTACGAATTTACGAAACCTATTCCAAATATTGTATTTAGATCCGATAAAAAATAGATCTTTTATTACCTTTGTTTTGTAACAGACTATATATGAATATAAACAGAACGAGTAATCCGCGCATTGTAATTGTTGGTGGCGGATTTGCAGGTGTTTCGCTTGCTAAGCAACTCTCTAAACAAGACGTGCAGGTCGTTCTGCTGGATCAGCATAATTATCATAATTTTCAACCCCTACTATATCAAGTATCTACCGGTGGATTAGAACCTGATTCTATTGCTTATCCTATTCGGAAAATCCTTAAAGATTATTCGAATTTTCAGTTTAGACTCGCTAAAGTTCTAGAAATAGATCCTATTGAAAGTAAAGTAATTACGGATATTGGGGAGTTAAAATTCGATTATTTGGTGATTGCTTCTGGTTCTGAAACAAATTTTTTCGGAAACGAATCTATTGAAGCACATAGTATGGCCATGAAAACCATTCCGCAAGCTTTAGATTTAAGAAGTTTGATTCTTGAAAATTTTGAAGAAGCTTTACTTACAACAGATTTGCAAGAACGTAATACATTAATGAATTTTGTAATTGTAGGTGCGGGGCCGACGGGAGTAGAGCTTGCAGGCGCTTTAGCCGAAATTAAAAAAGGTATTCTTCCAAAGGATTATCCTGACTTAGATACCCGATTGGCGCAGATTCACTTAATTCAATCTGGAGATCGGATTTTAAAAGAAATGAGCGATAAAGCTTCCGAAAAAGCTGAAGAATTTCTAGAAGAATTGGGTGTAAACGTTTGGAAAAATTTACGTGTTTCTGGTTACGACGGAAAAACGGTGACTACAAATTGCGATACGACTTTTGAAACAGCAACTATGATTTGGGCCGCTGGTGTAAAAGGGGCTAATATAAAAGGTATAGAAGGTGCCGATTTGGTATCTAGAAGTAATAGAATAATTGTTAACGCCTGCAATCAATTAAAAACCTATCCTAATATTTTTGCGATTGGAGATGTTGCACAGGTTGAAACTGAGACACATCCTTTAGGTTATCCTATGATGGCGCAACCTGCTATACAACAAGGAAAGCAATTAGGGCGTAATTTAAAACGACTATTGGAAGAGAAACGTATGGTTCCTTTTATTTATAAAGATAAAGGAGCAATGGCCACAGTAGGTAGAAATAAAGCTGTAGTAGATATGCCAAATTTTAAATTTCAAGGCATTTTTGCATGGTTTGTGTGGATGTTTGTACATCTTTTCTTTTTAATCGGATTTAGAAATCGGATGATTGTATTTGTGAATTGGGTATACAATTACATCCGATTTGATAGGGAAGCACGATTAATTATCCGTCCGTTTAAAAAGAAACTAAAATCTGATGTTAATTAGATTTAGGTATAAATTTTAAAGCCACACCATTAATACAATGTCTTTTTCCTGTTGTTTTTCTAGGTCCATCGCTAAACACATGACCTAGGTGGCCACCGCAAGTTGCACAATGTTCTTCGATACCGTACATGGCACTACCTCCAGAAGATGCAATTACATTACCATCAATAAACTTGTCGAAACTTGGCCATCCTGTACCTGAATCGAATTTATTTTCGCTTTCAAATAATGGGGTGTCACAAGCGGCACAAACGTATGTTCCTGGCTTGTAATTTTTGTCTAGCGGACTAGAAAAAGCACGTTCCGTACCTTCTTGTCTTAAAACTTTATATTGTAAATCGGTAAGTTCTGCTTTCCACTCGGTTTCACTTTTACTTACTTTATAAGTAGTCGCCGATTTAGATTCTTTTTTTTGAGAAAATCCTTGGCAAGTAAACAAACTAAAAGCTAAGCATAATAATAAAATAGATTTCATAATGTTTTTGTTTTATTTATATTGTCGTTTTATATGGTTATACTTACGGAAAAATTATACTATTAGTTTTTAGAATAACAAAGTTTTAGTGTTTTGTGATTTTAATTAAAAATAAATATTTATGAAAACAACTCTTCGTGTTTGCTTTTTAGCTAGTATGTTAGCTTTAAGTTCTTGTGCAACAAATCCGTTTACAGGGAAGCAAACTATGGCACTTGTGTCTAACGATCAATTATTTCCAACTGCATTTCAACAATACGATGAATTTTTACAATCAAATAAAGTTATTGAAGGAACGACTGACGCTGCCCGTATAAAACGCATAGGACAACGTATTGCAAAGGCTGCCGAGACGTATTTAAATGCAAACGGTTATGTAGGGTATTTAAAAGATTATAAGTGGGAATATCATTTAATAGAAGACGATCAAAAAAATGCGTGGTGTATGCCAGGTGGTAAAATTGTGTTTTATACAGGTATCTTACCCGTTGCACAAAGTGATGCCGGAATTGCGGCTATAATGGGTCACGAAGTTGCTCACGCTTTAGCAAACCACGGACAGCAACGTATGAGTGCGGCGTATATACAACAAGGTATTGCTATTGCTGGAAATGTGGCAATCACGGATGAAAAAAGTCGTGATATGTTTAATCAGTATTACGGAATTGGTTCTAATGTAGGAGCAATGTTACCTTTTAGCCGTAGTCATGAATCTGAAGCAGATAGAATCGGCATTGTATTAATGGCATTAGCAGGATATAATCCTGAGGCTGCACCGGCATTATGGACGCGTATGGAGTCTTCTGGCACGCCGGAACTTCTAAGTACACACCCAGCCAATGCAACTCGGATTTCAGCCTTAACCTCATTAGTTCCTGGTGCTATATCTGAAGCGAAGAAGTTTGGTGTAACAACATTTACAGAATAAACTTAGTAACTAGTTCTAAATTCACATCAGAGGACATTCAACTTTAGATTTTATATTTTTTACGACATGAAAAGTTATCCAAAAGGCAGTAAGAAATTATTAAATGCTTGGGCATTTTACGACTGGGCAAATTCAGTTTATACGTTAACTATAGCTTCAACGATTTTTCCTATTTATTATGGTGCTCTGTTTTTAACCGACAATAAACAGGTAAATGTTTTTGGAACAGATATCAAGAACACGGCGCTTATTTCGTTCGTGACTGCTTTTGCTTTTTTAGTGATCGCTTTTATGTCTCCAATCTTATCTGGTATAGCCGATTATATTGGGAATAAGAAAGTATTTATGAAATTCTTCTGTTATACAGGAGCTCTCGCGTGTATTGGTTTAAATTGGTTTAGTCTCGATTATATTTATGTGAGTTTGGCATTTTATTTTCTTGGTTTAATAGGGTATTGGGGGAGTTTAGTATTCTATAATTCGTATCTCCCTGATATTGCTTTTCCTGAACAACAAGATAGAATTAGTGCTAAAGGATTTTCTTTAGGTTATATAGGAAGTGTCTTATTACTGATCGTTAATTTAGCGATGGTAATGAAACCTGAGCTCTTTGGAATTACAGGAACTGAAGGTGAAGCCGCTATGAAAGCTATGCGCTACTCGTTTATAATGGTAGGAATTTGGTGGATTCTTTTTAGTCAATACACCTATTATATATTACCAAAAGGTGTTAAAACGGATAGAAAAGTAACGAAAGATGTGGTCTTCAATGGTTTCAAAGAATTGAAATTGGTTTTTGCAGATATCAAAGAAAACCTAAGATTAAAACGTTATTTAAGAGCCTTTTTTGTGTATAGTATGGCGGTGCAAACAATTATGTTAGTGGCGACTTATTTTGGAGAACAAGAAGTGGAGTGGGGCGGAGAACAAGAAAAAACAATGGGACTTATTGTGAGTATTTTGGTAATCCAAATTGTAGCGATTTTAGGCGCTTTTTTAACGTCTAGAGCTTCCGAGAAATTTGGAAATATCAGGACACTTATCGTAATCAACTTTATATGGATGTGTTTATGTTTCTATGGTTATTTTGTAGAAACACCAACTCAGTTTTATATCACGGCTATGTTTGTAGGTTTAGTGATGGGCGGAATTCAAGCATTGTCAAGATCGACGTATTCAAAATTTTTACCAGATACTAAAGACACCACCTCTTACTTTAGTTTTTACGATGTTGCAGAAAAAATAGGAATTGTAATCGGAATGGTTATTTATGGTAGTATCGATCAGATTACAGGGAGTATGCGGAATTCTATATTATTCCTTTTTATCTTCTTTTTAATCGGAATTATACTGTTATATCGAGTTCCTAGAGATGAAAAACAGAAACTTTAAAGCATAAAAAAAGCATCCGAATATGGATGCTTTTTTAGTTTTATACTTCAGATTCTATTGCATTTCTATACCTCCAGAACCAGACACCTTGGTGTCTTCTTTCTTAGGATTTCCTTTATAATCTATATCTCCCGATCCAGACACGCGACCTTTAAAAACTTCAGTGCTTATAACTTCAGCATCTCCAGAACCTGTAACAGAAGCGTCTGTATTTTTGGAGTCTAAACCATATCCATGAAAATCTCCAGAACCGGTAACATTAACATTTAGGTTTTCTGTTTTTCCTTTTAATGTTAAATCTCCTGAACCTGTCACACTTCCTTCTGCAGATACAGTTTCTATATCTAATATAACATCTCCAGAACCGGTAATGCTTACGTTTAAATTTTCGGTTTTAATAACATCTTTGCTTATAAGATCTCCAGAACCAGTTAGTGATACTTTAGAAACAGCTTCAAAAGGGATTGTAATTATAATATCTCTGTTATTACTTGGACTTAAACTTACGCCATCTTCGGTTTTTACAGTTAATGTATTCCCGTGTACTTCGGTTATGATATACTGTATTAAGTTAGATTCACCTTCAACTGTGATTTTTCCTTCAGTACCTTTTATAAGTATATAATTCATAGATCCTGTACAACTTATATTATCGTAACTAGAGGTTGATCTTTGGTCGGTAACAAACTCACCATTTCCTTGAATTCCTTTATTTATACTCACACAAGAGTTTAAAGTTATAATGGCTACGATTAATAAACTGGCTTTTTTTAAAATAACGCTTTTCATATGTTGATTAATTAGTTGAGGTTAATTTTTTATAAATGATACGCTTCCGTAATCTGAATTAATTTTTATGGTGTTGGTTGTGTTAGAACTTCCATAATGGCCTTTGTAATAATTGTTGCTCGATTCGGTGCGTTTCGAACTGAATTCAAAATCCTCTTGATCTCGTAAATCGGCGTAGTCCAAGTCTAATTCAAAATTAAAATGGTAATTCGGATCGTAGCCAATCTTGATGCCCACATAATCGGAATCGATATGTACATTGTTGGCATTTGCCGTCATGTTTTTTATTTTTATTGAACCGTAATCTGCAGTAATGTCTACCGATTTATAAACATCTCCAATTACAACGGTAAGGTAATCGCCATCGCCTTTAAAGTAGTTTACTTTATCTACTGTCATACTTCCGTAATCGCAATTGTAATCTACATTTTCTCCGATTTCTACTTTGCTATTAGTATAATCTGCTTCAATAAATAGTTTTTTTGTTTTTGCAACGGTAAAGCCACTATAATCGGCATTTATTGTTCCACTTTTAATGTATTCAAAATAAGAATTAGAGGTATAGTCAAATTCAATATCATTATTATCGGCCATCAATTCTTTGGTCGTTATCTTTCCATAATCGCAATTAATTTTTGCTCGACCTTCCAATTTATCTAGGTTAATTGCGCCATAATCGTTAGTTAAATCGACGTTATTGGTGATTGGCATTTTAACAATGTAATTAATTTTCATGTTCACATTATCGGCACCGTTCCAATCCCACCATTTCGATTTCGTTTTGCTAAATATGGTTTTTGCAGAAACATGACTTGGCGATCCGTTAAATTCTACAGAAATTTCTTTTAGTTTATTTTGAACTGTTTCCGAATCTCGACCATTAGTTGTAATGGTAATTTCAAAAACAATACGGTTTTCTTTCCATGTTATAATATCTAAATTACCATAACTGTTATCAATACTTAAAGTGGCATTACTATTTACAGAAAACTCTTTTTTAATAACACGTTCTTCAGTGTGCCTTTCCTTAATCGGATTGTTCGCTAAAGCTATAAATGGAATCAGCAAGAGCAAAAAAGTGATTTTATATGGTTGTTTGTTTCTCATGAGAAATATTTTTTAATTGTTTTACATTATCTATAGTTTCCATAACACTTTCTAAAATTTCAATTCGACTCTGAAAATTTGCAATCATGGCATAGATTACGCGTTTATCGTTACCACTTTTTGTTAAGTCTAATTTTAATTTTTCGTAATTTACTTCAAGCACATTTAATTGTTTTAAAGCATCTTGTATTAAGGGCTGCACTTCTGGTGCACTTTCTTTCTTTAATTGTTTTAATTCCTGAGTAATTGTTGCCGTGAAAAAGCTTTGTGTTTTAGCCATTTCTGGAGATACACTTGCTAAATCCGACGTATTATTATCTTTGGTTTTTAATGTAAATGTTAAGGTTATAATTAAAACCACAGTTGCGGCTACAGCAAGTAATGGTTTTAAAAACGGATATGTTTTTTTTGCAGGTCTAATGTTTATTTCCTGCTTTTTTAACTTGGCTAAAAACCGATCTTCATGATGTGTATTTGGGGTTGCAACATCAAAATCGTTTTGTAACGTTTTAAAAAGATGGTCTAAATTATCTTCTGGTTTCATAATCTATATGTTTTAAACGACGTGTTGTAATTTTTGTCTTAAACTTTCTTTTGCTCTCGAAATAGTTGTTCTGCAATTGGCGTAACTCACATCCATAATGCTTGAAATTTCCTCATAATCGTACCCTTCAATTAAATGCAACGTGAGTGCAATTCTGTAATTATCTTTTAAGGTATTCATGGTTTTTAAAACAACTTTGGCTTGCGCGTTGGCATCTTCATCTTGGTTGGTATCTACGTATGTATCTTCAACCTTATACATTACCGTTTCAAAAGGCACATCTTCATATTTACTATTTTTATTAAAATGATGAATACTATTGTTTACTACAATACGCTTTAACCAACCACCAAAAGTCTTAATGTCTTTTAATGTGTCTAGTTTTGTAAAAGCCGACAAAAATGAATCTTGCATAATATCTTCCGCTTCAAAACTGTTTTTTACAATTCTAAACGACGTATTATACATGGCCTTATAATATCTGTTATAAACTTCCAATTGTGCAGATTGGTTTCCTGTTTTACAGAGTTCTACAAGGGTATCTATATGTTGGTTGGTTAGTGACAATTACAATTATGATCAAGTGGTTTAATATAAAGATGAAGGTATTGATTAATTGTTACAGTATAATCTATAAAGTTTTTCTATTTGTTCTTAGCTTGGCATATTAATTGAAAAATATTAGTAACTATTCGAATGTATATAATATTAATGCTCTAATTTAGAGCTACATAAAAGATTAGTTGATTAATGAATAAAACAAAACAATGTGTTTATACGTAATTGTAATGACAGATTGACCTAAATATATATATGAAAAAATCTAATTTTTTAACTCTAGACAATATGTCACTTCAAGAGTTTGATGAGAATTCAGAATTAATTCCTTTAATGACTCCGGAAGATGAAGAAAAAATAAATAACGAAGAGCTTCCAGACACTTTACCTATATTATCTTTAAGAAATACTGTATTGTTTCCGGGCGTTGTCATTCCGATTACTGCCGGAAGAGACAAATCGATTAAGCTTATTAATGATGCTAATAAAGGCGGAAAAGTCATTGGTGTTGTCTCTCAAAAGGACGAAAGCATTGAAGACCCGACTGCAAAAGATATTTTTAAAACAGGTACGGTTGCCCGTATTTTACGTGTTTTAAAAATGCCTGACGGAAATACAACCGTTATAATTCAGGGTAAAAAACGCTTTAAAATAAATGAAGTTACTACAGAAGAACCGTACTTAACGGCTACAATTTCTGAAGTGCCAGAAGAAAAACCAGCAAAGAAAAATGAAGAATTTGCTGCGATATTAGATTCAATTAAAGAATTATCGCTTCAAATTATTAAGGAAAGTCCGAACATACCAAGCGAAGCGTCTTTCGCGATAAAGAACATCGAGAGCAATTCGTTTTTAATCAACTTTGTGTCTTCTAACATGAACTTAACGGTTCAGGAAAAACAAAGTCTTTTAGAAAACAATTCACTTAAAGAGCGTGCTTTAGAAACGTTGCGTTATATGAATGTTGAATTTCAGAAACTAGAACTTAAAAACGACATACAGTTAAAAGTTCAAAGTGATATGAATCAACAACAACGTGAATATTTCTTACATCAACAAATGAAAACCATTCAGGAAGAATTGGGAGGCGTGAGTTACGAAGAAGAAGTAGAGGAAATGCGAGTGCGTTCTAAAAAGAAAAAATGGAATGAAGAGGTTTCTAAGCATTTCGAAAAGGAATTAGCTAAAATGCAACGTATGAATCCGCAAGTAGCGGAGTATTCTATACAGCGTAATTATTTAGATCTATTTCTAGATTTACCTTGGGATAAATTCAGTAAAGATAAATTTGACTTAAAACGTGCACAACGTATTTTAGACCGTGATCATTATGGTTTAGAAGATGTAAAACGTCGTATTATAGAGTATTTAGCGGTTTTAAAGTTACGTAACGATATGAAATCCCCGATTTTATGTCTTTATGGACCTCCGGGAGTTGGTAAAACATCTTTAGGGAAATCTATTGCTGAAGCTTTAGGAAGAGAATATGTGCGTGTGTCTTTAGGAGGTTTACGTGATGAAGCAGAAATACGCGGACATAGAAAAACGTATATCGGAGCCATGTCAGGACGTATTATTCAAGGTCTTAAAAAGGCGGGAACATCGAATCCTGTTTTTGTATTAGATGAAATTGATAAGTTATCGAACTCACATCAAGGCGATCCATCTTCGGCATTATTAGAAGTTTTAGATCCCGAGCAAAATAATGAGTTTCACGATAATTTCTTAGAATTAGGTTACGACTTATCTAAAGTAATGTTCGTTGCGACTTCGAATAGTTTAAATACTATCCAGCCAGCGTTATTGGACCGTATGGAAATTATTAACGTCACGGGATATACTATTGAAGAAAAGGTAGAAATCGCGAAACGTCATTTACTTCCAAAGCAAATTAAGGAACACGGTTTAACCGAGAAAGATATTAAAATAGGAAAACCTCAATTAGAAAAAATAGTTGAAGGGTACACTAGAGAATCTGGTGTTCGTGGACTTGAAAAGCAAATTGCAAAAATGGTGCGTTACGCAGCTAAAAATATTGCAATGGAAGACGAGTACAATGTGAAAATTTCTAACGAAGATATTATATCTGTACTTGGTGGTCCGAAGTTAGAACGCGATAAATACGAAAATAATAATGTAGCAGGAGTTGTTACAGGATTAGCGTGGACAAGCGTTGGTGGAGATATTTTATTTATTGAATCTATTTTATCTAAAGGAAAAGGGAATTTAACGATTACTGGAAATTTAGGGAAAGTGATGAAAGAATCTGCAACCATTGCAATGGAATACATTAAAGCAAATGCAGAAGAATTAGGATTAGATTCCGATATTTTCGATAAATATAATGTGCATATTCACGTGCCAGAAGGAGCAACGCCTAAAGATGGTCCTAGTGCAGGTGTAACCATGTTAACGTCTTTAGTGTCGCTATTTACGCAACGTAAAGTGAAAAGTAGTTTGGCTATGACAGGAGAAATTACACTTCGTGGAAAAGTATTACCTGTTGGTGGTATTAAGGAGAAAATCCTTGCTGCGAAACGTGCTAGAATCAAAGAAATTATGTTGTGTGAAGAAAATAGACGTGATATCGCAGAAATAAAACAGGAATATTTAAAAGGTTTAACCTTTCATTATGTTTCAGAAATGAGTGATGTTTTAAAATTTGCTTTAACTACGGAAAAAGTAAAAAACGCAAAAACATTATAATTTTAAATTAGAGTTATTTCTTTTTAAACTATTTAAAAGCATCCAAAAACTGACGGTTTTGGATGCTTTTTTTATGTTTGACTGTTTGTTGTACTATGTTTTCTATATTAAAAAGACAAAGTGATCTATTTAATCTTGCTAAAATTTTAATCAAAGTTAAACGTGCAATTAGTTGGCTTAGAAACATTGAATATGTCTGAAAATATAATTGATAAAACCACGTTTTAAACATAAGATTTATTTAATTTGCACCCGTATGAGGCAAAAATTGGCATTATTATTTATTGGTTGTTGTAGTTACGTCGCGTCCGCTCAGTTGGGGGGTGAGTCTACTTACCAATTTTTAAATTTAGTGTCGTCGCCACGCCAAGCTGCTTTGGGAGGAAAAGTTATTACGAATGTCGATTACGACGTAACTCAAGCTCTGTATAATCCTGCAACTATAAATGTTGAAATGGATAATCAGTTGGCATTAAATTACACCAGTCATTTAGGAGCTATAAGTTACGGGACTGCCGCTTATGCTTATACTTATGACCGACGAACCCAGACATTTCATGCTGGAATTACATATGTAAATTACGGACAGTTTGAAGGGTATGACGAAGAAGGAAATAAAACCGGTACATTTAGTGGTGGAGAATCGGCTTTATCCTTAGGTTACGCCACACAATTAGGACGGTCTAATATTTATGTTGGAGGAAATTTAAAATTAATCACCTCTAAATTAGAGCAATATTCTTCTTTTGGGGCCGCTGTGGATATCGGTGCGATTTATATCAATGAGAATATAAATTTTAATGCCGCTTTAGTGGTTCGAAATTTAGGAACTCAGATAACAACGTATGCAGGTCAGCATGAACCTTTACCTTTAGAAATCGATTTGGGATTTTCCCAAAGATTAGAGAATGTTCCCATTCGGTGGCACCTTACTTTAGAAAATTTACAACAATGGCCAATTGCTGTTGCCAATCCGGCACGTTCTACTAGTGACTTAGAAGGAAATAAGACCTCTGAAGATGTTAGCTTCTTATCAAATGTGATCCGACATACTATAATAGGAGCAGAGTTGTTTCCTGAAAGCGGATTCAACCTTCGGTTCGGGTATAGTTTTAGACGGGGAGAGGAATTGCGGATTGTAGACGAGAGAAACTTCTCCGGACTTTCGGCAGGAATAGGAATTAAAATGAATAAATTACGATTTAGTTATACGTATGCGAGATATTCGAGTGCGTCAAGTTCTAGCTTTTTCGGATTAAATATAGATTTACAATAATGAAAGATATTACCATTGCTATCGACGGCTTTTCATCTACAGGAAAAAGTACCATTGCCAAATTATTAGCCAAATCTTTAGGTTATGTGTACGTAGATTCTGGAGCCATGTATCGTGCAATTACGTTTTTTGCCATGAAGGAAGGCAAGATTTCTACAGAACATTTTGATAGAGATGGATTGATTTCGGAATTACCAAATGCAAAAGTGTCCTTTAAGTTTAATGATAGTCTCGGGTTTGCCGAAGTGTATTTAAACGATATAAATATAGAAAAGAACATACGTACTCTAGAAGTATCTAATTTAGTAAGTACGGTTGCCGCTGTTCCAGAAGTGAGAAAGCAATTGGTTAAAATTCAAAAAGAAATTGGAAAAAATAAAGCTGTTGTTATGGACGGTCGGGATATCGGTACCGTAGTGTTTCCAGATGCAGAGCTTAAAATTTTCATGAATGCTTCAGCACAAACACGAGCATTGCGTCGTTATAATGAAATTAAAGACAATGGCGAAGCGATTACTTTTGATGCCATTCTAGAGAACGTCCAAAAACGAGATCATTTAGATAGTACCCGTAAAGATTCACCATTATTAAAAGCTGAAGATGCTATAGAAATCGATAATTCTGACGTTACAATAGAAGAACAATTTCAAAATATTTTAAAACTTGTCAATTCAGTTTTAAAGGCATAAAAAAAAGAGCAATCGGTTAGATTGCTCTTAATATAGTAGCTCTATTAGGTATTACAAATTAGGAATAACTAATACTTGATCTGGATGAATTACATCTGGATTTTTAAGAATATCTGTATTCGCTTTAAATATATCTTGATATTTAGAAGCTTCACCGTAATATTGTTTTGCTATTTTTCCTAAAGTATCACCACTTTTAACTATATGTCTGTGGAAAACACTAGTGTCTGCTACAGTGATATCTGCGATAATATCTGTTGGGTTCTCACCACCAATAGCTTTAATTTTATCCCACATTATATTTTTTTCGTACTGAGTTTGAGCTGTACCTTTTACTTTTAATACACCATTTTCTTCAGTTACATCTCCGTTTTGAATGTTTAGTGATTCTCCTAAATCAAGAACGTCCTGATATTTTGATTTTACTGCCATAATTGAGTTTGATTTTAAGTATACAAGATATTAATTTTCTTTTAAAAGTTGCCGTTTTTTTAGGTAATAAAATAATTGGAATGCTTTACTTCTGTATAAATCAGTTTTAATCTAACTATATTTATAAACGCTATAGGTAGTACTCTTTCTTTATTAAGATTACTTTTATCATAATAAAAGGTCTGATTCAATTAATCATAAATAAAAGTATACGACAGCTCATGTTTGAGCATCTGATTAGTTAATGTGAAACAGGAATTCCGCTTAAATAAAAAGGTATTAGTATTTGTATTAATTAAATATTGATTTTGTTGAATAACTGACTTGTTTTCAGTATTTTAATTTAAATAACAATTATTAGGCTATTTAATAAAATATAATTAATTTTGCACTCCTTTTAGCGACAGTTGGAAAGATAAGAGGAGCTGAAAAATTTATATATAACACTTCTATGTGTTTGTCGCTTAATTCTTCCAAGAACATATAGGATACAAGATGTAATGTAATTTGTGCGAAAGCAAATACAAATACATTATTAAATTTTTATTTAATGGCTGAAAAAGCAAAACAAGCTGAAGTTGAAGCAACTGAAGCACAAAATGTAGAAGCTCCAAAAGTATCTGAAGCTCAAGCAAATCCTAAACAATTCTTAGCAGATTTTAACTGGCACAATTACGAAGAAGGTATTGACGAAGTTGATGATGTTCAATTACAAGAATTTGAAAAGTTAGTAGCAGAAAATTTCGTTGACACATTAAACGACGAAGTAGTAGAAGGAACGGTAGTACACCTTTCTGACCGTGATGCTATTATTGACATTAACGCTAAATCTGAAGGTGTAATTTCGTTAAACGAATTCCGTTACAACCCGAACTTAGCAGTTGGTGACAAAGTAGAAGTATTAATTGATGTTCGTGAAGACGCAACTGGTCAATTAGTATTATCTCACAGAAAAGCTCGTGTAATTAAAGCATGGGATCGCGTAAATAACGCTCATGATACTGGTGAAATCGTTAACGGTTTTGTTAAGTGTAGAACTAAGGGTGGTATGATCGTTGACGTATTTGGTATTGAAGCATTCTTACCAGGTTCTCAAATCGATGTTAAGCCAATTAGAGATTACGATCAGTATGTAAACAAAACAATGGAATTCAAAGTTGTGAAAATCAACCACGAATTTAAAAACGTTGTTGTGTCTCATAAAGCGCTTATTGAAGCTGATATTGAAGAACAGAAAAAAGAAATTATTGGTCAATTAGAAAAAGGTCAAGTATTAGAAGGTGTTGTTAAAAACATTACTTCTTACGGTGTATTCATCGACCTTGGTGGAGTAGACGGATTAATTCACATTACAGATCTTTCTTGGTCTAGAATTAATCACCCTAACGAAATCGTTGAATTAGATCAAAAATTAAACGTTGTTATTCTTGACTTCGATGAAGATAAATCAAGAATCCAATTAGGTCTTAAACAATTATCTAAGCACCCATGGGATGCTTTAGGTGAAGAAGTTAAAGTTGGTGACAAAGTTAAAGGTAAAGTTGTTGTAATCGCAGATTACGGTGCATTTATCGAAGTTGCAGAAGGTGTTGAAGGTTTAGTTCACGTTTCTGAAATGTCTTGGTCTACTCACTTACGTTCAGCTCAAGATTTCGTATCTGTTGGAGACGAAGTTGAAGCAGTTATCTTAACTCTAGATAGAGAAGAGCGTAAAATGTCTCTTGGTATTAAGCAATTAACTCCAGATCCATGGACTGATATTACGACTAAATACCCATTAAGCTCTAAGCATACAGGTATCGTACGTAACTTCACAAACTTTGGTGTTTTTGTTGAATTAGAAGAAGGAATTGACGGATTAATTTATATCTCTGATTTATCTTGGACTAAGAAAATCAAACATCCATCAGAATTCTGTGCGGTTGGAGATAAATTAGAAGTTGTTGTACTTGAGTTAGATGTTGAAGGACGTAAATTATCTTTAGGTCACAAACAAACTACTCCTAATCCTTGGGATAAGTATGAAACTGAATTCGCTGTAGGAACTATTCACACTGCTGAAATTGCTGAAGTAGTAGATAAAGGTGCTACAATCGACTTTAACGAAGATATCGTTGCTTTTGTTCCTTCTCGTCATTTAGAGAAAGAAGATGGTAAGAAACTTGGTAAAGGAGATTCTGCTGAATTCAAAATCATTGAATTTAACAAAGAATTTAAAAGAGTAGTTGCTTCACATACTGCTATTTTTAAAGAAGAAGAGATTGCAAATGTAAAAGCTGCTGTTAAAAAACAAACAGCTCAAGCTTCAGAAGCTAAACCAACTTTAGGTGATGCTAACGATGCTTTACAAGCTCTTAAAGACAAAATGGAAGGGAAATAATTCTCCTAACTATTTATAACTTAAAAGCCTTCCATTATTTGGAAGGCTTTTTTTATGTTTTGTATTAAAGGCAATCCGTATTATTAAAATTTTACCTTACCTTTGTTTAGCAAATACGTTTGGAAACAATATGAGTCAAAAAGTGTTACTTAATGCAACAGAGGTAAACATCATTCTTCATCGATTGGCTTGTCAACTTATTGAAAAACATAACGATTTTTCAAATACCGTTTTAATAGGATTACAACCTAGAGGAATATTTTTAGCAAAACGGTTAGCTAAGATTCTTAAAGAAGAGTATAAGATTAAAGACCTTAAATTAGGCCTATTAGATATTACTTTTTATCGAGACGATTTTAGAAGAAGTGACAAACCCTTGGAAGCCAATACCACAGAAATTAATTTTGTAGTCGATAATAAAAATATCGTTTTTATAGACGATGTTTTATATACAGGACGTAGTATACGTGCTGCACTAACTGCAATTCAATCTTTTGGAAGACCAGAAGAAATAGAACTACTAACGTTAATAGATAGACGCTTTAGCAGACATTTACCAATTCAACCCAATTATCGCGGTCGACAAGTAGATGCAATAAACAAGGAAAAAGTAATAGTACAATGGCAAGAACAAGCTGATGAGGATGCTGTGTACTTAATTAATAATTAGACTAAGATGAGCGAATTAAGTGTGAATCACTTACTAGGTATTAAATATCTTAAGAAAGAAGATATTCAGTTAATTTTTGAAACTGCCGATCATTTTAAAGAAGTTATCAATAGGCCCATTAAAAAAGTGCCTTCACTTCGAGACATAACTATTGCCAATCTGTTTTTCGAAAATTCTACACGAACGAAATTATCTTTCGAATTGGCAGAAAAGCGATTATCTGCAGATGTTATTAATTTCTCTGCAGGACAATCTTCAGTTAAAAAAGGAGAAACCTTAATCGATACGGTGAACAACATTTTATCTATGAAAGTAGATATGGTTGTTATGCGTCATCCAAATCCTGGAGCAGGTGTATTTCTATCAAAACACGTTAATGCAAGTATTGTTAATGCCGGAGACGGTGCTCACGAACATCCAACACAAGCCTTATTAGATTCGTATTCTATACGCGAAAGATTAGGAGAAGTTAAAGGTAAAAACGTAGTTATCGTTGGCGATATTCTTCATAGTAGAGTCGCTCTTTCAAATATATATGCTTTACAACTTCAAGGTGCTAAAGTTATGGTTTGCGGACCAAAAACTTTAATTCCTAAATTTATAGATAAACTTGGAGTAAAAGTGGAGACAGACTTGCGAAAGGCCTTAGAGTGGTGCGACGTAGCAAATATGCTTCGCGTTCAAAACGAGCGTATGGATATTAGTTATTTTCCTTCTACTAGAGAATATACGCAACAATTTGGAGTAGATAAAACCTTGCTAGATAGCTTAAATAAAGAGATTATCATCATGCACCCTGGACCAATAAACCGTGGTGTCGAAATTACAAGTGATGTGGCAGATTCTAAACAGGCTATTATTTTAGATCAAGTTCAAAATGGTGTAGCGATTAGGATGGCTGTAATTTATTTACTAGCTTCAAAAATAAAACAGTAATTATGATTTTAAATACAGAAGGTAATATTACCATTATTACTCAAGAAAATGCGACACCAATTCAATTAGTCAAAAAAATTGAAGCCTCGTATACTAAATTTAAAAGCGATAATATTATTGTGAATTTATCGTCTTTAGATTCACTATCATTAGAAAATATTGTTGAATTTCTTCAACTTTCTAACACACATAGAAAAGCAAAACATTCGTTTGTTATTGTTACTGATAAAATAAATGTAGATCAGACTCCAGTAGAAATTATCGTTGTGCCTACCTTAAAAGAGGCTTACGATATTATTGAAATGGAAGATATGGAACGTGATTTAGGATTTTAATCTATGCAATTAACTATTCTAGGTTGCCATAGTGCAACACCACGAATTTCAGCTCATCAAACTTCTCAAGTTCTAGAAATTAGAAACCATGTGTTTTTAATAGACTGTGGCGAAGGCACGCAAGTACAACTTAGAAAGTACAAGGTTAAATTTAACCGCATTAAACATATATTTATATCACACCTTCACGGCGACCATTATTTTGGGCTCATTGGATTAGTGTCTACATTTAGACTACTAACTCGCGATACCGATTTACATATTTATGGTCCAAAAGGGCTAGAAGAGGTGATTCTACTACAAATGAAATTAGGTGGATCTTGGACTAATTTTAATTTGATATTTCATGAATTATCGTCCAAAGAATCAGAACTTATTTACGAAGACGAATTGGTTGAAGTACATACTATTCCATTAAAACATCGCGTTTATACTAACGGTTTCTTATTCAAAGAAAAAGTAGGTGAACGTAAACTAGATATGAATGCCATTTTGAACGATGATATTAATGTCGCGTATTATAGAAAATTAAAACAGGGTGCAGATGTTATAAACGAAGTTGGAGAGTTAGTTAAAAATGAAGATGTGACATCAGAACCAACACCTCCTAAAAGTTACGCGTTTTGTAGCGATACGGTATATAATGAAGCTATTGTCCCGCTTATTAAAGATGTCGATTTATTATATCACGAATCTACTTTTTTAGAAAAACACGAAAAAAATGCGTTTCCAACAAAGCACTGTACAGCAAAACAAGCTGCTAGTATTGCGAAACAAGCCCAAGCTAAGCAACTTGTTTTAGGTCATTTTTCGACGCGTTACGACGATTTAAATGAATTTAAAACTGAAGCTCAAGAAATTTACGAGCCAGTAGATATTGCATGTGCAGGAAAAGTATTTCAAATATAATCTGTAATTTGATTGACCAATGAAAGAACAAGATTTAAGTAATTATAGAAAAGTTTACGAGAAGCGTGAACTGCTTACAGAAGACACTCCCGAAAATCCGTTAGAATTATTTAGAAGTTGGTTTTTAGAAGTCGATCAACATTTTTTGGAAGATGAAACGAATGCTATGACGGTTTCGACCATAGGTTTAGACGGATTTCCAAAAAGTAGGGTGGTACTATTAAAACGATATACTTACGAAGGATTTATATTTTACACGAATTACGAAAGTGAAAAAGGAAAAGCCATTTTAGCCAATCCAAATGTATGTTTATCTTTCTTTTGGCCTAAAGCCGAACGACAAATTATTATTAAAGGTAAAGCTGAAAAGATTCCTGAAAACATGAGCGATGGATACTTCGAATCTCGTCCGCGAGGTAGTCAATTAGGCGCCATTGTATCTCAACAAAGTGAAGTTGTAGAAAGTCGTGATGTGTTAGATCTTAATTTAAAAGCATTAGAGGAATCTTTTATAGGTAAAGAAATCCCTAGACCAGCATATTGGGGTGGTTTTATGGTACGTCCTGTAGAATTAGAATTCTGGCAAGGTAGACCAAATAGGTTACACGATCGTATTCGTTATAAGCTCGAAGAAAATTACGATTGGACAAAGGAACGTTTATCACCTTGATTAAAAGTGAGTAGTGACTGTCGATTTATATAATGATTTTATCTACTAAATTCTAAATTAAGTGGACTTAAAGTAAATTTTTCAAGCCTTTATTCTGTTCTAATATTTTTAAATTAAATTTGGATGGTAATTTATTTATTAACTAAATTTAACACTTTAACTTTCTAAAAATGCAACGTATGTTTTCTTTTAATAAGTATCATTTCATTGCCAGTGCTTTAGTTATATCGTTAAGTTTCTATTCTTGTAATAAAGAAAAAAATGAAAATATAGCAGTATCTCAATTTGCAGATTCGAGTTCCTCAACAATCTTTATTTCTAATGATAAGCTGCATGAATATGTAGTTATTGCTAATCCAGGAAGTGTAGATGGTAAAATCACTGTACACGATTCTAAAGAAAATAAAGAATATGCTTTACAACGTGTAGAGAGTGAAAGTGGTATTAAATACGAAAGTAAAAACGGCTATACATTATGGACAAAAGGCAGTGAGTTCACCTGGGGTAAAGGAAACGAAACCATTGCTAAAGGCACTTTAAAAACGACTGAAGTTTCAGTTGAAAAAGAGGTGGAAATTTCCAAATTCAATAGTAAGCATTATGGAAATTTTGTTAATAGTGATTACGAAAATAGAGATGAAGGTAGCGATTGGGTTGCTGTTATTGTTAAGCCTATCGATAGATTTAGAGTAAAGTTATCTGTGCGTTCTAGAGCCGATAAAAAAAAGGAAACCTGTACGTTCGATGCTATTGGCTATGTTAATGACGAGCATACTTTAAAAGTTTCTGAAAATGGAATCAACATCGTATTTACTTTTACTGATAAAGAAGTAACAATTGCAACGGTTTCTGAAATGTCTACAGATAAATTGACATACTTCTGTTCGGGTGGAGCAAATTTAGCAGACACCTATTCTAAAATTGATGGTGTATTAGATACCAATCAAATAGATAAAACAGGGTACTCTAAATCCTTAGTTTATAATAATATTTTATTTAGAATTGAGGAAAATGAGGGAATGGTAACTGTAACTCCCGAAGGTTTAGAAGTAGGTAAAGCAGAAAGTTACCCTGTAAAAGGCGAGATTATTAATGCTGAAGTAGACGACTTAAATAACGACACATATCCGGAGTTGTTAATCTATACCAAATCTGGAGTAAATAATAGAGGTGAAGTTATCGGGTTTTCTGTAAATAATGGAAAATCGATGAATAGAATTTCTATTTCTAAAGTTTCTGATAATACGGAAACGAACGAAGGCTATCAAGGTTATGATGAATTTGCAATGGTTGAAGGTACTTTTATTAGACGTTTTCCGATTTATGAAAATAATGAACCCACAGAAAAAATTAGACAAATTCAGTATAATTTAGAAGATAATGAAGGTATGAGACAATTGGTAGTCAATAAAATCATGAACTATTAGAATTCTAGTTTTTTAAAAAATAAAACAAAAAATCTCGAGACGTAAATCTCGAGATTTTTTGTTTATATAATAGACCTGTTTTTAGAATATGATAAGATATTTATTACTTTGTATACACTTGATTTTCTTGCTCTGCAACACGAATAAATGTAGTGCGCTTAGTTAATTCTTTCAGGCGTTGTGCGCCTACATAGGTGCAGGTGCTTCTAATGCCTCCCAAAATATCATGTAGTGTATCGTCTACAGGGCCTTTAAATGGCACCTGAACAGTTTTACCTTCGCTCGCTCTATATTCGGCCACGCCACCTACATATTTTTCCATAGCCGTTTCGCTACTCATTCCATAAAATTGTTTGTATTGTTTACCGTCTACTTCAATTAATTCACCACCACTTTCTTCATGTCCAGCGAGCATTCCGCCAAGCATAACGAAATCTGCACCAGCACCGAAAGCTTTCGATACATCTCCAGGAACAGCACAACCACCGTCACTAATTATTTGTCCGCCTAAGCCATGTGCGGCATCAGCACATTCTATAATAGCAGATAATTGTGGGTAACCCACTCCAGTTTTCACACGTGTTGTGCATACAGATCCGGGACCTATACCTACTTTTACGATGTCGGCACCAGATAGTATTAATTCTTCAACCATTTCTCCTGTAACCACATTTCCTGCGATTATAACTTTGTCAGGAAATTGTGCTCGTGTCTTTTTTACAAACTTCACAAAATGTTCAGAATACCCGTTAGCGACATCTATACAGATAAATTGAAGTTTGGGATGTTTATCAAAAATCTGTTTTAATTTTGCTATGTCTTTACTACCTGTTCCAGTACTTACTGCAATATGGTTTTCGATATGTTCAGGAGCTTCAGAAAGAAATTGGTCCCAATCTTGGAAACTATAATGTTTATGAATGGCTGTGAATAAATTCTGTTTTGCAAGCGCTAAAGCTAAAGGAAACGTCCCTACGGTATCCATATTGGCTGCCATAATAGGAACACCTGTCCATGTTTTCTGACTGTGTAAAAATGTAAACTCGCGGTCCAAACTCACTTGCGAACGACTTTTTAAGGTCGATCGTTTTGGACGGAACATAACATCTTTAAAGCCTAATTTAATATCATTTTCAATACGCATATAAAAGGGAATAAGTTATGTTATAAAAATACGGGTTAAGTTCTGTATGCGAAAGTAGATTCCAAAAAAAAGCTCAAATTTAACGTACACTGTACATTAAACTTGAGCTTTAATTTTAAAAAAGAGGTCTGTTATTTAGATGCTAAAAAGCTAATTTCAACATTTACAAATTTTGGTAAGTTTGCGACTTCTACAGTTTCTCTTGCAGGAGCAGTTGCTTCGTCGAAATACTGACCGTAAACCTCGTTAATTTGCGCGAAATTATTCATGTCGCTAATAAATATCGATGTTTTAATTATGTCTTCAAATGTCATATCTGCAGCTTTTAAAATCGCATTTATGTTTTCCATTACTTGTTTTGTCTCCGTTTTAATATCGTCTAAAACCAATTCACTAGTAGCAGGATTAATTGCAATTTGACCTGAAGCATATAACATTCCATTTTTTAAAACAGCCTGATTATAAGGTCCGATAGGAGCAGGAGCATTTGGTGTTGTAATTATCGTTTTCATATCTGTAAGTTTAAAGTTGTTGATCTGGTTGTAAACGTTTATCGTATTTAAGGTCGCTTAAAATACTAGATTTAATTCCTATAAAGAAATACCAAGATTTTCTTGAGCTAAAAGGCACCCAACTAAAATTCATTCTCCAACTTTCTAAATCACGTTCTAATCGCAATTGGGTATATGTGAATCCTAGATTTTTAAAGTCGTAACCTGATGATGCACCAACACTCCATTTTGGAGAAAGAGTGACGTCTCCAGAAAACATTAAGGAATGCGACGATACTTCATTTTGACGTTGTGTATTGGAATAATTTACGGCATACGCTAAATTTAAAGTCCACGGAATTTTAAATTTATAAAACTCGTTATCTTTCTTTTCTTCATCATCTTCTTCATCTTTATTGTCAAAGAAACTCTGGTCAGAAAAATCTTGTGATATACCAAATAAATCATCATCTCGACCACCACCACGTAGATTTTCTTCAATACCACGTTCATCCTCTTCATCCTTTTTTTCCTTACTAAATATATCACTAGATAAAGAATAGCTTAATGTTAAATTAGCAGATGTTAATCGAAATAAACTACCATTGTTATTAATATTATAGACGTCTACTTTATTGTTGTTATTGTCTAAAGCATATGGATCTAAGGTCGCACCAAAATTAACATTCATTTTATTATTCAAAATCTGAGTACCACCGCTAACTCTTACTGGACTCCACTGTAAAGAATCTCCTGCAATATTATAAGCAGTAGAAAAATTTAAGTTATTAAGTAACATCACTTTTTTAGGTTCAGTGGCAGTACTATCATTATCTCTTACTTTAGCTTCAAAATTATTTGAAAGTGATAGTCCTACAGACGATGAAAAGTTTTGATTTGGAGAACCAAATATACTTTCTTCGAATCTAGAATAGGTATCCTGGGTCGTTCCGTCGGCAGAAATCACATCATAAGTGTCGTAATATTGATCGAAAGACGGATTAATGTTATAACTAATAGCAGGTCTAATTACGTGTCTAATAGCTTGTACCTTTGGATCTTTTCCCTCTTTCTTAAAATCGAACATACCATAAATAGTGGTTCCTAAACTTGTACTAAAATTATAAGTTCTGTAGGCATCAAAACCGTTAACACTTTCGGTAATAACTTCATCTAAATCTTGATCGTAATATTTTTCGACTGTTTTAAATGTCCAATTTTCTTGGAAAGTCGATCCTGCGCTTAAACTAAAATGCTTAAATAATTTAAAGTTTGTACTTAAAGGAACATTATGTTGTACTCCAGCTCTGGCGTCTTCAAACATTTGAGGTTTAAAAAATAAAGAATCTGTAGTTTGAATTTGATTTTCGGCACGTACAGAGTACTGTAAATTTATATTCTGAATAATTCCTTTTGATGAACCTGTTTTAGGAGCGAATGGAAATACACGTCCTACACTTCCTTGAAAGGTTGGTAAGGTCATGTTTATTTGTTCGGTTTGTGTGTTTTGCGAATGTGTGGCAGTAACACTTAAGTTTACTTGTGGTTCTCCTGTAAAAGATTTTGAATATGATACAGATGAAGACAACGTATTATTTAGAAAGTTACCCGTGTTAATCTGATTTACAGATTGCTGATAATAGGAACTACTACCTAAGTTTACAGAAGCCGAAAATTGTGAACTGGGATTAGATTTAGAATCCTGACTATGAGACCAACGAATGTTATACACGGTAGACTTCGAGTAATCTGGAAATCCTTTTTCACTACTAATCAAACTTTCATATCTAAACGCGGCACTACCTCTATATTGATATTTCGTTGCATAGGTAGTTTCTGCTCTAAATCCGTAACTTCCATTGGTGTAATAGTCGGCTAAAAGTGCCAAATCGACATAATCACTTATTGCAAAATAGTAACCTCCATTCTGAATAAAATAGCCTCGTGTACTATCTTCTCCAAAAGTAGGTATAATTATACCTGAAGTTTGGGTATCTGTTAATGGGAAAAATCCGAAGGGTACAGCAATAGGAGTAGGCACATTGGCAATAACCATATGTGTTGGCCCAACTACAATCTTTTTACCAGGAACAAATTTAATTTTACTAGCCTTAAAATAGTAATCCGGATTTTCTAAATCTTCCGAAGTCGTAAAACGGGCTTTAGCCATAAATACCACAGAATCATTTTCCTTTTTTACTACGGGTGCAAGAATATTAAATCCGCTTTGTTCTGTTTTCGAATTAAAAATTAAGGCTTTCTTTGTGTCGAAATTAAAACGAATAGAATCAGGTTCAATAACACTTTGGCCTTGTGTAAATACCGGTTTTTGTGTTAAAACGCCAGAAGTATCTTTTATTCGTCCTGCATAAACTTCATTTTTACTGTAATCAATAATAATTACACCGGACTTGATATTCATATCTTGATAATTAACTTCAGCTTCATCATACAAGTATAATTTTTGCTCCAACCGCTTAAAAGACGTGTAACCTTTAGCATCGTAATCTACTACATCGGTTAAAAATTCTTTTTTTAGTTTAATACTATCTAATCTAACTGTATCTTGGACTGCTTCTGTGATGCTTCTTATAGCTACGGAATCTACACTTATACTAGGCGTGTAAAGCGGAATGTCCTGAGTAATAGGACGTATAACCTTAGCGCGAGTGGGTAGGTCTTGAGAAAAGACAGACGTGTTTATAAGCACAGTAAAACTTAAAGCTAAAAGTATTTGAAAGTAGTTTGTACGCAATGCTTTTAAATGTATTTTTGTAAAGTCAGGTTTAGTGTATGAAAGGCCAAAATTACATATATTTTTTTGTGATTGATTAATATTCACTAAATTTTAATAATAAACAGATGCCTTAAGTGTTATAGTCTATATGAAAACAAAATCTATATTATTTTTCTTGTCCTTTATATCATTAATTTTATTAACCTCTTTTAAGAGCGATAAACCGCTCTATTCTAGCAAATTTGTAGTTGTGTTAGATGCAGGACATGGTGGTCATGATCCTGGAAAACCAACAAAATTTGGATTTACGGAAAAAGAAGTGGCTTTAAAAATTGTTTTAAAAATAGGAGCAGAGTTAGAAAAAAACAAGGATATAAAAGTTATTTACACACGTAAAACCGATGTCTTTGTAACTTTAAGAGGTCGTGCCCAAATTGCAAACCAAGCAGATGCCGATTTATTTGTTTCTGTGCATTGCAATGCTCATAATTCTCAAGCTTATGGAACTGAGACCTATGTTGTAGGAGTTGCGAATACCAAACGTAATTTTGACGTTGCCAAACAGGAAAACGAAGTAATACTATTGGAGGATGATTATGAAACTCATTACGACGGATTTAATCCTAATGCGCCTGAGTCTTTAATCGGGTTAACCTTAATGCAAGAAGATTATATCGATTATAGTATTATGCTTGCAGGAATGATTGAAAGTAATTTTGCGAATAAACTGAAACGCAAAAGTCGTGGGGTAAAGCAAGCTAGTTTATGGGTTATGCATAATACCTATATGCCTAGTGTGCTTATTGAAACTGGTTTTATTACCAACAGTTCTGAAGGACAGTATTTAAATTCGAAAAAAGGACAATCAGAGATTTCAACATCAATAAAAGATGCTATTTTAGAATACAAAACATCATTAGATCTAAATATTGGAGAGAATATAGGTTCCTCACGAGTGCAACCTATAGTTAAGGAGGATGTTGTTTCAGATACAAAAGAGACGGTAGTAAAAAGCGATGTGGTATTTAAAGTTCAAATTGCGGCGAGTTCTAAGAAATTGGAAACAAAAGCATTTAACTTTAATGGATTAAGCCCTATCTCTAGAGATAAAGTAGGTGATATTTATAAATATTATTATGGAGATACCTCGGATTATTCCGTAATAAAGGATTTGCTTATTCACGCAAAAGCCAAAGGATTCGATACAAGTTTTATAGTTGCATTTAAAAATGGAGAAAAAGTACATTTAGACAAAGTGCTAAATAGTACCTCAAATTAACTGTATTCTAATTTTATTATTTCTAATTTTGTTTATAAACTAAAATCATTGCTTTGAAGATATCAAGAGAAGTTAAAACAGCTATCCTAGTTATTGCTGGAGTATTATTTTTAATATTTGGAATAAACTTTCTGAAGGGTGTAAATTTATTTTCATCTTCCAGAACATTTTATGTAATATATGAAAATGTCGAAGGGTTAACGCCTTCAACACCTGTAACCATTAGTGGATTACAAGTTGGTAATGTAAAAGACATTACCTTACAAGACGATGCTAAATTATTAGTCACACTAATTATAGATAACGATTATTCTTTTTCAAAGAATAGTAAAGCCGAATTATACGATACCAGTTTAATAGGTGGTAAATCTGTAGCTATTGTTCCTGCTTTAGATAACGCGGAATTGGCTAAAGACAATGATTATTTGTTGGCTGCAAGAAAATCTGGATTAACAGATCTTGTTGGCGAAAAATTAGCGCCGTTGCAAGAAAAAATAGAATCGTTAACGAATAATGCAGATTCATTACTTTTAAATGTGAATAGTATTTTCGACGAAGACACTAAATTGAGTTTAAAAAAGGCGATTGCATCTTTAGACCAAACGATTTCTTCGTTTCAAAAAACTTCTAATAGTTTAAATGGTGTTATAGAATCTAATAAAGAAAACTTGAATACAACGCTTACTAATTTTAGTAATGCGTCTGGTAACATTTCTAAAATTTCAGATTCTCTAGCTGCGACTAATTTTTCTGCAGTTGTAAATAATTTAGAAGAAACCTTAACAACATTTAATGGGGTATTAGCCGACGTTAATAATGGAAAAGGTTCTTTAGGAAAATTATTAAAAGACGATAAACTTTACGGTAATTTAGAAGGAGCATCACTTCAATTAGAACAATTACTTCAGGATATGAAATTAAACCCAAAACGTTATGTACATTTTTCATTATTTGGAAAACGAGCAGGCGATTTTGATGCTGAAGAAAACCAAGCCGATGATAACGGTTTAAATGTAGACGTCGAGCCAAAAACAACTAACTAAAATATGAGCTTCATTCCTAACATATTATTTGCAATACTTTTAATTGTCGGAATCGGTTATTTTACGAAAAACGTAAAGAAATTAATCCGAAATATTAATCTTGGTCAAGATGTCGATGTTAGTGATAATAAATCACAACGTTGGAAAAACATGGCCATGATTGCTCTTGGGCAGAGTAAGATGGTTACGCGACCAATTGCAGGTTTTTTACACGTTATTGTATATGTAGGATTTGTAGTTATTAATATTGAGGTTTTAGAAATTATTATTGATGGTCTTTTTGGCACGCATAGGATATTCTCTTCTTTAGGTCATTTTTACGGTATTCTAATTGGTACTTTCGAGGTTCTAGCATTTTTAGTATTCGTATCTGTAATTATATTTTGGATGCGACGAAATGTTATTAAGTTACAGCGATTCTGGAAACCTGAAATGAAAGGTTGGCCAAAAAATGATGGAAACATTATTTTATATATCGAAATGGTGCTAATGCTATTGTTTCTTGTTATGAATGCCACCGATGTGCATTTTCAAGCCATGAATAGCGGAAATGTAATCAGTCAGTTTATTGCACCTTTATTTAGTAATCTTTCAGAGTCAACATTGCATGGTATTGAAAGAGGAGCATGGTGGCTACATATTACTGGTATTTTAGCATTCTTAAATTATTTATATTTCTCTAAACATTTACATATTCTTTTAGCATTTCCAAACACGTATTATGGAAAAACAAAACCTAAAGGACAACTTGATAATCTTGAAGCTGTAACTAAAGAGGTTATGTTAATGATGGATCCTAATGCCGACCCATTTGCTACTCCTGATGAAAATGCTGCAGAAGAAGAGGTGGTTAAATTTGGAGCTAGCGATGTTCAGGATTTAAATTGGGTACAATTGTTAAATGCGTATACATGTACTGAATGCGGACGTTGTACTAGTGAATGTCCTGCCAACCAAACAGGAAAAAAATTATCGCCTCGTAAAATCATGATGGATACGAGAGATCGCTTGGAAGAAGTAGGTAAGAATATAGATGCTAATAATGGTGTCTTTACCGACGACGGAAAACAATTATTAGGCGATTATATTACTAACGAAGAATTATGGGCATGCACATCGTGTAATGCTTGTGTAGAAGCCTGCCCGATTAGTATCGATCCGTTATCGATAATTATTGAAATGAGACGTTATTTAGTTATGGAACAGTCTGCTGCTCCTGTAGAATTAAATAACATGATGACAAACATAGAAAATAACGGTGCCCCTTGGCCTTACAATCAAATGGACCGTTTAAACTGGAAAGACGAATAAGTGTATTATGCTTAAAGTTAACACATACATTAAATCAGAATAGAAAAATGAGCGAATTACTAAAAGTGCCTACTATGGCAGAATATATGGCTCAAGGTAAGCAACCAGATGTTTTATTTTGGGTAGGCTGTGCCGGAAGTTTTGATGATAGAGCAAAAAAAATCACCAAAGCATTTGTGAAACTACTAAATAAAGCGAATGTTGATTTTGCGGTTTTAGGTACAGAAGAAAGTTGTACTGGAGATCCTGCAAAACGTGCAGGAAACGAGTTTTTATTTCAAATGCAAGCGGTTACAAATATCGAAGTTTTAAATGCTTACGAGGTTAAAAAAATCGTTACTGCATGTCCGCATTGCTTTAATACCATCAAAAATGAATATCCTCAATTAGGTGGAAACTATGAGGTTATGCACCATACGCAGTTTTTAAAATCTTTATTAGAAGAAGGTAAATTAAGTATTGAAGGTGGTCAATATAAAGGTAAACGTATTACATTCCACGATCCATGTTATTTAGGTCGTGCAAATAACGTTTATGAGGCACCTCGGGATTTAATTAGAAAACTAGAAGCCGAGTTGGTCGAGATGAAAAATTGCAAAAGCAAAGGTTTATGTTGCGGAGCAGGTGGAGCGCAAATGTTTAAAGATGCCGAAAAAGGGGATAAAGAAGTCAATGTGGAGCGCACAGAACAGGCTATAGAAGTTAAGCCTGATATTATTGCAGCAGGATGTCCGTTTTGCAACACCATGATGACTGATGGAGTAAAAGCAAAAGACAAAGAAGCTGAAGTAGAGGTTATGGATATCGCCGAGCTTATTGCAAATGCACAAGATTTATAATGAGAAACATCGTTGCATTATTAATAGTCGGTTTTGTGTCTTGTGTTTCTTTTGCGCAAGAACTAACTAAAGACGAACTCATTCAAAAAATTTCAGACGACACTTGTGTATGTATGGCTGCTAAAGATTTTAATTTAGCTACTGTGGATAAATCAACTATAGAAATGACTTTCGGGCTTTGTGTTATGGAGAGTTATGGTAAATACCCAGAAGCTGTTTCCGCATTAAATGTTTCCTTTGAAGATGATAAATCTTTAGAAAAATTAGGTGAGTTAATTGCGCTTAGAATGATGAATAGTTGTCCGGATGTTATGTCTTTACTTGTAGGGAATTACATGGACGAAATAGAATCAGATGCTAATATTAACGCAGAAGAATATGCTTTAGATAACATGGAGTTTTCTAAGTTAGAGCGTGATCAACTTTTCAATGTCATTCGTTTTAAAGATGCTTCAAGCGGAAGATCATATAGTTTTTTATGGTTAACGTATTTTGAAGGGTCACAATATTTACAAGACACAAAAAAAATAAAGAAAACAAACTTTAGTATTCAATATAAAGAACAAGATTTTTATGATTCAAAAATTGAAGACTATCGCAATTTTAAAATAATAACTAAGTTAACAGCACAATAAATGTTAGTAGATTTTAATACATTACCAGAAACTTCAAAGGTTTGGATTTATCAAGCAAATCGTTCATTTAATGATCAAGAATTAGAAGAGATAAAATCTAAATTAGATGTCTTTATAGAAAATTGGACGGCTCATGGTGCCGATTTAAATGCGGGATACGATATTAAATATAAGCGTTTTATTATTCTTGGTTTAAATCAAGAAGTTAATAATGCTACAGGATGTTCTGTAGATGCTTCTGTACATTTTATTCAGCAATTAGAAAAAGACTACAATGTCGATTTATTGGATAAAATGAATGTGTCTTACAAACAAGGAGAATTTGTAGCCTATAAAACCTTAACCGAATTTAGAAAAATGGCTAAGGATAAAGCGGTGTCAAAAAACACAATTGTTTTTAATAATTTAGTGACAAATATTGCAGAATATAACGAAAATTGGGAAGTTCCTGCTAGCGACAGTTGGCACAACAGGTTTCTTAAATAATCTTCACTAAAAGTTTAAAATGTGATAGCTGTTTAACGCTTAATTTAAAACTTAAAGAATCTATTAATTAATTCAATAAGGTCTTTAAAACCAAAAGACTTTAAATTTTCATTTTAAAAACCAAACGATATTATGAATAATGAGATTTTCTTATTAAACATTTCGGGGCAAGATAAGCCAGGATTAACATCAAGTTTAACAGGTGTTTTAGCGCAATATGGTGCTAAAGTTCTAGATATTGGACAAGCCAATATTCACGATACACTGTCTTTGGGTATTCTGTTTGAAATAAAATCGAAGAAAAAATCGGCTGCTGTTTTAAAAGATTTATTATTTAAGGCATACGAACTAGGAATTACAGCCAAGTTTACACCTATTACTTTAGATGATTATGAAAATTGGGTAACGCTTCAAGGTAAGGATCGTTATATTATAACCATTTTAGGAGAAAAATTGGCGGCAGAGCAAATTTCGGAAGTCACGAAAGTGATTTCTGAAAAGAATTTAAACATCGATGCGATAAAACGTCTTACTGGTCGTTTGTCTTTAGTTAAAGAGGAGGAATATCCTAGAGCTTCTATTCAATTATCGATTAGAGGAGAAATTAAAGATAAGTCCGATATTACAGCAAAGTTTATGGAAATTTCTCGTGAACTAGATGTAGATATTGCATTTCAAGAAGATAATATTTATCGACGCAACAGACGTTTGGTGTGTTTTGATATGGATTCTACTTTGATTCAGACAGAAGTAATTGATGAATTAGCAGAACTTGCTGGCGTTGGAGCAGAAGTTAAAGCTATTACGGAATCTGCGATGCAAGGTGAAATTGATTTTAATGAAAGTTTTAAAAAACGTATGAAACTTTTGGAAGGATTAAGCGAAGATGTATTGCAACAAGTCGCTGTAAATTTACCGATTACCAAAGGTGCGAGACGTCTTATTGATACACTTAAAAAATACGGATTTAAAACAGCCATTCTATCAGGTGGATTTACGTATTTCGGACATTATTTACAAAAAGAATTGGGTATCGATTATGTATACGCGAATCAATTAGAAATAAAAGATGGTAAACTTACTGGTGGTTATCTTGGTGATATTGTAGACGGAAATAAAAAAGCAGAGTATTTAAAAGAAATCGCAATTAAAGAAGGCATCGATATCGCTCAAACAATTGCTGTAGGAGATGGTGCTAACGATTTACCAATGCTTAATCTTGCTGGCTTAGGTATTGCTTTCCATGCAAAACCTAAGGTAAAAGACAATGCACAAAGTTCTATTTCGAGTATTGGTCTAGATGGTGTTTTATATTTATTAGGATATCATGATAGATATATTGATTTAGTAGAATAACTTCAGATTATATAAATTATAAAAAAGCTTCATTCAATTTATTTTGAATGAAGCTTTTTGTTTTAAGACTTTAATCACTTATAAATTAAAAGTAAGGATTGTATATCAGTAACTTAAGGTTGTATAAATATCTAATCTGGATTTTTAATACGTCAGATTTTCAACTGTTAATTAAATCTTTATAAATCTATCATAAAGTCTTTTTAACTTCATTTTAAATATGGTATTTTGCCTTAATATTTACCCTCAAGAATATATTTACATTCAAACAGAATTTTCATGCGCAATATTTTATATATCTCTCTCATAATTTTTAGTATCAACTTTTCATTTGGTCAAAATTCTACAAATCCTTTAGTCACAAAGGACGCTATAGCTCAACAAAAATGGGTAGATAGTGTGTATACAAAATTAACACTCAAAGAACGTATTGGTCAGTTATTTATGGTTCGTGCCATGACATCTGCAAATACAAGAGATGTTACGGCTGTTAAAAACCTAATTAAAAACAACCACATCGGAGGTATTATCTATTCAAAAGGTGGTCCTGTAAAACTGGCTAAGCTTAATAACAGCTATCAAGGGATGTCTAAAGTACCCATGTTAATTGGTATGGATGCAGAGTGGGGATTGAGCATGCGTCTTGATTCGACTTACGCATTTCCTTGGAATATGACTTTAGGAGCAATTAAGGACAAGGCTTTAGTAGAGCAAGCAGGAAAACATATCGGAGAACATTGTAAGCGTCTGGGGATTCATTTTAATTTTGGTCCTGATGTAGATATTAATACAAATCCGAAAAACCCAATTATTGGAAACCGTTCTTTTGGTGAAGATCGGGATGAAGTTACAGAGCATGCCGTAGCCTTTATGAAAGGATTGCAAAGCGCAGGTGTCATGGCAACAGGAAAACATTTTCCTGGTCACGGAGATACCGAAACAGATTCTCATAAAGCATTACCAACAATAACTTTTTCTGAAAAACGAATTGATTCTATTGAGTTATATCCGTATAAGAAAATGATTAAAAATGGCATGGAAAGCGTAATGGTAGCGCATTTAAATGTTCCGAGTTTAGAATCTAGACCCGATTTTCCATCATCTTTATCGAAAGCGATTATAACCGATTTATTAAAAGATAAGATGGGATTTGAAGGTTTAATCTTCACCGATGCTTTAGAGATGAAAGGGGTTGCAAATTTTAGTAGTCCTGGAGATATCGATTTGGCTGCGTTCTTAGCAGGAAATGACATTTTATTAATTTCTGAAGATGTGCCAAAAGCAATGGCTAAAATCACTGAAGCGTATAATAACAAAACAATTACTGAAGAACGTTTAGCATATTCTGTAAAGAAAATTCTAATGTCTAAGTATAAGGTCGGCTTAAATAAATACAAACCCATAGAATTAGCCAATTTGGTTAACGATTTAAATAGACTTGAAGATGATATTCTAAATGAAGAGTTATTTGAAAATGCCATTACAGTTGTAAAAAACGATAAGGACATTTTACCTCTTCGCGATTTAGACAAAAAATCAATTGCCTATATAAAATTGGGAGACGATAGTGGAACACCATTTTTAAACGAATTAAAAAAATATACGAAAGTCCACGAAGTGAGGTCGGATGCTTACGAGTTTGTGAAAAATAAATTAGATAGTTATAATACGGTTATTGTTGGTTTACATCGCTCGAATGCTAATCCTTGGAAAAGTTATAGTTTTACGTCTCAGGAAATACAGCTTCTAGATAGTATTGCTAAAAACCATACTGTTATTTTAGATGTATTTGTTAAACCATATGCTTTATTAGATTTACCTTCTGTAGAAAATATTGAAGGCATTATGGTAAGTTACCAGAACAGCGTTGTGTCTCAGGAAAAATCGGCTCAAATTATTTTTGGAGCACTTGCCGCTAAAGGAAAATTACCTGTTTCGGTTGGTAATGGTTTACACGTGGGAGATGGTATTAGTATCAATTCCATTTCACGATTGGGATATACGGTTCCTGAGCGTGTGGGAATCGATTCGAAGAAATTACATAAAATAGATGCTGTTGCACAACGTGCGGTAGATGACCATATGACGCCAGGGATACAGCTTCTAGTGGCTAGAAAAGGAAAGGTGATTTACAATCAGAACTTTGGAAAACATACTTACGAAAAAGACTCGGAACCTGTAAAATTTAATGATGTTTATGATGTTGCTTCATTAACCAAAATTTTATCTAGTCTGCCTTTATTGATGGAAATTGTTGAACAGGATGACGAAATTTCAATAAATTCAAAACTTTCAAACTTATTACCAGAGTATGTCGGATCTAATAAAGAGAATATTACGCTTAAGGAAATGTTATCGCATTATGCCCGATTAAAACCCTGGATCCCTTTTTATGTTGCAACACTTGACTCGGCTAAACAGCCGAGTTCTGAATATTATAGCAATGCCCCAAGTGAGCTTTTTAATATTAAAGTGGCGAATAATATTTATTTAAAACGCGATTATCCGGATACGATTCAGAAGATTATAAAAGAAACAGATTTATTAACTAAGACGGGATATCGCTACAGTGACTTGCCTTATTATATTTTAAAGAAATTTATTGAAGTTTATTACGACAGAACATTAGATTACCTGATTCAAACTAAATTTTATGAGCCATTAGGGATGAATTTATCAACCTATAACCCATATTTAAAGTTTCCTATGAAAGACATAGTACCGACCGAAAATGATACGTATTACAGACATCAAGTCGTGCAGGGGTATGTTCACGATATGGGAGCTGCTATGCAGAATGGTATTGGCGGTCATGCAGGTGTATTTAGTAACGCCAATGATATTGCTAAAATTATGCAGATGTATTTGCAAAAAGGATTTTATGGTGATAAACGTTTTCTAAAGCCTGAAACAATAGATATGTTTAATAAAACATACTATTCTAGTAAAGGAAACCGACGTGGTTTAGGGTTCGATAAACCGCAATTAGGAAAAAGTGGACCAACTTGTGGATGTGTATCTATGAAAAGTTTTGGTCATTCTGGCTTTACAGGAACGTATACTTGGGCAGATCCAGATGAAGAATTAGTGTATGTGTTTTTGGCAAATAGAACGTATCCGTCTGCCGAAATTAACATGTTATTACGAGAGAATATTAGAACCGATATTCAGGAACTTATTTACGAAGCAATTATAAAATAAAAATGATAATAGGACTTGTTTGTTATCCAACATTTGGAGGGAGTGGCGTAGTTGCAACAGAATTAGGATTAGAGTTAGCAAAACGCGGACACGAAATACATTTTATTACTTATAATCAGCCAGTACGGTTGGATCTATTAGGTAACAAAGTGCATTTTCACGAAGTTAATGTACCCGAATATCCTTTATTTCATTATCAACCCTATGAGTTGGCGTTATCTAGTAAATTAGTAGATACCGTAAAACTTCATAAAATAGAAGTGCTACATGTACATTATGCTATACCTCACGCGTATGCAGCTTATATGGCTAAAAAAATGTTACAAGAAGAAGGTATTCATCTTCCAATTGTAACCACACTTCACGGTACAGATATAACATTGGTTGGTAGTCATCCCTTTTATAAATCGGCAGTTACTTTTAGTATCAATAAGTCGGATGCGGTTACAGCGGTTTCTGAAAGTTTAAAGTATGACACCTTTAGATTATTTGATATTAAAAATGAGATCCATGTGATTACCAATTTTATTGATATTGAAAAATATAAACACAGTTATACCGATTGTCAGCGTGGTATGATGGCGCCAGATAACGAAAAAATTATTACGCACATTAGTAATTTAAGACCCGTAAAACGGATAACAGATGTGATTAAAGTTTTCTATAATATTCAGAAAGAAATCCCTGCTAAACTGATGTTAATTGGTGAAGGTCCTGATAAGGAAAAAGCTGAAAATTTATGTCAGGAATTAGGTATATCAGATAAAGTTGTATTCTTTGGCCGTAGTAACGAGATAGATAAAATTTTATGTTTCTCTGATTTGTTTCTTCTACCATCGGAAACAGAAAGTTTTGGACTAGCTGCTTTAGAAGCAATGGCTTCTGGGGTTCCTGTAATTTCTAGTAATACAGGAGGTATTCCTGAAGTGAATATTAATGGTATTACTGGGTTTTTAAGTAACGTTGGTGATGTAGAAGATATGAGTGCAAATGCGATTCATATATTAAGTGACGAAGCACGATTACAACAGTTTAAGCATAATGCAAAAGAGCGTTCTTACCTATTCGATTTGCATAATATCGTACCTCAATACGAGAAAATATACGAACAAACTATTGTGAACGGTCTTCAGAATTAGTTAAATTATTTTACATATAAATAGTATAGAAACACTTCAGGTTTAGTTATAATCTGAAGTGTTTTAGGTTTAAAACGATACCCTTTTTTAAGATTGAATGGGATACTCTTGCTCATTTTATCAACTATCATTACATTTATTTGATTCCGGAACTCGGAGCATTTTATTTCAGACTATTATGATCAAATCTGTTTTTTCTCATTTACAAGCTTTACACAATACCTTAGATGGCGAATTGTTTTACGACGATTTAATGAAGTCTATCTACGCTACAGACGCCTCAGTATACAGACGATTACCTCTAGCAGTAGCTTACCCGAAACATGATGCAGATTTAAAAGTTTTAATAGCCTTTGCTAATTCTAATGATATAACATTAATTCCAAGAACTGCGGGGACGTCTTTAGCTGGTCAATGTGTTGGCGATGGTATTATTGTAGATGTTTCTAAACATTTTACAGAAATTATATCTATAAATAAAGATGCCAGAACGGTTACGGTACAACCCGGAATTGTTAGGGATTTTTTAAACCTTCAATTAAAACCGTATGGTTTGTTTTTTGCACCAGATACGTCAACCTCTAATCGTTGTATGATTGGTGGTATGGTGGGGAATAACTCGTCGGGGACTACATCTATTCAATATGGTGTAACTCGAGATAAGGTAATAGAATTAAAAACCATTTTAAGTGATGGAAGCGATGCTGTCTTTGGGAATCTAACACCAGAAGAGTTTCTGAAGAAAACGGCATTATCAAATTTAGAAGGTCGATTATACAATACCATTTTCAACGAATTAAAATTAGATACGGTTCGATCTCAAATCCATAAGGAGTTTCCAAAACCTGAAATTCATCGCAGAAATACAGGATATGCAATCGATAAATTGGTAGATTGTTCTGTTTTTAAAGAGTCTTCAAAGCCTTTTAACATGTGTAATTTGTTAGCAGGTAGCGAAGGTACTTTGGCTTTTTCAACAGAAATCACTCTGAAATTAGATGTTTTGCCACCAACAGAACGTGTTATGGTAGCTGCGCATTTTAAAAGTGTTGAAGATGCATTAGTCGCTACAACGACGTGTATGCAGCACCATTTGTATTTGTGCGAGATGATGGATAAAACCATATTAGATTGTACTAAAAACAACTTAAAACAGCAGGAAAACAGGCAATTTGTGGTTGGAGACCCAGAGGCTATTTTAATGTGTGAATTAAAAAGTAATTCTATAACCGATGTTAAACTTCAGGCAGAAGCTCTAGTAAACGCATTACAGGTAGAAGGTTTAAGTTATGCGAATGCTGTTTTACTTGACGATGATATCGATAAAGCTATTGAATTGCGAAAAGCGGGTTTAGGACTTTTGGGAAATATTATCGGAGACAAGAAATCGGCGGCATGTATTGAAGATACTGCGGTAGCACTTCCAGATTTTGCTAATTATATAAATGAATTTACGGCTTTAATGAAGGGGTATAATCAGAAAGCCATTTATTACGCACACGCCGGAGCAGGAGAATTACATTTACGTCCCATATTAAACCTTAAGCTTAGTAAAGATGTCGTTTTATTTCGTAAAATAACAACCGATGTTGCGCATTTAGTTAAGAAATATGGTGGTTCTATGTCAGGTGAACACGGAGATGGAATTGTACGAGCTGAATTTATTCCGTTAATGATTGGGGAAGCGAACTATGACATAATTAGACGAATTAAAACCGTTTTCGATCCTAAAAACATATTCAATGCGGGAAAGATTGTAGATGCTTTTCCAATGGATGAAGGGTTGCGCTATGTTCCCGATCGTAAAGAACCTGAAATAAAAACGTTGATGGATTTCTCAGCTTCAGAAGGAATCCTGAGACAAGCAGAAAAATGTAATGGGAGTGGAGATTGCAGAAAACCACCTGAATTAGGAGGAACTATGTGTCCGAGTTATCGCGCGACTCGAAACGAGAAAGATTCTACACGTGCTAGAGCAAATGCACTTCGTGAATTTTTAACTAATACTGGAGCTGATAAAAATCCGTTTAATCACGAGGAATTAAAAGATATTTTAGATTTATGTTTAAGTTGTAAAGCATGCCTGAACGAATGTCCAAGTACCGTAGATATTTCTACTATGAAAGCTGAATTTTTATACCAGTATCAAAAAGAAAATGGTTTCAGTTTACGCTCAAAATTATTCGCCCATAACAATAAGATTAACGAATTGTCGACTCATGTCTCTGGTATTACGAACTTCTTTTTTACAACCAAATTTACGTCAGATATCATTAAAAAAACGTTTGGTATTGCTGAAAAACGAAGCATGCCTTTAGTTTCATCTAAAAGTTTAAATAAATATATTCAGAATACTGATAATAAAGTAGTTGTTGAAAAGTATATAAAATCTATTTATTTTTTTGTAGACGAGTTCACGAACCTTTTAGATACGCAAATAGGTTTAGATGCTATAGCCTTATTACGAGGGTTGAATTATGAATTAAGGTTTGTAAAACATGATGAATCTGGTCGTGCGCTAATATCTAAAGGCTTTTTAGATCACGCTAAAGTTTGTGCGACTAACAATGTAAATATATATAAAGATTTAATCTCAAAAGAAGCGCCTTTAATAGGGGTAGAGCCATCTGCAATATTTACATTTAAAGATGAATATCTCATGTTGGCTGAAGATAAAGAAGGCGCACGCAAAATTGCTAAACACACATTTTTAATTGAAGATTTTCTGTTTTCAGAAATGGAAAAAGGTCACATTCGTGCGAGTCAATTTAAAACAGATGAAAAAACAATCAAGATTCATTCCCATTGTCATCAAAAGGCAATGAGCAATCAGTTATCTACGTTTAAAATATTAAACCTGCCAGTAAATTATAAAGCGACAATTATTCCAAGTGGGTGTTGTGGTATGGCCGGTAGCTTTGGCTACGAAAAAGAACATTATGAGGTCAGTATGGCCGTTGGTGAGCAAACTTTATTTCCTGCGATACGAAAAGCAAAGGAACAAGTTGTTATTGCTGCAAATGGTACAAGTTGTCGACACCAAATTAAGGATGGTACAAATCGCGAAGCGCTTCATCCAGTGACTATTTTAAGACGAGCTTTACTCTGATTTTTTCTTTTTAGATTTCTTCTTCTTTTTGTCTACTATAGTTATAGCAGCTATTAGATCTTGCATGTCCATGTCTTTTAAGTCTTCATCTACAAAAAACGGAGATAGTTTGTCGTAGTTATAGTTGTAAATTTTCCAACGCTTAAATTGATATTCTAAAGCCGTGAAGTTTTCTACCCAATCTCCAGAATTTAAATACATGGTTTTCCCAATCTTATTTTCTTTAATGAGCATTTTTGGTTGGTGTATATGTCCGCAAATCACATAGTCATAGCCTTGCTCTATGGCTAGATCTGTGGCTACTTTTTCGAAATCACTAATATATTTAATAGCACCTTTTACACCGTTTTTTATACGTTTAGAGATCGAATATTTTTCTTTCCCCATTTTAGATAACCCCCAATTTACCATTTGATTGATTAAGATTAAAAAGTCATAGCCATAGCCACCCAGTTTAGCTAGCCATTTCGCATTCTGTATAGAAACATCGAAAATATCGCCATGAAAAAACCAAGCGCTTTTCCCGTTTAACTCGGTAACATATTTATCGACTATAGAAAAATTACCGATTTTAGCTCCGCTAAAGCGTCTAAGCATTTCGTCGTGGTTTCCAGTGATGTAAATCACCTCTACACCGTCTGAAGCCATATCCATTATTTTTTTGATGACTTGCATATGCGATTTAGGAAAATAACGCTTATTAAATTGCCAAACATCAATGATATCGCCATTTAAAATTAATGTCTTTGGATCTATGCTATTTAGGTAAGAATAAAGTTCTTTGGCATGGCATCCAAATGTTCCTAAATGCACATCTGATATAACGGCAACCTCAATTTTTCTTTTGATTTTCAACTAATTTAAGGGATTTAAATATTGTTTTAAACAAATAACATAAACACATGTTACTTTAACTTAAACTCCTAATTAATTAATAAATAGGTTTTTGTAAAATTAATGTTACCTATATGATGATAGATAATTTTGCAATTCCTGCCATTCTATTTTATTATTCATAATAATACAGTTAAATTAGCAAAAAAATACAGGTTGTTATGGCAGGAAATTCCTTCGGAAAAATATTTAAACTCACTACTTTTGGTGAATCGCATGGTATTGCACTAGGTGGTGTAATCGATGGGTGCCCAGCTGGGATTGCAATAGATTTTGATGCCATTCAAAATGAAATGAATCGCAGAAAACCCGGGCAATCTGCAATTGTTACTCAACGAAAAGAACCAGATGAAGTTAAATTTTTATCAGGTATTTTTGAAGGTAAAACGACCGGAACTTCAATAGGATTTATTATTGAAAACGCAAATCAGAAGTCTCACGATTATTCTCATATAAAAGATTCTTTTCGTCCGTCGCATGCCGATTATGTGTACGAAAAAAAATATGGCATTCGCGATTATAGAGGTGGAGGAAGAAGTTCTGCAAGAGAAACAGCTTGTCGTGTAGTGGCAGGTGCTGTTGCTAAACAATTTTTAAGTCAGATGGAATTTCATGCATTTACATCTTCTGTAGGTGATATATTCATGGAAAAACCATACCAAGATATCGATTTTAAAAACACTGAAAGTAACATCGTACGTTGTCCAGATACAGAAACTGCAGATAAAATGATTTCTAAAATTAAGGAAATTAGAAAATCAGGAGATACAATTGGAGGTACAGTGACTTGTGTGATTAAAAATGTACCTGTCGGTTTAGGCGAACCTGTTTTCGATAAATTACATGCAGAATTAGGAAAAGCCATGTTATCTATTAACGCTGTAAAAGGCTTTGAATACGGCAGCGGATTCTGTGGTGCGAAAATGAAAGGTAGCGAGCATAACGATTTATATAACACAGACGGAACGACTAAAACTAATCTTTCAGGTGGTATTCAAGGTGGTATAAGTAACGGTATGGACATATACTTTAGAGTAGCGTTTAAACCTGTTGCAACTATTATGCAAACGCAGGATACGATCGATAAAGATGGTAATATTGTGAAAATGGAAGGAAAAGGAAGACACGATCCTTGTGTTGTACCAAGAGCCGTACCTATTGTTGAAGCTATGGCAGCATTAGTTTTAGCCGATTACTTTTTACTAGATAAAACCTATCAATAAAATAAATACATACATTTTTTTAAGGTTTTCTATATGAATTCATAAATCGATATCTTGTCGATAAAAATTCTATTAGAAAACCTTTTGTTTTTTTACGCAAACGGCTAACTTAACCAACAATATAAAAAAATACCACATTTTCACTATGAAGAAACTCGCATTGCATTGGCAAATATTATTAGGAATGGTTTTAGGCGTTGTGTTCGCTTTAATTATGACACAATTTGAATGGGGAAGTAAATTTGTTAGCAATTGGATAAAACCTTTCGGAAACATGTTTATTAGTTCGTTAAAATTAATAGCAGTTCCTTTAATATTGGGGTCTTTAATAAAAGGAGTTTCAGATTTAAAAGATATTTCCAAACTGTCTCAAATGGGAGGACGGACTATAGGAACTTATATTATTACAACTTTAATTGCGGTTTCTATCGGTTTAGCTGTTGTAAATATTATTAAGCCAGGTCACTCGATTACAGAAGAAACCAGATTACAATTGGTTGAAAGTTATAAAGGGGATGCCGATTCTAAAATTGCTGCCGCTGCAAAACAAAAGGAAGCAGGACCTTTACAATCATTAGAAGATATTGTGCCAAGTAACATCTTTCTAGCCGCTAGTGATAACGGTAATATGTTACAGGTTATTTTCTTTGCTATATTTTTTGGTGTGGGATTAATCCTTATTCCAGAAGAGCAATCGAAACCAGTTAAAGACTTTTTCGATGGTTTTAATGAAGTTATTTTAAAGCTTATCGATATTATTATGTTGGTGGCACCTTATGGTGTATTCGCGTTATTAGCTGCGTTAATTGTAGAAGCACCTAGTACAGATCTGTTTAAAGCGCTAAGTTGGTATGCCTTGAGTGTTGTTTTAGGATTAGCACTTATGATGATGGTTTATGCTGGAATTGTATACCTTTTTACTAAAAAGACACCAAAATTCTTTTTCAACGGAATTTCTCCTGCACAACTTTTAGCCTTTTCAACAAGTAGTAGTGCGGCAACATTACCGCTTACAATGGAACGTGTTGAAGAACATTTAGGGGTAGAAGAAGAAGTGGCAAGTTTTGTATTACCTATTGGTGCAACTATTAATATGGACGGAACAAGTTTATATCAAGCCGTTGCTGCTGTGTTTATTGCTCAAGCTTTCGGAATGGATTTAAGTTTAAGTGCACAATTAGGAATTATCGCCACAGCTACTTTAGCGTCTATTGGGAGCGCTGCTGTTCCCGGTGCAGGTATGGTAATGTTGGTTATTGTATTGGCTCAAGCTGGTATTCCAGAAGCTGGTTTAGCACTTATTTTTGCGGTAGATAGGCCTTTAGACATGTGTCGTACTACTGTAAATATTACTGGAGATGCCGCTGTTTCCATGATCGTTGCTAAATCTGTAGGGAAACTAGGTGATCCAAAAGAAAAACATTGGGACGATAATTATAAAAAACAAAAATAATTTATAAATTTAACACAATCTACTTGCTTAGAGTGTATTGAATGTGTTTATTTAAACTTTTTGTTAGATTAATTAAGCGTTTTTATCAATACAAATCTCATTAACCTTTCATCTTTATTTCTAAATGAAAGGTTAATTTTTTGGCTATAACTAAACGATTGGTTAGATTTGTACTGTATTTAGAAACAATGGCTAGAAAAAAAGAATATATTGAAGCAGACGTTATCGAAAAAGCGATGAATGTTTTTTGGCGTAATGGTTACGAGACAACGTCTATGCAAATGCTTGAAAAAGAAATGGGCATAAATAAGTTTTCAATTTATTCAAGTTTTGGAAGTAAGCACGGTTTGTTCCTTGAAAGTGTTAAATGTTATAAGAAAAAATTAAATAAACTGATAGGTCTTTTAAAATCTTCGACTAAAGGTTTAGACGGCTTGAAGGATTATTTTATAGACTTTATAGAATTTAGTAAGGATAATGAAATCGGTAAAGGGTGTTTAATTACAAATACAGCGCATGAAGTTAGGGAAGATACAGATGAAAAAATTAAACAGGTTTTAAGTTCTTTTACTAATGAAGTGAGAGACGTATTCAAATCTGTATTAGCACAAGACAAGTCTAAAGACGAGTTAACATTAGAAGCACAAGCCGATTATTTAATAATATCTATGATTGGTTTATCATCTGCTTCAAAATTATTTAATAGAATTCAATTAGATCATTATATAGAACACATTTTTAAAAACGTATAATATTTTTTTATCACATAACTAAATGAATGTTTAGTTATTAATAATACTTAAAATAATAAATTATGACAACATTAAAAATTCAAAATAAAGAAACAGCACCTAACGAAAGCATTGCGTTATTAGAAAAATCTGAAAAAGCTAATGGAATGATTCCTGGTTTACACGGTGTATTGGCAGGGTCTCCTCAGTTATTTGAAGCCTACCAAACTTTACACGAACTATTCTCTAATTCATCTTTTAATAAAGAAGAACTAACTGTTGTTTGGCAAACGATTAACGTTGAGCACGCATGTCATTATTGTGTTCCTGCACACACTGGAATCGCGAAAATGATGAAAGTAGATGATGCGATTACTGAAGCTTTACGTAACGAGACACCTCTAGCAGATGCTAAATTGGAAGCTTTACGTACTTTAACTTTAGCTATGGTTCGTAATCGCGGACATGTGTCTCAAGAAGAATTAGAAGCATTTTATGCTGTAGGTTACGGAGAAAGACAAGTACTAGATATTATTTTAGGTCTATCTCAAAAAGTAATTAGTAATTATACAAACCATATAGCAAATACACCTGTAGATGCGCCATTCAAAAAATTTGCTTGGACTAAAGAAAATAAGTAACCTCCCTAGTTACTATTGATTAATAGCTTGTACACCTTTTGTATTTTTACAGAAGGTGTATTAATTTTATAAAAACATGAAATTATGATAAAAGTATCTGTAATGTATCCAAACACTAAAGATGTTAAGTTTGATACAGATTATTATAAAAACACACATTTACCAATGGTTTCTAAAGCTTGTGGTGATGCTTTAAAAGGTTTAGAGTTAGATTTAGGTCTTGCAGGTAGAACACCAAATGAACCTGCTCCATATGTCGCCATTGCACATTTAACATTTGAAAATCTTGAGTCTTTTCAGAACGCTTTTGGGCCAAATGCCGAAACATTTGCTGCCGATTTAAAGAATTATTCAAACGTAAATGGAGAACTTCAAATAAGTGAACTTATAAAATTTTAAAGATGAAAGATAAATTAAAAATAGATATTGTATCAGATGTTGTATGCCCGTGGTGTACTATTGGATATAAGCGCTTAGAAAAAGCGATTTCAGAATTAGGTATTCAAGATCAAGTAGAGATCGAATGGCAACCTTTCGAATTAAATCCGAATATGCCTGTAGAAGGGCAGGACTTAACGGAACATATTGAAGAAAAATATGGATCGTCTTTAGAGCAGCAAAAAGATTCTCAGCAACATATGGCAGATGCTGGCGCGGAACTTGGTTTTACCTTCGATTATTTTGATAAATTTAAAATGGTAAACACCTTCGAAAATCATATTTTATTAGAATATGCTCATAAATTTGGGAAACAAACCGAATTAAAAATGCGATTAATGACTGCGTTTTTTAGCGAGAGAAAAGATGTTTCTGACAGATCTATATTAAAACAAGCATTATTAGATGTCGGTTTAAATGCAGAAGAAGGTTTAGCTTTATTAGATAATAAAGAAGCTCGTGAAGAAGTAAAAAGTAAAGAGTTGTATTGGCAACAAATGGGAGTGTCTTCTGTACCAACTATTGTTTTTAACAGAAAGAGTGCCGTTACAGGTGCACAACCCGTGGATGTCTTTAAAAGTGTGTTACAAGAACTTTTAGAGGCGTCTTAAGACATTTTGAACGACTAATTTTAAAGCATAAAAAAGCCTCATAATATGTTATGAGGCTTTTTCTATATGAAATAAACTATAAATTATTTTAAAGCTTTTTCTATTTTATCAGCGTATTCAGCAGCATTTTTACTTACACTACTTGGGTCTTCAATGCTTGAAGTAACTACAGCTACAAGTTGTTTACCTTCTACTTCATCTAAATTATAAGCTACAGTTTCTAAAACAAATGTTTTAACTGTTCTCGTTGTAGATGTTGCTGGCATATAAGTTCCAACACCAACGTAACCCATTGGGTGTCCGTAATAACCACCAAAACCACCATAGTAGCCAGGGTACATTCCGTACATACCACCCATAGTTCCTCCAGCGTAATATCCGCCATCGGTCGTTGTTTGTTGTTGTTCAGTATAATCTTTAATAACACTTAGTACAACACCATCAAATCCTTCTCTTTTAATAGTTGCCGAAAGTGCAGCAGTTTGAGCTTCATCTAATTTTTTATTTGGCTCGATATGAGGTAATTTTTTAAAACTTTCAGTTGCTTTAAAACCCTTTTCACGTAAATGGCTAGCAATTTCTTGTTCGAAAGCTATACGTGCTTGGTTATTATCTGTTCTCGCAATTACAAGAATGTTTTTATCTTTAATAGAAGATACATTATCTGCTTTCCAAGAGTCTAAAACTTTTACACTAGAACAACTACTTAAAACTAAAGTAATCATAAGTATTAAAAGTGAGTAATTTGATGTTTTCATAAAGTGTGTATTAATTGGTTAAAATAAGATTTCAAAAGTAAATGGTTAAAACTTGATTTGAAAGAAAAAACAATGAATAAATTGTAAAATTATTCAAAAAATTTAGATTTTAAAGCTTTTGTTGGTATCATACAATCATCTTTTCTACCATACCAACGGTATCTGTTCTTTGCGATATAATCGTAAATAACGTCTCTTATCCCTTTAGGAACGATTAAAAATATACCTAATACATTTATAGGAAAATTTAATTGGGTAGCGATTCTTAACGCTGCACTAGATTTTGTGTATAATTTACGGTCTGGAGTATAAAGTAAAATAGAGTCGGTTGTAGTGGTATCGATTTTAAAAGATTCTAGTATCGGCTTTGCCGTTTCACCTTGTAACGTCGTAAACTTAAAGTTGTTGTTCTTATCATGTCTAATTACAAATTGCACAGAATTATCACATAAATTACAAACACCATCAAAAAGAATAAGTTTTTCATTTTTAGCTAATGTGATCATTATAATAGTGTTTAAATTTTAATTACAATTAAAAAGTATAACCTAGAGCGATACCATATCTAAATGAAAATGCTGAAAATTGTGATCGTCTATTCACTTCAGATAATCTAAAATCTGAATTAATAAAATCTAATATACTGTAATTCTCTAAAGCTTCATTGAAATCTTCATAAAATTCGTTAGGTAGATCTTTATGATTTTTAAATTTGAATTTATATGTTCCTGAACCAGGTCCTGCAATCATAAAATCGATAGTAAAATGTTTAGAAAGTGCTAATTTATATCCAACCATTAATCCTGCAGAGGCTACGCTGGCACTAGTGTCGAATTCGAAATCGTAGAGTTGATTGTTAGAATTTTTATAACTCCCATCGACTTCACTTTTATACATCGAATATTTAAAATAGGCTCCAAGGTAAAATCCGGTTAGCATTCTATTAGAAGTCTGACTTAAATAATAGCGTACTTCAGGAATGATTTGGTATCCAGTATAGAAAATTTCATCGGTTTTAACTTTATTAGCATTAAGTCCCGATATTTTAACCAAGCCTTCTTTTCCCTTATAACCAAGACCTAAAGTAGCGGTAAAATTATTCCAAATATAGCGTTCATAAGACAACTGATATACACCATTTATTAGTTGCGGAATTTCTAAAGAAACCTCATTCTTAAAATCAGTTTTTAAATTCGATTTATCTCGTTGTCCGTAACTAAATGTCGTTATAAACGAAAGTAAAAGAAGTATATATGTGTGTTTCATGTTGGGTTGATTTGGATCTTTAAATTACAAAATATCTATTTAATTATGGTTAATAATTTAAATAGGTACTTTGCTATTTTTTAGCCTCTACAAGTTCCAATTGATCTAGATTCACATTAGTTGTGAAAATGCCATAGTTTACAATAGCCTTGTTTTTTTCAATTTTATCGATACTTCCTATCGCTTTACCATCAATCATACGCACGCGATCACCTAATCTTAACGTTACTTTTGGTCTAGGTGCCTCAATCGCTTTTTGTTTCGCTATTTTTTTCTTTTCTCGTATAACTTCAACTTTCTTTTCTGCTTCCTCAACAACTTTCTTCTCTTTGGCTTTCTGAACTTTTTTCTGCTTTACAGTAACCCGTTTACGTTTAGAGTTTTCAATCTGAACCACTTTAAAAATTTCATCTTGCATTTCCTTCTTGCGTTTATTCTCGAAGTATTTTTCTGCAATATCATTTAGTTTTTGTCCTAAATAAATTAAACGCTGATTGCTATCGTAAAGCTCTTGATAACTTTCTAGTTTCTTCTGAATTTTAGTGTTAATCTCTTCTAATTTTTCGGCTTCAGATAATTTTTTCTGTTCGTTAACCTTAAGAGAACGCTCTGTTTTTTCTAATTTATTACGTTCTTTTTGAAGTTTAGCAATAGTCGCATCGAAACGTACTTTACTGCCTTCAATCTTCTTTTTAGCTTTGTTTATTAAACTATACGGAATACCGTTTTTCTGAGCAACTTCGAAGGTAAACGAACTCCCTGCTTGTCCTAAAACCAATTTAAAAATAGGCTCTAAAGTCTGATTATTAAATTGCATATTAGCATTTTGCATATATGGCAATTCATTAGCTAAAATTTTTAAGTTGGAGTAGTGGGTCGTAATAATACCGTAGGCTTCACGCTCGTAAAATTCTTCTAAAAACGATTCTGCTAGTGCTCCTCCTAATTCTGGGTCTGATCCTGTTCCGAATTCATCAATTAAAAAGAGTGTCCTGCTGTTGCATTTTTTTAAGAAATAATTCATCTGCTTTAAGCGGTAACTATACGTACTTAAATGATTTTCGATAGATTGATTATCTCCGATATCACTTAAAACACGTTCGAAAATGTAAGTTTTACTACGTTCGTGTACAGGAATTAACATTCCACTTTGCAACATAACCTGTAATAATCCTACCGTTTTTAATGTAATACTTTTTCCTCCTGCATTAGGTCCCGAAATGACAATAATTCGATTCTCCTCGTTTAATGTAATGGTTTGAGGGTATGTGGTTTTTCCTTTTTTTGAATTCGTTAAAAACAATAAAGGATGGTAAGCATCGCGTAAAAACATGCTGCGTTCTTCTGTAATTTCAGGAAGAATAGCGTTTAACGATTTTGCATATTGCGCTTTAGCTGCAATTAAGTCTATATTAATTAAAAACGCCTGATAGTCTGCTAATAATGTAATATACGGACGAATAAAATTGGTTAAATCCTTAAGGATTTTTACAACTTCTTCTTTTTCTTCAAACTGTAAATTGTGTAATTCTCGTGTGTACCTTAAAGTCGCTTCGGGCTCTATAAAAACAATACTTCCTGTTTTACTACTCCCCATTATAGACCCTTTCACTTTTCGTCTATACATGGCTTTAACCGCCAAAACTCGCTTGTTTTCCACAACAGATTCTCGAATATCATCTAAATAATCTAAACCTTGATACATGCTCAAGGCCGAAGTGAAACTCTGGTTTATTTGGCCTTTAAGCTTATTCATTACCTGCCTAATCTCATAGAGTAGTGGTGATGCATTATTCTTTACCTCTCCAAATCGATCTACAATAGCATCTATTCTTTCAATAAGTACTTTTGTGATTTCGATATGTGAAGCACTTTCATATAAATTAGGATAGTATTCTATAAACTTTTTCAGGAACACAATTATTTCATTGGTCGCCTGAGAAATAGAAACGATCTTTTTTAAACTATGAACTTCCAAATACGTGTTTTCAATCTTAAGAAGTTTGAGTTCTTTAGTAATATCATCGAAACCATGATTCGGGATACGGTTGTCGTTATCATACGACGACACATATTCGTGGGTTAATTGGAGCTCGCGTAAAACGTCTGCTTTATGTTGAAAAGGTGACATTTCAAGAGCAGCACTATGTCCCAAGCCAGTGATACAATATTCACTAACTTGTTCTAATACCGTTTGAAATTCTAAATCTTGTAAGGTTTTTTGGTGAATGTTTATCATCCTAAATTTTGAAACTTTTTAAAGACAACAAATTTAAGGAAATAAAAAGGTTAAAGCCTCTAAATGTAGACTGAAATTGTTAATACTATCATGATGAAAATTAGTAATATTCCAACTAAAGGCATCACAAAGCGTAACCATTTATCAAAACCTATTTTAACTATAGCTAAAGAGGCTAAAATTAAACCTGTCGGATTAATAAATGCAAATATTCCCATTCCAAATTGATAAGCATTTACAACCAAGTCTCGACCTATTCCAACTCCATCTGCTAATGGTGCCATAATTGGCATGGTTAAAACAGCCATTCCTGAAGACGACGGAATAAAGAATGAAAGTCCGCTGTAAATGTAAAGCATGGCATTTATAAACACTCCTTTATTCATCCCATCGGTTAAAGAACTGGCGTAAAATAATAAGGAATCGCTAATTAGCCCGTCTTCCATTAAAACGGTTACACCACGAGCAATTCCAATAATAAAGGCTACACCAAGCAAATCGTTAGCACCTTTAATAAAGGTATCTACAAAGGTTGCTTCTTTAATTCTCGCAATCACTCCTATTAAAATGGCACCAACTAAAAAGACGGTTGTCATTTCTAAAAACCACCAATCTAATTGAGACACACCATAAATCATTACCACAAAACATAAAGAAAATATGATTAATATAAGTTTATACTTGGCCGTTAATTTTACAGCAGAATCTAAATTTGTTAAGGGAAATCGAAGTTCAATATCTTCTTTTTGTTCAAAAACAATGGATTTAGAGGGATCGTTTTTTACACGTTGGGCATAACGAATGATATATAGTAAACAAATAATCAATCCTAAAACTAAAACCACTAAACGCGTAGTTAGTCCTGTGGTCCAATTAATTCCGGCAGCGTCTGAAGCAATTATAGTACAAAACGGATTAACTGTAGAAGCTAAGGTTCCGATACATGATCCAATATAAATAGAAGCCAAAGCGACCATGGCATCGTATTTTGCGGCGAGAAATACAGGAATAAGAATAGGGTAGAAGGCTATGGTTTCTTCGGCAAGACCAAATGTTGTTCCTCCAATTCCAATTAAAATTGTAATTACAATGATTAAAATATATTCTCGTCCTTGTAATGTTTTTGCTAGGGATGAAATTCCGGCTTCAAAAGCGCCACTAAAATTCATAATTCCAATAAACCCTCCAATAATTAGAACAAAAAGGATAACATCTATAGCCTCCATAATACCTTTTATAGGTGATTGTATAAAGGCCATAACACCTTGGGGTTGCGAATCTAAAGTATGGTAGGTGTTGGGAATTCCGATGGGTTTCCAAATATCACCGTTCTTAAATTTTTCGATCGGTATTTTAATATCAAAGTGCTCTAAAGTTTCCTGCGTGGCAGGCAAAATTAAAGTCTCCGTTTTCTTTTCTTGGCTAAAAGTATCAGAATCTGAGTGATATGTTAATCTATCGTATTTTCCTGCGGGAATAATATAAGTTAAAAACGCGACCACCCCAGCGATAATAAGTAAAACGGTTAGTGCTGTAGGGAATTTAATGGCTTTAAGTGAAGACATTCTTTTCAATTTTATAAGGTGAAAGATAATACTATTTTTAAATTTGAACTTTCAAACCTTTATATAAATGTCAAAAAACATAAACCCCGATTGGCTTCCTTTTTTAAATCCTGAATTTGAAAAACCTTACTTTAAAAGTTTATGGCGTTTTGTAGAAGTAGAATATAATACAACTGTTTGCTATCCACCGAAATCCGACATATTTAATGCTTTTAATTCGTGTGCCTTTGATGATTTAAAGGTTGTGATTTTAGGGCAAGATCCTTATCATGGCCCCGGACAAGCTAATGGTTTGTGTTTTTCTGTTGCCGATGGAATTATGCATCCACCATCTTTAAAAAATATTTTCAAAGAAATTCAATCAGATTTAGGGACCGATTATCCTGTAAGTGGAAATTTAGAGCGTTGGGCTAAGCAAGGTGTTTTATTATTAAATCCTACCCTTACGGTTCGAGAACATGAAGCTGGCAGTCATCAAAAACAAGGTTGGGAAACTTTTACAGATCGTGTGATCTCACAAATTAGTGCAGAAAAGGAAAATGTTGTGTTTTTATTGTGGGGCGGATTTGCTAAAAAGAAATCGAAATTAATAGACACTCAGAAACATTATGTGTTAACATCTGGTCATCCTTCTCCGTTAAGTGCAAATCGAGGGTATTGGTTTGGCAATAAGCATTTTAGTGAAACTAACTCCCTGTTGGTGCAAAATAAGTTTTCTGAGATTGCTTGGTAGTTGTTTCACGTACCATCTTTATGTGATTTTGCGTATCAACAGCAGAATCGGTTAATTTATTACAACTAAAAAACAATAATAAAATATTTATTATAATAAGTGCCGCTATAATTATTGAAATGGTTAGTATCATAGTCTGGTTTAGTTAATCGTAACTAAACTTAATAATTAGTTTTAAAATAACCTAATTATTTGAGTCATAATTGAGTAAAACGTAATTTGATCAGCTTTTATACTATCTATTCTTAGATTTTGATAATGCTTTTATCCTTTCATTACATTTAAACTAAAACGAACTGTTGTCGATGTTTCATTATAGATCTAATATTCTATTTAGAGTATAGGTTATTAGACGCTCGATTAGCTTTCCTGGGTCCGTACTAAATTCTCCTGTAGCACGATTTGCAATAATGGCATTTAGTGATAATGCATTGTGACCGAGTAGGGCAGATAGGCCATAAATAGCAGCGGTTTCCATTTCGAAATTTATAACTTTTAGACCTTCGAAATTAAAAGAATGTATTTTATCGTTTAAATCTTTATCTTCAATAGATAATCGTAAAACGCGACCTTGAGGGCCATAAAATCCACTCGCTGTGGCTGTAACTCCAGCACTTGTTTCTTCAGATGAAAAAAGAGCTTCTAGTGACTTACTATTATGTATTAAAACTGGTAATGCTTTATTTGCATTCCACTGCGTGTGGGTGACAAAAGCAGATTCGAAGGCTTTGTTTCTATGGTTTTCAATATTATAAAAATGTAGCATTCCAGAAAAATCTAATCCATACGAGCTTAATGCAAAAGAATCTACTGGAACTTCTTTTTGAAGTGATCCCGAAGTTCCAACACGAATAATATTCAATGTTGTTAACTCTTTTTTAATGCTACGTGTTTCAAAATCAATATTAACTAAGGCATCTAATTCATTTAGAACGATATCGATGTTGTCGCAACCAATTCCTGTAGAAACAACACTTATACGCTTACCTTTATATAAACCTGTTTCTGTTTTAAACTCGCGCTTTTGAATAGAGTATTCAACCGAATCAAAATATTTGGTAATTTTACTTACACGATCTTGATCGCCAACTAATATAATAGTATGCGCAATATGTTCTGGTTTTAAATTTAAATGATAAACACTTCCGTCTGGATTTAAAATTAATTCTGATTCTTTAATTGCCATAATTAACTGAGTTTACAAGCTTATTCAGCTTAACATTAAAATTGAAATCTTTTTTATTTACACCGCCATAAACTAAAGAATCTATAATGTCTTTTTCGTAGTTTGCTTCAGAATTTAGCGCTTTTTTTCCGTCTTCATTTAGGGTTAAGCTATGCTCTTCTTCTTTGTAAAACATGCTTAATCTATTAATTAAACGTTCAAATTGCATATCTCCATAACCATAAAAACCTTGAAAGTTAACGGCATAGCCGAGTAGATGATTTCTAGAATGGATATCTCTTCGATCGACTATCCTAAGTATATTAAGTTCTAATTCGCTAAGCCCATTTTCGGAATTAGGAAAACGCTGTAGGTGTGCTTTTAAGCAATTACTTAAATATTCGAAAGACGAATGTTTTATAATATAAGGTTTAATAAGATTGTGATCTTTACCATTATATAATTGCCAAATGGTTCGCGCTAAATCTTTATCGTCTGTCGTTAAACGTAAGCGAGCATCGTAATGATCTGTAAGTTGTGCAGAGCTTAATTCTGCCAGACCTTTAAGTTCGTTTACACCATGAATTCTCCCACTACATACCAAAAATAGAGGCAAATTAATTTTCTTTTGAAGTAACAAATTAATGACCCCAATTAGATTAATATGACAAAACAAATCGTACTCGAACCACAGGATGATTTCCGTATACTTATCAATATTATCTAAAATACTTATATCTTTTCTTACTTTATCAAGGTCAACTTCAATATCGTAAAACTCTTTTAAAAAATCTATTCGAATATCTAAAAATTTATCCGAATTGATATGCTCAATCGTAGGACCTTCGCAAAGCATTTCTTCCCACGTTAATATTTCGCCTTTAAATTCTAATTCGACTAAATACTTGGTTAAGACACTTCCGTTGGTGATATGCAATGTTGTGTTTTGATCCATATAATTATCCTCCAACGCGTTTAACATTAAATCCCTTTTCTTTTAAAATCGACATTATTTTATCCCGATAATCACCTTGGATAATTATTTTGTCGTCTTTAAAACTTCCACCAACACTAAGTTCTTTTTTTAAATCTTTCGCTAATATTTTAAAATCTTCAGTAGCTCCCGTATATCCTTCTAAAATTGTAATGGGTTTTCCCTTACGTTTTTCGTATTTACAAAGAATAGGATCGTCTTGAAGCCATAAATTAGAATCCTTTTCTGCTGATTCTTGAGGTATTTCTTCGTGTTCGGGAAATAAGTTTTTTAACTGATCTTTTAAATCCATAGGAAGGATGCTGTTTTATTTTTTTATTAAACCTAACTCAACTAAACGCTCGTACAAATAATCTCCAGCCGTAATATCATCAAATTGTTTCGGATGATTGTCATCAATACAATTCTCTAATACATTTAATTTCATATCACTTATAGGATGCATAAAAAACGGAATAGAATATCTAGACGTTCCCCATAATTCCTTTGGCGGATTGATTACACGGTGTATAGTAGATTTTAATTTGTTGTTGGTGTGTCTCGATAGCATATCACCAACATTAATCATAAGCTCGTCAGGTTGTGCAATGGCATCAATCCATTCGCCAGCATTATTTTGCACTTGTAAACCACGACCTTGTGCACCCATTAATAAGGTAATTAAATTGATATCTCCATGGGCAGCAGCACGAACAGCGGCTTTTGGTTCTGATGTAATAGGCGGGTAGTGAATAGGTCTTAAAATAGAATTCCCATTCTTTATATAGCTGTCAAAATACGTTTCTTCTAAATCTAAATAAATAGCTAAAGCACGAAGCACATATTTTGCTGTTTTTTCTAACATTTTATAAGCTTCTTCTCCTACTGCATTAAACTTAGGAAGCTCGGAAACGATCACGTTTTTAGGATATTCTGATTCTAATTTTTCGTCGTTTTCTACGTATTGACCAAAGTGCCAAAACTCTTTTAAATCACCTTCTTTTTTACCTTTAGCATGTTCCTTTCCAAAAGACGTATAACCACGCTGACCGCCGATACCTTCTATTTCATAAGTATCTTTTTTGTCTTGTGGTAAATCGAAAAAGTTTTTTATTTCAGAATATAAATCAGCTTCCAAGTGCTCATTCAAAAAATGACCTTTTAAAGCAACAAATCCGATGTCTTCATAAGCCTTACCAATTTGCTCAACAAACTGTTGTTTTTTTATGGGATCGTTAGATATAAAGTCTTTTAAATCTACGCTAGGAATGCTATTCATATATCTTAATTTTAATAGAGTGTAATTACAAATGTACAAAAAACAACGATAGTTAAATTGAAACTATTTTATGAAATTCGTACTTTATAGCAGCTTTTTTTATATCATAATAAAACATAAATGTATAAAATTTTATATCTCAATTAAAGGATATTATAACCTATCGCTCTAGATGCTTTTTATTTGTCTTTTTTATCCCTTTCTAAAGTTATCAGTGTATCTAATCATAAAGATAAAATTGATCGGTTAGTATTTTTATGTGTAATTCTTCATTATATTTATAAACCACTAACAACGAAACAGATATGAAACCGACCTTTTGTTTTTTAACTTTACTTTTTTTAATTGGATGTAAATCAGACATCAAAGAATCTTCTACACCAGAAATCCAACCTCCAATAGCAAAAATTCATGCTGAAGAATTGGTCAATCATGGAGATACGCGAATAGACAATTATTTTTGGATGCGCTTATCCGACGAACAAAAAAACGCAACAACTCCTGATGCTCAAACTCAAGATGTCATTGATTATTTAAATGCTGAAAACGACTATTTAGATAAGGTTATGAGTCATACAGATTCGCTTCAAACAGTTTTATTTGAAGAAATTAAAGGACGTATAAAAAAAGACGACGAGTCCGTTCCTGTGAATCATAATGGGTATTCTTATTATTCGAAATATAAAGAAGGCAATGATTATCCTTTATACTGTAGGTCTAAAATGGGAACAAATGAAGAAGAAATTATGCTAAACGGACCGGAACTCTCTAAAGGATTGACCTATTTCGGAATGGGAAATCAGGCAGTGAGTACAAACAATACATTATTGGCTTATGCTGTAGATACTATTTCTAGGAGACAATACACCATACGTTTTAAGAATTTAGAAACAGGCGACATGTTAGAAGATTTCTTAGAAAACACTGCCGGTAGCGCAATATGGGCAAACGACAATAAAACCGTGTTTTATACGACTAAGGACCCTGAAACCTTAAGAAGTAATAAGATTTTTAAACACACTTTAGGAGAATCTCAAGATCAAGATGTTTTAGTGTACGAAGAAAAAGATGACACCTTTAGATGTACCGTTTTTAAGTCGAAATCTGAAGCTTTTATTTTTATTGGAAGTTTTCAAACCATTTCTACCGAATACCAATATATAAACGCAGACACTCCAAATGGTACTTGGAAAATTATTCAGCCAAGAGAGAAAAATCTAGAATATTTTGTAGATCATTATGCAAATCATTTTTACATCAGAACAAATAAAGACAATGCTAAAAATTTTAAATTAGTAGAAACTCCAATTAATACAACTGCAAAAGAGAATTGGGTAGATGTAATTCCGCATAGAAACGATGTACTTTTAGAAGATTTTGATTTGTTTAAAGATTTCTTGGTGATTTCTGAGCGTAAAAAGGGTTTGCGAGAACTTAGAATGAGAAATTGGAATGGGAATGAACATTATTTACAATTTAAAGATCCAACGTATCTAACTTACACCACATCTAATTTAGATTTCGATACCGATATTTTAAGATATAACTATTCATCTTTAACGACTCCAAATAGCACTTTAGAATACAATATGAAGACTAAGGACCAAGTTGTACTTAAGCAAGACGACGTTTTAGACGCTAACTTTAATTCGGACAATTATGTTTCTGAGCGTTTATTTGCTACAGCAACAGACGGCACTAAAGTCCCTATCTCTTTAGTTTATAAAAAAGGAATTACAAAGTCAGGAAATAATCCGTTACTATTATATGCTTATGGATCCTATGGTTCTATTATAGATGCTAGTTTTAATTCGAGTAGGTTAAGTCTCTTAGATCGCGGATTTGTGTACGCTATTGCTCATGTTCGTGGGGGAGAAGAAATGGGGCGACACTGGTACGAAGATGGTAAATTATTAAACAAGAAAAATACGTTTACAGATTTTATAGATTGTGCTGAATATCTAATCGATGCTAAATATACGTCCTCAGAACATTTATATGCCGAAGGAGGTAGTGCAGGAGGGTTGCTAATGGGAGCTATAGTAAATATGAAACCAAAATTATGGAATGGTGTTGTTGCGGCTGTGCCATTTGTAGACGTAGTATCGACTATGTTGGATGAAACCATTCCTTTAACCACATTTGAATTTGATGAATGGGGAAACCCAAAAGACAGTATCTATTACGACTATATAAAATCGTATTCGCCTTACGATAATGTTGAAGCTAAAGCGTATCCAAATATGCTAATTACTACAGGGTATTGGGATAGCCAAGTGCAATATTGGGAACCTGCAAAATGGATCGCAAAGTTGCGCGCTACAAAAACAGACGATAACTTGTTGATTATGGATTGTAATATGGATGTTGGTCATGGTGGAGCATCAGGGCGTTTTGAACGTTACAAAATTCAGGCATTAAAATATGCGTTCTTACTAGATTTAGAAAACGAAGTCAGTTCAAATTAACGCATAAAATGATTAAATTAAAAAGCCAGAACTCATGTTATGGCTTTTTTTTAAGTTATTCAGCCCATTATACTACGTGGTGAAATGATATTGCTATTATAAAGCATCGGAGAAACTTATTGGTTTTATATTTTATACGTTTTGTTAAAAAATGAACATATTGTAGCCTTAAATCTTCACTTTTTAATTAAATGCTTAAATAGTTGTAAAAAGGTCCCAAACGTTAACAAATTTTAGGAATGATTCTTGCTTACATTAAAAATTATCAATTATTTTTGAGCTGTATAAATTCCCCTATGAAGTATATTTTTTCATTTATTATTTTTCTATGTCTGTCAACAACTGTTTGGTCTCAAATAGATTCTAGACAAGGGAATTCCCTATTTATACCTGCTGTTGAAAGCGAAGAAGGAAAAGCTACGGAAGTAAATAGTTTGGATATAAAACCTTTAGAAGCTCCAAGTTTAAATGAATCAAATAACTCTGATAAAGTAAATGGTTTAACGGTAACCAAACACCCAAGCTTAAATGTAAAGGAGGAATTCTCGATGTTTAATAAAAAGAAATTCGGAAATCCAGCAGAACTTTTTCAAGATAATTTAGACAATCAATTGGTTATGCCAGATTCTGAAGCTGTGAATCCAGATGCCGTTGGGAGTTTGGTCGATCAGTATTTTGGAGATTTCAAAACCACTTCAGGAACTGTTAATATTGTATATAGAGATCACCAAGCATTCGATGGTGACCGCATCATGGTGCTTGTAAACGACGATATTATTAAATCTAATGTCTTGTTAACAAATGGATTTAGTGGTTTTACATTCGAGTTGCAACCTGGTCTTAATAAAATAGATTTTCAAGCCTTGAACACAGGAAGTTCAGGTCCTAATACCGCTCAGTTTAAAGTTTTAGACGACGAAGGGAACTACATTTCAGGGAACACTTGGAATTTAGCAAAGGGTGTTAAAGGGTCTATTATAATAGTAAAGGAGTAATCTAAACCAATTCCAAAAACACTTTTTATTTTCTACCAAATAATGGGACTTAACTATTTATTAAAATAGTTTTTTGTCTAGTGTTTATCAAATCCAAATACTTACATTATCTTTGTAAAGAATTGTAATGCGTTTAGTCGTCTATTTATAGACGTTAAGGTATTCATTTCAATAAACTTAATCTTCAATTTAAAACAAGTAGTAATTTATGGCTAAGTCTCAACAGACGTACAATAAAATCGAAAAAGAAAAAGCACGTCAAAAAAAGCGTGAAGACAAACTAAAGAAAAAAGAAGCTCGTAAAGCTGAATCTAAAGACTCTCAAGGTATTCAATTTGCCTATGTAGATCAATACGGAAATCTTACAGATACGCCACCGGATCCAGCAGATAAAATTAAAGTAGAAGCAGAAGATATCGTAATCGGAATTCCTAAAAAGGATGATAGCGATATTGAAGAAGTAGATCCTATCCGTAAAGGAAAAGTATCGTTTTTTGATAGCTCTAAAGGTTTCGGATTTATTATCGATGCAGAAAATTCAGAAAAATATTTCTGTCACGTAAGTGGTTTAATTGATACTATTATCGAAAATGATAAAGTTCAATTTGAACTAGAACGTGGTATGAAAGGTATGAATGCAGTTAGAGTTAAGAAAATTTAATCTTAAGTGTATTTGCAATAAATGTTGTAATATCATTGTTGATATTCATAAACTTAAATTAATTTAAACTTATGAATATGATTTATAAAAAGATATGTCTATAAATATATCTTTTAACAATGATGATATTTCATGTTTTATACTTAAAAATGCGTAATTAGTGTTCCTTTAGGGAGTTACAAAGGAGTTGTTTTTGGTATAAAATAATATGATTAAATATTTTCTTCAGATTCCTTATAGGGATCTGAATGTGTTTTATATGTATTCGTAGTAGTTAATTTGAATACTGATAGGCCTTTAGAAGTGAGTAAATTTAAAGGCTTTAGGATATTTTAAATTGTATTAAAGTTCGGTGCAATTTTGCTAATCTTCCGTGTTCTTTACGGAATTTCGAATAACAAAATTGCAGTCCTTCTTTATAAAGTAATATAATTTTATTGAAACTTTCTTTTCTCGAACCAACGTCCTGCTAAACTAATGTTTAGTGTAAGCATATGGTAATTTTCTTGAATAATACCATCGTAAATCTGTCCTTTTTTTCCATAAGAATACGCTACATTTAACATGGATACTGTATTGTAACTTACAGGAATACCTAACCCAATATTAAAAGAGTAATTGCTGATTTTTTTATCGTTTATTTCTAAACTTCCGCTGTCGTAATTTAGTCCTGCACGATATTGCATTCTATTTTTAAATTTTAAAGGGCTACCATTAGGATCGAATTCTATACCAAAACCAAAAATATCCTGGTCTACAAATGTTCCAAGCTGATCTGTTTGGTCGGTGTCCGCCCAATATTTTTTCTTGTAATCGAAAGCAACATTTACCTGATCTAAGAATCTAGTTTGTATACCAAAACCGACTTCTAGGGGTAATTTAAAATCATCTAAATCTTGTTCTAAGCTTATGTCACTATCGTACAATTGAGAAATATCTCTGTACTGTGTACCGCTTAAATTAGTAGGTAAATTTACTACCGCACCTAACGTTGTATTTTTAATAGGTTTATATTGAATTCCTGCTCCAAATTGTAGTCCCGAATAGCTGTTAGCATCATAAATATCTAAAACATTAGTTCCGATGTAATTCACTTCATTTTCAATAATCTGACCAAATAAAACGGAACCCGTTACACCAACGCTTAAATTATCTAATAGCGAGTAACCATAATTTAACTTCAAATCATTTAAACCTCCAGATCCATTAATATCACTGTAAAAAGAACTTATTGAACCTTCGATATCCGATTCAACATTTGTTAAATTATAACCTACACTGGTGTACGGTATAAGCGTTAGACTTACTCCAGATTTTTTATTTAATGGAAACGCAAAAGCCATGTTAGAAAAGTTAGCTACAGTTTTGTACTCTTTAACACCACCATCAATTTGTGTACCATATTCAGATTTTAATCCCACATCAAAAAAGAAGGTGTTTAAAGGAATACTCGACATGGAAGCAGGATTTAAATTATTAATAAACTCAGAAGAGCTTCCTGCAATACCAGTATTTCCTAATGCCGTTGTTTTCCCTGTATTCGTAGTATTAAATGTTCCCATACCATAAAGCGAATATGGTGAACTTGATAAGGAGTTCGTTTGAGAAAAAGCGGATACGACAGTTAAAAATAAAGTTGTTGTAAGTATATTTATTTTAGTACTCATTATATAGTGCATAGTTTAATTCTAAATATGTTTTCAAGTCTTTTTCTTCGGAACCTTCGCCTTCTAAAATGTAACGGTCTACAGAATCGGTAAACCCTTGAGAGGTAATTCCTAGGAATAGATTCGATGTGTTTGTGGCGTTCAGTTTTAAATCAAGAAAGTATTTTAAAGGAATGGTATAGGTGGTATAATTAGAATCGAATTCATCTGTTAATTTTCGGCCATATACAGTACTTCCTGTGTAATCTATTAAAGTGGTTACAATCTCAGATTTCTGATCGATGATATAAACATTTAAAGAATCTCGTGTATTCAAATTATCGGTACTTGAATTCTTTTTAAGTGATATTCTTAAATTAGCATCCATAATAGAGCCAGAACCATCTAAAGTATTTATGCGCTCTATAAATGGAATATCTATTCTTGTTGCTAAACCACTACCGGCTTGAATAAAACTTAAATTATCTGCTAGCGGACTAGGAACTTCATCGGTCTGATCTTCTAAAGTATTGAAAACTGTTGTAGAGAAATCTGAAGTGATATTGTTAAAACTATTACTCGTATTTATAGAAATATCGTAATAACCATCTTCCGTGTCATCTTCATTAGCAATAGAATAATACAGTCTGAGTTTCGATGTGGTACTAATTCCTATTACAGTAGTATTTGCATCGTCGGCTTCAATCATTATCCCTTTATATTTATCTAGGAATTCTGTACTATTATTTATTTCGTTATCCTGAATATCATCGAATATTTGTTTTCCAAAATCGGAATGTAATGTAAAATGAATAGAATCCGATCGTATTGGTGTCGGACTAAATTGTGCGCTTCCAATAGACGTAGGGTCAGTTTTAAATGTTGTGGTATTATAAAAGTAATCTTCGTCTGGGGTAATGGTTTCTAAAACTTCGTAGACATTAAATTTTTGTGTCGGAATGGTATCATTATAGTAGTAATCTGTGTAATCTAATAATAGCGCAACAGAATCGTAAACAGCATCAGAATCTATATATAAAGAACCGCTATTTAGTTCAAAATATGGAGTCGTTTTAATATGTCCGAAAGTTGGATCTGTATAGCCTCCTAGTAAATAACGACTTGGAGTTGTTACAACAATCGAATCGAATTTGTAGGTAGATGTGTTAACCGTAAAGGTATCGATATAGAAAACTTTTGTTCCATTATCTATCCAATCCTCTCCAATTACAGACGTTGCTTCAGAATCGCAAGATTCTAAAAGCATCATAAAACAACAGGCTCCAAGGAGTGTTCTAAAAAATATTGAGTTCATAGGTGATTTTTAATATTAAGCGAACTTAAACTGTAAGCCCTTACTTTTAAAAAGAGATATACCAAACACACTTTTATGTCTGCGAACGCCTAAATATTCTCGATGTCTTTCAGAAACCCTATTCATCGATTAAGAGCGTGAGTTCGTATAGACAAATACCAAACCTATCTACTTTATTTTCTAAAACTATAGTAAGCGCGTAGTTTTGATCTTGTTATTTAAAACATGCTGGTATATAATAAAGCAGCACTAAATTTTATAAATGATTCTAAATATGATTACAAATTCTACAAGAGTATTAATGTTGTGTGTATTAACATTAAGTCTGTTTAACTGTTCTAGCGACGATGACGATGGTGATAGAGGAAACTGGAAACAACGTTCTGTTTTCGATGGTGTACCAAGAAGTAATGTTGTCGGTTTTGTTTTAGACAATATGGGGTATATGGGAACTGGTTACGATGGAGATGATTATTTAAATGATTTTTGGGAATATAATATGGATGGTGACTATTGGGTACAAAAGGCCGATTTTCCTGGTACAGAAAGAAGTTCTGCTTCTGGATTTGCACTTAACGGAAATGGTTATTTAGGTATTGGATACGATGGAACAGACGAATTAAGTGATTTCTGGGAGTATAATAATGATACTAATCAATGGGCTCAGAAGGCAGATTTTATTGGTGGACCAAGACGTGCTGCAATAGGATTTTCTGGGAATAATACCGGATATATTGGTACTGGATACGATGGTGATAACGATTTAAAGGATTTCTATAAGTATAACCCAACTACAGATGAATGGTCTGAACTTGTTGGTTTTGGTGGAGAAAAACGTCGTTTTGCAACATCTTTTAGTATCGGAGATAAAGTATACATCGGAACAGGTGTTAGTAATGGTTTGTATAAATCAGATTTCTGGGAATTTGATCCAGCTACTGAAGTGTTTAATAGATTAAATGATTTAGACGAAGAAGACGATTATAGTATTACAAGATCTAATGCTGTTGGATTTAGTATGGACGGTTTAGGATACATTGTAACAGGTTATAATGGTGGTGTTTTAGGATCTACTTGGGAGTATAATCCAGGAACAGATTCTTGGGATGACATTACAAGTTTAGAGGCTTACACGCGTCAAGATGCCTTAGGTTTTTCTGATGGAAGTAGAGCATTTGTACTTTTAGGACGAAGCGGTAGTTTGTATTTAGATGATAATTACGAGTTGTTTCCACAGGAAGATTATGATGATGAAGATTAATTTGTTGTTAATCAAATAAAATTACCCTTTAAATTAAATAATAGTTGTTTGTTTTTTTAATTAAATCCCCGGGTGTAATGCTGTATATCTGGGGATTATTTTGTTTACTTTATGAAGAATATATTAAAATTATTTTTAGTTTTCGGATCTATAGTGTTAATATGCGGTGTCGTGTTTCTAATAAAAAACACGTCTACTTATAATACACGTGTTTATAAGGTAAATACAGGTTATGGTTACGAAATTAGTATGGGGAGTAAAATTTTAATTAAGCAGGATCACGTTCCTGCAATTTCGGAACAACATACTTTTTGTAATTCAGAGGATGCATTAAAAATTGCTAATTTGGTAATAAGTAAACTTGAAAATAAAGAAAACCCTAGAATCACTACAGCAGAATTAAAAACAAATGCTATAGCACTAAATTGTTTAAATTAGTAAGGCGCTAATAATGATAAAAAAAACACAACTCTATAATATTTTAAAAAAGGAAGGCTTTATACATTGTATAATATGGGCTCTTTTTTTCTGCGTATTTTTTCTTCAAATCTATTTAAATACAGGAAAAATACCGAAACCTTTTTTAAGTTTTCTATTTATTGGTTTTATTGGTTTTTATATTAATTATCTCTTTTTAGTTCCTCAGTTTCTATTAAAAAAGAAGAATCTATATTATTTTATAACAGTAAGTTTATTGATAGTGATAACGGTTGTTATTATTGAATTTGTACTTCCAAAGCCAGACATTGTAAGACATATACCACGGCCAACCGATTTAAACGGACCAGGAGATGATCCTGGTTTTAAAGGGGGGCGCATTGGTTTTCCTATATTTATTAATCTCATTTTTGTTATTATTGGTACAGCGATTAAAATGTATTTGGAATGGGATAAAAACATTCAGCACCAAAAAGAAGTGGAATCTCAAAAGTCGTCTGCCGAACTCCATTTTCTTAAAAACCAGCTAAGTCCGCATTTCTTATTTAATTCTTTAAATAGTATATATTCTTTAACAAGTCAGAAATCTAACGATGCTCCAGAGGCTGTAATTACACTTTCAGAACTGATGCGTTATATGTTGTATCAAGCGGATAATGATTTTGTAATGTTGAGTGATGAATTGGATTATATTCAGAATTATCTAAAACTACAACGGATTAGAATTGCGAATAATCAGAATGTTACATTGCTTATTAGAGGTGGTATTGGGCAGCAAAAAATAAGACCTTTATTACTGATTCCTTTTATTGAAAATGCTTTTAAATACGGTACAGATTACAAAGGAAATACTTTAGTTCGTATTGAAATTAATATAGATGGATCTAGCTTAGATTTTAAATGTGTAAATTTAGTAGGAAACAGAAAACAGGATCCTGAAAATTCGGGTATTGGATTACAAAACACACGAGATCGCTTACAACTATTATATCCAAATTTGCATAAACTTGATATTGAAGATGTAAATGATCAATTTATAGTCCACCTAAATTTAAATCTTTCGGTATGAAATGTATAATCATTGATGATGAGCCGTTGGCTATAGACGTTGTAGAATCCTATTTAAAACAAATGGGAGGGATGGAGATTGTTGCAAAGTGCACAAATCCGCTCGAAGCGATTACACTCCTTAACAAACACAGTGTAGATTTAGTGTTTTTAGACATAGAAATGCCTAATTTAAGTGGTATAGATTTAGTAAAATCTATAGAAAACTTACCCCAATTTATATTTACAACAGCCTATCCGCAATATGCATTAGACGGATTTAACTTAAATGCTACAGATTATTTAGTCAAACCCATCCCGTTTCACAGGTTTATAAAAGCCGTGACGCGTGCAAAAGAAAAATACGAATTGGAACATTTACAACCCGCAAGTGGAATGCCTGCACCAATAGGCTCATTTCAAAAACAAGAAAACGATTTTATTTTTGTGAAATCAGAATACGAAAACATTAAAATTAAGACCGAAAACATTATATATGTTCAAGGTTTAAAAGATTATATAAAAATTCATATCGAAGGGACTAACAAAGCAATTATTACTTTATTAAGCTTTAAAGATATGATGGATAAATTACCTGGGAATAATCATTTTATGCGCGTGCATAAATCATTTATTGTAAATGTAAATTCCATAAAAGCCTTACAGAAAACCAAAATTGTGTTACAAAACGATATGCGTATTCCAATTGGAGAAACGTTTAAAAAGGATGTTTTAGAACGTTTAGGGGTTTAAATCAAGTTCGGTTTTAATATCCGTTAATTCAATAGAATCACCTGGTTGCAGATTGTCAAGATAAATAGTACCCACGCGAACACGTACCAAACGTAGTGTAGGAAATCCCACTGCAGAAGTCATTTTACGGACTTGTCTAAATTTACCTTCGTTTAATATAATCGAAACCCATGAGGTAGGTCCGTGTCTTTCGTCTCTTAATTTTTTCCAGCGTTCAGGCAAATCAGGAGCCTCGCTAAGCTTAAAAGCAGGACAAGGTTTAGTCGTGTATTTTGTGCCGTTCAATCCTATTTCTACACCGTTTTGTAAGGCTTCAATTGCATCTTCAGTAATATCACCATCTACTTGTGCATAGTATTCTTTATCTACCTTAGCGCTGTTTACAAAATCACTCATTTTACCATCTGTAGTGAGTAATAACAAACCTTCAGATTTCTCATCTAAACGACCAATCGACATGGTGCCTTCAGGGAATTCTCCCAACTCACCAAGCAATTTTTTACGATGTTGTTTTTGTCCGTTGTTTATAAACTGACTTAAATATCCGAACGGTTTATATATTTTAAAGTGTTGATGCATTAATTTATATAGATGCGTTTAGAATTTTAAATACCAGTGCTTTACTCAACTGCTCTCCAGCCGATTTTTCTCGTATCACATCAAAGGTGACTTTAAAATCACAGCCCGATTTATAGGCACTACAACCATAGGCTGTTTTACCTTTCATAACAGTTCCTTGTTTACATTTCGGACAGGTTAGGGTGTCAGGAACTTCGGTTTTCACCTCTTTCTTTGCAGTAACTTTAGGTTCTAAAACCAGTTTAAAATCATCATCAAATCGCAACAAACCTTCTACAGAACCTTGCTCAGTTTTAAACCCTTTTAGGTTGACAGTCGATCCTTTTTGAAGTAATCTGATGTATTGTTTTTCTGAGATTTTTTTGTCATTAAATGCAAAAGGCAATACAAATTTACAACCCGATTTAAAGGTACTACAACCATAAGCTGTTTTTCCTTTGATCAAGGTGCCTTGTTTACATTTCGGACATTTCTCGGATAAAATTCCGGCATTTTGCTTGGCTTCAACTTTAGCCGCTTTCTTTTCAACTGTGGCAACATGAGATATATTTGCACGTTTGGTTTCACTGCGCACTTCGTAAACCAATTCGTCTACCATGCGTTTCATGTTATTTATAAACGTTCCCGCATTGTATTCGCCTTTTTCAATATCCTTTAATTGCTTTTCCCATAATCCGGTAAGTTCGGCAGATTTTAATAAATCATTCTGAATGATATCAATCAACTGAACGCCCGTTGTGGTTGGCAACAATTGCTTTTTATTACGGACAATATATTTTCTTCGGAATAAGGTTTCAATAATATTGGCGCGCGTAGACGGTCTACCAATACCATTTTCTTTCATCAATTCACGTAAATCATCATCATCGATTTGCTTACCAGCCGTTTCCATGGCACGTAGGAGGGAAGCCTCCGTAAACTGATTTGGTGGTTTGGTTTGCTTCTCTAAAAACGATGGTTCGTGAGGTCCTTTTTCGCCCTTTACAAATGTGGGTAAAATACCCGTTTCTTTTTTGTCTTTATCCGGAGATTCAAACACAACGCGCCATCCTTTTTTAAGGATTTCTTTTCCAGTGGTTTTAAAATTTACCTCGGCCGCTTTTCCAATAACTGTAGTATTCGATACCGAACAGTCGTCGTAAAACACAGCGATAAAACGTTTTACAATAATATCGTAAACCTGTTGCTGATTGTATTGTAAATTAATCTGAATTCCTGTCGGAATAATGGCGTGGTGATCGGTTACTTTTTTATCATTGAATACTTTAGCAGACTTTTTGATTTTCTTACCTAATAGCGGTTCTGTTAAGGTATTATATTTTGTTAATTTCTGAAGAATGCCGTGCACTTTAGGATACACATCGTTCGGTAAGAACGTGGTATCTACTCTAGGATACGTCACTACTTTTTGTTCGTACAGTTTTTGAACAATCTTCAACGTGTCGTCTGCCGAAAATCCAAATTTCGTATTACAATAGACCTGTAACCCTGTTAAATCAAATAATTTCGGAGCGTATTCTGTTCCTTTCTTTTTGGTAATAGATACAATTTCAAAATCGTCCTCTTTAACTTTATTGGCGAGAATTTCACCATCTTCCATTTTAAGAAAACGCCCTTCTTCGTAACTAAATAGCGTATCGCGATACATGGTTTGTAATTCCCAATACGGTTGTGGTTTAAAGTTTTCAATCTCTTTAAAACGGTTAACAACCATGGCTAAAGTTGGTGTTTGCACACGACCTATAGAAAGCACTTGCTTATATCCACCATGTTTTAGGGTGTATAAACGCGTAGCATTCATCCCTAAAAGCCAATCTCCAATCGCTCTAGAAAATCCAGCATAATATAAATTATCGTAATCTTTAGACGATTTTAAGTGTTCGAAACCCTCTTTAATGGCTTCAGTGGTTAATGACGAAATCCATAACCGTTGCACTTCGCCTTTATATTCAGCTTGGTCTAAAACCCAACGCTGTATCAATTCTCCTTCTTGCCCAGCATCCCCGCAGTTTATAACCACATCGGCTCTATCAAAAAGACTTTTTACAATTCTAAATTGCTTCTGAATTCCGGAGTCTGACGTTACTTTCGTCTTAAATTTATCAGGAAGCATAGGTAGATTATTTAAATCCCAACTCTTCCAATACGGTTTGTAATCGTTAGGTTCAAACAATGTGCATAAATGACCGAAAGTGTAAGTTACCGCATACCCATTGCCTTCGTAATATCCATCGTGCTTAGTATTAGCGCCTAAAACGGACGCAATTTCACGGGCTACACTTGGCTTTTCAGCGATACATACTTTCATTTTATTTCCTTAAATAAGAGTCCGCAAAATATAACTTTTGCGGAGTAAAAAGAAGCAGAGTTATCAGGAGTTATTAACGAATACTTCAGTCTTCAATTTTAGATCATTACAGTAATTAAGGATCTGTTTTTAGGGTTTTAGTTAGAATTACAGTTAGAATCGGGCTCTAAAGGCACTATTTTATGACAATTAAATTTATTACCTATATTTAGCCTGAACCTAATTTAACGTGATAACACTTTTTATATGAAAACATGCAACATTACTAAAACCGCATTACCGGTTTTACTTTTTCTACTAGTATTTGCTTCTTGCAAGGAAGAACCCAAAGCTATCGTTAGTCAGAAAGCCGAACTAAATATATGGTTTGATGTGAAGTACGAAGAGTTACTTCAAATGAGTCCAATGCATCTGACTTCTCTAGGTCGAAAAGATTTAAATGATAAAATCGACGACATGAGCAAAGCCGCAGAGGATAAAAAACTAGCGTGGTATGCCGATAGCGCCAAAGAATTAAAAGAAACATTCGATTACGATAATCTAGATCAAGCAGATCAGGCCTCTTATGATTTATGGATGTATCAATATGATATGTTGAAGGAAGGTCAGACTTATAGAGATATGGAGTATGTTTTCGAACAAATGCGTGGTGCACACACGTACTTTCCAAATTTCTTAATCAATTATCATAACGTGGATAGTCTTCCAGATATGACCGCTTATATTTCTAGAATTAAAGGAGTAGGTGTTGCTATGAATCAATTATTGGTTAAAGCACAAGATCAAGCCGACTTAGGTATATTACCTCCAAAATTTGCTTTCGAGACGGTTATTTCTCAAACAAAAGGTTTGCTTGACGGTAAAACAGTGTTAGACGATATGTACAGAAAAACGGATGCGCTATTAACTTCAGAAAAGATCACTGCAGAAGAAGCTGAATCTTTAAAACAACAATCGGCATCTGTAATTCAGGAATCATTTACTCCCGCATATCAGCATCTTTTAACGTGGTTAGAAACAGAAATTGATAATGCCGAAGCAGCTCCAACGGGAGTTAGCCGACATGAAAACGGTAAAGATTTTTACAACTATCAGCTAAAAGTTTTTACCACTTCCAATCTAACAGCAGGCGAAGTGCATGAAAAAGGATTAGAAGAAGTCGCTAGAATTAGAGAGGAAATGTTAGCTATAAAAGATAAAGTAGGTTTCGATGGCGATTTAAATGCGTTTTTTAAGTTTGTCGATAGCGATCCACAATTTTATTTTCCAAATACAGATGAAGGCAGACAAGGTTATATAGGTGAATCAACAAAATATCTAGATGCCATAGAGAAAAAATTACCAGATTATTTCGGAATTCTTCCTAAAGCTAAATTAGAAGTTAAACGTGTTGAAGCCTTTAGAGAACAAGATGGTGCACCACAACATTATAGTGCAGGAACTCCGGACGGTTCTAGATCAGGGACGTATTATGTTCATCTTTCTGATATGAGCATGATGGACAAAACGACGATGGAAGGTGTTGCATATCATGAAGGTCTTCCAGGGCATCACATGCAGATTTCTATCGCTCAAGAATTAGAAGAAGTTCCTCAGTTTAGAACACAAGCCGGTTTTAGTGTCTACAGCGAAGGTTGGGCATTATATGCTGAAATTTTAGCTAAAGAAATGGGCGGATATCAAAATCCGTATTACGATTTCGGCCGTCTGGTTAATGAAATATGGAGAGCCATTCGTTTGGTGGTAGATACTGGATTACATGCCAAAGGCTGGACGGAAGCAGATGCTTTTAAATATTTTAAAGAAAACTCTTCAGTGTCCGATGGTGCTATTACTGCGGAAGTACAACGCTATATGGTGATGCCTGGACAAGCGACTTCTTATAAAATAGGAATGCTTAAAATTCAGGAATTACGTAAAACTGCGGAAGACAAATTAGGAGAACAATTCGATATAAAAGGTTTTCATGACACCGTGCTTGGTGGTGGTGCTTTACCCATGGAATTATTAGAGCGTCGCGTTAATATGTGGATCGATTCACAACTAAAAACTAAAGCTTAGTATAAGCATTACAGCATATTTAATTAAAAACGCTTTGTATATTTTTAAGATACAAGGCGTTTTCTATATGCATAAATGCTGTGCTAAAAAGAAATATCCCATTGTAATCGAAAACGTAGGCCGTTATCGTAAATCCCCGTCTGATCTTGAAAATTGAAGTATGTCACTTCAGAGGTTAATTTATTTCTATGTCCTTTGAAAAACCAATTAAAAGCAACAACAAATTCTTGTTCTAAATTGTTCGATAAATCTGTATTAGGAATAAAATAGGCATAACGCGTTGCGACCTCTAAAGGTTTTGGAAACTTCGACCAAATGCTATGGAAAAAGTACCCTGTTTGAAAGTAAGCTCCTTTTAAAGTTGTCGTTTGATCATTTACAAAATCGTAAATTTCCTTAGAATGAAACTCGTTTTGCCAAGATAAACCTTGGTACATAAATGCGGTTTCAAGTAAATATTGCTTTACTTTATATTGTCCAGCTACTCCATCTTCAAAACCCTCCAATTGTCCCCCGCCTGCTTGAGAAAAACGTGTAAACGCACTTTTATTAGTAACAGCAGCTACAGCTACCAAACCTGTAAAATCATCATGATAATCCAAATCTGAACCTGTAAAACTTAATTCACGCCCCAAGATATTATATTGTAAACGACCAACATACATTAAGTGATTATCATCATTTTCTGTAGAGCCACGACCGGTTCCTGTTAAAAGTGAAGCGTTATAAGTGAAATCGGCATATTTACTAGGATTAATTCTACCATAAAATTCGACACCTTGTTGTCTGTCTAGCGTAAATGGACGCGTTAGAATAGAACGGTCTACCATTTGTTGCTTCCCTGAAGAGATAACACGTTCTCTGTTATAATACGTTTTCCATTGTCCAACTTTAATTTTAAAGAACGAATACTTCTCAATCATTATTCTAAAATCCATAAGATTACTAGCCGACAACTCGTATTCCCAATAGTATTTTAACCATGGTTGGAAGGCGTGACCACCCACTTTTAAACGCGCTCTGTTTATTTTAAAAACGGTTTCCTTATCCGAGTAAATCTCATCGTAGGTTATGGGGTTTAGATCACTAGGTGTAGAAAATCTGAATTGTAAACGAGATTCTATATGAAGAGAGAATTTTTCGTCGGTGGTTTTAAATTCAAAGCCTTCGTCTGTATATTCAATTTCAATTTTTTGTTCTTTAACAGCCGATGAATCTTTTAATTGTAAAAGATCTTCTTGTCCGTAGCTAAAAGCAGTCGACAAGTAAAGACACGATATAAGTAGATAAAATAATGGTTTGGTCGATTTTTTCATAAGGGATAAATAGTCGATACGAATTTAATAAACTCTAATTTATAAAATAATATTTAATAGTTTTCATCTACTAGTAAACGATTTTTGTAATCATAAACATGAGCGTTTACGTTGACTTATTATTCGAATATTTCAAAGTAATGCAGTCATAAAATACTACTAATTTAACTATCTATAACACTTAAAGCTAAGCGGATTTTGAAATAATCTAATTGTTCATCAAAGTAGTCGTAATAGGCTTTTAATGAGGTTGATCCTTCTATGTTTGACTTTGCTTTTTTTACATCTTCAACTTCGCGTTTAGACACGAAATCATAAATATTAATATCTTTTCCATCACTATGAAGTTTTGCTATATGAGAGTAAACAGTAGTATCTCTAAGCTTACGTTGCATAGAAATTTCTTCGATAGATAACCCTTTTTTATACAATTCGTAAGTCACCATATGGGTAGCTTGTTTTTTGTCTTTCTTAGGTTTAGACCCTAGAAATTTCATGATTTCTTCTACAAATTCATCACCATACGTTTCCGCTTTATGTTGTCCTACACCGCTAACATCCATAAGATCCATAATACTCATCGGACGATCGCGTTCCATTTCCATTAACGTTTTGTCACTAAAAATAAGGTAAGCCGGGATGTTTTCTTCTTTCGAAATTTTATAACGTAACTGACGTAAACGTTCAAATAATGAATCGGCAGTCGTTTTAGAAGCACCACGTTTAACTTTGGTTCGTTTTACACGCTCTTTAACTTTAGGTTCTGCGATATGTACCGGTCGTGTTAAGGAGACTTTTGCTCCTTTAAACAACACATTATTAGAAAATTCGGTAAGTTGTAAGGCGTTATTTTTATGAAATGCAATCTCACAATACCCTTGATTCATAAGCTGAATAATGAAATGTTGCCAATCTTTCCAAGCCACATCTTTACCAATTCCAAACGTTTTTAATTTGTCGTAACCCTTTTCTAAAACATTCGCATTTTGGGACCCTCTTAGTACATCTAAAATAGTACCAATGGCTTCTTTTTCTCTAAGGCGATAGACTGCAGATAGTATCTTTTGTGCGATAACTGTACCGTCAAATATCTGCGGCGGATTCTTGCACACGTCACAATTTCCACAATTTTCTTCGAGTAGCTCACCAAAGTAACTTAGCAAGATTTTTCGTCGGCATGTTGTAGCTTCACTAAATTGCTTCATGCGTTCCAACTTCGCAATCTGAACCTCTTCATTCGAAGCTCCCGAAGCAAATCGACGTAATTGAATCACATCAGCGTAACTATGAAACAATAGAGCATGAGCTTGTAATCCATCACGACCACCACGACCAATTTCCTGATAATACCCTTCAATATTTTTAGGCATATTGTGGTGAATTACCCAGCGGACATTGGATTTATCAATCCCCATCCCAAAGGCCACAGTCGCGCAAACCACTTGCGTATTATCGTATACAAAATCTTCTTGAACTCTATTACGTTCGTTAAAATTAAGTCCGGCATGATAAGCCGTGGCTGGCACACCATTACTATTTAATTTCTTAGCAAGATCTTCCGTATTTTTTCTGCTTAAGCAATAAATAATCCCAGATTCGTTAGGATGTTTCTTGACGTAACTAATAATCTGTTTTACTTTTTCGGTTCCAGAACGGACTTCTAAAGAGATGTTTTGTCTGTCGAAAGAAGATATAAATTGTTGTGCGTTAGGAATCTTTAATTGATCTAGAATATCTTGTCGCGTTGCTTTATCTGCAGTGGCAGTTAACGCAATAATTGGAATATTTGGCAATGATTTTTTTAGAAATCCAAGCTGTTGATATGACGGACGAAAATCATGACCCCAAGACGAGATACAATGTGCTTCGTCAATAGCAATACAACTCACATAGCGTTCATTTAAAATATTAGATAAACCCGCAAGACTTTCTGGCGCAACATATAAAAGTTTTAATTCTGCTTTTATAACTTGCTCTAAAATGGCTTGTTGCTCTTCTGACGACTGACTACTATTATAAAAATTGGCATGAATTCCATTTGCTTTTAATCCGTCTACCTGATCTTTCATTAAAGCGATAAGCGGAGAAACCACAACTGTTAAACCTTCAAAAAGTAAGGCCGGTACCTGAAAACACATCGATTTTCCACCTCCAGTTGGCATAATAACTAAGGCATCATTTCCCTCAAGAACATATTCTATAATGTCTTGCTGTTGGGCACGAAACTGGTCGTATCCAAAGTGTTTTTTTAACGTAGGAAGTAGTAGATTTTTATAATCGGGTAGTGGCATGCTTCTTTTTTTCGAATGGCAAAATTAAGGCAAACAACTCATAAAACAGCAAAACAATTTTTAAATTTCTTTTATATAATTTGTTTTCGTCAATTAAAATCCTTTAAGTTTGTAACAACAAAAATAAACTTTAGGAGTAACTACTAGGTAGTTTGAGAAATATCCTTTGAACCTGACGCTGTTAATACAGCCGGAGGAAAAAGTTAGCACTTTTCAAATCATTTCACTAGAACCGATTTCAATTTCGGTTTATCCTTTAAAAGTTTATGGAAATTTATCTAAATCAAGATTATGATATCTGTAAACGTAAACAATACTATACATCAGGTTGCCGAAAATACTTCGCTTGCAACTATCGTTTCTAAACTAAGCCCCATTCAAAATGGTATTGCAGTAGCTATTAATAACGCTGTTGTGCCTTATTTTAATTGGGAAAAAACTACAGTTTTAAACAACGATAATATACTGATTATTCAGGCCACACAAGGCGGTTAGTACTGTTTCTTTTTTTATATCACAATCTTATTTAACGTAATTAATTCGGTGTATACACAAGATGTTTGCGCTTTAATTTAATGAATAACCATGAAGAAAAAAGACACAGCACCACAAAATGGTGTGACTAGAAATCCGTTTCCAAGTTCTAAAAAAATTTATGTTCAAGGCCAATTATTTCCTGAATTACAAGTCGCTATGCGAGAAATCGCATTGAGTGACACTGTAGATTCTTTGACTAAAGCCCGAACTCCAAATCAGCCAATAACCATTTACGATACCTCTGGGCCATACACCGATCCTGATAAGGATATTAACGTGCATAAAGGAATAGAACGTATTCGTGAATCTTGGATTTTAAAACGTGGCGATGTAGAACAACTAGATGCGTTTTCCTCGAAGTATTGTAATGAGCGCATAAATAATGCAGAGCTAGATCATTTACGATTTGCAGATGTAAAGAAGCCATTTAAAGCTAAGGCTGGAAAAAATGTATCCCAAATGCATTATGCCAGACAAGGGATTATAACACCTGAAATGGAGTATGTTGCGATTCGTGAAAATCAGAAAATAGATGAAGCGATTCGTCTATCAGAGCAACATAAAGGTCAGGATTTTGGAGCTTCAATTCCTCAGAAAATCACACCAGAATTTGTAAGAGAAGAGATTGCTCGTGGTCGTGCAGTCCTGCCTTCAAACATTAATCACCCAGAAAGTGAACCGATGATTTTAGGTCGAAATTTCCTGGTGAAAATCAATGCAAACATCGGAAATTCAGCAACAACGTCTAGTATTGAAGAAGAAGTTGAAAAAGCGGTTTGGGCGTGTCGTTGGGGAGCCGATAACATCATGGATTTATCAACAGGAGAGAATATTCATGAAACTCGTGAGTGGATTATTCGTAATTCGCCAGTACCAATCGGAACCGTGCCAATTTACCAAGCTTTAGAAAAAGTAAATGGTAAAGCCGAAGATTTAACGTGGGAGATTTTCCGTGATACTTTAATCGAACAAGCCGAGCAAGGTGTCGATTATTTCACTATTCACGCTGGTGTTCGTTTGCGCTATGTGCCTATGACGGCAAAACGTATTACAGGAATTGTTTCTCGTGGTGGATCAATCATGGCAAAGTGGTGTTTAGCGCATCATAAAGAAAGTTTTCTGTATACCCATTTCGAAGACATTTGTGAGATTATGAAAGCTTACGATGTGGCTTTTTCATTGGGAGACGGATTACGTCCGGGATGTATTGCCGATGCGAATGATGAAGCGCAATTTGCAGAATTAGAAACTTTAGGCGAACTGACTAAAATCGCATGGAAACACGATGTGCAAACCTTTATTGAAGGTCCTGGACACGTACCAATGCATATGATTAAAGCAAACATGGACAAGCAATTAGAAGCTTGCGAAGAAGCGCCTTTTTATACTTTAGGTCCGTTAACTACAGATATAGCACCAGGTTACGATCATATTACTTCAGGTATTGGAGCTGCAATGATTGGTTGGTTTGGTTGCGCCATGTTATGCTACGTGACGCCTAAAGAACACTTGGGCTTACCAAATAAAGATGATGTACGTACGGGAGTTGTGACGTATAAATTAGCAGCACATGCGGCGGATTTAGCAAAAGGACATCCAGGAGCACAGCACCGTGATGATGCGTTGAGTAAGGCACGTTTTGAATTCCGTTGGGAAGACCAGTTTAACTTGGCCCTCGATCCAGAATTGGCTCGCGAATATCATGACGAAACGCTTCCTGCAGAAGGTGCTAAAATCGCACATTTCTGTTCGATGTGTGGCCCTAAATTCTGTTCGATGAAAATTTCACAAGAGGTGCGTGATTTTGCTGCCGTTAATGAAATAATTGGGGATGAAGTATTTACAAAAGGTATGGAAGAAAAGTCCGAAGAATTCAAAAATAAAGGGAGTGAAGTGTATCTTTAAACAATATTCAGTTAGTAATGCTAGTCAACATTTACTTGACTAGCATTACTAATTGTTCACTTTTAATTATTTATAGATATGATTGTACTCATAGCGCCCGAAACAGATATACCCAACGAAATTGAAATACTACATCGGTTATTTCAAGACGGATTACAGTATTATCATTTACGGAAACCAAACAAGAATTTTGAAGAACATGTTGCGTATTTAAATCAGATAGACGCTCAGTATCACAACAGAATTGTCGTGCATTATTTTCATGAATTGGTAAATACGTTCGATTTAAAAGGCATTCATTTTCAAGAACAAAAACGCATTGACCATATTGATAATCCCGGGCAGTACTTTAAAGGTTTGAACATGTTTGGAAAATCTATAAGTTCATCTTTTCATGAACCAGAAGATCTTGATAACTGCTATTTCGAATTCGATTATCACTTGTTAAGTCCTATATTTTCATCAATTTCAAAAGTGGGCTACGAAGGTCGTGGATTTGACGTCAATCATATAGATAAAATAATAATTGGTATGGGCGGTGTTACCGATTCAAACATTGAAACGTTTAAACAATTAGGATATAAAGGCGTTGGTGTTTTAGGAGGTATTTGGAATAGCGAAAATCCTTTAGATGTTTTTAATAAGATACAAAGTCAATTTAAATAATTAAAGATTCATAAATAATAAGACCCTGAAACAAGTTCAGGTTGACGGTATATTCACCTTTTAGAAATAGAATGTTGTTTGCGTCGTCATGCTGAACTCGTTTCAGCATCTTACAAGTAGAAAAACAATGAATTGACATTTAGTAAGGAGCACCAATATAATTTGACTCTGAATTTAAAGATTCATGAATACATTTAAATTAGTAAGGCATGAATAACTAGATTCAGGGTAACATGAAAGGATTAAACAAACATTAATGAATAACAAAACATTCATATTAACAATTGCGGGACTCGACCCCTCGAGTGGAGCGGGAATCACTTCAGATATTAAAACATTTGAAGCTCACGGTTTATATGGTTTATCGGTTTGTACTGCGGTAACGGTTCAAAATGATATCGATTTTAAGGATTGTATTTGGATGGATGAACATATAATCATCAATCAGATTGAAATTCTTTTTAAGCGATTTACTATTAATGTGGTTAAAATTGGTATTATTGAATCTTGGCACGTCCTTTCAAAAGTGGTAGATACATTATTGCGATTAAACTCTGAAATCAAGATTATTCTAGATCCTATCATGAAAGCAAGTACGGGATTTGATTTTCATACAGATTCAGATGTTAAAACCTTAAATAGTGTCTTAGAAAAGTGTTATTTTATAATACCAAATTACGACGAGATTCAAAATTTATTACCCAATAAATCCATTTCAGAAACCATTGAGTTTATTTCAGATAAAACAAATATCTATTTAAAAGGCGGTCATAGAGCCGACAAAAAAGGTTGGGACGAAATTTACCATAGTGGTATTGTTCAAATTAATTTTAGACCAGGCGTTCAGAAAATCCATGAAAAACATGGCAGTGGTTGTGTTATTTCGGCCGCATTGGCCTCTAATTTTACGAAAAATATGGATTTAGAAGATGCTTGTAAATTAGCAAAACAATACACAGAACAGTTTCTAAATTCAAATGACTCGTGGTTAGGAACACATAATTACAAAAACTTATGATAAGTAAATTACAGTATATCACACAAGGAAACACGGCAGAACAACATTTAGAATATGTTCAAGCCGCATGTAGTGCAGGTGCAGATTGGATTCAATTACGAATGAAAAATTTCGATGAAGCTATTGTTTTACAAACAGCCGAAAAAGCACGAGAAATCACTATGCATTTTCAAACACGATTAATCATAAACGATTTTTATAAAATAGCCAAATCAGTGAATGCAGATGGTGTGCATTTGGGGAAAAATGATGGTTGTCCGTTGGAAGTTCGTGAGTATTTAGGAAAGTGGTTTTCTATTGGAGGTACAGCAAACACACTTGAAGATTGTGAAAATCTTATCGATAAAAAGGTTGATTATATTGGATTAGGTCCTTTTAAATTTACTACAACTAAATCTAATTTAGGCCCGATTTTAGGAATTGACGGCTATAAATCAATTTTAAATGCCCTTGATTCGGACATCCCGATTATTGCTATTGGAGGTATTACACTACCTGATATTCCTGAACTTATAAATACGGGAATTTATGGCGTTGCAGTGTCTGGAGAGCTGACAAAAAACTTTAATGCTATCCCCGAATTTAATGCTGTTTTAAACGGACCAAGTACTCAGGAGCAAGTTTATAAAATGAATAAAACCGAAGATGATGAGTGATCTTTTAACAATTGCAGATAAAACTTTTAGTTCTAGACTATTCACTGGAACTGGAAAATTTAGTAATTCTCAAAACATGAGAGATGCTATTTTAGCTTCAGAAAGCGAATTAGTTACTGTGGCTTTAAAACGCGTGAATACAACTGATTTAGAAGACGATATACTGACTCATTTGAATCATTCGTCGATACACTTGCTGCCAAACACCTCTGGAGTAAGAACTGCAGAAGAAGCCGTTTTTGCAGCACAATTATCTCGTGAAGCTTTACATACTAATTGGGTGAAATTAGAAATTCATCCCGATCCTAAATACTTACTACCAGATCCCATTGAAACTTTAAAGGCCGCAGAAATTCTAGTTAAAGAAGGATTTGTTGTAATGCCATATATTCATGCCGATCCTGTTTTATGTAAGCGATTAGAGGATGTTGGGGTACAATGTGTGATGCCTTTAGGAGCTCCAATAGGAAGTAATAAAGGGTTGAAAACATTAGAATTTTTAGAGATTATAATTGCGCAAAGTAATGTTCCTGTTATTGTAGATGCAGGTATTGGGAGTCCTTCTCATGCTGCTTTTGCCATGGAGTTAGGCGCAGATGCCGTACTTGTAAATACTGCGATTGCTGTATCTCAGAATCCGATAGAAATGGCCAAAGCGTTTAAATTGGCTGTTCAAGCTGGACGCATGGGGTATAATGCCAAATTAGCACCTATTAAACAGACTGCCGAAGCTAGTAGTCCATTAACAAGCTTTTTAAACGCCTAAGTTATGAGCACTTTTAAAACCCTTTTAGATCAGTATAATTGGGACGATACGTTACAAGGTATTTATGCTAAAACAGAAAATGATGTATTACATGCATTAGGAAAATCGACTCGTGATTTAGAAGATTTTAAAGCCTTAGTGTCTCCCGCAGCCGCACCTTATTTAGAAGATATGGCGCAGTTGAGTCAGCAGATTACAAAGAAGCGTTTCGGGAATACCATACAAATGTATGCACCCATGTATTTGAGCAACGAATGTCAAAATATTTGCACGTATTGTGGTTTTAGTATGACCAATAAGATACCGCGTAAAACATTAACCGATGCTGAAATCTTGAAAGAAACCGCTTTTTTAAAGGCCAAAGGTTACGACCATATTTTATTAGTTACAGGAGAAGCTAATCGGACAGTAGGTGTGGAGTATTTGAAAAATGCCATTCAATTAATGCGTTCTCAATTTTCGAATATTACCATTGAAGTCCAACCGTTAGATCAGGATGAGTACGAATTGCTTATAGAACATGGTTTGTATGCGGTTTTGGTTTATCAGGAGACATATCATCGGGACGAATATAAAAAGCATCATCCCAAAGGTAAAAAGTCGAACTTCGATTATCGTTTAGAGACTCCCGATCGTTTGGGGAAAGCGGGGATTCATAAAATCGGATTGGGAAGTTTATATGGTTTAGAAGATTGGAGGGTAGATAGTTTTTTTACAGCGCTTCATTTTAAATACCTACAGAAAACGTATTGGAAAACGAAATATAGCATGTCTTTTCCGCGTTTACGTCCGTTTTCGGGTGGATTAGAGCCTAAAGTAGAAATGACCGATAAAGATTTGGTTCAACTAATTTGTGCCTATCGCTTATTAGATGAAGATTTAGAATTATCCATGTCAACTCGGGAAAGTGAGTTATTTCGTGATCATATTGTTAATTTAGGAATTACATCTATTAGTGCAGAATCTAAAACAAATCCTGGAGGCTATGTAGTTGAAAAACAATCGCTAGAGCAATTCGAGATTTCGGATGAGCGATCGACAGAAGTCGTGGCAGAAATGTTAAAATCTAAAGGATTAGAAGTTGTTTGGAAAGATTGGGCTAACAATTGGCAATAATTATTAAATTTACGGCATGCTAAATAAGGAAGAACATTTACAATATAAGCGTCATTTAACTTTAGAAGATATTGGCGAAGTTGGTCAGAATAAATTAAAAGACGCTAAAGTTTTAGTGGTCGGAGCTGGAGGTTTAGGATGCCCCATTCTACAGTATTTAACTGCTGCTGGTGTGGGAACAATTGGTATTATAGATCACGATAGCGTCGACCAAACCAATTTACAACGTCAGGTATTATATGGTTATAATGATATCGGAAAGTTTAAAGTATCCTGTGCTATTTCTAAGCTAGAACAGCTTAATAAGTTTGTGAAATTCAAGTCTTATATAGAACGCTTAAGTAAATCTAATGCGAAGAAAATTTTCAAAGCATATGATATTATTGTCGACGGAACAGATAATTTTGGTACCCGATATTTAATAAATGATGCAGCTGTTTTGACTGAAAAACCTGTTGTTTTTGGATCTATTTTTAAATTTGAAGGACAGGTCTCTGTATATAATTATAAAAACGGTCCGACTTACAGATGTTTATATCCTAAAAGCGACGGCGGTAATTTAAACTGTGAGGAAGTTGGTGTACTTGGTGTATTGCCTGGTATTGTAGGTTTATTACAAGCCAATGAAGTTATTAAAATGATCTGTGAAATAGGAGAGGTGTTATCAGGAAAACTTTTAGTTTTTAACGCCCTAAGTATGAGTCAGAATATAATAACTTATGAAAAAACAGTACATGCTCATGTGACGTATATTGAAGATGTAGAAGAAGAATTCAATGTCAATACGTCAATGAAATCGCTAACTTTCGATGAGTATTTAAAGCATAAAGACGACTTATTTGTTCTAGATGTAAGAACGCTTAAAGAGCACGATATGTTTCATTTATCTCACGATTATCATATTCCATTAAAGGAATTAAGTGATCGTTTTATCGAAATAGATACTAAAAAGTCCATTTTGGTATATTGCCAAACAGGGAAAAGAAGTATACAAGGTGTCGAAATATTAAAGAATTTGAACATTAAGAACAAATTATACAATTTAAAAGATGGTTTACAACAGCCTATTTAAGGGCTGTTGTAGAAATCTCAAGGTGATTTTATCCTAATAATTTTTGATTGACTAATACAGGTTTTAATCCTTAAAAACGCTTTATATCAAAGATATATCGGGTGTAACGCATTGCTTTTTTTTTTGCTATTTAGATCAGAAAGGAGTCATTTAAATCCTATGAAAACAGATTATTTCCACCAAACCACAAAACATTTATCAGTTAAACCATTTGGATACTTAATCCAACATAAAGGTGCTGTCTTATTGCCGATTAAAGGCTGGAGTACATCATTAAACATTGAAAATGTTAGCCAAGGTATTTGTGTTTGAACATCGCATAGCCAATCTGCTTTTTCAGGCATATAAAATTTACAATCTTCAAATTGCTTTAACTCATTATGCGATATATAAAATCCTTTTACGCAATCGGGATTTAATTCCTCGAAATGGATATTATTGTCATTATAAGGCACAAACAATTGTGCTTTAAAATAGACCTGTTGTAAGAGATCTATAGCCGATATATTTAAAGTGGTTTCTAAATAGTTTTCAGTTTCAGAACGGTATAATAAAGGGAGTTGTTTGGCTTTTAGCTTTAACAATTTATCAACTAAGCTGTCTTTTCTATTCGGTCCAATCCAATGATCGTATTCTGTAGTTCCTACTTCCGGATCGTACACGTAAAATTTATATACTATTTCCAAATGGATGCAAATTTCATCTTGTTTTAAGATGCAATCTATTTCTCCAAGTGTGATTTTATGGTTTTGAATTTGTGTGTTTTCAGAAAGAATCTGAATGTTTTTTTGTTTGCTTAATTCAAAACTCACAAAGCGCTCAACTCGTTTTCCTAATCTTAGTTTAGGTTCAATATTAATGTCGATAGAAGCCGTTGTCGAAGTTGGCATTATAAACTGTTGCATGCCCCAACTATTTTCATTTTTCCAAAGTACGGGCGTATTTAAATACCCTAAGTATTGCTGTGTATCTGACATCAAAAATTAAACATTTTAAGCTTTAAATGTACTTAATTTTTGAGATAAAATAGAAGCATTCTAAATTCATTTTAAGGCCTTAAATTATCATAAAATTTTATTAATTTTAGTTAACTTTTAAAAAATAAGAATTTGGCCTCCAGATTATTACCAGACAAAAACTCTAAATGGCTTCCTGTATCCATTGTTGTCCTAGGAAGCATGGTCGGTTTGGGTTTATTTCTAGCCAAAGAAGCAGAGATTGTTTCTTATATGTCAGACGATCCTAAGGCCTGTGTTAATTGCCATGTTATGACTTCGGAGTACAACAGTTGGATGCATAGTTCGCATAGAGAAGTTGCTTCATGTAATAGCTGCCATGTTCCTCAGGATAATGTTTTTAGCGCGTATTACTTCAAAGCTAAAGATGGTTTATATCATTCTTATATTTTTACAATGCGCAAAGAACCTCAAGTTATTAAAATGCTAGAGGCATCTCAAGAAGTTGTTCAACAAAATTGTATTCATTGCCACCAGGATCAACTTATAGATCCTAAATTGGCAAGTTGGTCAGATACTCATAAAGAAAATAGAACAGAACGTGCCTGCTGGAGTTGCCATATGGAAGTGCCACACGGCAAGGTTCATGGGCTTTCGAGTACAAAATATACCATTGCTCCAATACCTACAGATAAAGCAAAGGATGTAGTGCCAGAGTGGTTAAAAGAGGAGATTAAAAAATAATTAAAATTAATTGAGATGAAAAATTGGATCTTATTCGTTATTACAGCGATTGTAGTTTTTCTTTTAGGAATGCTCGCTTCAAGTGTTATAAACAGAAAAAGCGAAGCTAAATTTGCATACGTACCGCAAGTTTCTATTTCAGAAAACGAACCTAGAAATGAAGTTTGGGGAAAGAATTTTCCTAAAGAATATCAATCTTATCTTCAAACATTAGACACATCTTTTGCGTCTTATCAAGGCGGAAGTAAAACAATCGACATGTTAGAAGAAGACCCAAGACTTGTTGTTTTATGGGCCGGATATGCATTTTCTAAGGATTATAATCAAGGTCGCGGACATTACTATGCTATAGATGATGTTAGAAATATTTTAAGAACTGGCGCTCCAACAGGTGAAGGCGATGGCCCTATGCCCGCAACATGTTGGACTTGTAAAAGTCCGGATGTGCCGCGTTTAATGAATGAGAAAGGGGTTACAGAATTTTACAGTGGAAAATGGGCAGATAAAGGTTCTGAAATTGTAAATCCTATTGGTTGCGCAGATTGTCACGATTCTAAAGATATGAGTCTAAAAATTACAAGACCCGCTTTGGTTGAAGCTTTTGAAAATATGGGAAAAGACATTAATCAAGCAACACACAACGAAATGCGTTCTTTAGTGTGTGCGCAATGTCACGTAGAGTACTATTTCGATAAAACCTTACCAGGAAAAGAAGGCGTACCTTATTTAGTTTTTCCTTGGAAGAATGGAATGTCTGCAGAAAGCATGGAAGAATATTACGACGATATTGAATTTAGTGATTGGACTCACGAAATTAGTAAAGCGCCTATGTTAAAAGCGCAACATCCCGGTTACGAAACCTATCTTACAGGCGTACATGCTGATAGAGGCGTATCTTGTGCAGATTGCCATATGCCTTATAAAACAGAGGGCGGACAAAAATTTACAGATCACCACATTCAATCGCCTTTAAACAATGTCGCCAATTCTTGTCAGGTGTGTCACCGTCAGGAAGCAGATAAACTGATTGAGAATGTGTATTCTCGACAATCAAAATCTACAGAGTCGCGTTTAAAATTAGAAGATGTTTTAGTGAAAGCACATTTAGAAGCTAGAAAGGCTTGGGATTTGGGCGCTACAGAAGAACAAATGAAACCTATTCTAATGGATATTCGTCATGCACAGTGGCGTTGGGATTATGTTGCGGCATCTCATGGTGCTTCTTTTCATGCACCTGTAGAAATTGGTAGAGTTATTGCTTCGGGCTTAAATGTTGCCGCAGATGCACGTGTTAAATTAGCACGCTTATTGGCAACTTTAGGTTTTAATGAAGAGATGACTTATCCGGATATTTCTTCAAAAGAAAAAGCTCAAAAGTATATAGGTATCGATTTAGAGCGATTAAAAAAAGAAAAAGAAGTCTTCAAGAAAGAGTTAATTCCAGTTTGGCTAGAGCAAGCCAAAGAGCGTGAGTCTAAAATGGACATTAAACAAGTCACGATGAGTAACTAATGAGTTTTAACCATTAATTTTATAAAACCTCATGTCAATTAAATGTTTTCATGAGGTTTGTCATATACACAAACAATGAACAAATTTTTACGATTCCTATTTTCCCCAGCAATAGCCTTAGTATTATTAGTCATTTTTGCAGTAGCAATGGCCACTGCAACTTTTGTAGAAAATGATTTTAGCACCCAAACCGCACGTACATTAATTTACAATGCGTGGTGGTTCGAGATGGTTATGTTACTGCTTACCTTAAATTTTATAGCAAATATTTTTAAATATAAACTTTTTAGAAAAAGTAAGATTCCTGTTCTTATGTTTCATCTCGCATTTGTTGTTATTGTTATTGGAGCAGCCGTAACGCGGTTTACAGCTTATGAAGGTATTATGAGAATTCGTGAAGGTGCGACGTCAAATACCATCGTTTCCGATAGAAATTTTGTGCAATTACATGCCAATGAAAATGCATCTGAAGTACTAACAGCAAAAAAAGAAATATACTTTTCGCCTTTAAAAGATAATAATTTTACATTAACTCAATCCTTAAACGATAATACTATAGAGCTCTCTTTTAAAGAGTTTATTGCCGATGCCAGACTAGATTTAAAGGATGTAGAAACTGGAGGCGACAATATTTTAGAGATTGTAGTTTCCGAGGGCGAAGGTCGTGAAAATCGATTATTAAAATCTGGTGAGATCGCAGAAGTAGGGATGCATCGTCATGAAATAACATTTAATAATGAAGTCCCAGAAGGATTAAATATACGAGAAACGTCCAACGGATTAGAAATTAAAGCGGCTCACGACATTAGCTTTTTTATCATGGCCGAACAAAATGCGGGTAATTTAGTAGCTAATACCTGGCATCCTATGACCATGCAAACGCTCTATCGTATGGGAGATATTGCTGTAGTCCCGATGGAACATCATAAAAGCGCAAAAATGGGTTGGGTTTCTAGCTCAGAAAAACCTAAAGACAATAAGGATAATATTGACGATATTTTACTGTTAAATGCCACTGTAAATGGTGTTACGGAAGAAATAGAATTATTATACCGGCATGGTTTTATTCCCATTTCTGAAACCAAAACCATTAACGAAGTTACGCTTACGGTGTCTTATGGAGCGACTCCTATTATTACACCTTTTAGTATAAAACTAGACGATTTTGAATTGATTCGTTATCCTGGATCTACAAGTCCGTCTTCGTATTCTAGTGATATTACAGTAACAGATAAAGTAAATAATAATGCTTTCGCTTATAAAATATTTATGAATAACGTTTTAGATTATGGTGGGTATAGATTTTTTCAAGCGTCTTATGATACCGATGAAAAAGGAACTGTTTTGGCTGTAAATCACGATAGAGCGGGAACACTAATTACATATATTGGATACTTTTTTATGAGTTTAGGAATGCTCTGGACCTTATTCGGAAAAGGGTCTCGTTTTACATTAATTCAGAAGAAATTAAAAAAATTAAAACAGCAAAAAGTAATTACGGTCTTACTTTTATTATTCACCTTAAGTACCGTTCAAGCTAATACTATTGATAAAAAAGCAGATAGTTTAGTACAAACTCAGGTTATAGATAAATACCATGCTTCACTCTTTGGCCGATTAATGGTACAAGATTTAGATGGAAGAATTAAACCGATTAATTCCTTAGCTTCAGAGTTTTTAAGAAAAATATCTCGGCGTCCGTATTATAAATCAGAATCCATACGATTAGATGCCAATCAGACCTTTTTGGCCTTGCATTCTCATCCAGATGTGTGGGCTTTAATTCCGTTAATTAAAATAGATCCTGAAAAAGGAGGAGAGATTTATAAAGGCTTAGAACAAAGTTCAGATCACTTAGTGGCTTTCGATCAGTTTATAAAAAATGATGGTGAATATATCTTAGAACAGGCAGTAGAAGAAGCCAATACTAAAAAGCCGGCAGAGCGTAGTGAGTTTGATAAGGAAATGCTAAAAGTAGACGAGCGTTTTAATATTTTATATAATGTTTTTTCTGGAAATTATTTAAAGATTTTCCCGTTAAAAGACGACGAAACTAAAACGTGGTATAGTTACTCTCATGATTTTTCAAACTTCAATCAAGAAGATGCAGATTTTGCAAAGGCAATTTTACCGATTTATTTTAGAGATATAGAAAATGCCAAATCTAGTGGGGATTGGGTACCTGCAGAAAACGATTTGGCCTACATTAAAAAATACCAGTCTGTATTAGCTAAAGAGATCATGCCGACAAGTCAACATTTGGAGGCAGAATTATGGTACAACGATCTCAATGCCTATTTCTGGTTATTTCAAGCCTATTGGACACTTGGTTTCGGATTATTAATCATAGCGCTATATCGTATTTTTTCAAACAAAACCTATGTGACACTCATATTTAATGTATTAGTTATAATTACGTTGGTTGCTTTTATAATTCATACCGGAAATTTAGCATTACGCTGGTATGTGGCTCAGCATGCGCCTTGGAGTAATGGTTATGAAATGATCACATTTGTAGCGTGGTCTATCATGTTATTCGGAATTATATTTTATAAAAAATCTGATTTTGCTTTGCCATTAGCGACCTTATTTGCAGGAACCTTATTGTTTGTGAGTTATTTAGATTGGTTAAGTCCTGAAATTACAAACTTAATGCCGGTGTTAAAATCGTATTGGTTAAAAATTCATGTAGCCACCATTATTAGTAGTTATGCGCCTTTAGCGTTATCTGCATTATTGGGATTAATGGCTATGGTTTTAATGATTTTTAAAACGCAGAAGAACAAAGCACAAATAGATATAAGAATAAAGGAGCTGACCTATATTAATGAATTATCTATGACCATTGGTTTATTTGTATTGTCTATCGGGACCTTTTTAGGAGGTGTTTGGGCCAACGAATCTTGGGGACGCTATTGGGCATGGGATCCAAAGGAAACTTGGGCACTTATAAGTATTATTATTTATGCCATTGTTTTACATCTACATTTTGTGCCTAAATTAAATAATAGGTATGTTTTAAATATGGTTAGTGTTTTTGCGTTTTTCTCGATAATCATGACATCTTTTGGAGTGAATTATTACTTATCGGGTTTGCATTCTTACGCAACGGGAGATCCCGTTCCAATTCCTAAATTTGTATATGTTTTGGTGGCCATTGTTTGTATAATTAGTGCATTAGCCTATTATAAATACGATCTAAATCGGGGCAAGACAAAATTAAAAAACAAGAAATAATCTTAGAACGACAATGTATATTTTCGATCTTATAATATTCATATTTAATGGGTTAGTGTTCTATTAATATTATTAGATTTCAACGTGTAATGACGTTAATCGGCTAAAATCAAATTATTTATAAGATTTCATGCATAAAAACCCTAGAAAAGGCCGTATTTTTGCATTCCTTAAAAGTTAATATAAATGTCAGTTACAGCTTCAGATTTAGCAGAAAGAAACGCCGGAAAAGATTTATATAGTTATCAGCAAGGAGCCATAAACAAGATATTTCAATGTTTTGAAGAAGCTCCTGAAGATTACCATTTATTGTATCAATTACCTACTGGTGGTGGAAAAACGGTAATTTTCTCTGAGATTGTTAGGCAGTATTTAAAGCACCATAATAAGAAAGTGCTTGTAATGACGCACCGTATAGAATTGTGTAAACAAACATCTGGTATGTTAACCGAATTTGGTGTGTCTAACAAAGTGATTCACAGTAAAGCAAACTTAGAAGATCAATCAGATTTTAGTTGTTTTGTGGCCATGGTAGAAACATTGAATAACCGATTAAACGACGGTAAACTCGATATTTCCGATGTGGGATTAATCATTATTGATGAAGCGCACTACAACTCATTCACCAAACTATTTAAATTCTTTGAAAAGTCTTTCATTTTAGGCGTAACAGCAACACCTTTAAGTTCGAATATTAAATTACCAATGAATGATAACTACAACGAATTAATCGTTGGAGAAACCATTCAGTCTTTAATTGAAAACGAATTCTTAGCGCGCGCAGAAGTATATTCTTATAATGTAGGTTTAACCTCTTTAGTGGTAGGTGCAAATGGTGATTATACCGTAAAATCTTCCGAAGATTTATATACAAATAGCGATATGCTTGGTAAGTTAATCCAAGCTTACGAAGAACGTTCTAAACATAAAAAAACACTTATCTTTAATAACGGTATTAATACATCATTGCATGTTTACGATACATTTAGAGCAGCAGGTTACAATGTTGCGCATTTAGATAATACCAATACCAAAAGTGAGCGTAAAAAGATATTAAGGTGGTTTAAAGAAACCCCAGATGCCATTTTAACATCGGTAAGTATCTTAACAACTGGTTTCGATGAACCTACAGTAGATTCTATTATATTGAATCGTGCGACAAAATCTCTAACGCTATACTACCAGATGATTGGTCGTGGTTCTCGTATATTAAAAAACAAATCTAAATTTAATGTTATCGATTTAGGTAACAATTTCCACCGTTTCGGACCTTGGGGAGCAGATTTAGACTGGCAAAAAATATTTAGATCTCCTAATTTCTATTTAGACGGAATTATGAGTGACGACGAATTAGAAGAGAACTTTAGATATGAAATGCCAGACGAATTACGTGCTGAATTTTCTAAATCTAATTCTGTCTATTTCGATGTTAAAAAAACATATATCGATTCTATTCGAAAAGGGGAGTCGTCTAAAGTGGTTTTAGAACGTTCTATCCATCATCATGCGTATATCTGTACAGAAAATAGTGAAGATATTTATGATGCCTTAGATCTTGCTAAAAAATTAGGAGACGATATCGATTACCGTATTCAACGCTATACAAAATGTATCAGTAAGAGTACTTTTAATTTTGTGGAGTGGTTACGCGACGATTACCGTAAAAAATTAAGAGCACACCTTCGTGAGAACTTCGATGAATTGTTTGAAGAAATTAATGGATTTCCGCCGGAGGAGTAGAGTCTTAAGATGTAAGACCGCTTCGCTGTTAGAACCGAGAATATAGATTTGATTCTAACGAGTTGAGCATGTTTATTGTTCTAATTGTATATTATATAAAAATGTCCTTCAGTTTAAAACTGAAGGACATTTTTTTTGTTCTATTTATGCCTTTTTTCATGATTGAAATTTCAGTATCACATAAAGAGAATAATCGAAATGTATCCATAACGTTAGCAATTCATGAGACCCTGAACTAAATTCAGGGTGACGACTGGCATTAACTTTATAGAAAAGAAACTAATTCATTTTCAAACTCGTCATGCTGAACTCGTTTCAGCATCCCACAAGAAACTTAACTATTTTACTTATGAGATTTCAATATTGAAACCATAAACTAAATACAGGACAAAAACATCAAGTAACATATATATTTACTTATAGGATGCTTGAGTGGAGTCAAAAACCTTACAATCCGGATCTCGACGACGATCGATAGCCTTTCAAGTTCAAGAATAAAAAAACAAAAAAAAGCGTATTCAAATTAATCTGAATACGCTTTTATTATTTTAATTTGTCTTTTTCTAACACACTGGAGCTTCAGCAAACGTCCAAGCTAAGATTCTGCTTTTCTTGTTTCCTTGTTCCATTGAAATTGTTTTATACGTCGCTTTTAACTTGTCTAATTGTTTTTTCAGCTTGCTTAAGTTTTCTTGTTTAGAGACTAAAGTTGTAAACCAACCCACTTGATCTTTAAACGCAACACTTTGCTTAATCATACGCTTAATAAATAAAGCTTCACCACCGTTACACCACAATTCATGAGCTTGACCACCGAAATTTAATTCAGCAGGACCAGATTTCTTAAGGTTTTTAAGTTTCTGTTTTGTCGCTCTTGTTGCTTCATCTTCAGATCCGAAAAAAGGAGGATTACACATGGTAAACGTGAATTTTTCATCGGTTTTAATAACCCCTTCAAAAATATTAGCAGGATCAGCTTGCAAACGAATATCTATTTTCTTAAGCAATGGAGGTGTTAAACCTACATTATGCTTTGCACTTTCAATAGCACTTGCACTAGTGTCGCAACCTACCATTTTCCAATCGTAAATTTGAGCACCTAGAATAGGGTAGATGGTGTTTGCACCAACGCCAATATCAAGACCTTTTACGTTTTCGGCTAGTTTTTCTACGTGTAATAAATCATTTATATAATGTATATAATCTGCACGACCAGGAATTGGCGGACATAAATACCCTTTCGGAATTCTCCAATCTGTTAATTCGTAATCGGCAATTAAAATGGCTTTATTTAAATGAAAAACAGCATCACTTTTTTCGAAATGAATGGTTTTTTGTTGGGTTAATGGGCTTGTAAATACAAACGAACTCAATTTGGGATACGCTTGAATTAATGCATCAAAATCGTATGATTTTTTATGCTTGTTATTAGAGTGCATAGATTTAATTTGTGACAAAGATAAACTAAAAATTAGCAACATTTCAGAAATCGAAATTTGTATTAGACAGCACTTTAAATTAGCATACCTTTGCAATCTGAAATATACAATATGGCATCATTTAAACACTTAGGTGTAGAACCTGAATTTATACAAGCTTTAAAGGATTTAGGAATCAAACATCCTTCTGAAATTCAAGAAAAAGCAATCCCTGTTTTATTAAAATCTAAAACAGATTTTATTGGATTAGCACAAACAGGAACTGGAAAAACGGCAGCTTTCGGTTTGCCTTTACTTCAAAATATAGACCCAAAATTAAGTCATGTTCAAACTTTAGTTTTAGCACCAACAAGAGAACTTGTACAACAAATTAAAAAACAATTGTTTAAGTTCACGAAATTTAGTGAGGCTAAAATTTTTGTTGAAGGTGTTTATGGTGGTGAAAAAATAGATATTCAAATTCAGAATTTAAAGCGTACCACTCATGTAATTGTTGCAACGCCTGGACGTTTAAACGATTTATTAGATCGTAAAATTATTGATCTTAGAAAAGTGAATACCGTGGTTTTAGACGAGGCAGACGAAATGCTAAGTATGGGATTTAAAGATGCACTGACTAAAATTTTAGACCATACACCCATGTCTAAAAGTACGTGGTTGTTTTCTGCAACTATTCCGTCTGGAATACAACAAATTATCGATCAGTACATGTCTCCAAAAGCAGTGCGTGTGGTGATTAATAAAAATGAATTGGTAAACGCAAATATCTCTCACACCTATATTACGACAACTATAGAGCAGAAACAAAACGTTATTCTAAGTTTATTAGAAGCTAGACCAGACGATCGTGGTATTATCTTTTGCAGAACAAAAGCAGGAACCCAAACGTTAACCGAGTTTTTAAAAACTGAAGGTTTTTCTGCAGAAGCTTTAGAAGGTGATATGCAACAACGTGATCGTGAAAAAGTAATGCGTGCCTTTAAAAAAGGAAATTTACAAGTCTTAATTTCTACAGATGTGTCTGCAAGAGGAATAGATGTAAACGATTTGGCTTTTGTATTACACCACCAACTTCCTGAGCATATAGAATATTATACACACCGAAGCGGACGAACAGCTCGTGCAGGAAAAACTGGTCAGTCGATTGCTTTAATTTTAGGAAGTGAATTAAAACGTATTCATGAAATGAATAAAGAACTAGGTATTAAGTTTAAAGAGATTTCTATTTAATATAGAAGTGCTCGAGCGGAGTCGAAAGCTTTTTGAGTCCCAATCTCGACTCCGCTCGATAATCTATATATTTAAGTATAAAAGAAAAGCGTATTCAATTTTATTTGAATACGCTTTTCTTTTGGCTGCCTCATGTGGAACTTTGTTAAGCGACTTACATTTTAAATAATTTTGAATTCGAAGTGAATTAAATAATTAGACCCTATACTACATTTTGGGTAACGATAGTAAAGGGTGCTCGAGCGGAGTTGAGAGCTTGTAATTCCCCATCTCGACTGCGCTCGATGACCTTAACGTTCACGTATAATACATTTCCAGTTTAAATTTTAAATATTGAGATCCTGAACTACAATCAGAGTGACGTTATTAATCGATAATTATTTACAGGATGCTCGAGCGGAGTCGAGAGTCATCTAAACTCCATATACTCCCCATCTCGACTCCGCGGGATGACCTTAATGTTCGAGTATAATAGACTTCTAGTCTAAATTTAAAATATTGAGATCCTGAACTACATTCAGAGTGACGGTATTAATCGATAATTATTTACAGGGTGCTCGAGCGGAGTCGAGAGCTTTAACTCCCCATCTCGACTCCGCTCGATGACCTTAACGTTCACGTATAATACATTTCCAGTCTAAATTTTAAATGGTGAGTTCTGAACTACATTCAGAGTGGCTATATTTATTTATGTACGATATACTTACTAACAGGATGCTCGAGCGGAGTCGAGAGCTTTAACTACCCATCTCGACTCCGCGCGATGACCCTTATGATTACACATTCTTAGATACAAAAAGCAAAAGCCTTCGATCCCATAAATGGGATCGAAGGCTTTTTATTAATTATAGGAATATTTAACCTACGCGTTTCTTAAAGGCTTAATGACTTTTAAAAGCGTTTCGGCAACCAATTCAGACGATGCTGGATTTTGACCGGTAATTAAATTTCCATCTTGTAAAACATGTACAGCCCAATCGTCTCCTTTAGAGTAGATTCCGCCGTTTTCTTTTAGCATATCTTCAACTAAGAAAGGTACAACGTTTGTTAATTGAACCGCTTCTTCTTCAGTATTTGAGAATCCTGTCACTTTTTTCCCTTGTACTAAAGGCGTACCATCTGCATTTTTTACGCTTTTTAAAGCGGCTGGTGCATGGCATACAAATCCGATAGGTTTTTGTGCTGCATTAAAACTTTCAATTAATTTAATTGACGTTTCATCATTTGCTAAATCCCAAAGTGGTCCATGACCTCCTGGATAAAATACAGCTTCGTAATCACTTTCGTTAATAGTAGATAACATAACTGTGTTATCAATTATTTCTTGAGTAGCTGGATCTGATTTAAAACGAATCGTTGCAGGTGTTTGTGCATCTTCAGTATCACTCGTCGGATCTATAGGTGCTTTTCCTCCTTTTGGTGTAGCCACTGTAATTGTAGCTCCGTTATCTATAAGGGCGTAATACGGACTTGCAAATTCTTCAATCCAAAATCCTGTCTTTTTCCCTGTATTTCCTAATTCATCGTGTGATGTTAAGACAAATAATATGTTCATAATCTTTGATTTTTTAAGTTAATAATTAATGGCAGAAACTAAATTAGTAAGCCATGCGTACTATGTTTTCTGCATCTTCTGGTTTTAAGCTTTTATGTTCACCTAAACCTAACCATCCACGTTCTGTAAAACGTTTTGAAATAATTTCGGCAGTACCTTCATATGAATCTGTGTACTTAGATAATTTGGTTTCGATTCCCATTTGATTGAAAAACGTTTCTGTTTTTTCGATAGCCTCGTAAGCTTTATCTTCTAAAGTTCCTTCAGTAACATTCCAAATGCGTTCTGCATATTGTGCTAATTTTTCTTTTTTAGCTTCGAAATTATACTGATAATGACTTGGTGCAATGATCGCTAAAGTACGTGCATGATCAATACCATAAAGTGCCGTTAATTCATGTCCGATAGCATGCACCGCCCAATCTGTAGGTACTCCTTTTTGAATCAATCCGTTTAATGCCATAGTACAACTCCACATAAAGTTTGAAGCCGCATCATAATCAGATGGATCTTTTAATACACTTGGAGCCACTTCTAAAAGGGTTTGCATAATACCTTCAGCAAAACGATCTTGAAGTAACGCACCAGCAGGGTAGGTCATGTACTGTTCTAAAACGTGAGTAAAAGCATCTGTAATTCCGTTTACCAATTGGCGTCGTGGAATAGAGGTAATCACTTGTGGATCTAGAATAGAGAACATAGGAAATAAGCCTGCTCCACCCATTGCTAATTTTTCCTTAGTCTCTCTATTGGTGATTACAGCACCAGAATTCATTTCGGAACCTGTTGCAGGTAATGTTAATACCGTTCCAAAAGGCATACCTTTTAAGGTTGGTTTTCCACCGGTTAAAATCTCCCAAGGTGTTTCACCTTCATAAAGCGCTGCAGCAGATAAAAATTTAGTTCCGTCGATTACAGAACCACCACCAACAGCTAGTAAATATGTGATATTTTCGGCTTTAATCACCTCAAGTGCTTCCAATAGTACCGAATATTCTGGATTGGCAGGAATACCACCAAATTCTAAATGTTCAACATCTTTAAGAGCTGTTTTTACTTGATCGTAAATGCCATTCTTTTTAATACTTCCACCACCATAAAGCACTAATACTTTGGCATCGGATGGAATTTCTTCGGTTAATTTAGCAATTGTATCTTTTCCGAAAATTATTTTTGTTGGATTCTTAAATTCAAAATTGTTCATAATCCTTAATTTTACATGTTTTTAATCCTACTTATTTTCTGCTAAAATTAGTATTACGAGGGATTAGATCTCGATACTAATACGTTAAAATAGATTCTTTAACGCTTTTAAAATATCACTTGGTTCTGCACGCTTTCTATAGTCTACATCTACAAAACTCCATTTTACAACACCTTCACGATTTAAAACAAACGTCGCTGGAATAGGTAACATCGTAGCATTACCGTTATTGATTTTCTCTAAATCTAATCCGCGATCTACACGCATGTGTTCGGCTAAAAACTCAGGGACTTCCCAGGCCACTCCATATTGAAAAGCGACTTTCGCATCCTGATCCGATAATACCCCATAATCCATAGAACTAATTTCTTTATCAGTCAAACTTCCATCTGGTACTTGCGGACTGATAGCAACTAAGTTTGCGCCCAACTTACGAATGTCGCCTAAAATCTCTTGTAATGCTCTAATTTGCAAGTTGCAATACGGACACCAACTACCACGATAAAATGTAATAACTACAGGACCGTTTTCTAGTAAATTATCTAACGACACAGATTTGCCTCTAGCGTTAGGTAACTTAAATCTTGGTGCTGTTTCTCCAACTTTTATTGCGTTATCACCTTGTTCGAAAGCTTTAGCTTCTTCAATGGCTGCATCTACGCCTTTCATGAAGTCAGGATTATTTAATCGTCCTTCTGCTATTTTAGCATCTGTTTGTTCTCTTAGGTTTTTCATTTTATTACTTTAATTAGCTACAACTTATTTTATTAGTCTTACTGAACTTGTTTCAGTACCGCAAATCTAGAGCCAAGTTCAGTAACACCGTAATAAAAACACAATTATATTTTTAAAAATTAAGCTTTAACAATCATTTTTCCTTTATTCTTTCCGCTGAATAAATCAATAAATGCTTGTGGTGTGTTTTCAAAACCTTCAACTATTGTTTCTGTATATTTTAAGTCACCATTACTTACCCATTCAGAAAGTTGTTTAATCGCTTCAGGGAATTTTTCAGCATAATTAGAGACAATAAATCCTTGCATTAATGCACTGTTTTTCACTAAAAAGGGTTGCACACTAACACCTGTAGGAAGCTCTGTACTGTTATATACCGAGATCGCACCACAAATAATGAGACGGGCAAATCTGTTGATACTGAATAATGCACTATCTGAAATAGATCCACCAACGTTATCAAAGTACACATCTACACCATCCGGACATGCCGTTTTTATAGCTTTCGTCATATCTTCAGTGGTTTTGTAATTAATCACTTCATCAAAACCAAATTCAGTCTTTAACATGTCACCTTTTTCATCTGTACCAGCGATACCAACAACACGAAGACCTAAAATCTTTCCTATTTGTCCTACCACACTTCCAACAGCTCCGGCGGCACCAGAAACTAATAAGGTTTCTCCTGCTTTAGGTTTTCCTATTTCATGTAATCCTAAAAATGCTGTTAATCCAGTCATTCCTAAAACACCTAAATAAGCACTAAGAGGGGCAAGGTCGGCATTCACTTTTGTAAGACCTTCGCCATTAGATACTTGTTCTGTTTTCCAATCTAAGGCACCTGAAACGTAATCGCCTTCTTTAAAATTGTCGTTTTTAGAGGCTTTAACTTGCGCCACAACTCCAGAAGAAATAGGTTCGTTTAAATTAAACGGTGGAACATACGATTTTGCATCACTCATACGCCCTCTTAAATACGGGTCGACGGAGATATATTTAGTTTCTAAAAGGATTTCCCCTTCAGAAATTTCTAATGATTTATTTTCTTTTTGGAACTCAAAATCTGATAATTGAGGGGTTCCTTGTGGTCTGCTTTTTAATAATATAGTCTGATTCATAATTTATTATGTTTAGTCTAATACTGTTATTAAATTTTCTGTACTTTTTCTTACTTTAACTTGATCTGCTAACCAATCGTTAGCTTCGTCTCTGTAACCCATTGGTAATAAAATGGCGCTACGTAACCCTTTTTCTTTTAATCCTAATATTTTATCTACTGCTTCTGGATCAAAACCTTCCATAGGCGTTGCATCTACACCTTCGTAAGCTGCTTGAGCAATAGCCATTCCGAAAGCGATATACGCTTGCTTCGCTGCATGAGTAAAGTTCTCTTCAGCATCTTTTTGCGGATAGGTACTTAGTAACATTTGTCTGTAATTTTCGAAACCTTCATTCTCGTAACCACGAACTTTATTTGTTAAATCGAACACTTCATTAATACGATCTGCAGTATAAGTATCCCAAGCTGCAAAGACCAATAAATGTGAGCAGTCTGTAACTACAGATTGATTCCAAGCCACAGGCCTAATTTGTTCTTTAAGTTCTTTATTGGTAATTACAATAATTTCGAAAGGTTGTAATCCACTAGATGTTGGAGCTAAACGTGCTGCTTCTAAAATGCGATCCATTTTTTCTTGAGGCACAACGTTTCCATTCATTGCTTTAGTAGCATATCTCCAGTTTAATTTATCTAATAATTCCATAAGTGTAAATGTGTTATATTTTAAATTTTTATTTTTTAATACTTGCCCAAGCCGCTTGGTAAGCATCGTTTAAATGTTGTTTTTTTATTTTAAAATCCCCGCGTTTATGTGCATTTAGCAAAAAGGCTAACGGATAAATACTATAGGCATAAAGTAAATGATGCGAGAATGGTTTAATAATATCGGCTTCAATACCGCGATCCCATAGGTCGAGTAGGGGCTTCAGGTTTAAAACACCTTCTTGTCTGCTGGCTTCATCTATCATAGGTGTGTTTTCACACTGCGATAAGAAAAATCCCTTTTCAATATCATTTAATTTGTATGTTGCCATACGTCTCCAAACCACTTCAAATCCAGATTCTACAGACAATTCTGTTTTATACGTGGCAAAAGCGAACTGCATATATTCAGATTTTACTTCCTTATACACCTGATTGATTAAATCTTGTTTATTTTCAAAATACAAGTAAATCGTCGCAGGCGACACGCACGCCATTTTAGCAATTTTAGCCATAGGAGCAGCGTGGAACCCCTGATTGTTCACCAACGAAATGGTGGCTTCTACGAGGGCCGCACGTTTAATTTCACTCTTTTTTAAAACTGGCATATATATTAATTTAGAGTACAAAGGTATGAAAAAAGAATAAACATTCATTTTTTAGATATATATTTAAGATGAGTTTAACTTAATTCTCTTTAGTAATCTTTTAAGTTTTTAAACAATACTATATATTTATAGATAAAAACATAACAACACTACACACATGAATAAAATAGTAACCTTTGGCGAAGTCTTGATGCGCCTGTCTCCATTAGGAAATAAGAAAATGAAACAGACCAATTTATTAGAATATTACTTTGGTGGTACCGAAATAAATGTAGGGATTTCTTTAGCGAACTTCGGAAACAAGGTGAAACACATTTCTTGTATTTCAGACGATTTTATTGGGGAAACGGCTATTGGTTATCTCAGACAATACAATGTAGATACGCGTGATATTTATAGAACACACCGCCCAATGGGGATGTACTTTCTAGAAGTTGGCGCTGTTATGCGTCCGAGTACCATTGCGTATAACCGTTCTAATTCCGCGTTTTCAGGGGTGACTCCAGATATGGTGAATTGGGAAAAAGCATTAAACAAATGCAACTGGTTTCATTGGACGGGAATTACACCTGGATTATCTCAGGGCGCTTATGACACACTGAAAGCCGGTTTAATTGCTGCCAAAGCAAAAGGGATTACAGTATCCTCAGATCCGACATACAGAAGCGGATTGTGGAAATATGGTGTAGATGCCAAAGATGCCATTCAGGATTTAATGCAATATGTGAATATTTTTAATGGTGGAATAGATGAAATTAACGGCATACTAGGCACCGAATATGGTTACGGTAACGAAGATTTTATTACAGCCAGTAAAGAACTGATTGAAAAGTATCCAAATATTGAAAAGGTATTCGATAAGATTAGGATTTCCATAAACGCATCATGGCAGAAAATTAAAGGCCGTATGTGGAACGGAAAAGAATTTAAAGAAACAGACCCCATAGAAATCACGCATATTGTAGATCGTATTGGAACCGGAGATGCGTTTGCAGCAGGACTAATTTACGGACTGTTAAACTTCGACGATTATAGAGCTATGGAATTTGCAAGTGCGGCCTGTGCATTAAAACATACGTTTCCAGGAGATATTAATTATGCTACCGTTAAAGATGTAGAGCATTTATTATCTGGAAATACTGGCGGACGTGTTAACCGTTAACACTATTCTAAAACCATATTTAGTATTATAGGATGTTCGAGCGGAGTCGAGAACTATACAATTCAACTATAACTTTTTTAATTTATATGATTACATAATTCTGGACTGCACACGAATATCTAGTTTTTACAGGGCGTTCGAGCGCAGTCCAGAATAATACAGTCTGATACTTTTTCCAGTACATTTTAATATAACGACTGTAAAGAGGTTTTAAAGGGGGTTCGAGCGGAGTCGAGAATAAAACAATTAAATAATATTACTTCCAATTCTTTTTAATATCAAGAAGAAAACTAATCATATAATTTAAAAGGAGTGCAAGCGCATTCTTAATTTTCTATTTTACATAATATAAATTATAGTACATTTTATAACAATTAGCGAAATAGCGCTTTTGGGCGATATTTGACATAATTACAGATATAATGTCTTTAGACTTATATCTGTAATTATGTACAAGCTAATTGTGGCTTATTAGTTGTATTTATTAATGTGTAGCTATAATTTTCTATTATGTAAAATATCCCAGAAGCATTGGTTTTCTTAAGAATAATTGGAACTTGGGTCATTAAACTAATAAGCGGTTTGCTTCGCAGCGTTTAAAAACATTTGTATCTATAATTAGCCGTTATGTAAAATTGCCGCACGCCAATGCGCTCGATTGCTTTTTTAAAATAATTATGCTATCGCATTAATTTTTTAAAACACAATTTCCAACCGCATTGCCAGCGCCAAAAAAAGCTAACCTTTTAGATTCATTCAAAAATCGCGTATTCGATAATAATCCTTCAATATTTTTTTCTACGACATTCTCGTAAAGCCTTCCGCAAGAGTACAAAATTACTCTGCGAGATAATTTCTGTACACTTGCTTTAATTGTGCTATTATTCAACCTTTTTTTGATTTGAGCTGTTTAAGAAACATTTAGAATTGAAATTTGAAATCGTGACATTAATGTTTATTATTATCTTTTTTTCTTGATAAAAATAGAAACAAAAAAATCAAGGCTGCACAAAACTTTGGAAACAATCACGGCTCAATCGCTATATTTTAGAAAACATTGGAACGATTAAGATTGTAATACCATTTCGCTCAGCTTTAAAGATATAACATAAAGGATCTAATAGAACTCCAGTTCCACCGTTATTTAAAGCTGTTTCATCAAAGTGAACTAAGGTGTTTTCATCTTCATGATTTTGTTTGAATGTTCCAATTTCTTGAGGTGTTATTGATTCACAACAAATTGCCCATAACTTTGATTGATTTGGTAATCTTTCTTCGTTTTCTAATATCCATTCAATAGAAGTCCAAGGACATGAATATTCAGGTGTCAAAGCTAATGAAGAGTTTTTAGATTTTGCAAGAGTGAAAAAAGCATTAAATTTATCAGTACAATCTTCATTATTTCCAAACCTTGTTGCTTCAGCAATAAAATTCCCTTTATGTTGAAATAATAATGAGGTATAAAGATTTGTGTCTTTGGTTAATACCTCAAGATTTATATTTAAATCATTAATTACTGTGTCTATGAATTTGAAGACCATTTATTCCATATTTATAACTATTACAATTGTATCCAATTAATAAATTATTATTAAAAGGACAAAAAGCACTAATTTAATTTGCACTTATAGGGAGAGTTTAAATCTACAAAATATTGTAGGAATTAATATGAAGGCCAACCGTAAATGTTAAATATTAATCTATTTAATATTTTTTTTACACATATTACACCTCTTTTTTATGTCGTTTTATAAAAATTGTCAATTTTAAAATATAAGAACCAATCTAACACGCATTAATTTCCATGTATCTAAAAATTTATAAAAAAAATAAACTCAATCTCCTCCCACTCTCCTCCCACATTCCTTCGAGAATCCTCCCTAAAAACCCTTGTTTTACGAAGGATTCTCGAAGAATCCCCGAAGGATTGTCGAACCAAGTCTTTAAAAATAAACGGGTTTAAGCCTTGAAAATCAGGATCTCATAATATTTTTGTTGTTTTTTTTCTTATATTAGGGTTAACTAACATGTTAAAAATCAAGCATATGGCAACATTACATCAAAGTATTTTGGGTGGTTTTTCGGGGAAAGTTGGCCCTGTAATAGGAAGTACCTACCGTGGTAAAAACATATTGCGGTCTGTACCCACTAAATCTACCAAACCCATAAGCGCCGCACAGCAACGCCAACGGGACAAGTTTAAAACGGTACTCCAATTTTTAACGCCCATAAAAGAACTCCTTAACGAAACCTTTGGAAAGCAAGTAGGCAGTAAATCGCCCTATAATCAGGCCATGTCGTACCATATGAGAGAGGCGTTAATACCAACGCCTTCAGGGTTTACTATGGACTATAATAAAGTGTTGGTGGCTATGGGTGGATTATGCGGTTTAGAACAGCCTGCAGTACAATCGCTTCCCGATCATACCCTGAGTATCACTTGGGATGATAACAGCTCCCAAGGCTTAGCCTACCCAACCGATGCTTTTGTAGTCGTGGCCTATGCATCCGCTTTACAGCGTTTTGATACTTTTATAGATTGCAGCCTCCGTGAATACGGACAGTGTTTGCTAGATTTTGAAGCGGATTTTCATGGCGAAACCGTACACCTGTGGGCAACCTTTAGGAATAGTAACCTAGATCTTACAGCCACTAGTAGGTATTTGGGAGATTATACCGTTTAATACCCGCTATTAGGTAGTTTTTTTACGTAATGCCTGATTTACAAAGGCTTTCGTCATAAGGTCTACATAGTGTGTTACTCGCCGTATGTCATCATTTAAATCTTCAGCATGATTCGTAATCGCATCTGAATATGTAATGCCTAAGTCTTGCAAATTATGCTGTTCCAAATCGATATGTCCACAAAACGTGGCGACATTTATATGCTGTTTTTTAGCGGATGTTAAAACACCTTGTAATGTTTTTCCAGAAAGCGTTTGGGTATCTAAATGCCCTTCACCCGTAATAATCCAATCGGCATCTTGGATTAACGTATCAAACTGAGCGATGCCTTTAATCAGTTGGATGCCGGGTACTAATGTTCCCTTTAAAAAAGCGACTGCTCCTGCTCCTAGTCCGCCAGCCGCACCTGCGCCTTTTATATCTTGAACATTCAAATTAAAGTGCCGATTTAATACACCGGAAAACCGTTGCAATCCCTGATCAAGATGCCGAATATCAGCATCGCTTGCCCCTTTTTGCTTGGCATATATATACGCGGCGCCATCGGGTCCGTATAACGGATTGGTAACATCGCAAGCGATTTTAAAGGTGATGTGTTTTAATCTGGAATCGACTAAAGCATAGTCTATGGTTGTAATATCCGTTAGGGATTTACCAATGGGTTTAAGCTCGCGCTTATGTTGGTCTAAGAACCGATACCCTAAGGCTGTAGCCATCCCGATACCACAGTCGTTTGTCGCACTGCCTCCAATCCCTAAAATAATATGTTGTGCGCCCTGATCTATAGCATGTTGTATAAGCTGACCAGTACCAAAAGTTGTGGTCTCCATGCAATGCTGTTCTTCTGTGGCTAAACACTGTAATCCAGACGCTTCGGCCATTTCAATATAAGCGGTTTTAGACAGTTCGGCATACAGATAATGGGCTGTAATGGGTTTTCCTATGGCGTTGCTGACGCCGACGCTAATGATTTCACCATTTAAATAATAATTCACCACATCTATAGTCCCGTCACCACCATCGGCTAAAGGTGCCATAATGACTTCGACCTGATCTATGGATTCTAAAATGGCTGCTACACGATCGCAAAATTCGAATCCGGTAAGCGAGCCTTTAAATTTATCTGGGGCTAATACAATTTTCATGAGGTTTTAGAGTAAAAAAGACAATAAACCTACAATTTACATTTTTATAATATAAGCCACCACACCTAAACTTTAAAATCATGAAGTCATAACAAAAGTATTAAACGTATTGTCCAAGGTTTATTATAAGTAAAGCACATGAGCGACTGCTTATATAACCCAAAAAGCTCCGTGATTGCTCACGAAGCTTTTTGAAAATTAGTACTTAGAGTGCTACCATTATGAGGTCACTCCAGTATAAAAAATATTATTCACAGGCATAATCAGAACCACTTTCTAGGGTTCCTAGCGGATATAAATCGTAATCACTAAAGCCTGCGAAATCGTATGTATAACGTTCGGCACGGAATAGTCTATTTTCACCAGCATTGTCGTACTGATCTGCAATGCCAGACCCACTTACCGGATTAATATATTCCCAAACGGTTTCGCCACTGTAATTCACTTCGGTAAAAATGCCTGTACTACCTTCACAAATTAAGGTATTGCCATTCTCTAAACGTGTTGCTCCAGAAATAAAGGCAGAATATAAATCTGTAGGTGTGTCTGCGGTATACGTCCAATGAAAATCTATCGGACCGAAAACATCATCTGTTAAGTCGTAACTCCCATCGGCATTTACATCAGGGTTTATTACATTTACAGCCGAATAATTAGAGCCTACGGCATCGCCTGCTCGGTTGTTAAACACCATAATCATATCACCATCTAAAAAACCACTTTCAATCCAATGAGCGTCATGCTGATTGTATAATTGCTGATCGCTAGAACTCCCTTGATCGTAAGTTTGAGAGTTTCCCCAACGGTATAAAATATCGCCACCTTTTCCGTGTGTACCACCTGTATGAGAAGCGGCTTCATCTGTAGACGTGCTGTGGTCGATGATATAAAATTCGCTATAACTTCTGCTGCTCACAAGAATCTGATCTAAAGTTTCATTGTAATCGATACTATTAAAATGTAACCAATCTTCGATTTCATCGCTTTCATAATCGTAATTGATATTTAATAATTCAGGATGTTCAGAAACCACACCAAAATTACTTAAGCCTTCACTTTGATCTTGAACAATATGATCCCATGCGTTCCATTCCCAAACAATCACAGCTGTTCCGGCTTCTATATTCGGTTGAATCTCGATAATCTTTTCCGACCATAATTCAGACAGCGACGTTGTTAATCCTGCAGCTGTCGCTTCTGTACCTGTTTTTTTATCCCAAGCAATAATTAAAATATTACCATTGTCTAAATACTCCACATCGTGATGCTGTAATTCGGTGCTAGACGATACGGTATAATCCCAAACCACGTCGCCATCAGGATTAATCATTTCTATAATACCACCTTGTCCGCCAGCATTAAAACTGCTGTTACTTGCGTTTCCTGTGCGTAATAAATACCCGTTTTCCAATAGGTAAACGGAGTGTGAAGGCATATAATTAGATGGCCAACTGTACACTTCATCTCCACAATTATCTATTAAATAGGTTGTGGTACTCCCGATGGGTGCAAATAAGGTGTAGCCCTCACTAGCTTCATCGGTTTTATAGGTTAGTCCTACGGTATAATCGGCGTTTATAATGGTACCCGAATCGACTACATCTGTGCCATCGGTTTCATCGGTAATTGCATCATCACTACACTGGCTAAATAAGATTAAAGCGCCGAAAGCAATCATTATATATTTCAATTTTTGCATTATCATGGGTTTGGTTTTATGGATTCATGTTACTGCAAATGTCCACATGTTTCTAAAGAATCCGCAAGGATTCTAGGGGTATTCAGTAAACCCCCACCTCTTTTCAGTAGATGCCAATGCAGTACCAATCAACGCCTAATTTGGAGATACCTTAGAAGCGGATTTAATAGAAATATTAAGGTGTTTTTCGGTTGATTTGTGAAAAAGTATAGTGTGATGCTTACATATTTTAGTTCTCGACTCTACTTCGTCTTCGCTCAGCACAGGCTGCTCGAACACCCTGTAAAACTCAAGATGTGATTTAATCGGTCTTCGAGCGGCACATCATATAATTTAAAATTCTAATTATTATAAAGTGAAATGCGTCCTGTTCGATGAAACGTTATTTGATCGTTATGTGCGGTAGGTGGTGTTATTGTGGCTTCAAAAATCACATTATGGTCTGACATATCGATTTCGATTAATTTACCTACGGGTTGCGTCCCAGAGACAATAGCACCAGAAGACATTAAAATATGATCTTGATTTTCTAAATAATCTACATCTGATACAATTCGTGAATAAATTTCTAATCCGCGTTCTTTTCCATAATCCCAGACTTGTTGAATAGTACCATGTTCTATCTTAAATTCTACGGCGCGACTATATAAATCTGTCGTGCTAAAATTGCGGTCAGCCCCACCATTATCAAAGAGAATAATATTGCCGTTAGGGAGTACTTTTGTGGCATGTTGAAACCAATTCCACTCAAAATCAGGATGATTTTCATCGCCATTTAAAACGGCCTGATCGGTAATAGGTACACCTAAAGCATCTAAAGGTTGTAATAAAAATTGACTAAGTGCGATACCGTTTCCTGAGGTATTCCAATCGCTGTGTGATCCCATAATCCAAACCACCTCATTGTTATTATTTAACTTGATAACGCCTTGTGTACGACCAGAAACGATAATAGTATTATCGGTTTCATCATAATTAATCGCATTTACGTGAATCCAATCTTGTGTATTGCTCGTTAAAGCCATTCTAGTATTGTCTAGAGATGCATTTAAATCCCATTCGACTACTATCTCTTTACTCTGTCTATCGATCTCAATAATATAATCTTCTATTGTGTTTTTACCATTTTTATCTACGGTAACTAAAAAATTGCCATTCGGCTTTTCGAAGACTTCATGATGAAACTTATATCCTGAAATGCCCCAGGTATTTAAAATAGTTCCAAAAAGATCTATTTCATAGATCGCATTGGTGGACTGGTCTGCAAAATATAAGTTTCCGTTAGCCAATTGTTCTGGTCCGTTGTCATAGTCCAAGGCGCTTAAAATAGGATGATTTTCAAAATTGAGATACCATCGAATATCACCATAAGAATCGAATATAAAGGGCCTAAACAGGGTTAAACGCTGATCATACCCAAAATAATTCACTAAATTCATTCCGTTATCCATCAGATTTCGCTCTGCTGTATCGATGCTTATTTGGGGTAAATCTGTAATTAACGGATCTGTTTTAATAACATATGATTTTTCTCCTAGTTTTAAACCGTTAGTGTTAAAAAAGCTAAGTGTTACAGTATTTTCATAGTCTGGATAGAGTCCGTGGATGGGAATGTCTAAAGTTGTGCCAGTTTCAGAAAACTGATGAACCACGTTAGAATCCGTGCCATTAACCCCTGCGATACTTATATCGACTTGGATACTCTCATTAGTCTCTAGTGCTATTATAGCCGACAAAGGTGCATACCCTGTGGGATTTAGTATGATTTCTTCCGCTATCAGCATATCACATATAGCACCATTACAAGGGATATCGGCCTCTTCTTCAAAATTAAAATCATTATCATTTTGACAAGAAATACATAAAAACACACCTATTAAGATTAAAAATTTAGGATATTTCTTTTTCAGTTTACTGTACATTGGTCTCTATTATTTATTAAAATTTGAGTGCTAGTCATTACGTTTACTCCATAGGCATAAAAAAAATGAAGCACATCCATGTAAAGATGTCGTTCACAATACCTCTAATTTTTTATGAGAATAGCAATATATACTATAAATACTTAAAAATATAGTTTAATTTTAAACAACACTTTAAGCTAGGAACCAGTGTTCGCAACCGGTAAGAATCTAATATCAAGACTAAATTTCGGAATATTTTTTCTAGGCTACATATATATAACTTCCCTCCTAGTTCGTTTTATGGAAAATTATGGCTATTAAAATTATATGATGGTTATTGCGGTGTTTTTGGTTCTCTAGGTTGCTCGAACATCCTATAAAACTTAAAGTTTGATTTAATCGGTCTTCGAGCATTAGTGAGAAAGCATAGTAAGCTTATGACGAAGCTAGCGAACGAAGTTTTTCGAGAAGCATGTATTATATTAAAGAACTAAAAACATTAAAGTATAGACATTTATTATCTTTAAAGAAATAAAGTATTATAACATAATTATTGTTCTCGACTCTACTTCGACTTCGCTCAGTACAGGCTGCTCGAACACCATGAAAGAAGTTGTTATTAGGAGAGACTTCGAGCTACGTCGAGAAGCATCAACAGTAGTTTAAAATCAAAAAGTAATGGATATAAACTATTATCTCATTAATAAAAAGGAGTATAATAAAACACATTTTAGTTCTCGACTCCGCTCGAACACCCTGAAAAACTTAAGATATGATATAGCTGGTCTTCGAACATTAGTGAGATAGAATAGTAAGCTTCTTTCGAAACTAGCGAACGGAGTTTGCAGAGAAGCATGTATTGTTTTAAAAACTAAGAGACGCTAAAGTGTATGTATCTATTTCATTAAAAACAATAAAGTATCATAACAACATTTTTCAGTTCTCGACTCTACTTCGTCTTCGCTCAGCACAGGCTGCTCGAACACCATTGAAGACCTAAGATATGATTTGAACGGTCTTCGAGCATTAGTGAGAAAGCATAGTAAGATGCTTACGAAGCTAGTGAACGAAGTTTTTCGAGAAGCATGTATTATTTTTAAAAACTAAGAAACACTAAAGAGTAAGTATCTATTTCATTAAAGCACTAAAGTATCATAACAACATTTTTCAGTTCTCGACTCTACTTCGTCTTCGCTCAGCACAGGCTGCTCGAACACCTTAGAATAAGACCCATTTACCACAAATTACATCTTAATCACATGCGCCACAACACCCTGGACTTTAAAATCGGTAGTTAATATAATAGGCTGATGTTTTGGGTTCGTAGAATGTGGCTTTAACACAACGGTGCTTCCGTTATGTCTAAATTCCTTAACCGTGGCATTGTCGTCTATTAGAGCGAGAACCAAATCTCCAGTTTCTGCAGTCTGTTGGCGTTTAATCAATAATAAATCGCCACTATCGATGCCTTTCGTGTTCATGGAATCTCCTGCTGCTCTTAACAAAAAATAATCTGAAGGAGTTTTTACCAATTGTGTCGCAATCGGGATTTGCGCTTCAATATGTTCTTCAGCAAATACTGGTAATCCGCAGGCTACCGCTCCGATTAAGGGGATGTTTACAGTATCACTTTCAACGGTGTTGGGAAACACCGCTTTGTTCACATCTAATAAATCTCTGGCTTCAACCTGCAAGATATTAGCGATTTCGTACAATAATTCTAGACTGGGTTGCCTCCTGTTTTGTGCATAAGCATTCACCATATTATAACTCTTATTCAGCTTTTCGGCCAACCACGTTTGCTTAATGCCTTTATCTTCTAATACCTCCTTAATGCGATTCATAATCAATGGGTTGATTTTCAGTCACAAATATAAACAATTACATAATAGTATATCATATTATGAGATACTTATTGTTAGTATAATGTTATTTTTTTAATACACAACGCCTGTTTTATAAGATTAAGTTGTAGCTTTGCGCCTTAAAATTAAACACTTAAGTATGTCTTTTGAACGTGTACAAGAAAAGCTAAATATCCTTGCAGATGCCGCCAAATACGACGTGTCTTGCTCATCTAGTGGCAGCAATAGAACCAATACAAACAAGGGATTAGGCGATGCTTCGGCTTCAGGGATTTGCCATACCTATACCGAAGATGGCCGTTGCGTATCCTTATTAAAAATACTCCTTACCAACCATTGTATATTCGACTGTGCCTATTGTGTAACACGTAAAAGCAACGATATTAAACGGGCAGCATTTCAAGTGCAAGAAGTGGTCGATTTAACCATAAACTTTTACAGACGAAATTATATTGAAGGCCTGTTTCTAAGTTCAGGGATTTTTAAAAGCGCTGATTACACTATGGAACGTTTAGTCTCCGTGGCTAAAAAATTGCGGTTAGAAGAAAACTTTAATGGCTATATTCATTTAAAATCTATTCCGGGCGCTAGTGACGAACTTATGCGAGAAGCAGGTTTATATGCCGACCGATTGAGTGTTAATATCGAAATCCCTACAAAAGAAGGTTTAAAATTGTTGGCTCCGGAGAAGAACAGAGCCGATTTTATTAAACCTATGGAAAAGGTGAAAAATGAAATCATTCAATACAAAAATGAAAAGAAACTGATTAAAAGCACACCTAAATATGCACCCGCTGGGCAAAGTACCCAAATGATAGTAGGCGCGAGTGGCGAAAGTGATATGCAAATCATGTATACCTCCAATTACTTTTATAAAAACTTCAATTTAAAACGAGTATACTATTCGGGTTATGTGCCTATTAGTTACGATACACGTTTACCGCAAATTGGTACGCCTGTACCCATGTTACGGGAAAATAGGTTATATCAGACCGATTGGTTATTGCGCTTTTATGGCTTTAATATTGAAGAGATTCTAAACGCACAGCATCAACATTTAGATTTAGATATCGATCCGAAACTGGGTTGGGCGTTACGGAATTTACACGAATTCCCTGTGGATGTGAATAAAGCCGATAAGCGCATGTTGGCACGAATTCCGGGTTTAGGGATGAAATCGGTATTTAAAATATTAAGTGCTAGACGTTACAGACAACTCAATTGGGATCATTTAAAAGCGATTGGTGTGTCCTTAAATCGTGCGCAATATTTCTTGATTTGTGCTTCCAACAAATTTGAAACTCGTGATTTAACCGCTGAAAAAATTAAAGGCTTGATCTTACAAAATACGAAGAGTAAATATACCAGCATGCTTAGTAACCAGTTAAATCTTTTTGGATAGTCCAGCGTTATGGAAACCACTCTAATTTACGACAGCTCTTTCGATGGATTCTTAACGGCAGTGTTTACAGCGTTCGAGATGAAATTAAAAGCAGTGACTATAGTGACTGCTGCGCGATTTCAGCACCCTTTATTTGGGAGTTCCGAAACGGTGCATACAGATGCTGAGAAAGCAAACCGCGTGTGGACGGGCTTAAAACAAAAAATGTCTGCTAATGAGTTACGCCGTTTTTATTATGCGTTTCTGAGTGAGAAAACCACGGTGGAAGCTACCTTATTCCAAGCCATGGTATACGTGTTTGCCTCTAAAACCAACGTGGCTTCAGATTTTACCAATGTGCATATTTTAGAAATCTCTAAACTCACGAAAAACGTCGGACGAGAAAAACACAGAATGGAAGCGTTTGTGCGGTTTAAACTGACAAAAGATGGGGTTTATTTCGCCAATATAGAACCTGATTTTAATGTGTTACCGCTTATAAAAAATCATTTTAAAAGACGTTATGCCGATCAAAAATGGCTGATTTACGATTTAAAACGGAAGTATGGCATCTATTATGATTTAGAAAAAGTAGATGTGATTACCTTAGAATTTGATGCGGATTTCGATCCGTCTAAAACATCATCAGATCTATTTGCTGAAATCGAATTAGAATTTCAGCAATTGTGGAACGACTATTTTAAAAGCACTAACATTGCATCTCGGAAAAACATGAGACTCCATATCCAACATGTGCCGAAGCGCTATTGGAAATATTTAAGTGAGAAACAGTAGCGTTATATATTTCGATTGACATCAATACTATTAAAAGAAGTAAATATAAAACCTAGAGATACATCCTATTAAAACTAATAAATTAATAGTAACGTAATCCCTGTTCTCGACAAATTTCATTTGGTAGTTTCGAAAGCATCCTACTATTCTTTCTCACTAATACTCGAACACCATAGAAAATAAATTATGATTTAAACGGTCTTCGAGCGGAGTCGAGAAGCATGTATTATGCTTTAACGAGGAAATAATAAACACCAAAAAGCAGTAATTTACCTGCCTAATAATACAATCTAAAATCAAGTAATTTACAGACCGCATAATGTTTTTGGTGTAATTCTTCTACAACGTCAAACATATTATCGTCTTCTTTAAACAAGTTAAAGAATGCTTTATCAAGGTTAGAACTAGGCACACCATTATAAGTATTACCATAGCCAGAAACCGCTTTTGCACCCGTGATATCTAAAAAATATTGTGATTCTTCGTCGTCTAAATCTAGAATCTTTGCATTAGAAAAATGTACAATCTTTCCGCTTAAGCGTCCTTCAAAAACTTCTGCAATTTCCTGTAAATTATAATGGTAGTCATTTAAACAAATGGTATTCGCTTCGCCAGGCATTACGAGATAAATTATTTCATAATCTTTAAAATTATGATCGTCTAAAACCAGTGCATTTAAACTGTCTTCTAATCCTTCAATAGTGTCGCATGTTTTATGTATACTCGCTATTTCGTAGGTCAACGCCAAGTGTTCTAGGCTTTTTTGTGCTTCGGTAACGTGGTCATTATCTATGTCGTTAACGCCTTCTAAGCAGTAAATAAAATACTCTGAATCTATTAATTGGTTTTGGGGGTATTGCGGATGTTTTTCTAACAAGTTTTTTAATTTTTGTATCGTAAATGAAATACAAAACTAAAACAACGTTTTTGAACTCTTTAGCATTTTAATATAAAATTATATTTTATAATAAGTTTACTACTCTACTATAATCAATCATTTAATAAGCATGCATTCTATACATTCTGTTTTCCAAAAGGAAGTATTCTAGTTCAGGACAGTATAGAACAAATTATAATAATTATCGGAATTGCGTATTTCATGCTATTTGGTATATGCTAAAAACATATTAACCACTAAGTATTTTATATTATTAGTGATTTGTTTTAAATAAAATTTCTGAGGTCATCTTTAAATGCTTCTTTTTATGGCTGATAAGTCTCTAGAAACAAAACATAAAGTCTAAAACAACGTGTTAATTATCTAATAAATCGTAATACAACTTAGGTTTTATTAAAGAAATTGTAACATTTTAAGACGTAACAACCGTATTATTATCAGAAAAAAATTAATTTTAGATCAAATATTTATGATTTGAAGAGAAGAAGTTTTGTTGCGAAATCTAGTTTAGGTAGTCTCGCTATTTTATTAGGTGTAGATGTTGTTTATAATACATTAATGCCTGAAGGTTATACCCCACTCGCCTTAGAGGAATCAGATCCATTTAAATTATTTAATAAAAATAAGGAGATGGTGGTTTTAAATGATAAGCCATGGAATATAGAGGCTCAAGCTCACCTTTTAGATGATAAAGTAACCCCTAATTCATCAATTTTTGTCAGAAATAATGGACTCATGCCTGAGCATATAGATCTTGAGAATTGGACACTGACCATTGATGGTGAGTCGGTTAAAAAAGAAAAAACCTATTCCCTTTCCGAATTAAAATCTAAATTTAAGCAGTACACCTATCAATTAACCTTAGAATGTGGTGGTAATGGTAGAAGTGAATTTGACCCGCCAGCCAAAGGAAATCAATGGACTATTGGTGCCGTATATTGTGCGAATTGGACAGGTATTAGACTGCGAGATGTACTGGAAGATGTAGGTATAAAAGACGATGCAGTATACTTTGGTTACCATGGGGCAGATTTACATTTAAGTAGAGATCCTAAAAAAGAGTCCATTTCTAGAGGTGCACCACTGTCTAAAGCCATGCAAGATGAAACTATTTTAGCTTTTAAAATGAATGGAGAAGCTATTCCTATGGTACATGGTTATCCGTTGCGAATTATAGCCGGTGGTTGGCCAGCTTCGGTTTCAGGAAAATGGTTGCAACGATTAAGTATTAGAAATATAGTGCATGACGGTGCTAAAATGACGGGGACAGCATATAGAGTGCCTTGTAAACCTGTGGCTCCCGGCGAAAAAGTAGCCGATGAAGATATGTGTATTATCGAATCTATGCCCGTGAAATCTTTAATTACCTATCCTAAAACAGGGGCTATTCTTTCTAAAGGGAAAGCCTTACATATTAGAGGTCATGCATGGGCAGGTGAATTGGAGGTTTCTAAAATGGAGTATTCTATAGATTTTGGTGCCACTTGGAGTACCTGTACTATTGAAAAACCAGTAAATCGCTTAGCATGGCAACACTTTTCAGCAGAAATATCTTTTCCGCAGGAAGGCTATTATGAGGTATGGGCAAGAGCTACAGATTCCAATGGTGTTAGTCAACCCATGTTACTCCCAGGTTGGAATCCAAAGGGATATTTAAATAATTCTTGTCATAGAATAGCTGTAAAAATAGCATAGATGGAAAAGTATACCAACGAAAATATTAAACTTAAAGCATTATATCGTAGCGTTATATGGGCATGCACATTGCTGTGTACCATTAGTGTTATTGGAGCTCTTGTATTGGTCTATTTTATTGCAGATCCTAGTTTGTCTGCTTTTAAGTATGATGCACCACAAACAGAGACAGTGGCTGTAGTTGTTGAAGAAGATCCAGATAAAATAGAAAATGGAATTCATGTCCGCACGGGTTTTATTGAAGCTGCTGGTATGATGGAAACCATTCAGAATTGTACCAATTGCCATTCTTCTAAATTGGTCATTCAAAATAGAATGAATAAAGTGCGTTGGAAATCTACTATTGAATGGATGCAAGCAACTCAAAACTTGTGGGATTTAGGCCCAAATGAAGATATAATCATCGATTATCTGGTTACAAATTATCCGCCAAATAAAAAAGGACGCAGAGCGATTCTTACGGATATAGAGTGGTATACTTTAGAGGAATAGCACTATTAATAGTATTGTAGATTGACAACTTTACTGTTGTATATAGCACTCGAATACGATGCTATCATATTGGTGAGCTTTTTGATATTTACAGATTAAAAATACGCTTATATAATTCCATAAATAGAATTAAGGGAATATCAGATTCACAAAATGTTGCAAGTATTTTGTACTGTGATTATCTCAAATATTTAATTAAAAAGTAATTACTATTCTTTCTTCACCCATTATACCCCTTTCTCTTACTTCGTCTCATAAAAAACATGTACCAATCTCACTAATTAGATTGTATCAAATACACAGAGAAGATTTTAGACTTCAACATGACGTAATATGAAACATTTTGAAAATCGGATTCTTCAACTTAAGCAAATTAAAAAATCTATATTTCCTTATATATGATATTAACATGGCTAATTTCATGAAAAAACAGACCAGCCTACTATAAAATTATTTGTTTAAATACTGAAAAGTTCAATAATACTGTTTCCTAATAGTTTGTAACGCGTATCTTTAATCTATAAAATAATTAGCATGAGTTTTTACCAGAAAATTGCGGACTATTATCACCATATATTTAAAATTAATATCAATCAGATTCGTTTTGTGAAGTCAAAACTAACAGATCAGGATTCTAAAATTATTGATATTGGCTGTGGTATTGGAACGCTTTCTTTGGAGTTGTCTAATTATTATAAACATGTACTTGGCATTGATATGGATTCTGGAATGATTCAGAAAGCTTTACAACAAAAGGATCCTAATTCTAAATCCATTCAATTTGAACAGTTGAGTATGCTTAAAATAAATAAGTTTATAGATTCTAACTCTATAGGCGGTGTTATATGTTTTGGGAATACGTTAGTGCATTTGAATTCATTAGAAGAAATTGCTGAATTTTTAAAACAATCCAAAGATGTACTTCAGTTTAACGGGAAATTACTATTACAAATAGTTAATTACGACAGGATTTTAGCCAACACAATCCAAGAATTACCGCTTATAGAAAACGATGACATTATATTTGAACGCAATTATTTTTATCGTAAATCGGAACATAAAATTGATTTTAAAACTATATTAACTGTCAAATCTACTCAGGAAATCATTGAAAATAGTATTGAATTAGTACCACTATTAAAAAACGATTTAGTACAATTATTGAAAGATGCTGGTTTTAAAACGTGTAACTACTACGGAAATTTTAATCAGGATTTGTATAGTATAAACAGTCCTGCTTTAATTGTTGAGGCTTGGTAGTTAAAATCTTTTCTTGGCATGGGCCTTCCATTCTATGGCTTTAAGTATTAATTATACCTACCTAATCTCAAGACAACAATAATGAGTATATTCAATTAGGTTTAAAATAAGATTTACTGTGCTAACTTCTTTTTAAGTAAGTCAACATCTAAAGATTCTAACAAAGGAATTAAATTAGGATACATTTTTTTATGGTAACCAAAACGTTTATCGGTAAATTCGGCAATAGCTTCCTCTTTACTCCAGTTTTCGAATACCATTCGAGATGCCGCAACTATGGCTCCTGTGCGATCAGAACCATGCCAACAATGGATAAGTACAGGTTTTTCTGCTTGCTGTATGGTTTGTAGGGCGTTAAAAATATCATCAACATCTAATGCGCCAGCCTTTAACGGTAAATTATATAAATCTAAATCAAGGTCTTTAAGTTTGTTTTCATCCGTATGTTTTCGTCTTAGATTTACAACCGATTTAATGCCCATCTCTTGTAGGTCTTTCATCCCTTTCTTAGAGGGTTGTTCCGAACGGTATAAATTAGCGTTTAGCTTGTATAGATTATGAAAATGATTAGACTCTATGTTCTCGAAAAACAATTCTTGCGCCTGTAAATGTGTTGCGCACAAAGCAAAACATAGGAAGGAAAAACGGTATAATAGTTGGTTCTTTAAAGAAATTTGCATGGCAGAATATGTGTGACTTTTGCAAAGATAAAAAAAGCATGGCATGAAAACATAATATAGTAGAAGCTTCTCGACAAACGTCGTTTGTTAGTTTTGTGAGGTTCTTACTATTCTTTCTCACTAATGCTCGAAGACCGTTTGAATCATATTTCGTTTTCCTGGGAGTTCGAGCGGAGTCGAGAACAAGATCTACATCAAGAACAAAAAAAAAGCCCACCGAATGGTGAGCTTTGATCTGTTTTTAAACAAAACAGACGTTTATTCGTCTAATAATAAGTTTAAAGTCACTGTAATATTATCGCGTGTCGCTTTACTAAACGGACACATTTCGTGTGCTTTTTCGATTAAGTCTTCTCCGGTTTTTAAGTCAACTCCAGGAATGTAAGAATCTAAAGTTGCTTCAAGTAAGAATCCGCTTTTACCTTTACAGAATCCGATAATTGCTGTTACACTTAAAGCGTCTTCATCGATTTCGATACCTTCGCTTTTTGCTACAGCTTGAAGTGCACCTCCAAAACACGCAGCATAAGCAGCACCAAACAATTGCTCTGGATTCGCTCCTGCGCCACCATCACCGCCCATAGATTCTGGCACTGATAAATTAAAATCTATCGGACTACCTTCTGATACGACATGTCCTTTTCTACCTCCTGTTGCAACAGAAGTTGCTTCATATAATGTTTTCATTGTTTTCGTTTTTATAATATCCAAATTTAAAGATAAGACCATATCCAATTCTAATAAAGAGATTTGTCTTAAAATTCTATTAAATTGTATAAATCGGTAGCATCCAAATGTTGTTTCGTTGTAAATACCTGCAAAATTATTCGGTATCAATAAAGTACCCTTTTTTAAATAGTGCTTTAATCTTTATTAATTAATGCGACAGCTTGCAGTCCGCTATAAATGGCACCGTCCATATACCCGCCACTAACAGTAGATGTTTCTGTGCCAGAGAATACCAGTTTTCCATTCATATACAGCGCTTGAAATGCTTTATTTCCGTAAGACGGACTCATATATACAGAGTTTAATTCTTCGCAAGAGGTGTTGGGATCTATAGACCAATCTTTCTCTTCGTAATGGATATAGGTTCTGATATCCGAACCTAAATAGTTCTCTAAATACGTTAGAATGCGTTCTTTTCTATCGGCTGCAGTCAATTCACGAAGTCCTTCATTCACAAACCCCATGAGGCTAAATTCTGTTTCTGAAGCGTTACTATGATCGTACAATTCGGTAACCTCACTAATCTGACTAATTACTGTTCCCGATAATCCGTTAGCTCTCCAAAACGGAGTTTCAAAGGTAATACCCACTTTAATGGCGTTACTCATCCAAGTATGTGTTTTACTTAAAACCGGGGTAAGTTCTTCAGGTAATTCAGGAACAAACTGTATGTTTTTAACAATTTTTGGAGGCACTGTTACGATTAGTTTTTCGCACGTATAACTATCGGTATTGGTTTGTATTAGAAGTTTGTCTGCGTCTTCCGTAATACGGATCACTTTTGTATTTAATTCAATTTTATCTTGAAAACCTATGGCCAAAGCCTTGATCAAAGTTTCAGAACCATTTTCAATACGTTGTGCTGCGGGACTGTTGGGATCACTTTCAAAATAATGCGCGGGTGCCATGGAATTGTAAACTAAAATACTTTTTCCAGCGCTAAATTGAGGAAACGATTTAAGCTTTAGTTGATCTAATACCGTTGCCATATACCTGTGATGATTCTGAAACCAAGTCGCTCCAAGATCTACACCACCTTGGGTTAGTATTCTCCCTCCAATTTGAGCTCTACTTTCTAGAACTTTGAAATCGTGTTCGCCACGTGCTTGTAATTGATTCGCCGTTGTTAAACCCGATAAACCAGCACCAATGATTATATATTTTGAATGTGTATTTGACATGAAAAAAATAAAATTAATTAAAACTAAGCAATCCTAAAACCGACCTAATGTTCCTCCTTCCAAAATGATTTTAAGTGTAAAATTGAAACCAAGATTTACTTGGTATTCGCATTCATGTCCTTAATTAGAGTGAACGCATAATAGAAAATTATTAGCGCCGCCAGACCAATACAACACCACATAAACCAGGGGTGTTGCCAAAAAGAACGTGATTCTTCCAATGGTTTTTTAGACTCAATATAAGTGACAGTAGAAATATTTGCGATAGGTAACCCACGTTTTATGGTGTTTGTGACTTCCGAAATATCGTAATCTGGAGTACTTAGCGCTTCATCTCCTGCTGTTATGGTATATGCCTGCTGTGCTTTTAAATTAGCCACCACATATACCGGTTTCTGCATGATATGAATTGAGGGAATCTGAAGTTTAGGATTGTCCTTATTTTCGATATCTAAATAGAGGTCTTGCGTCACGATATTAGTAACATCGAAAACCAAAGCATTATCAGACCGGATATCGAAACTCGTAATCGTTTTACGGTATGTTTCCATGTTACGATTCACTTCACGTTCGTAAACGGTATATAAAGTGGCTCTTCTGCTATACAATTCAGGTGCCGCAATATCCAATCTTAATTGATTGATGGTTTGTGGTCTTTCAAAACTAATATGGATCTGTGTGGTTTTGTCTTTTTCCGAAAAAGTGATGTCCGCTGTTTGAAGCTCTTCCATAGCAACAGGTACTAAATTGATCGTTTCTGCAGTCGCTTTACCAATTTCTAAAAGGTTTAGTGGTAAAGAATTACGGTCGTCGAAAACAATTTTAAGATAGGGATAATTACAGATTGGAAAATCTATGATCTTATACACACTAGTATCTTCAGGATGATTTAAATCTTGGAGTTCTCCCCTATTTACAATTCCAAACCATTGGTTTTCATCATGACTTCCTTCTAATCGATAGTTTTTACGTCCTTGATAGTTAGCAATAGAAAGCACGGCTTGATTAATGGTTTTATCAGGATTTTCGAATACATAAGTCGCGCTACTATCCGCTATGCGTGTGCTTGAAAGTATCGTGAAGGCACTAAAATTAGAAACTGTGGTATTGGTATACGACGTTGTAGGTTGTACAAAATAAGGCACTTGATTTCCTTTTACATCCCAAATTCTGAAATCTCGCATATCTGCTGACGCATAAGGACGAACCGTTTGTGGTATCGGAATCAAATACAAACCATCTGTATTTACAGGCTCTAATTTTCCTGCTACGGTATGACTCTGACCAAAAGCCACAACAGTGCATAGCATGACTAATACTTTAATCCATGTTTTCATTCGTAGGTGTTTTGTCTTCATCAATAACTAGAACTTTAATTTTTTGGTAAATAAATGAGATCACTAAAATTAGCACCCCAAGCAATATAAATGCGATAATTTTTCCGGTTTCAGAAACATTACTAATATCGTATGCAAATAGTTTTACAATGGTTAATCCTAAAAGCGACAACGCGATAATACGTAGCTGTTTCATTTGCTTCTTTATTCCCCAAAGTAATAATCCGAATGCTAAAACGCCCCATAATATTGGCAGTCCTGTTTTTATGATTTTATATTGAGCAGAAGACACCGTTTCGTAGCTCGTCTCTAAAGCAGTCGATGAGAAATCCATAAGATGAAGGCTTTGTAAAATCACTTCGGTACTGGCAATAACCACCAAAACAAAAACAGCAAACCACAACGCTAATTTATGATTAAAGATGGCAAATACCTTTTGAGGTGTGTTGCTCTTATATATTAAATACCAGAAATATAAAATAAAAATGAGCGCTACCATATGCAGATAATAAGCGATGTTATTTTGAGAACCATAAACAATGTTCTCTTCAATTTCTGAAATAGGAATTTGCATAAAAATAAATGCAAAACCTAGAATATTTAAAACCGCTAAAAGGTTGATGATTTTATCCTGTTTAACCGTTCGCTTTCTAAATAAAATAAAACAAAAAACAGCTGTAAAGACTACATGGTAAACTAATGTAATAGCCAAGGTATCGTTAAATTCGTAATACTGTAATGACTGATATAATACTTCGGCAAACCCTACAAAATACCCCGTTATTATCGCTAGAATACTAGTGAGTTTACGGTAAGCTATGGGATTAAATTTTAATCCGAATTTGGTTAATGTTTCTGTCTCTTTTCTTAATAACACGTTCACGCCTACAAACGATGCGACTACTAAAATACCTGCCATGAATATAGGATTAAGAACTACTGCTAAATCGGAATTTGTAAAATAGGTTCCCCAATCCATTAACAAACTACCTAGCATTAAAAGTTGTACAATAGCCGAAGCAAAACGGTAACTTTTAATTTGTGATTTCTGTGATAACCAAATCAGCAAGACCGCTTCCACAGCCCAGAAAATAGTAATGCTATGTCCTGAAAACTGAACAGGAATGGCCAATGTTATAAAGGTTAAACTCAATCCTATTAAGACATAGATTCCCTTTTTATCTAAACCAAACTTCTTATATAACAATACGGAATACCCCATATTTAGAATCGCTAAAAAGGCTGTAAAAACACCTGTGTATTGCGGTTTAAATTCGGATAACACCAACATGCCAATACCATAAAACACAAAGTTATTAATGGTAAGCATGGCCAACTGCATTGTCGTGAAACTGCCTTTGGTGCGTAGATTATTTATAATAGTCGTTACGATAAAAATAATGTAGAATATAAACCCAAAGACTAGAGCGCCAATATAATGTGGCGTATCGCTATTCAGATCCTTATAGACCCATGCACCAAATAATACCACGGTAAATACAAAAGCTAGAATATGTAATAATTGCCATTTTTTAAAATATGCTAAAGCTAAAATTCCAATATCTAAAATGGCAATGTATGTAAATAGTACTAAATAGTTCCCACTACCTGTACTGACCATAAACGGCACTAGAAATCCGCCTATAAGTGATAGTATGGCAAGTTCCATCCGGTTGTACTATAAGGAAATTAAGCAACTAAACGCGGTAATGACCACCATGATAGAAAAGGTGACTTCTTGTCCGAAGAGTTGATATTCGTGAAACGCAATAGCGATGGTAAAGTAAAAAATTGCAATGGCTCCTGCGACTAAAACCGAACTAAATGGCGCGTATTTTTGTCGTAATTTATGAGCGATAAAAAGCACTAAACTTCCTGCCAAGATACCAATACCCACACGTGCAGGTTCGTTAATCCAGTTTTTGTCTATTGCAAATTTCACGAAATAACTAATCCCTAAAACCAAGATTAAAATTCCAATCTTATTGATTAGATTTTCTCCTATAAATTTCTCTAAATCGGGATTCTTTTGTTTAAATTTCGCCCAAAGCGAAAGTGTAGGTTCAGTTTTTTCTTCAGGTAAAGGCGCGGCTGTCATACTTATTTCGGCATCCTCAAAAATAGGATTTATACTATCGTCTTCCGTGTCGGCTTCAGCAGGTGCCGTGGCATCTAATTGGTTTTCTAAGTAGTAATCGTAATCGGTTATTATGGTTTGTATAAAAGCTTTATCCGAGGTTGCTTTAACATCTTCTAATCCTAAAACATTTATTAGTTTAGTGCTCAGTGAAGTCAGTCTTTCAAAATTTTCAGACGCTTCAGCAGCATTGAATATATCTCTAATGGCTGTAATGTCTTTAACCGACAATTTCAAAACCTGAGGATATGTAGGTGTATACGCGGTTTCTTCAACCTCAGTAGTCAGAATTGGCTCCTCTTTGGGAAGGTCTACATCTGAATTTAGAGGTTCATTTACAATTTTTTCCTCAACGTCCTGTTCCGTAGGTTTTGGTTGCTGATCCGTTTTTAAAAGGTCGTATAAACTATTTAGTTTATAATTTAACGCATCTATATCTCCTTGTAAACGCGAACTGTTTTTATTGGTTTTAGATCTTTGAAGGAGTAATAATATGATTATAATAATAGAAAGAAAATATTCCATAAGGTCTTTAATTAGGGCTCTACGAAAGAGAATCCTTGCAATGTAGTATTTTTTTAGAATTCTTTAGTAAAGTTGTAATAGAAGTCTAAACCGATAGCTGTTACTCCTAATGTTTTTACTGATTTGTAGTTTCAATACTTTAGAATAATTAATCACTTATCAATTTAACTGAATATACTATATCTACTTAAATTGCTTAATTAGTAGACTTCTATTAACGGTCTAGTAATTGGCGTGATACTATTTGATTTTAAGTGTTTTACGTATAAATAATTATATGCTTAAGTACAGCTGTTTTCGGAAATAAAATATTACATAACTATCTATTATTTAGAACAAAATCCTAATAACTTCACAGTAAACTAGCTCCTATTCATTACATGTTGCTTATGAACTTTACAGTTAATAAATTCATTTTTTTAATAATTTAAGTTCTGTTTAATTTATAAGCTTTCCCTGATTTGGTTTTAGATTCCTTTGATTTACCATATTAAGTTACTTTAATAGGTAAGCCAAATTATAAGATTTTTCAATACATCTAGTAGCCTTAGAATCTATTTTTTAAGAAACCGAATGAATATAAAAGCGCCATTTGCATAACCCTTAGTCATATCCTATTGAGTTTGAGTAATAGAATCTAGGTTAAGCGTTTTGTTGGTATTAAGATCGGTATTTATTGTGTGTGTGTTTTATTATAGATACTTGAAATGCAAATGTTTTAAAATGACTAAGAATCCTTTAGATAAGACTCAAGTAACACACTTAGCTAGGCATAAAATAAGTTTTAAAATTGATAGAATATGCAGATTAGAAGGACATCACATTCGACAATTTTAAAAAATACACAACCATTACCGTGACTCCTGTACTTACATAAATCGAACTTTGCCAGAAATACATTTTGTTACCCCAAGTACGTAACCACTTTTTCCCTAAAGACTCTTTTACAAAACTTTTCATGATTGCAAAATACAGGAAATTTATACTCAAGAAAATGGCGATTACTGCTATTATTATCCAAATGCTATCCATAATTCTATGCGTTAATTAAGACAGATAATACAACATCAGCCTTTGGTTGACTGCTAAGATAGCAATTATTATATTTTCGGGTTACCTAATGTTTAATTAAGTTTAAGAGCCACTATTTTTTCGAGTTCTATTATTTTAAAATCAAACCATGCTTGTCTAAATTCGGACTGATCGATGGCATACTTAAAATTTTGAAACGGTTTTTTGTGCTTTAAAATAGTTTCCAATTCTATTCTAAACGTTGGGTCGGAAAGTTGATTAGCAAAACGTTCCATTATTTGAAAGGACTCAGTAGCATTTAAAACGTCTATTTTTATAATATCTGCTTTATTTTTCTCGATTTCTTCTAAGGCTTCTCCAAAGCACTCTAGATATTGATCTTCATCTATCAGCTCTGAAAAATTGGGAATTGCAATTACCTTGTCCGTTTTAGTGTTATAGTAACAGTCGCTACCACAATCCAATTCTTGTGCCATTTCTTTAATAGATTGTAACTTGGAATGATTCATTTTAGAACAGCATTTAGTATCTAGGTTAAATTTAGTAAATTTTTTTTAATCGAACACATTAGAATTTGTTTGGCTATTGTGAATTAAAACACATTTATCAAATAGAATAAAGAACACATCCGAAAAACAATCGTTTACTATCCTTAATCTAAAACCAAATTGCGCACTAGAACACCATTATAATCCTTAAATTTATAATCTTTTGAAAACAAAAATCCATGAGTACTCCAATACAATCCATATCCGTTTTAGATTTAGAAGGTATTCCTGTAGATCTCTTAGCTATTTATAAGCATAAAATCATGCTACTTATTATTTATAATAACGATTGTTTGGGCTGCACAGGTCGTGCTATTCCGTTGGCTTACGAATTTCAGCAGACCTTCCCTACAATTCAAGTAATTGGAATTCATGCGGATTTTAAAAATCGAACAGGTACAAAAGAAAATATTAAAAGCGTGTTTACGAGTGGCGAGATTCCGTTTCCAATTTATATAGACGCAGATCATTTGGTCTACGATCAGTTTAAGTCTGAAGGGACACCACAATGGATTCTAATTTCTGAGGAAGGCAAACTGTTCCGTTCTATTTTTGGCTCGCAAGCAAATGCTAAGAATCGTTTGTTTTATGCTCTAGAAAGTCTTATTGGTGGAGAAGAATAAGTGATTTTTTATTTACTATTTTTATTATTTGGACTAATAAAAGCTTAACATCTAAAATTATGTCTTGTATAAATTCGCTGTATTAATAGCTTCTCTTGATCGTGTTTTTTTTTTTTTAAATTGAGCATCCCAGATTTGCTTATCAATGTCTAACCAAACCATGTCTGTTTCTAGGGTTTTCAGTTTCTTAACTTGATTGTTTTTTACATGGTTTTTTTTACTTTACTACAAGAAGTAATGGAGTGCTTAATGCATACTCCTTTAAGTAGTCATTCACTTTTGTTTTATCCAGTTTTCTTTAGTGAGTTCATACGTTCTATCGATGCAATTATCTCTTTCATTAAAAAATTGGCGGACAGGTTTCATAAACTTCTCCAAAATCTTTACAGAACTAATATTAGCGATATTAACATCTGCAGTCACTTTGTTTTCATTCATTTCCTGAAAATAATATTTCAACATACCTTTCGTCGTTTCTGTTCCGTATCCTTTCCCCCAATAATCTACTCTAAACCGATATCCCAATTCCTTTTCGTCATGTTCATTTATTAAAAACAGAGCGAGTCCAATCATTTCTTCGTTACCTTTTTCAAATATTGCGCAAGCGCATTTCTGATCACTTAAATCGCGCAACGTTAAATTCCGGCTTTTATTAAACCGCTCTGTTATTTGGATCGGCGTAAATGCTTTCTGAGGAATACCTTCTAAAACGATTGGATCAGTAAAAAGTTCAGCAAAATATTTCTTATCTACTTCTTCTAAACCTCTAATTATTAATCTTTCGGTTTCAAATATTTCCATTTTTCAGATTTATTTAGTTTTAACGTTTCTTTTAAAAATAGTATGTGTATTTGTAAAATGATTTTCGCTTAGATGAAGTGCTTAAATCATCCTTTTTATACCAGCTTATGCCATTGTTCTTTTTCATCCTATGGGTATTCAAATCCGAACCGAAACTCTATCAGATACCCGTTATTAAATTCGTAATCTGCATAATAAACTGGCATGTTATATGTTTTTAAGAATTCGGAGTTTTCCATATTTTCAATTTTATAATGAAAAACGGTCGTTTCATTGTTGACTCTATTTTGAGGTTTGCCTTTAATTGCCAAAATATCTCCTTCAGTCATTCCTAGTTCTATGCCGCTTTCAGTTTTAAACGCTCTATCGCTTGTAACCTCTTCTACTCTATCCTTTTTATTGTTATAACTGACTTTAAATTCCGAAAAAGTATTAACTATATTTCCAGGATGAAAATAAAATGTCAGGCGTTGTTCTCCATCTTTGGACGTCACACTAGAGTATGGTAGACTATCATCGATCAATTTTTTCATGACATCTTTTCCGAGATATTCGTTTACGTTTTGAGTATTATTAAGACTTAGTTGTCCAATTAAAGTATCAGGTGTAAATTTATATTTTAAGGAGTCGTTGATTTCTAAATATTCGTCAAGGGCATATTTTTCAGGATTTGGGATAAATTCCCGTTCGCCCTTATTTTTAGTCGAATTATTACAACTGACTAGAAATACAAGACTAAATGTGATTCGTATAATTTGTTTCATGTGTGTTTTTCAAGGCACGTTACACAGCGTTTAACGCTAAGAACATGGCGTATTTGCAATTAAGAGTTTTGAATAGTTAATTCTGTATAACCGTAAAATAAGTATCACGAAACCCTTTAGTTAATCCCTTATGTATTTTTAGTTGCTGTTTATTACGATACTTTGTGGTTTCTAATTTTTTATATCCTTGTGGTTTCAATCCCCATACCATTTAGCTCTTTAATTACATGGTCTTTTGCATAATATAATCTTACTCTTTTTTAAGTTTGGAAACTGTTTGGCATCCTCCGTTATTTCTATATCCCAAAAGTCTTCCCAACCTTCTCCAAACCTTAACAATTGCATATAAATGGCATTACCACCATCTCACCATGCGGATGCATACTTATTCCTATGTGTTTCCAATAGATTCCGTTACTTTTAATTTCAGAGTGTTCCCCAAAACATTTTTTAAGCGCCTTCCAGTCCAATGGAAATTCGAAAACAGTATGGTTAATAGACAATTGATCATTATCAACTTTGATAAAGAGTTCTGATGATTTATTTTATAGATTAAAGAAGCGTATCATTTTTACTTTATGCCTTAAGGGTGTTTATAACATAGCCACAGTTAAAAATTGAATTTACGTTGCTAATTAATATTAATTAAGCATTGCTGTATGCTTGCTTTTTACTCTGAATTAAATCTGAAATCGCATCCCAGAGTTCAATTCGTTTTTCTAATGATTGTTTTGCAACATGTAATGTTTCGTTCCATTTTTGATCATCGTCTTTGCATAATTCTGAAATCATTTTAAGAGATAACGGACCGTGTTCATCACCATCCAATTCAATATGGCGTTCCAGGTAGTAATTTAATTTGTTGTATAATTTATTCTCAGAATCAGAATTTTTAAGAATTTCAATAAACATATCAGGAATAACATCTTCTCGTCCAAATGTAAATGCCGAAGCGACAAGATGCGGTTTATTTGTTTTGATAGTTGAGAATGAAAACTTTACAAAATCGGCTACTCTATTATCTATATTAATCTCGTTCAAAGCATATTCAACCGAATTCCCTAATTCAATCTGTTTTATAAAACTATTGATTTCATTAGTACTTGCATTTAGTTGAAGCATGGCATCCAAATACATTTCAAAATGACTTTTAGGCTCTCCCAATTCATTAATATCGCTTTCCTCTCCGTGAACAATTTCATTTATAAACCGTGATAATGTTGGATTTTTGGGTGGTGTCCAAGGAGTTTGGATTGTGGTAAGATTGATTTGAAGATTCTTTAAAAGTGACATAAAATCCCAGACAGCAAACACGTGATTTTCCATGAAAATTTTTATGTCATCGATCGTATTTAGACTCGCATATAGTTTGTGGTTTTTTAATTGAGTTCTTAATTCTAAAATCTCACTTTCAATGTGTTCTATTTTACTCATTCTATTTTTTTTACTTTTATGTAGTTTTTTTAACTCTAGTATTAACGGTTCTTGTCTTATAGTACTTGGTTACACGATATTTTATCTATTTAATAATTCGTGTTAGGCTCTGTTTCCAATCTGATATTTCAAATTTATCTTGAATATGACCTTCTTTATCGATTAAGAAACAAGTTCTTGAAGAGAAGTCTTGTCTGTAATGTTTTTGAATCTCATCATTATTCAATTCAGCAAATATAAATTTTCCTGATAAGTTTAAATTTTTAATATTCACAGGAAGGCTTTGGGTTGAATTATCAATGCCAATAAAACTAATTTTTCCTTGAAACGATTCTGTCATTTCTTTGTAATGCTGATACGTACTTATAGCCGAATAACATGCTGTTAGATTCGCTAATACTAAATATTCACCTTTGTAGTCGTCTAAAGAAACAGTACTGCTGTCTATGGTCTGAGTAGTAAATTTTGGTGCAATAAACCCAACTTGAGTTCCAACTAAATGACTAACATCTTTTTGTTTAATCAAGTTAATCTTTTCACCATCATTTGAAATATTCTCAAATTTGTAGTAATCGGAACCTAATTTTAGGTATTCTCCTTTATTAAGTAATTCACTTTTAGGAAGGGAATCTTTCTTTACACCATTCTCTGAAAGTAATGCTAATATGGGTCTGTCGAAGCCAAAATTTGAGTGCCTATCTACAATTCCTATTTGATATTTATTAGTGTCTATAGAAAAAGTTGACACTAAATGATGTGACACAGAAAATAATATTTTATTTTTTAATTTACCAATATTTACCCAAGTGGAATCTGTTTTCATTTTCTCTCCATCGAAAATTTTATATTTAGATTTGATGAGCTGATCTGTTGTTTCCCAATCCATTTTACCAAGTTTTCTAATGGCGTCATCTCTAAAGTCTTTATTGTTGTTTTCGTCAATAATAAAAATACGCTCAGTACCACGTTTTCCAGTCATCATGCAAATACTATTGTCTTTAACGGGTGGCAAGTTTAAGGTGTCAATATGACTTGGATAATTTTCCTTTAAAAAGACTTTCAGATAATCTGAATTATCCTTTTTTAAATTTTCAAATTGAAAAGGTTTTATGTCCACATGTTGCGTTGCGAGTTTTATCTCTGTAAGATCCTCTGGAAAAATTACAGGATATTCGTAATGATCTAAAGTGTCGTTAAAATAAATTGGAACTGCTCCAGCAGGAAACAAACTATTGCCCTTTATTTTTTTAGTAGTTAATTCAATTCTATCAGAATGTGAAGAGAATTCATTCGTATGTGTTGTTTTTTGTTTACAGCCTATTAGAAGTATTCCTAAAATTAATAGTAAAATTTGTTTCATACTGGTTTTATAGGTTAAGAGGTTGTTATATAAGTTTAGTGCTATAGGAAAAGCATCTAAATTACTAAAAAATGATAGAGTCTGTGAAAAATCCTTAGAATTCAGGAGATATACGAGAGCAATTTAAGTTCTAACTATTATTAGTAATCCTATAAAACAAAAAAACACCGCTTTATGCAAATAAAGCGGTGCTACAATAAAATACAAATGTCTAATGTGTTTTATAGTCCTTTTTTAAGCTCTTCAATAGTTTTAGCCATAACAACACCAGGTAATTTTACTGGGGCAGCAACTTCAGCTAAAAATGTTCCATTAACTTCTCCTGTTTTATAGGTTGTAAAACCAATACGGTATAAACCAACAGTTAATGCTTTTGTAGGATTTCCTACTTCGCTTTCGTATCTTAATAAAGAATTGTAGCTACGTCCGCTAGGTTGTTCTGGCATTTCAGAACTATCATCATTGCTCGCAAGTTTAGTCCACGTTGCGTTTTTAGCAGCGTCTTCAGAGATATCTTCTTTTGTAAAAATAGTAGAACGTTCTAAAGTTATGTACGTATCAAAATAGTCGCTTGAAGATGCGTTTTCTGCATAAGCGGCAGATTCTATAGCATCTTTTACTTTTGTTTTAGCTACAGGAGACAACATTCTTACACCAAGTTCTGGAGCAACAGCAGGAATCCATAAGTAAATGTAATAGAATTTTTTACCGTCTACCACTTCGTCTTCATTACCTGCAGATGCATAGCCTAAATAAGAAATAACGTCTGTGTAAGGCACTTGAATGGTTTTTGGTCCAATTTTTTTCTCTATCGAACTTCCAAACTTTTTTAATTTTTGTGCTTCTGCGTTAAAAATAGAACAGACAGCGAATACTGATAATACTAGTAATTTAATTTTCATTTTTGTTTTGATTTCTTGTTTATATATAGACATTCGTAATTTTATAATAATTCAAAAGACACAGAAACAGAATGGGTTTGAGTACCCGAAGTCCCGTAATCTAGCACATACTGTTTGCTCGTATTTGTATCGGAAATACTCACGATCTCTCCAATGGTTTTATTCATTTTCTTAGCCATAGCTTTAGCGCGCTCTTTTGCATTGGCAATAGCTTTTACAGAAAGTTCTACCAACTCTTGCTCTGTTAACTTATTGGTTTCTATATCTATATTTGTAATAGACATTCCAGCAGATTTTAATAACATTATTTTTCTAACTTCTGCTTTGTCGGACGTTTTTAAGTAATAAGATGCAGATTCTCTGTTTTGCGAATACGATATCGCAAACTCGTAATAGGTGTTTCTTTTAAATTTGTTAAAATCTATACCTGCTTCTGCTGCTTTTTTTATGTAATTTTCTTTTACAACATCTAAAGAAGTAGCTTCTACTTCGCCTTGACCCTCGTAAACCATTACTTGTTGTAACGTAATTAGAATAATATAACTGTCGTCTAGGGCTTGTTTTTCTGTTTCTCCAATAACAGAAATCGTGTTTTTATTGTCTTGTGCAATGCTTGGTAATGCAAACATTAAAACCATTAAATAGATAATATTTTTCATGATAATTTAATTTAAAGTGTTTATGTTAAAAGAATAGAATGTTAGCGACGATCATCCAAATACCTACGAATATTCCAATAAGACCTAGTTTACCTTGTTTTGGTGCCAACTTTTCTCTAAGGATTACTGCTTTTTCTTTAGCACCATCGTTTTTAGATAATACATATTTGTTAATCAATCCAAAGCCTAGCATAAATCCTAAAATAGCTTGTATACTATTTCCTGCTAATAAGGTTCCCCACCAAATTGGAAATGTCGAGATCCAGCCTAACTTTAAAATTGAAAATACAATTCCCCAAATCCCATAAAAGCAACAAATTAATCCGATCCAACCTTGATAAGGTTCTATTTTTTCTAAGAGTTCTTTGGCATTAGGTTTTTTTGATAATAATAAAGATGGTACTGCGATGATGCTTAATAAGATTAGTGTAATTCCGAAAATCATAATGTGTTTTTAAGGGTTAAATATTGTTTTGTTTTTGAATTATGGCATCCTGTTTTTTTATTGGGATGCGTTTCATATTCTTTAGCAAATTTAGAGGAATAGCACCTCCTGTATAACCCCTTATCAGGTGAAAACAAAACCCCTGAAAACAGGGGTTTTGCATGTATATTGTTGTTTTTTAGCTATTTGCGAATTATTTCTTACGCTTTTGTTTCACTATATTATTCTTTTTATTTGAAATAAGTAGAAGAATTAATCTGTTTTAGGTTTTAAAAGTAAATGAAACAAAAAAGGCGCTATTAAAAAAAGCACCTTGCCGTATACTATATATATTAATCATTAAGAAACATATCCTTTTTTAATGGCGTACTTGGTTAGTCCTGCTAGGTTTCTCACATTAAGTTTCGTGATTAAATTTTTTCGGTAACTTTCAATAGTATGCTTACTCAAAAATAATTTGTCTGCTATTTCTTGTGTCGTAAATTCTTCGGCGATAAGTGAGATTACTTCAACTTCTCGTTTTGTAAGTTTAATGTCCTGCTCTTTATTTTTTTCAAATTTATTTTTAAGATAGATGTCTTTAATCTCTTTCGAGAAATATTTTTCACCACTTAAAATTGTTTTAATCGCTTTTAGAAATTCTTCCTTTTGTGCATTTTTCTGAAGGTAACCATCTACATCATTCTCTATAAGATCGTCTATAATATCTGCCGAGTTATGCATACTCACCACCAGTGTTTTTATATTTCTAGACGTTTTCTTAATCCATTTATTTAGTTCAATGCCATCAACTTCTGGCATGGTCACATCTGTAATAACAAGATCTATTTGTTCTTCAGTATTTATCGAAATATATTTCTGAATATGACCACCATGTTTTCCAGTGTATAAAATATTGTAATCACTTTCTGTGCTTAGAATGCTTAATAAACCGTCTAAAAACATTTTATGATCGTCGGCTATTATAAGATTATGCTTCATTTAATTATGCGTTTAATGGAATTTCAATATTTATACTTGTACCTCTATTTAGTTTAGAATCTATATGTAATGTCCCATTATAATTTTCTACTCTTTGCTTTATATTTGTTAAGCCAATACCCAACGACGTTTGTGAGACATCGAAACCTAAACCGTCGTCTTCATACATGAAAAAGATACAGGCGTTTAAGAGATCTAACTGGATATCTATCGTATTTGCCTTGGCGTATTTAAGCGTATTGGTGGTTAACTCTTGAAAAATTGAAAACAATTCGTTTTGTAAGTTTTTGTTTAAAGCGTTAATTTTATCCTCATCAAAAAATGACACATTTATTTTAATGTTGCTAGCATCTTCCACGGTGTAAATATATTCCTTAATTAAAAAGACCAAGTGTTTTTCTCTGATTTTCTTAGGTAATAGATTATGCGATAGATTTCTTACTTGCTCGTAAGTATCGTCTAACTGACTGTAAATTAAAGCCATTTTTTCAGGATGATTTGTAAGCTGACTGAACTGTAGTTTTATAGCCGCCAAGTTACCACCAACACTATCGTGCATTTCCTGAGCAATCTTTTTTCGTTCTTGATTTTGTCCTTCTACAGAGGCCTTAATAAGCTTTAATTCTTGATCTTTTTTTAATGAACTCACACGCTGTTCATTAATCTCTTTCTCTTTTAAATTAAGCAACCCTTGTGCTTGAAGTTTTTGATAGTAGATAATTAAAAGCGCAACAATAGGAACTAGTAAAATGAAAAAGGCCCCAAGAACAATATATTTTATGGTCTTTTCGCGATCTAATTCTACTGCCTTTAAAGCTTCTTTTTCCTTAAGTAATGCGATCTCGTTTTTACGTTTTTCAGCACCATTCTGAAATTGAAGTACCTGATTCTCATTTTGCTTGGCAATTATAGCTTGCTGAAGTTTATAGTTCTCTATATCGGCATCTTTATTTTTAATATTCAAACTTTTATTTAAGTTCTCAATCTCTAATAACTTTATCTTTTTCTCTTTTTCAAGGGTTTCAAACTGAACTTCTAACCTGTTTATTTCTTGCTCTTTCTGGGAGTTTTCAATAGAGTCTTTTATCTGATAATATCGTTTTCCATAATGATAGGCATTAGTATAATCTGCTTTTCTAACCGATAGTTTTTCTAGCATGAGATAGCTATGCATCTGTATATCTAAAGATCCCAAGCGCATCGCTTTAGATAATGTATTCGTAAATATTAAAAGCGCATCATTATTTCGATTTTCACTATACAGTACAGTACCAATTTTGTCTGAAATTATGATATCTAAATTATGGAACCGATTATCGAAACTTATTTTTTTCGCCTCATAAAATGCAAATAGCGCTTTGTCTGGCTCACCATTACTGATGTAATTATCTCCTATATTAAGAATAACACTTGTTAGGGCCTGTTTCTGATTGGGATCTTGCTCGCAGATCTCTTTAGCTTTCTGCAAATAGGTATTCGAGGTTTTATATTGGTAAAGTGAGGAATAAATGGAACCTAAATTAATGTAGCTTCCTAAAATTATTTCTTGATCGTTAGAGTTTTTAACACATTTTTTCAGAAGTTCTAAGGCTTCAACGTTCTTACCCAGTGCAATATATGTACTTGCCAAACCGTGGATATGTGTGTAGTATAAATTTGTTTCGTTATTTTTTTCACTGAGTTCGGCACCCTGAATATACCATTTTTTACTTTCGTGATATAAGCCCTTCTTTTTGTTATTAATCGCGAGTAATTGGTAAGCCAAAATGGTTAATCGTATGCTTAAAGAATCATTTACTGTTGTTCTACTTTTAAGAGCTTTCTGAGTATAATAAATAGAAGAGTCTATGGCCGAATACTTATTATGGTAATAAGCCAATAATAAATTAGTGTTCACTACGGCCTTATTGGTTTTAAATTTAGATAACGCAATGTGAGCCTCCTGATATGCTTTTTTATCGGAGCCATTATTGAAGTAATAAAACAGTGAGTCTATTTTCTGATTTTCTGCCTCTATAACAGTCGCAGTTTGTGCCATACACAGAGACGCATAACAGAGACACAAAATGACTAGTATATTTTGGGGCTTAAAAAGCATGGGCAAATGTAGGCAATGTAGCACATATAAGCATCCCCGAAAACAGTGGTTTATTCGTTTTACAATAAATACAGTGCTTTAGATTCGGAGTTTGGTGAATTATAGAAATTATAAACATATTACTGCGGATTCTTTACGACCAAAGCGCCCACAATTAAAAATAATAAATAGGCCAAAGCCATATACCCAAGATAACTGTAAGATCCGAACGTAGAAAAACAGTAGCTAAATAAACTCGGAGCGACAGCACTTGCAATCACTAAAAAGCTCATTACTTTTCCGGTAATAGCTCCTAAATGTAAACGGCCATAATATCTAGGCCAAGTTACTGCATTAATCACCGCGAATAACCCGCTTAAAAGTCCTAAACCAGCCACTAAAGCATACACACCCATCGGGTGAGATAAAAACAATAAACCGCAAGACGCCAAAACACCACCGCCTAACATTACATATAAATATATTTTATGATTAATGTAATCACTTAAAATATTACAAAAGGTAGACACGGATAACGCAATAATAGAAATGGGAATAAAAATAGCAATAGCATGTGCTTTACTGTAACCCTGTGTAGCAAAAATAGAAACGACATGAAACGTAAATCCTGTAGCAAAGAAACTATTAAAAGCTAGGGTTAAACCAAACATCCAAAATCCTCGTGTTTTTTTTGCTTCAATTAAAGTGAAATCTTTAACTGCTTTTTTGGGTGTATCGACTACTTTTTTAATCGTCTTTTTAACACCGTCTGGAACCAAATTAAAATCTTCTGGTTTGTTTCGATATAATTGTAAAATACCGAAACTAAAGATAAATAAACAGACCGCTAAAATTTGCCAGCTACGCTCCCACCCGTGATTTTCTATCAGGTAATTAAGCACTAAAGGTGAACTTGAAAATCCTAAAGACACGGTAATACTACTTATGGCGTTTACTTTTCCTCTATTCTTGTCGAACCACAACATAATCATATTTCTAGATGCCATGGTTAATACACCTTGTCCACTAAAACGGATAAAGAAAAACAACACGCACATCACACCAAAAGGAATTAGCCAAGTGTTCACATTAAGCATCGTTTTAAGGCCTTCACTAATTTGCACAGAAACGGCACAAAGTAATAATGAAATTCCTAAAACTAGTGTTGCAAAAAAAGCAACATATCGCGCGCCAAAACGATCGAACAAAATTCCTGCTTTAGACACAAAAAAAGCACTTAACAATGTCCCAAACATATAGGCATTGCTAAACTGATTTCGGCTCAATCCTAATGCATCTTTTACCGGATCTGTAAATACAGAAACACCTACTGTTTGTCCAGGAATACTGGCGAGAACACCAATGCTTCCTATAAAAAGGACAATATAACCGTAGAAAAAAGGAAACTTGTTGGGGTTGACAAATGAGAATTTATTGGGAACTGACATGTTATTAATTAAGAATGATAAAAGTAAAGGTTTTAATTGAGTAGCTCATACGTATCCTTTATTTTTTTAACAACCAACACAGCACTCTCTAAACACCTTTAAGTTTATTATAAAACTACATATGTTATAAAATTTGTCTTTATACAGAACCCAACAATACTTTAAATATAGGTCGAAATCCTGATTACGGCAATAGTAAAACGGAATGCATCAATTCTAACTGAATGCATCCTGTATCTTGTATAATGTTATCGACAGAATGTTAATAATGTCATATTACAAATACAATCTTGGGTAGTTAATATGAAAGATTGAATTAAAAAAACAAAGTGAATGAATAAATTTCCAAAGTATATAGCAGCAGGTCTTTTAGGTACAGTAGCCATGACAATTATTATGGTAATCCTACCTAATTTAGGAATGCCTGAGATTTTCCCTTGGGAATTATTATCGGAAGCAATAGGCGTTTCGTTGGTGATTGGTTGGGTGGCGCATTTCATGGCCGGAATCCTTTTTGGTTTGGGATATGGATTTATATTTGCTCACAACATACACATTCGGAATCTCTGGTTTAAAGGAGTTGCATACGGTATTCTTGCTAACATTGTAGCATATTTAGGAATGTCTTTAATAACTACATCTTTCGAAATACTTTTATTAATCACGTTTGTCCCATATATTATATTGGGTGTAGTTATAGCGAAGATAATTGGAAAGAATAATCAACTCTATGGGTTTTAATTGACTGATAATTTGATTGTTAATAACTCAATATATAATACTAATTTCACATGATTAATTATGAAAAAAATAGATTTTAGCAACTTAAAAGCTGTATTTGTTAATTGTACTTTAAAGAAATCTCCATCGCTAAGTCATACCAGAAACCTTATGGATGTGTCTATTGATATTATGAAATCTGAAGGTGTTTCTGTTGAAACGATACGTTTAGCAGATTACGATATTCCGGCAGGTGTGCAACCAGATATGACCGTAGAAGGCTACGATTATGATGAATGGCCAGACATTTACAAAAAAATTATCGATGCGGATATACTCGTTATTGGAACACCGATTTGGTTGGGAGAGCGCTCTTCGGTAGCCTCTAAATTAATAGAACGTTTGTATGCTATGAGCGGGTATCAAAACGATAAAGGTCAATATGTATACTACGGAAAAGCTGGAGGATGTATCATTACAGGAAATGAAGACGGTGTAAAACATTGCGCGATGGGTATGTTGTACGCATTACAACATTTAGGATATAGCATTCCGCCACAATCAGATGCTGGTTGGATTGGATCCGTAGGTCCTGGACCTAGTTATGGGGATACCGAATGGAAAGGTGAAAGTATCGATCCGCCAGTAGGTCACGATTCTGAATTCACCAATCGAAATACGACCTTTATGAGCTATAACTTAATGCATTTAGCGAAAATGCTGAAAGCACAAGACGGCTATCCAGCTTACGGAAACTCTAGAGAAGCTTGGGACGATGGTACCCGATGGAACTTCTCTAATCCTGAATATAGATAGTATTTTAATAAATTAAAAAAGCTTTAATCTTGTCGGCGCGGACAGTATTAAAGCTTTTTTTATGTCTTGTCGTTTTTATAAATGGAAAGACGAACGAGGTCGTCTAGGATGCCGTATTATTCTTAGGATAACCGCATTGAATTTAAAATTAACTTTTTTTAAGAATTTCATATCAATTTATATACTACTTTTGCCGGCTTAAAATAATTATCAAGAATCTCCATAAAAAGAGATAGCAACCTGCATTAACGAGCAAGGTGCTAAATAGATATGCCAATTATTTGGAACAAATGTTAAATCATATTTCTTCTTATTTGCTACTATGCTCTTTTTAAAACGACTATAAGATGGCAAAAATCACCAAAAGAACACCAAAATTTTCAGCATTAATTCCGCTTTTCGCATTCGTATTAACGTTTCTAGGGGTCGGTATTTATCAAAACGATTTCTATGCATTACCCTCTCCTATTGCAGTAATAGGAGGTATTATTGTAGCTTTTTTAATGTTTCGACAATCAATCGATTCTAAAATAAAAACACTTTTAAAAGGATGTGGCGACGATAAAATTTTAACCATGTGTCTTATATATTTGCTGGCTGGAGCATTTGCTGCAGTGGCCGATGCCACAGGAAGTGTAGATGCCATTGTGAATTTGGGGTTAGACTATATTGCCATTCAATACATTTATGCAGGGGTCTTTATTATAGCTGGATTTTTATCGTTGTCTACAGGAACATCAGTTGGATCTATCGTTGCTTTAGCACCTATAGTAGTGAGTTTTGCAGATAAAAGTACTGCTGATTTAGCCATTTTATGTGGCGCGTTATTAGGCGGTAGTATGTTTGGCGATAACTTATCGGTAATTTCAGATACAACCATTGCTGCCACACAATCTTTAGGCTGCAAAATGAGCGATAAATTTAAGCAGAATATCAAACTAGCCATACCTGCAGCTGTAATTACACTTATTATTCTAATAGTCCAAGGTTTAGATCTTAAAGCAGAAGATACCGAATTGGTCGTTTACAACTATTCTATAATAAAAATACTACCTTATATTTTAATTATTTTACTGTCTATTTTAGGAGTAAATGTCTTTGTTACATTATTAATAGGAACACTTTCTACGGGGCTGATAGGTATAATTTATGGAGATTTTACACTTTTAGAGGCCACTAAAATTAGTTATGAAGGTTTTACCGACATGACCGAAATCTTCTTGTTATCCTTGTTAACTGGTGGACTTGCCGCTTTGGTAGAAAAGAACGGTGGTATCGATTATATATTAATCAATATTAAAAAATACATCAAGAATAAAAAGTCGGCACAATTCGGAATAGCAGCTTTGGTAAGTAGTATAAATATGGCCATTGCAAATAACACAGTATCTATTATTATTTCTGGACCGATTAGTAAAACAATTACCGATGAATACCAATTGGATCCAAAAGACACAGCTTCAACCTTAGATATTTTTGCCTGTATTACTCAAGGTTTATTACCTTATGGTGCACAAGTATTAATGATTTTAAGTTTTTCTAACGAAGGCATAAATTATATAGACTTGGTTAGTCATACTTGGTATTTACTATTTTTATTTGTCTGTACGGTAGTCTTTATTAGTCTAAAACCAGGTGTAAAACTGAAATAGATTAGTGCTGTAATGATGTGATTTTTATAAATTTAACATGTGCTTTAAGATCTGTTTTGCCTTCAAGTCAATATTATAAGTGATAGCGGTAAGAACTAAAAATAGCCTGTGTTACATTGTGCTCTAATATAAAACAGATCACCATGAAAACATTAAAAATCACCTCACTTGTATGTTGCGCATTATTTTTAGTTTCGGCCTGCGATGATGATGACGATAATAATAGCGAAATTCCAAGCAACGATGTGCCAGAAACCGCTGGTATTGGATACATAGAAACCAATGAAGATCCTACGAACATCTACAATGCACTTATTGCAACCTTAAATTCTAACGATAATATCGGAATTGTTGCTGAAGTAAATCATTCTGCAAATGCTCAAAATGCAGATTTAAGTTTAGATTATACACGAACCGTATATTTCGGAAATCCTGCACTTGGCACACCACTTATGCAGGATAATATTCAGGCGGGATTAGATTTGCCTCAACGTATTTCGGTATATACAGATGAAGATAATCATACTGTTGTGGCTTATAATTCTGTAGAATACATAATCAATAGACATGGTTTAGGAACTGTTTCAACTACAGAAATGGTTGAGAATGCCCTTACGAATATTGTAAATGCATCTACTGGAGAAGAGGTAATTTTAAATCCTGTTGCTAATGCATCATCAAAAGGAATTATCTCCGTTTCAAGTCCGAACGATTTCGACACCACTTACACAAATATTATTAATACACTTAATGGCTTAGAACCTATTTCTATCATAGCAGAATTAGATCATCAAGCTAATGCACAAAGTGCAGATTTGGACTTAGGACCTGCTAAACTTATAATTTTTGGTAACCCAGCATTGGGTACGCCTTTAATGGAAGAGTCTAGAACTATGGCATTAGATTTACCTCAAAAAATGTTGGTTTATCAAGATGCAGATGGCAGTGTACACATCATATATAACGATCCGTATTATATCGCAGAACGTCATGATGTAGATGATAATGATGAGACTTTAGGCATGATTTCTCAAGCCTTAGAAAATATAGCAAATTCTGGAGCTTCAGAATCGTAAGCGTCACTAAAACCTTTAGCATTATGAACACTAAAATGAAAGCCTCAGATGTATTTATTAAAGCCCTAGAACATGAAGGGGTAGAATATATATTCGGACTTCCAGGAGAAGAAAATCTAGACATTCTTGAATCTATTCGCAAGTCAAAACAGATCAAATTCATACTTACCCGGCATGAACAAGGTGCAGGGTTTATGGCGGCCACGTATGGTCGTCTTACCGGCAAACCGGGAGTCTGTTTATCTACCTTGGGTCCAGGTGCTACCAATTTAATGACTCCCGCAGCTTATGCACAATTAGGGGCCATGCCCATGCTTATGATTACTGGCCAAAAGCCAATTAAAAAAAGTAAACAAGGGAAGTTTCAAATTATAGATGTTGTGGAAATGATGCAACCTCTAACAAAATACACCAAGCAGGTTACTCATGCCAATCATATACCTTCCATGATTCGTGAAGCATTCCGATTGTCTCAAGAAGAACGTCCTGGTGCTGTACATATCGAATTACCAGAAGATGTTGCACAGGAAGAGTTAGACGACTTCAGACTTTTTGATGTTGTAGTGGATAGAAAACCTATTGCAGACCAAAAAGCAATACAACACGCGGTGGCATTAATTAAAGTTGCATCTAAACCCTTAGTGCTTATCGGTGCTGGGGCCAATAGAAATCGGACAAGCAAAGCGCTAACCGATTTTGTAGATACCATTGGAATTCCGTTTTTTAATACCCAAATGGGGAAAGGTATTATCGACGAACGTCACGATTTATATCTAGGAACCGCGGCATTATCTAACGACGACTTTTTACATGAAGCCGTTAATAAAGCCGATGTCATTATAAATATCGGACATGATACTATTGAAAAACCGCCTTTCATTATGGAAGCAGATCGCGATCAAAAGGTCATTCATGTCAATTACTTTGCGGCAGAAATAGATCAATTGTATTTCCCTCATTTAAATATTATCGGCGACATTGCGACCAGTGTTAATCAGCTTACCGAAGCTTTAAAACCTGTTGCTCATTCTTGGGATAACACGTTTTTCCTTCATGTAAAAGACAATGTTTGTGATCACTTAACAACTTACGAACACGATAACCGCTTCCCTATTTTACCACAACGTTTGGTAAAATTAGTCCGCGATGTACTACCTAAAGACGGTGTTGTTACGCTAGATAATGGGATGTATAAATTATGGTTTGCGAGAAATTATAAAGCCTATATGCAAAACACCTTAATTCTAGATAATGCTTTAGCCACTATGGGCGCTGGCTTACCATCTGCTATGATGGTTAAAGAATTATATCCAAATAAAAAAGTGATTTCAATTAATGGAGATGGCGGTTTTATGATGAATGCTCAAGAACTAGAAACCGCTTCTCGACTACAATTAGACCTGATTGTTATCATTTTAAACGATAATGGTTATGGTATGATCGAGTGGAAACAAGAAGATGAAGGTTTTCCCAAATATGGTTTAGAATATACCAATCCAGATTTTGTTAAATTAGCCGAAAGTTTTGGAGCCGTGGGATACAAACCAAATTCGGTAGAGTCATTTAAATCTGCATTAGACACCGCATTACATTCCAAAGGCATTCAACTTATAGATTTAGCGATCGATTATTCGTTAAATCATGAAATATTAAATGTTCTTATTAAAGAATTCTCTGAAAAATTAAAAAAATAAATATCATGAGTAAATCAATTTCAATAAATCCAGCTACAGAAGAAAAAATTGCCGAATATAACCGATTAACAGTTAAAGAAACACAGCAAAAAATTGAAAAAGCGCATACGGTTTTTATGGAATGGAAAAACACATCCCATATAAAACGTGCACAATTAATGAATAACCTTGCCGATGAATTGGAAAACAACACCGATTATTATGCGGAAATAGCGACTGCTGAAATGGGTAAAACAATTGGACAATCTAGAAAAGAAGTTGAAAAATGTGCTTGGGTGTGTCGTTATTATGCCGAAAACACTAAAGATTTATTACAAGATACAGCTGTTAAAACCGAGGCCGAAAAAAGCTATGTCACCTTTCAACCTTTGGGAGTTGTATTAGCAGTTATGCCGTGGAATTTTCCTTATTATCAAGCCATCCGATTTTTAGCACCTGCGCTTATGGCTGGAAATACGGGTGTTTTAAAACACGCATCTAATGTTCAAGGGTGTGCTTTTGCTATTGAAGAAGCGATTATTAAAGCAGGTTTTCCTGAAGGAATCTTTTCTAATATAAATGTAGCTTCAGATGCTATTGAAGCGGTTATAGAACACAACCACATCGTTGCTGTAACACTTACAGGTAGTGCACCTGCAGGACAATCTGTAGCGTCAATAGCGGGTAAAAACTTGAAGAAAACGGTTTTAGAATTAGGAGGAAATGATGCTTATATCGTTTTAGACGATGCTAATTTAGAAGAGGCTACGGATTTAGCAACGCTTGGTCGTTTACAAAATAACGGACAAACGTGTATCGCTGCTAAACGAATCATTGTGTTAGATAAAATTTACGATGAGTTTCTAAAATTGTATACCGAGAAAATGGAGGCTGCCAAAATGGGAGAACCTACCGATAAAGATACTTATTACGGTCCATTAGCGCGATTAGACTTAAGAGATGAATTACATAAACAAGTCGAAAAAACAATAGATCAAGGTGGGACATTAATTTTAGGTGGTAAAATTCCGAACCGTAAAGGTGCCTACTACCCTGCTACTATTCTAACGGATTTAGAAGATGGAATGGAGGCTTTTAATGAAGAATTATTCGGACCTGTCGCATCTGTAATTCGTGCAAAAGATGAAGCACATGCCATTGAATTAGCCAATAATTCTAAGTTTGGTTTAGGAGCAGGTGTGATTACAAGCGACAAAAAGAAAGGTGAAAAAATAGCCTTGCAATTGGAAGCCGGAAGTTGCTTTGTGAATAAATTAGTCGCATCCGATCCGCGATTACCTTTTGGAGGTATAAAAACAAGTGGTTTTGGTCGTGAGCTTTCTGGTTACGGAATTAAAGAGTTTGTTAATACCAAGACGATATGGATCGATTAACATGAGACCTGTAGACTTCAAAACATGAAGTCTAGATTTATATAAATAGATTATACTTTACTGGTAAAACTAGGTGCATGAGACTTGGTTTTTCAGTAAAGTATTTTTTTTGATATTATTTTAAGTCTTCAAATAGGTCTAGACTTATTAAGCGTATTAATTATCGTAAGTATCAGTTTTCTATTAAATGGCACTTAGTATCATAGGTTTTTCAACTTCCAACATTTTTAAAATTTTGTTTGATTCCAATGTTATGCATTCTACCTTATTTACGATACTGAATACATTACTCTTGTTCTTTTCCGTTTGTAAAGGTTTTCTCAGAAGCTAAAGTCCCATTATCGTAATAATATTTCCAGATGCCGTGTTCTCTTCCGTTAGCCTTTTCGCCGATAGCACTGATATTACCATTTTTAAAATAGGATGTCTGTGTGCCATGAGCTTTATTCTTTAAAAAGTTTTCAACCGTGTAAAGCTCTCCACTATCGTAATAGCTTTTCCATTCTCCTGAGGGATTGCCAGCAGCGTCAAATTCTTTTACATATTTTAGTCTGTTGTCGTCTTTAAAATGACTTTTCCAAACCCCGATTTTTAATCCGTTTTTGGAGTACCCTTCCATATATAGCTCTTGAGAATAATCTATTTTTTGATAACCATCGAATACGTCGTCCTTATAATGATTTACAGATTTCTGTTCACCATTTTTATAATATGAAATCCATTTCCCTGTTTTTTTATTATCAATAAGTTCTCCTTCGGTTTTAAGTTCACCAGAGTCGTAATAGTCTTTAAAAGGTACTGCTGTGTTTGCATCTAAAGTCGGCTCATTAGAAATTTGGCCTTTATTGGCACTTTCAGAAGTTTGCTTACAACCTGTCGATATTAGTACTATAAAAAGGCTTAAAGAAGCTAAGAAAGTATATTTTGTGTAAAACATTTTAGTAAGATTGGTATTATTTAAATCGGTTTGCGGATATAAAGTTCCATATTATGACGTGCTGTAAGTAACTTATTTATATCCAAAAATGACAAAATTAGCATGATCCATTTCAAAAGGGATCTTGTTTTTGATCAGAATGTCCTTTAATTGCTCACTAATATCTACAGTCATTGCTTTTACCAACGTCCCTAAATATTCTTTACGTCTCGGTATTATTATTAAATATTCAATATCGAAAAATAGTGGCATACCTTCCATGTAATAAGGCGACCAATCGCCTATAAATGATATCGTATCAGTATCGACGTCCGAGTATATAAATTCGGTATCGGTAACTCGTTTTTCTAAATAGGCAGGTGGATATTCAAGTTTTGATATTACTTTTTGAAGCCTTAACCATTTGGTGTCATTCATTAAAGCCCCCAATCCCCTCTCTCCTATAATTTTTAAAACACGTGCTTTGTGTTCTAGTATATCGGAATCATTTTGCGTGAGATATTTATACTTTTCTTCATCGCTAAGGTTTTGCTCGTCTATAGTTTCATACAGGTTTTTTATGTTTTCAGCATCCGTTTTGCGCGTAGTCATTCTTCTTTATGGTATTAAGACATTAATTGAAACGCTAAGCATAAATCATTATTTTAATACGGAATACCCGCAGGCCTTATTATTCATTCAATGTCCAAATTATCGCTTTTTCTTTAGTCGCTCTAAAAATCGTACTATGTTGTTCTTCGGGTTCATCAGAATACTTCCATACCAATCCCAAGTCTAATTCCTTTAATTTTTCATTTAGCGTTCTGGTATGTGTAGAAATGTCTTCAGCATCAGAACCAGCAAACCAAAGTTTCTTTTGTTGTCCGTAATCATCTTTTGCTAAGGTTTCAAAGTTCTTCGCTAGATATTGCTCGTTATACCATAAAGATGGATCCACGGCAATGTAATAATCGAACATGTCATTATCCAAAAGAAAGGTTTCAATAACAAATAGTCCTGCGACAGACTCTCCAATAATGGCCCTTTTGTCTGTAGTACGATATCTGTTATTTATTTCAGTAAAAAGTTCATTTTTTATAAATCCTCTAAAATTAGTAGAACCTCCAGGATGAGGCACTATGGTGAGATCAAATTCCACCTCTGTCGGACCAGTAAGGTCTTTTCTGCGTTCTGTATTTTCAATTCCAACTAGAATATAAGGTGGAATTTTATTTTCACTTATCAGTTTAGCTAACGTATTTGCGACATGCGGAAAATCTTCTTTTATACCTCCGTCTGTCATATAAAGTACAGGAAAACTGTCCGTCGATTCTTTGTAGTTTGGTGGCGTCCAAATATTAATAACGCGGTCTTCGTTTACAATCTTCGAACTTATAATTAAACTGTCGTGTTCTGGAATGGGATCGTTATACACAATGCCTTTGTTTTTACAACTTAGGGTAAAAACGGTAAGGTATAATAATAAAAATATAGGTTTCATAGCTCTGTGTTTTTAAGTGATTGTCAACGCTTTAAGTTGTGAAACCTGTGAATTTAAATTATAGTTTTCAAAAGAAATTCATGGTTAAAAAAATAAGCCATTGAGATAAATAAAAAACTAAAATAAGCATTTTTTAAATACTGCTTACAGTTGATTCCTAATAAATTAGAGATAGAATAAGAAAAAATATAATGGTTTTATGTGGTAAAACTATAATTACCAAGAAGAAGAAAATACACGGTGTAGAAACTTTAGGGACACATATAAAGTACACGTATTATAAATTGTTAAATGTGTGGCGTAAAAAGAGATGTATTTATTCCATTTAAGCTTGTATCGTAAAAATAACCAACAAGAGCAACTCACTTTGCTTACAGCTGTCCCACGACCAGGTCAAAAAATAAACAGTTATATGTTATAATGTAGTGGGCTGTTTGTCAGTTCCATCAATGTAGTAGAATTTTATTCTTTCTAAATTGATTTAAGCATTTTAAACCGTTTCAAAATGATTTTTAACGTAAGCGAGTTGTTCATTATGAGTAATGTTCTCTGAGGATTCCATATCAATTTCAATATTCTTAAAATGAGAATCCTTATTTAAGTAATTGTGAAGTTCTACTTTTGCATTTGTTGGCCCGAATAGTAGAACGTGTTTATATTTTAAAATCTGAGCCCCAATCTTATCATAATATTTGCCTTGCATTTGCTGTCTTTTATTGTGCATAAGACTTTCACTGCGGTTTAAAGCATCTTCTTTGGTTTCTGACGTAAATTGAGAGACAATAGATTGGTCTTTATGTTTTGAATTAATATCAATCAGATTAGCGGTTGAATGATCCATCCATATTCCTAAATTGCTATTTATTTTCATGATCTTAAGTTTTAATAATTAACGGTTACTAAGCAAGCATTTTATAGCTGATTTGCCTTATTTAAAGCACCTCTTACACCAACATTTCGTGTGTTTTCTTGATTCGTAATTGGAATAAGTTGCATACGTTCTAGTCTCGCATTTAAAAACCACGAGATGTTATGCATTCCGTTATTTTTTTCATGGTCCCTTTTTAAAAGCATTCCTATTCTATTTATATGAGATTCTAATCTTTTTAAGGATTTTATAATTCTAGCCGTAAAAAAATTAGTGTTATTTTGTGCTCTCGTTTGGCTTTTATCTGTATTTGTGTGGATTGTCATATCTTATATTTTTTAATGTTCTTTTTCGTAAGAATCTAATAAGTCGTTTAAAGTCTTTAAATAATCTTTTAGTTCTTTATTGTTCACTCCTTCTGCGTCAGTAGATTGAAAACTTACCGGTACTTCACCCATAAATTTTATCAATTCTGGACATTCGTCTCGAATTCTTGTAGTTGCCAGTACAATTTGTTTATTTAAATCATCACGATCTTCCATCTCTATTGCTTTTTTTTAAGGTAGGCCTTATATTCTACAATACAGGCTAAATACAGATTAGTTTGTATTTATTCTAAAAGTATGTCACTACAATCGGTATCTTTTGAGATTATCTAACAACAATTACCATGTTACGTGAATTTTTATATGGCATGGTTAATCAGCCTGTTTATGAAAAGTTTGGGCTTTCTATTATAGCTTATGGTTCTAAAATGTACAAATACATAGAATATATAGCTAAAAAAAGCTTACAGCATCAATCTCTTGAATGTGTAAGCTATTGTTTCTAAGTCTACTATTTTCTGGCAGACAAATCCGAGTTTCGTCTTAAATATGTCTTGACGATTTCATGACGTCTGCAAAGTAGATATAATGAATTAAACTTCATTAAAATCCATTTCGCTTATCAGTATGCCCTTAATTTTTCATCGTTAAATCACGAACGTGTCAGTCTAAAACATATATAGCATTAGCTATAGTTTCTACTTTTATATTATTAAAAAACACACCTGTCCAGGTGCCATCCAATTCTAAACGTTCTCCGGTAGTGGTTTCTCTAAAAGTAGCCAAGATGGTTGCTGTATTTTGTTTGAGAAAAATAGTGTAATTAGAAGTTAAAATACTTCTTCGATTTAGCGCATAGGTACTCTTAGAATTAAAAGAAAAAGGAAACGCCGATGGTTCTTGATTGAAAGGCACTTCTGTACCCCCGTATAAAGTACCGTAGGTTTCCGATAATAGGCTTAATTCGTCTGGAATAAAGACCTGTATTTCTGGGGAATTGAGTTGTGCAAACCTCAAAGAATCATTAAAAACGAATTTGGAATTACCTAATAGATTTTCTAACGGATTGATAACGACTTGCATGATAGTATCTGAATCATTTCTAAAATAGAACTCAGGAAGTTTTTCTTCTATTATGGTTTGTCCATTGTTGGTGTCTAATTTCCATTCTAAAGACATTAATTCGTACGCCTTTAGACTGTTTTCTTGTTCGATGGTGTTCTCTTCGGAGCTGCAAGATAACACTGCGGAGCATAAACATAACCCAATTACAAAAGTGTGTAGTTTCATAGTATTTATTTTACTTTTTAACCGTTCGTTTTTACAACGCTTCTATGCTTTTAATAGTTATACCCACAAAACAATCGTCTTGACATGCTTTCTTAACATAACCAGACATAGAGATTAATCCATTGTTTTCGGTTTCAAAATACGATGTGGCATCCTTTCTTTTCAGTAACCAATCGTTTTCAGAGATGTAGTAAATCTCGTCTAAAGTTCGGGCAACTGTAGCACTGGTGTATTCGTGTTCAGAACTATTAATTTCATTCTCATTTTCTGTCCATTCCAATTCGTCTACAGGAATATAGTCTTCTGCCCCTGGGGTGAATTTAAATTCACGTGTAATGATAACCCCGTTGAATACTGTAATTGTTGTCTCCCAACCATACTCTGTAAAAACTGAACCTCCAGAAGTGACATATGAATAAGAATTGTTAGACGTCGCTTTAAACTGCTCCCAAGCATTTTTACTATTATTAAAATCTGTTTGATAATCCATATCGTCATCAGACGAGCACGAAGCAATAAGCGTACTAATTAGTATGCATGTTATAGTGTAAATTTTGTTTTTCATAAGATGTCTTTTTAGTTGCAATTTTCATTACTAAAAATCAAATATACTTTTTTTCCCGTTACTGGGATAATTATTTAACGTGAAAGTAAATATGTATTTCACACGCGCTTTGTTTTATTAATAAATACATATTTTTACAATTTACTATCTGAATAGAATGCACTATGACTAGAAAAAAATACCAAGGCGAAATCAATGATAAGGAACGGTCTAAGCAAAAACTTATAAATGCTGTAGGGAAAATTCTAAAAACCAAAGGGTATACTGGGTTAACGGCTACGAATATTGCAAAAGCAGCAGGTTTAAGTCGACGTCTTATTAGTACGTATTTTGATTCGGTAGATGATTTGGTAGAAACTTATGTGAGAAATAAGGATTATTGGACCGCAGCTTCAGGGAAAGTGGAAGACATGCTGAAAGACCATGATAAGAGAGATACTAAAAAAATGATTGATGAGATTCTTCAAAATCAGCTAGAGTATTTTTACAATAATACCGAAATGCAGAAAATTATATTGTGGGAAATCAGCGAAAAATCACAAATTATGTATGATGCTTGCGAAGAACGCGAGCGCCTAGGCTCTAAAGTCTTCGCGTTGGCCGATAAAGAGCTTGAGGGTAAAGACATACGTGCGGTATCGGCTATATTGGTCGCAGCGATTTATTATATGGTGCTTCATGCAAAATCGACCGACACCTTATTTTGCGAGATCGATATCAATCAGCCAGAAGGCATGCAACGCATTAAAAATGCCATTAGTTCTATCCTTCAGAAGTCGTAATAAAATATTGATATCGTGGAATGCATTGCTGTGAGGACGCTCCTATTTGATTACAAATAAAAGTATTTAGAATACTTAACATTGATAATCGAAATAGCAACTGTTTTGTTAGTAATTATTATATAAACATATATATGTGTGTTTATATATATCAGGCAATCAAATTGAAATATCGTCACTTTTTTCGATAAAATATTTAAATTGCAATACTCTTAAACCATACAAGGTTAACGTCTGTACAGCTGTAATACTTTCATTATTGGAACTAACAACTAGTTCGTCCTTAAAGGATTTAATGAATTTAGCCCATAAATTTCCCTTGGAGTCATTTAGTAAAAAGTAAAACCCACTATCCCCTAATTTCCTTCCAGAAGATGTTAAAATGAGTTCTCCATTTCTCCCAACACTTGGACTTAAAATAACTGTAGCGTTTCCATTTGGTAATGGAAATATCGCTTTAATACAAGTTTGTCCTGAATGTATTATACATGTTTCGTAAACGCCTGAATACACAACCTCTCCTGTTGTTCTAAAAGTCCTAAGCCATATGGTACTTTTAACTTTTCTGCTTGTTGCATCTACTAAATGAATGATTTCACTTTGTAAAGATTTAGAATCTTTTATGTTTTGAAGAGGAACATTTAATTGCTCTATGCGATTGCTAAATAATAGCCGTAACACCACACCAAATCCATAAAAAATAGGATTCCATTTCACTTTTAAATCAAAATCATAATGACTAGTATTTTCATAAAAGTCTATTACATTTTTAGACAGTCTACTTAGTTCTTTCGGTGCTAAATTTAGCTGGCTAATAGAGGTTATAATTCCTTTATTCTTTTTATTATCATCACGTACTAATTGTTCATTTTTAGCCAGTTGATTAATAAAATTTATTCCAATACCTTTTGAGCTTCCAAACGGACCTAGAAGCCAATCATTTTCATTTTTTATAATTTTTATTCCAAATAATATTACCCATTGTTGAGTAATAAAATCTTGAATGTTTTGTTTTTGAATTGCAATTCCCATTTATTTATTTTTAAGGTTAGGAATAAAATTCTTATTTCCTTTCCATGAACCATATTCAGAAATCGGTTTAAAACGTAAAGTTGTAAATTCAAAATGAAAATTCTTTCTTGCTCTCTCTTGCATGGCATTTGAATGTCTTTTTGGATTAGGCATTGTACTATGACCATGTACCATATTGGTCATTTCTTGTTCTGTTTTCCAAATTGAAAAGGTGGAGACTGTATTAGGAAACCTTACTGAAGCTAAGGAAAGTAAAGTTCCTGTGTGGTCACGAACTAATTTCTCAACAGGTTTTCCCCAGCGTAAAAAGCGTGGGATGGCGAAAGGTTTCATTCTAGCGATTGTAACTGCAACAACTGGAGACGATGCGCTTTGCAACTTGGCTTTCTGTTCTGGTATTTTAAAGCCACTTATTCTCCCCCACTCTCTCATAAATTCTAATCGTACATGCCAACCATTTGTCAAAATTTTACCAAATTTATCTTCTTTTAAGTAAGTTTCAAACGCATCTTCACTTTCCCATTGTGCAAATATTGCGACTTGTTTTATAAGAAATCTCGAAGTTGATAAAATGGGCGCACCTAATGTCATTGCAGTCATATATTCAGCATGAACTAAACCTTTAGTATTACTTTTTATTGGGGATGAGAATAATCCTTTTATCGCCAACGCGATGGGTATTTTGACAAGATGATAAGAGAATAAAGTCATATGTATTTTTTAAATAATGAAGTTTTGTGCTACTCTAAAGCGCTTAGTTCTGTAATCTAAATACTAAATTACACTATTTCAATACTAATTAATAGTCACCATTACCTACCATATTTGCCTCACTCCGACTTCATAAAAAACACTTTTTTAATCTTATTGTTTTCTATTTGATAGATGACTGAAGCTTCTATAGTTTTATCTCCAAACTGCACACGTTCATTATCTATAATCTTATTTCCTTGAACAAAGCGACTCGTAAGTTCACAGTGTAAATTAGGGGTGTTGTCAAACAATTTAGAATACTTCGCTCTCATGGTTGCCTTGCCCTTATACTGTAATTGGTCCATATTTGTATAAACCTCCACATCGTCTGCATATGGCTCTAAAAAGGCCTCTATATTTCTTAAGTTATACCCATTTAATTGACGTTGTACTAAGTCGCTCGCAGTATCTTTAAGAATATCATTCGGATTTAAAACCATCCCATTATTTATCACTTTATTTAAAGCGGTAATGTTATTAATATCCTCTATAGGATTTGCATCTAACAGAATAAGATTTGCTTTTTTACCTTTGCTAACCGTTCCAAATTCATGCGCCTTACCAAGAACTTTTGCCCCGTTTACGGTAGATGCCGTCATAATATCCCAAGTACTCATCCCACTTTTATACATGGCTTGTACTTCGGCTAAATATGAAGAGGCATGTAACGTTCCAATATTTCCAGCATCGGTACCCGTTGCGATGAGCACTCCTGCATCCGACAATAGCTTTAAGTTCGTCATCATTATAGATGTTCTTTTATCTAAATTACGGATACTCGCTTCAGACGTCGTGCGCTTTTTATATTTGCTTACCAATACTGTATCTGGCACATGCTTTAAATCTTGTAAAGTCCCTAATTGATACGCATCTGCCTTTTGTAATTCATGTATGCTTGTTTCAGTACTCTGACTATACGTGTTTACATACCCATCTCTAACGAGTAGCGTTGGACTTAGTATGGTCTTGTTTTTCTTTAAAAGTTGAATAAAATCATCGGTTACCAATTCATCAGCGACACTATGTACTAAAAAGTCACAGCCATGTTCTACAGCCAATTGCGCTGTAATGCGTTGTGTAGCATGCACAGCAACTTTTAAATTATTACGGTGGGCTTCGTTTATTATCGCCTTAACCAGAGGTAAACTTTTCTGAGCGCTTTCCTCTAGCGATAACCCATCTCTTCCCACGATATACCAAATCTTAATAAGATCTGGATGATGAGGCAACTGCGCTCTTACCATATTTATACCGTCTTCAACCGTTTTAACTAACGTAAAAGGGGCATCATTCTCTAAGTCGTTGTAGGCGTCAGGTTGGTAAGTGGTTAACAACGGACCAGACATATAAACCGATGGTAAATTGGCAATATTTTTATACGCGTCTTTTTGTTTTAACAGGTTGTAGGTTGCGCCTAAATCGATCACATTGGTAATACCGTTTTGTAAATACCGATGCAATACGACTTCCATATTCTTATGTGCATAATCTATTTCTAAATCGTAAGGCCTTTCAGATCTCAGGTCTATGGCATCTGGACGCGTGTATAAACCACCACTCTGAAAGAAATGAATATGAGCATCTGTGAGTCCAGGAAATACATACTTGCCACTCCCGTCTATAACTTTAGCATCGGCAGGGATTTCTACTTTTGTACTTTTTTTAATATCCGAAATCAAGTCATTAGTAATCACGAGGGTCTGATTCGGAATTAATACTTGTTTTTCTACATCGGCTACAGTGACGTTGGTAATATATGTTTGTGCATTAAGGGAAATAGCAAACGATAAGAACAGAAAAATAAGAAGGTATTTGTATGTCATTTTGGAGGTGTATTAGTTTAGGTCGTAATTAGTAATTTATTTTATACGTTTTATCTATTCTTAATATCGTAATTATTCAATAAATCGGGTAATTAAGGACATAGATGGTTTAGGTTTCTAAATATAACCATAAAAAAAAGCCTACAAAATCAATCGCTTGAAATTGTAGGCCGTATATGGGCGTATTTTGTCATTAACGGAAGTGTTTTACGTTAATTTGTAGTTATTCTTGTTAGTTTATAGATTACGTCTCTTATGCCAGACTTCCTAAAACAGCCAATCCAGCGAAAATAAATAGTAGTAAAATAAGACCGATAAATGAGATTACAAGTCCTGCAATCGCAAATCCTTTAGGGTTTTTAAATACACCTATAAAAGATAAAATTGCTCCAAGAAACCAAATAAACCATCCAAAAAGCGGAATCCATCCTAAAAATAAACCTAGCATCGCAAAAATAAATCCAGCAATCCCAATGCCATTAGATTCATTCTGAGTGATTATATATGTTTGTCCGTGTTGGTTTGTTCTATGGTCTTGTGGTGGCGTCATTTCATTCATATTTTGGGTGTATTGTTTTTTGAACCTAAAGTGGCTCCCCTATTTATATTTATTTTTTGGACTCTTGTAAATGGATGTTCTTAAGATGAATGAGGCGTAACAAATGTGTACAGACCCATGATTAAGCACTAAACTAAGAAATATTTTAATACGGTTTCAGCTACCGTTCTTATTTCATTAATATTTTTTTCATTTCTTCAATCGAATCTGTATAATCAGACATTTTACGTCCTTTTCCAATATGAATAGGACTTCCATTCATGCGATTAGTCAAGTCATTTATTGGCATATTTTCTAATTTACCAAAATCATTTTTCCAAAAATCTAATTCATAAAGTCTTTGGTTTTGAAATCCAGTCGTACTTCGGTCGTTATCTGTTGGCAGAAAATCCAGTCCGCCAATAATTAAATTCAGAGTTTCAAAGTCGGTTAGTATTCCATCAAAAATTAGTTGTCCGAAAAGAGCCTCTTTAAAAATTTGCTCAATGTTGCTCAAATCTGATGATTTTATATCAGTTAGAATTACATTGTATTTGGTCAGTCCGTTTGTGATTAACCAGCATTTTTTTCTGTCAACATAAAATACTGTCGCATTCCATTTTCCAAGAATTCCGGAATCAGTTTTTTGGTCAGTTGTGATCAGTTTTTTGACTAACTTTTCTAACTTTTTAGTTGTATGTATTTTTGAACTAGCCATTAATTATATATGGTATTACCTGTTGTCTTTAATTGTACATTTTTTCAAATAATTTCGGACAAATCACTTTCATAGTTTCAGGTTCTTCCTCTTTCCAAGTAAACTCGAAATTCGGATAATTCCCTTCATTTGTTTTAAAATCGTCAGATAGATAGTCATATAATTCTTTTCCTGTTTTATTTTCAAACGCTGTTAATGCAACATACCAAAAACTTTCAAAGTCATAATATTCTTCGCCTTCTATGAATTCCGAAATTAAACTGTCTGGATTTTCCTTTGCTTTATAATATGTATCTTTCCCTAGTGATATTATCCAATTTCTAAAATATTCAAATCCATCGTCCGAACAACCTCCATTCATTATATATCCAGTACACCACATTTGTCTTGTCCTGAAATATGGCTACAGATTAAAATTGCTTTTAGGCAGATACCATATTTGGTGTTTTATAATCTAAAGATAAATGTAATCTGATTTCGTTGTATAGATTAATTGCATTTTTTGCAACTCTTTTTATGCATATAAACAAAAGTTTATGTCGGGAACTTAATGAGCGAATGGTAAATAAAGGAAAGAGTAAAAAGTTAGCATTAATAGCCGTATGTAATACCCTCACTAAAACAGGCTTTTGCCATAGCCAAATCAGGATTAACCTATGATAATAATTATAGAAGTGTTTTAGTGGGAAATTAATGAGTTTTTACCGCAGTACTTTGTTAGTCATTGTATTTTAGGTTTAAAAGGTTTTCAAATAACTTTTGAGAATTTAGGAAAGTCTCAATTAGATTTTGATATTTTCTTAAATCTTCAAAAATTATATTGTAAATCGATATGTCGAATTCTTTATGGGTCATTTTTATATATTAGCCAACATGTTATATAAAATCAAATATAAACCATAATCAATTATGCCTTCGAGATATTGGCACTTTTATATTGCCGTTATGGTCTTTCTGTTTAAGGTATTATTATAGCCAAATTGGGTGTTTATATAAAAAATAGATAGAACTCTTTTAGCAAGCATGCCATGTTTTTTATTCCGTTTTTAACGAGTATAATTTACTATGTCGTGTTATTAATATCATTCAGATTAAAGAATGTATTTAATTGATTTAAAAAGGAGCTTTTCGGTTTATTTGCATTCAGAATATTATAAAACGGATTATTTACGGATTTGTCAATGAGCTTTCCATTCCTGATTTTCATTATGTGCGGAAACTTATTATAATGCTTTAAACCATATAACGCTTCAGAAATAAATTCAGAGTTATATTCCGATTCAACTTTTTTCCCATTCAGATACACGATTTCAATGCCGTCAGTCAGATTCGGGAGTATATTTTCTTCAATATATTGTTTTGAGTGCTTTCTATTATTGTAACAGAAGAAATTCTTGCCGTTATGTTCATTTAGAAATTCAGCATACCTTTTTTCAAACTTTTTTCTCCGAACATGTTCAATCGGTATACTAATTATTAAAAACGGAATGGCCAGAATAAATAAGGGAATTCCAATTATAAATTTCAGCACGATGTCTTTTAATTTTCTCAATGTATATTAAATTTTACTATTTATCTTTTTGTTTTGAAATTGTCAAATTTAAAAATTTGGCTACTTTCCAAATATGCCAAAACTATTATTAATCAACTGATTATTTATGAGTTATACACATTGTTTTGAGCAGTTTTTTATTCCGCTGTTTAATTTTGTTCTAAAGTTTTGATTATCGTATTTTGAAATTTTTCTGGTTCATCGTGATGAATTTGATGTCCAGAATTTTCAAATAAAAACAAGTCTTTTTGTGGTGCTTTCAGTTCCTTAAAATAATCTTCTGTAATTTCTGTCGATGTTTGAATGTCGTTTTTCCCAACGAAAAAATAAATTGGGCAATTTACTTCTTTTAATGTTTTTGGTAAATCGATATCCATTACTTCGTTCCAAACGGGCGTCCAAGTTTTAGACCATTTTAGAAAACCGTTTTTGAAATCATCACTTGTTACATATTCCTTACCGTCTTTATAAAAAAGCCACTTTCTTAAATAAAATAAGTCTTTGTCAGTTTTAAAAGGAATGTTTACGTTTGCTAATTCTTTACTGGCAGTAGGATTTTCTTTGAAATGAGTTTTCAAAATTTTGAGTAATTCCATTTCACTTTCTAATTGGCTGATAACTGGGTTTACAGCAAAATAGGAATAAAGTAATTCAGGGTGATTTTCAACGATATAAAAGCCTAAAACATTTCCCCAAGAGCTACCTAATAGATATATTTTTTCTTGATTTAATTCCTTTGTTAGAAAACTTATAACTTGATAAGTATCTTTTTCCATTTGTTCAATTGATGGTTGAGTTGGTGAAGGATTTAATTCTAAAGTTTTTCCTGCATCTCTTTGTTCCCATTGGACGATAGTGAATTTATTTTTTAGAATGTTCGTGAAATTGTCAGCAGTATTCATCATTGAACTTCCAGGACCACCCGATAAAAATAAAAGTACTGGCTTGTTTGAGTCATCCGTTTTAATTTCAACAACTTGTTTTATTCCGCCAATTTCAGGTGTTAGCAGAGTGTCTATTTTGATTGAAATGTTTTCAGACTTACTTTCCTTTTTGTTTTGTTCTTTACACCCATATAATTGGAATAAAATCGTAAATATGAATAATAAAATACTTTTTTTTATCATAGTTCAAAGGTCTGTTTAAATGTCTTGTACTGAAATATGGCTACAGATTAAAATTGCTTTTAGGCAGATAACAGATATACCATATTTGGTGATTTATAATCTAAAGATAAATGTAATCTGATTTCGTTGTATAGATTAATTGCATTTTTTGCAGCTCTTTTTATGCATATAAACAAAAGTTTATGTCGGGAACTTAATGAGCGAATGGTAAATAAAGGAAAAGTAAAAAGTTAGCATTAATAGCCGTGTGTAATACCCTCACTAAAACAGGCTTTTGCCATAGCCAAATCAGGATTAACCTATGATAATAATTATAGAAGTGTTTTAGTGGGAACTTAATGAGTTTTACTTGTTTTTTACCACAGTACTTTGTTGTAAAACGTTTTTTCTCACTACTTATATACAATTTGACCTTTTATTGGCTCCCCTTTTTCTATAAATACATCATCTGCGAAATAATTTAAAAATTGCACTGGAAGTCCAATTCCGTTTCCACTTCCTTCCTCATAATTGGGCGTTGTCTGCATATGATAATGTAAATGTGGACCAGTAGAACGGCCACTATTTCCTAGTTTTCCCACTTCTTGACCTTTCTGTACCGTATCTCCTAATGCCACTATTATAGAATTTTTTTGAAAATGAGCCAAAAAAGAAAACTCTCCGTTCAAATGGTCTATTGTTATAAAATTACCAAGAGGTTGATCGGTATTAAAATCTCCAACAACTGCATTGTCATCAATATTATTCATTAGAGCAATAACTTTCCCATCTCCAGGCGCATTTACACGTTCCCCAAAACTATAATAATCTTCATTATTAGTTCCGTCTCCAGTAAAACCTACACCATTTACTTTTTGACCAAAATCCACTCCATATCTTGCCTCACGATTTGAGAAATGATTATTTTCTAAACCTGTTCTACCACCTTGGTTTATAGTCCATTCAATATTAGTTTCCATTTCATTTTCAAATGGCAATTCTAATTCCGTTTGCGATTGATAATTTAAAAAAATGTCTTCATCAAGTTCTCCTTTATCGCTAATTAAAGTATCAGTACAAGATATTGATAATAAGATAAGTGAAGAGAAAAAGATATATATGTTTAATCTTTTATGTTTAATCATTAGTTTAAAATTTATATATTATTCCAAGGTTAATTTGATGCTGTAATTCTCTGTAAGCACTCGGTATTTGAAGCCTATTGTACATAAAATCATAGGTCATTTTTAAATCGAAATATTCCGATAACACATAACCATATTTTAAATTCCACAAAATACTTTGATATTTATTAAGTGATTTAATTGTTCCGCCATTTCCAGTAGCTCTAAACAAAACAAATGGAATAGTCAATTTTGACGTGAGATATTGCTTTTCATTTATTTTATAACCGAATCGACTTGCTACACCAAAAATTTGATGAACAGAAAAATAGTCAGTATTATTATAAAGAAAAGAAACATTTGATTGTGTTTGTAATCCTAAATGTATGGAAAGTGAATTTTTATTATGAATTTGCTTTAAATACGAGAAACTCAAATCTGCTCTTAAATATTCTGCGTTTAAACTCGGTATTCTTTCACTTTTTAATGCTGTTCTGTCAAAAAAGTCTAATTCTATTTCAAATATATTTTGTCTTTTACTTGTTCGTTCAAAGTTTAACTTATAGATAACGTCATTATAATCGTATTGAGATATTGGGGCAAATTCTAAATTTTTTAAAGAACCTGAATTGTAACCTATTGAAAATTCAAGTTGATTCTTTTTTTCTGTAGTTTGAGAATATCCAATCGAAAAAAATAGAACTAAAATGACTGTGGTTAAAGTTTGTTTTATTTTCATTTGAAGTTTCTAAAATTTTAGTCCTAAGTTTAAATCTAAAGGAAATCCAATAGTCAAATTTCCAGTAAAATTGTTTTTAAATTCATATTCCGTACCTGTCGAGATATAGGACTTTGAAGGTCGTTCAAGATTTAAGTCTGGAAAATTTATATAGATAACTTTTCTTGATTGTATGCCTAAAAATGTAGACCATTCATTTGAAATGTTATTAAACAAACTAACTTTGAAGAGATTATCTTTAATTTCGAATTGCGATTCTTCTTGAGCTGAAGCAAAGGCAGTAAAAAAAACATAGAATTATTATTAAGTTTTTCATAGTGTTATTGAATGCAGAGTGTTTTTTTTAAAAATGTTTTACAACGGATTTTTATAAGATTTGTGCGACTGAGAAATCGGAGATTTTTCGGACGTAGCAAATCGCTTGTTGAATTTTTGTCGTTTGTATTAGTTCAAATGTGAGCATAAATTTTATGAGATGTTAGGCACAGTTATTTCGTTAACTATTTAATTACAATTACAGGTGTATATAATTCACAATTATCAAGTTTTATGGAGCTTCCATTTCCGTCATAAAGAATGCAAGAAAAAGTTGCCCTCCAAATATTTTCACAAGATATTTCAGTGTATGGTTGTTTCAGAAATTCCTCTGATTTGAAACTACTATTTGTCTGAAATCCTGAACCATAATGAGAACACCATACTTTCCCATTTTCGTCAATATAGTAAACATAAACCCCATCTTTAACTGGGTCAGTAATACTAGATCGAGGTTTGCCAAAATCTTTTTGCCCGACAGAAAACTGATTAATTATTTCATTTCTATCGCCAGTTTTAGAGCTAATGTAGAAACCAGCAGCAATATAATTCTTTGTTGTCCCTGCTCCATTATTTTCGAAAATATCTACATCTTCAAACATATACTTACAGAAAGTATTTTCACAATCACTACCTAATGAATCAACACCTGAAGCTGAATTAAAGCGATAATCTAAGTTGTCTCCATTTTTATGATCAGTTACTGTCCAATCCTTATAAACTCCATTTATTGTCCCTCGAAAATAGAAAATTGATTCTGAGGGTTCAATAAAAGTCGTTTCTTCTTCGCAACTTAATGCAAAGAGGATGATTAAAGTAATTCCAAAAAGTCTTGTCATGTTTTTCATATTATTAATTTTTGATCAAATTAAATTGTGCCTAACGTTTATGTGTAAGGAAAGTTGCGTGTTTGTGTGCGAGGATTTTCCGAAGGAAAATCAGAAGCTAGCAAACAAAATAACGACCAAACGATTGAACTAAAATAAGCAATGTTTTTTACACGGTGTTACCACACGTTTTTTATTTCTCGTTCCAAATGTCAGATCTACACAACAGTTACGATTTGCATTGGTCAGATTATAGATTTTTAAATCAAAAGTTGTGATATTCCGTTTGATTTATTTTGTTTTTTAGTTCCTTTTCCGTTTGTGAGTTTTGTCATTCTTTACCTAATACTAAAATCACAACTTTAATGATACTATATACACCTCCAAAAGCACCTAAAATTAAAACGGGAATAAATGTTTTTGCTTTTATTGTAGATATTTTTGATTCATTTTTTAGTTTATTTTGTAAAAGCCATTCATCGTGTATTCTGTTGTTTATTATAAAATCCTCTATTTTAGATTTTTCAAATGTTAAGTTTCTTAATCCATCATTAGAATCTAATAATACTTTTAATAATTTTTTCCTTTGCAAAAAATGACAAACAAATAATGCTCTGTGTTCAGATATTTTATGTTTTTTAAAGAAAAAATTAACTACGCCTTTAAATACACCATTTTTTTCTGAGGATAGTAAAAACTCTAGAAATAAGTCTGCAACTTTAGATTCTTTTTCGGTTAATAGTTTATTCATGAGTTTGAGTGAGTTCAAATGTGTGGTAACGTTTATGTATAAGAATAGTTGCGGGTTTGTATGCGAGGATTTTCCGAAGGAAAATCAGACGTTACAAACACGCAATTGCCTTTGTNCAAGTATGAATTTCATAACTAAAAGATACAAAAACTACCTGAAAATTACTTTATAACTGTTTCTAAATATTACTAAAAACTTAAATAGTTATTAGACAGTCTGACGTCTCGTGTATGAGCAGTGGCATGGTTCGTCAAGGACATTTGTAAACAGGTACTTGCCAGAGGAAAATTCGCAGGATTTTCCAAGTATACGAGGACAAGCCATTGCTTATACACATTGTTAGCGGTTCGTACTGTCCCTTTTTAATACCTCATTTATCAAATAGTAATAGGCGTTGGGTTGATGATGTTGCATTAATTTTGTTTTATCATAAGGGAATAATTTATGATAATCCGAATCAGCTTTCAATACATAAATATTTCCTGACTGTATATAATTACTACTATGGTAATATGTAGGACTGATAAATCCTGGTAGCTTTTCTTTAATCTTATTTGAAACCATTTTCCCAAAGTATTTTTGATATTTCCGTTGCGCCTTTTTGGATGGATTAGCTACTTTATTGTACAAAGCCTTTCCCATAATTTTTTTGAAAAATGATTGATTATCAATCCCTTCTTTAACGGTAGCAAAAATATTGATATCAGGAAAGTCTTCCATTGTTTGAACTGTCAAAAAGCTTTCTGGTACCCAATCGTTCGGATTTATAACATTATATCCCCAACCGTCTTGTGTTAATATACTATAATTATTTGCGAAGTATTGGTTGCCAACTTTTGGACCAGCTGAACTATACGTTTTAAAGCGAATATCTTGTGGAATAATTCCTTGTTTTTGTAAATTACTAAAGTACGATGTCATTAGGATAGCTATTGCGCCACCCTGACTGTGTCCCGTAATATAAATATCTTTAATTCCAGTTTGATAACAAGAATCAATTTTCGGTATTATATCTTGAGATAAAAAAGCCATTGAGGTTAACCAGCCTATATGCACTGCAGCTTTCGGGTTTTCGGATAACTCATATTCAAAAACATTATTCTCCGCAATGGTTAGTTTTCCTTTAGCAGAAACCATAGCTGCATAGGCATTTGCTAAAAAACTACTAGGGTCTGCGCTTGTGCCTCTTATACTTATCACAGCAATGCTATCAGTGTTAGTCCATAGCTCCCAAACATTATCTAGACCCATAGGTTGAGAACGATATTTTCTTTCATAGTTAGCAGGATAAGGAATATTCTTCGTTTCAGAGGGATAATAATTCTTGACACTAATGGCAAGCAATTCTTTGTATTCCTGTGGGTTGAATCCCGCTTTAATTTTTTGTGCGGTTGTTTGATAATAGGTAATAGTAAGTATTATCAAAAGTAAAGCAGGCTTAAATTTCATAGTTTTGAAATTAATATTGTTTTAAATAATTAGTAACAAATTCGTGTTTTCGTATGACCGCTAACGTTTATGTATAAGAATAGTTGCGGGTTTGTATGCGAGGAATTTCCGAAGGAAATTCAGTCGCTACAAACACACAACGACCTTTGATTAAGCACTAAACCGCAATTATTTTTATACGGCTTAAGTTAGCATTTTAATAAAAAGCACTAAATTAAGACCTATAAAAAGAAAGCACAAAAGAGAGGAATAAGGTTAATATATACGCAGAGACTACAGATCTCGTCAACATTGAAAACCCCCTCTCTTTTTCTACACAGATTTCGTACAGTTCTATGAGGCTTTAAGACCTCGATTTTAAGTCGT
>NZ_JBHMEZ010000027.1:0-8087 GCF_042427615.1 Formosa undariae | reverse complement strand
TTCTGCTAAAATTTTTAATTTGAAAGGTTCGCTGTAACGTCTAATTACTTTGTCATTTTTGTACATAATGTTTAAAATTATGTAGCCTTTATTCCGGACGACTCAGCATTACACACAACGTGATTGTGTATGGTTAGTTGCGTGGTTAAGCAACTAAATTAGCAAACTTTTACGAACCCGTGAATATTCCGCAGGAATATTCGCAAGTAGGGAAGGACCTAGCAATTAATTATACACGGTGTTGTGTGTTCGTTTTTTTACATCATTAACCAAGCTTCCTTTATAAAAGTCAGTTCAGAATTTTCAACAAATTCACTCATCGATGTCTGATTGTCCGCTGATTCATTTTTTAATTCCAATAGAATTATTTGTGTATAAATTCGTTCGGGCATATTTACAAAAATTCGAAACCTTTTAATCTTTGGTGATTTGTTTAAAAAACTCAATTCTTCCAAATCCCATATTTTAAAATATTTTTCACTTATCAAATCTGGATATAAAATTCCATTTTCGAAAATCGAGCGTAATTTATTGTCATTCAGGTTAATTTCAACCACTCTGTTTCCAAAACTAATTTCATTCGCATTGGTGATGAAATTACCATGCTCGTCCAAAGACTTATATTCATTTACTATTTTAATTTCTCCGTTAAATTTGATGTGATTTTGTTTTTCGTACTCATCTTTGAAAAACTCTTGTGCCCAAAAATCCTCTTGTTCTCCTTGATTCTTAAATGGCGGTTTTAATTCCGAAACTTGTTCAGTAATTGCTTTTTCAGTTTTTGTTTTTGAGGAACAGCCAACAGATAAAATAAGAATTAATATTAAAGTCAATTTTTCCATAAGGTTTTTCTCAAAATGACACACAACGTTTGGTGTATGGTTAGTTGCGTGTTTAAGCACTAATTTAGCAAACATTCACGAGCCAGAGAAAATTCCTAAGGAATTTTCCAAGTAGACGTGAACCTAGCAATTAATGATACACGGTGTTGTGTGCAGTACTATTTCAGCACTTTGTTTTTTAGCTTATTTACAAATGTTTGTTTTATCTTTTTATTCAAATCCCTCATATTTTTGAAACGAGATACATTAATTTGATTAAACACTTCACTCTTAAATGCGTCATCCAAAACATTTGCAACATTCTTATTGAACTTTCTTACAACACTATTAATTCTAAATTCAACATACTTGATTTTATCCTCGTTTTTTAAAATGGAAAAATATCCTTTATAATCAATTCTTGAGCGCAGTTCAGGTGAAATGACATTTTTAAAATTGTCTTTAGAAATATTTGAAGTAAAAATGATTATAAACCCATTTAAGTCAATTTCGTGTGCAAGTGAACTTACCATTTTGCCATTTTCTAATACATCAAGGAAATAATTAAAAAGCGTTGAGTTTGATTTTTCAAATTCGTCTATTAGAATAATTCCTGTATCAGATTCCGCTACTCTGATGAAAATTTCGCCATCTTCACTTCCTATGTAGCCTCTTGGACTTCCAATCAAAGAATTCAGAGAGTTGTCACTGCTGTAGTTTCCAAAATTGATTTTAGCCATTTTATTTTTACCACCTAAAGCATTGTGTAAGGTTCTGGCAACTTCAGTTTTCCCAACACCTGAATCTCCCATTAAAAATAGAGATAGTATTTTATGTTCTCCTAATTTATTAAAGACTCTAAAATTGTCCACTTGTCGTTTGAAGTCATCTTTAAACTTTTGATGACCATAAAGAGTATTACTTATCTTTTCGAAAAATACTTTTAAATCATCTTGTTCTAAATCGATGATTTTTCTGTGAGTTTTAGTTGATTTAATGTTTCCTTCGGAAGTTTCATCTTCGTCTTCTACATAATCTTCAAATGGTGTAAAATCATCAAAGCAAAATCTTAATTCTTCTTCGAAAAATGTTTTATGCTTGATATTCGCAATAAATGTAAATGTATCGTCAAAAAGGTGAATAATCCTTTCACAATTATATTGGTTGATATTTGTAAAAGCTGAAATATCAATTGCATATTCATAACCAATAGATTCTTCAATCAAAGATTCATTTTGGATAAAATCTGTTACACTTAAAATCTTTTTATCAAGATTTGAAAAGTGGTTTTTTAGCTCTTTATATTTGGATAAGTTATAAAGTAAAAGTTCACTTTTATTAATCATTCTTTTTTGGCGTATTTATAATTTGAATGATTGACAGAATATCAAAGTAATGATATTCTTTGTTGTCTTGTAAACTACTTACGAATGGATTAAAATTATTCGTATTATTATCTTCATCATATTGACTATTCTGAATTTCACTATCATCATTGCCAGTATTATTTACTGCATTTTGCATATTACCAATTTCTTGGAAAAATTCAAGAGAATTTTTTAAATCAGTAAGCTTGACTTTTCCTTTATATAATCCTACTAAAGACACTTTTCCTATAAATAAATCATCTACGCTGTAGGAACTTTCAAATTCATTCTCAAATGTCATTGGAATTTTTATAAGTAGATTTTCATCTGAATTGGACATAGAGCCTTTTATTTTGTACGCATAATCTTTAAACATTGAATTAAAAAGATTATTTATATCAAAATCTTTTGCTCCTGGTACAGACATTCCCTTAAAAGCATCACTTGTAAAAAGTTTTACGACTCTCAACTCTGGTTCGTTTTCTAATTTAAGAGAAACATTATCGATTCTAACTAATTCTCCTTCATTAATGCCGTCAAAACTTTTTATCGCTCGTGAATTTTCTATAACATCATTTAAAATGACAGATTTGGTAGTTTTCACTTCGAAAGTTTCAAGTACTTTTTGTGCTGAACTACCAGCAACTCTGCCTTTTCCTTCTCCTTCTACATTGAACATTTTAAAAAACTTCGTTCCAATATCAATTTTGGCTCCGATTTCCGCACCACCTTCAATATTTTTATTGCTTTCTAATTCTTTATTCAGTAAAATAATATTTCCCAACATCATTTTGATTTCGTAAACTTTGGGGAAATTGATGTAATAAATATTGAATATCATTTAATTTGTTATTATTTCGGTGTTTTTTGGTATTGCACACAACGGTCTCGTGTAAGGAACGTTGCGGTTTTGTATGCGAGGATTTTCCGTAGGAAAATCAGCAGCTAGCAAAATTTCAACACCCTTTGGTTTAGCCTAAAATAAGCAATGTTTTTTACACATTGTTACCTACAGTATTTTTAATTTATATTTGTATATATTATATCTAAGAATAATTTCCGATAAACAATATTTTGAAATTTACCTTCAGGAATTTCGTCCAACACATCAATTAAATATTCACTATCAGTTTTAAGATTTCCATAAGCCTCAAATTTATTAAAGGCCAAACAAAATTCATATTGCCAACTTGTTTTATCAATAATTTTTAATTGTTCAAACAAATAGCCATAACAAGTCAAATGAGAACTTTTTGGAAATAATGAATATGGGTCAAAACCTATATCAGAAATAAATTTCTCAAAGAAGATAGGCCTTATTTTATTCACATTTTTTAATAATTCAGAATAACCATTTTTGCTTATTTCAGATAAATATTTTTCTTGAATTAGAGATTTTTCTAATAAAATATGAATATTCTTTTTGGTAATCAATTTTCCTTTAATCGGTCCAACTTCTGATAAAAGCTTATTATATCTTAATTCTGAGCATTGTTCAAATTTTTCATCCACAATTAAATCAGTCTTGTTTTCTTGTGAGTAACAAGTTGTGATTAAGGTTAAAATTATTATTTGAAGCAGTTTTTTCAATATTGTAGGTAACGTTTATGTATAAGAATAGTTGCGGGTTTGTATGCGAGGATTTTCCGAAGGAAAATCAGACGTTACAAACACGCAACGACCTTATTTTTAGCACTAAATTGCAATTATTTTTATACGGTGTTGGCAGTAGTTTTTTATTTAATGTGTCAATTATTTTTTTTAATCACAATAGCTTCAATTCTATTATCAAAATATATTGGTTCTGAAATTATAAAATCGCCTATTTTAGTTTTTTCATTTACTTTATAAACAGGCGTTACATTAATAAATCCAAAAGAAACTTTATTCCAATCTTTAAAAATAGAAATGTTTTTTACTTTTAGTGTCCCAAACTTATTCGTTTTATATTCATAAACATTAAAATTTTCAAAAGTTTTTTCAGAATAGGATACATATTCTGCGTCTTCTTCTATAACAATATTTCCTTCATAATTATTTGGAATTGATATAATAATTCTTTTTTCTACCTTGCAACAAGTTAAAGTCAAAAGGAGCATTGCAAATTTGATAAATTTCATTTTTTAAATTAGAATGATTTTGTTTTAAATTACTGCCAACGTATTTGTGTATGGTTAGTTGCGTGATTAAGCACCTAATTTAGCAAATAAATCACAGATAGAATATTCCGCAGGAATGTTCGTAAGTCGGCAGTGACCAAGCAATTAATTATACACGGTGTTGGGCACAGTTATTTATATTCTATTTCCCTCGTTCGTATGTAATTCACCTTGTCATTCTCAATTGATTCTCTCTTTATCCAATTTTCAAACTTGTCAAACACATATTTATATTTCGTTTTTGAAATCAAAGAATCTTTGCTATTAAATTCATTTATTTCCATTAAAATTCCACAATCGTATTTATATTCAGTATTTCGATTTCGTTCAGGTTTTCTAAAGTCCGATAGTTTGGATTCAGTTACAAATTCCTTGTCGTTATATTTACTTATTTCAAGAGTATTAGTAATTGTGTCATTTGTTTCAACGTCAATGTAGATTTGTTTTAATGAACTTTCTTTTAGTTTGTTGTCAGAATTATATTTATAACCTCCAATTTGTTTGAATTGAAAAATCTCATTTTTGGATTCTGATTTTGTTTCCAAAAGCAATGTGTCATTGTAGAAATAATCAACAATAAAATTTGAACTGTCGTTAGAAAGTGTCACAATTTCTCTTTTTATCTTTTTCTCATTATTGTAAATGAATCCAATATCCATTGTTTCGTCAGCAAATAAATTCCGCTGATGTCTACTAATTATTTGGTCATTTTCGTTGTATTTCTTTTCGGTAATTACAAGCGTGTCTTGAATCTTATTATTCAGAGAATCATTTTCCACTTTAATTGTGTATTCGGTAATTTGTGTTGCTTTTTGAGTTAGTCCGTTATTCAACAATTTTGGTTCAGTGCAACAACCAATTAAGAATATTGAAAAAAGTAAAATTAGAAGTCTATTCATTCGGTTTTAATTGTGCCCAACGTTTATGTATAAGAATAGTGCGGTTTTGTATGCGAGGATTTTCCGAAGGAAAATCAGAAGCTAGCAAAACGCACTAACCTTTGATTAAGCACTAAACTAAGCATTATTTTTATACGGTGTTGCCATACGTTTTTATTTTTTCACACGTTTCAAATTCCGTATCGCATAGAATTCAAATCCGTTTATTGGTTTTATTTTCCGCTTTTTTATTCGGTAACTTATGATCGAATTAGTTTCCGTCCATTTTTTGTCAGATTTACTTTCTTTCTCCAGCTTTATATTCAGAATTAGAGTGTTGTTTTCAATTTTCCATTCTCCTTTTAACTCCGAGTAAATTATTTCGTGATAGTGATAGAATTTAGTCCGATGAAAAGTTCCGTTTTCGTAAAGAACTAAACTGTCAGAATCGACATAATTCCATTTAATTCCGCTATCAATTTTCGATTTAGTTTTTTCTTTAATGAATACATATTCAGAGTGGATTTCCTGTGAAACCACAAAGTTGGTCAGAAGACCAAAAATCAATATTAGAACTGTTTTTCTCAAATGGATGGCAACGTTTATGTATAAGATTAGTTGCGGTTTTGTGTGCGAGGATTTTCCGAAGGAAAATCAGACGTAACAAAAGTGCAACTACCTTTGTTTAAGCCTAAAATAGCAATTAATTTTATACTGTGTTGGGTACAGTTATTTTTATCGGTTTAATATTTTCATAAGGTTCTTTTTCGTTCGCAAATTGTAAATTGTCAAAAGCGATTGCAGATTTGCCTTTTTCTATTTCGGTATTAATTAAATTTTCCAAAAACTCAATTCCCATTGCATCTACTCCGTAATAATCCAAAAGAATAGAATCATTTTTATCAAAATGCGCTTTTATAATTAGAGCTTTTTTGTTTTTAAAACTTAAATATTCAAATTTCTCATTTAATGTAATTCCGATTTCTTCTGCTATTCTTTTTGCGCTCAGTTTGTCAATCCACATTTTATTAATCAGATATTTATTTACAGTCAAAGGACTTAAAAATTCCGCAACAGTATTTTGTCGGTAGTTTTTTGCCCAAGGAAAATCAGTTTTTTGATTTTGGAACTTTTTTATTAATTCGATAGTCAAGTCAAAACCTAAAGGCAAGTTTTCAAGATTAAAATTCGGAATATAAATTCGGATTAGATTTCCGCTTTTTAATTCAAATTCAGGCACAGAAATTCCGTTTATCTCAAACTCTTTGTTATGGAAAATGCTGTTCGTCATAATTGTACCCAACGGTCTCGTGTATGATTAGTGGCGTGTTTAAGTAACTAATTTAGCAAATAAAAACCGAATAGAAAATCCGCGAGGATTTTCGTAAGTATGCTAGAACTAGCCATTAATTATAAACGTTGTTGTGCGTTCGTACTTTCTATTTTTTCATTCCAATTGTTCGAATTCCAAGATTCAATCCAATTGTCAGATTCATTGATATTATAATTTTTTGGTTTTTCTCCGTAAAGTTCTTTTAGTTTTTTAGGGATTAGCGCATAATCAAAACTCCAAAGTTTATTACTATCAGTTGTTCTTATTCCGTCAAAATCTTCGCCATCTTGAGCCTCATCTGTAAAATAAATTCCAGTTTGGTTAAATTCCGTTGCCATTTCTTTTGCAAGTTTTTTGATAAACTCAAAAGTTAATTCCTTATAATTTCCGTTTTCAGAGTTTCGAATCGTTCCTGTTTCTATCAACAGTTCGCAAGAAATCCAATTATCTTTAAAAGTTTTGTCAATCGCAGGCGTCCAAGCTAATAAATGAGGTCGTATCTTAATTTCCGAAAAATCGGTTTTGTGAAATCCAAAGTAAGCGTTTGGAAAATAAACAAAACCATTATCTTCTTCTTTCCATTCCAATGATTCAAATTGTTTTTCAAGGTCAGAATTCCATATTCCAATTCGCTCCAAAACCTTGGTGAATTTTTGAATTGAAGGTTTTATCTCATCACCATTCAATTTTTCGTAAGTCTGTATGTTGCTTAATTCTGGCATTTCGTTTTTTCAGGTATGACGCACAACGTTTATGTATAAGAATAGTTGCGGGTTTGTATGCGAGGATTTTCCGAAGGAAAATCAGACGTTACAAACACGCAACGACCTTTTGATTAAGCACTAAACCGCAATTATTTTTATACGGTGTTGCCATTTCGTTGTTTTTATTCAGATTTCTAATTATTCGGATTAATTCTGTTTTTTTATCTTTTCAGCGTTTGATTGAATTCGGTCAGCGATTTATTCCGCAAACTTTTTCAATTCCGATTGAGTGAGCAATTCCGCAACTTGCTAAATTCCGCACACAATTCGGTTTTTGTTTTTCAATTCAGTTTCCGATTCCACAAACGAGCTAAAAAGTCCGCTGTTAATTTCATTCAGGATTTGAGTGAGAAATTAATTCAATCCAAATAATCCATCTTTAAAATGTTCCCAATCCGAAAATATAGCTGAAGCAACAATAAATGTTACTACAAATAAAGCTATTTTCATATATTCTTTTTTCTTTAATTTACTTATCATATTTTCAGATTTTGAGTGCGTCACGCAATGAATGGCAACGTTTATGTATAAGAATAGTTGCGGGTTTGTATGCGAGGATTTTCCGCAGGAAAATCAGACGTTACAAACACGCAACGACCTTTGATTAAGCACTAAACCGCAATTATTTTTATACGGTGTTACCCAACGTTTTTATTCCGTTTATATATTTCAGTTTCTTTTCGTTCAAAAACTGGAACTGCAATATCAATTTCCCAAGTTTTATTAATTTCAGGAAATTGTTCTTTTATCTTTTCGTTAAATTGA
>NZ_JBHMEZ010000026.1:0-4255 GCF_042427615.1 Formosa undariae | reverse complement strand
TCTGCGTATAAATTAACCTTATTCCTCTCTTTTGTGCTTTCTTTTTATAGGTCTTAATTTAGTGCTTTTTATTAAAATGCTAACTTAAGCCGTATAAAAATAATTACGGTTTAGTGCTTAATCAAAGGTCGTTGCGTGTTTGTAACGTCTGATTTTCCTTCGGAAAATCCTCGCATACAAACCCGCAACTATTCTTATACATAAACGTTGGCAACAATTAAAAAATGAATAAACCAATAATAATATTACTGATTTTAATAACACTTTTATCCTGTAAAACTGAAAAGTCAACTGAGATAATAGTTATTGGAACACTTCATAAACCAGAAGCTAATTTTAACTCTGAGATTCTCTTCAATATATTAGAAGATGTACAACCCGATTTTATATTAGAAGAACTAGACTCTTCTTTCTTCACTTCTAATTTTAGACACAAAAATGTTTCAAATAGTAATGAGCGAATGGCATCGGAAAAATATATTGAAAAATACCCGACAACTAAATTGAGACCATATGAATTTGAAGGTAGAAATGAATATAGGATAAATATTGGCTCACGACCTACAGATGGACTAACAACAAAACTCATAGATAGTTTAAACAATATTGGTTTATTATCTGATACAGAAGCTAAAATTCATAATAAATACAAAGCGCTCTTAGATCCATTAATAATATTAGCATCTAAATCACCCGAAAAATTCAATAACGCATCAACTGACAGTATTTGTGCCGAAAGACAATATTATCAATATAAAATGCTAAAAAAAATAACGAATAAAAGAGAAGAATTTGCAACTCGTTTTCATACCAAACCAAACGGAGAAAAAATTAGTTACCGAGATGGGTATCAGTTAGCTGATGATTTTTGGGATTTAAGAAATCAAACAATGGCCAAAAACATAATGCAAATTTCTGAAAAGAATCAAGGTAAAAAAATTGTTGTGCTTTGCGGATTTATGCATAGATATTATATTTTAAGTGAATTGAGAAAATTAAAAGAAGGCAAAAATATTATCTTAAAAGAGTTTTACGAAAAATAAAAACTGTTGCCAACACCGTATATAATTTATTGCTAGTTCTCGCCTACTTGCGAAAATCCTCGCGGATTTTCTATTCGGTTTTTATTTACTAAATTACTTGCTAAACCACGCAACAAACCATATACAAATACGTTACCCACAATTATGAGAAAAATCCTGCTGATATTTATAATCGGAGTTCTATTCGCAAATTGTGCTAATAAAAAAGATGAACCGACATCGGAAACCCAAAGGGATTTAGAAAAGGCTCAAAATGAAAACCAAATAGAGTTAGAATATATTGATAGATGGAACCAAATCGAACTTGCTCAAACTGACGATAAATATGGTGAATGGGGAGGTGACTCTGATATAATATTAATTTACTCTGATGGAGAAAAGGTTTTTGCGAATTATTCTAGATATTTAGGTTCTTATGAACCACCAATTCCACCAAAAGAAAATGAAAAACAAAAAAAATGGTATGAATATAAAAAGTTGGAACGCAATATTGATAGTATCGAATTGAGCTTTGACCAAATTTTACTGATTGAAAATGCTATTCTAGAATTGACTAAAACTAAAATTAAATCAGAAACAAATATATCTCACAGTGGGATTGTAAATAGTGTGATTTCAAAAGACTCTAGTTTGATAATAAAAGATTACCCTTCAAACAAGTGGAAATCATTTCAGCGACTTAAGAATAGTATAATGGAAAAATAACTGTGGGTAACAACGTGTAAAAAACATTGCTTATTTTAGACCAAACCAAAGGTTGTTGCTTTTTTGCTAGCTTCTGATTTTCCTTCGGAAAATCCTCGCATACAAAACCGCAACGTTCCTTACACAAGACCGTTGTAAATAATGCGAAAAAAAATCGTGCAAGCGAAAAAAATATATTGAAAAGAATAAAATACTCAATAATGTCTGGATTAATTTTCGGACTAATAGTTTGGATTTATTGTATGCAAACTGCGAAGACTGAAATTGCCACATTTTTAAGTGTATTCTGCGTTTTGGTTTTCAGCCCAATTGCATATTTCAAAGTATTTTGGGGAATTAAAGACGAAATATCATTTAAAGAAATTAACAAAACAAATATTAAATACTCAAGTCGAGCTAATCATATATACAATGGAATATCAGTCGGCGGAAATTTATATCTGACCAACAATGAACTAATATTTCAAACTAACTTGATTAATTTTACTCAAAAGCATGAATTTTTAGTGAATTTGACCGAAATAAAAATTGTGAGTTATTATAAAACTCTCGGAATAATAGAAAACGGAATCCAAATTGAAAGTGAAACAAATATTGTGGAAAAATTTATTGTTCCTCAAAAAGAAAAATGGCTGAATTTAATCAAAAAAGAAATAAGCGGATAGGAAAGCACTATTTACAACACTGCATATACTTTATTGCTTGGTTTTCGCCTACTTACGAAAATTCTCGCGGATTTTCTATTCGGTATTTATTTACTAAATTAGGTGCTTAAACACGCAACAAAGCATATTCAAACACGTTAGCGGCCATTGCTCACTCTGCTCAAAACAAACAATTAAATCAACTCAAAAGTGGTTTAAAACCTTAAAATCAATCAGTTTTTTACGGTTAAAATCTAAAATAAATATCGGATCCAAACGATGCGCAACTGTTGCGTATGACTGACCTTACTCACACTCAATATTTCCCAGCGGATTACTAAGCATTTCGAAACTCTTACGGCGGACTGACTTTTGTTACGGCATATTGTTGCATAATAGAAATCTTTAAATATAAAACGGCCGCTAACAATATGTATAAAAAATGCTTATTTTAGTACCTAATCTAAAGGTCTGTACTTTGTTTGCTTACTTCTGATTTTCCTTCGGAAAATCCTCACGTGCAAACACGCACTTTCCATACACGAAACGTTAGCGGCCATTGCTCACTCTGCTCAGATAAAGCAATTAAATCAACTCAAAAGTGGTTTAAAACCTTAAAATCAATCAGTTTTTCACGGTTAAAATCTAAAATAAATATCGGATCCAAACGATGCGCAACTGTTGCGTATGACTGACCTCACTCCTACCCAATATTTCCCAGCGGATTACCAAGCATTTCGAAACTCTTACGGCGGACTGACTTTTGTTACGGCATATTGTTGCGTAATAGAAATCTTTAAATATAAAACGGCCGCTAACAATATGTATAAAAAATGCTTATTTTAGTACCTAATCTAAAGGTCTGTGCTTTGTTTGCTTACTTCTGATTTTCCTTCGGAAAATCCTCACATGCAAACACGCACTTTCCATACATGAAACGTTAGCCACAATTAAACACAAAATGAGAAAACTACTAATATTGTTATTTTTAATATCAAATTTAAGTTGTTCTTCAAGTAATAAAAAAGAAAATATGGGAATATTCGATAAACTATTTGGGAAAAAGGAACAAAGAAATGAGCCAAAAGAACCAGTACAGAATTCTGAAAAATTAATGAATGCTGACCAATTTTGGAAAATTATAGCAACCTCAAAAGCAAATAGCTCTGGAGATTACGAAAAGCAACAAACAGAACTCGAAAAAGAACTACTTAAATTAACTGCAATAGAAATTTTAGAGTTTGACAACAAATTCAGAAAATTAAGAGGCGAAGTTTATAATTGGAATTTTTGGGCTGGTGCTTATATAATTAATGGAGGTTGTTCAGATGACTGCTTTTCTGATTTTAGAGGTTGGCTTATTGGACAAGGAAAAGCAATATTTGAAAGTGCAATACAAGATATTGAAACACTTGCTGAACTTAACAAAACAAATGACGGAGATTGGGAAGGTTTGAGTTATATTCCAACTGACGCTTATGAAAAAAAGACAGGAAATGAAATGCCGAATGGAATTCAAGAGAGTTTAGAAATATCTGGAGAAGAATGGAATGAAGAAGGAGACGATTTAAAAAATAAATTCCCGAAATTATGGGCGAAATTTGGAATGGAATAAAAAACTGTGGCTAACACCGTATATAATTTATTGCTGGCTTATTGCCTATTTACGAAAGTCCTCGCGGACTTTCTTGGTCGGTAATTATTTACTAAATTAGTTGCTTGAAACACGCAACAAACCATATACAAAAACGTTACCCAACATTTGAGTGAAACCGAGAAAAATATCGAATTGAATAGAAAAACAAGTGATTTAATTGCTGGAATTTTATGTTCTGGATTTTCAATAGTTGGAATTACAATTAT
>NZ_JBHMEZ010000025.1:0-3899 GCF_042427615.1 Formosa undariae | reverse complement strand
AGTCTCTGCGTATAAATTAACCTTATTCCTCTCTTTTGTGCTTTCTTTTTATAGGTCTTAATTTAGTGCTTTTTATTAAAATGCTAACTTAAGCCGTATATAATTTATTGCTAGTTCTCGCCTACTTACGAAAATCCTCGCGGATTTTCTATTCGGTTTTTATTTACTAAATTACTTGCTAAACCACGCAACAAACCATATACAAATACGTTAGCCATAATTTAAAAAAAATGAATTTCAGACCATTAATATATCTACTTACAATTCTAATCTTAATGTCTTTTACGACTGACAAAAAGAGTTTTGAAGGAATTATAACCTATAAAACCGAAATTAGATTTAAAAAGGAAAATGTTCAATATCGCGAATATTTCGAACAAAAATTTGGAGACACATTAAAAGTCTATTATAACGAAAATGGTGATATTTTAAAGCAATACTTCAACACGGGAGAAAGCGGTTATGATTTCAATCTTTATCTGACTTCTAATAATCACTATTATGCAAAGTGGAAAAATTTAGATACTATCTATCATTATAACGTTTCTGAACAAACTTTGGATTTTATCAATAAAACCACAGGACAATCGGAAAAAATTTTAGGAAAAGAATGCGATTATATACAAATCGAAGGATTTGAGCCAAATGGAAAGCAAACCGTAATACAAAAATATTCTTATAGCGGATTTCCTTACATAGACCCTGAGCTTTTTGAAAACTTTACGGATTTTTATACTAATGATTTGATTGAAAAAGCAAAATCGCCTTTTATGAAAATGGAACTTGATTTAGGAGATTATGTTGTGACATATACCGCTATCAATATTGAGCCAAAAAAATTAAGTGAAAATATATTTCAATTACCAATTGATATTCCAAAAAAAGAATATTAACCGAATAAAAACTATGGCTAACAACGGCTATAGTTCATTGCGGCGGAATTTCCTCTCGGAAATTCCTGCGTGTTTGCTAACTTTGGTTTACGGCGGAATAGTTCTGCCGAACCATTCCGCAACGAAACCATAGCCCAAACGTTAGCGGCCATTGCTCACTCTGCTCAAAACAAACAATTAAATCAACTCAAAAGCGGCTTAAAACATAAAAATCAATCAGTTTTTCACGCTTAAAATTTAAAATAAATACCGGATCCAAACAATGCGCAATTGTTGCGTATGACTGACCTTACTCACACTCAATATTTACCAGCGGATTACCAAACATTTCGAAACTCTTACGGCGGACGGACTTTTGTTACGGCATATTGTTGCGCAATAGAAATCTTTAAATATAAAACGGCCGCTAACAATATGTATAAAAAATGCTTATTTTAGTACCTAATCTAAAGGTCTGTGCTTTGTTTGCTTACTTCTGATTTTCCTTCGGAAAATCCTCACACTCAAACACGCACTTTCCATACATGAGACGTTAGCCACAATTCGAATGAACGACCAAATGACATATATTCTAATCGGAGGAATAGGGCAATTAGCCTTATGGTTGATGTATAAGATTCTGAAAAACCCGAAAATCTACTTGGGACTGTTTGGACTGACTATTTTAATTGCTCTTTTTGGATATCTTAATATGGACAGGGAATCACTTAAAATGGTAAATGGAAATGCCGCATATTGGACTTTTTTTCCTCTTCTATTTATGATTTACTATTGGGTATTTAGACAATTATTCTTGAAAATATTTAAGAGTGAACCTCTGATGACTGGATATATGCAAACGAGTTGGGAACAAGGAGAATATAGGAAATTACATATGGGAGATGCTATGTTTACAATTTTGACTTTAATACTTCCGTTTGTGACAACACTAATATTCTGAAAAACAAAAAAACTGTGGCTAACAATGTATAAAAATAATGCTAAATTAGTTGCTTAATCGAGAGTTCGTGCTCTTTTGTTACGTCTGATTTTCCTTCGGAAAATCCTCGCACACAAAACCGCACTATTCTTATACTAACCGTTAGCGGCCATTGCTCACTCTACTCAAAACAAACAATTAAATCAACTCAAAAGTGGTTTAAAACCTAAAAATAAATCAGTTTTTTACGGTTAAAATCTAAAACAAATATCAGATCCAAACGATGCGCAACTGTTGCGTATGACTGACCTTACTCACACTCAATATTTCCCAGCGGATTACCAAGCATTTCGAAACTCTTACGGCGGACTGACTTTTGTTACGGCATATTGTTGCGTAATAGAACTCTTTAAATATAAAACGGCCGCTAACAATATGTATAAAAAATGCTTATTTTAGTACCTAATCTAAAGGTCTGTGCTTTGTTTGCTTATTTCTGATTTTCCTTCGGAAAATCCTCACATGCAAACACGCACTTTCCATACATGAAACGTTAGCAAACATTAAAAAAATTCTCTATGACTTCTAAAGATTGGATAGAATTAATAATAAAAATTATTACATTTTGTACTGTTTCATATTTTATATTTTACAAATCATGGTTGAAATCTCTTGGAAATGAAATGGCCAAATTAACAACGAGAGAGCAACTAACAAAACTGGAAGAGAATGTAAAAAAGAATTTTAATGAGCAGTTAGAGTCTTATAAGAGTAAATTAAACGAAGAACTTTCATTAAAAATTGAACCGTTAAAATCTGAATTATCAAAAAATAATATTACTCATCAAATTCAATTTAGTTATCTACACCAAGAAAGAGGAAAAGTAACCCTAAAACTTTATAAAAAACTGCAGGAATTACATTCAGCAATGGTAAGTTGGACTGCCACATTACAAAGAGTAATAGTTGATGCAGAAAAAGAAGATGAGGAAAGAGCGATTCGAGTAAATAATGCAATCCAAGACTTCGGTAATTATTACACTAATAATAAATTATTTTTCTCCTCAGAATTCTGTGAGTTTATAGATGAATTATTCAAAAGCTATTGGGAGAAAAGCTGGGATTTTAGTTACAAAAAATCAAGAATTACTAATGGAGAAGTAACGCAAGAATATTTTGACACATATACTAAAGAAATGAGAGAAATATCAAACGATGTAAGAGACAAATTACCCGAAAAAATAAAAGAATTAGAAACGAAATTTAGAAAATTACTTAATGTAGTAGATGAAAAATAACATTTGCTAACACGGTGTATGAAAACATAGCTAATTAGTGCTAAATCGAAAGGTTTAGACTTATTTACGAAGACCGCCAAGTTTTTAATTTGGCTTTTAAACTGAGAAGTTAAATCAAAATATAAAAAATTGGCTCTGTGCTAAACCCGAAATATAGTATCTTTTTACACGCTACGTTTCATACACTGAGCCGTTGTGCCTAATTTGAGAAAATGATTGCGGAAATAAATAAAGCTTGGAATTGGAAAGAATTTAATGCAACCGAAATCATTCGCACGAATGAATTTGGAAACGTGATTTTCAAAACGGACAAAAACGAATATTGGAGAATTTGTCCTGAAGAAATTAGTTGTGAAAAAATTGCGGAATCGGAATCTGAATTTGACCGAATTTCTGCCGACTCTGAATTTATTGAAGATTGGGAAATGACAAACCTTGTGAACATTGCAAAATCGGAACTTGGAGAATTAAAAGAAAACGAAAAATATTGTCTAAAAATGTCGGCTGTTATTGGTGGAGAATATGAAAAATCGAATCTCGGAAAAATTAGTTTTGCGGAATTAATTGCTTTTAGCGGAGATTTAGGATTTCAAATAAAGGATTTGAAAGACGGACAAAAAATAAAACTGAACATAAAAAACTAGGCACAACAAAGTACTGTGGTAAAAAACAAGTAAAAACTCTTTAATTTCCTACTAAAACACTTCTATAATTATTATCATAGGTTAATCCTGATTTGGCTATGGCAAAAGCCTGTTTTAGGAGCTTATTACACACGGCTATTAATGC
>NZ_JBHMEZ010000024.1:0-3254 GCF_042427615.1 Formosa undariae | reverse complement strand
GCTAAAATTTTTAATTTGAAAGGTTCGCTGTAACGTCTAATTACTTTGTCATTTTTGTACATAATGTTTAAAATTATGTAGCCTTTATTCCGGACGACTCAAAATGTTGGGTAACGTGATTGTGTATGGTTAGTTGCGTGGTTAAGCAACTAATTTAGCAAATAAATCACAGATAGAATATTCCGCAGGAATGTTCGTAAGTCGGCAGTGACCAAGCAATTAATTATACACGGTGTTCTACGCAGTTTTTATTCCACCCAATTATCTAATTCATATTTTAATTTCCAAATTCTATTCTTTTTTTCATAAATTCTGGTCATTCCTCCAGAACCTTGTCTAATTCTTACATAAGCCAAATTCAGTTCCTTATTGAAAATAGGTTTAGTTATGTATAAAACTGAATAAATATTTTCTAGGCTGTTTTCCGCATAATATTTTTCAGCAATCTTGTTTATAGAATCCCACTCAATTTCGTTATCAGTATATTTTTTTATGTCAATTACATTAAATCCATATTCTTTTATTTTCGAAATGTCGAAGTCCTTATTCTTTTGGAACTGTCCTTTTACAAAGTCAATATCATTTATTTTTAAAGTATCAGATATGAATTCCGAATGAGATATTGTTTGTTTTGGATTTTTTAAGTCTACTGGTAAAGTTGGTGGAATATTTATAGATAAATTAGATATCAATTCCTTTTTATTAAATAATATTCTCGTTTTTGAACTATCAGACAAGATTTGAGTCAGAAATTCAAGTTTGAATTCATCAGTAATTTCAATTTGAGTTAATGCGCGAGTTTGTGATTCCGATTTATTGGTTTGTTTACAACTAACCAAAATCAAAGTCAGAATTATAAATATTATCTTACTTTTCATTTGGTTTGGTTTTAAAAATTCCGAAAACCCATTTTAGGTTTACAAAAATTAATATCAGTAGAATTATTCCGATAATTATAAATTCATTTGTCGGAAGATTTTTAAAAGTCGGACGCTTTATTTTTTCGATTAATGCAATTGAATAGGCAAAGATTAAAATACCTGTCAGAAGTACGAGAATTGATTTTCCAGTAAACTTAATAATATTAAAAATTTGAGGTTTATTCATTCAGTTACTTGGTTTGGTCAAATTGCGTAGAACGTGATTGTGTATGGTTAGTTGCGTGGTTTAGCAACTAAATTAGTAAACTTTTACGAACCCGTGAATATTCCGCAGGAATATTCGCAAGTAGAGAAGAACCTAGCAATTAATTATACACGGTGTTCTACGCAGTTTTTATTCAGTATTTTATTTTTTCCAAGTTCATAATTTTATCATATTCGTAAAGAATTCTGTCAGATTCAGAGAACGGAATTTGGTATAAAGCACAAACGTTTCTCAATTCGGTTAAATAGTCCAAATACTGAATTATATTATCGTTTAAGTTCGTTTTTAATTTCAGTTCGGCTCCGTAAATCATTCGATAAACTCTTTGGTCGATAATTTGATAAATTCTCGGATTCTTAAATCTCAAAATGGTCGAAGCCATTGGTAAGCGAATTCCTTTCGTTTCGAGCAAATGCATTAGGATTTCGCCAGTCAGAGCAGAATCGATAAATTCCGATTTTCGGTCAATTTTATTTATCAAATTCAGAGTTTCGTTATTCAATTCAGCATAACGATTGGTTTTCCACAACACAATTTCGTTTATCAATTCCTGATTAAAGTCAGATTTAACTTTATCTAACTTTTCGGTCAGTTCAGGTTGAAAGTTATATTCCAAATTCAGAAGTTCGTCAGTAGATGGATTATGTTCTTGTATTTTCTTCATTTCGTTGGTTTGGTCAAATTGCGTAGAACGTTTATGTATAAGAATAGTGCGGTTTTGTGTGCGAGGATTTTCCGAAGGAAAATCAGACGTAACAAAAGCGCACGGACTCTTGATTAAGCACTAAATTAAGCATTATTTTTATACGGTGTTATCTCTTGTTTTTATCAAGTTCGTGCACGTTTATAAAAACATTTTCCGTTTTAGATTTACTATCGATTGGAAATTTAGACCAAATCAATCTGGTACTATCTTGATTCTTGAGTAAGTCAATACGGCGATATTCAGTCAAAAGCCCAATTATTGTATCGTTATTATTTTTGAACTCGAAATCCACATAATTTTTATTTTTTGATTTGAACGTAATGACTTTGACACTATCAAGTAATTGATTTACAAAATCAACCGTAAGTTCTCTCTCCGCTATTGGGTCCTTTATCGAATGGTCTAATTCAGAATGTAAGGTAATCCGTCCTTTTATTGTACTGTCTTTGGACCTTTTCGCTTGGAAATCATAAAAGTTACTTTTCATAAAGTCTAGAACTCCATTTTTGTAGATTTTTTTGTTCCAGCAAAGTGTGTCTCCAAACTCGGAAATATACAATTCCAATTCACTCAATTTTTGTCCATTTTCATCAACGTATTCAACCCATTTTTTATCATATTTTGTCAGTTTGGTTTTAGTTGATTTGGCTACAGAATCTTGAATAATTGAGTCTTTCTCAATTCCAGATGTAATTTTACTTTTCAATTCAGAATTATCTTTGCAATTCCAATAGAGAATCACAGAGAGAAGTAAAATCGATAAGTTTATTGTTTTTTTCAAATAAGAGATAACGTTTATGTATATGGAAAGTTGCGGTTTTGTATGCGAGGATTTTCCGAAGGAAAATCAGACGTAACAAAACAAGCAACGACCTTTGGTTAAGCCTAACACCAGCAATTTTTTATATACTGTGTTGTGCATAGTTTTTTATTCAGTTTTATATTCCGTTCTCAATTCAGCATAATAATTATCTTCCGTATCGAGTAGGCTTTCCTCAAACTTGTATTTCAAATATTCCATATCTAATTCATTCAAAGAAACTGTCTTTTTTCCGTTCATAAATTTGTCAATTGCTTTTTTATGATATCCGCAAAAAATGCCCCAAACCATTAGTTTGATAAAATCAGATTCCTTTTCGGTTTTCAATTCCGCTTCGTTCCACGATTCCGATAACTTTTTAAATTTTCCGCCACCTTTTTCAACCATTTTTCCGTCAGAAATATCAATTTCGGATGGATAATATTTAATTGTAAGATTATAAATTTCCTTAAATGTCAATTTTTATTGGGTTTTGGTAAATGTCTTGTCCTGAAATATGGCTACAGGTTAAAATTGAATTAAGCTGATAATTTATATACCATATTCGGTGTTTTATAATCTAAAGATAAATGTAATCTTATT
>NZ_JBHMEZ010000023.1:0-2636 GCF_042427615.1 Formosa undariae | reverse complement strand
GAAGAAAATTCAGAAAATAAGATCTTAGTATACAGCTAATACAAAAAAATGTATTTTAGTAGAAACATATAAAATTGCAGTCGGTTATTAGACAGACTGCCGTTGTAAGCAATTTAACCAAAATATGAAAATAGACGAATTATTAACAACTTATTGGAGTCAAATAATTTTATTGTTATCATTCGTAGGATATTTTGGAAAAAGACTATTCGATACTAAATCCAAAAAAAGAGAAATAAATCACACTCTTTTTCAAGAACATAAAATTAAATCAATCAATGATTTTTATAACTTTTATGCTATAAATAAACAAATGTGGTACGAACTTCCTATTTATAATGTAATGAAACATCAAATCACTCCGAACGAATTAGACAAACTAATTTCACCATCTTTAAATGATTTGAGAAAAAGCGTAAATAAGCTACAAATTTATTTTGATAAAAATGATTTCAATACAATCAAATCAGTTCAGGATAATATCAATTCAATTAATCAAAAACTGACTGAAATTTACTTTGACATTGAAAAAACACCGAGTGTTACAGTTGACGTAAATGAATTCCAATATTTTCGAGATGGAAAATTAGATGATAATAACAAGGTTTTTGAAAAAATTAATAAACTTCTCAAAAAAACTTATAAATAAAATTTTAAAATGTCTGAAAGAACAAAACTAAAAATGCATATTAAACCTTCTACGGAAGAAAAAAGAATTGAATTAGAAAACTTTATTGATAATATAATATCAAAAGAAGATTTGAAAAATGCTGTCAATTATTTAGATGAATTGAACAAATCAACTTCACATCAAATTACGGAAATAAAATATAGTGAAAGCGGAGATTTGAATATTCAAGCAGAAACAGGATTAACATTTATGAAATAAAACTGCTTACAACACCGTGTATAATTAATTGCTTGGTTTTAGCCAATTTACGAAAGTCCTCGCGGACTTTCTATCTGTGTTTTATTTACTAACTTTGGTGCTTAAAACACGCAACTAACCATACACAACAACGTTACCACACATTTGAGAAAAATCGTAATCATATTGATATTAGTGAGTTTGTTTTATAATTGTAAAACTGACAATACTAAAGTGGAACAGAAAAATGCGGAATTTTATTATCCACGAATTACGAATTTTGAGAAAGACTCGACTCTGACTAAAATTTATTTGGATTCTATCAAAGATTATGGCGAACTGATTAAAATAGCGGATAGAATTGCTTGCAATGGAAAACTACCTGTTCTGAAATTTAGTTCTGACAAAAACGACTTCAATCTTTTAGTTTTTAAAATGTGTTCAGAATCGAATACCACAGCAGATTATTCAGGGAAAAATGTAATCTCAATAGAAAATAATACAATAATTATAAATGACCAAATTGAAAAGCCTTTCGATAGTTTAAAAACTGTTTTACGAAATCATATCCTAAACCCCCAAAACCAATCTGACTATTCTCAAAACATAGACAAAGCATTAATTTTCTATTATCAAGATAGTCTATTTGGAAAAGAAGAAATCAAAAAACAACTTATAAAAATAACAACTGAATTTAACGAGTTGAATCGGAAAAACGGCGATAGTCTTCCATTGAAAATTAAATTAAGTGATTATCCATACATCCGAATTGAAATGCCGATACCACCACCACCGAATGAAAAATAAAAAACGTGTGGTAACACCGTGTATAATTAATTGCTAGTTCACTGCCGACTTACGAACATTCCTGCGGAATATTCTATCTGTGATTTATTTGCTAACTTAATCGCTTAACCACGCAACTAACCATACACAACAACGTTGTAAACAATGCAAAAAACGACAATCATACTAATAACTTTTGGACTTCTATTAAGTTGTTCCCCGAAAATAAAATCAATTCTTGAATATCATAAAAGGAGAATGAATTTGTTTTACGGAAATCCACCGAATTTGATAAAAATGGAAATCAAATTAAAAGCATAAGAACTGGAGGTTTAAGATGCGATATGATAACAACAACTGAATATAAAGACAATAAAAGAACCTTTGAAAAAACTTGTTGTTACTTTAAAGAAAAAGATACTTGTTACCTTCAATCTTTTTCAACATTTGAGTTTAAAAAGAATACAAATACTGAAAAAGAAATACGCTATGAATCTGACTCGGCTGTGAGATTTATACGAGAAATAAAGACATTAAAAAATATTAAAATTACGAATGTCTTTTCTTGGGAAATATTTCCAACCAAAAAACCTGATTTAGAAAATGCTATTAAACTAATTGACACGACTTATCTTGACAATAAAGATCGGAAAATAAAAAGTTTACATTATAATGCAAAAAGAGAAAAACCTTGGATTGAAATCTTTAAATATAACAAGGATACATATTCAAGACAAACTATTGGAACTTCGAGAGACACAACTTTAATCTTTCAAAGATCTGAATTAAAGAAAATGGCGGAAAAAAATAATATAGATTATGAATTTTACGACCAAGAATATTATAAATATAAAATTGAAAATTACTAAAGCACAGTTTACAACAAAGTACTGTGGTAAAAAACAAGTAAAAACTCATTAATTTCCTACTAAAACACTTCTATAATTATTATCATAGGTTAATCCTGATTTGGCTATGGCAA
>NZ_JBHMEZ010000022.1:0-2324 GCF_042427615.1 Formosa undariae | reverse complement strand
TGCCATAGCCAAATCAGGATTAACCTATGATAATAATTATAGAAGTGTTTTAGTAGGAAATTAATGAGTTTTTACTTGTTTTTTACCACAGTACTTTGTTGTACACAGGCTTTTTATTCAGTTATATATTCAAATACTATTTTCGGATTTATAGATTCCGATTCTTTTTTTTGTTTAAAAATCTCTAACTTTTTATTGTATCGAATTGTTAAAGTATCAAAACTTTTCCACTCAAAATTTACATCTTTTGGTTTTATAAATCCAGCACTTGCAACAAAGATTGGTTCAGGTTCATTTTTTTCGTCGTAATTGCATTCAGTCGCGTAAATATGAATTGACCGATTCGTAGTCGCATTTCCAGTCATTTCAGTCATTTTTATTTTCCGCAAACTTTCGTAATCGCATTCCGCTTTTAATTCGGTTTCAGTTGGTTCGTCGAAAATCTCAAAGTTTGCCATTAAAACAACGAATCCGATTATGGCTATAATTCCGAGTAGTAAAATCCCAATTAGTATCTTTTTTATCAAGTTTGAGTGAGTTTTTAGCTTGTGTACAACGTGTTTGTATATGGTTTGTTGCGTGTTTTAAGCACCTAATTTAGCAAATAAAAACCGAATAGAAAATCCGCGAGGATTTTCGTAAGTAGGCTAGAACTAGCAATAAATTATATACGGTGTTAGCAACAGTTTTTATTCGTAATATTCGTATTGATAATCTTCTTCTCGTCTTAAAATTCCGTTTTTGTCTTTAGAAACTACTTTCGTTAATAGTCCGTTTGAATATTCATAAAATGTATTAAATATTAAATTTCCACTATTATCTGTTTTCGTAGTTTTTATAATTTGTCCGATATCATTTCTGTCATATCTGAATATAATTGAATCCATATTTTGATAGACAAATTCTCCGTTTTTGTATTTATACTTTAATTTTTTATCTGCGGAATAACCAAAAACAAAATCTCCTTTTTTCTTGTAATAATTTTTAAGTTCATTTACTGTAGTTTTGACCTTAAATATTCGGTTTTTCCGATAAATATAAATTAGACATTCTTCAAGAAGAAATTCGGTTGCATTTGTGCTTTTATAATAATCACAGCTCTTAATTAGTTTATTGTCCGAATCGTATTCATATTTAGTTAAATCTTGGTCTTTCTCGTCTAACCAAGTCCATTCTGTTCTTACAGTTTGATGATTGTCATTGTACTTATATTTCACGTCCCAACCGTCTGTAGAATCTGAATCATAGAACTCACGTTCTCTAATAATATCTCCATTTGTAGCAAAATCTTGGATTAGCTCGATATATTCTTCTTTTAATTTTCCGTTATCAAATTCCTTCGTTAACACTTTTAAGGATTTTACTTTTAGTTTACTGTATAATTCGTGGTAAGAATTATCTAAATCATAAAAATCCTTCTCTTGTCCAAATGAAAAAAGTGGAATAAAAAACAGTAATATTAATTTAAGCGATGAGTTCATTTAAATTGTTGCTAACGTTTATGTATAAGAATAGTTGCGGGTTTGTATGCGAGGATTTTCCGCAGGAAAATCAGACGTTACAAACACGCAACGACCTTTGATTAAGCACTAAGCCGCAATTATTTTTATACGGTGTTAGCAAACGTTTTTTTGTTTATTCTTCCTATCAAATCTTCCTTCTCGGCAATTGCATTATAATTAGAAAGTTGAACTAGTTACGGTAGCTTTATGTCCTTTTGGTGTAGCACTTGAAGGCAAAGCAACTGGAATATCAAATTTAATTGTACTAACTATTTGATTCGAATTATCAGTAGATGCCTGTGCTCCACCTGAAAATATACCTGTTATAATTCCAATACCTGCTTTTCCACCTTCTTTTTCTAAAGCAGTAACTCCGACATTTATTTCTATATTTTGAACATACCTCCATCCGTTTGTTCTTAAATATTTATCTCCATTCGTATTGGTTGCTAATCCAGAAGGATTGACTATCATATCAGTTCCCTTGAGTTCCTCTTGAGCCTCAATAATTCCTTGAGAAATTTGAGTAATTGTAGTTTTAATAAAATCTTTTAATTCCATAAGTTTGATTTTTTAGTTGAATCTGGTTCGTTTTTATTAAATGTTTGCTAACGTTTATGTATATGATTAGTGGCGTGTTTAAGTACGGAATTTAGTAAATAAAAACTGAATAGAAAATCCGCGAGGATTTTCGTAAGCAAGCTAAAACCAGCCATTAATTATATACGGCTTAAGTTAGCATTTTAATAAAAAGCACTAAATTAAGACCTATAAAAAGAAAGCACAAAAGAGAGGAATAAGGTTAATTTATACGCAGAGACT
>NZ_JBHMEZ010000021.1:0-2073 GCF_042427615.1 Formosa undariae | reverse complement strand
GCCGATGGTACTGCATTTGTGGGAGAGTAGGACGTTGCCTTTTTTAAATCTAAATCCTCAATACTTTTGTATTGAGGATTTTTTTTGTTTATACTTTTTTGAGAATATTGTCTTAGATAAACCTTCAATATAAACCTCTTATATCCCTCAATATTTATAAATTGTTCTTCTAAAACGTAAATAAATTACAGGTCAAGTCGTATTTCTGGGGAGCCGTATAAATTATGCAATCGGCAATTGAAGGTGCGTAGATGATGCTTCTGTATATGGAATGGATTGTTATTTGACCATGATTTCAAATTCAAATTTTGAGCAAGCTTTAATCGATTTAGATTTAGATTATGTTTTGGATTGAGCTGTGTTAACAGCTAATATTAATGAAGTAGTAGTACTTAATGTGGCTGACAAGAATATTTCAGATTTAACAGGTATCGAAAGTTTCACGGCATTAACCTTTTCAAGCTGTAGTGATAATAATTTAAAAAGTTTAGATTTAAGTTCTAATGTGAATTTGACAGATTTATACTCTCATGTAAATCAGTTGTCAAGTTTAAATTGTAGATCTAATAAGCTTCCAGACTTAGATGTAAATCCTAACTCTGCTTTAACATTCTTAAATTGCTCTTCTAATGAAATTAGTAGTTTAGATATCAGTGGACTTGTTAATATAGAACAATTGTTTTTACAGCAAAATCAATTAACTACTGTGAATTTACCTTCTAGTGGATCTTCATTATGGAAACTAGAAATTAATGAAAATCAAATGACAGATATCGATGTGTCTCTATTTGGAAATCTAAGAGATCTGGGAGTACATCAAAATCAAATAACTAGTCTAAACCTTAAGAATGGTAACAACTCTAATTTTGCATCTTTTAATTCAGAATACAATCCAAATTTAACATGTATTTTTGTAGATGATTCGGGTTGGAGTAATGACAATTGGTCGGCTTACAAATATGCACCCTCTACCTTTGTTACTCATCAACTGATTGTGGGGACTTAAGTGTATCGGATGTTGTTACATCTAAAAGTCAAGTATATTATAACAGTAGTTTAGAGTCTATAACTATTGTGTCGCCTTTACATATTACTACAGTTCATTTGTATACCATATCTGGTAAGCAATTGAAATCATATCACTCCAATCTAGAAACTATATCTGTAAATAATTTTTCAGCAGGAATGTATAGTGTTCATATAGATTCAGAAAAAGGAAGAGAAATTAAGAAAGTGGTTAAATATTAAATTTAGTTTAAAGTAATAAACTTGAGGGCTTCAGTAATGGAGCTTTTTTTTTTTACCCTTTATATGTCTTAGTTTGAAATAGTGCGATATTAAAATTGCAGATAATATGAATCATGCCAAATGTTTTTCAACATAGAATTATGATGAGATCTGTGTTATTTTGTGGGCTTGACGGTTACTCTTTATTTTGTTTGTCGGGCTAGTATATTACCTTTTCAATGCAGTACCAATGCATGTTGTGTTTTGTTTTTTCTGAGAGCTTTTTGTGAATTAATGGTTGTCTCTTTGTTTAGTGGTAACTGTTAGGTTAATCTAGAAGGGATGAGTGCTTTACTTTATGATAGAAATAAATATTAAAGAGGTATGTTAAATCAGTATATCTAGTATATTAATAGAATAAGCTACTTTATATATAAGAAGTCTTAGTTGGTTATTTACCCTGTGAATATGAGTAGAAACGTATTAAAAGGAGTTATTCCATTGTTACTTGTATTAAATTTAAGTTTTAACTGTTTGATAATAAAATATTTATAATTTACTTAAAAATAATATCAGATAACATTAGTTTAATATGAATAAAACAATGTATATTTGCAGCCGCTAAAAACGGCAACGTTTTTAGAAAGAAAGTTCTTTGAGTGTTGATTTGGTTTTTGGTAGAAAGTTTGTAAAAACGGTCTTAAAAAAAACTTCAAATAAACATTGTGAGATTAAAAAAAAGGTTTTATATTTGCACCCGCTTAACGAGGTAACGAGTTAAGAAACAAAAAGAGAAATAAGTTCATTAACATATTGAATTGACAGCGTAGGTAATAACTGGAAACG
>NZ_JBHMEZ010000020.1:0-2002 GCF_042427615.1 Formosa undariae | reverse complement strand
TGGATTTGCAATTTTAACTGTTGTACTGTTTATTTCGTATTTTGTTGTAACACGATCCATTCGTTTGATATCTGATTTTTTGGTCAAATCCCAAGTATGTGCACCTACTAAGATAGAAGCTCCTATACCCACTAATGATGATGGAACGGTAACTGTCGCCACGCTTCCTGGTGCTAAATATGTTCCAGTTGGTCGTCTAGCATCTTCGGTTTCGTAATTAGCTTGTGTACCTGGTTTTCTAACATGAATTCCGTTTATCTGAATAGTAAAACTTTCTGTAGGATCAGCTGGCTGTGCTGCGGCTCCTGGGAAATAAGAAGAGGTTTCAAAAAGTGTGTTTTCGAATAAAGTTGGATAGTTAGTTAGGTTCTCTGTGGTGTACGAGTAATCTATAATTGGTTGCATTATTGCAAGCATTAAATTTTCTAGTTCGTAACCTGAAGCTGTTCTACTAAAGCCACCTTTCGATGAGCTGTTTGCGGTGAATAATCCTCCAAATTTCGCTTCGTATAATGCAATGGTTTCTAAAGCTGTTTCTATAACATCAGAATCGCTTGAAAATAATCCGCTATCCATTTTAATGGCGTTTTCTGTGGTTTTAATATCTGAAGTTGTTAAAGTAGATGCGCCTGAAATATGGTCTTTAATTTTTTCTAGTGTGGCTAATATCTCTGTATTAGATACTACAACAAATTCGCTTACACCAAATAAATAGGCATCATCATAATTTTCGTAATAATCGGTGTTGTCATGAGTACCTTGAGATTTTGTGCCATCCCAAGTTTTTATAGATGTTGCAAAATTTGTTTCCAGTACCCATTCAATATACATTACACCATCATGAAAACCTGCAAATTTCCAATATGTAGGGTAAACGACAACATCTTTTAAAAATGCAAAATGGCTTGTTGTTGTACCATCCCATGAAACAATTTCGCTATTATCGTCTGATGAGCTAAAGTATAGAAGGCCTTTGTCTGCACCACCTAAAATCCAATTTTCTTCTTCCTCAGGGAAAATAGAACTTAAATTTCCGTAATTTGTTCTAATACCTGTACTGCTATTCCAAATATCTATTTGTCCATAATTGGCAGATGTAATATCTGTAATTTGGTAGTAATAATTAGATCCGTCTAAGGCTAATAACTCCCATCCTTCCGTTTTGTCAATTGTAGAATCATCTGCAATATTTTCTCTTAAAACGGAGCCCGATTGTTGATAAACATCTACCTGTCCAAAAGTGTTTTCTGTTCCGTTGGATTGTTCAAAAAACAAGTCCTGGGCAAATGCAGGAATTGTTGCCATCGCAAATAAATGCAATATTAAAAGTTGTTTAATTTGTAGTTTTTTTCTCATAATGGATACTTGTTAATATTTTGAATTGTTATTTTCACGAGTGTAGTTGTTGCATCGTGAAGTTAATTGTTAAAATCTTCAAATTAGAATAAATAAAGAGAGGGAATGAGTTGTATGTTAGCGTAATACGATATAATAACAACAAAATAATAATCTAAGGATATCCCTATTTTTTTTTGCTAAAAAAAATGAATTACGCGAGGTTATTAAGTGTAATTAATTAAAAGTCTTATTTTGTAATACGGGTTATAGAGTAAAATATGTATGAAAAAAATAAACAAAAAACAGATTTTTAATTTTGAAATAGAATGAATTTTCTATCAATATTTTATTATGATTTAAAGTAGAAAATGATAAAACAAAAAAGACCTACACAAAATTTATTGTGTAGGTCTTTAATTTATTCAATATTCTGTGTCTAATAAATTAGGACAGATGTAAGATTTACTTGTTAATTACAAACTTCTTAACGGTGTTCTCTATTTTTATAAAGTAGATACCTGAGTTAAGGCTAGAAGTATCGATAGCAGCGGCATTTACTCGAATAGCGGTCGATTGCACAAGTGCACCGGTAATATTGTAAATTTGTACAGTCGTGTCTTTAGTTATTCCTTTAATGTTTAATGTGTTTTTTGCAGGAACAGGG
>NZ_JBHMEZ010000019.1:0-1967 GCF_042427615.1 Formosa undariae | reverse complement strand
TAATAACTGGAAACGGTTATTATCAACAAAAAAGAATAAACCATTTTGAGTACCAAATTTAATTCCATTAGTTGTTAAAAGTAATAGTCGAAAGACTTAAAAATTTAACGATGAAGAGTTTGATCCTGGCTCAGGATGAACGCTAGCGGCAGGCTTAACACATGCAAGTCGAGGGGTAACAGGGAGCTTGCTCCGCTGACGACCGGCGCACGGGTGCGTAACGCGTATGCAATCTACCTTTTACAGGGGAATAGCCCAGAGAAATTTGGATTAATGCCTCATAGTATATTAGAGTGGCATCACTTTAATATTAAAGATTTATCGGTAAAAGATGAGCATGCGTTCTATTAGTTAGTTGGTAAGGTAACGGCTTACCAAGACTACGATAGATAGGGGCCCTGAGAGGGGGATCCCCCACACTGGTACTGAGACACGGACCAGACTCCTACGGGAGGCAGCAGTGAGGAATATTGGACAATGGGCGAGAGCCTGATCCAGCCATGCCGCGTGCAGGAAGACTGCCCTATGGGTTGTAAACTGCTTTTATACAGGAAGAAACACTGGTATGTATACCAGCTTGACGGTACTGTAAGAATAAGGATCGGCTAACTCCGTGCCAGCAGCCGCGGTAATACGGAGGATCCAAGCGTTATCCGGAATCATTGGGTTTAAAGGGTCCGTAGGTGGACAATTAAGTCAGAGGTGAAATCTTGCAGCTCAACTGTAAAATTGCCTTTGATACTGGTTGTCTTGAGTTATTATGAAGTAGTTAGAATATGTAGTGTAGCGGTGAAATGCATAGATATTACATAGAATACCAATTGCGAAGGCAGATTACTAATAATCAACTGACACTGATGGACGAAAGCGTGGGTAGCGAACAGGATTAGATACCCTGGTAGTCCACGCCGTAAACGATGGTTACTAGCTGTTCGGACTTCGGTCTGAGTGGCTAAGCGAAAGTGATAAGTAACCCACCTGGGGAGTACGTTCGCAAGAATGAAACTCAAAGGAATTGACGGGGGCCCGCACAAGCGGTGGAGCATGTGGTTTAATTCGATGATACGCGAGGAACCTTACCAGGGCTTAAATGTAGATTGACAGGACTAGAGATAGTTTTTTCTTCGGACAATTTACAAGGTGCTGCATGGTTGTCGTCAGCTCGTGCCGTGAGGTGTCAGGTTAAGTCCTATAACGAGCGCAACCCCTGTTGTTAGTTGCCAGCGAGTCATGTCGGGAACTCTAACAAGACTGCCAGTGCAAACTGTGAGGAAGGTGGGGATGACGTCAAATCATCACGGCCCTTACGTCCTGGGCTACACACGTGCTACAATGGTAGGGACAGAGAGCAGCCACTGGGCGACCAGGAGCGAATCTATAAACCCTATCACAGTTCGGATCGGAGTCTGCAACTCGACTCCGTGAAGCTGGAATCGCTAGTAATCGCATATCAGCCATGATGCGGTGAATACGTTCCCGGGCCTTGTACACACCGCCCGTCAAGCCATGGAAGTTGGAAGTGCCTGAAGTCCGTCACCGCAAGGAGCGGCCTAGGGTAAAGTCGATAACTAGGGCTAAGTCGTAACAAGGTAGCCGTACCGGAAGGTGCGGCTGGAACACCTCCTTTCTAGAGAAAGACGACTATTGGAGTAAGATAATAAAAGGAAAAGAGATTGTTTATTCTTAGCTGTTAATTTAAAATACAACTTATTATAGTTAGAGTCTCATAGCTCAGCTGGTTAGAGCGCTACACTGATAATGTAGAGGTCGGCAGTTCGAGTCTGCCTGAGACTACTAAATATAATTAGAAAAGGAAATTTTAGAAGTAGAGTAATTACGAAGTAATTAGCATTATTAATTGATAATTATTAATTATTCATTGCTAAAACGGGGGATTAGCTCAGCTGGCTAGAGCGCCTGCCTTGCACGCAGGAGGTCATCGGTTCGACTCCGATATTCTCCACGAT
>NZ_JBHMEZ010000018.1:0-967 GCF_042427615.1 Formosa undariae | reverse complement strand
GTAGTCTCTGCGTATAAATTAACCTTATTCCTCTCTTTTGTGCTTTCTTTTTATAGGTCTTAATTTAGTGCTTTTTATTAAAATGCTAACTTAAGCCGTATAAAATTAATTGCTAGTTCTAGCCAATTTACGAAAGTCCTCGCGGACTTTCTATCTGTGATTTATTTACTAACTTTAGTGCTTAAAACACGCAACTAATCTTATAAAACAACGTTACCCACCATTTGAAAAAAAATTCGTATATACAATTTAAAATACCGAAAAGCGAGCAGAAAACTCAAGCTGACGGAATAATAAAACGGAATTTTAAAAAAGCCGTGATTGGAATTTTAAGTACAATAATTCCAAAAGCAAATCCTAATTTCGAAAATAAAATTGACCTCATAGAAACGTGGATTGTTGAATTGGACAACGAAACCGGAATTCCAGAACGTGAAATCGGAATGGATAAAAATGGCCAAATAATTGTAAAAATGCCATTTAATAATAATTATGGCTATTGGACAGATAACAACTTATTATTGGCGGACTTTAAAAATCATTTTGAGACTTCAGAAATCAGTCAAGATAGTTTTGAAAATTATTGGAGTTTATTTGAAAAGACAGAAGACTTTGAAACCGAATTAACAGACTTTAAAATTCAGTCGACTGAAGCTGATGGCGGACATCATTACTTAATGGCAAGAGTTGATTACAACGGACAGAAACGAGATTTAATTGCTTATTTTACTAACAAAACGGACGAGCATAAAATTAAGGAATTAAATAAAGTCAAAATACGTGGAAAAATAGTTGATGATGGACTTGAACAATCATTGTCGCTATTCGAAACGAAATTACTGAACGGATAAAAAACGGTGGGTAACAAAGTACTGTGGTAAAAAACAAGTAAAAACTCATTAATTTCCTACTAAAACACTTCTATAATTATTATCATAGGTTAATCCTGATTTGGCTATGGCAAAAG
>NZ_JBHMEZ010000002.1:0-3544 GCF_042427615.1 Formosa undariae | reverse complement strand
AAATAAGATTACATTTATCTTTAGATTATAAAACACCGAATATGGTATATAAATTATCAGCTTAATTCAATTTTAACCTGTAGCCATATTTCAGGACAAGACATTGCTAAAAAAAACATTCGGAATAAAACAAAAAATGTCCCAAAAACTCACGGAATTTGAGACATAACAAAATTGTCGGATTTAAATCGAACTTTTAATCTTCAAGTTTTAAAACAAATTCCTTAATTTTTTGACCAATCAAGTCTGGATTGTCCTCTTGAATAAAGTGCGTTCCTGAACCTATGTTGACAACTTCCATATTTGGGATATTCTCAATAATCCAATTACGAACTTGTTCTGGCATAAATGCACCAGGCTCTGCATAAAAAAACAATTTTGGAATTTCTGACTTCTGTAATTGCTCTCTATAGTTTTTTACTATTGCAGATGTTAATTCTGGTTTCCCATCAAATGGCACTTGAGAAACAAATTTCCAAATAGGCTTTCTACTTTCAACAGTTTGGAAAGGAGCTTTGTAAGTGTTCAATTCATCTTCAGTCAATCCTCTAACCACCCAAGTCGGTAGAACTTCGTTTAAAAAAACATTGTCTTCCGCTATCATTTTATAACCGTCCTTACCCCTCAATTTTTTAAAAAATTCTTGTGTACCCTCATCAAAATAAGTACCTATATCCTGTATTATTCCTTCCATAAAAACAATCGCCTTTACATTGTCTTGATGGTTTGCAAAGTAATTAAATCCGAGTCCTGAACCCCAATCGTGCAATACGAGCGTTACATTTTTAAGTTCCATTTGTTCGATTAACTTTTCTACATAAGCGTACTGTTCCATATAGGTATAATCAATTGCAGGCTTATCAGATTTCCCCATACCAATAAGGTCTGGAATGATAATATGGTGTCCAGTTCCTTCTACATAAGGAGTGATGTTTCTCCATAAAAAACTATTGGAAGGATTTCCGTGTAGAAAGAGAATTGGACTTCCTTCTCCTTTTCCGTATTCAAGTACGTGCATCTTACTGCCGTACACTTCGTAATAATTTGATGTTGCTTTGCTTTTTTGTGCCATAACGTTTGTGTTAAAGATTAATGTTAAAATAAATACAGATAATAAAAAGGTGATTTTATTACCTAAAATTTGAATTGTGTATTTCATAATTTCTATTTTTAAAATTATATGGGTCAAAGGTATTTGTTTTGGTAATATGAAAAAAATGAATTAATTTTATCACATCTATAAAATTATTGAATGATGGATGTGTCTTTAAGAAATTTAAAACTGGTAAATGTGATTGTAAAAGAAGGTTCTGTGACGAAAGCTTCAGAGAAATTGTTCCTTTCGCAACCTGCATTAAGTCATCAACTAAAAAAACTGGAAGAAGAAATAGGTCTTAAAGTCTTTAATCGATTGAACAAAAAATTGATCCTAACAGAAACTGGACAAGTATTATATAGGACTTCTGAAAAATTGCTGACTTCCTTTAACCTGCTCAATGCGGAGCTTGATGAATTAAAAAAAGGAAAAAAAAAGAAAATTCGCTTAACAACGGAATGTTACACTTGTTATCACTGGTTACCAAAAGTTGTTCAAGAATTTAGAAAAAATAATCCTGAAATCAACGTTCAGATTAATATTGAGGCTACAAAAGAACCACTTCAATATCTTACCGAAGGCAAGATTGATATGGCTATCGTAAGTAGCAAATCAAATAACCCATCTATAAAATTTGAACCATTAATAACTGATGAAATGGTCGTTATTCTTTCAAAAGAAAATGATTTGATAGATTTTGAGAGACTTGAACTCTCCGACCTTAAAAAGCAGAACCTATTCCTTTATGACATTCCCGAAGAAAAAAATTATGTTTTGACCAATATTCTACAAAACGACATTAGTTTGGTAAACTCTATTCAAAAAGTACAATTGACCGAGGCCATTTTACAATTGGTTAGTGCTAATTTGGGAATTTCGGTTATGGCAAAATGGGCTGTCACACCATTTTTGAAAAATAACGACTTAAAGATTATTCCTTTTAGAGCAAATCAAGGACAAAGAGATTGGTTTATCGCAAGTCTCGATAAAATAACAAAAATAGAAAATTCGTTTATTGACCAAATCAAAAAAGACTTTAAACAATAGAATTTTATTTATATATTTTGGAAACGAAATATAACGTGCTTACTCGAACGGGTCGCAACAGAAGATAACAATGTATAAAAAACATAGGACGTTTGTGTTAAATCGAAAGGTCTGTGAATACTTACCAAGTCCGCTAAATATAAAATTTGGCATTTAAGAATAAAAAATAAAAGCAAAATATTTATATTTAGCTAAGTAATAAACCGAAACAATAGTGCTTATCACCTGCCCTACGTTTCTTATACGTAACGTTGTGCGTAATTTCCCCAAAACCTCGAAATAGAACTTAATAATGGATAAAAGTAAATTAAAACAACTGGGAGAAATATTCTTAAAAAATCCATTAACAAGATTGTTTGAACCTAACTCAAATAATCATCCTGAAATCATATACAAATTTAGAAGTTGGTCTGACAATCATCATAAAGACCTTTTAATAAAAAATTCTTTGTTTATGTCTTCACCTAGTGGATTAAATGACCCTTTTGATACTAGAATTTATGAAAACCATTTAAAGTTCTTAAACACAGATGAAAAAAAAGAAGAGTATGTAAAAAACTCATTAGAAAAAAACAAAGATTTTCTAATAGAAAAAGGCATTCCTATTGAAAAGGCAAAAACTACTCTTGAAAATAGAATTGAAAACACATTAAAATATCAAGTCAGAGCAGAAGTCATTGCAAGTAAAATATATGATGACCGTTTAGGAATAACTTGTTTTAGTGAAAAATGGAATTCAATTTTGATGTGGTCTCATTACGCAGAAAATCATAAAGGAATTTCTATTGGTTTTGATGAAAAAGCTCTGAGATACTCTCAATTGTTTGGAAAAATTCTACGAGTAAATTATTCCTCAGAATATCCCGAATTAAATCCAATAAATAAAAATAAAAAATCGCATGAAATTAAGTTTTTTCATAAAAGCATAGATTGGGAATACGAAAAAGAAATAAGAGCTATAAATATTTATGATGACAAAATTCCGTCAGATAAAGAAAGAATTGTAACACTTGACGATAAACATATTAAAGAAGTTATTATAGGACTTAAAACACCTGAAAAGGATAAAACTGAAATAATTAACATTGCTCGAAATAAAGGAATTGAAATCTATCAATGTTATAAATCTGAATTTGAATTTAAAATAGATAGATATAAAATATAAAAACTACTTACAACAAAGTACTGTGGTAAAAAACAAGTAAAAACTCATTAATTTCCTACTAAAACACTTCTATAATTATTATCATAGGTTAATCCTGATTTGGCTATGGCAAAAGCCTGTTTTAGTGAGGGTATTACACACGGCTATTAATGCTAACTTTTTACTCTTTCCTTTGGCTACTAATCGGTCGTATATTGCTTTGCAAGCATAGTTATATTTACAAGCATTAAAACTGC
>NZ_JBHMEZ010000017.1:0-886 GCF_042427615.1 Formosa undariae | reverse complement strand
TGCCATAGCCAAATCAGGATTAACCTATGATAATAATTATAGAAGTGTTTTAGTAGGAAATTAATGAGTTTTTACTTGTTTTTTACCACAGTACTTTGTTGTACATAGTTATTTTTTTATCAGATAGTTTAAATTCCAACTTCTTGCAATACTATCTATTTCTTTTTCGTTCAGTTCTTTTTCCATTCTGGGTTCAGATTCATAATAAAAGAACCTTCCTGTTCTTTTTGAAATTGAATCTCCAATTATAGTACTATAAATATTTAATTGCATAATTCTTCCATCCGAATTTCTTTTCCGCAAACCGTCCATTTCTTTATTTAAAATATAGGATTCGTTTTCGGAAGGTGTAACATTTTTCCAAATATGTAGTATTTCATTTTCATTCGGTTTTTTACTCCAAGAACCCCATCCGTTTCCGAAAAATCCATCATCGTGTCTATTTCGTGCTTTCATATACTCATCTATAATTGGGACATTTAAAGCTTTTCTCAATTCATTTGCTTTTATTCCATAATTCAGATTTTTAATCTCATTTCTATTATCAAAATAGTCGTACGTGAAATAAATTCCGAAAATCAGAAGTACAATTTTAAAGAAATGTTTTTTCAGATTGAGGTTTTTCATAATTATGTACAACGTTTATGTATAAGAATAGTTGCGGGTTTGTATGCGAGGATTTTCCGAAGGAAAATCAGACGTTACAAACACGCAACGACCTTTGATTAAGCACTAAACCGCAATTATTTTTATACGGTGTTACCCAACGTTTTTATTCCGATTATATATTTCAGTTTCTTTTCGTTCAAAAACTGGAACTGCAATATCAATTTCCCAAGTTTTATTAATTTCAGGAAATTGTTCTTTTATCTTTTCGTTAAATTGA
>NZ_JBHMEZ010000016.1:0-567 GCF_042427615.1 Formosa undariae | reverse complement strand
TTATATATTTCAGTTTCTTTTCGTTCAAAAACTGGAACTGCAATATCAATTTCCCAAGTTTTATTAATTTCAGGAAATTGTTCTTTTATCTTTTCGTTAAATTGAAACCAACCTTCCGTACTTTCTGAAATCTCAAATTGTTTTCCGTTTTCCGCTTCTAAAAATAGTCGAATTTCATCTGTAGCAAAAAGGTCGACTTTATAAGCAGTCAGTTTTTCAATTTCATTCCATTCAACTTTGGTCAGTTTTTCCTCAATTTTCAATTCAAATCCGTTTTTTTCGTAGGTGAAAATTCCGTTTGAGTTGTATAATTCCATAAATTCCTCTTCGCTCAACTTTTTATTATAATCTTTTTGTTTTGGAAGAAGCTTACTATTTGGATTAAAATATCTCAATAATAACAGAATTGCTCCAATTCCGAAAAACACAATCGTAACCCAAGATATTAATTCTGATTTATCCATAATTGTAATTCCAACTATTGAAAATCCAGAACATAAAATTCCAGCAATTAAATCACTTGTTTTTCTATTCAATTCGATATTTTTCTCGGTTTCACTCAAATGT
>NZ_JBHMEZ010000015.1:0-542 GCF_042427615.1 Formosa undariae | reverse complement strand
CGAATAGCGGTCGATTGCACAAGTGCACCGGTAATATTGTAAATTTGTACAGTCGTGTCTTTAGTTATTCCTTTAATGTTTAATGTGTTTTTTGCAGGAACAGGGTAAAGTGTAATGCGATCTGATTTAGCCAGCTCATTATCGTCTATAGAAAGTGATTCATCATTAAAATAGAATTTTACATCGTTAATCGTATTCCAATCGTCGGTTTCGTTTCCACGACCAATAATTTTAATATAACGTGCCTTTCTTGAGATTGAATACGTATCGTAAGTATCTGCTGTTTTGTTGCTAGATAGATCTTGCTTTACTTCTAAATACGTTTCGTTTTCTCTAGATACTTGTATGTCAAAATAACTATTTTTTGTTAGTTTGTCTTCAAAACTAATTTTTAAGTCATTAAGCTCGTAGATATCTCCTAAATCGTAAATTAAATATTCACCATCACCTTGAGCAGACCAAGAGGTTGCAGGATTGTCGTCTAAAGTGTTTTCTGGGTTTGTAGACGAGCTCGCAACAACTGAAACTGGAGTCGCTTCTTT
>NZ_JBHMEZ010000014.1:0-58054 GCF_042427615.1 Formosa undariae | reverse complement strand
TTAAAAATAAGTGCTCATGAATCTCTTTAAATCGATTTGTTTTTAGGTAATTCAAAAAAGAAATAGGGATTTGGTTATTTTATAAATCCGCATGGGTGATTCTCGTCTCCACTTGAATATTGTTTAAGTTTCAGTGATTAATCTTTAAGCTTCTCTTCTAGATTATATGTACAAAAATGAAAACATCATGTTTTTAGGGTGTTCGAGCGGAGTCGAGAACGGAAGACAGAAATATATAAGCCTAGCATTTTGTGTTATCTTAAACTGTGTTTTGTATTCGTGCTTAACGTGTCGTATTCCAGTTAGTGACTTCTGATTTAATGAAAGATATAAAGACTATAAAAATTTTATAAAAAAATAAGTATATTTACGTATAAGGCTATTAGTTAGTGTTTTGTGTGGTTTTAGCCATAAGTGACGGTGCCGAATAGTGTAATGCAATACATGTTGAAATTTTAGTAAGTTAGATCTTGTAAATAAGAATGTTAAGGTTTTAAACCCGGAAGTTATTAAGTGCTATTAAAGTGGTAAGCAGAGAAATTAATATGCTATTTCAATCTAAATTTTTTATATTTTAGTGCGCTTAAATGTGAAAAAAAATGCAGGATAAAGAGAATATCGTGTTAGAGTCTACTAAAACCACCTTACCTGTAGATTCTATTTTTAATCAGGAATTGGTAGATTGCCTGCCGGGTATTTTTTACCTGTACGAAGTGATCGGGGACGAAGCTTATTTAAAACGCTGGAATAATAAACACCAAACGGTTACCGGACGCACAGCCAAAGAGTTGTTAAATGCCAATCTAATGTCGTTTGTAGCGGAGGAAACTCAACCTTATTTAAAAGAATGTTTTAATGTTCTTATCGAAACGGGAAGCGTTAAAAACGTCTATGCAAATATACTCTCTAAAGAGCATGGCGAGATACCCTATGCCTTTGAAGGCTTTGGGTTCTCGTTAAACAATAGCAATTTCTTTATGGGGATGGGGATGGACGTATCCGATTTAATGAGTGCTAAAGAACAAATTAAACGGTTAGAGCTTCAAAAACTAGAAAAAGAAAAAGAGTTGGTTTCCATCGCCTTGCAAGAACAGAAAAAAGAAGAGCTTCTGAATAATGTGCTATTAAAATTAGAAAGTATAGAGCGACAAGATGTTAATCATTTACGTTCTAAAGATATAAAAGTGTTAACTAGCGAGATTAAAAATCATTTTTCTACACACGATAACTGGAGAGTGTTTAAGAAGTTGTTTAAAGAAATTCATTATAATTTTTTCGATACGTTATCGGCTACACACCCAAATATTACTAAAGGAGAATTGAAATATTGTGCCTACTTAAAAATGCAGATGCATACCTCGGAGGTGTGCAGTATTATGAATATTTCTAAAGAAGGTTTAGCAAAAAAAAGATACCGATTAAAGAAGAAATTAAGTTTAAAACCCTCGGAACAGTTAGACGATTATATTACATCCTTTTAAATTATATGGAATTTTGTCCATGATTTGTCCATTATAACATAGCGTTAAAACTACTATTTTTGCCCGTATAGTTTCAATTAGCTTTCTGTAAAAAAGGAAGTGTTTACAACACTAATCAATTTTTAAGTGTAATTTTTAACCAATTTTTTTATGAAAAAAAACAAATTTTTTACAGTGATGCTACTAGCTTTAGCTACAGCAGCATTTGCGCAGAAGAAGCCAAACATCGTGGTGTTTTGGGGGGACGATGTCGGAATGTGGAACATCAGTGCATACCATAATGGTATGATGGGTGGAACTACTCCAAACATTGATCGAATTGCAAAAGAAGGAGCGCTATTCACCGATCATTATGCGCAACAATCTTGTACTGCAGGTCGTGCGTCTTTTATCTTAGGACAACACCCATTTAGAACAGGATTACTTACTATTGGTATGCCAGGTTCTGAACATGGTATTAATGCTGCAGATCCAACAATTGCAGAATTATTGAAACCTCTAGGATACACAAGCGGGCAGTTTGGTAAAAACCACTTAGGAGATCAAGACAAGCACTTACCTACTAACCATGGTTTTGATGAATTTTTTGGAAACTTATATCACTTAAATGCTGAAGAAGAGCCAGAAACAGAATTCTACCCAAAAGATCCTGAATTCAAGAAAAAATATGGACCAAGAGGTGTTCTTAAATCTACTGCCGATGGTAAAGTAGAAGATACAGGACCATTAACGTCTAAGAGAATGGAAACTGCAGATAGCGAATTCATAGATGCAGCTTTAAAATTTATCGAGAAAAATGCTAAAGCTAAAAAGCCATTTTTTGCTTGGGTAAACTCTACACGTACTCACGTATGGACACATTTATCTGACAAATACTTACACAAATCTGGTTACGGTTTATATGCTGATGCTATGATGGAATTAGACGATGGTGTAGGTCGTGTATTGGATAAATTAGACGAATTAGGTATTGAAGATAACACTATTGTTGTATTCTCTACAGATAACGGTGCTGAGAAGTTTACATTCCCTGACGGTGGAACAATTCCATTTAGAGGAGAAAAAGGAACAACTTGGGAAGGTGGATTTAGAGTACCTGCTATGGTAAAATGGCCAGGTCACATTAAGCCAGGAACTGTAATTAACGATATTTTTTCTCAGGAAGACTGGATGCCTACTTTAGTTGCAGCAGCAGGAAACCCGAATGTAAAAGAAGAATTATTAAAAGGTAAGTCTTACTCAGGAAAAACATTTAAAGCGCACTTAGATGGTTACAACCAATTACCGTTATTAACAGGTGAACTTAAAAAAGGGGAAGGTCTAAGACATGAGATCTTTTATTTTGATGCTGCAGGAAACTTAAATGCATTACGTTACGACGATTGGAAATTACATTTCTCTATTATGGAAGGTTCTATTAACGAAGCGTATAGAAAGTCTCCATCTTGGCCACTTATCTTAAACTTAAGAAACGACCCGTTTGAAGTATCTATGGATGCTGCATTATACATAAGAAATTATGCAGACCAAATGTGGATGATGGTACCAGCACAAAACTATGTTGGTAAATTCTTAGGTACGTTTAAAGAATTCCCTCCAAGAAAAGGAAGCTCTTTAAGTATCGATAAAGTAATCCAAACGTTACAGACACCTACAAGAAATTAATTTGTCTTTAAGGATATTAAAACTGATACAACGTAAAAGTTGTATCAGTTTTTTTTTACTTGAATCCAGTCTAAATATGTCTTAAGTGTCTCATTTTTAGGTATATTTAAAATGTCAATATATTTTTAAATCACTATTATGAAAATTACATATCCTACCTTATTCATTATTTTCGCTTTATGTGCTCTTACAAGTTGTAAAGAAGGAAATAAAATAGACATTAAATCGGAATCTGAAATGGCTGTAGCCAAATTTGAAACCAAAAATGCGCTTAGTGCTTGGGCAGATGCTCCTAAAAAGCGTATTATCGATTGGGTAACTGCCGTAACCACAGAAGGAGCTTCGGACTTTATTCCTGTAGCCGACCGTATTGCTGTATTCGATAACGACGGTACCTTATGGCCAGAACAACCCGTGCCAAATCAAGCTCAATACATGTTTGATTATCTTAAAAAAGAAATGCCGAATCATCCAGAATGGCAAAAAGATGCAGTACTTAACGGTGCTGCTAAAGGAGACTTCGAACCTTTAAAAAAAGCAGGTATGATAGGTTTAATGAACCTTATCGATAAAACACATACGGTGCAAACAGAAGATGAATTTGAAGCTTCGGTAAAAACATGGATCGATACCACCATGAGTAAAAAATACAACAGGCCTTATAACGAGATTGTGTATTTACCAATGATACAATTGTTAGACTATTTAAAGGCTAACGAGTTTAAAAATTTTATTGTAAGTGGAGGTGGTGCAGACTTTATGCGTGCATTTGCAGAAGAAGCTTACGATATTCCGCCTTACCAAGTGATTGGTAGTTATGGAGAAACAAAATATGAAGTGATCGATGGCGTACCCACAATTACAAAAGTATCTGGAGATGTTTACGTCGATGATAAAGCAGGAAAGCCACAAGCGATTCACCGTTTTATAGGCAAAAAACCAGTTTTCTGTGGAGGGAATAGTGATGGCGATCAAGCCATGATGCAATATACTTCTAGCTCTAAATACAAATCGATGTGCGTTATTTTACACCATACAGATGGCGAACGTGAGTTCGAATACGACTTGAAAACACTTAGTGGTCATTTAGAAACGGCTTTAGTTGAAGCTAAAGAGAAAAACTGGTTAGTAGTCGATATGAAAAACGATTTTAAAACCATATTCAATTTCTAATAAACAACACACTTGTAAACATTTGGGGTTATGTTAAAAATCCGAGAATTGATTAGTGTTAAGCCTCTTTTGTTTTTATATTTTTAGGTTAATGCGTTAATTTTAAGTGTTTTTGTAATAGATGTGTCCGATTTTTTTTATTTTAGAAGTACAGTTAAATCAATATAATTAATAACAATTACCAATTTTTTATGAAAAAATCTAAATTATTTACACTGTTGCTTGCGGCGGGGCTAGTCTCTTCCGCATTCGCACAGAAAAAACCAAATATCTTGGTCCTGTGGGGCGATGATATTGGACAATCAAACATTAGTGCCTACACTATGGGACTAGTAGGTTACCGAACGCCAAACATCGACCGAATTGCAGATGAAGGGATGATCTTTACAGATTACTATTCAGAACAAAGTTGTACAGCCGGCCGTTCAACCTTCATCTTGGGACAAAGTGTTTTGCGTACAGGATTAAGTAAAGTGGGGATGCCAGGAGCAGAACAAGGGATTTCTGAAAAAGACCCTACCATAGCAGAGTTATTAAAACCTATGGGCTATGTTACCGGACAATTTGGTAAAAACCATTTAGGAGATCGTGACGACATGTTACCTACTAATCATGGTTTTGATGAGTTTTTTGGAAACTTATATCACTTAAATGCTGAAGAAGAACCAGAATTAAGAGATTATCCGGACCCTAAACAATTCCCTAATTTCGCTAAGAAGTTCGGACCAAGAGGTGTAATACATTCTACTGCCGATGGTAAAATAGAAGATACAGGACCTTTAACAAAAAAGAGAATGGAAACCATTGACGATGAATCGTCTGATGCTGCTATCGCATTTATTAAAAAATCTGTGGCTTCTGGAAAACCGTTTTTTGTGTGGTGGAATGGTACACGTATGCACTTTAGAACCCACGTAAAACCAGAATTGACTGGAATTTCTGGGCAGAATGAGTACGGAGATGGTATGGTAGAACACGATATGCATATCGGGAAATTCTTAAAAGTTATAGACGAATTAGGTGTGGCAGATAACACTATTATTCACTACGGTACAGATAATGGACCGCATAAAAACACATGGCCAGATGCAGGTGTAAATCCGTTTAGAGGCGAGAAAAACACCAACTGGGAAGGTGGATGGAGAACTCCTGCAATGGTACGTTGGCCAGGCCACATTAAAGCAGGTTCGGTTTCTAACGAGATTATGTCTGGTTTAGACTGGATGCCAACTTATGTAGCTGCTGCAGGAGACCCGAATGTGAAAGAAAAATTATTAACAGGCCATAAAGCAAATGGAAAAACATTTAAAGTACACTTAGATGGGTATAACTTTTTACCTTTCTTAATCGGTGAAGTTGAAAAAGGTCCTCGTGAGGAGTTATTCTACTTCTCTGATGATGGGGAGTTAATGGCACTTCGTTTTCACGACTGGAAAGTTACTTTTATGCACCAAGATTCTCAGGGAACTTTAGATACTTGGTCTAAACCTATGGTGACTACAAGAATTCCATGGATTTATAATTTAAGAAGAGATCCTTACGAATTTGCAACGACTACCTCTAACACGTATTGGGACTGGTATTTAGATCACGTATTTTTATTATTACCAGCATCAGAATATGTAGGTAAATTTATCTCTACGTTTGAGCAATACCCACCACGTATGAAAGCGGCAAGTTTTAACCTTGGAGATACCATGGATAAATTAACAGAAGCAGGAAAAAAATAAACAATTGTGTGTAATAGCAAGAAAGCCATTTGGTATGAATGGTTTTCTTGCTTTACTATACAAGTACCCATATATTAAACATTTTCAATATATTTTCTAAACCATTTCATTATGACGCCATTTGAAGCTGTAGGACACCTAAAGTCAGCGATGTCTCAATCTATTATCGGGCAACAAGAACTTATAGATCGTTTAATTTTAGTATTGCTCGCCGATGGGAATATGCTTCTTGAAGGATTGCCAGGTTTAGCAAAAACGAGAGCGATTAAAACGTTGTCTAAACACTTAGACTGCGATTTAAGCAGAATACAATTCACTCCAGATTTATTACCTACAGATATTACAGGAACAGAGATCTATCAGCCAGACGAAGCAGAAAAATTTAGTTTCCAAAAAGGTCCTATTTTTAGTAATCTTATTTTAGCCGATGAGATTAACCGTGCGCCTGCAAAAGTGCAATCTGCGCTGTTGGAAGCCATGGAAGAACGCCAGGTAACTGTAGCAGGAAGTACATACAAAATGGATAAATTGTTCATGGTAATGGCAACCCAAAACCCGATTGAGCAAGAAGGAACGTATCCGTTACCAGAAGCACAAATGGACCGTTTTATTATGCATGTGGTAATTGATTATCCAGACGATGCTTCCGAATTAGGAATTTTAAGATTAAATAAAGCAGAGCAAAGCGTAGCTTCTAAATCTTCTACCGCAGCACCTGAGATTATTTCTCAGCAACATATTTTCGATGCAAGGAATGAAATCAATGTGATTAAAGTTACCGAAGAATTAGAGAAATATATGGTGAGTTTAATTTCGGCAACACGATACCCAGAACGTTTTGATGAAACCCTTGCCGGATGGATCGATTTTGGAGCAAGTCCCCGTGGAACGATAGCATTAGACCGTTGTAGCCGTGTGAATGCTTGGATGAATGGAAAGGATTTTGTGTCGCCAGATAATATTCAGGCAGTAATAAAAGATGTACTAAGACATCGTATTTCATTAAGTTATAAAGCCAGAGCAGAAGGTATAACTACCAATCAAGTTATCGATAAAATTTTAGAAGTTGTAGCTGTAGTCGCTTAATACGTTTAAAAACGATTCTCCATGAAGTCTATACCTAAAGATAATACTGTGTTTTTAACGCTCGAGCATTTATTGCAATACGAGTGGTTAAATACGGTGCTTAATTTTAATGTCGGTCAGCAAAAATCGAACAGTGTATTGTCCGGACGTTATACATCGCGCTTACGCGGAAGAGGACTCGATTTTGAAGAGGCTAGACCGTATGTTATTGGCGACGATATTAGAAATATAGATTGGAAAGTTACCGCTAAAACAGGTGTAACACACACTAAAGTGTTTACCGAAGAAAAAGAAAAACCAGCCTTTATATTTGTGGACCAATCGCCAACTATGGGATTTGGATCTGTAAATAAAACAAAAGCGGTTGTTGCAGGCGAATTAGCTGCTGTGGCGGCTTATAAAATATTAAAAGGAGGCGACCGTATAGGTGGTTTAGTGATGAAAGGTGAGTCTTACGATTTACTGACACCAAAACGAGACCAACGTAATATGCTTCAGTTTTTTCAGAAGATAGTCGAAGCCAATCAGGAGATTTATAAGAATGAGGATTTCGATTTTTCTAAGTCTTTAAAAGACATGATTGCCAAGCTGAACAATATTATTACCCATGATTATTTGGTGATTATCATTAGTGATTTTCATAGATATAATAATGAGATGATTCAGTATTTAAGTGTATTATCTCAACATAATGATGTGGTTTTAGTTAAGGTTTACGATCCGATGGAAGAAGAATTGCCATCGAAAAAGATGTCTTTAACGGATGGGAAAAAACAAATAAGTATTCTTAAAAAGAAAGATAAGGTCGTAGAAGATTTAAAGTCGGACTTTAAAACAAACTATGATGGTTTTAAACAAGAAATTGAGAAATACGATATCACGCTTTTTAAAATAAATACCGTCGATCCTTTAGAAGAACAATTAGTAAATGTATTTACACAATATATACCAAAATAAAAGATGCTGTTTTTAAAAGGACATACATTGTTCTGGTTTCAAAACCCAACACAAGCCAAAGCTTTAGACTTAGGAGATGTTATCGAACCAAGTCCGGTTCCCTTCACATTTGAAACTTTAGGTTGGAAAATTGTGTTTTTTCTTATAGCGGTTCTTATTGCTTTAGTGGGATATAAAATCTATCAGAATTACAAAAAGAAACAATATTTAAGAGATGCCGTTGCCGAGATTCAGAAGTTGAAACAGCAAACAGAATTATCTTCTGTAGAACTTATAAACTCTATTCTATTCGTGTTAAAAGACACAGCAATGCAGTCGTTCGGACGAAAAGAAGTTGCCGGATTATACGGTAGCGATTGGGTGAATTTTTTAGATTCTAAAGTGAATACATCAAATTTTAAGACTGATGAACCTGTTATTCTAGATGCTGTTTACAAGCACGAATTACAACAGACATCAGCATTTAATAAAGAGCAATTTACTAACAAAAGCATCCATTGGATACAGCATCATGCCAGATAATTTCGAATTCGCATATCCGTTTGTTATTTTATTGTTGCCGTTGCCGCTACTGGTATATTGGCTGTTGCCTGCTATAAAAAATAAAAGCAGTGCCTTGCGATTTCCTTATTTTAATCGAGCCGTAGAGGTTTCCGGTCAGAAAGCTAAAAAGGCATCGTATATAAAAAAAAGAAACTGGTTTACATGGACGGTTATGTACAGCATTTGGTTGTTATTACTCGTTGCATTAGCATCGCCACAATTGGTGGGGAAACCAGAAAAAAAGATTAAAACGTCTCGTAACTTTTTAATAGCTGCCGATCTTTCGTTCAGTATGGCAAATACCGATTGGTCTATCGATGGAAAGCGTACCACGCGCTGGGAAGCTGTTAAAGATATTATGAAAGACTTTGTGAAAGAACGAAAAAGTGACCGTTTAGGTCTGCTGTTTTTCGCTTCTAACGCCTACGTGCAAGCGCCTTTCACATCCGATTTAGAAACAGTAAGTACCATGTTAGATGAAGCTGATGTGGGTATGGCTGGACAAATGACAAATATTGGAAAAGCCATTGTTAAAGGGATGGATCTGTTTCAGCGTGATACCATTCCGCATAAAGTGATGCTAATCTTAACCGATGGCGTAGATAGCGGTATGGAAATACTGCCATTAGATGCCGCTAATTTGGCAAAAAAAGATTCTACAGTAATTTATACCATAGGGATTGGTGACCCAAATAGCCAAGATTCAGATTTAGACGAGCGAACACTTCAGGATATTGCCGAAATGACAAATGGTAAGTATTTTAGAGCAAAAGATACCAAAGCACTTCAGGATATTTATAAAGAATTGGATACGTTAGAACCTATAGAATACGAAGAAGAAAGTTATACGCCAAAAACCTTGCTGTATTATATTCCATTGGGAATTGCATTAGCATTAGGACTTCTGGCTGTCGCTATAAATAATTTAATACTCATTGTGAAACGATTTAAAAGCACTTAATCTATGGAGTTTTTGAAAGACATAGATTGGGATAAATTTCATTTTTTACGCCCCGAATATCTTTGGATGGCTATACCTATGGCCATAATTATCCTTTTAGGGATTCTGTTTTATGGCGAGAACAATAGTTGGAAAAAGCACATTGCAAAACATTTACAGCCTTATGTGATTCAGAAAGGAACCACATGGAAATCTAGACTGTTGCATGCTTCGCTTTTACTGTTATTTGGACTTGGCTTTTTAGGTTTTTTAGGACCAACATGGAGTGAAGAAAAAGCGCCTGCTAAAAAGGTGTCTTCAAAACTGGTTATTGCTTTAGATTTGTCTCAGAGTATGCTAACTGCCGATGTATCTCCGAATAGATTGGAACGTGCGAAGTTTAAAATAAACGATTTATTAAAGGCCAATCCAAGAGCAGAAACAGCGCTTATCGTGTTTTCTGGATCTGCACACACTGTAGTTCCTTTTACAACAGATTATAAAATTATTCAAGATAATTTAGACGGTTTACAGCCACATATGATGCCTGCGAGTGGGACAGGATTTAATATGTTATTCGATAAATTACAGAGTCTGTTTATTGATAATAAAGCGCCAGGACAAATTGTTTTAATTACCGACGATTTAGAAGGTATAGACTCGCAAGCTGTAAGTGCGTTTGTTCAAGAAAATAATGTCACGCTTAACATATATCCCTTCGCATCGGAAATGGGAGGAAATGTGCCTTCGTTTAGTAATCATAAATACGATTTAAAAATAAAAGGGAAAACCATAACATCTGCCTTGCAAACCGATAATTTAAATGCGTTACGCGGTATTGATAAGGTGAAGATTATGGACTTAACACTCGATAAGAGTGATGTTACCATATTTGCCGAGACTGTTAGTGATCATCTTATTTTTGAAGAAAAACCTAAAAATGAAGATGAGAATTGGGAAGATCAAGGCTATTGGTTAATTATTCCTGTAATGGTTCTGTTTTTATTTAGTTTTAGAAAAGGGTGGAGTTTACTGACTATCGTTTTGCTGGTAAGTTTGTCGTCTTGTAGTTTTACTGATGAGGATAGTACAAAGGAGTCGAAAGACTTTCAGTTTAAAGATTTATGGTATACTAAGGAATACCAGGCGCAAGAGGAATTTGATAACCAAAATTACATCACCGCTGCCGAAGGTTTTAAAGACCCATTACGTCAGGGTGTCGCCTATTATAAAGGCGGAGATTATACTAAGGCGAGACAAGCATTCGAAAAGGATTCGACACCAAACGGACAGTATAATTTAGGGTTGGCTTATGCTAAATTAGGAAATTTAGAAAAAGCGCAAGCCATTTTTACAACGCTAGTAAAGAATGATCCGAGTATGGAACAGGCGAATAGAAATCTTCAAAATATAAATGAAGTGTTAGCTGGGGTTAGTAAAATGTCGGTTGAAGAAAGTACCGTTGAAGGCGAAAAACCACAAGCGCAAAACGAGCAAAATACATCTCCAGAAGATCTAAGTGGTGGTGGGCAAAAAGCCACTAAAAAGGATATGGAGAAAGAGCGTTTAGAAGAAACTGTTGAAACAGGGAAACGTAAAGGGAAAGAGCTTGATGAGTTACCAGACGATTTTAAATCTGGGAAAGGGGCTATTCCTAAAAATATATTAATGCGAAAGGTAGACGACGATCCTGCTTTGTTTTTAACACATAAGTTTAAATACCAAGTGAAGAAGAAACAAGTTGAGGTTGAAAAAACACAAACAACATGGTAGCAAAATTTAGGATATTAGCGGTGTTGTTCTTGTTGGGTGTTAACTTTGGTTATGCGCAACAGTTAATAAGTTATACCTCTATAAATCATACAGAGGCTTATATTGGTCAGCCGGTACAAATGACGGTTTCGGTATATTCTAATACCTGGTTTACAAAAGGGGTAGATGTCGGGAACATTCAGGTTGAAGGGGCTTTAACGGTGTTTTTTAGATCTGTGTCTAATAGAAAAACGTTTAGTGGGAAGCCGTTTTCTGGTGTCGATTTTATATACAATGTGTTTCCAACACAAGAAGGCGTTATTACTATTCCTGAATTAACTATACATGTAGAATCTCCTAAACCGGGAGGTTATGAAGGGATAAAACATACAATCCATACCAAGGCTAAAGAGATTACAGTTAAAGGAGTGCCGCCAGGATACAATCCGGATAATTGGTTAGTGTCTAGTACACTTAATGTTAGTGAAAAATGGAACCAGAGTACAAAGAAAGTTAGGGTTGGAGATGTGTTACAGCGTTCAATTCATAGAAGTGCTTCTGGAACGCTAGGTGAGTTTATTCCTGCTGTTATTTTAGATAGTGTTGCTGGAGTTAGTATTTATCCGAAGCGCCCTTCTGTAAATACAAATAAGACAAAAACCTACGTGTCGGCTAGTCGTACAGACGGTGCTAATTATTTATTCGAGAAGGAAGGTGATGTCGTTCTGCCTAGAATAGAATTTGTGTATTGGAATTATAATAATCATAAATTCTATAAGAAGGTAATAGATTCTGTAACCATTCATGTTGAGCCGAATCCGGATTTAAGCATGTTGGCAGGTATAAAAAAACAACTTGAAGCTGAAACTGCAGCAGTGCCAGAGGAGGATAAACCGTTTTTGATTTTAGGATTACCTGTGAAAACATTTGTAGAGTATCTACTTATAAGTATTTTACTGTTGTATCTACTTTATAGGTTGTTGCCTTGGCTGTATAGAAAAATTAAAACACATTATAAGACTTATCATGCCTCTGAAAAATATGCATTTAAGAACTTAAAGCATGCTTTAGGTCATTCTAATCATTATAAAATATTAAATCAGCTTAAAATTTGGTTATTGAAGTTGGATTCCGAAATACCAAGTATGCATGCCTTTGTTGCCATTTATGGTAGTGACGCTTTGCAAAAAGCATTTAATCAGTTAGAGCGACGTGCCAACGGAGATCCAACTGCTACTTTTGATAGTAGACGTTTTAAAACAGAATTAAAGGCCGCAAGATCACGTTACTTAAAGCGTGAGCAGAATTTGGTTATCGATAAAAAGAATACTGTAGTTTCCAAACGTTGGTTAAACCCGATGACTTCGGAAAAACGTTTTTAAGATTATATAAACAAAAAAGACACCCATTCAAGGTGTCTTTTTTGTTTATATAATTATCAACTTAATTACGGATGTAACAATTCGTGTGTATGTTTTTTCATGTTATCCGCCATTTTTTCAATTGGTAAATCATCATAATCTAAACCAAAAGGATCTTCATTTGCTTCAGCAATTAATTCTAAAGACGCTAAGACGTATAAAATAAAAGGTACGGCAAGAATCACAAAATACCCCAAAGAAAACACATATCCAATAGGAAGTGTTGCCACGAATAAAGCAATAAATTTTTTAATAAAGGTGCTATAAGAGTGGGGGATCGGCGTGTTTTTAATGCGTTCGCAGGCGCCACAAATATTTGTAAATCCTTCGAGTTCGTTATTAAGAAGTATAAATTGTTCTCCAGAAATTTTATTTGCTTTATAAAGTGAATTCGTTTTTTTAAACAGTAAGGCTGCCACTTGATTCGGACCATGTTTCTTTCTGCTAAAAGCATCACCTAATTCTGGGTGTTCATGATCGTCTAACATATAAGTCGTGTAATCCGATCGTAAAAAGGCAAACAAGCTTTGCGAATACATGGGAATTGCTTTTCTATAAAAGTGGCGAATAGCAGCGTCGTCTTCATCTAAAAGCGCATCCAGTTTTAATGCTAGATTTCTACTCACATTTGTTAATGCTCCCCATTGTTTTCGTGCTTCCCACCATCTGTCGTAAGCGGTGTTGGTTCTAAAAACCAATAAAAGTGATAACGCAAAACCTAATAGACTATGAACAATTGTAATATTGTTTATCCAGCTTTTAGCCGATAAATTTAAATATTCGAGTTCGTAAAAAGCAATACCTCCCGAATAGAAAGCTGTTAATATTAAATAAGGGTATAGTTTTCTTATGGTGTCAGACTGGTGCACATAAAAAACAGCCTTAAACCATTCTTTGGGGTTGTATATTTCCATAGTTCAAATATAATACGATATCTTAAATTAGAAAATTGGTTTTATATAATTTGTGTCATTTTGATTACTATTACTATACCGGTCATAAAAAAGACCTCACCGTTTTAAAAACGCGTGAGGTCTAATTCTAATAATACATTTAAATCTATGCGATTATTTTTTAGTTGTAATTATTATAACGCCATCTTTTCCTTTATCTCCATATATTACTGTAGCAGATTTTCCTTTTAATACATTCATATTATCAATAGTATCTGGATTTATTTTATTCATGTCTTCCTCAGACATTTCATTGCCGTCTACAATAATTAGGGGAGAGCCTTCTTTGCTGTATCCAACAACTTTTATTTCGGAGGTTTGCCCAGAAGTGTCACTGTTTACTGTATTGGTTTTTGTTGTAAGCTCTATAACACCATGTTCTCCCTTCTCTTGGTATTTCTTTAATGCACTTGTGCCTTTTAATACGTTTACTTGATCAATCGTCTCTGGGTTAATGGTATTCGCCTCTGCTTTAGAAATTTCTTTTCCGTTTAAAATATATGTAGGTTCTGTCGCTGTGTTAATCGTCAGATTTTCCTTGTTTTGTTCTGTGGGTTTAGCGTATATAGCATTAGTGTCGATAATAGAAGTCTCTTCGGTTTCAGGTGTTTTATTTAGGCTTACATGTTCCTTAGTGGTTGTTACATGTGTTGTTTTTCCGTCCTCGCTAATAAACATAACGTTTTTATCGGCATTATCCTCTGTTAGCCTTTTAAGAACAAAACTACCAGAACCATCAGAGGTATTAATAACAAGTCCGCTATTGTTGCTCGTGTTCACGTTTTTGGCGTTTTTAGATGAGGTAAAGACGATATCTGAGCTAGTCTCAGATTTACCAATAGATAATGTGTTTGTAGTGTTGCTATAAGAAATTTTTATGGGTGCAATCGGAGCTTCTGAATCTATATTATAGGTTACTCTTTCGTCTTTAGATTTGGCTTCAATAGAGATGGATTTTATTTCGTTTGAAGTATTTCGTTTTACATTTTTTATGGTTATAATAATATGTTGAGTTTCAAAAGTTGAAATCATGGCATTTAATTGTTCTTCGCTATGATCTTTTGTAATAAGTCCGATAATTTCTGTATCATCTATATTTGAAATTGTAGATGTTGAGTTGTCCGTTTTATAAACCGTTTTGGTATTAAAACTCATTAAAAAAGCTAAAAGTAAGGGTGCGATTACCACGTATTTTAATACACGGACTGGTTTCGACTTTGAAGTGTTTAACATAAGGATTCGTTTTTTGATTAATGAATTATAGAAATTAGTAGTCAGTGCCATTTGATGAATAGGCAATGATGTTTTTAATAGTACGTTTTGATACGTTTTTGTTGAATGCGTTTGTTGTATAGATTTATAATCGGCTATAAATTCTAAATTTTGAATGAGTGCTTTTTTGTACAACCAAATTATGGGATTGCACCAAAAGACAATGGTCGCTACTTTTGAAATTAATATATCTATAGAATGATAGTCTCGCGCATGTACTTTTTCGTGGTTTAAAATATGTGTGAGTTCTGCGTTTGTAAACTGACTCGGATTATACACGATGGTTTTAAAGAATGAAAACGGAGGGATGTCTTGACGTGTTTCCGAAATATGAAATCCGTTTTCTAGATTTGTATTTTGAGAGTTCATGAATGATTTAAGAGAGACGCACTCAATAATAAATCGAATCGAAAAGAAAACGACACCCAAGGTATACAGAATAATCGCAACAGTTATCCATGAAAAACTTGAGGTGACTTCGGCAGGTTTTGCGGTTGTAAACTGACTTAAATCTAATGTTTGTGGGATTTCATTTATATAAATAGGAATCACAACAAAAGGCAATAGTACTGAAATTAAAAGCCCAGAAAGTAAAAACCAACGGTTGGCCGTAAAGAAGGTTTCTTTTTGTAGTAATAGAATGTAGCAGCAATAGAGGATGCAAATAACTGCCGATGCTTTTATAAAATATTCCATATCTATTTGTTTTGTTCTATCACCTTAATAATCTCTTTTAAATCATCTACACTAATTTTTTCTTCCTTGGCAAAAAATGAGACTACATTTTTATACGAGCTATTAAAATAGTTTTCGATGGCAGAACTCATAAAACGTTTTCTGTAAGCTTCCTTTGTTATAATAGGGAAGTATTGGTGTGTTTTACCGTAAGCAGTGTAACCAACGTAGCCTTTTTCTTCTAAATTCCGGATGGTAGTAGATAAGGTATTGTAGTGGGGTTTGTCTGCTGTTATTTCTTTTAGTACATCTTTTACAAATGCTTTTTCGAGCGTCCATAAAATATGCATGATTTCTTCTTCTTTATTTGTTAGTTTTTGCATACTATTTCTGTTTTCTAATACTTGAGTCAAATATATAACTATTTTTATAGTTTCAAAACTGTTTTTGCAGTTATTAAACTATTTTTTTAGTTTTAATGATATTGGTTTAAAAATTAACTGATTTAGAATAACCATTTATGTAATTAGTATTTCTGTGTTATATTCGCATAAAATTAGAAAGTGATGAGCATAGTTTGGGTTATTTTAGGATTGTTATTATTGGTAGTGGGAGGAGAGTTTTTAGTACGTTCTTCTGTAGCCTTATCCTTTAAGCTAAAAATCTCAAAATTAGTTATCGGTATGACGGTAGTGTCCTTTGCGACATCTGCTCCAGAACTTTTAGTGAGTTTGCAAGCGGCCTTAGATGGTGCTCCCGATATAGCTTTAGGAAATGTAATTGGTTCTAATATTGCAAATATCGGATTGGTTTTAGGGATAACCGCTATGATTTCGCCTTTGGTAATAGATAAAGGCTTTTATAAACTGAATTGGCCAGTTATGATGTTATTATCTGTTGTGCTTTATTTCTTCTTAAAAAGTGGGTTGGTTCTCGATTTTTGGGAAGGTGCAGCTTTAATGACGTCGCTTGTGGTGTTCTTAGTTGTGCTTATAAGAAATTCTGCTAAGGACGATTCGGCAGTAGATGAAGTTGATGATAGTTTACAGCAAACTTCAAATTTTAAAATATTTATTTGGTTAGTAATAGGTGGTGCAGCCTTATATTTTGGTAGTGAATGGTTAGTTAGAGGTGCGATAGAAATGGCTACATCCTTAGGGGTAAGTGAGCGTGTTATATCTGTTACTATGGTGGCAATTGGTACGAGTGTTCCAGAATTAGCAGCTTCGGTAATTGCTGCGCTTAAGAAGGAGAAAGCAATTTCTTTAGGGAATTTAATAGGTTCTAATATCTTTAATATTGCTTGTGTCTTAGGAATAACATCAATGATTCAGCCTATCATGGTGAATAACGCCATGATTTTAACAAACGATATTTTTTGGATGCTAGGTTTCTCTGCAATCCTTATTCCTTTAGTGTTTTTGCCAAAACGATTCGAGTTAGGTCGATTAAAAGGTGCTCTGATCTTTATTGCGTATGTGGTGTTTATCTTTTCTACCTTTTCTGAGTAATTATTCAAGTGAGGTTAAAATCTAATTTTAAGGAAGTCTTCGTGTATTGATTTTATAAAGGGTGTTTTTCAGCTGTAAATGTCGCCTGGAACGCTTATTTAGAATGCTATCTTTTTTATTAAGTGTGTGAATTTTTATGAGACACTTCGTGTAGGTGTTCATATAGCATACACTAGAACTTCTCTGAAGAATGTAGTCAACTGAATTAAATTGAATCGGTTATTTAGAGATGAGGTGTATTTTTAAAGGGTACCCACTAAGTTAAAAAGAGAGAACAGTTGCTCGATTAAAGTCTTTTTAGGTATATCCTGAATTTAAAAACTAAAGGTTTTAGAGGAATGTAAAAGCACTGTCAGGCTTGATTTAGGTACACGGCATAAAAAAAGCCATCTAAAAAATTAGATGACTTTCTTAAAGAAATAATTAACTTAAAAATTATATTTTAGCGCTTTTCACTGTTGTTACAATTTCAGCAGCAATTTTGTATGGATCTGCGTTTGAAGCAGGACGTCTATCTTCTAACCATCCTTTCCAGCCTTTTTCGACTACGATTAATGGAATACGAATTGAAGCTCCTCTATCAGAAATTCCCCAAGAGAAATCTGTAATAGCTGCTGTTTCGTGTAAACCTGTTAAACGTTGGTCGTTAAACTCACCGTAAACTTCAATATGTTCTTTTACTCTTGGTCTAAAAGCTTCACAAATAGTTGCGTAAACTTCTTTATCTCCACATGTTCTTAATATTTCGTTAGAGAAGTTAGCGTGCATACCTGAACCATTCCAGTCCATATCCTTACCTAATGGTTTTGGATGGTATTCTATATAGTATCCGTACTTTTCAGTTAAACGGTCTAATAAGTATCTAGAAATCCAAATTTCATCTCCAGCTTTTTTAGCACCTTTAGCGAATAATTGATATTCCCATTGTCCAGAAGCAACCTCTTGGTTAATTCCTTCAAAGTTTAAACCAGCTTCGATACATAAATCAGCATGTTCTTCAACGAAGTCTCTTCCGTGAGTATTTTTACCACCAACAGAACAGTAATACATTCCTTGAGGCGCAGGGTATCCACCAATAGGGAATCCTAAAGGTTTCTGCGTTTTATTATCCATAATGAAATATTCTTGCTCAAAACCAAACCAGAAATCATTATCATCATCATCAATTGTAGCTCTACCGTTAGATACGTGTGGAGTTCCATCAGCATTCATAACTTCAGTCATAATTAACCATCCATTAATACGGTCTGGATCAGGATAAATTGCAACTGGGACTAATAGACAGTCAGAAGAACCTCCTTCAGCTTGTCGTGTTGAAGACCCATCAAAAGACCAGTTTCCTATCTCTTCTAAAGTTCCTTTAAAATCTTCATGCTCTTCTACTTTTGTTTTGCTTCTCAAGTTTTGAGTTGGAAAGTAACCATCTAACCAAATGTACTCTAATTTAATCTTAGCCATATTTTTTAATAAAAGTTATTAATGTCAGAAACAAATATAATATTAAATTTTTATTAACCATGTTAAATAGTGGGGTGGATTCGTAATTTTTATGGAATTATTAGTTATACCCTATCTTTTTTAGGGGTATTTGTTTTTTGCTAAAAAACCCGACTTATAATTTTTATATTTGTAATAAAAATTAAATAAAATGGCTATACTACGATTTCATGCCTTAAAACAAACTTTAGACAGGGCGCCTGTATATATAGAAGAGAAAGATAGACGCTCTAGTGTGTTTGGAGCGAATGTTTTTAATGAAGCTGCTATGCGTCAGTATTTAACTAATACGGCATATAATGAAGTTATGGATGCCATTTTAAAAGGTTCTAAAATAGACCGATTAATTGCCGATCATATTTCTACAGGAATGAAGGAGTGGGCTATTTCTAAAGGAGCCACGCATTATACACATTGGTTTCAACCGTTAACAGGTGCAACTGCCGAAAAGCATGATGCGTTTTTTGAAACTATTGGAGGTGGAGCTGCTATAGAGCGTTTTGGAGGTGGAGAGTTAGTGCAACAAGAACCAGACGCTTCTAGTTTTCCTAATGGCGGAATTAGAAACATGTTTGAAGCTCGCGGATATACTGCATGGGATCCGACTTCTCCTGCATTTATTTACGGAACAACCTTATGTATTCCTACTGTATTTGTGTCGTATACAGGTGAAGCTTTAGATTATAAAACACCTCTTTTAAGAGCATTACAGGCTGTAGATAGTGCCGCTGTAGCTGTTTGTAAATATTTCGATAAGAATGTAAAGAAGGTTAATGCTTCTCTGGGGTGGGAACAAGAATATTTTTTAATAGATAAAGCTTTGGTGGCTTCGAGACCAGATATTGTAGCTACCGGACGGACTTTATTAGGACACTCGTCTGCAAAAGGGCAGCAGTTAGAAGATCATTATTTCGGAACCATTCCTAATCGTGCGATGTCTTTTATGCGAGACTTAGAACATGAATGTATGTTGTTAGGGATTCCTGTAAAAACGCGTCATAACGAAGTGGCTCCGAATCAATTCGAGTTAGCTCCTATCTATGAAGAAGCTAATTTAGCAGTAGACCACAACTCTTTGTTAATGGATTTAATGCACAAGACTGCCGAACGTCATAATTTTAAAGTCTTGTTTCATGAAAAGCCTTTTGCTGGTGTAAATGGATCTGGAAAACATAACAACTGGAGTTTAAGTACAGATACAGGAGTAAATCTTTTGGCGCCAGGAAAAACGCCAATGAGTAATCTTCAGTTTCTTACCTTTTTTATAAATACCATTAAAGCGGTAAATGATAATGAAGAATTATTAAGAGCAGTAATTGCGTCTGCAAGTAATGACCATCGATTAGGTGCAAACGAAGCGCCTCCAGCAATTATTTCTGTCTTTATTGGAGCACAGTTAACAAAGGTATTAAGTGAGCTTAAGAATGTAACAAGTGGTAAATTGTCTCCCGAAGAAAAGACGGAACTTAAACTTAATGTTGTCGGTAAGATTCCAGAGATTATGTTAGATAATACAGATCGAAACAGAACCTCGCCATTTGCCTTTACAGGGAATAAATTTGAATTTAGAGCCGTAGGTTCTAAAGCGAATTGCGCAAACCCGATGACCATTTTAAATTCTATTGTCGCTAAGCAGCTTATCGATTTTAAAGCGGAAGTAGATGTGCTTATCGAAGAAAAGGAGATGAAGAAAGATGATGCTGTATTTAATGTGTTGCGGGAGTATATTAAAAAATCTAAAAACATTCTTTTTGAAGGAAATGGATATGGTGAAGCTTGGGAAATTGAAGCTAAGAAACGTGGTTTAAGTAATAATAAATCGACGCCAGAAGCTTTAAAAGTCAGAATCTCTAAAAAAACTTTAGACCTATTCGATGGATTAGGTGTGATGAATAAAGTCGAGTCGGAAGCGAGATACGAAATCGAGATGGAAGATTATGTGCACCGCATACAGATAGAAAGTCGCGTTTTAGGAGATATTTGCAGAAGTCATATCGTGCCAACAGCTGTGCGTTATCAAAATATTTTAATTGAGAACGTAAAAGGAATAAAAGAAATTTACGGTGCATCGTTTAAAAAAGTAGCAAAAGAACAATTAACCTTAATTGAAGATATTTCGGGGCATATAGAATCAATAAATTCTAAAGTCACTAAAATGATCGATACTAGAAGGAGTATTAATAATGAGGCAGATTTAGAAAAGAAAGCACTTGATTATTCATACAAAGTGAATCCTATGTTTGCCGAAATTCGTTACCATTGCGATAAATTAGAACTGCTAATAGACGATGAGTTATGGCCGTTAACAAAATATAGAGAACTGTTGTTTATAAAGTAGTAAAAACCGGTGGGCTGTTTCCTGATCTATTTGTTTTTAAGGTGTTTTATTGCGTATGTGATTTGTGAAACGGTAATACTGTAAGATTATATTATTTTAAAGGTGCTATTTATGTGTTTTTAATAAAACACTGTAAATTTTCGGAAAGTGGATTCTTACAGTATAGTGCGTAATTTCTAACGTTGTAGTGTGCTTTGTCTGTCAAAAGTGTGTGTTGTCGAAAACTTGTTAGTAATGAGGTGGTTATAAGATTGTGTGCTAGTGTTTTTTATATATTTACAACGCTATTAATCTATACAATTTAATTATGAAACAGCTCATTGTTAGTGTGCTGTTGCTTTTAGTTGCTACTTTTGTGTTTTCTCAAGCCGAAATTGATTCACAAGAAGAAAATACTACAAAGGAAGCTTTAATGGAGCATCAGGTGCACGAAGAAAAATCGCTAGCTAACCTTTCTGGATAAGGATTCTTACTAGTAAAAATTTAAAGTGTAATGTTTACGAACCTTCAAACGTCTTTTTTTTAATGGATGTCTGGAGGTTTTTTTTGCCTTCGATTTTCCTGTTAATTATCATAAAAAACTAATTTACAATGCGTACTTTTGTAAATCATTTTCAATTAAAAAATCATATGAGTCAAGAAGTCAGTAAGCGATATGCGCAACGAGGAGTTTCAGCTTCAAAATCAGATGTTCATAACGCTATAAAGAATATTGATAAAGGATTGTTTCCTAAGGCATTTTGTAAAATTGTACCAGATTATTTATCTCAAGACGAGGCATACTGTTTAATTATGCATGCAGATGGTGCAGGTACAAAAAGTGCATTAGCTTATATGTATTGGAAAGAAACTGGAGATATTTCGGTTTGGAAAGGGATTGCTCAAGATGCACTAATCATGAATATAGATGATTTGCTATGTGTGGGAGCAACCGACAATATTATGTTGTCTTCAACAATTGGTCGAAATAAGAATGTAATTACAGGAGAAGTTCTTTCAGCAATAATTAACGGTACTGAAGAATTAATTGAAGACCTAAAGTCGTTTGGAGTCACTATTCATTCTACGGGTGGTGAAACGGCCGATGTAGGAGATTTAGTAAGAACGATAATTGTAGATTCTACAGTAACAGCTAGAATGAAGCGTGAAGATGTAATCGATAATGCTAATATTAAGGCAGGCGATGTTATTGTTGGTTTAGAATCTTTTGGTCAAGCGACTTACGAGAAACAGTATAATGGAGGTATGGGTAGTAATGGATTAACATCTGCAAGACACGATGTGTTTCATAACTATTTAGCCGATAAATTTCCTGAAAGCTTTGATGCTGCCGTGCCTAGCGATTTGGTTTATTCTGGAAATATGAAGCTTACAGATGCGGTTGCCGACTCTCCTTTAGATGCTGGTAAGTTGGTATTGTCTCCAACACGTACTTATGCTCCTATTATAAAAGCGATACTTTCAAAATATAATAAAGAAGATATTCATGGGATGGTGCACTGCTCTGGTGGGGCTCAAACAAAGATTCTTCATTTTGTAGATCAATTTCATATCATTAAAGATAATTTATTTCCAATTCCACCGTTATTTAAACTCATTCAAGAACAGTCAAAAACTGACTGGAAAGAAATGTATCAGGTGTTTAATTGCGGACACCGTATGGAAGTTTATGTTGCGCCTGAGGTTGCAGAAGACATTATAGCTATATCTAAGTCTTTTAATGTTGATGCTAAAATTATTGGACGCGTAGAGGCTTCTGCACAGAAGCACTTGACTATAGATAGTGAATTTGGTCTTTTTAAGTATGAATAATTAAATGCTTTATTAAGGCTTTAATTGAGTTTGATATAATATGAAATATATTGTTTTTTTTCTTTTTTCTTTTTTGGTTCAGGGTGTCTTTGCTCAACCGGATTCATTGTATATAAAGAAAAAAAAAGATGCCGATCCTCTAGAAACACCTAAATGGGTGAACAAAAATAAAGCGGGAGTCGATGTAAACGAAGTGGCTTTTATAAATTGGAGTTCAGGGGGTAGTAATTCCATTTCTGCAATTGTTAGTGGGAGTTCAAAATTAGATTACACCTATCGAAACTTTATTTGGAATAGCAGTTTAAATACGCGTTACGGTATTAACCAACAAGAAAGTGAGCCTTTAAAAAAGACAGATGATTTGTTTGAGATAAACTCATCTATCGGGTATCAGAAATCTAAAGGTTCTATGTGGTATTATTCGTCACGTCTAAACTTTAAAACACAATACGCGAATGGATACTCGTATCCTGATACATCCAATCCAATTTCAAAATTTATGGCTCCAGGTTATATGTTTTTTGGGGGTGGTATGGAATATGGAAAAGATCTTAAACGACTTTCTCTGTATGCTTCTCCGTTAACCTTTAAGTCTACTTTTGTGCTCGATGAAAGATTAGCGAATGCAGGAGCATTTGGGGTAACACCAGCGGTTTATGATGACGAAGGGAATGTACTTATTCCTGGGGATAAGGTAAGAGAGGAACTTGGTATCTTGATTACTAATTATTACGAACTGGATGTTGCGAAAAATGTGATGTTAAAAAGTACGACTAATTTGTATACGGATTATATAAATAGTTTTGGAAATGTAGATGTGGACTGGGAGGTTGTTATGGATTTTAAAGTGAATAACTTTATAAAGGCAACTTTAGGGTCGCACCTTAAATACGACAACGATGTTAAGACTTTGGTGGTGATAGATGAAGAAGCCAGTGAGTACGGTGAAGGCGGGGCTAAAGTGCAGTGGAGACAGATCTTAGGTATTGGTTTTGTTGTAGATTTTTAATATTTTTATTCTTATAAAGTTTTATTTATTTGTTAACTTTTTTATGTTGATAAATTATTAATACATTGTTCTTTAGTGTATTATGTGTTTTTATTGAAAACTTTTTGTATTCTGAAGTGTGATTTATTTCAAACACTTGCCTATATTTGTGCTCTGAAAAATATTCTAGTAACTACAAAAATTAGCAAGACAATGAAAGTAGACTCCTTACCTATTCAACGACAAACTTATACACAAGAAGAGGCTTTCGAAGCGGCTTTAAAATACTTTAAAGGAGACGATTTAGCGGCCAGAGTTTGGTTAAATAAATATGCTCTTAAAGATTCGGATGGAAATATTTACGAGTTAACTCCAAACGATATGCATCACAGGATAGCATCAGAAATTGCTAGAATAGAAGTTCGTTATCCTAATCCATTATCTGAAGAAGAAATTTTCGATTTAATTAAAGATTTCAAATATATCGTTCCTCAAGGAAGTCCGATGGCTGGGATTGGTAACCCGTTTCAAATTGCATCACTTTCAAATTGTTTTGTAATAGGAAATAGTGGTGATTCTGACTCTTATGGAGGAATCATGAAAATAGACCAAGAACAAGTACAATTAATGAAACGTCGTGGAGGGGTAGGTCATGATTTATCTCACATTCGTCCAAAAGGTTCTCCTGTAAAAAATTCAGCATTAACATCTACAGGTATTGTGCCTTTTATGGAGCGTTACTCAAATTCGACTAGAGAAGTTGCTCAAGACGGACGTCGTGGTGCTTTGATGTTATCTGTATCTGTTAATCATCCCGATTCAGAAGATTTTATCGATGCGAAGTTAGAGCAAGGTAAAGTTACTGGAGCTAATGTTTCGGTACGTATCGACGACGAGTTTATGAAAGCTGTTAAGGCCGATGGAGAATACACTCAGAAATATCCAATTTTTAGTAAAAATCCTAAATTTACTAAAACGATTCAAGCCAATGGCATTTGGAAAAAGATTGTTCATAACGCATGGAAATCTGCAGAACCAGGAATTTTATTTTGGGATACTATAATTAACGAGTCTGTTCCAGATTGTTATTCAGAATTTGGTTATAAAACGGTATCTACAAATCCGTGTGGTGAAATTCCTTTATGTCCTTACGATTCTTGTCGTTTGTTAGCAATCAACTTGTTTTCATATGTTGAAAATCCTTTTACTAAAGCGGCTGCTTTCAACTTTGAATTATTCAGTAAGCACATTGCCGTTGCGCAACGTATTATGGATGATATTATTGATTTAGAATTAGAGAAAATCGATGGTATTTTAGCAAAGATTGAAGCAGATCCGGAATTAGATGTTGTAAAAGCCACAGAGAAAAATCTTTGGGAAAATATTAAAAATAAAGCTGAAGAAGGAAGAAGAACAGGTATCGGTATCACTGCAGAAGGAGATATGTTGGCTGCTTTAGGTATTCGTTACGGTAGTGAAGAAGGAAATGCATTTTCAGTTGAAGTACATAAAAAATTAGCAATTGAAGCGTATAGAGCTTCAGTATATACAGCTAAAGATCGTGGTGCTTTTAGTGTTTACGATGCTGAATTAGAAAAAGACAATCCATTTATTCTGCGTCTAAAAGAAGCAGATAGTAAATTGTACTACGACATGTTAGAATACGGTCGTCGTAATATTGCTTTATTAACTATTGCGCCTACGGGAACAACAAGTTTAATGACGCAGACAAGTTCAGGAATCGAGCCTGTGTTTATGCCAGTTTACAAACGTAGACGTAAAGTTAATCCAAACGATAAAAATGTACGTATAGATTTCGTAGATGAAGTTGGGGATTCTTGGGAAGAATATGTGGTGTTTCATCACCGTTTTAAACAATGGATGGAAGTAAATGGTTTCGATTTGTCTCTAAACTATTCTCAAGAAGAAATAGATGCATTAATAGCAAAATCGCCATATTATAAGGCAACATCTAACGATGTAGACTGGTTAAGTAAAGTGTCTATGCAGGGTGCTGTTCAGAAATGGGTCGATCACTCTATTAGTGTAACCATAAATTTACCAAACGATGTTTCTGAAGATTTAGTAGGTCAGTTATATTTAAAAGCTTGGGAAGTTGGTTGTAAAGGGGTCACCGTTTATCGCGACGGATCTCGTGCAGGAGTTTTAATCTCTAACGAAGAGAAAAAAGAAGAAGATGAGACTACCGATGTCTTAACAACATTCCCTACAAAGCGCCCTCAAGTTCTTGAAGCAGACGTAGTACGTTTTCAAAATAATAAAGAAAAATGGATTGCCTTTATCGGTAAAATAGATGGTAAACCTTACGAAGTATTTACGGGGTTAACAGATGATGAAGATGGTATGATAATTCCGCGTTGGGTAAACGAGGGGTTAATTATTAAGAACAGAAACGACGACGGTACACGACGATACGATTTTCAATATCATAACAAAAGAGGTTACAAAACCACTATCGAAGGGTTATCTCATAAGTTTAATCCGGAGTTCTGGAATTATGCTAAATTAATATCTAGTACATTACGTCATGGTATGCCGATTGATAAAATTGTAGACTTAATTAATAGTTTACAATTAGACAGTGAATCTATAAATACGTGGAAAAACGGAGTGGTGCGTGCATTAAAACGTTTTGTTGCAGATGGAACACAAGTAAAAGGGCAAACCTGTAGTAATTGTGATTCTGAAAATTTAATTTACCAAGAAGGCTGTCTTACATGTAAAGATTGTGGATCTTCTAAATGCGGTTAATATAAAAGAGCTATAGCGCTTTATGAGGCGAGAGGAAACTCTCGCTTTTTTTTTAACCTTTTAGGAATAAAGGATTGGTTAAAAAATGAGATTTAAATACATTTGATTTTATAGAACACATGATTGCTAAAAAAACAAGTATAATAGTATTGGCGTGTACCATGGTACTAATAAATTTTTTTATTATTACTCAGTTTACGGCGTTCGATTCTAGGTTAGTAAGAAACATTACGACTTTAGCTTTTTTTATACTCTATATCTTTTTCGGAGGATTAAAGAAAACTAAATTAACAATTGTTTTTTCTCTGTTTATTCTAACAGATGTTTGCATCCTGTTTTACGATAACCTTATCTATAATAGCCTGGTATCGGTGTTAAAATCTATAGGGCTAGCCGTTCTGAGTTGGCATCTATTACCTAAATTCAAAATAGTGTTTGAAAGTAAGAAATCTACAGTTGGAAGTTTACTCATTATTATCTTTAGTGGTATTCTATTTGTAGAGCTACTAGACTTAGCCATCATGAAATTTTCCGATAACTTGCATATCTTTTTGTATGCTTGTTGTGCCCTTTTGTATATTATATTACTGATTTTAGTGGTCAATTATAATTTTAGATATAATTCCATTCGGTCTATAGTCTGCTTGTTTTGTGTGTTTTCTTTGGCGGCATCAGATCTTTTGGCCTTTATTTCCTATTATCTAGAAGTAGGTGTATTTTATTATCCAACACGGTTGTTTCATATATTAGGTGTAACACTGTTTACGGCCTACGCTGTACTACCCTTTAAAAAAGAAGAATTACTTATTCATGGTTAGTTATCTTCAATCTATTTCTTTACATTTAATTATGCTATATTATGTATTTAATATACATATGTAAAATTCATAAATTATCGTATTTTTGCACCACAATTTAATAAGGTAGATGTTAGACAAGTTACAAATAGTAAAACAACGTTTTGATGAGGTTAGTGATTTAATCATTCAACCAGATATTATTACAGACCAAAAACGTTATGTACAGTTAAATAAGGAGTATAAAGACTTAAGAGGTTTAATGGATAAACGTGAGGAGTATATCTCTTTAACGGAAAACATAAATGAATCTGAAGAAATTATATCAGATGGGAGTGATGCTGAAATGGTGGATATGGCCAAAATGCAACTAGATGAAGCTAAAACACGCATACCTGAATTAGAAGAGGAAATTAAAGTGATGCTAATTCCTAAAGATCCAGAAGATTCTAAAAATGCTGTAGTCGAATTACGTGCTGGAACAGGTGGAGATGAAGCGAGTATTTTTGCTGGAGATTTGTTTAGAATGTATTCTAAATATTGTGAAGCTAGAGGATGGAAAGTAGATACGGTAGATTATAGTGAAGGAACTAACGGCGGATTTAAAGAAATTCAGTTTGAAGTTACTGGTGAAGATGTGTACGGAACGTTGAAGTTTGAAGCTGGTGTGCACCGTGTACAACGTGTGCCACAAACAGAAACTCAAGGGCGTGTGCATACAAGTGCAGCCACAGTGATGGTTTTTCCTGAAGCTGAAGAATTTGATGTTGAAATTAATCCGAAAGAAGTAAGAGTCGATTTTTTCTGTTCATCAGGACCAGGAGGACAATCGGTAAACACAACCTATTCGGCAGTGCGTTTAACGCATATTCCAACAGGATTAGTGGCGCAATGTCAAGATCAGAAATCACAACATAAAAATAAGGAAAAAGCATTTAAAGTATTACGTTCTCGTTTATACGAAATGGAATTAGCTAAAAAGAACGCGGCTGATGCAGAAAAACGTGGTTCAATGGTAACTTCTGGAGATAGAAGTGCTAAAATTAGAACCTACAATTATTCGCAAGGACGTGTTACCGATCATAGAATTGGATTAACACTGTACGACTTAGGAAATATTGTAAATGGTGATATTCAGAAAATAATAGATGAATTGCAATTGGCAGATAATACTGAAAAGTTAAAAGCTAATGACGATCTCATTTAATCTAAGGTATTAGGTTTTTGGTTTTACGAATATAAATTTTAATGAGAAATTTTAGAGAATTAGGTATTTGGAAAGATGCAGTAGCTCTTGTAAAAGAGGTCTATGAATTAATTAAACAACTTCCTGAATCTGAAAAATTTGGCTTAAAATCTCAAATGTCTAGATGTGCAGTGTCTATTCCTGCTAATATAGCGGAAGGTTGTGCTAAAGACTCCCAAAAGGATTTTGTTCGTTTTCTTCAAATTAGTTTAGGTTCTGCTTTTGAATTAGAAACACACTTGATAATTTGTCGAGAACTTTCATTTATTAGTGAAGGAGATGAGTTGTTATTGACTGAAAAAATTAATCAACTTCAAAAGAGAATTAATGCTTTAATGAAGTATTCCAAATCTAAATATTAATCGAAGCTCTAACACCCAAAACCTAACACGCAAGACTTAAAAAGCATGACCCAAAACCAATTAGTAGAGCAAATCCGATTAAAAAAATCATTCTTAGCCATTGGTCTAGATGTCGATTTAAATAAAATTCCAAAGCATTTATTAGAAACTGAAGATCCAATCTTTGAGTTTAATAAAGCGATAATAGATGCGACGCATCATTTATGTGTGTCTTATAAACCGAATACAGCATTTTACGAAGCTTATGGTTTAAAAGGTTGGAAAGCGTTAGAAAAGACGATTAATTATTTAAATGAAAATTATCCAGAAATTTTTACAATAGCTGATGCTAAACGTGGAGATATTGGTAATACAAGTACAATGTACGCCAAAGCTTTTCTTGAAGATTTAGCTTTCGATAGTGTTACAGTTGCACCCTATATGGGGAAAGATTCGGTAGAGCCCTTTTTAGCTTTTAAAAATAAGCATACTATTCTTTTGGCATTAACGTCTAATCAAGGTGCTTTCGATTTTCAAACGAAAACGATAGATGGTAAGGAAGTATACAAACAGGTTTTAGAAACCTCTAAAACTTGGGATAATTCAGAAAACCTGATGTACGTTGTTGGTGCTACAAAAGCAGAGTATTTAACGGATATCAGAAAAATAATTCCAAATAGTTTCTTATTAGTTCCAGGAGTTGGTGCACAAGGCGGAAGTTTGCAAGACGTATGTAAATACGGTATGACAGATAATGTTGGCTTGTTAATTAATTCTTCACGTGGAATTATTTATGCGTCTAACGGAACGGATTTTGCTGAAGCGGCTGCTAAGAATGCAAACGTACTTCAACAGGAAATGGAAGCGATATTAAATTCAAAATAGTGTATTCGTGACTAGCTTTAGGGATCAGTTACATAGAACGTTTCAATTACATGAAGTTCCACAGCGTATTGTGTCCTTGGTGCCGAGTCAGACGGAATTATTGTGTGACTTAGGACTGGAGGAAAACATAGTTGGAATTACTAAATTTTGCGTGCATCCCAATCATTTATTGTCTACAAAGAAAATTGTAGGGGGCACAAAACAAGTCCACTACGATAAAATTAAAGCATTACAACCCGATATTATTTTATGTAATAAAGAGGAAAATGCTAAAGATATGATTCTTGAATTAGAGAAAATTGCTCCAGTTCATATTTCAGATATATACACCATAGAAGATAGTTTAGAGTTAGTATCTATGTACGGTGAGATTTTTAATATTTCGGAACAAGCAAATACCTTAATAGAAGGCATAAAAAAAAGTAAGTCAGAATTCGAAGATTTTATATCTATAAAACCCATAAAAACGGTTGCTTACTTTATTTGGAAATCGCCATGGATGGTTGCTGGGAACAATAATTTTATCAATCACTTATTGTTTCAAAATAAACTAGATAATGTTTTCGCAAACGAAAACCGATATCCTGAAGTGGATATTCAAAATAGCACCGTAACACCCGATCTAATATTTTTATCTAGCGAGCCTTTTCCGTTCAAAAAGGAACATAAAAAAGAGGTTCAAGCGTATTATCCAAATTCCAAAATAATAGTGGTCGATGGAGAAATGTTTTCTTGGTATGGCTCTAGATTATTAAAGGCTTTCGACTATTTTAAAAAACTTAGCGAAATATGTCATTGTTATTAGCTTCCACACGTATCATCTGTTTTTTTAGCTTATTCGCTTCGAAATACAAATAATCACTTAAACTACTATCTGTTTGCATGACGTTATATGCTTCTTCTACAAAAGACTTATATAAATTCTGTAATTCTTCTATTTTTAAAAGCTTCTTTAAATTTGGCTTTACCTTTCCTACTCTACTAAATTGATTTTTCATAATATTAAGTTATTTGAATAAGATAATGTAAAAACCGTGCCAAGAACTTCAAGGATTAGTTAATAAAACTATAATCTTTTAGGATGTCGGGAAATTGCTTTCTCCGCGATATAAATACTCTAATCGATTTAATTTATTTAATAATTTAATCGCTTTATATTCAGAAATGTCACTCATTGCCGCATCTGTCTGACGAAAATTATATGCCCTCTCAATAAGTTGTTTGTAACGTTTATTGAGTTTTTGCTTATTTTCTTTTAGGAGATCATTTTGTTTCATCTTATTGGTTATTAGTGTTTTAAATATACGCTAAAAAAAATGAATGCATCAGGTGGTAAATCATAAAATTTACCAAAAAAAAACAACTCTAAAAATAGAGTTGTTTCGAATTGATTACAAATGCCATTAAACGATCTGAAATATTTTATAGGTTTTTAAATCTTTAAAAAATTATTAGTACCGTTTACTTTTGTGGTCCTAAGCTTAATGTTTTAATCTTGTAGCTCGAATACGGATTGTAATAACTTAGTCGATCTGGCTGCTGTAGATTTTCTAATTTCTTTTTCCTCAACAGCAATCATTTTGTAAACTCCGCTTAAAGCTTCGTTAGTAACATAATCCGTTAAATTTGGATTCACCTGCGACACAAAAGGCATGCTGTTATATTTAGAAATTATGCCGGTCCAAACTTTATCGGCACCTACTTTTGTAAATGATTCGTTTATTACGGGTTCAAACTTTTTATAAAGTTCCGTTTGAGTTTTTGCTGTTAAATAAGTCGTTGCAGCGTCTTCGTTTCCGAGTAAAATGGTTTTAGCATCATCAAAAGTTATTCCTTTTACAGCTTCAACAAAAATAGGAGTTGCTTCTTTTACTGCGTCTTCTGCAGCACGATTTAATACTTTTATACCTTCGTCCGCTAAATTACCTAATCCCATTTTTCGTAAACCGCTGTCTACTTTTTGTAATTCGGCAGGCAACATAATTTTCACTAAGTCATTTTTGTAAAAACCATCTGTTTGGGTTAATTTATTAACTTGATCTTCAATACCTAAATTTAAGGCTTCTCTTAGTCCAGCAGCAATATCTGTATTAGACATGTTTATTAGCGATGATGCGGTTGAAGAAGTTGAAGACGTAGATGACGTTGAAGTTGATGTTGCTTTTTTAAATGAATTAGCAAGATCGTTTAAGGTTTGAGCAGAAGCGTTTAAAGTAAACACTGTCATGCAGGCTAAAATAATATGTTTCAAAAGTTTGTATTTAAGATTTCAACAGCAAAAATATGTGTATAATTTTAAAAAAATGCATAAATTTAGATGAATTCGATGTTAAAAAATAAAAATGGTCTTCGATAAAATAGTGGTAACACATCGATTTTTAGGCAACAAACATACCAAACCGTATAGTAAATATGATGGTGGATTATGCGCATAAAATTCAATAAACAGAAATAATAATGAAAGGGAATCAACTTAAAATGGTTAGTTTTTCTAGCAAAGGCTATAAAAAAGAACTAATTATTTCGACCGATCAGGTTGAGGTTATGCAAGCATTTTTGATTGAAATTTTGTCCTGCGATGTCATGATTATTAATACGAATATTGGAATTGATGTTTATTATAACCATATTAATAATCAGAAGAAGCAAATTGAAAATGCGTTCCTTATACTATTAGCAAAAGAGCACAGAAGTCTTTTAGATTTTTTCAGTTCCGATTTAAATTCTAAAGATGAAATAACGCTTAAAATTCATCAGTATTTTAAGCGTTTAATAAATCATCCGCTATTGTTTAAAAGCTACTCTAAAAGTTTGTGCTATCAGATCAATATCAATTACGCTAAAAACGCTAAAATTATTGAAGCCTTATTTTTGATCTGGCAGGACGAATTATTACGTCTAAACGATACAGATATTAAAGTTTATATTTTACGGACGTTCTTATCTAATTTGCAGTTAACCTATATACAGCAATCGTGTAAACCGGAATTACAGGATTTATTAAGATCTGTTATAGATGCAGAGCGCAGTAATTAATAAAAAATAAGCGTCTTATTATTAAACACCATCACTTTTCTGTTTAAATGATGTTTAATCGCGTTAGCCAATACTATTTTCTCCAAATCACGACCTTTAGCAATTAAATCATCTATAGACTGTGTATGCGAAACTCTTGCGACATCTTGTTCTATAATTGGTCCAGCATCTAAATCCTCGGTCACATAATGACTTGTTGCTCCAATAATTTTAACACCACGTTTATAAGCAGAATGATACGGTTTTGCTCCTACAAAGGCAGGTAAAAACGAATGGTGAATATTAATAATTTTATTTGGATATTCGCTAATTAGCTTTGGTGATATAATTTGCATATATCGAGCTAAGACGATAAAGTTTACCTTATGTTCTTTTAGTAATTCTAATTGCTTAGCTTCTGCCTCAGGCTTGGTATCTTTGGTAACCGGAACATGATAGAAAGGAATATTAAAACTATCGGCAATAGGTTTTAAATCCAAGTGGTTACTTAAAATAAAGGGAATGTGAACATTTAATTCTCCAGATTTATAACGTCCTAAAATATCATATAAGCAATGGTCGTATTTAGATACAAAAAGGGCCATTTTGGGCTGAACTTCAGACGTATAAATGCGCCATTTCATTGAAAATTGTTTAACCAATGTACTTTTAAATGCGTTTTTTAAATGCTCTAAATCCAAAACATCTGTTTCGAATTCACTTTCTAAACGCATAAAAAATATATTCTGCTCGCGATCTACATGTTGATCAATATATATAATGTTTCCGTTGTTTTCCGCGATAAAATTAGATACAGCTGCGATGATTCCAGATTGGTCATTGCAGTGCATTAATAGTGTGATTTTATTCATTCTAATAGGTTTCAATAAAAGATTAAAAATAGTTAAATTTTGAACGCATACACTATTAGAAATGCTTTTAGATATATTAAGTTAAATACAAGTTATTTTTGAATATTCCGTAAATTGCGTCTCAATTAAATAGTTTTTATTGATAATGAGACAAATAGATCCTTACAAGCCAACATATAAAGTACGAATAGTAACCGCAGCTTCCCTTTTCGATGGGCATGATGCGTCTATAAATATCATGCGACGCATAATTCAGTCAACTGGAGTAGAGGTAATTCACCTTGGACACGATCGTAGTGTAGAAGAAGTTGTAAATACCGCAATCCAAGAAGATGCTAATGCGATTTGTTTAACATCTTATCAAGGTGGGCATAATGAATACTTTAAATATATGTTCGATTTGCTTAAGGAAAAAGGCTCAGAACACATCAAGATTTTTGGTGGTGGAGGTGGAGTGATATTGCCTTCGGAAATCAAAGAACTAATGGATTATGGTATTTCTAGAATCTATTCGCCAGATGATGGTCGGGAACTTGGACTGCAAGGTATGATTAACGATTTGGTTAAGCAAGCAGATTTTGCGGTAGGAGATCAATTGAATGTAGATGTAGAAAAATTGGGAGAGAAGAATTCAAAAGCTATTGCTAGAATAATTTCTTCTGCTGAAAATTTTCCTGAAGTATCTAAAGAGACCTTAGAAAAGATTCACACTAAAAATAAGACCTCTAAAACTCCCGTTCTCGGAATTACAGGAACTGGAGGTGCTGGTAAATCGTCTTTAGTAGATGAATTAGTACGTCGTTTTCTTGTCGATTTCCCAGAGAAAACCATCGGATTAATTTCTGTAGATCCTTCAAAACGAAAAACAGGAGGAGCACTTCTTGGAGATCGTATTCGTATGAATGCGATTAATAATTCTCGTGTGTATATGCGTAGTTTGGCAACACGTCAGTCTAATTTGGCTTTGTCTAAACATGTGAATGAAGCGGTTGAAGTGTTGAAAGCAGCCGAATATGATTTAATTATTCTTGAAACATCAGGTATTGGACAATCGGATACCGAAATTATAGAACACAGCGACTTGTCACTATATGTTATGACACCTGAATTTGGTGCAGCGACACAGTTAGAAAAAATCGATATGTTAGATTTTGCCGATTTGGTGGCGATTAATAAATTCGATAAACGTGGTGCTTTAGATGCTATTCGCGATGTGAAAAAACAATATATGCGTAACCATAATATGTGGCATGCAGATCCGAATACGATGCCTGTTTTCGGAACAATCGCTTCACAATTTAACGATCCAGGAATGAATACGCTATATAAAGCTATTATGGATGGTTTGGTTGATAAATTGGATGCCGATTTAAAAACTAGTATCTCCATTTCTAAAGAAATGAGTGAGAAAATTTATGTGATTCCTCCAGCAAGAACACGTTACTTATCAGAAATCGCAGAGAATAATCGTGGCTATGATAAAACAGCAAATGATCAAGTTGAAGTATCTCAGAAATTATACGGAATTTATAAAACGATTTGTTCTGTAGGTGATGTCACTTTGAGCGCAGTCGAAAAGTCTTTCATTGGAAAATTAGGACTTGATCAAGACGAAATCCTAAAGGAAGTTCATGAGGATAAAAAGGATTTCGTTAAAATGCTTATCGCTGAATTCGATCGCGTAAAATTAAATTTAGATCCGTATAATTGGGAAATTATTACCGGTTGGGATGCTAAAGTCAATAAATACAAAAATCCTATTTACTCCTTTAAAGTCAGAGATAAGGAAATTAAAATAGAAACTCATACCGAGTCGCTTTCACATACTCAAATCCCTAAAGTCGCTTTACCAAAGTATCAAGCTTGGGGAGATATTTTACGTTGGTGTTTGCAAGAAAATGTACCAGGAGAATTTCCGTACACTTCAGGATTATATCCGTTTAAAAGAACCGGTGAAGATCCAGCACGTATGTTTGCTGGAGAAGGTGGACCAGAACGAACTAATAGACGATTCCATTATGTAAGTGCAGGTTTACCTGCAAAACGTTTATCGACAGCTTTCGATAGTGTGACGTTATATGGTAACGATCCCGATTTACGTCCAGATATTTATGGAAAAATTGGTAATGCCGGAGTAAGTATTTGTTGTTTAGACGATGCTAAAAAACTGTATTCGGGTTTTAATTTAGCCGATGTGATGACGTCTGTAAGTATGACGATTAATGGGCCTGCTCCTATGTTACTTGGCTTTTTTATGAACGCCGCTATCGATCAGCAATGTGAGATTTATATCAAGGACAACGGATTAGAAAAAGAAGTTGAAGCAAAAATCAACAACATTTATAAAGTTAAAGGTGTAGAGCGTCCTATATATAACGGAGAACTACCTGAAGGTAACAACGGATTAGGTTTAATGCTTTTAGGTGTTACTGGAGACGAAGTGTTACCTGCCGATGTCTATTTAGATATTAAAACAAAAACCATTGCTCAAGTTAGAGGAACCGTTCAAGCCGATATTTTAAAAGAAGACCAAGCGCAAAATACTTGTATTTTTTCTACGGAATTTGCCTTGCGTTTAATGGGTGATGTACAAGAGTATTTTATCGATAATAATGTCCGTAACTTCTATTCGGTGTCAATTTCTGGATATCATATTGCTGAAGCAGGTGCCAATCCAATCACGCAATTGGCATTAACCTTATCTAATGGTTTCACTTATGTGGAATATTATTTAAGTCGTGGAATGGACATCAATAAATTTGGTCCGAATTTATCGTTCTTTTTCTCCAATGGAGTCGATCCAGAATATGCTGTAATAGGTCGTGTTGCGCGTAAAATTTGGGCGAAAGCTTTAAAACAGAAATACGGTGCAGATTCTAGAGCCCAAATGCTGAAATATCACATTCAGACGTCTGGGCGTAGTTTACACGCTCAAGAAATTGACTTTAATGATATTCGTACAACACTTCAAGCATTGTATGCGATTTACGATAATTGTAATTCACTACATACGAATGCATACGATGAAGCAATTACCACGCCAACCGAAGAATCTGTGCGTCGTGCTATGGCCATTCAGTTAATTATAAACAAAGAATTAGGATTAGCTAAAAATGAAAATCCAATTCAAGGCTCTTTCATTATTGAAGAGCTAACCGATTTAGTAGAAGAAGCTGTGCTGTTAGAATTCGACAGAATTACAGAACGTGGTGGCGTTTTAGGAGCTATGGAAACCATGTATCAGCGTAGTAAAATACAGGAAGAAAGTTTGTATTACGAAACGTTGAAGCATAATGGTGATTTCCCAATTATTGGGGTGAATACCTTTTTAAGTTCTAAAGGATCTCCAACAGTTATCCCGAAAGAAGTGATTCGTGCTACAGAAGAAGAGAAACAATTTCAGATTAAAACGCTAGAAAATCTTCATAAAGGAAATGATACTGCTGAATTATTAAAAGACCTGCAGCATAAAGCGATTCATAACGAAAATATTTTTGATGCACTTATGGATGCGTGTAAAGTGTGTTCTTTAGGTGAAATTACAGAAGCATTATTCGAAGTGGGCGGACAATACAGAAGAAACATGTAATAGTAAAGTATAATTAATCCTGTGAAAAACCTCAAATCTATCCGATTTGAGGTTTTTTGTGTTTTAAAAGGTTTAAAAACGTGATTTATTAAATAGAAATATCAGTCTTTAAGTGAATTCTATAGTCCACTCTTAAAAAAGTATTTATGCAACAGTTAATTGGATTACTATAAGGGTGTTAAAAAGTACAGTAATTCTATGGGGCATTACACTTTAAAAAGCGCGATTAATTTTCAATTAATATTAGCGTGTGTTTTCTGTTAATCCGATAATGTTGTGTTAATGCAGGTAACATTTAGATAGCGATATAGTAACCAAACTACCTTACTTACGTAACAAGATTTTACGGTGCTAATAATAGATTTGTTCACAACTAAAAAATCAACTAAAACTTTAAATTATGAACAAAATTATTAGAATTTTTCTTTTATCATTTGTACTAACAGCAACCAGCACATTAGTAGTAAGCTGTGATGTTGAAGATGGAAAAGATGGTGTTAATGGCGTAGATGGAACAGACGGTGCAGACGGAGAAGATGGTGAAGACGGAGAAGATTTAACGCTTGAAGACTTAATACCTTTAACAGCATCAAAAACTCCAAACTTACTAAAAGTAGAAAGTGCATTTTCATCAATTAACATTACAACCATTTTATCTTCTGAAGATAGATTAGAAAGCACTCCAGATTTCGTATACGGTTCTCTTGCAGATGGTGCAGGATTATTAGCTGAAAAAGATGGTAGCTTTACTTTAATAAACAATATTGAAGGTGATTATTCTATTGCACGCATAAAATTAAACTCAGATTTACAACCTATACATGGTGATTATATTGTGAATGCATTCGCAACAGCATTTACTGCACAATGTTCAGGAACATTAATTACTCAAGAAGAACATGGTTTCGGACCATTATATCTTTCAGGAGGAGAATGGGGAGGTTCATCTAAAGGTGTATTTGCTACAAATCCTTACAAATCTGCCGATGATGCAGATACTGCAATTATGTTACCTAAATTAGGACAATGGTCTACAGAAAATGCAGTGCCAATAGGTAAAGATGCGTATCCAAGTAAAACTGTTGTTTTTATTGGCGATGACCATTCAGACAATTCAGTACCTTCTGGTCAATTAGGAATGTATGTAGGAAGCCGTGGAAATTTCGATAATGGTAAATTATACGGATTAAAAGTAACAAGTGCTGGTATCGATTTTGAAGCTCAAATGGCTGAAGGCACAGAATACGAAGCAGAATTTGTTGAATTAGAAGAAACTCAAATCGATTTATTAGATGCTGAAGCTAAAGCTAAAGGTGTTATGGGATTCTCTAGATTAGAAGATATCGACTGGAGAAGAGGTTCTGCTGCCAACCAAAGAGAAATTTACTTTTGTGTAACAGGACGTTACAGTGCAGATTTAGTAGGTAAAGGAAGTTTACTAGGTCGTGTGTACAAAGTAGTTTTAAATGAAGAAGACCCAACAGGTCCTGCTAAAATCACTTGTGTTTTAGATGGTGATATTGTAGGTGGTAAAGCAGATGGTTTCCATTCGCCAGATAACATTTTAGTTACAGAAAACTATGCATATATTCAAGAAGACCCGAACGGTTATGCATCTTTAAATTCAGCAATTTCTGGTTTTGCAAAATTATACCAATACAACCTATCAACAGGAGAAATTAAAACTGTTTTAGAATGCGACCAAGACTATGCAGAATCTATAGGTTACGGTACAGCGTCTTCAATGTGGGAAATTACAGGAATGATTGATGTTACAGATGTTGTAAATAATGGTGAAAACACTTTTATGGTAATGACTCAGAATCATGGTTGGAATGCTCCAGATGGAACATTTTTTACAGACCCAAAAGCAAATTCAGTTTTAGAAGGCGCGACTGCAACCAACGAAGGTTCTGTTTTATTCAAAATAACTGGACTAGATAGATAAGAAAAAAATAAATTCATGAATAACATATTATTTATGAAAGCTAAGACATATACCTATAGTATATGTCTTTTGCTTTTCATGCAAATGGGGTGTAAAAAACAGCCTGAAACTGTAAATCAGGAGTTAACGACTAACGAGCACATTTTAAATTTTTTCAAATCTGAAATCGAGCAAAGTGTTTCAGCTTTAGATTCTATTTCAACTTTAAATTCTACATCAGATAAAATTGAAGCTTATAAAAGTGCAAGACATCACTTTAAAACTTTAGAACCTATTTTGGCATTTGTAGACCAAAACAATTATAAGTCATTAAATGCACCGAATATCCTGCAGGTTCTAGAGGAAGATGCCACAGATATTAAAATTAGAACACCTTTCGGATTTCAGGTTATTGAAGAGTTACTTCATGAAGAACCTCTAGATACTTTAGCATTACACCAGGTGGTTAGAATGACCAGTAGTCGACTAAAATTAATACAAGGAAATACTGCAATTGCACTAAAGGATTATCACATTATTTGGTTATTGAGAAACCAAGTGGTTCGGATTGCAACCACAGGAATTACAGGTTTTGATTCGCCTGTACTTGCTCAGTCTTTAAAAGAAAGTCAGTATACCTATAAAACGTTGTTGTTTATGGTAGACTTGTTTAAAGATGAATTTTCTTCGGAAGCTATTTATAAAGACTTAAAATCGTCTTTTGAAAACGCAATAGCAACTTTAAGTCACGATTTTGAAAGTTTTGACCGTTTCAGCTTTATTAAAAATCATACCGATAATCAACTAAAATTATTAGTACAAACTCAAGATGATTGGCACGTTACATTTCCTTTCGAAATGGCTTTAACTAACAACGCGGAATCTCTTTTTGGTGAGAACACATTAAACGTTTCATATTTTACAGATTATAAAAGTGATACCTTAAACCTGAAAGAAAAGGCTGTATTCGGAAAACAGTTATTCAACGATAAATTATTGTCTAAAAATAAAACTATGGCCTGCGCAAGTTGTCATGTTTCAGATTTAGCATTTACAGATGGAAGAAAAACTTTCGATAACAGACAAACACGAAACTCTCCAACCTTAACATATGCGGCGTATCAGCAATCTTTTTTTATGGACGGGAGAGCAGGTAGTTTAGAAGGGCAGGTTGTGGGCGTTGCAGAAAATCATGATGAATTTAATTTACCTATGGATTCTTTGGTGAATCGGGTAATGCATAATTCAGAGTATAAAACCGTAATGACCTCTCTTTATAATAACGAAAGAGTAGAATACAACATTAGACATGCCATAGCATCTTATGTCCGTACATTAAATAGTTTCGATTCTAAATTCGATAAAAATATTAATGGATTAGAGCATTCTCTAACTCAAGAGGAAAAAGACGGATTCAATCTGTTTATGGGTAAAGCGGTTTGCGCAACTTGCCATTTTCCACCTTTATTTAACGGAACTGTGCCTCCAAATTACACCGATACTGAATTAGAGTTACTAGGAGTTCCTGAAAATAATGATACCATTAATGCTATTGTAAGTAAAGACTTGGGGCGTTATAATTTTTATGGAACTAAAGAACGGGAACATTTTTTTAAAACACCCACTGTACGTAACGTAGAAAAAACGGCGCCTTACATGCATAATGGTGTGTATAATACACTAGAGGAGGTGGTCGATTTCTATAATCGTGGTGGCGGAAAAGGGATTGGTATACAGGAAGAATATCAAACCTTACCATTTGATTCCTTAGATTTATCTGAAGCAGAACAGGCGAGTTTAGTTGCTTTTATGAAAACACTAACCGATGCTGAGTTTAGTACTAAGGAATGATGCTATTAGGATAGTAATGGATGTTGGTAGTATTTAAGTTATAATTCTATAGGTATAGAGATATTCAAATGGTCAATTTTTGCTTAATTTGGTCTCATATTATATACCATGAATAAACTTAGTAATTCAGTTTTATATTTAATGAGCTTTTCGGCTGGTTTAGTAGTTGCAAATTTGTACTACAACCAGCCGTTGCTACATCAAATAGCTGTAGATTTTGGGGTGACAGAATCTCAAGTCAGTCACGTGGCATTAAGCACACAATTAGGATACGCCTTTGGTCTATTCTTTATTGTACCGTTAGGCGATAAATTATCAAATCATAAAATACTACAATACGATTTTATACTTATGGTCATTTCTTTATTGGTGGCCGCTACAGCAGGTTCCCTTTGGGTGCTTATAATAAGTAGCTTTTTTATCGGATTCACGTCCTCTTTGCCCCAGCTTTTTGTGCCTATGGCCGCACAGTTAAGCGACGATAAAGGTCGTGGGCGTGCTATTGGTATCGTAATGAGTGGTTTATTAATCGGGATTTTAGGAAGTCGAGTTATCAGTGGGTTTATAGGTGAACAGTTTGGTTGGCGAACTATGTATTATGGAGCTACGGCCTTAATGGTTTTACTTTTTATTTTACTCCGTTTTAAGTTACCAAGACTAAATCCTAGTTTTAAAGGCACCTATAAAGATTTGTTTCAATCCATTCTTTTTTATTTTAAAACCGAACCAGAATTACGATTGGCATCACTTCGAGGCGCGTTGTCTTTTGCGGGTTTAAGTGTGTTCTGGACGACTTTAGTCTTCTTAATGGAAGATGAATTTGGATACGGAAGTACCATTACAGGATTATTCGGATTGTTAGGAATGGTAGGCGCATTAGGAGCAACCGTGGTAGGAAAGCTGAATGATAAATTACCAAAGAACCGTATTATTCTATTTTCAACATTACTTTTAATCGTGTCCTGGGGTGTTTTTCTTGTGTCCGGACATTCAATTTTTGGCTTAATTGTCGGTGTAATTTTAGTCGATTTAGGTATGCAGGCGCTTCATATTACCAATCAGAATATAATTTTTTCTCGAAATCCAGAAGGACGAAACCGTGTTAATACAATTTATATGGTGTCCTTTTTTATTGGTGGTGCTATCGGGACGACCTTAGGAGCGTTGGCTTGGGAACATTACAAATGGATTGGTGTTTCTGTTTTAGGATTAATATTGTCTACTTTAATTTTAGTGGTCCATCTTGTGTATAAAAAACGAGCTTAGAATTATAGATACATTCGTTTATTGATATATACAGAGATTAGTGTATAAACAAAAATCCCGAACAAAACTGTTCGGGATTTTTTATGATGTAATATGTAATTTGAATTTTGAGTAAAGATTTAGTTCATTTTAAATACTAAACCACCACCTAAACTAAACTGGTAAAATGTAGAATATGTACTTAATCCTGCAGAAGGTCCGTAACCACTAAAGTAAAAACCTCCACCTACAGTTTGTACTGCAGATACTAATTGGGCTTGCATTTTTAATCCTACTCTAGGACTCATCCAATAGATACCTCCAAACTTAGCTCCCCAAGCAAATTTTGTTGCAGTTTCGCTATTACCATTATCAGGGTTTTCTAGATTAGCAATCACCATACCAGCCATTAATCCTCCAAATCCCTGTAAAGGTGAATTAGATGCTCCAAAATATCGGTTTCCGCCAATCATAACATAGTTAATAGCAAGATCGAAATTGGTGAATCGTTCGTTCGCAAAGAAACCTTCATCTAAATAATGAGTAGGGGCATTAGTGTCTTGACGTAAATACAATAATTCAACGCCCATATATGGGCTCGTCTTTAACTCTAAACCAGCTCCCCATTGAAAACCGTCTTCTATTTTTCCTTCATAATAGCTTCCATAATCGTAATACGAATCGAATCGATCTTGAAACGTATAAGAGCCATATAGGTTGACATTAAATTCTTGAGCTAGACCGATACTAGAAAAGAGGATGAAAACGATGAAACTGATGTAAAATTTTTTCATGAGTAATGTGTGTTGATTATTAGATTTTTGCGCAAATATAGTTCTTATTGTTTATTTGGTTTTAACTGAATCGGTTAATTCTTAGTTCTGGTCCGTTTTTTTAGTTTTTCAATTTTGTCCTTATAGTATAGGATAAGTTCATCTACAAAATGTAAAGGGTTTTTATAGGTGGAGATAATATCAAAAAGGTCTGTTTCCTTTAATGCTATAAGCTCTTTTTGTAATTGTTTAAGCGTAAATTCTAAAGCCTCTTTTTTGGTGATTGAAGGCACTTCTGTCGTTTTAACGTTTAAGTTGATCTCTAAGCTCTCCGAAAAAATCTGTGCATGAAATGCTTGTAAAGCACTCAAATCTTCATGCTTATAAATATGAATCAATTGCGTTGTAATTTCCGTGGCAGACTCTTGCTCTTTGGGAGATAAACTAAATTTATCAGGGTGAACCTGTAACATGGCTTCACGATATAAACGCTTTTTTAACTGAAGCATTTCTGTATCTAATTCCGAAATTTCAGAACTTTCTTGTGAAGTTGTTTTTAAACCTGTTGGTGGAGTATAATGCTTCCCACGCTGTTTCTGTGCTAAACGTTTATCTTTCTTAGCACGTTTTTGTTGCTTGTAAAGCGTGTTCAATTCTTGCGCTTCAATGATATAATCGGTAAGATGTTGTCTTAAAATAGCTTCGAAAGCATGAATTTGATTAGTTACGGTTTCAAGTTCTTGTTTTACAGCTTCAATAGAAATCTGAAGTTGTAAATACGCATCGTCGTCTTGCGAAGTTTTTGGTAATGTATCGTTACTCATGCTACAAAAATAAGAGGATCCTTCAGAATAAAAAAGTGAAGGTCGTTTTGTTTGCTATGGAAAACTGTCTTCAAATTAGGCTAGAGTGAGTATAAGCACGTTCTTTGCAACTTCAAAATAATCTGAAATTTTATGTCTTTTAAAAAAATACTTCCTGTTCTTAAAGAAACGCTAGATCATTTAGAATTTGAAACTACAACACCTTTACAGAAAAAGGTGCTTTCAACAATTAAAAGTGGCGCTAATGTATTTGGTATCGGACCGGAAGGTAGCGGGAAATCTACAGCGATTGTGCTTAGTGTTATTCAGAAGTTAAAAGGAGAAGCGTCAGGTGATGCTCCGAGAGCGATAATTTTAGTAAAAGATAAAGCGGAAGCATTAGCGTTAAAGGAAAAATTTGAAGTGTTTTCTAAACCTACAGATTTACGAATTTATTGTATATACGACGAGTATAAGATTGATGCGCAACGCGAAGAAATATATATAGGTACAGATATTTTAATTGCAACAGTAAAGCGTTTAAATAAATTATACTTCTTAAATAGTATCCATTTAGCCGATATACAATTAATTTGTATTGAAGATGCTCAGTTTTTAATCCGTCAGAATACGTATAATGAAGTGTTACGTTTGGGAGAAAGTGTCGATAAATGTCAGTTTGCTGTTTTTGCAGACGAGTATGATTCTCGCTTAAAACGTTTTGAAAATTCATTTATGTTTGATGCCTTGAAATTCGAAGTCTAGTTTTTACATGAGTTAAAATGTATTTCAGATGTTTTTCAGACTGTATTTAATTGCATAGCGCTATCTATTCTCAGTTTTTATTATAACCTTGTCTAGTAAATAGAAGTTATCATGAAAAAAAACAGATTAGGAAATCGGTCCTTGGCCATCGCCGTTATTTGCATGGTGGGATGTTTGGTTTTAAAATACTTTAATATATATCAGGGCGATTGGTTAGAAATTTTACTTGCTGGTTTCGAAGCTGCCGTTGTTGGTGGTGTAGCCGATTGGTTTGCCGTTCGTGCCTTATTTCAGGAAATTCCTATTCCTATAGTTAAAAAACACACCAATATTATTGTGAAAAGCCGAGAGAAATTATCGGCTGGTATCGTCGACTTGGTCAATAACGAATGGCTGTCTAAAGACATGATTCGCGATAAAATTGGGGGAGTTTCTCTAGCAAAGCCAATAGTAGATTATTTATTAGAAGGCGATAATCAGGAAACCATTCGAAAAACACTAAAACCTGAACTAGAAGCTTTAGTTTTAAAACTAGATCACGACGATGTTGTACATACTTTGGAAGGCATTGTTAGGCCAGCGCTAAAAGGAAATAATTTAGCCGAGCCTCTAGGGAATTTATTAAAACAGACCATAACCCAAAAAGATCATTATGGTATTTTAATGGTTTTTCTTGACGTATTGAGAGATAAAGTGAGTTCTGAATCTACTTACCAATTTTTAGTTACCGAAGTTCAAGTTTTAGTTAATAAACAAAAAGAAGGGTCTCAGATAAAAGGATGGTTAGTTGGAGCAGGACAGTTGCTTGGCGCTATAAAACCACAACGTATTGCCGAAGGAATCCAAGATCAATTAATTCAACTTATAGAAGACATACAAGCGAATCCTGAAGATCATAAAATTATTATGGCTTTAGATGAACAGCTTTACGGATATGGAGAACGATTAACCTCTGGTGATGAAAACGCCCAAGCCGATGTAAATCAGTTTGGAGAACAATTCTTAGAACGATTACTAGATTCTGGAATTGTTAAGCAAGGATTAACACGCTTAAAAGTGATGATTAAAGCGCATCTGTTTGAAGACGAAAATGAGTATACCTTATTAATACGCGATAAAGTAGATACCATGTTACTGTCCTTTCAAAATGATGATTCAAAAATTGAACAAACCGACTTGTGGTTAAAATCTACTTTACTTCAGCTTATCGATACACATCACCATAAGATAGGTGAACTGGTTGGTGAAAGCTTACAGAAATTATCGAATGTAGAATTGGTAAAACAAATAGAAAGTAAAGTCGGAGAAGATCTTCAGTATATTCGTTTAAACGGAGCCATTGTTGGTGGTATTGTCGGAATGCTTATAATGATTGTGAAGATTTTTGTATTGCGGATTCATTAAATTATTGGTTAGGTATCGCATTACTAATGGCTTTATTTACTTGTATACACTTTCACTTGAATGATTTTGCAAGCTTTTTTTGTACGTAATCGATTACTTGTATGTAGGACTAGAATAATTGTTTTAGCGGTTAAATCCTCCTTTTTTTTGGTGTTAATCGGGTTTTGTTCCGGCTTTCTTCGGGAATGGGTCTGTTTTTTAAAAACACACTAAAATTAGGGAAGAAGAGGTACTGGAGAAGACTCGAACAAGACTCGAACAAAACCCCTACCAAAACAAGGCTCGCTTTTGGGGTGATTTTACCCCGCTTTCAACCATTTTTGAGCCGTTTTAAGGGGTAAACCCCATAAAATACGCTCCAGTAAGTTTTAATGATGGTGTTCGTACATTTTGTAGGAAAAATTTAAAGTCAAGTTGCAAGGTGTAATCACTAGGTGTTTTTAATATGTATAAGGATAATCTTTTTTTTTATGCATGAAATCATATTAAAGATGTCTTAAAAATCATATTTTAGAGGTTTATAAACACCATACAAACATGGGGTTAACCGTAGGCTGAAACCTAAAGTAGGTGACTTTTGTTTGTATATAAGGTGTTGTAAGGCATTAAAACAAAAAAAATATGATATATAAAATTCCTTCTACAATTTTAACTTCTGAAATAGAAGAAGAATTAACACATATTGAAAAAACAATTGACAATCTTAACACAAAACGTGATGAAGGATTGAGTAAAGAATTGCTAGATAACCTTAAACGACAGTTACTTATCAAACAAGTTTATCATAGCAATGCTATTGAAGGAAACAAACTTTCTTTACGTGAGACTGAATTAATTTTGAATGGAATGGTCATTAATGAGCGACCATTAAAGGATGAAATTGAGGCTAAATCACTTGCTCGTGCAACTGAATACTTGTATTCTCTTATTGATGGTCGAGAGCCATTAACCAAAAGAACGTTGTTAGAATTACATTCTCTAATAATGCAAAATATTCCGGGAATTAAGGCAGGTATATTTCGTTCACACGAAGTGCAAATTAAAAATTCCCAGCATATACCTCCGTCTTTCCTTGACCTTGAAAACCATGTGGATGAGTTATTTCAATGGATGAACAGAAATTCCCATAAATATCCACCATTAGTTATGGGAGCAATTCTTCATCATTGGATGACTTGGATACACCCCTTTTCTGATGGGAATGGTAGAGTATCTAGAATGTTCTTAAATTTCTTCCTTTTACAAAAAGGTTATCCAGAGATTGTTATTAAAATTAGTGACAGGGATAATTATTATAATTCACTAATTGCTTCTGATAAAGGAAACGCAGTTAAGTTAGTGGAAATACTATCTGATAATATCAAAGACACAATATCTTCTTACGAGGAATTAATAAATGAAGACCAAAGACAAAAAGAATGGTTAAAGCAATATTCTGAAATTAAAGAAGACCATTATGAGAAAGTAAAATCGAAACACTCATATGACTATGAGGTATGGAAAAATCAAATGGCAGTTTTTAAAACTCTTTTCAAAAAGTCATTACAAGAAATTGGAAATCATATTCCACAGCTAGAGATAGAGTATAAAGACTATGAAGTAATAACATTCAACCAATACCTTGATATATTGGAGGATAGACCTATTTCAAATACTGGGTATATGTTCGTTAAATTATTTGACAGAAATACCCAAGAAGCAATGACACTCGTATTTTATTTTCAAAGATTATATGTTTCTAAATTACTTAAAATTGCAGATGCTAAAAGGAGAAATCCTAGGAATTTCAGGTCTAAAAAACCCATCCCACCTGCAATAAAAATGAATATATCTGCAAGAAAAAATGGATCTCAAATTAAGTTAGATGAAAAAATTGATTTGGTAAATATTGGAACCTATAAAGACCAGTTATCATTTGGTATTATAAATCGTAGTGTTAAAAGACAACCTTGGCAAAAACCTAAACTGGATTCAAGAACTGATCCACCAGGAAGCGTAATTAGAGATTTTATCGACCAATTATTACAGCTTTATTTTGACATTCATCCAAAAAACAAGAAAAATACCATATAACACTGGTAATCGTTGCACAAGCACAAAATAAATAGTGAACCTTTAATTAAAAACCGTCTTTAGAGGCGGTTTTTGTTTTTATACACTTAAAATTATAAGCGATTTACAAGGTACTAAAAGCGATTTAGTAGCTTTATAAATGGTGTTTTTTGAGATTAAAATAAAGTGCAAGTGCTCTTGCAACACTTTTAGTGCGTGAACCACTTTTAAACACATGATAGAATTTTCTTAGATTTGGAAGAATTGTACTATTTTTAGAGGTATTGACTTTAATAGGCTTCTTCGCTGGGATAAACTCATGTTTATTTGGTGTGATGGGAGTTGCACAAAAAACCAAAACAAACATAGGAATGAATGATAAAGAAAAGGAAAATATATGGAGAAGGAAGTTTTTAATTTATTGAAAAATATTTCTGAAAAAGGATTTATAGAAGATGAAGTTTCTGACAGAATAAACCCAGAACAAAGAAAATTAGACTTTATAAAAGATAGAAAGTTTACAATACTACTTCAACAAGGATTAATAAGGAATAATGGAAATAACATTTTAATAATTACAGAATATGGTTATGACGTTGCGCAACACAGTAGCTGGATTGAATATTTGAAATACAATGAGAAGTTACAGAAAAAACGTATAGAAAAGGAAAGTTTAGATTATAAAATATCTTGGTTTCAATCAAAGACAGGTTGGCTTCCTTATTTATTTTCTATGATTGGTATCGGAATATCTATTTGGGCATTGGTTGAATCTAAATCCAATAAGCCCACCAACATACCCGAACAGCAAGAAAAAAAAGAAAATAAGCAATTACCAAGTAAAAATTCCCCCACCAAGGATACTCTGAATGAAAAGGAAAAATATATTGATTCTTTGAATGTAAGTAGTCGATAAGACTTAGCAAACGAGTAAACATAAATAAAAATTAAACTATGAAAGAAGAAATTATTTTTAAAAACATAATAGTTAACAACGGAGTGAAAGAATATGGTATTTCAGATATCTATTCAAATCAACAAATTAGACGTTTAGTAAATACAATTATAACTTTCGGAGGTTTAACAACTTTATCGAAAGAAGTTAATGAGCAAGACGGAATTTTGTATATAAATTCAGAAATTGATTTCACAAAAGGTTCAGCTACAATAAGAAATGTATCTAATAAAACAATGGAAAAATACAAGAAAACTAAACCTTAATTATGAATAGCTAATCTATTCATTTCATCATCTTTGAAACCTATGAAAGCTGAAATATATTTCATCGCTTTTAAATGCTCTAAACTATTTTCGTTAAAGTGAATAGAAAGTAAATCATATAATTCATTAAGCTTTTTACCAATAACAAATTCAGCTTGTGAATCAATAATTAAAGTTTTATAGGATAAAGTTTCCATAAGGTTCATTGGCCAACAAAGTACTGTGGTAAAAAACAAGTAAAAACTCATTAATTTTAATTAAAGTACTTCTATGAGAATCATCATATATTAAACTAGATTTTGCGATTGCTCATAAAGTTCTTGACAAGTGCTATTGTGTTTGCACATGCCAAAAGGGTTACAAAAAGTGCAATTAAATTATACAACGAAATTAGATTACATTTATCTTTAGAGTTTAAAGCACCATATATGTTATATCAATTATCTGCCTAAAACCAATTTTAACCTGTAGCCGTATTTCAGGACATGACATTTACCAAACTAAAACTAATTGATGAAAGAAATAATTGATAGCCTTAATTTACCAAAACAAATTTTAGATAAAACTGAAAAGTTTATGTCTAAATTGTTAGGTCCATCAATAAAAGAGTTTGGAGAATTATATGCGGATAATGTTCGATTTAGAAGATTAAAAAATCAAGTGAAAATTTTTAACAAAACAAGAGAACTACTTGATAATAACGGATTAGAACCAAGAGAATTAAATCTAAAAACTTTAGTTCCATTGCTTGAAAAGGCATCTGTAGAGGAAAGTGAAATATTACAAAACAAATGGTCAAGCCTAATTGCTAATATAGCTTCAACGCCTGAAAATGGTTTAGAACCGAAATTAATAAACACATTAGGTTCCTTGTCTGCTTTAGAAGCACAAATATTGGATTTTATTTATAAAATGTATTTAATTAATCGAATCAAAAAATTTGAACAAAGTATAAAAAATCTATGGGGAAACTGGAAAAATGAATCAGACGTTCCTTTAAATTATGTTTTAATTTTATTTAAGTCTGTTAAAGAAAAATTTAACTTGACAGATGAATTCACAAGTATTTATATCGATAATCTTGAATCTCTTGGACTTATAAGGTTTGAAGAACCTGAAATTGAAATTGATAATGGATATCCAAGTGGAGATGTTTTCGGAAAATCAGTTGAAATAGAATTAGATGTTTCTGCTACTTATATTCATTCTGATAATTTTTACTTGACAACATATGGAAACTATTTTATTAAACAATGTAAAGTGAAATAAAGAATAAAAACATGGTACAACACCGGTAACCGTTGCACAAGCCAATAATACATAGTTCAACTAAAATCAAAAACCGTCTTTAGAGACGGTTTCTGTTTTTATACACTTGAAACTTCAGTTCATTTACAAGGTCTTAAAAGCGACTTAACAGCTTTCTAAAAGGTGTTTTTGTGATTAAAATAAAGCACAAGTGCTCCTGCATCATTTTTAAACTCAGCATAGAAGCTACCCTAAATTTGGAAGAATTGTACTATTTTTAGAGGTGTTAACTTTAATAGGCTTCTATGCTGGGGTAAACTAAGGTTTATTTGGTTTAATAGGAGTTGCCATTAATTTAAAAAAATGAACAAACCGATAATAATTTTACTTCTGATTTTATTTATTTCTAGCTGTACAGATATTAAACAATCTGAAAAAAAGATTACGGAAATAGAAACTTTGCGTGCGGAAAACGATAGTCTGAAAAAGATTGTTGCGGAAATAAATAATAAATATGTTTTCGATAGTATTTTTATAAAAACCATTAATAGTCCAAATAACACACTAAAAACTGATTCTGATTATGAAATGCAAATAATGGTTGTGGGATACAATCCAACAAAAAGTTATTTTGTAAAATTTGATAGTATTGCAAACGGAAAAAAGGTAAATCCCGACACTTTAAATCAGAGAAATGGAATCTTTTTATATAAGACCAAACTAGTAGATGAATTAACCAGAGTGAGTGTAGATGTGAAAATTGAAAATAAGTTTGGTCAAAATTCATACGGAACATTATCGGATTTAATAAAAATAAAAAACTAATGGCAACACCGGTAACCGTTGCACAAGCCAACACTAAATAGTTCAACTACAATAAAAAAACCGTCTTTAGAGACGGTTTCTATTATTATACACTTAAAATTTCAAGCGATTTACAAGGTCTTAAAAGCATATTAATACCTTTATAAAAGATGTTTTAGAAATTAAAATAAAGCGCAAGTGCTCCTGCACCACTTTTAGTGCGTGAACTGCCTTTAAACTCAGGATAGAAATTACCCTAAATTTGGAGGAAATGTACTATTTTTAGAGGTATTAACCTTAATAGGCTTCTATGCTGGGATCATCTTATGTTTGTTTGGTGTAATGGGAGTTGTGGTGCATATAAGAAAATGAGAACTAAAATAAAAATATCGTTTCTGATTTTAATGATTTTGACAATAATCGGATGTCAAAACTCTGACAAAAATGAAAAACAGTTATCTCAAAAAGTGTATGGAAAATGGAAAGGAGAAAATGACAGTCTCGGAGTTGAATTACGTTATGCACAATTCAAAAAATGGAATGACTTACTGGAACGGACTGAAAAAATTGTGTGCAATGATAGTTTGCCAAAATTAACTTTAAAAACAGAGAATGAATTAAAAACCATTTATTTCCGCAATCCTTGTTGGGAAGATTTTGCTTGTATTTTAATCAAACAAAAAAATGTGATTGAAATTCATAACGACACGATTAATAAAAATGATGAAAATTTCTTCCCTTTAGATAGTTTGGAAAGCGTTTTAAAAAGGGATTTAGAAAATTATGGCAATAACCCAAAGTTATGTGATAATCCAGAAAAACTGTTGGTTTACATTTCTTATGACAATAAAAATGGATTTAAAAATTTTCCTAATACTTTAAACGTACTGACTGAAACCTACAACCGAATTACAAATAAGACCGATATTAAAATATGGCTGAATGAAAAAATATATTTTGTTCCGCCACCACCACCGCCAATGAGTGAAATTGAATTAAATGAATAAAAAAAATACGCACCACAACACCAGTAACCGTTGCACAAGCCAATAATACATAGTTCAACTAAAATCAAAAACCGTCTTTAGAGACGGTTTCTGTTTTTATACACTTGAAACTTCAGTTCATTTACAAGGCCTTAAAAGCGATTTAATAGCTTTATAAAAGGTGTTTTTGAGATTAAAATAAAGCGCAAGTGCTCCTGCACAATTTTTAAACTCAGCATAGAAATTACCCTAAATTTGGAAGAATTGTGCTATTTTTAGAGGTATTAACTTTAATAGGCTTCTATGCTGGGATAAACTCATGTTTATTTGGTTTAATAGGAGTTGGCAGTAATTTGAGAAAACCGAAATGTTAGACAAATACGATAAAGAAATATTATTTGAATATCTATGGAAAACTATCAATTTCTTTTACGGAATTGTGATATTGCTTTCCATTTTGGTTGGAATTAGAACATTGCTCTATCTTTTAGGCGGAATTCCTGAAGAAGAAACAAGTATAAGCGGAACTATTATTGTAATAGCTTTAATTGTTGTTTATGTGTTATTCAGAAATCTGACAAAACCATACTTTATGAAAAAAATGAACAAATCCTAGATCAAATGATGACGGAATTAATCATAGAAAAGTATGTAATAAAATCAACTGGAGTAGATGGCGGACATAAATATATTTCGACTGAAATTAAGCTAAAAGGGAAAATGAAGAAACTGACTATTCTCTTTGCGGATAAATCAGACGAAAAAGAACTAAAAAACAATGAAAAAATAAAAGTAAAAGGCGAATTTCAAGATGACGGAAAAGAATATGATTTGATAATGAATAATGCGACTCTTGAAAAATAAAAACTACTTAAAACAAATTACTGTGGTAAAAAACAAATAAAAACTCATTAATTTCCTACTAAAACACTTCTATAATTATTATCATAGTTTAATCCTGATTTTGCTATGGCAAAAACCTTTTTTAGAAGGGTATTACACACTGCTATTAATGCTAATTTTATTACGCTTTCCTTTGGCAACTATACTCTCATAAAGTTCTCGACAAGTGCTATTGTGTTTGCACATGCCAAAAGAGCTACAAAAAGAGCAATTAAATTATACAACGAAATCAGATTACATTTATCTTTAGACTGTAGAACACCAAATATGGTATATCAGTTATCAGCTTAATACCAATTTTTAACTGTAGTCGTATTTCAGGACAAGACATATAAAAAAACATATTATAATGATAATGAAACGTTTTATTTTAATCATAACTTTTGCTTTTATAATCAGCTGTAGTAATGAAAGCCCTGAACCTAATTACTATAAAAATCTCTACACAGGAGAAGTATTAAATAAAACTGAATTCGAAAAATTTCAAATTTCATTTTACTTGAATTATAAAGATTCAATTGAAAAACCTAAAATAAACTGGCAGTTTTATAAACTAGAAAAATCTTCAGATTCCCTCATTCAGAATTTTAAGTATGATATGAGAATTGGAGATGAGTATATTGTTCGAGCCAAAGAATATAAAAAAATAGGAATGAAAATTCCAAAACAGAATTTCAAATCAATTGACGGAAAAGACATAGTTATTGGCGGTAATCAAAATAAACCAACTTTGATAAATCTTTGGTTTATTCAATGTCCTGGTTGTATTGCTGAAATGCCTGCTCTGAATAGATTAAAAGAAAAATATTCTGATAAAGTAAATTTTATTGCTTTGACTTACGAAAAAGAAGAGGACGTTAGAAAATTCCTAAACAAACGAGAGTTTGAATTTACTCATATTGTAAATGTTGAGCCATTTCTAAAGGAAATTGGTTCCTATCCTTATCCTGAAAATATTTTTATTGATAGAAATGGACAAATTGCAAATATAGAAGGACCACTTCCAAGTCATTTAGATATGGATGCTGATGTAGCAATTGAATATTTTGAAAGAATAATTGAAAAATTACTGTAGCCAACAAAGTACTGTGTTAAATAATAAGTAAAAACTCATTAATTTTCCACTAAAACACTTCTATAATTATTATCAAAGGTTAATCCTGATGTGGTAAAAGCCACACCTTTAAGACTACGTTGTATCAGTATACCACGCATCGTCATGCTACGATTAATAATGCTGTTGTAATTACAATTACACCTATTATAATTAACTTTACAAAAAAAAAACAGTAAACCATGAGCATGCTTCACCTAAAACTAGAAACCGATCCGCGATGGGTGACCATTGTAGAAAGTAATATTGAAGAAATACTTACAGATCATGCTTGGTGCGAGCAAAAAGCTGCCACAAATGCCATTACAATTATTACCTATAATAGTGAGCATGAAGACCTTGTTACCGCACTATTAGAATTAGCTAAAGAAGAACTAGAGCACTTTCAAATGGTACACAATATCATTAAAAAACGAGGCTATACTTTAGGAAGCGAGCGCAAAGATCATTATGTAAACCAACTCTATAAGTTTATGAACAAAGGCGGAAATAGGCAACAAAGTTTTGTGGACCGCTTATTGTTTTCAGCCATGATAGAAGCCCGAAGCTGCGAACGCTTTAAATTACTCTCTCAACGCATTAAAGACGAAGAATTATCTAAATTCTACCACGATTTAATGATTAGTGAAGCTGGACATTACACCACATTTATCACCTTTGCTAGACAATACGGAAAAGGAATTGATGTTGATAAACGCTGGCAAGAATTAGTCGCTTTTGAAGGCGAATTAATTAAAAGTTATGGAAAAAGTGAAACCATACACGGCTAGCCCCATTGTTATATTAGCAGTTATTTTAAGTAGGACATAGAGGAGAAGTGGTCGATAATGGTTTGTTTTTTCTGCGTGGATTGGAAGAAGAGTTGAGAGCACGAAATATAGAAATAATAGTATGCAACGATTACGAGCTGAGAAATTAATTCATGGCGATACGTTTCAAAGGCCTGCAATCGATGATAGCATACATTTACAAAAAGTCACTATGATTATAAAATCGATAAATGCATTGAGAAAGATGCACACATAAATGGTTTTGAGAAAATTTATGAACCTAAATAAACTACCCACATCAAAGTACACTAATTAAAAACAAGTAAGACCACATTAATGTCTCACTAAAACACTTCTGTGAGTTTCATCCTTTCACTGGTGTAAAACCAAATCACTATGCCTACAACCCTTCATTTTAAAATACAAAACTATTGGGATTTAGAAACTGCTCAAACTGAAAAGCAATCTGGCGGATCCCTTAAAACACATCACGTGTATTTAGAAAATGGTAAGGAGATTCAAGTTTCAGCGGCTAAACCTTTTAAAGGTGATGCTACAAAATACAACCCAGAAGAATTATTAATGGCGGCATTATCGTCTTGTCATTTTATGTCCTATATATACGTATGCGAACAAGCCAATATTTCAATACTGAAATATGAGGATACTGTAGAAGGTTTTTTAAAACTGAATGACGATGGAAGTGGAGCGTTCACAAAAATTATTCTGAATCCAAAAGTAACGGTTAAAACGATAGACCAAATCGAATTAGCAGAATCACTTCATCAAAAAGCCGGGAGTCTATGTTTTATAGCTAATTCGTGTGCTTTCGATATTGAATATAAACCAGAACTAATAACGGTCTAGGTATATAAGGTTAATACGATATATAAAGGATGTTTTAATTTTGGATAAATTGAAATGCTACGTAGTTGTAGTTACTCGCCAATAAAGTAGCTTCAACCTTTCGCCTTGTCAGTTGAAGGAGCACTTTCATCATTACGTTATACTATAATGATGAAAGCGCTCTGAAATAGAAATGAAGACTACTTTTGTCTTATTACTTTAATTTTGTAATATCCTGAACAATCTTCTTAGCATGAATTCTAGAGTTTTCAATAAACCATTTATGCGTTTCCATCCCGCCACAAATCACACCAGCCAGGTATAAACCTTCAATATTGGTTTCCATAGTATCTGCGTTATAATTAGGAACATATGTTCCGTCGTCTGAAAATGAAATCCCAGCATCTTCTAACAATTTAATATTTGGTTGGTATCCTGTTAACGCCACTACATAATCATTTTTTAAACTGATAGCACCTTGAGGGGTAGAAATAGTTACAGTGTTCTCTTGTATGTCTTGTATTTCAGAATTGAAATATGCCGTAATCGATCCTTCTTCAATTCTATTCACAATATCAGGCTTTACCCAATATTTCACGCGTTCACCAATAGCATCACCTCTAACCACCATAGTAACATGTCCGCCTTTTCTGTAAATTTCTAAAGCCGCGTCTACCGAAGAGTTACTTGCTCCTACAATAATTACATGTTGCATACTATATGGATGCGCTTCTTTATAATAATGTGTCACTTTGGGTAGGTCTTCGCCTGGGACATTTAGAGATGTAGGAATGTCGTAAAATCCAGTAGATATAATGACTTGGTTGGACGTGTAGTTTTGCTTTGAAGTTTGGATGGTAAACTGAGCTCCATGTTTAGTGATTGCTTTTACCTCTTCGTACAAGTTAATGTCTAATGTATTTGAAGTAGCAACACGCCTATAATATTCCAAAGCTTCGTTTCGCGTTGGTTTTGGATTGTTGCTTATAAAAGGAATGTCATTGATTTCAATTTTTTCTGAAGTTGAAAAAAACGTCATGTTCAGAGGGTAATTGAAAATGGAGTTGGTAAGGGATCCTTTTTCTAAAACCAGATAGTTGAGGTTTTCTTCTTTACAAGCCAAAGCACATGCGATTCCAATAGGGCCAGCTCCAATAATGATGATGTCTTTTTCGATATTCAAAGGGGTATAGATTTTAATGCGTTAGTGCTCCTATATATAATAGAGAGCATTTCAATTTTAAAAATACTAATAGTAACCTATATAGCAATGTGATTCTTTTATTAATATAGGTGTATAGTATAATAATAGGAGTAGGGATGCCTTACGGAACCTTACATAATAAGGAGTGTATTCTTTTGGAGAATAATTATTTCTAGAGTGTATTATATAATATAGGACGAATACCTATATATAAGAGTAACTATATTGATAAGGTATAGGAATGTTTCTGATGATATTTTGGAGAAGATATACCAAGCAACGCATCATTATATAAGCTAGAGGAGAAGTAATCAAAAATAAATACAAGTCTAACCATCTAGTAACAACGAATTTACAATTAATTTAAAAAAAAGGTTAAAACAAATTAGTTTGGTAATAATAAAAGTATGTATATTTGCACCCGCTTAGCGACGCAACTACGGTAGTTTAGTAAAGCAAAACGTTCATTAACAGAGTTTTATTTATCGGATTTAGTTTAAATTAAAAAAGATAAAAAAAAGGCTTGTTAGTAAACAAAAAGGTTGTATATTTGCAGCCGCTAAAAACGGCAACGTTTTTAGGAAAAAGTTCTTTGAGTGTTGATTTAGTTTTGGTAGAAAGTTTGCAAAAACGGTCTTAAAAAAACTTCAAATAAACATTGCGAGATAAAAAAAAGGGTTTTATATTTGCATCCGCTTAACGAGGTAACGAGTTAAGAAACAAAAAGAGAAATAAGTTCATTAACATATTGAATTGACAGCGTAGATAATAACTGGAAACGGTTATTATCAACAAAAAAGAATAAACCATTTTGAGTACCAAATTTA
>NZ_JBHMEZ010000013.1:0-256203 GCF_042427615.1 Formosa undariae | reverse complement strand
GAATGTGTTTTTGAATGGAGCCATTATGGGAATGACCAAACAAGAAATTAGCTTAAAATTTGATGAGATTGTAGATTTTGCAGGATGTGAACGTTATATAGATACCCCTGTAAAACGATATTCTTCAGGGATGTATGTCAGACTTGCTTTCGCGGTGGCAGCACATTTAGAGCCAGAAATTTTGATCGTTGATGAAGTTTTGGCAGTAGGAGATGCTGAGTTTCAGAAAAAAGCTATTGATAAAATGAAAGATGTCTCTAAAGGTGGAGGCCGTACCGTTCTTTTTGTGAGTCATAATATGACTTCAGTGCAAAGTCTATGTAACAAAGGAATAGTTTTATCTAATGGTTCTATAAGTTTTTCTGGAGGTATTCAGGAAAGTATTTTTAAATATTTGGAAAATCCAGATTCAAATAATCAGCAAGCAAATAAAGCCAAATTAACCAAAAATGGATTTCATATTGATTTAAATGTTAGTTCTGGTATAGGTAAGGATAATAATATTGTGTTTTCAGGCCAATTTATTTTATTTGATTTGAATATTCAGACTCCACATAATGTTAGTAGTGGAGGGATAGGAATTGGTGTTAACGATAAATACGGAAATAGAATTTTTACTTATCATAGTCATGTTGAACTAAAAGAAAAAATAATTTTCAGTAAGGAAGGTATAAATCTAAAAATACAAGAAGACAGAAATAAATTATTGCCAGGAGAATATGATTTAGTAATATCACTATTTGATAATGATGGAGTATCTATTGTTTCATGGGTGAATGAGGCATTTATTAGAGTTGAGGAATTTGATGTGTTTAATACAGGTAGATTACCTAACTCTAGTTATCAAGGTTTAATATTATCTAATGCAACGTGGACCATTAATTAAAAAAGTGAAATTTTGGACAAAAAAGAAATATACATATTAAGCGCTTCAGATAGATTTAATTACGGTGATTTATTGTTTCCTATTATAGCAAAAAAGGCTTTAGCTTCAGATGAATTCACCTTTTTTAATGTAGGGTGTGTACGTTCAGATTTATCAAATATAGGGGCATTACCAACTTGTAGTTATGATATTTTATACAAAAATGCTTCAAGCAATGCCTCAAAAGTAATATTGGTAGCAGGAGGAGAAGTGTTAATGGCTAATTGGTCTAGACTTTATAGTTTTATATGGCCATTCTATTTTAAGCTGTATGAAAAGGCGAGGATACGTAAAAAGCTAAGCCTTCTAGAGAAGTTTACTATAAAACTGAAAGGACATAAAGATAATATATGGCCTTTTATTCCTTCTGGAACTAAAATAAGTGATAATTATAGTTTAGTTTTTAATGCTGTTGGAGGGAATAATATTTCCTCGGAAAAAAATAATACTAAAATTAGCAAGGCATTAAATGCATCTTTATTTTTTAGTGCACGAGAGCAAAAAACGTACAATGCCTTAAGTACTAATTTTAATATTAACGATTTAAGACTTAGTCCTGATTCAGCAATTATTATGAGCGATTATTTTAAGTTTGACGCTGTTGTTCAAGAAGAATATATTGCCTTTCAAATCGGTCATCATAAAAATGGCAATTCACTTGATTTAATTAATGAACAATTAAAGCTGTTAAGCCAAGAAACAGGTTTACCTATTTATTTTGTATCTATAGGAAATTGTCCTGGTCATGATGATATGGATTCGCTTAATTATTTAGCGGAACGTGCTGAATATGCTAATAAAGTTATTGACCCTGTAAGTGTAGAGTATATTATGGAGGTCATAGCTAAAAGTAAACTATTTATGGGAACTAGTTTACACGGTGTTATAACATCGATGTCTTTCGAGACACCTTTTGTGGCTTTAAATCCGAAAATAGATAAGTTAAAAGATTATATTGATACATGGATCTCCGCACCTTTTAATAGAATTTCTGAATTTAAAAATATAAAGGAAGAAGCTATGCTTCGATTAAATTGTGAAAATAAAGAGGACATATTAAAAGACAGTATTACTAAACAAAAAGATTTAATTAAGAATAATTTTATCGAAATAAAAAATAGAATAGAATCTTTATAAATGGACGGAATTAAAAAACCTAAAATTTTAACTATTATTGTTACTTATAACGGCAATAAATGGGTGGATAAATGTTTTTCTAGCTTAAGAAAATCTTCCATTCCTCTAGATGTATTAGTCGTAGATAACGGCTCTACAGATGGCACTATAGATAATTTAAAAACTAATTATCCTGAAGTAGAGCTAATAGAGTCTAAAGACAATTTAGGATTTGGTAAAGCTAATAATATAGGTTTAAACCGGGTGTTAGAAAAAGACTTTGATTTCGCTTTTTTATTAAATCAAGATGCATGGGTAGAAAAAGATACAATCAAAAAACTATTGGAAGTATACACAATTAATAACTTTGGTATTATTAGTCCAATTCAATTAAGTGGAACAGGCGATTCAATAGACTTGAATTTCCAAAATTACCTAGCTCCACATATGGTAAAAGGTTTTATTTCAGACCTGCTTTTAAATAAATTGAAACCATTTTATGTCACTAGATATACCAACGCAGCTTCTTGGTTAGTAACTCGTAAATGTATTGAAATGGTAGGTGTATTTGATCCTCTTTTTGATCATTATGGAGAAGATGATGATTACGTGACTAGGTTGCATAAATCGGGATTAAAGATGGGATTAGTGCCTAAAAGTAGAATTTTTCATGATCGTCCCCAAGATTTAAAAAGAAGCCCTTTATTTTATAAAAATGAAAATTATATTTTAGCATTAAAACAAGCAAAACATAATAAAAATATTAGCAAAACATTTTTGGTAAGACGAATTTTAGCTAATTACTTTTTTCTTTATTTTACTTCTCTTGGTAAAAATGCAAAGATTAAAAGTGAAATAGCAATTGATAAATTGACATTTAATTTATTGAAAAATCATAAAAATAAATTTTCATGATTAGCGATACTAAGTTGAAAATTTTACATGTTAATAGCCTAGGTTTTGGAGGTGCATTTACAGGGGCAAATAGACTTCATTTTTCTTTAATAAATTATGGTGTAGAATCTAATATGATTGTTAAAGAATTAAATGAGAACAATCACTATACTAATGTATTTAAGATAGCACCACAAAAAGATACTAGAAATATTTTTTATACGGTATCTAATAAATTCGGTTATCCAATTACCACAATTCAAAAAAGAAATAAATATTTGAACGGGAAAAAAGGTGAATTTGAAATTCTTTCTTTGCCTTTTTCAAATTATGATATTACAAAAACTAAGTTTTATGAAGATTGTGATATTATACATTTACATTTTGTAGCTGATTTTTTAGATTATAAATCTTTTTTTAAAACGTGTAAAAAACCAGTAGTTCTTACTTTAAGAGATTTGTTTTCAATTCAGGGTGTTTTCCATTATCATAATGATGTTTTAATTAATGAAAAAGTATATGGAGACCTGAATACTAAAATGCAAAACCTTAAGCAACATGCAATTTCTAAATTTAAAGGACCTTTAAAAGTTGTCGGGATTTCTAATTGGATTGTAGATGAGTCGAAAAAAAGTAAAATGCATGCTAATTTAGAACATCACGTTATTCCAAATTGTATAGATATAAATAATTATAGATTATATGATAAAACGACTATACGAGCCGAATTAAATATTTCTAAAGATCATTTAGTCCTTTGTTTTATTAGTGATGGATTAGTACATAAAAGAAAAGGGATAGATTTATTATTGGATGCTGTAAAGAGGTTAGATATCACTGAGAATATTACAGTGTTAACAGTAGGGGGTGGTGTTCCTCCTGTTTTTCCGAATAAAATAGTCCACCTACATTTAGGAACGCTATCACAGCCGGAATTAAATAGAGTTTTAAGTGCATCTGATGCCTGTGTATTTCCATCCAGAGAAGAAGCCCTTGGTAATGTAATGCTAGAAGCTATGGCATGTGGTATTCCTGTAATAGGAACACCCGTGGGAGGGTTGCTAGATGTTATTAAGCCTGGATTTAATGGTGTACTTGCTTCAGAAGTTACTTCCGATAGTCTTAAAGAAGCCATAGAATATTTTATTACAATTAAATCTGAATTTGATTCTGTTGCAATAAGAAATTATATAGAAGAAAATTATTCGGAAGAACGTATATCTAAATTATACATCGAGTTATATAAATCTCTTTTAAAGGGAAAAAAATTTATCCATAAAAATAAATAACATTTTGTTTTCAATCATCATACCAACATATAATTGTGTCGATCTCGTAGGGAAAGCACTTGATTCTATCTTTCAACAATCATTTTCAGACTTTGAGATTGTTGTTATGGATGGGAACAGTACAGATGGCACAAAAGAATTAGTATTAAAATACTCTAAAGAACATAATAATATTGTTTTTCATTCTGAGCCGGACAAAGGTATTTACGATGCCATGAATAAAGGTGTTAAAGTAGCTAAAGGAGATTGGTTATATTTTCTAGGAGCCGATGATTATTTAGCAAATAATGATGTGCTTTTAACAGTTTCGGAGTCAGTAAATTCTGGAAATTACAATTTTATTTACGGAAATGTAATCTCTACAAAATTGGACGAATCGTATAATAGTATTTATGATGAGTTTAAAATGCTAAAACAAAATATATGTCATCAAGCTATATTTTATCATAAGTCACTTTTAAGCGGTATAACTATTTACGATATGCGATTTAAAGCTTGTGCAGATTGGGATTTGAATTTAAAGCTGTTCTGTTCAAAAGGTATTAAATCAAAATATATAAATTCTAATATTGCTTATTTTACCGATAATGGATTTAGTTCAGACTTTTACGATATCAAATTTATAGAACAAAAATATTATAAGTATTTAGTGTATAAATGGCCTAGTTTTAATGTTAAACCAGAGATATTTGATGAAGCTTTACGGTCTAATATATCTAAAAAAAAGAAGTGTCATTTGTTTATGCTATATCCTAAATTTATTTTAAAAAAGAACATCATTAAATCTATTCTAAATTGAATATAATTGTCATTCCCATATATAAGTCAACATTAAACGATGATGAAATCACATCATTAAAACAATGTTTTAAAATTTTAGGAACTCATAAGATTTCTTTTATAACTCCAAAATCATTAGACATACAGTATTATCAAAATCTTTGTGATACTTTAGGAGTAAGCTGCGTCTTTGAAACTTTTGAAGATCTGTATTTTAAAGGTTTAAAAGGGTATAATAAACTATTAATGTCTGCTAAGTTTTATCAACGTTTTAAAGCTTACAATTTTATGTTAATCTACCAGTTAGATGCCTGGGTGTTTAGAGATGAATTAGACTATTGGTGTGAGCAAAATTATGATTACATAGGAGCACCATGGTTTTATAAAGGGCAAGGTAATACATCGTTTTATGGTGTTGGAAATGGTGGGTTTTCACTACGTAAAATTAGTAGTTTTATTAAAATAACAACAGGGTTTTACAGAACACGATCTTTGTCTTATCTAAAATCTGTCTTACTTTCTAGACCTTATAATTTTAAAGGAAAAGTGGGGGTTTATTTTCAATTGATTAAAGCTTTTTTTTATTTTAAAAATAATACACATTATAAGTTCAACGATTTTCCTGGTTACGAAGATAAATTTTGGGGATTCAAACTATCTCGTACTATAAGTTGGTATAAAGTACCAGAACCTATAGAGGCAAGTAAGTTTAGTTTTGAGTTAAACCCGGAATTTTTATACAAGCTAAATAAAAATAAGTTACCATTTGGTTGTCATGGTTGGGAAAAATATGAGCCAGAATTTTGGAATAAATATATCAAATAATATTAAATGATAGTAATTAAACTACGAGGCGGATTGGCCAATCAAATGTTTCAATATGCTTTGGGTAGACACTTAAGTATACTGCATAAAGTTCCTTTATATTTGGATTTAGTACATTTTGAAAAAGAACAAACTGTTGAAAAAACGATTAGAGATTTTGGTTTAAACAAGTGTAATATTCAAGCTAATATAGCGAGTAATAAAAATATTAACGAAGGTAAAGGTTGGTATGATAATGCCCTGAAACGAAAAGTTAATACGGTTATAAATAAAATTAAACCGTACTATAAGGTTAATATAATAAAAGAACGATCTTCAGGTTTTGATAAAAAGATATTAGAAGCTCCTGAAAATTGTTATGTTGAAGGATTCTGGCAATGCGAAAATTATTTTAAAGACATACGGGAAACCATCTTAAAAGATCTATCATTTAAAGCTGAACCAAAAGGGTTAAACTTACAGTATCAAAATGATATTAAAGCATGTAATTCTGTTTCTATACATGTCAGAAGAGGTGATTATGTTAATAATAAACATTATCAAAACATACATCAAGTTTTATCTGTAGACTATTATAATAAAGCTATTAATACGATTTTAAAAACAGTAGATAATCCTGTGTTTTATGTGTTTTCAGATGATCCAGAGTGGGTTAAAGCACATATAAAAACTGAATATAAGACTGTTTTCGTAGATCATAATATGGAAACACCTCATGAAGATATTCGTTTAATGCAAACGTGTAAACATAATATTATAGCTAATAGTACTTTTAGTTGGTGGGCTGCTTGGTTAAATAATAATCCAGGTAAAATAGTAGTAGCTCCTGAAAAATGGTATAAGAAAGTAGATTTAGAGAATCCAGATATTACTCCTTTGAGTTGGATTAAGATTGAGAATTGTAATTGAGTAATTAAAAAATATAATTTATTTTAGTAATGAATAGAGATATTACTGTTACGATATTAATGCCTGTATATAATGGCGCCGCTTATTTAAATGAAGCGATAGATTCTATTTTGGCACAAACGTATTCTAATTTTAATCTTTTAATTATAAATGATGGTTCTAAAGACAATACTCAAGCTATTATAGATTCTTATTCAGATTCTAGAATAATTAGTGTCGAACAAGAAAATATGGGCGTATCTAGAAGTCTAAATAAAGGGCTTTCTATGATAAATACACCATATGTAAGACGGCATGATGCCGATGATATTTCTGAAACGTGGATGCTAGAATGGCAGGTAAATTTTCTAGAAACTCATAAAGATGTTGCTGCTGTCTCTACCCGTTGTAATTTTATGACAGAAAACAGTAAAATTTCTGAATCGCATTTACAACCTAAGGATCATATTTTTGAAGGAAAAGAATTAATTTATGCACAACGAGAACACTTTGAACCCTTCTGTCCAATAGTTCATGGATCTGTTTTATGCAGAACAGAAATTTTTGAAGAATTTGGAGGTTATAGAACAGAGTTTTTAACCAGTGAGGATAATGATTTATGGCTTCGAATTATAGAAAAATATAAATTTGCAATATTAAATAAGTCTCCTTACAAATTAAGATTAAATCCTGGGTCAGCAACGCAGATGCATAAATCTAGTGGGACATTTTTTAGGAATTTGGCTTTGCTATATGCAGATGAACGAATGGTGAAGGGAAGTGATCCGTTTCAAAGAGGAGAAGCATTGACAGATATTAAATATGAAATAATTACTGAGGACTTAAGTAAGCTTGCAGAGAACGGAAAATTGTTTGCAGGAAATTATTTAAATTTTTTGTATAAAGTCGCTATTTCTTCTAAGGATTATAAATTGGCTTTTTTTTTAATAAAAGAGAGTTTAAAAGTTGGATGGAAATTATCCAATACTTGGCGAGCTATATTTTTTCCGATTTTAGGCGATAAATTTGTAAAAACAGGTATGTCTATTAAAAAAATGTTTAAATGATTATATATTATTTTGGTTCGGATGGTGCATGGGAAGACCAAAATGAGACCAATATAAGAAGGCGAAATTATGCTATTTTATTTGCTTTATCAAAGCATGAGAACGTTACACATGTATATAACATAGTACGTTGTACAAGATCTTTGGTTTTTAAAAATATATTTAAAAGAAAACCAAAAAACCAAATTATTAAGAACATCTATATAGCTCCGATATTACCTGAGCGTACTTTTATAGGAGCATTTTCTAAAGTTTTTAATAGATGGTTTTTGAAAACTGTTAATCATAAAGCTTTTTATTTTAAAGAAGAAAAATGCGTTTCTTGGTGTTATTGGCCTAAAGGATTTCTAGATTGGAGTTATTTAGGTATAACAGGAGATATGGTTTTTGATACTGATCATAATATAATCGATGACCCAAATATTCCCTTAAATCGAAAAATAGAACGTGAAGATTTGTTGTTAAAGGCAGGGTTAAATGCTAAATTAATTTTAAGTAGTTCTAGGTCTATGTTGCAATGGTTTAATAAGCATGATCTTAATCAAACTAAATTAGTGTTAAATGGAAATTTTATTGAGCGTATGCGGTTTCCTTTAAAAAAATCAGCTTGTAAACAACCTCAAATTACCTATTGTGGTACATTATCCAAATGGATGAAAATTGATTGGTTGAAACGGTTAGTTGAAAACCACGCAGAATGGGAATTTCATATTATAGGTAATGCTTATAAGACTGATTTTGAAAAAGATTTTAGGTCCTATAATAATGTTACATTATATGGTTTTTTAGAACCAAATGAGGTTTCTAATATTTTACAAATTACGGATGTCGCTTTAGGTTTGTATACTGAAAACCCTGCACTTGATGTGAATAGTATGAAATTATATGATTATTTATTAAATGGAGTAGCCATAGTGATAAATAACTATCATAATAAATTAGAAGTTGATTTTAATGGATTAATATCAATAGCTAATTCTTTTGAAGATTTCGAGTTGGCAGTTGAATCGGCAATTCAATTAAACGTAAATAAAAAAGATTTACAGACTTTTTTACAAAATACAACTTGGGAAGCACGTATAAAACCTATTTTAAATATATTAAATGACTGATACTACTGATAATATTAAAATATCTATCGTTGTCCCCGTTAAAAATGGTATGGATACCTTGGAAAGATTTATTGCAGGAATCCAATTACAATCATTACTAAAAGACATCGAGGTCGTTATTATCGATTCAGGGAGTAATGATGGTTCTATAGGGTACTTAGAAGCTTTCGACTTCGTAAAGGTGATATCTATAGATCCTAAAACATTTAATCATGGAGCTACGAGAAATTTTGCTATAACTCAATGTCAAGGAGAGTTCGTTTTCATGACAGTACAAGATGCTTGGACTACAGATGAACATTTATTAAAAAGGATGTTAGCTCACTTTGATGATATTGAGGTTATGGGGGTTTGTGGACAACAAATTGTTCCAAAAAGAGATGATACTAATCCGCATGAATGGTTTAGACCATTTTCAAGTCCGAAACCTAAATCTATACAATTTAAAACTCAAGATCAATTTCTTTCTTTATCATCTGAAGAACAATTTAAATTGTGTGGTTGGGACGATGTTATTGCTATGTATAGAAAGACGGCTTTGCTTGAAATACCTTTTAAACCTGTTGCTTTTGGTGAAGATATGCTTTGGGCAAAAGCAGCGTTGATAAAAGGCTATAAAATAGTTTACGATTATAGAAATCGAGTTAACCACTATCATCATGCGTATCCAGGTTTTGTATATAAACGTACTTTTATAGTGTTATATTTTATTTATAAATCCTTTGGTTTTGTAAGAGATTTAAGTGTTTCAAAATCAGAATTTTTAAAAATATTATATAGAAATTTCAAATATAAAGTGAATCCAAAATGGATTATATTTAATTGGAAAGCAAAAGATGCAAGACACTCAGCTTTTTTGGATTTTAAACATGCTTTAAATTTGAGTGAAGAAGATTTAGAGCATTTGTATGAGTCAGTATGTAGTAATGTGCCCCAAGGTAAAAGTTATAAAACTAAATAATGTGTTTAATCAAAACCATTTAATTTAAATAACATGAATAGTACACCATTAGTATCTGTTTTAATGACGGTTTATAATAGAGAAAAATATATTGCAGAGGCAATAGCGTCTGTTATCGCTTCTACATATCAAAATTGGGAATTAATAATTGTAGACGACCGTTCTAAAGATACGTCTGTTGAAATTGCAAAATCATTCCAAGATAAGGATGAAAGAATTAAGGTTTATATAAACGAACATAATTTAGGGGATTACCCTAATAGAAATCAAGCGGCAAGTTATGCTAAGGGTAAATATTTGAAATATGTAGATGCCGACGATATGATTTACCCTCACGGGATTGAATTATTGGTTTATTATATGGAACAGTTCCCCGATGCAGGTTATGGTTTATGCTCTTTAGCTCAAGATAAAGAAAAGCAGTATCCTTTTCAATTAAATCCAGAAGAGGCCTATAAAAGGCATTATTTTGAACAGAATTTGTTTCATAAAGCACCATTGTCAGCTATTATAAACAAGTCTGCTTTTAATAAAGTGGGAGCGTTTAGTGGAAAACAACACTTAGGCGATTTTGAAATGTGGCATGTATTATCTCAAAAATTCCCGGTGGTTTTAATGCCTCCTGGGATTGTATGGTATAGAGAACATGATGATCAACAGATGAATGATAACCGTACTGACCCATATGTTCCGTTTAAATATATGCTAATTGCTGAAGACTTATTGAATAGTGATAAATGCCCATTATCAACATTAGATAAAGAAAAGGCTTTTAAGAAAGTTAAGAACCAACAAGCTGGGGCAATAGTATCGGCAATTAAGCATCATTCTTTAAAGAAAGCTATAGAGATGAAAGATGCTAGTTCTTTGAGTTATATAGATATTATTAAAAATAAATTAGGTTAATGAGGATTGTTTTTAATATCCATAAAATATTACATTAACCAATGTCTTCGTCAATTGTTCTGGTTGTTAAAGCTGTCTCAATTTAATTTCCTGTAATTAGGGAAGGTAATGAGGTGTTTAGTTTAGGTACTAAAGGTAAGATTGAAAAACGTTCAAATATTGGTGTCGGAGATAAGGCTATTTCAGAAGTAGGAGATGAAGCCCTTTTTGAAGAAGCATCTACAATTTTGGTGGATAAACATACTTCATTGAAGATTGGAAACCAATTTAAACTAGGAGCTCATGCTCGATTATATGTAAATTCGAATTGGTCTTTAGGTCATGCCGTAAAAATAGAAACATATTGTGCTATTTTTGCTAGAGAATCAAGATAGGATGGAAAACTTATAATTGGAGACCATTCTCATAGAGGTGACTTTACTATCATAGATTTGGTAAAGGATGTTAATAGAGGTTCAGATGTAGCAATAGGTCCAAATTGTACTTTGTATACTCACGATCATGATTATTCGGATAAAATTGTTGCAGCGTGGAAAGGAGTAATAATTTCTAATCCAATTATAATTAAAAATGGAGCTTGGATAGGATCTAATGTGACTATATTACCAGGAGCTACTATTGGTAATCGCGCTGTTATCGCTGCAGCTTCTGTGGTTACAATGAATGTCGAGTCAGAAACAATTGTAGAAGGAGTTCCTGCTAAATTTATTAAAAGAATATAATTTTTATGTTTAATATAAAAAAAAGAATCAAAGGTTGTCATTATAGTATTAAAAAAGGTTTAGAATTGAAAAATGCAAGTGACTTAAGCTTTTTGGAAATTGTTAAAAATAAACTGTCTTAAAATTGAATATAACTAAAGAAAAGATATTACATATTGTAAAGAATCCATTCAATATTTTTATTTGGATGATTACTAGGTTACCTTATTTTAAATTTCTTAGAGATTTTGAACATACAAATTATCCCGTAACTTTTACTTTTTGGTTTAACCAAAAAGTATTAGGAAAAAACAAGGATGCCTATTGGCCTGTTCACAAAAGTTCTAGAGTTGTTGGTGTTCAAAACATATATGTTGGAGTAGGTACTTTTCCTGGCTACCAAAGAAATGTGTATATACAAGGCACGGGAAAATTGTACTTTGGTGATTACACAGGAGTCGCACAGAATTCTGGAGTATTAAGTGGTAATCACGATATGTACGATCATCGGAAACTATCAGCAAAGGATACTACCATCGGATCTTATTGCTGGATAGGTATGAATTCTGTCGTTTTGGGAGGAGTAACCTTAGGAAATCATACCATTGTGGCGGCAGGGTCTGTTGTTACTAAATCTTTTCCTGAAGGAAATTGTGTAATTGGAGGTGTTCCTGCAAAAGTCATAAAAAGATTAGATCCCGAGCAGCTGGTGGATTATGAGTATAAGATTAAATACCATGGTTATATTAAACAACGTGATTTTGAAAAATTCCGTAAAAAGAATTTAAATGTTTAAGCAGTTTATATATGGATAATCACAAAGTGTCAGTAATAATTCCCTTATATAATTCGAGTGAATTTATTATCGATACTATACAATCTATTCTAGATCAATCGTATCAGGATATTGAAATCATTATTATAGACGATAATTCTACTGATGGTTCATTTGAACTAGCTCAGAAATTTCAGAGTGGACATATAAACGTTTTTAAAAACAAAGGTAAAGGCGCTTGTGCTGCACGAAACTATGGTTTTGAATTAAGCACAGGTAACTATATACAGTTTTTAGATGCCGATGATTTATTAAGCCCTAATAAATTAGAAAATCAGGTTAAATTGTTACAAGAGTTTCCGAATAGGATAGCTGTGTGTAGTACGAATCATTTTTATGATACTCCAGAATCTGGGAAGATTACGGACAAAGACTTTATGTTTTCAACCGATAAACCTTCAGCGTTTTTATTGAACCTTTATGGAGCTAATGGGATGTTCGAAATGGTTCAAACCTCTGCTTGGTTAACTCCTCGAGCTTTAATCGATAAAGCAGGGCTTTGGGATATTAAATTAAGTAAAGATCAGGATGGCGAATTTTTTTGCAGGGTTGTTATGGCTTCATACGGAATTTGCTACGATCCAATTGCTATAAACCATTACAGAAAGCATCGTGATGGTATGAACATTGCGAGTAAAAAACAAAAACAACATATAGAAAGTCAATTAAAGGCCTTAGAATCTAAAGAACGGGTACTATTGCAACACGATATAAACGAAAAAGATTTTAAGCATGCCATGGCTTTACAATATAAATTTATTGCAATAGAAGCTTGGCCTGAACACAAAGATTTAAGTAATAAAGCGCAACAGAAAACAAGTGTTTACGGCGGAAGTGCGTATCTCCCTATTTTAGGCGGAAGTGCTATTGAAATTATAAAAAAAATCTTAGGTTGGAAGTCAGCGAAGTCTTTTTCGAATTGGATTCATAACAACAAACTTATTTCAAAATTACGATAGTGAATAACAAAAATACTATTCATAAGATTTGCATTTTTACACAATCGCCATTAAGTGGTGCACCTCGGGTGGTAAAAGAAGCTAATGCTTATGCTCAGCACGGATATAATGTTACAGTTTATGCTTTATGGATTACTCCACAGGGTGTTGAAAATGACAAAACGTTAATAGATTCAAGAATCCAATTTAAGCCAGGTATCGATTTAAGAACAAATGGCTTGAAAACAAAATGTATTCGTTTGCAACGCAGATTTGGTAGAGAGTTAGTTAAGTATTTTAAAGTTGAAACCCTAGCATCTTTGGGTTATGATTTTAAAAATTACTATAAAAAGATAAATGCAGAACAAGCAGATTTGTACATCGGTCATGAAGAAATGAGTATGGCGCTCGCAAAGAAGCTTATTGAAAATAAAAAACAAGTAGCTTTCGATTTCGAGGATTGGCATTCTAAAGATTTATTACCAAAGGACAGAATATATAGACCAATAACGCTCTTGGAAAACTTAGAAGCTTTTTTATTAAAAAACACATCTTACTGTTATACAACTTCTGATGCCATGGGGGAAGCTATGGCTAGTTATTATAATACTAAAGTGCCATGTACAATTTATAATGCATTTCCTTCTAAAGCAAGAATGCAGATGGATGGTTTACATAAGGATATTAAAGATAAGAGTACCTTTAGTTTATATTGGTTTTCTCAAGTTATTAGTGAAGGTCGCGGATTAGAATTATTATTCGAAGCATTGCCTTACACTAAAACAAATTTCCAATTGCATTTACGCGGAGTTATAACGGAAGAATATAAATCTATTGTTGAAAATAGTATGCCAGAAAACGTGAGCTTATTTATCCATGAATTAGTTCCTATGGGTGAATTGATTTCAAGAATAGCAGAGCATGATTTGGGAATAGCATTTGAGGAAACTACACCCGAAAGTAGGAATTATACTATAACAAATAAAGTATTTCACTATTTGCAATCAGGTATCGCTATTCTTGCAACTGAAACGGCAGGGCAATTAGAGGTTTTAGAAAAAACTAAAGGAGCAGGTATTATTTCTGATAGAAATCCTATAGCTTTAGCGCAATTAATTGATGAAATAGTAAGCGAAAATAATCAGTTAGAACGGATGAAAGGTTGTAGTTGGTTGGCAGGAGAGACATTGTTTTCATTTGAAAAACAAGAAGAAAAATTATTGCAATTTTTAGATTCAGAATAGATGTTATTTAATTCATTAGATTTTGCAATATTTTTACCAATAGTCTTTATACTATATTGGTTTGTTTTTAATAAAAAAATAAAAGCTCAAAATTTATTAATTTTACTTGCTAGTTATGTTTTTTATGGTTGGTGGGATTGGCGATTCTTGTCTCTTATTTTATTTAGTACAATTTTAGATTATTCTATTTGTAGAAAATTAAAGACGGAAGAAAGCCGAGCAAGTCGAAAAAGTTTACTTTGGTTAAGTATAATTGTAAACCTAGGTTTTCTAGGCTTTTTTAAATATTATAATTTCTTTCTAGATAATTTTATAGCTGCATTTAGTTTTTTTGGTAAGCCCATTAATCCAAGTTCTTTAAATATAATTTTACCTGTTGGTATCAGTTTTTATACGTTTCAGACTTTAAGTTATACCATTGATGTTTATAAAAGAAATCTTAAGCCAACTACAGATTTTATAGCTTTTGGAGCATTTGTTAGTTTTTTTCCACAGTTGGTTGCCGGGCCTATAGAAAGGGCTTCTAACTTATTGCCTCAGTTTTATTCAAAGAGGAAGTTTGATTACACAAAATCAGTTGATGGTTTAAGACAAATATTATGGGGGCTATTCAAAAAGGTTGTAATTGCAGATAATTGTGCCCAATATGCCAATTTGTTTTTTAATAATTCCGATGAATATTCTGGAAGCACTTTATTTTTAGGAGCTATTTTTTTTACTTTTCAAATTTATGGTGATTTCTCTGGATATTCAGATATTGCTATAGGTACCTCTAGGTTATTTGGTTTTAACTTAATGAAGAATTTCTCCTTTCCCTATTTCTCTAGAGATATGGCTGAGTTTTGGAGGCGTTGGCACATTTCTTTGTCAACATGGTTTAGAGATTATTTATATATTCCATTAGGGGGGAGTAGAGGAGGAACGTGGATGAAAGTGAGGAATACTTTTATTATTTTTCTTGTAAGTGGGTTTTGGCATGGTGCAAACTGGACATTTATAATTTGGGGTGGATTAAATGCACTTTTTTTTATGCCTTTGTTGTTGTTGAAGAAGAACAGGAATAACCTAGAAGTCATAGCAGAAGATAGTTTTTTTCCATCTTTAACCGAGTTCATTAAGATGGTAATTACATTTTTATTGACTGTGTTTGCGTGGATATTTTTTCGTTCTGAATCTGTAGAACATGCATTCTCGATAATTTTTAAGATATTATCTCCATCATTTTTTGAAATTCCACATTTTTTCGGAATGGGTAAGGCTGTCACAACAATAGTTTTGATACTTATATTTATGTTTGTTGAATGGTTCGGAAGAAGAGATGAGTATGGTTTAGAAAAAATAGGATTTACTTGGAATAAATCTATTCGACTTGGTTTTTATATGTTTATTATTTTTTTAATCGGAATGTTTATGCAAACTGATGAATCTCCTTTTATCTATTTTCAATTTTAAGAAGTAATGAAAAATTTTTTTATTAAAATATTTAAATTTTTAATATCACTGTTTTTATTTTACATTTTGTTGGTTTGTGTGTGGGGAGAAATAATGCCCTCCTTTTTTAAACTTAATGTAAAGTATAATTTGGGCTATTATGGACATTTAAACACAAGAATTAAGGAGGTGAAGACTGTTAATAATGTAGATATCTTATTTTTAGGTTCATCGCATACGTATAGAGGTTTCGATCCAAGGATTTTCAAAGAGTACGGATATAGTACTTTTAATTTAGGATCTAGTTCTCAAACACCTATTGAGACAAATGTATTATTGGATAGGTATTTAGATAAACTTAATCCGGAAATGGTAATCTATGAGGTTTATCCAGAAACATTTTCTATTGATGGCGTAGAGTCTGGTTTGGATTTAATTTCTAATGATAATAATGATTTATCATCCCTATTAATGGCTTTTAAATTGAAGAATATTAGTGTTTATAATACTTTAGTATTTGCTAGTTACAGACAAATATTTAATTTAGACAAAGACTTTAATGAAAAAACAAATATTGGAAGTGATACATATATTAAAGGTGGATATGTAGAACATAAGAATGCTTATTACAAAGAGGAATCTTTAAGTCTTTTAACAAGTTACCCGAAAAAAATACAAATTAAAAACTTTGAGAATATTTTAAAGACTTTAAAAAACAAAGGAATTAAAGTGATTTTGGTACAATCTCCGGTAACAAAGGTATATTATGATTCTTATAGTAATAAGGACGCATTTGACTCTTTAATGCAAAAACATGGAGAGTACTATAATTTTAATGAATTAATTAGTTCAAATGATTCACTTCATTTTTATGATAAGGATCACTTAAATCAAAATGGAGTTGAAATTTTCAATAGGAAAGTTTTAGATTTAATTTTGAATAAAGAATATTAAATCGTAATGAAAAAAGTATTAATTATATCCCCACATTTTCCTCCAGTAAACGCTGCAGATATGCATCGCGTTCGTCAGAGTTTACCTTATTTTAAGGATAATGGCTGGGAAGCTACCGTTTTGTACGTTTCTCCAGAATTTGTAGAAATGGCTAAAGATCCAAATCTGATAAAAAGTATACCAACAGATGTAAAATGCTTTGGTGTTGAAGCTTTTTCTACTACATATACACGTAAACTAGGTTTAGGTAATTTGGGGTTAAGGGCTTTTTTACAACTCTATAAAAAGGGTAACAAATTAATTAAGCAGGAAAAATTCGATCTTATCTATTTTAGTACGACTATGTTTGCTTGTATGCCATTGGGAAGACTTTGGAAAAAAAAATTTAATATTCCTTTTATTTTAGATATTCAAGACCCCTGGAGAAACGACTATTATCTAACTGTTCCTAAGGAAGAGCAACCACCAAAATTTTGGTTTGCCTATAACTTAGATAAGACTCTGGAAAAATTAACATTACCCTATGCAGATGGACTTTTAGCTGTATCCAAGGGGTATATACAAACATTAAAAGATAGATATCCTTCAATAAAAAATATCCCAGAAAAAGTGCTTACTTTTGGAGCAGCAGAGAAAGATTTCGACATACTACCTGAATTAAATTTGCCTAAAAATATAAAGTTAGATCCAGAAAAATTAAACTTCGTATATGTAGGACGAGGAGGAAGTGATATGCAGATTAGTTTAAATTTACTTTTCACAAGTTTTAAAGAAGGATTAGATACGAATTCAGATTTTAACCGTTGTAAGTTTTGGTTTATTGGTACAAGTTACGCCCCTGATGGTGAGGGTGCAAAAACAATCAAGCCTTTAGCCGATAAAATTGGAGTGGGAGATTATGTTGAAGAAATTACAGATCGTAAACCTTATTTTGAAGTTTTAAATCTATTAAAATCTTCTGATGCTATTATAATACCAGGTTCTGAAGATCAAAATTATACAGCTTCTAAATTATACCCTAATATTTTAGCCAAGAAACCTCTATTATGCGTATTCCACTCAAACAGTAGCGTGGTTAGTAATGTTAGAATTTTAAATGCAGGTAAATTGGTGTTATTTAATGAAACAGATGCTAAAGAACAATGTGCATCTGCTTTACAAGAATTAGTTAATACATTACCTTATACACCTAACACGAATTGGGAGGCATTTAAACCATTTACAGCACAAGCAATGACTAAGCAACAAACCGATTTTTTTAATGAAGTAATTAATTAGTCTTATGAGAAAATTAGCTATAATTACCACGCACCCAATACAATATTATGCACCTTGGTTTAAATTATTAAGTAATTACAATGCTGTAGATGTAAAAGTATTTTATACGTGGTCTCAAGCATCAGAGACGGTGGAAGATAAAACCTTTGGTAGAACCATAAAATGGGATATTCCATTATTGGAAGGCTATAAATATCATTTTAGCGAAAATATGGCTTCAGACCCAGGACCACATCATAAAAATGGTATTGATAATCCAAATCTAATAGGGGAAATAGAAGAATGGAGACCTGATGTTATTTTGGTTTTTGGTTGGTATTTGAAAAGTCATCTTAAAGTTTTAAAATACTTTAAAGGAAAAACACTTGTCTGGTTTAGAGGGGATTCAACTTTATTGGATGACAAACCTGGTGTTAAAAAATTATTAAGGCAAGGCTACTTAACTTATATATATAGATACATTGATAAAGCATTCTATGTAGGTATAGAAAATAAAAAATATTTTAAATCGGTAGGTTTAAAAGAAGAGCAGTTAATATACGCGCCTCACGCTATTGATAATAATCGATTTTACGATTCTGAAGATAAACAGTATACTGTAAAAGCAGAAAAATGGCGTAAAGAATTAGGATATAAGGAGGAGGATATAGTCATTCTCTTTGCTGGGAAATTTGAGGATAAAAAGCAACCAGACCTTTTAATACATGCGTTACAAAATGTAAATAAGGGGAATGAAGTTAAGCTTAAACTACTTTTATTAGGTAATGGACCTTTAGAAGAGGAACTTAAAGCTTTAAGTGCCAAGGATAGAAACATCCAGTTTTTACCATTCCAAAATCAATCTATGATGCCTGTCGTATATGGACTGTGTAATGTGTTTTGTTTACCCTCACAAGGGCCAGGTGAGACTTGGGGATTAGCAGTTAACGAAGCAATGGCTTGCGGAAAACCTGCAATTGTGTCTAATAAAGTAGGTTGTCATTCAGATTTAATAATAGATAATGAAACCGGTTGGGTATTTGATTTTGATAACCAGAATCAATTGGAGAGCATTTTAAATAAAATAAAAATTCACAACCTAAAAACTATTGGTAATAATGCAAATATGCATATTAAACAATGGAGCTTCGATAAAATCGTGGAAGCTTTCAATTCAGAAATAATTGGAATAAATGGGAAGTAAAAAGATTTTAGCAATTTTTGGAAATGTTGCATTATTTGGACAGGAACGCGCTAATATCCAGGTTTTCGAAATATTAAAGGATGCCGGACATGATATTCTTTTAGCAGTTAACGATCGTGGGTTCCAGTGGCATATTCAGCCTGAAATTGAAAAACGTAATCTTAAATTTAAAAAGATCCGGTTTTCATGGAATCTTAAAAAAACTAAAAGTTTTAAGACCATAAAAATGTATTTTACAGATATTTTTAAATCTAATTTTCAATTATTTAAATTGATAAAGGAATATAACCCAGATGTTATTCATGTTTGTAATGATACTCAGGTATTAACTTTATTACCGGTATTATTGTTTACATCTATCCCTATAATTTATCGATTAGGTGATATTCCTCCAATAAAATCTATTAGTTATAGGTTTATTTGGAGTAAACTTATAACTAAACGAATAAATAAATTTGTTTGTATTTCTGAATTTGTAAAATCGGAACTTCTAAAAATAAATCCGGTCTTAAATAATATTGATATTATTTATAATTTACCAACTAAACGTATAATTTTAAATACAGAAGAAGACCAATTACCCAAGAAAGATTCTAATCTAATAACATTTGTTTATATTGGTCAAATTAACGAAATAAAAGGGGTTAGAATTTTAGTTAATGCATTTGAAGATTTAAATGATAGATTTGCTAATACTCGATTATTACTCGCAGGAGATACAGAGCATAGTGTTTTGGCAAAAGAATTAATGAAAGAAGCTAACTTGATAAAATATAAAAATAGAATACAATTTTTAGGAAAAGTAAATAATATAGACGCACTGTTAAACATTGGAGATATTGGAGTTTTTCCTTCAATTTATAATGAACCACTATCTAACGTTATCGGAGAAGCAAAGAAAAATGGGAAGGCTAGTATAATATTTAATTCAGGAGGTATGCCAGAATTAGTTCAGCATAATTATGATGGTTACATTTCAAAAACTAAAAATAAAGAAGGCCTTTTAGAAGGGTTAACGTATTATGTTGAAAATCCAGAACAATTAAAAATCCAAGGGGATAATGCGCTAAAGTCCTTGGTTAGTTTAGGGTTAAATATGAATTCTTTTACTTCAAAATGGTTAAAAGTTTATGAGTAATGCTCTTACTATATATTATCCTTTTTTAGAAAAGTCTTTGCTGTTTGATAAAGTAAAAGGAATTATAACTCTCCTAGGAATTCTTCTTGTTATTTGTTCTATTCTTGGCGAAACGAGTTTTTTAATTGTACCATCATTTGTATTGCTTTATTTTATTTTCTCTTGGTTTGCAGTAGATAATTATCCGCCTGCTATTTTGATCGGTCTTCTTTATCAATGGATGCAGGTAAGTGTGAAAGTGTTGTATGCAACATTAACTTTTACATCCTTAGAATCTCTTACGGATTTTCCAAATCATATTGTTGATGCCTATCTGTTATCCTGTTTAGGTTTGTTGGCAATGTCTTTTGGTATAAAGAGCATGTTGAAAAAAATTAAAATATCCTACACTACAATCTATTCTTACATTAAGTCTATTAATACAAAAAAAGCTTTATTAGGTTATTTGATGTTTTCATTTGGTGCATCGATTTTATTTCAATTAAGGTTTGTTATTCCGGGTTTATTCCAAGGTATTGTCGCTTTGGGGTATATTAAATGGTCTTTATTCTTCATTGTTTTTTATATGTCTTTTAAACAAAAAAAGAATATTACTTTATTAAAATTGGTAATTGCGTACGAGTTCTTAATGGGGTTCGTGTCTTATTTTGCAGATTTTAAAACCATTATTTTCATTGGGCTTATTTGTTATCTTTCTATAGGAACTTTTAAGAAAAAGCAAATACCACTATTCATTATGTTATTTATTGGGATGCTATATATAGCATTGGCTTGGACGGCTGTTAAAATGGACTATAGGGAGTATTTAAATCAAGGTTCTAGCCAACAAGTTATAAAAGTAGATGGAGGGGATGCTTTTAGCTACATTATAAATAGTTTAACCAATGTAAGTAGTGAAAAATTAGGAGATGCGGGAATAGACTTGCTAGACAGGATTTCATATATCGATTACTTTTCTTCATGTATGTCCTACGTGCCAGAACAGCGTCCTTTCGAAAATGGATTACTGACTAAAAACACAATAATGCATATATTAGTTCCTAGGATAATTAATCCTAGTAAACCAGCTATTGATGATTCAAAACATTTAACCGAATATACCGGAATTTTTTATGCAGATGCAGCTATGGGGGTGTCTTTTGCTTTAGGTTATGTTCCCGATTTTTATATTGATTATGGTCCATTTTTTATGATTTTGGCATTGTTTCTCTTTGGAAAAGGGATAGGATTTATTATTTTTTCTATTCATAAGACATCATTAAATAGTCTTTGGGCTATGGCTATAATGGTTCCTTTATTTCTTTTACTATATAAATTTGAAAACTCTTTAATTAAGTTTGTGGGGAATTTAGTTATGTTTTGGATGGTAGCATTTTTATTTAATAAATATGTGGCAAAAAGAATAGAAACATTTATGAAAATGTAATGATATGAAGATTACTTATTTTTTTAGACATCCAAATAAAAATTACATGTCTATAGAACAACTATTTCTAAACTTTATTCAGCCGAGCTTAAATAGCTCTATAGATTTTAAAAATTACTACCTAAAAAGTAATTGTAAAGGAGCTTTAAATAGATTTAAAGCAATAAAAGAGGTAGTTTCCGAGCAAGGTGAAATTAATCATATAACTGGAGATGTTCATTTTATTTCAATTTTATTAAACAAGAAGAAAACCATATTAACAATACATGACCTGGAGTTTATAGAGCGTGAAAGTGGTTTAAAACGATGGTTTTTAAAGTTTTTTTGGGTTACCTTACCAATATACAGAGTTAGATTTATTACAACAATCTCTGAAGAGACAAAAATCCAACTTTTAAAAATGATCCCTAAACGAATGACTAGTAAAATTGTGGTTATTCCAAACTGTATAAACACCGATCAAATTACATTCAATCCTAAACCAAGTATTGATACTATTCCTGTTTTATTGCAAATTGGTACAAGACATAATAAAAATATTGGGAACCTGATTAAAGCTATTGTAGGGATTCCTTGTATATTAAATATAGTTGGAGAATTAAATGAAGAACAATTAGAAATGCTAGCAGAGAATAAGATTCAATATTTTAACTTTGTAAATATTTCTTATCCAAAAATTGTAGATTTATATAAACAATGTGACATTGTTACTTTTATTTCAACATACGAAGGCTTCGGTTTACCTATTTTAGAGGCTAATGCAACTGGAAGACCTGTTATAACATCTAATGTCTCATGTATGCCTGAAGTTTCAGGCGGCTCTACATTATTAGTTAATCCCTATGATGTGGTAGAAATTAGAAACGGAATTTATAAGTTAATAAAAGATCAAGAATTAAGAGATTTTTTAGTGGCTAAAGGGCAAGAAAATGTTAAGCGTTACTCCTCAGCTAAAATAGCTGAAAGTTATGAACTATTATACAATCAAATTTTAGATTAAAATTGGAAAAGAAAAAGATATTAATATTTATTGATTGGTTTCTGCCGGGTTATAATGCAGGCGGGCAAATTCCTTCAGTAGCAAACATAATCAAGTATAATAAAGATTTATATGATTTTCATGTAATTACTTCCGATACCGATCTAGGAGCAAAAAGTTCCTATCCTGATATTGAATCTGATAAATGGATTAAAAAATATGGAGCAACTATATATTATGCAGACCTAGAAACGTTGAGTGCAAAGAAGATGAAGTCTTTGATTCATTTTGTGTCACCGGACTTAGTTTATTTTAATAGTTTGTTTTCTATTAAATTTACGTTGATTCCATTAGTTATATCAAAATATCATTTAAAAATAAAAGAAATAGTACTAGCTCCAAGAGGTATGTTGGGAACTGGAGCACTGCAATTAAAGGCTTTTAAAAAACGCAGTTTTATCTCTTTAACCAAAAGTTTAGGGTTATTTAATGATGTAATTTGGCATGCCTCTTCAGAAATTGAAAAAAAAGAGATAGAATCTAATTTTAAAGAACTAAAAGAGGTTAGAGTAGCATTAGACATTCCTAATGTTCCAAGCGAGTTAAATCTTTTACAGAAAATTGAAAAGGAGAAGGATTCTTTAAAAGTTTTCTTTATATCTAGAATTTCACCCAAAAAGAATTTATTGTTTGCAATTAAAATATTATCGAAGATTAAGCCTCTGTATGATATAACATTTACAATTATTGGTCCAGTTGAAGATAAACTATATTGGAAATCTTGTGAATTAGAAATCTCAAAATTGCCTAAAAATATAAAAGTAGAATATTTAGGTGTTTTGGAAAGCCACAAAATAAATCAGTATCTTACTTTTAATCAACATGTGTTTCTATTTCCTACCTTTAGTGAGAATTTTGGTCATGTAATTGCTGAATCTATGTTTTCTGGTTGCCCGGTTATTTTATCGGACAATACGCCCTGGAGAAATTTGGAAAATAGTAATGCGGGCTGGGATTTTTCTTTAAATGAAGAAGGAAAATTTGTAGAAAAAATAGAATATTTCGCTTCAATAACTCAAGAGGATTTTAATATTTTTGCCAAAGGGGCATTTGCGTTTGGCAAGGAGTTTTGTTTAAACCCATCCGTATTAGGAGCAAATAGAATGTTATTCGAATAGTAATTATAAATAAATGAAAAGAATATTAATTACCGGAGGAGCAGGTTTTGTAGGATCACATTTATGTGAACGCTTATTAAATGAAGGCAATGAAGTTATTTGTTTAGATAATTATTTTACAGGGAGTAAAAAAAATATTGAGCATTTAATGGATCACAACTATTTTGAATTAGTGAGACATGATGTTACGCAGCCTTATATGATTGAGGTTGACGAGATTTATAATATGGCATGTCCTGCCTCGCCTGTACATTATCAATACAATCCTATAAAAACGATTAAAACCTCTGTTATGGGGGCCATAAACATGTTAGGTTTAGCGAAACGTGTCAAAGCCAAAATTTTGCAAGCTTCCACAAGTGAGGTTTATGGAGATCCTGCTGTGCATCCACAACCAGAAACGTATTGGGGAAATGTAAATCCAATTGGACTACGTTCTTGTTATGATGAAGGAAAACGTTGTGCAGAAACCTTGTTTATGGATTATCATTTACAAAATGAAGTGGCCGTAAAAATTATTAGAATTTTTAACACTTATGGTCCAAATATGAATCCTAATGATGGGCGTGTTGTATCTAATTTTATTGTTCAGGCATTAAAAGGAGAGGATATTACAATGTTTGGAAATGGTGAACAAACAAGATCGTTTCAGTACGTAGATGATTTAGTTGAAGGTTCTATTAGAATGATGAATAGTCGTGATGGTTTTGTAGGACCTGTAAATATTGGTAATCCAAAAGAATTTACAATGATGGAATTGGCAAGTAAAGTTGTTGAAATGACAAATTCTACCTCTAAAATAATTCATTTACCTTTACCGCAAGATGATCCCTTACAACGTAGACCTTTAATCGATTTAGCTAAGAAAGAATTAAACGGATGGGAGCCAAAAATTCATTTAGAAGAAGGTTTAGTGAAAACGATTAGTTACTTCGATAATTTACTTAAAGCGGAACAATAAATTGAAAACGGATTTATCAACTTATAATAACAAATGGTATCAACCAGGAGGGAAACTTAAAATCTTACTCTGGTACTTTGTAAATGTGTTGTTTTTTGTAAATCCTTTAAATCCTGTTTCTATTGTAAAAGTGTATCTTTTGAAACTTTTCGGATCTAAAATAGGAACAGGAGTAGTTATAAAACCAGGAGTGAATATAAAATATCCATGGTTATTAACCGTTGGTGATTATTCATGGATAGGAGAGAAGGTGTGGATTGATAACCTAGCAAAAGTGACTATAGGAAATCATGTTTGTATATCTCAAGAAGCCATGTTATTATGCGGTAATCATAATTATAAAAAATCGACTTTCGATTTAATGGTTGGAGAAATTATAATAGAAGATGGTGCTTGGGTAGGCGCAAAATCGGTGGTTTGTCCAAATGTAAAAATTGAATCTCATGCTATTTTAACAGTAAATTCTGTGGCAACAAAAACATTAGAAGCAAATTACATTTATCAAGGTAACCCAGCAAAACAAATACGAAAAAGAGAATAGACTAATGAAAGTTTCAATAATCACCGCTACATATAATAGTGAAAAAACTATAGAGGATTGTTTAAAATCTGTTTTAAATCAGGATTATGATAGTATAGAATATATTATAATAGATGGTGCATCTACAGATGACACGTTAAATATTATTGAAAAATTTAAACAAAAGCATGACAACGTAATTAGCATATCAGAGCCGGATAAAGGTATTTATGATGCCTTAAACAAAGGAATAGAAAAAGCGACTGGAGACGTTGTAGGCTTTTTGCATTCTGATGATTTTTTTGCTTCCAATGAGACTATTAGTCATATCGTTGAAGCTTTTGGTACGACTAAAGTAGATGGTGTTTATGGTGATTTACATTATATAAACTCTACAAACTCAGATAAGATTGTTCGTAATTGGAAGAGTAAACCTTTTTCAGATAAATTATTAAAGCAAGGTTGGATGCCAGCTCATCCAACTTTGTTTTTAAAGAAAAAAGTTTATAATACACATGGCTTGTTTAATATAAAATTTAAAATAGCAGCAGATTATGATTTGATGTTAAGGATATTTAAAGACAAAAAATTACACTTTAATTATTTGCCGGAAGTGATTACTAAAATGCGTGTTGGTGGTGCAAGTAATAGAAGTTTAAAGAATATTTGGTTAAAAACTAGGGAAGACTATATGGCTGTAAAAGGCAATAATATTAGTCATCCAGCCTTAGTTATTTGTTCCAAAAACTTATCTAAAATTCCTCAGTTATTTAAAAAGTAAAAACTATTTTTACAACTTGAACATATATAGGGGGTTATATTAAACCTAGTTCTTGAATCTATTTATATCACGCTATTTTTTAGTAATGTAATTGTTTCATAACCCTATAATTGTTCCTGTTTTTATTATACATTTTGACCCAAAATCGCTATTAATGAATTTAATCAACCAAATTATTCAAAATGGGAACGGAACTGCGTTATTGTTTTTTCCTTTTCTTCTAGCTTTAGTTACTGCTTTTTTAGCTTTTCCTACAATTATTTTTATTGCTCATGCAAAGCAATTAGTAGATGTCCCGGATAAACGAAGTGTGCACTCTAAAACAGTTCCTACCTTAGGAGGAATTGGAATCTTCTTTGCCGTGGCCATAGTGCTAACTTTATGTGGTGCTTTTTTAGATGCAAAATTATTAATGCCGGTAGTTGGGGCTCTAATAATTCTATTCTTTTTAGGCGTTAAGGATGATATTTTAATTCTTTCACCCAAGAAAAAAATGTTAGGACAGATCATCGCTGCGCTTATGGTTATTCTAATAACCGATATAAGAATTACCACTTTTTCCGGCATTCTAGGCCTAGAAGATTTGCCATATTTTATTTCTATAGGATTTACTTTATTTGTTTTTATATTAATTATTAATGCCTACAATTTAATTGACGGCTTGGATGGTTTAGCCGGTTCTGTAGGGTTATTAGTTTCGATGTTTTATGGATTCTTGTTTTTTAATATGCAAGAAATGTCATTAACAGTAGTGTCTTTAGCACTTGTAGGTTCTTTAATTGCTTTTTTGTATTTTAATTTTTCCAAGGTCAGAAAAATATTTATGGGGGATACAGGTTCTATGGTTGTTGGCTTTTTACTGGCTTTCCAATCCGTTGCTTTTATTAGTATTAACCAACTAAATCCGATGGCTCAATTTCATTTGAACGCTCCTATAATTGTATTAGCTATATTGTTTTTTCCGCTTTTAGATACACTTAGAATTTTTTATGTTCGGGTTGTTATTCTTAAAAAACATCCGTTTAGTCCTGATAAGAATCACATACATCACCATATGTTACAACTTGGGTTAAAGCATTGGCAAGTTACTTTAGTGATTTCAATAGCGTCTACATCTGTTTTAATTAGTGCTTTATTATCACAAAGTTTTAATGTTAATCTTCAATTAGTAATTGTGATTTTTGCAGGACTTGTCATGTTTTCTTTGCCGTTTTTTATAAATTATAGCGTGTTTAAGCAACGCATTAAAATGAATAAATTTTTAAAAAAATTACACCTAATTAATTAATAAAAAGTAAATTATAAAAGTATTCAATACAATTGTAGTTGTCTATATTCAACTTATATTTGTAAATTAAATAAAAACATATTTTAATGAAGTTATTTAGATTATTGGGTTTGATATTATTTTTGGGAATATTAAATTCTTGTTCTACTAAGAAGGAAATACTTTATTTTCAAGATTACGAGAATATACCAAAAGATGTTATTAACATTTCACCCGAAATACAAATTAATGATATTCTGACTATTAATGTAAATTCATTAATTCCTGAGGCTGCCACTCCGTATAATAGAAATGTTACGACTGGTAGATCTCAAGTTGCTGTGTCCTTGAAATCTATGGGATATTTAGTGTCTAGTGATGGAACTATTACTTTTCCAATATTAGGTAGTATTGTTGCGACAAATAAAACGACTAAGGAGTTAGAATCCTATATCACGAGAATTTTAGTAGATGAGGGGCATTTAAAAGATCCAACTGTTATTGTGAGTATTATTAATGCAAAAATTACGGTTCTTGGAGAAGTTGGAAATCCTGGTACAATAACCTTTGAAGAAGAAACGATTACTTTGCCTCAAGCATTAGGTTTGGCAGGAGATTTAACTTATAATGGGGTTCGTGAGGACATAATAATAATAAGAGAGGTTAATGGCGTTAGGACGGTTGGTCATGTAGATATGACAAAAACCGATTGGTTTACAAGTCCTTTTTATACTGTAAAACAAAATGATATAATACTTGTTAATCCAAATGGCCCAGCTGTTAAAAAAGCTGGTTATATTACAAATATTGCAGGGGTATTTGGTGTAGTATCTTTTATTCTTACCCTTGTATTATTATTAAAGAGCTAAACTAATGAGTGAAGAATTTTTAGACAATAATACCGAAAATGATGCTTCTGGTATTAACATAAAAGATGAGATTTTAAAATATTTACACTATTGGAAATGGTTTTTCCTTTCGGTTAGTATAGCATTATTAGCCGTATTCTTATATTTGAGATATACTCCGGAAACTTTCATGTCTAATGCTAAAATTAAAATTTTAGACGAATCCAAAGGACTTGAAATATCAACTCAAAGAGGTGGTTTGTTTAGGGATTCTAAGAATCTTGATAATGAAATAGCTATAATTAAATCTAACCGTTTATTAGAAAAAGTGGTAGATAGTTTAGATCTTCATATAAGATATTTTGTAAAAGGTCAGTTTACCGAGAAGGAGTTGTGGAAAAGTCCATTAAAACTTGTTTATTTAAAACCGAATAATCAAATCCCTTATTTAAGTTTTAGTATTGAGATTACTGAGGATGGCTTGGTTGTAAGTAAAGATGATAGTGAAGATATTATGTTTACGGTAAAGGGGTATAGTTTAAATTCTCCAAAACCAGATTTTCCTTTTTTAATTCAATCAGAATCATGGATTAAAAAATATATTGGATTATCTTTTAAGGTCACTGTAAAACCATTATCAGCAGAAGCTGGTAGTCTTTCTAATTCTATTTCTGTAAGTAGATCGGGAACTACTGACATTTTAATTTTGTCTATGGTTGGAGAAAATAGAAAGAGGTCAGAAGATGCTTTAAATAAGATTGTAGAACAATTTAATCTTGATGGTGTAACAGATAGACAGTTAGTTTTTCAGCGTACAATTGATTTCGTTAATGAGCGATTCATGTATCTCGCTAATGAACTTGATTCTATAGAAGTTGACAAGAAAGAATTTCAGCAAAATAATAATTTAGTGTCTTTTAGTTCTGATGCGGCTTATAGTATGTCTAAGAGAAGCAGTTCTGAAAACGCAGTTTTACAGCTAGAAAATCAAATCGCCTTATCTAAATTACTGGATAGCCCTTTATCAAATAATGATTTAGGGACTTTGATGCCTGAAAATGTAGGACTTGAAAGCGCTAGTACCAATGGTGTTATTTCTGATTATAATAGTATAGTATTAGAGAGAGAAAATTTAATAGCAGGTGCGGGTGAAAATAATCCGATGGTCGTTGCTCTTGATAAGACACTTATAGATCTTAGAAGCAATTTAAAAAGTTCTCTTGATGCTTATTATGAACAATTAAATTTGTCTCTAAACCGATTGGTTAATGAAGAAAATTCTGCTAAAGAATTAGTGAGGAGAATGCCTCAAAAAGAAAAAATATTAAGATCAATTGAACGTCAGCAAAATATAAAAGAAAATTTATATTTATTATTTATGCAGAAAAGAGAAGAAGCAGCTATTAATCTAGCAATTACTTCTCCATCTGTTAAAGTGGTAGAGTATGCAGCAAGTTCTAGTTTACCCGTAAGTCCCGATTCGAAAGGGATGTATATTAAGGGACTATTAGCGGGATTACTTGTTCCATTTGGAATTTTATTTTTGATGTTTAAATCAGATAATAAAATTCATGATAAATCGGATATTTTAAACTTTACGAGAAGAGTTCCTATCGTTGGTGAGGTTCCTGAAGTAAAGACTGAAGATAAATTTTTCCAAAATCCACATGATCGAACAATTCTAGCAGAGTCCTTTAGAATATTAAGTACAAATTTAAAATATATTTTAAATCCCCATACGGGTAAATCTGGTCATGTTATATATGTAACTTCTACAATAAAAGGTGAAGGGAAAACATTTGTTTCTATTAATTTGGCTTTAGCATTTTCAAGTATAAATAAGAAAGTTTTATTAGTTGGTGCGGATTTAAGAAATCCTAAAATTACTATCTCAGGCGGTGACAAGAAAGCAAAAGGTTTATCCGATTTTCTTTTCCAGTCGTCTCTTAACTGGAAAGATTATTTACAAAAAAGTAAATTTAATGGTGATTTTTTAGATGTTTTAACTGCGGGTAATATACCTCCAAATCCCTCTGAATTATTATCAAATGGTAAATTGGAGCAACTTCTGGAGGATGCAAAACAGGTTTATGATTATATTATCGTTGATACCGCTCCTATAATACTTGTCACGGATACGTTATTAATTTCGCAATATGCAGATGCTACTGTTTATGTTACACGAGCAGGGTTTACAGATAAAAAGTTATTAGGATTTTCAAGTGAATTGTATCGTGATAAAAAACTTAATAACATGGTCTATGTCGTTAATAATATTACCGATGCTAAAACGTCTAAAGGTTATGGTTATAATTATGGATATGGATATGGATATAATAATGAAAAAGTGACCTTAAAAAAGTATTCTTGGGGTTGGTTTAAAGATTCGATAAAACAAACCATTAGAAAATTTTAATTATAGTATTTCATTATATTATAAAAGCTCAGGTTATAAATAATAATCTGAGCTTTTTAATTTTTCACTCTCTTGAAACATACTGTTTATTTAGAGGAAAAACTTTTGTTGAAAGTTAACAATGTGATGGAGTATATCTTCCATTTAGAGTGTTACGAAAAAATTGGTGTCGAAATATTCCATTTAAAGCATTGTAATTAATCGTGTAGATTGATGATACTGTATTTAAGATTAGTTAAAGTTTAAAAATAATTTACAAGGAGTTCTATTTCGTTGGTATGATTATCGAGTGTGTAATATAGTCCATGGTCTATGGTGCTGTATAATTTGATCCTTGGCCTTTTGGATAAGGGGTTTTAGTCTTTAGGGTATGAAAAAACATATGACCACCGAATCACGACTACTGGTGATTAAAATGGTTGTGTAGAAATTAATCCCTTACTCTATCAAATTACCGCGTATTGTTTTTTCAATTGGAAGAACCTTGTTACTACGCGATCTTAATGGCTAAAATGAATTAACTCACTATAAGAGTAATTAGTTACTACGCTCCAAAAAGAAGTTGTTAAACAATGCTTAAAGGTGTTCAAAATCAGATATTAGTCTTGTTATGTTATCAGAAGTTTAGAAATTAATTATGCTCTCATTAAATTGGTATTACTACTAATTCGCTAAAATGCTAACGAACAGATAATTCCTTTCATCAATTGAGTAGGTGTCTTATATAACATATTTGATACTAAGTTATAATCTATAATTAACTTAACCTCGAAGTTTTGAATCCACATACTTTCTGGGGTATGGTTATAAAAAAAGAGCCGAATTATAAATTCGGCTCTTTTTCTTATAATCTTGGTATATTTTGCTATTGCGTATTAAAATCTATATAATACCTCTAAACTATGTATAAAATTATTATTAGCGTATACTTTATCATCGTCAAATGCAAATTTAGCTAAACTTTGCAGTCTAAGCCCCCATTGACTCGAAAACCAATATCTTAAACCTAGAGCTACGTTTCCTGATCCGTTAGATTCATCGGCAACATTGAAGTATCCAGCACCTAAACCTACATAAGCATCTATTTTGTCATTTTCAGCAATGTATTTATCAAAATAAAATTTTGCATTCACATCAAATGAAAAGTAAGTTCCTCCTTCTATTATTCCTCTTCCGCCATGAGCTTCGTCCTCATAAACTTCATCAACACTGTTAAAGCTTAACATTGGACTAATAGTGAAATCTTCATCAAATCGATATTCGGCACCGAAAGTAAAAGGGGTATTAAAACTCCACTTTTCAGTTCCTTTTAATGGATCTTGAAATGCACTATTGTCTAATACATTAATACCTGCACTAAAGACCCAAGTTTCACGACCTCTAAATTGGCTGTAGGCTAATGTGCTAAACATTAGAAAAAAAAGTATAAAAGTAGTTTTTTTCATAATCAAAATTTTTATTAAAAATAATATTTAAATGTTTATAATTGGGGTTAATTTATTTTTTATTGATTACTTGCTTGTTTTTTATTTTAATTACAATTATACAATTGTAGAGCTAACATAATCAAAATTTATTTATCGTTAAACTATCAATTCAATAATTAAATATTAAGAATTAATATCTGTTTTTAATTCAGATATTGTTTTTAATTGATCTTTGCTTTTAAACACATAACTTCCTGCTACTAAAACATCTGCACCACTTTCAATTAATCCTTTAGCATTCTTATCTGTCACTCCACCGTCTATTTCAATTAGTGTTGTGGCTCCTTTTGTGCGTATAAGTTGCTTTAATTGTTTAATTTTATTATAGGTGTTTTCTATAAAGCTTTGCCCCCCAAATCCTGGGTTAACACTCATTATTAAAACAAGGTCGAGGTCATTAATTATATCTTCTAAAACATTAATGTTGGTATGCGGATTTAACGCGACACCAGCTTTCATTCCTTCAGCTTTTATAGCTTGTATTGTGCGATGAAGATGTGTACAAGCTTCATAATGTACAGTTAGAATATCACTCCCTAATTCTGCGAAGGTTTTAATATATCTGTCCGGGTCTACAATCATTAAATGGACATCTATAGTTTTTTTTGCATGTTTAGATATGGCTTCTAATACAGGCATTCCGTAAGATATATTTGGTACAAATACACCATCCATTATGTCAATATGAAACCAGTCTGCTTCGCTATTATTAACCATTTCAACATCACGTTGTAGGTTTCCAAAATCGGCGGCTAAAATAGAGGGAGCAATTAATTTTGAAGTCATTATGCTTATTTTTTTGGTAAATGTAATACAAAAAAATGAACCTTCGGTAATCAGCCGAAGGTTCTTTCATCAATCAAAAAACGAACAGTTTTTATGCTCCTTAAGAGCTTTAACTGTTTGTTGCTTTCTTTAGGTTAACCTAAATATGTTTTTAATATTTTGCTACGAGACGTATGTTTCAATCTTCGGATAGCTTTTTCTTTAATTTGTCTTACGCGTTCACGAGTTAAATCGAATGTTTCACCAATTTCTTCCAAGGTCATTGGGTGTTGGTTTGCTAGTCCGAAATATAAACGAATAACATCAGCTTCACGTGGTGTTAAGGTCTCTAATGCACGTTCTATTTCAGTACGTAAAGATTCGTGTAATAATTCACGATCAGGGTTTGGAGACTCTCCACTGTTTAATACATCGTATAAGTTGGAATCTTCACCTTGAACAAGTGGTGCGTCCATACTAACGTGACGGCCAGAATTTTTCAATGACTCTTTAACATCGTTAATCGTCATATCTAATTCTTTGGCAATTTCTTCAGGACTTGGCGGACGCTCATGAGATTGTTCTAAAAAAGCAAAAGTCTTATTGATTTTGTTAATAGAACCAATCTTGTTTAATGGTAAACGCACAATTCTAGATTGTTCTGCTAATGCTTGTAAGATCGATTGACGAATCCACCATACGGCATAAGAGATGAATTTAAACCCACGTGTCTCATCAAAACGTTGTCCTGCTTTTATCAGCCCTAAGTTACCTTCATTAATTAAATCGGGTAATGTTAAGCCTTGATTTTGATATTGCTTTGCTACCGAAACCACAAAACGTAGGTTAGCTTTTGTCAATTTCTCTAAAGCCAATTGATCTCCAGCCTTTATACGTTGTGCTAATTCTACTTCTTCGTCTGCGGTAATTAAGTCAACTTTTCCAATTTCTTGAAGATATTTATCTAGCGAAGCTGTTTCTCTGTTTGTAACCTGCTTCGTAATTTTAAGTTGTCTCATTGTAAAGTTCTCCTGTAAATTAAGTGAATACTCCTTTGTCTTTAGTTATACGTAAGGTCGATTATAAATGTTACAAAAGTTTTGAATTATTTTAAATATTAAGATCTTTTTATATCTTAATTAATTTTCAGGTTGGATGTCTATCTTATATTTTTATAGATGATGCGTTATTATTTATATACATCAAACTGATTGTAAGTTTTGAAATACCTTTCTGATTTTAGATTATTATGTTTAGTTTCTTTCAAACTTAAATTCAAATTTTCTAGTGTTTCCAAAAGAAAAAGCCAACCTTGAATACACAAGGTTGGCTTTTTATATGATTAAAAAAACTGAAATTAATCGTCTTTTCTTTCTCTAGGTTTTCTATCGTCACGTCTGTTGTCGCGACCTCTACTATCTCTAGGTTTTCTATCATCACGATCGCGTGGTGGTCTTGCTACATAACCTTCTGGTTTTGGCAAAATCGCTTTACGAGATACTTTTTCTTTACGTGTTTTTGGATCTGTACCGAAATATTTCACATCGAAAACATCACCCATATTTACAACATCAGATACATTTTCTGTGCGTTCCCAAGCTAATTCGCTTACGTGTAATAAAACTTCGTTTCCTGGTGCGTCCATATATTCTACAACAGCTCCAAAATCCAACATTTTAATAACCTTTACTTCGTAAACGCTACCAACTGTTGGTTTAAATAATAAAGAATCAATTTTTGCCATTACAGCATCAATACCTTCACTACCTACACCTAAAATTTCAACAATACCTTCTTCAGTTACTGGATCTTCGTTAATTACGATAGTCGTTCCAGTTTCTTTTTGCATTTCCTGAATAACTTTTCCTCCAGGTCCGATTAATGCACCAATAAATTCGTTAGGAACTCTACGCGTTACCATTGTAGGCGCATGTTCTTTAACACTTTCATTAGGAGTCGCGATAGTATCGGTAATTTTACCTAAGATATGTAAACGACCATCACGTGCTTGTTTTAGTGCATTCACTAAGATCTCGTATGATAATCCTTTAATTTTAATATCCATTTGGCAAGCTGTAATCCCTTCAGTAGTACCAGTTACTTTAAAATCCATATCTCCTAAATGATCTTCATCACCTAAAATATCAGATAATACTGCATAACGGTCACCATCAGAAATTAATCCCATAGCAATACCAGAAACAGGTCTTGTCATTTTAACACCAGCATCCATCATTGCCATTGTACCAGCACAAACAGTTGCCATAGAAGACGAACCGTTAGATTCTAATACTTCAGATACCACACGTACTGTGTAAGGGCAATCTGCAGGAATCATACCCTTTAAAGCACGTTGCGCTAAGTTACCATGACCAACTTCTCTACGAGATGTTCCTCTTAATGGTCTAGCTTCACCTGTACAAAAAGGTGGGAAGTTGTAGTGTAAATAGAAATTTTCTTCGCCTTCGTAAGATGGCATATCTATTTTGTTAGCGTCTCTAGATGTTCCTAAAGTTACTGTAGCTAAAGCTTGAGTTTCTCCACGAGTAAAGATTGCAGAACCATGAGTAGATGGTAAATAATCTACCTCACACCAAATTGGTCTAATTTCGTCAGTCTTTCTTCCGTCTAAACGTAAACCTTCGCTTAAAGTTAATTCACGAACAGCTTCTTTTTCTGCTTTGCTGTAGTATCCGCCAACAAGATGACCAAATTCAGCCATTTCTTCTTCTGTAAAAGATGCTTTAACTTCTTCTTTTACTTCAGCAAATGCTGTAGTACGCTCTACTTTAGAAGTTCCCTTCTTAGCAATAGCGTAACATTTATCGTAAGCTAAATCGTGTATTCTTTTTTCTAATTCTTCGTTAACTTCTGCAGGTGCATATTCGCGAGTTTCTTTTTTACCAAAAGCCTCTGCTAAACGCACTTGAGCTTCAATCTGAAGTTTAATCGCTTCGTGAGCAAATTTGATAGCGTCTGCCATCTCTTCCTCAGAAATTTCATCCATTTCACCTTCAACCATCATTACAGAATCGTAAGACGCTCCAATCATCATTTCGATGTCAGATTCTGCTAATTGTGCACGGGTTGGGTTAATAACAAATTCACCATTTACACGACCAACTCTAGCTTCAGAGATAGGGCATTCAAAAGGGAAGTCTGATAATTGTATAGCAGCAGAAGCAGCTAATCCAGCCATAGCTTCTGGCATAACATCATCGTCATGAGACATTAACTGAATCATAACTTGAGTTTCTGCGTGATAATCTTTTGGGAATAACGGACGTAAAACACGGTCTACTAAACGCATAGTTAATACTTCTCCGTCACTTGGTCTTGCTTCTCTCTTAAAGAAACCACCTGGATAACGTCCAGCAGCAGCAAATTTTTCACGATAATCTACCGTTAATGGTAAGAAGTCGACATCTGATTGTTTGTAATTTGAAACAACTGTACATAATAACATACATTTTCCAGATTGTACAACAACGGATCCATGAGCTTGTTTAGCTAATTTTCCGGTTTCGATGGTAATTTCTCTTCCATCACCAAGGTCTATAACCTCTTTAAAAACTTTTGGAATCATAAATTTTTTTATTCTAATTAAACAATGGTCGTTGTGTTGTAGTTGTTGTGTGGGTGACCAATGAAAAACTAAGTATAGCTTTTTATCTTATCTCTTACGAGACGTGTAAACTAAAAAAAGAGGCATAAAGCCTCTCTTTTCTTATTTTCTTAATCCTAATTCTTTAACAATAGCACGATATCTTAAGACATCTTTCTTTGTTAAATAATCTAGTAAGCTTCTTCTCTTACCTACTAACATTACTAAAGAACGCTCAGTATTATAATCTTTACGATTCTTTTTTAAGTGTTCTGTTAAGTGATTAATTCTTTGCGTAAACAAAGCAATTTGTCCTTCTGCTGAACCAGTATCGTTTTTCCCTTTACCGTGTTTAGCAAACATCTCTTGCTTTTCTTCTTTTGATAAATACATTCTAATATTATTGTAAATGATTGTTATGTACACGAAAGCTTATCTTTCGAGCTGCAAATATAACAATATTATATAATTTAATACTGTATTTGTTATCTTTTATGAAGACGCTAAAAAAAGGAGCGGGCTCCTCGCTTTCTCGTTATTAAGCTCTTATAGGCTGATTTGTGATTAAATCGATATATAAGTTTACTCTGTTTTTTAATTCTTTACGGTGTGTTATGAAGTCTAGGAAACCATGTTCTAATAAGAATTCTGCAGTTTGAAATCCTTCAGGAAGTTCTTTTCCTGTCGTATCTCTTACAATTCTTGGTCCTGCAAAACCGATTAAGGCTCCTGGTTCACTAATATTTATATCTCCTAGCATGGCAAAAGAAGCAGTTGTTCCTCCTGTTGTAGGATCTGTACATAAAGAAATATAAGGAATTCCAGCTTCGGCTAATTGTGCCAATTTTACAGATGTTTTTGCTAGTTGCATTAAAGATAATGCGGCTTCCATCATACGAGCTCCTCCTGATTTTGAAATAATCATTAAAGGAATTTTGTTTTTGATAGAATAATTGGCGGCACGTGCAATTTTTTCTCCAACGACACTTCCCATAGATCCTCCAATAAAGCTGAAGTCCATACAGGCAATAACTATATCTTTACCTTTAGATTTACCAACACCTGTTCTAACAGCATCTTTAAGATGTGTTTTGTCTTGGGCGGCTTTTAAACGATCAGGATATTTTTTTGTGTCCTCGAATTTTAGAGGGTCTTTAGATGTCAGATTTGCATCTAATTCTTTAAAAGTATTATCGTCGAAAAGAATTTCGAAGTATTCTTTACTCCCTATTCTAACGTGATATCCATCTTCTGGACTCACATAAAAATTCTCTTCTAATTCATCGGTATCTACAATTTTACCTGTTGGAGATTTGTACCAGAGCCCTTTAGGGATGTCCTTTTTCTCGTTGGTTGTGGTCGTAATACCTTTTGTTTTTCTTTTAAACCAAGACATATTGATTTTATTTTATTTATTCGGAGGATATATACTTCCGAATTGTTTTGTTTAGCGTTAGTCTAAAAGACATAGAAATATAGGTTCCTATGTCTTTTAGAGAGAATAATGTGTAAATATAACAGAAAAATAAACAAGAATAGTATTTGGTTAATTCCGTTTTTACTAAGCTATATTCTTGCCAAAATTAAAATTTTGTTTTTAATAATAGCAAAACGCTACGATTTTTTTATAATGTATTTACATTATTTAAATCCTCAAATGCCTTTTTTAAGCGTGCTACAAAGGTTTCTTCTCCTTTTCTTAGCCATACTCTAGGGTCATAATATTTTTTGTTTGGAGAGTCAGATCCATCAGGACTTCCAATTTGAGTCTGTAAATAGTCCTCTTTTTCTTTCATGTAATCACGAATACCTGTCATAAATGCATATTGCATATCTGTATCGATATTCATTTTAATTACACCGTAGCTAATTCCTTCTCTAATTTCTTCAACTGTAGAACCTGATCCACCATGGAATACAAAATCGATATGGTTATCTTCTACACCGTATTTTTTAGAAATGTATTCTTGAGAATTTTTTAAGATTTTTGGAGTTAATTTTACGTTACCTGGTTTGTAAACACCATGTACATTTCCAAAAGCCGCTGCAATTGTAAATTGGTCACTAACTTTACTTAATTCTTCGTAGGCATATGCTACTTCTTCTGGTTGTGTATATAATTTAGAATCGTCTACATCTGTATTGTCAACACCGTCTTCTTCTCCTCCAGTAATACCTAATTCAATTTCTAAAGTCATACCCATTTTACTCATACGTTCTAGGTAAGATTTACAAATCTCCATGTTCTCTTCTAAAGATTCTTCAGAAAGGTCAATCATATGCGAACTGAATAATGGTTTTCCTGTTTCAGCAAAATGTTTTTCACTCGCATCTAACATACCGTCTATCCAAGGTAATAATTTTTTAGCACAATGGTCTGTATGTAAAATTACAGGTACTCCATAAGCTACAGATAGTTCGTGTACGTGTTTTGCACCTGCAACGGCACCTGCTACTGCTGCTTTTTGATTTTCATTACTTAACGCTTTTCCTGCATTAAAAACAGCACCTCCATTAGAGAACTGAATAATTACTGGAGCATTTAATGCTGCTGCAGTTTCTAAAACACCATTAATAGTATCAGATCCAATTACATTTACAGCTGGAAGAGCAAATCCCTTTTCTTTAGCAAGTTTAAAAATTTCTTGTACTTCTTTCCCAGTTGCAACTCCAGGTTTAATATTATGTCCCATAGTAATTATTTTTAATTATTGTGATTGTTGATTATTACCAAATGTAATACTTTTATGTGTTTTTTTTTAGTTTTGAAGTCTTTAACTAGGCGAAAATCTCCGAAAACGATGTATATTTTAATATTTTAAAATGGATAGTTAATTCCCACATTATAGACTGCATTCCCAAAATTATAATCTTTAAACCATCTATCGCCTTCAGAATATGAAGGGTCGTAAGTTTTAAAACCAACATCGAATCTAAAGACTAAAAAACTAAAATCGTAACGCAGTCCTATTCCTGATCCTATAGCCGCGTCTTTTAGTGAATTGAAACTATCGAAAGTAGAAGCTTCGTCTTCAATATTATCATACACATTCCAAATGTTTCCAATATCCACAAATAGTGCACCGTATAAATCTTCAAAAACATTAAATCGATGTTCAATATTTAAAGCTAATTTTAGGTTGGCTTCATTAAAGTCGTCATTGCTTTGTGAGCTACCTGGCCCTAAGTCGTAGGCCGTCCATGCCCTGTTATCGTTAGCTCCACCGGCAAAGAAACTCTTCGCAAACGGTATGTTGTCTGAGTTTCCATAGGGTATAGCAATTCCAAAAAAGCTACGGACAGCTAATATGTTTTGATGTCCTAAATCCCAATGCTTTGTGAAGTCTAATTCCGTTTTAATATATTGAGAGTATGCAACATTAAATAGCTCGTATTGGTCGTCTTCATTTTTCGGGGCGTTAGCAAGTTTAGAACCGAAGGCCGTTAAGTTACCAGCAGATTCAAGTTTAAATCTGAAAATAAAAAAATCTTCATCAGAGACATTTCTACGGCTGTCTTTAATAAAGGTATAAGCTGTGGATATTATTAAGTTGTTTTCGGTTAGACGAATCATACGTTCATCAATGTTATTAACCGTTTGTATGTCGTCGTCCGAAATGTTATTCGGAGGGTTTGACCCCAGAACTTCATCTATAAATTCATTTGTGCCATCAGGAATAGATAAGTCTTCGTCGTCTTGTATATAGTCAATATCGTGAGCGATGTCGTCTAGAGTATCATAAGACGTACTATAGACATTAAAATAATTATCCGGATTTAAATTTCGTACGTATTGTACGTTAAATATATCTAGAGCTTGAGTTATACCGCGCTTAGGCCTCCAATTGTAATTTAGTGTTCCTGTAAAGGACCGTTTGTCTAAACCTACGTTTTTCTGACTCGCGATAGATAACCCCACACGCGTGGTAGGAGACATGGTTTTAGGTATAAGACTATCTGTTTTTATTGGAAAAAAGATTCTTGGTATTGTAAGTTTTAAATCTGCTCCTATTTCATTAATATCAAAAAATACATCTTTATCATTACTTGCATCTTTAGAAGCGCCTATCGAAGCAAATCCAGAAAGTTCTAGAGTTTCTGCTCCTTTAAAAATATTTCTAGCCAATAAACTAGGGTTTACCGAAAACCCAATAACCTGAATATTACTTGTCGATACTTCGGTCGCAAATCCTAAATTAAACTTCTTTAAAGGCGTTAAATAGATATTTGTGGTAAGGGTAGAGTCTGGGTTTTCTACATATTTAATATCTGGATATTTAAATGTTTTTAATTCACTTAAATGCTTATATGTACGCGTTCTGTCGATGTCCCTAAACACATTTCCAGGATTTATAAAAACGGCATCAGTAAGTGCTTTTGGTCTAAAAACAATTTTATCTGTACTGTACAAATTAAAGCCATTATAGGTAGTTGAATCCTGAATTGTAGAATTTCTGTTTTCATGAGATGAATCGGTGAAAATGTTTACATCTTTAATTTTATAAACTTTGAACGGTTCTCGGTACGTTGAATCTGTTCCTTGATTGCTGAAATTTTTAATCTGAACTTCAACATTCATTTTTTTATTTGTGTTTATAGTATCTACCTGAAAAATAACATAATCCTGACTAAACTGATAGATTCCTTGATTTCTTAAGCTTGAAGTAATTCGGTCACGTTCAGCTTCGAAATTATCGGTAGTATAACGTTCGCCTTTTTTTATAAAAGATCTTCTTTTAAACTGATTGTAGATCGTATCTACAACTGGTGACATTATTTTAGTAGAAATACTGTCGATTTTATATGGAGTACCTAGGTTTACCTGATAGTTAACTTCTACCTTATTTTTCGGTTTTATAATCGTGTCGTAACTTGCGGTTACATCGAACCAACCGTTATTAATATAATAATCTTCTAATCGTTTTACCGATTTAAGAGCGCGGGGTTCGCTAATTAGTGTAGGCGATTCTCCAGTAGTTTTTAACCAAGAATTTAAATTTTTTCTAGAATTTATATATTGAAACAATTGCTTTTTAGATAAAAAGCGTTCCAAACGTTCTCGATGCTTTGCGGTTTTATTTAGTCGGGCATCTATTATAGAGTCTATATTTGGACGCGCTAAATTATAAATATATAAACGAATAGGTAATCCAAGCATGGTCTTGTTTGGATCTTGATAAATAAGGTTGTCTATCTGTTCTGAAGTGTTTTTAACGCTGTCTACATAAATGGTGTTATTCACCAAAAGCAGATCGTTATCTCCGACGTTCTTAACCGAGTTACAAGCCGTAATTAAACCTGTTATTAAAATAAATAATACTATTTTTGAGAACCTTTGTTTCAAGTATATTCTAGAAATTAAAAACATTTAAAAGACTTGTGTTATGTTTGCAATCGCATAAGGCAAACACAAATAAGTTGCTTACGAAATCAAAAATACATTATTTGAATGTTATCGAAAAATCAAATAAAACTAATTAATAAATTAAAACTTAAAAAGCACAGGTTAGAGTCGAATGTGTTTGTTGCTGAAGGGATTAAAACAATTAAAGAATTGTTGCAATCCGACTTAAAACTACAGCATTTATATACAACAGAATCCTTTAATTTAGAATTGCCTTTAGAAACACTTGTTTCTGAAATCGATTTAAAGCGCATTAGCTTTTTAACGAATCCTAATCAGGCGCTCGCTGTTTTCGAAATTCCCAAAACAAAACAAATAGATGTGTCTCAATTATGTGTGGCATTAGACGATGTGCGAGATCCAGGGAATTTAGGAACAATTATTAGATTATGTGATTGGTTTGGTATTAGCGATTTGATATGTAATATTGGTACTGTAGATTGTTATAATCCTAAAGTGGTACAAGCTACAATGGGATCTATTACACGCGTAAATATTAGTTATTTAGATTTAGAGGTGTTTTTAAAGGAATCAAATGTCCCGGTTTACGGTGCTTTTATGGAAGGCGAAAACGTGTACACGCATGGCGAACTTTTAGATTCTGGTATTTTGGTAATGGGAAATGAAGCAAATGGAGTATCTAAAAATATTGAAGCTTTAATTACCGAAAAAATATCGATACCAAGATTTGGTGAATTAAAAGCTACCGAAAGTTTAAATGTGGCTACTGCAACTTCAATTCTGTTAAGCGAGTTTAAACGCCGAACTATTGAAACGTAAAGTTTATAAAAATCCCTTGTGTCTTCATACTCGCAATGTTATCGGTCCACGGACTAGGACCATTTAAAGGGTCGTCTCGAACGAGCTCATCATTCATGGCGAATACACCTCGAATAGATGGCGTGAATTTAAAGTATGGTAAATAGAAATCTATGCCAACACCTACTTCATAATAATAGGTATATCTCTTCATTCTAAATTGTCCATTACTATTATCTTCAGTATTTTCTTCGTTACTGTTTAGGTTTATAGACATCGAAGCACCACCCATAATAAAAGGTTTAAAGTTGTTTAAACGCTTAGCCGAAAATTTCACCAATAACGGTAAATGTATGTAGGTTGATCTTATTTCGCGTTCTAATACATTCTTTGGGTCATCTTGGAAATCATATGCTGTAGTAGTTGATGTTCCGAAATAGGGAACACTATTACCATCTGAGTCAATATAGTTATAGCCTTCAAAGTGATAGGCATTGTAATGTAAAACTCTGTTGGTAATATATAGTCCAGGCTCAAAGCGTAAATCTATGTAATCGTTAATCCGCATATTTCCTAATAGACCAACACTAAAACCAATACTTTTATCTATTTGTATGTCTGTTCTGTCAGCTTCTCCGGTATCGGTAGTCGCACTAATAGAATTGTTATAATCAAAATCAAATCCGTAATTATTAAAACCTAAATAATAGCCATAACTAAATCGGTCTTTATCAAAATTCTCATTGTGTAAAATCCGTTCGCGACTAAATAATTGAGCAAAACTAGATTGGGAAATCAGGATAAAAAATATAATTACAACTAATTTTCTCATATTACTGTTTAGATGATGTATAAATGGTAGCGACTCCAAATGTTTGTGGGAAATCTTTAACATTAATAAACCCAACTTTCTTTAAAATATTGTTCAAAGCTTCTCCATGTGGAAAAACAGCAGCAGAATCGCTTAGATATTTATAGGCGCTTTTGTCTTTAGAAAATAGTTTTCCAATAGCTGGCATGATGTTATTGGTGTATAATTTATACCCTTGTTTGAAAGGTGTTTTTACAGGAACCGATGTTTCTAAAATAACAAAAATTCCATTTGGTTTTAAAACGCGTAGAATTTCAGCTAACCCTTTTTCTAAAGTTTCAAAATTTCGAACACCAAAAGCAACTGTAATCGCATCGAAAGCATTGTCTTCAAAAGGCATGTTTTCAGAATCTCCCAAAATCATTTCAATTGTACCTTCTAATTTTTTGGCGTTAACTTTTTGTACTCCAACTTCAAGCATTCCAGGGCTAATGTCTAGTCCTACAATTTTCTCAGCATCAGTTTCTGCTAAATTGATTGCCAGATCACCAGTTCCTGTAGCGATATCTAAAATCGAATTAGGATTGGTGCTTTTAACCAATTCAACTACTTTTTTACGCCATTTAATATCAATACCAAAAGAAATTACACGGTTTAAATCGTCGTAAGTGCCTGAAATATTATCAAACATTTTAGTGACTTGCTCCTTTTTACCAAGGTCGCTGTCTTTATATGGGTTTACTTTTGTCAAATCAAAAATTTTGAACAAATATAAGTTATTCACTATGCATTAGGAAACTTGGAAACAAATAATTATATTAATTGTAAAAGCATACAAGAATTATAAATTCTAGTATCTTTGTTTTACTTTTTACGATAGACTACACATGAAAATTATCATTGCAGGCGCTGGTGAAGTTGGGTTTCATTTAGCTAAACTTTTATCTTACGAAGCTCAAGAAATTACTTTAATAGATGTAAATAAGGAAAGCTTAACTAAAGCCGATACTCATTTAGACATAAAAGTAATTAAAGGAGATTCTACATCCATTTCAATTTTGAAAGATGCTAGAGTTGCCGAAAGCGACCTTGTTATTGCGGTTACTTCTTCCGAAACCACCAATATTACGGTTTGCGTTTTGGCTAAGCAACTTGGGGCTAAAAAGACCATTGCAAGAATTTCTAATACCGAATTTATTAATCATAAAGAAGAAGTTGGGTTTACCAAATTCGGAATTGATGAATTGATTTCTCCGGAAGCTTTAGCAGCATCGGAGATAAAGTTATTATTAGACCAATCGGCATTTAACGATAGTTACGAGTTTGAAGGAGGTGCATTAACCATGGTGGGTATAAACTTATCTAGCAGAATGACCTTCGTTGGTAAAACCGTAAAAGAAGCTGCTCAGATATTTCCTGAAATTCACTTTGTTCCTATTGCAATTCAGCGTTTCGGAACACAATATACATTAATACCTAGAGGAGATACTATCTTTAAACAAGGCGATAATGTGGTGTTTATAACCTCTGAAGGTGGTGCAGAAGAACTTTGTAAATTGACAGGGAAAGAAAATACTGAAGTTAAAAATGTAATGATTTTAGGCGGAAGTAAAATCGGATATAAAGCTGCTCGCGATTTAAGTAATTCTTCGACGCGTGTTAAACTGATCGAAAAAGATAAAGAACGTGCTTTTGATGTTGCAGATGAGTTGCCTAAAGTTTTAGTGATTAATGGTGATGGCAGAAATGTAGATTTACTTGAAGAAGAAAATCTTAGCGATATGGATGCATTTATTGCGGTAACAGGAAATTCTGAAACCAATATAATGTCATGTCTAGTGGCTAAATCTAAAGGAGTAAGAAAGACAATTGCTTTAGTCGAGAATATGGATTATTTCGAATTGTCGCAATCTATAGGTATTGATACTCTTATTAATAAGAAGCTTTTAGCCGCAAATAATATTTTTAGATATATAAGAAAAGGAGATGTTGTGGCGATGACTAAACTTAACAATATGCACGCCGAGTTATTGGAGTTTAAAGTGAAGTCTAAATCCTTAATTTGTAATAAAATTATTAAAGAAATAGATTTTCCGCGTTCTGCTATTATTGGCGGAATTATTAGAGATGGAGAAGGGATTATTGCTTTAGGGGATTTTAAAATTAGTCAAGGAGACCGTGTGGTTGTATGTTGTTTACCGCAATCTATAAAACAAGTAGAAAAACTTTTTCGTTAGCATATGAAACTTAATTATAAAATTATTTTTCATTTTTTAGGACTACTATTGTTGTTTAATGGTGGATTTATGTTGTTGTCTGCATTAGTTAGTTTTCTATACGACGACGGTGTAACGTTGCAATTATTCTACTCAGGAATGATTCCTATTGTTTTGGGTGTAGTCATGATGTTTGCAACCAAAGATCATAAAAAGGAAATGAATAAGCGTGAAGGTTATATTGTAGTAACTTTTGGATGGCTTGTCATGACCTTGTCTGGAACGCTACCTTATATTTTAACGCAAAGTATACCTAATTTTACCGATGCCTTTTTCGAAACCATGTCTGGTTTTACCACCACGGGATCTTCAATTATACACGATATAGAAATTATTCCGTATGGCGTTTTGTTTTGGAGAAGTTTAACGCACTGGATTGGTGGAATGGGTATTATTGTTCTTGCCGTGGCTATTCTACCGTTATTAGGAATAGGAGGTATGCAACTTTTTGCTGCGGAAGCACCAGGACCAAGCGGTGATAAATTGCATCCTAGAATTACTGATACAGCAAAACGTTTATGGTTAATATATTTCGGATATACATTAGCCGAAACCTTATTACTGTGGCTCGCTGGTATGACATTTTTTGATGCTATAAATCATGCTATGGCAACCTTGTCTACTGGAGGGTTTTCAACTAAAAATGCAAGTGTAGCGTATTGGAACCACCAGCCCATTATTCAATATATTATTATTACTTTCATGTTTTTGGCAGGTGCTAATTTCGTGCTGAGCTATTTTGCTTTTAAGGGGAAAATTCAGAAAATATATAAAGACGAAGAGTTTAAACTGTACAGTTGGTTTATCGCTATTTTTACTACAATTGTGGCATTCATCATTTATTTTAGAGCAGATTTAAGCATGTCGTCTATAACACACCCTATGGTTTGGGGACAAGCAGAAAGTGCATTTAGACATGGGTTGTTTCAAGTGTTATCTATAATTACAACTACAGGGTTTGTTTCGGCAGATTATACCTTGTGGACTCACTTTTTGGTTGTGTTTTTCTTCGGATTAATGTTCTTAGGAGGTTCTGCAGGAAGTACAGCTGGAGGTGTAAAAGTTGTACGTCATTTAATTATGATTAAAAACGGGTTTATAGAGTTTAAACGTTCGCTTCATCCCAATGCAGTCTTACCGGTACGCTACAATTCTAAAGCGGTGTCTGGAGATATTGTATTTAATGTATTAGCCTTCTTTATATTATATATGTTGTCCTTTATTATAGGGGCCTTGGTATTTTCTATGCTTGGTATTAATTTTGAATCAGCAGTCGGATTATCAGCCTCAAGTTTAGGAAACGTAGGTCCTGCTTTAGGGAATTTTGGTCCTGTTACCAACTATGCTGCTTTACCCGCTTTTGGTAAGTGGTGGTGCAGTTTCTTAATGCTTATCGGGCGTTTAGAACTGTTTACTGTTTTAGTATTGTTAACACCGTTCTTTTGGCGGAATAGGTAAGCTTACAGGTGGTATAATCTATGATTGGAATCCTTTTTAATCTGAGTATCGGCTAATATAATTGAGTTGTGGTTAGGTTCAACTAAAATAATAATATTCTCTATCTTATTTTGAAAATATTTCTTGTTAAAACATGTATAAGCGATCAATTATACATGTTTAATTCAACTTTTTATCTTACAATAGAATCTAATATTTTTTTAGAAATATATGGTTGAAAATGTTTGCGGTCAGGAAAATTATAAGGATCAATTGTAAAGCTGTTAATTCCAGAAAAGTCAAACACCCTATCAGGAAATATAGTATTTAAAATAGTTAAATCATCTTTATGAAACTTGTACTGATCATATAAGGGGGTTACAACAATATAATAATTGGTGTTATGCTTTTTAAAAAGTTCTGCAATTTTTTCTAAATATTTTTTTTCAATGGTTGATATTTGAGGGATTTGTTGCTTTTGAACAGCTTCCCTTTTATACATAAAACCTGATTCAATCAAAGAATCCATTTTTTTTAGATAAGGTATATCTTTTTTTACTTTAGCATAATTTTTAATAACTGTAATATCATTACACCTATGATAAGCGTCATTAGTAACAGGATCTGAATCTCTATTCGGAAAATTTTCACCACTAATTGAATTGCCAAGTAGAATATCAAATTTATCTAAGCTAAAATTTTCATAATAGGTTTTAAAATGATTATGGAGATAACTAAACCTATTTTCTCCTGTTATTAGATAATGATCATATTCATGCTCTTTGCCATCTCCCTCAAACGTATAATCTGTATCCAAATATATTATTGTATTATCTAAACTATACCCAAGTGAGTCTATTAATTTAATTTTTTTATAAATACCTCCTATAGATTCACTCCAATTAGCAAAATGATAAAATTCAGAATCAGGTATTTTTTGTTCTAAATAACAGCCATATACACCTGTTGTCCTACTACTACCAAATATAAAAGAATTATAATCTGAATCTGAATGTATTAATTTTTTGGTAGATAAATCTCCTAACATTTGAAATCTATAAATCCAAGAATAATTATTTTTTTTAAAAAAATCAAAATATGGATCCGCATTAATATAGGGCACAATAAATAGTAAAGAAAAACACATTACCGATATTGCAAAAATAAAAATACTTTTTAAAAATTTTTTCATGAATTAAAATTGAAAATAAATAAATTCTTGTTCACTACCACTAAAGAAATAAATACATACTATAATTACATTATAAAAAATAAATCTTAGTGGTCTGCTCCATCTCAAACCTAATTCTGCAATAGCAAATTCGCCCTCTCTTCCAAGCCATTCAATGAGAAGAAAAACAGTTAACAAAATAAGTACCGTTTGGTATTTAAGATAGATACTTAATAGAAGGAAGGACCCTGGATGCTTAAAAATATCTGAAATATATTGGAAAGCATGTCCTAAATTATCTGCTCTAAAAAATATCCAAGCAAACACAGTTAAGCCAAATGTGGTTAGCATCATAAATAATTCGTTAAATGATGGTAGTATTTTGCCTTTAGCCACAGTATCTAAATGATTTCTATTGTTATTAGTTAACATAAGTGGGAGAAAATATGCAGCATTAAGAGCGCCCCAAACTATAAATGTCCAATTTGCACCATGCCAAAATCCACTCACTATAAATATAATGAAGGTGTTGCGTATTTTCATTGAAGTGCCACCACGACTTCCACCTAGTGGAATATATAAATAATCTCTAAACCACGTGTTCAAAGAAATATGCCAACGTCTCCAAAACTCTCCTATATTTCTAGAAAAATAAGGGAATGAAAAATTCTTCATTAAATCAAATCCAAACAAACGCGAAGTACCTATTGCAATATCTGAGTACCCTGAAAAATCACCATAAATTTGGAACGTAAAGAATATTGCTCCTAAAACCAATGTACTCCCTGAATAGCTTTCTGAATTATTAAAAATTTGATTGGCATACTGTGCGCAGTTATCGGCAATAACAATCTTCTTGAACAATCCCCAAAGTATTTGCCGCATACCATCTACTGCCTTGGTGTAATCAAAAGTTCTTTTTTTATAAAACTGAGGTAGTAAATGCGTTGCTCTTTCTATAGGACCAGCTACTAATTGTGGAAAGAAACTCACAAAAGCAGAGAATGCAATAAAATCTGTTGTGGGTTCTAATTTACGTTTATAAACATCTATTGTATAACTTAACGTTTGGAATGTATAAAAGCTAATTCCAACTGGTAAAACGATATCTAATGAACTTGCATTTATTTTTGTTCCAAAAAATGAAAACGCATCTACAAAACTTTCTTGAAAGAAATTGTAGTATTTAAAAAAGCCTAAAAATCCAAGATTTATTAAGATACTTGTCCAAAGATAAAGTTTCCTTTTTCCTTGATTGTCTTCAGACATTAACTGCCTTCCTATTGAGTAATCTACAAGAGTACTAAATAATATTAATGATAAAAATCGCCAATCCCACCAGCCATAAAACAGGTAACTCGCTGCAACGATTAACAGATTTTGTAATTTTAAATTAGTGTTAGTTACAAACCAATACAGTATAAATACAATTGGTAGAAAAACAGCAAAATCGATAGAATTAAAAAGCATTAAGGACCTTTAGTTTTAAAGTTAAAACTTAATTTTTTGTTAAAAGGAGTAAATATAGTTTTTTAGAGATTAACAGCTACACGTTTTTATGATTAAAAAACGTGTAGCTGTTAAAATAAAGAGAGCATTTTAATAATCAAGGCAACTGGATTGATTATTACTAAAGATTACTAATATTTTAGACTACGAAACAAAAAAAGCCACTATCGTAAAATAGTGGCTTTTTCAATTATATTAAATAGTATTAAGCGATTACTGCTGCTTTAATACGTTTAAGAGCTTCAGTTATTGTGTCTTGAGAGGCAGCATAAGAAATACGGATACAATCAGAGTTTCCAAATGCTTCTCCTGTTACAGTTGCTACGTGCGCTTCTTCTAGTAAGTATAAAGAAAAGTCTGTAGCGTTGTTTATTGTTTTTCCTCTTAATGTTTTTCCGAAATAGAAAGATACGTTAGGGAATACATAAAAAGCACCTGTAGGGATGTTTGTTTTAAATCCTTCGATGTCGTTTAATAAATCTAAAATTAAATCACGTCTAATTTTAAATTCATCAACCATAAACTGAATACGCTCAGGAGACTCATTTAAAGCAGTAACTGTAGCTTGTTGTGCGATACAGTTTGTTCCTGAAGTAATCTGTCCTTGCATTTTAGTACATGCCTTAGCGATCCAATCTGGAGCACCAATGTATCCAACTCTCCAACCTGTCATAGCAAATGCCTTAGCAACACCATTAACAGTAATTGTACGGTCGAACATACTTGGAATAGCAGCAAAACTAAAGTGTTTTACACCGTAGTTAATGTGCTCGTAAATTTCATCTGAAAGGATGAAAATATTTGGATATTTTTCTAAAACTTCGGCTAAAGCACGGTATTCAGCTTCAGTATAAATCGTTCCACTTGGATTATTTGGCGAGTTAAAAAACACCATTTTAGTTTTAGGTGTAATCGCAGCTTCTAACTGAGCTGGTGTGATTTTAAAATCATCTTCGATAGTTGAAGGGATCTCTTTGTAAGTCGCTTCACATAACGTTGCAATAGCAGAATAGCTTACCCAGTACGGTGCAGGTAATAATACTTCGTCACCTGGATTTAATAATACTTGAGCAACATTCGCAATAGATTGTTTTGCTCCTGTAGAAACTACAATCTGTGCAGGTGTATATGTTAAGTCGTTATCACGTTTAAACTTTGTAATAACAGCATCCTTTAATTCAGCGTATCCATCTACTGGAGAGTACGAATTATAGTTGTCGTTAATAGCTTGTATCGCAGCATCTTTAATATAGTCCGGAGTGTTAAAGTCAGGTTCCCCTAAACTTAATCCGATAATATCAATACCTTGTGATTTAAGTTCACGTGCTTTTGCTGCCATTGCTAAAGTAGCCGATGTAGGCAGACTTGTAATTCTGTCTGAAAGTGGATTCATTTTTAATTAATGGTTAAGATTGTAAAGCGGGTTTAACGCCCATCTCACGCAAATATCTAAAGTGAGCAGCGATGGCTTTACGGGTAGTTTTATATTCGTTGTAAGGTAAATTAAATTCTTTAGCTGTTTCTTTTACAATTTTTGAAATCTTTGTATAATGAACATGACTAATATGAGGGAAAATATGGTGTTCTACTTGATGATTTAATCCGCCAGTGTACCAGTTAATAATTCTGCTTTTAGCGCCAAAGTTAACTGTCGTTTTTAATTGATGAATCGCCCAAGTGTTTTTCATCGTACCATCCTCTTCTGGAAGTGGCATTTCAGCTTCTTCCATAACGTGAGCCAATTGAAATACTACGCTTAGAATTAATCCAGCAGTATAGTGCATGATAAAGAATCCAAGTAAAATTTTCCACCAAGCCAAGTCTAAAACAACCATCGGGATTACTATCCAGATACTGATGTATATAATTTTTGAGATGACTAATTTACTCCAGTTCGCTATCGGACTTGGAAATTTCCCGTATGATAACTTTCGTTTCATATAGCTTCTCATTTGCTTAATGTCTGTAGTAATTGCCCAATTAATAGTTAATAAACCATATAATAAAACCGAGTAGTAATGTTGAAACTTATGGTGCCATTGCCATTCAGAATGTCTTGAAAAACGTAAAACACGCCCAGCTTCTAAATCTTCGTCGTGACCATGAATATTAGTGTAGGTGTGGTGTAATACATTATGTTGTACTTGCCAATTGTAAACGTTACCGGCCAATATGTAAATACTACTTCCCATTAAACGGTTTACCCAATCTTTGTTAGAAAAGGCACCGTGATTTCCATCGTGCATAACGTTCATTCCAACACCTGCCATTCCAATTCCCATAACGATTGTTAATAGAAATTGAGCCCATTGTGGAATATCTAAAGTTAAAATTAAAAAATAAGGGGCTAAAAAGATTGTAAACATGATTATGGTTTTAACCCATAACTTCCAGTTTCCTGTACGTTTAATGTCATTCTCTTTAAAATATTCATTTACACGTTTGTTCAGCGTTCTAAAAAACTTTGCTGGATCTTGACGTGAAAAGGATAATACTTGGTTGCTCATATATTTATTATTTAACAACAACTAAATTAGGAGGTTGCTGTTTTGGACAAAGATAATTAATAATGCGGCGCAACTTATTATTTAAATCATAAAAAAATGCCATTAAAAAGCATATTTTTGCCAAAAATAAAATGAAATGGAGCTTATTTTAAAGTATTTCCCAGATTTAACAGAAGACCAAATTTCTAAGTTTCAGAAACTAGAAAGTTTATATCAAGACTGGAACTTGAAGATTAATGTCGTGTCTAGAAAGGATATTGATGAATTGTATTTACGTCATGTTTTGCATTCTTTGGGTATTGCCAAGCTTATTTCATTTAAAGATGGTACGAAATTAATGGATGTTGGAACCGGTGGTGGATTTCCTGGAATCCCTTTGGCAATCCTGTTTCCTGAGTGTACTTTTCATCTGGTAGATAGTATTGCTAAAAAATTAAAAGTAGTTGCTGAGGTTGTTGAAGGTTTAGAATTAACCAACGTAAAAATTACACATAGTCGTGTAGAGGAAATTGACGATAAATACGATTTTATTGTCAGTCGCGCCGTTGCTGCTATGCCGACTTTTGTACATTGGACCAAAGGTAAAATCGCTAAAACACAGCAAAACGAATTGAAAAACGGAATTATATATCTTAAAGGAGGTGATTTAGCCGAGGAACTTCAAGATTATAAAACAGTTTCTATTTACAACCTAAACGATTATTTCGAAGAAGAATTTTTCGACACTAAAAAAATCGTTCATCTACCAATAAAGTTTAAGGGGTAATTATTGAAATAGGATATAAGACGGTGTCGGCGATTTAATTTCGTCGGCAAAAGTTAAAAGACCTGTTTCATTATTTCTTTTAAATGATATTAAGTTATCTGAATTTCGATTGGCGACAACCACAAATTTTTCGTCTGGCGATAATGAGAAATTTCGTGGTGTTTCACCTCGAGTCGATTCATAACCTACCGTTGTTAATGATCCATCTTTAGGATCTACTTTAAAAATAGCGATGCTATTATGTCCACGATTTGAAGTGTATAGAAATAAGCCGTCAGCAGATATATGTATATCTGCACTAGTCGATGATTCTGTGTAATCTGAAGGTAAAGTGCTTGTGCTTTCTTTCTTTATATATTGCTCGTCTTCTAATCTTTCAACCTTGGTAATGGTGTTGTTTAATTCATTTAAGACAAACAGCCACTTGTTGTTTGGGTGAAATGTAAGATGTCTTGGCCCAGCTCCTTCTTCCATAGCTAATGAGGCTTCTGGTTTAGGTTCAAGTGTTTTAGTATTCTTGTTTATAGTGTACATCCATAAACTGTTAGTTCCTAAATCTATAGATATAATGTCGTTGCTATTCGGAACACTATATACCGAATGTGCATGTGGCCCCTCTTGTCTGGAAGTCGTTCCTTTTCCTTGGTGTTGTTTTATATCTAATGTGTCTGTTAAATGTCCGTTCTCATCTAATTGTAGTAAGCTCACTGTGCCACTGCCGTAATTAGCAGCTAAGACATAGTTATCTTTATTTGTAGTTACAAAGCAAGGATTCATACCTCCAGAAGGCATTATGTTATTTAATATTAACGAGTCTCCTTTAATAGTAAAAGAAGATATTGACCCTTGTTTAGGATCTAATTTATTAGCTGCGATAAGGTGTTTTTTGTCTGCTGAAAAACTTAAAAAAGAAGGACTTTCCGATAGGGTTTGTAATCCTAGTTCTGTAAATGAACCTTCGGAATCTAATTCGTATTTGTAAATCCCTTTACTGTCTTTAGTGGTGTAAGTCCCCACATAAAAAGGAATACTTTCTGTTTCTGTTTTTGGTGTTGATTTTTTTGAATTGCAGCTTAAAACAAGGCATAAGCTTAAAATTGAAAGAAACGTTTTCATGGTTGAAAAGGTGTTGGTATAAAACGAAGTATCTCTATTCTTTATTAAGAGTTAAATCGAGTTATAAATTCTAGAATGACTTAAATAAAACGTACCGTAAAATTAATTAAAATAGACCGGCTCGCAATAATGTTTTGATTAGAATTATTCGAATAAAACACAAACTGGTGTTGGTGCATTAATTTCGTCTACAAATTGTAAAGTGCCTGTTTCTGTGTCTCTTTTGAAAGATACTAGGTTGTCTGAATTTTGATTTGCCACAACTATAAAACCATTGCTAGGTGATAAGGAGAAATTTCTAGGATCTTTTCCGTGTGTCGATTCGTAACCAATAAGAGCTAGAGTTCCGTTGGTTTTATCGACTTTATAAATGGCAATACTGTTATGTCCTCGATTGGAGGTGTAAAGAAATGAACCATCATTTGAAATATGAATATCTGCACTTGTGTTTTCTTTATTATAATCTGAAGGAAGCGTAGATATACTTTCTTTGATGAGGTATTCTTTGTCTGATGATTTTTCAATTCGGGTTACTGTATTATTTAATTCATTTAAAACATAAATCCATTTAGAATTTGGATGAAATGATAAATGTCTAGGTCCTGCACCTTCAGCCATATCTAAAAGCAAGGGTTCTGTAGGCTGTAATGCATTTGTTTCAGTATCGATTTGAGAAAACCAAAGTTGGTTTGTTCCTAAATCAATCGAAATAATAGTATTGCTATGTGGTTCGAACCAAGCTGAATGCGCGTGCGGTGCTTCCTGTCTGCTAGTCGTGCCTTTTCCAATATGTTTTTGAGTTGCTAGTAAATCACTTAAAGAACCATCTTCTTTTAGACTAAGAAGTCCTACGGTTCCGCTTGAGTAGTTTGCTGCTAAGACGTAATTGTCAGAATTGGCCGCCACAAAACACGGATTTGTACCACCAGAAGGGATTGTGTTTTTAAAGATTAAAGAGTCCTTTTCTATAGCGAAAGAAGTGATTGCTCCAGAGCCATCACTATCTATTTCATTCGCGGCTATAAGATTCTTTTTATCTGAACTAAGCGTTAAAAACGAAGGGTTTTCTGCAATAGCCTTTAATCCGAGATTAGTAAAGGTTCCATCGGCATTGAGCGCGTATTTATAAATCCCTTTGCTACCTTTATTAGTATAGGTGCCCACATAAAAAGGAAAGCTGTCTGCCGTGTTTTTGGTTACAGATTTATTCGTGTTGCAACTTGTTATTAAAATAAGACTTAAAATAGATAGAACGATTTTCATAGGGTATCGATTAATTGTAAAACGAAGTAACTGTTTTTAATAGCAACTAGCAAATAAGGTGCATAAAAAAAGCCTGTCTAAAATGTAGACAGGCTTTTCGATATAATACTATATTCTAGATTATTATTCCCCTAAAAATGGGTAACGGTAATCTGTAGGCGTCACAAATGTCTCTTTTATCATTCGTGGAGAAATCCAACGTAATAAGTTTTGAGGACTTCCCGCTTTATCGTTAGTTCCTGAAGCTCTAGCGCCACCAAATGGTTGCATACCCACAACAGCACCTGTAGGTTTGTCGTTAATATAGAAGTTACCTGCAGCGTTTTGTAAAGCTGTAGTTGCTTCTATAACGGCATAACGATCTTGAGCTAAAATAGCACCTGTTAATGCATACTCACTAGTTTCGTCTACTAATTTTAATGTTTCGCTATACGCATCATCTTCATATACATAAATAGTGATTACAGGGCCAAATAACTCTGTGCTCATCGTAGTATATTTAGGATTTGTAGTTAAGATAACAGTAGGCTCAATAAAGTACCCTTTGCTCTTATCGTATCCACCACCAACTATGATTTCTGCGTCTTTATCTGCTTTCGCCTGATCTATATATTTAGCTAACTTATCGAAAGAACCTTCATGAATAACGGCTGTTACAAAGTTAGACATATCTTCTGGAGACCCTTGTTTAAAAGAATTTACATCTTCTATAACGTAACCTTTAACTTCGTCCCAAATGCTTTTTGCAACGTAAGCACGAGAAGCGGCGCTACATTTTTGTCCTTGAAATTCGAAAGCACCTCTTACAATAGCAGTAGCTACTTGTTTCGGTTTTGCTGTTTTATGTGCAACAATAAAATCTTTACCACCAGTTTCTCCTACAATTCTAGGATACGTTTTGTAGTTGTGAATGTTATTCCCAATTTTTTTCCAAAGTTCTTTAAATATATAAGTAGATCCCGTAAAGTGTAAACCAGAGAAATCTGGACTAGACATAACCACATCTGTAATCATTTCGGCATCACCAAAAACAACATTAATAACTCCTGGAGGCACACCAGCATCTTCAAAAACATCCATAATAACTTTTGCAGAATAGACTTGGCTATCACTTGGTTTCCAAACGACAACATTTCCCATCAACGCCATACAAGCAGGTAAGTTTCCGGCAATAGCAGTAAAGTTAAATGGTGTTACAGCGTATGTGAATCCTTCTAGAGGTCTGTATTCAATTTTATTCCAAGCATCACTTGTGCTTTCTGGTTGATCATGATAGATATCTGTCATGAACTGTACATTGAAACGTAAGAAGTCTATCAATTCGCAAGCGGCATCAATTTCTGCTTGGTGAATAGTTTTAGATTGGGCAATCATTGTTGCTGCATTAATTCTATCGCGGTAAGGACCTTGGATAAGTTCTGCTGCTTTTAAGAAAATTCCAGCTCTGTGTTCCCAAGGCATTTGAGACCACGCTTTTCTAGCTTCTAGAGCGGTCGCAATAGCATCCTCGACATGAGATTTTTCAGCTAAATGATATTGACCAACACTATGTTTATGGTCGTGAGGAGGAGACATGGTTCTGGTATTTCCAGTTTTTACATGTTTTCCATTAATATATAAAGGTACATCAACTTGACTATTAAAAAGGTCCTTGTAAGTCGCAAGAACAGATTCGCGTTCTGGGCTTCCTGGAGCATAACTTCTTACAGGTTCGTTAATGGCAATTGGTGTGTTAAAAAATCCTTTTCCCATAATTATTTGAGTTTTAAATTGTGTTATGTTTTATTCAAATTTACAATTTTTTAATTGGAAAAGAGGTGGCATATTTTCCTAAAACAGCGTTAAATTTGGATATTTTTTATTTTTAAAACCGAAAAATTATGAGAATGATAAAATCGTATAAAACTTAAAATCACGAGTTAATTTATAGCGAAAGGTGCGCTAAGCTTAAAACTAGGAATATATACTTTAAATTTTTTAGTACTGTTTAGGTTTATCATGTTGTAGAATCCGTGCATGGCGCCAAAAGGAGAGGTAAGCATACAGCCCGATCTATAAGTGTGAGATTCGCCTGGTTTTAGAACAGGTTTATAACCGATAACGCCTTCGCCAGAAACTGTTTCTACACTATTTAAGGCATCAAGTATGGTCCAGTGTCTAGCATTAAGCTGCACCGTGTCTTTACTTTGGTTTTCGATAGTAATCTCGTATTGAAAAGCGTATTGCATTTTATAACTTCTATAAAATGTGCCTTCAAAAGATGTTTCTACCGAAATTTTTATACCTCTTGTTACCTGTTGAACCATATATCTATGTGATAAAACGTAAATTATATAAAGTAAAAATACGAATTTAATTTGTATAACTAGAATTGTGGGATCGTCAAGTCGTAATTTGAGTGCTATTAATTCGAAATGTTGACTGAACTCGCTTCTCCAACTCCGATTATCTTATCATATCTCCCTCCAAGATCGCGGTAGTAAACAACGACTTTGTAATTGTTTTCTGTTTGGTAAAAGTTTCCGCTAATTTCGCCGTCATCAATTTTGCCTGATTCATCTTGAGTGACAAATTTATAATTGTAAAACCCTTGTTTTAATAACATGGTATTTTGGTAAATGCCTTTTTCATGATTATAGGTCATTTTAGTGCGCTCGTTAAGCGTGTAATTATTAAAATTTCCGTAAACATATACAGACTTGTTTATCGGTAATTCATCGGCTTTTAAAGAAAAATTAATCCATGCATAATCGGCTTCGATATTTGGATCGGTCGAATCGATGTTTGTAATAACAAAATTCCCATTAATATCTGGGTTGTATGTATAAGGTAAGTTTTTTCTAACAACATTCGTATACAAATAAGTATTATACAAGTCTTGCAAGTCCACGAAATTAATGCCACTATTGGCAACACGGATTTCTTTATTGTCAAAATATAGGTATTCATTCCCTGCCCAAAAAGTGGTTTCCTTATTGTATTTGTAAATTAAATCCGATCCCATAGTGTACATTGGTTTAACATTAACTATCGCCGTATTTAAATTATTATTCTGAATAATGGTTGTTTTTACAGTTTGCAGCGGATTATTAAATTCAATAGTACTTGAATTAATAATAAGATCTACGGTGTGTTTCTCGTTGAAGTATTTAACATCTCGCGATAGTTTTATGGTTACACCTACATTTGCTCCACCTTCATTTATCATAAATTTTCTAGAGAACATAAGGGCATCACTTTCATCGAAAATTTTAATCATATAGTTCCCTGATAATTTTAAACGACGCACTTGCTCGTTTGGAATAGACAGTACATAATGCGAGTAAATTTGGTAGGTATTAAATGAGTTCTCGTAATTAACAATACGTTGCTTGTCGAAACCATCTATGTATTCTGAACGCATGAGATTAGTCGAAGGTGTCCAGTCGTAATTAAAATGTTCTATGGTGTAATAATAATCGTCTTCATTTCCGTTAAGTACGTCAAACTCGAGTTGTACAGTATTGCCAAGGTCTATTATAGGAAGTATGCTAATGTCTGTTTCTCCTTTAAAAGTAATTGTACTTATGTGATTTGGAGGAGCGGTTTCATACTCAACTTGAGAGAAGACTATATTATAAATTGATGAAATTAATAGAAACAAGGTTAAATTTTTGTTCATTTTTATGCATTTATTGTAGTAAATATACATAAAATTAGAGGCTTTAATATTCTAATTATTTAGAATAATTATAAATAAACAAGATATATTGTATTTCATATGGTTTTACCTTTTTATTCTTAAATTTGCGAGGATTTTTCAAACGATAATGTGTTGAAATCAGTATAACTATTATTAATAAATAGATTTATAATATGTCAAACGACATTAAAATTACAAAAGGTCTAGACATTAAACTTAAAGGTGAGGCCGAAAAGGCTTTGGAGAGTGCTGTTATAAGCAATTCTTATACCTTAAGGCCTGAAGACTTTCATGGTGTTATTCCGAAATTAGTTGCTAGAGTTGGAGATAAAGTAAAAGCAGGAGGCCCTGTTTTTTATGATAAAGCCAACGAAACTGTTCAATTTGTTTCTCCTGTTTCTGGTGAAGTTGTTGATGTTTTACGTGGTGAAAAACGTAAGATTTTAGCAATTAAGATCCAAGCAGACAAAGCACAATCTTACCAAGAAAACGAAAAAATAAATGTAAATTCTGCAACTGCTGAAGCGATAAGTTTATACTTACAGAAAGCAGGGTGTTGGCCATTTATTAAACAACGTCCGTACGATGTTATTGCAAATCCTACAAAACAGCCAAAAGCTATTTTTGTTTCAGGTTACGATAGCGCACCTTTAGCTGTGGATTTAGATTTTGTTTTGCAAGGTAAAGAAGCCGAATTACAAGCGGCTATTACTGCTTTAGGGAAATTAACTTCAGGAGCAGTGCATGTGTCTGTTAAAAACGGATCGAATTCACCTCTTGCAGGTTTGTCAGGAGTTTCTGTTCATAAATTATCTGGACCGCATCCTATAGGAAATGTTGGAACTCAAATTAATAAAATTAATCCGGTAAATAAAGGAGAAGTGGTTTGGACTATCAACCCACAAGATCTTGTTATTATTGGAGAATTATTATTAACAGGTAAATTTAATGCAGAGCGTATTGTGGCTTTGGTTGGATCTGCAGTTAAGAAACCTAGATATTTTAAAACTAAAATAGCTAGCGAAATTTCGACAATTGTTTACGATAACGGTATCGAACAAAACGGTAATAATCGTATTATTTCTGGTAATGTATTGTCAGGAAAACAAGTAAAACCAGATGGAAACTTAGATTATTATAGTAATTTAATTACTGTAATTCCAGAAGGAGACGATTACGAGTTGTTTGGATGGAATAAGCCCGTATTTAATAAGATTTCTCAATCTAGAGCATTAACATTCTCTTGGTTAAGTCCTAATAAAAAATACGATTTAAATACAAATACAAACGGAGAGCATAGAGCTTTTGTATTAACAGGTAATTTTGAAAAGGTTTTTCCTTTAGATATTTTTCCTTTACAAATTCTTAAGTCTTGTATGTATTCAGATTTAGATGAAATGGAAGCTCTTGGTATGTACGAAGTAGCTCCAGAAGATTTTGCGTTAACAGAATTCGTTTGTGTATCTAAACAACCACATCAGGACATTATTAGAAGAGGTTTAGATGTAATGATTAAAGAAATAGGGTAATCATGAGTTTAAAAAGTAATTTACATAATTTAAAAGAAAAGTATAAGGGTACCAAGATGGCACCGGCGTTTAATGCTCTGCATACGTTTTTATACTTACCAAATGAGACTACTCACAATGGTACTCATATAAAAGTAGCCGACGATTTAAAGCGTACTATGAATACAGTTATCATGGCGATGGTGCCATGTTTAATTTTCGGTATGTTTAACGCTGGTTATCAGCATTTCTTAGCTTCTGGTGCTCCTGTAGAATTTTTATCATGGGATGCATTCTATATTGGTTTAATTAAAATTTTACCATTAGTAGTTGTGTCTTACGGAGTTGGTTTAGGTATCGAATTTATATTCGCGACCATTAACAATCACGAAGTAGAAGAAGGATATTTAGTAACAGGTATGTTAGTGCCTTTAATTGTGCCAATTGATATTCCATTATGGATGTTAGCAGTAGCAGTAGTCTTTGGTGTTGTTATTGGTAAAGAGGTTTTTGGAGGTACAGGGATGAATATTCTAAACCCTGCATTAACAATACGTGCATTCTTGTTCTTCGCATATCCAACTTGGATGTCTGGAGATAAAGTATGGGTTCACGGTGCAGTAGAACGTACTAAAGAAATAGCAGCTGGCGCAAATGTCGATGCCATTTCTGGTGAAACAATACTCGGAAGTTTGGCTCAAGGGCATCATGTAGACTATTCCATTGCAGATATGTTCTTTGGTTTTATTCCCGGATCGGTCGGCGAGACCTCCACATTATTAATTCTTTTAGGAGGTTTATTTTTAATCTTTACTAAGATTGGAAGTTGGAGAATTATGCTTTCAGCAGTTCTTGGAGCTTTAACAATGGGATTAATGTTTAATGGTGTTGTGTCTTCAGGATGGATTACTGAAACAAGTAAGTTTTATACGTTAATGAGTACCGAATTTTGGCATCACCTAATTATTGGTGGATTTGCTTTTGGAGTTGTGTTTATGGCAACAGATCCTGTAACGGCATCTCAAACAAATAAAGGAAAATGGATTTATGGGTTCTTAATCGGATTCTTATCAATTATGATTAGAGTTTTCAACCCGGCATATCCAGAAGGTGTAATGCTTGCAATATTATTAATGAATGTGTTTGCTCCAACTATCGATCATTACATCGTTCAAGGTAATGTAAAGAAAAGAATGAAACGTTTAAAAGTAAAAACGGCTTAACAATGGAAAATAGAACAGATAAAAATTCATACACTATTATATTTGCTATAGTGATGGTATTTGTTGTAGGTGCTTTATTAGCCTTTACAGCATCTTCACTAAAGCCAAGAATTGCTGAAAATCAACGTATCGAAAAGCAACAAAATATTTTGTATGCTATGGGTGTAAATGATAATACAGATGGAAGTGCTGTTTTTGTTTCGACAACAGATGCTCCTGAATTATTTGAAAAATACATTACCAAGCAGATCGTAATTCAAGATGGAGAAACTTCAGAAGATCCTGAAGCGTATTTAATGGATATTAAAAAGGAAAAAGCAGCTTCTAGAAGTGATGTTTCAAAAAGACGTTTACCAATTTTTGTTGGAGAAAAGGATGGTTCAACATTCTATGTTATTCCAATTTACGGTAAAGGTTTATGGGATGCCATTTGGGGATATGTTTCTGTAGATAAAGATATGATTGTTCAAGGTGCGTATTTCGACCATAAAGGGGAAACTCCTGGTTTAGGTGCTAACATTAAAGAACGTTTCTTTATGGACGACTTTATCGGTGAGCATTTATTAGATGATGCTGGTAACTTTAAAGGTATCACAGTATCTAAAAGTAATGCCGATCCAAAAAACGAAGATAAAACAGATAATGAGGTTGATGCAATTGCGGGTGCTACTATTACAGGTGATGGGGTAACAGCAATGATTAAAAGTGATTTAAAACTTTACAAGCCTTATTTCGATAACTTAAAAAATAATTAATTTATGGCACTTTTATCAAAAAAAGACACAAAATTAATCACCGATCCGTTAGCGGATAATAACCCGATTACCATTCAGGTATTAGGTATATGTTCTGCTTTAGCAATTACGGCGCAATTAAAAGCATCTATTGTAATGGCTGTGTCGGTAATGGCTGTGCTAGGAATAGGGAATGTTGTGATCTCTTTAATGAGAAATATTATTCCTTCAAAAATTAGAATTATCGTGCAGTTAGTTGTTGTAGCTGCCTTAGTAATTATTGTAGATCAGGTTTTAAAAGCGTTTTCTTACGAGTTAAGTAAAACACTTTCTGTATTCGTAGGTTTAATTATTACCAACTGTATTATCATGGGGCGTTTTGAAGCTTTCGCTTTGGCAAACGGACCTTGGAGATCATTCTTAGATGGTATTGGTAATGCTGCTGGTTACGGTTTAATTCTTATTATCGTAGGTTTCTTTAGAGAGTTATTAGGTTCTGGTACATTACTAGGATTTAAAGTACTTGGAGATCCAATCGAAAAAACAGGTTTATATGCTATAGGTTACGAAAACAACGGATTTATGTTGTTATCTCCAATGGCCTTAATTGTTGTTGGGATTATCATATGGGTACAACGTAGTAGAAATAAATCATTAGTAGAAGATCATTAATCAGTATAGGTTTTTTACTTAACTGAAATCTTATAAGAATATGGAACATATAGAATTATTTTTCAAATCAATATTTATAGATAACATGGTATTTGCAACATTCTTAGGAATGTGTTCTTACTTGGCTGTATCTAAAAAAGTAAGTACAGCCGTAGGTCTAGGTGCCGCGGTTATATTTGTACTTGCTATTACTGTGCCTTTAAACTGGTTATTAGATCAGTATATTCTTCAGCCAGGAGCCTTAAAATGGTTAGGAGCAGAATATGCAGATTACGATTTAAGTTTCTTATCATTTATTTTATTCATTGCTACTATTGCAACAATGGTTCAGTTGGTAGAAATAATTGTAGAGAAATTTTCTCCGTCGTTATATAATTCATTAGGTATTTTCTTACCACTTATTGCTGTAAACTGTGCGATTTTAGGAGGTTCTTTATTTATGCAATCTCGTGAGATTCCTACTTTAGGATTAGCAACAACATATGGTGTTGGTTCAGGAATTGGATGGTTTTTAGCGATTTTAGCAATTGCTGCTATTCGTGAGAAAATTAGATATTCTAATGTACCACCAGCATTAAGAGGATTAGGAATTACGTTTATTATTACTGGATTAATGGCCATCGGATTTATGAGTTTTGGTGGAATGTTAACTGGAGGTGACGAAGAAGGTGCTAAAGTGGAAAAAACTGTAAAAGTGGAAACTCCTGCAGCAGACAACGTAAAAGAGTTAGCGAATAATACAAAAGAAATCAACTAAGGGATTATGACGATTTTATTAGCAAGTACAACAGGAACAATAATCGCAACAGTAGTAGCTTTTTTAATTATTACTTTAGTTCTAGTAAGTTTATTATTGTTTGTTAAACAAAAATTATCACCATCAGGTCCAGTAAAGATCACAATTAATGGTGAACGAGAAATTGAAGTAGGTTCTGGAGGTAGTTTATTATCTACTTTAGGAGCTCAAAAAATATTCTTACCATCAGCTTGTGGTGGAGGTGGAACTTGTATACAATGTGAGTGTCACGTAATGTCTGGTGGAGGTGAAGCCTTACCTACTGAAACACCTCACTTCTCAAGAAAAGAATTAGCACATGGTGCGCGTTTATCTTGTCAGGTGAAAGTGAAACAAGACATGGAAATTACAATTCCAGAAGAAATTTTCGGAATTAAAAAATGGGAAGCGACTGTAGTATCAAACTATAACGTAGCCACATTTATTAAAGAATTTGTAGTTGAAATCCCTGAGGATATGAATTACAAAGCTGGTGGATATATCCAAATTGAAATCCCTAACTGTGAAATTAAATATTCAGAAATGGATGTTAGTGCACACCCAGGAGATCACCCAGGAGAGCCAGATAAGTTTGAAGCAGATTGGGACAAGTTTGGTTTAAGACCGTTAGTTATGAAAAATAACGAACTTGTGGAAAGAGCTTATTCAATGGCTTCTTACCCTGCAGAAGGACGTAAAATCATGCTTAATGTACGTGTAGCAACACCTCCTTTTGATCGTGCCAAAGGTGGCTGGATGGATGTAAATCCAGGTGTAGCTTCATCTTATATATTTAACCAAAAAGTTGGAGATAAAGTAACTATTTCTGGGCCTTACGGTGAATTCTTTATCAACGAATCTGAAGCAGAAATGCTTTATGTTGGTGGTGGAGCAGGTATGGCGCCAATGCGTTCTCATATTTATCACTTATTCAGAACTTTAAAAACTGGAAGAAAAGTAACATATTGGTACGGTGGACGTTCTAAAGCAGAATTATTCTACATCCATTACTTTAGAGCTTTAGAGCAAGATTTTCCAAACTTTAAATTCTTTATCGCATTATCTGATCCAACAGAAGCGGATAACTGGAAAGTTAAAGCAGATATCGACGATGTAAATGGAGATGGATTTACAGGATTTATTCACCAAGTGGTAATAGATCAGTATTTATCTAAACATGATGCACCAGAAGATTTAGAATTATATTTCTGTGGTCCTCCTTTAATGAACAAAGCCGTTCAGAAAATGGGTGAAGATTTTGGTCTTGATGACGAAAATATTAGATTTGATGATTTTGGAGGTTAATAGATCTCTTCATAAATATACAACCGACTCGAAAGAGTCGGTTTTTTTTTTGTCGTATAATAAAATTTTAAAGTTATAATGTTCATTTTATAGTGTAGCCTTTACAACCATCAATTGTCTTTTAATGTATTTGTCTTATATTCTATCAAATTGTTCGTGTTGGATTCCCCAAAGAGGTCTCAAAGCAGTTTATTTGCAACAGTCTTGTAGTTAAGTGCATTCATGAATTCGGTTGTTAGATGTATCAAATTTCATGTAAAATCATCTTTTGTTGTTGCTATTCTTGATTTGACAACTAATCAATCCTAAAATTCGGGGTTAGAGGCGAAATTGTAATTTATAATTATAGTTTGAAACATTTATATATCGTAATTTTGTGATATGAGTAAAGCCCTTTCTAAACAAGAGTTACATAATTTAGCTATGAACCACGTTGGTAAAGATTTGGAACAACGGGGATTCGAATTTGTTGCTATTAATAGTGAGCTAAAACGACATCCACAATTTGTCTGTATCGATAAGAATGCACAATATTTCTTTGTTTGTGTAAAAGCTGTGATACTTCCTGAGAATCCTAATAATTATGATGTTATTTGGATGGAAACGTTTAAAGATCATGCACGTTCTAACGCTGCTAAAGTTCTTTATGCAGGTGTTGGGTTAGGTAATCCGAAAGGGGAAGAGCTTCCTATTTATCTTAATGAAGAATATTTAATTGAATATAACGGTATTCAACTTATAGAAACTCATCTAAATTAAATGAAACAATTTTTAATAATTTCTCTAGTCGTACTTTTTGTTACGGCATGTAACGGCGATAAAGAGCACGTAAAATTATCAGGACCTGTATTTGGAACGTCTTATGCTGTGCAATATTTTTCTGAAGATGGTGCTAATTTTCAAACACAGTTTGATAGCTTATTTGCAGTTATAAATCATTCGATGTCCACGTATATTCCGGATTCTGATATTTCAAAATTGAATAGAAATGAAACCTTTACCATCGATGAGCATTTTGCTTATGTCTTTGATGCATCAAAGTCGGTTTACAAGTCTACTAATGGGGCTTTCGATCCTACAATTGGGGTTTTAGTGAATGCATGGAACTTTGGTCCAGAGAAAGAAATAATAGGTTTAGATAGTCTTAAAATAGATAGTTTAATGCTTAGTGTTGGTTTGGATAAAGTGCGAAGAAGTATTCATGAAATTATTAAACAAGACCCAAATACTTATATTGATTTTAATGCTATAGCTAAAGGGTATGGCGTAGATGTTATTGGTCGTTATTTAGAGTCACAGAATATCACAAATTACTTGGTAGAAATAGGTGGGGAAATCCGAACTAGGGGTATTAATATGGAAAAAGATAATCCATGGAAAGTTGGTGTAGAAATGCCTCATTTCGATGGTTCACAGTCTTTACTTCGTGCCATTGAATTACAAGACGAATCTATGGCGACATCTGGAACTTACCGAAAATTTAAGGTAGATTTAGAGGGAAATAAATATTCTCATATTATAGATGCGCATACCGGATATCCAAGTAAAACGAATCTATTGAGTATTTCCGTTATTGCAGAAAACTGTATGATTGCTGATGCATATGCTACAGCTTTTAAGGCGATGGGGATTGATGACGTAAAATTGCTTTTAGAGAAGCACCCTGAGCTTAAAGTTTTCTTGATTTTTGAAAATAAGAATCAGGAATTAGAAACCCTGTCTTTGAATGGTTTTCCTAAATAGTTTTAAAGTGTGTTTTTTAGATTACGTGAAGTAAAAGTAAGAACCATCCGCTAACCAAAAATAACCCGCCTATTGGAGTTATGGGACCAAGAAATCTCAACTTTTTTCCTTTAGCATCTGATAATACCAATCCGTATATACTGAAGGAAAATAGTATAATTCCAACGGTGAAACACCAATATATAGCCGGAGAAAGGGTGTCGGTTTTACTAAAACCAAGGATTAACAATACAATAGCATGATACATTTGGTATTTAACACCAACCTCAAAACTCTGTAGTTGATCTGGTGATAGAATCTTCTTTAAGGCATGCGCTCCGAAAGCTCCGAAAATAACAGATAACATACCGAATAATGCTCCTGTAGCTATAATAGTTTGTGATGTCATGAGTATTAATGTTACTTATTTATAAACAACAGGAATTACTTCTCCTTTAGCGAGACAAAATCTAGTGATATCGTCTTCGGATAGTGTTTTTGTGTAATCTACTTCTTCAACTTTAAATCCGATAGAACGTAATTTATCAAAGTAATCCTGTCCATAAATGCGCACATGGTCATATTGACCAAATATTTTAGCACGTTCCTTTTTATCTGTTATCGAGTCGTCTTCAAAAGTAAGTGTCCTAGATAAGTCTTGAGGGATTTGCAGTACGCCCATTCCTCCAGGTTTTAGTACGCGATATAATTCTTGCATGGCTTTAGTATCGTCCGGGATATGCTCTAAAACATGATTACATAGGATAATATCGAAACTATTATCTTTAAAAGGTAAATTACAGATATCTGCCTTAACATCGGCTAAAGGCGACAATAAATCTGTTGTTGTATAGTCTAAATTTTTAAGCGCTCTAAAGCGTTTGTAAAAGGCTTGTTCTGGCGCAAAATGAAGTACTTTTTTTGATGTTGTAAAAAAGTCAGTTTCATTTTTAAGGTACAGCCATAATAATCTATGACGTTCTAGAGATAGCGTAGAAGGTGATAATACGTTATTACGTTGTGTACCGTAACCATAAGGTAAAAACGATTTAAAACTTTTCCCGTCTATAGGGTCTGTGTAAGTGGATCCTTTAAGAGCACTTGCCATAATGGGACGTGCCAAATAACTTAAGCGAATAAGTATGGGTCTAGGAATTGTGTTTAAAACGAACTTAAAAGCTTTTTTCATTAAAGTACAAACGGCGTTTGTCTAAACTCGTCTTCTTCATTAGTTTCAATTCCTAAAGCTTGATGTACATAAGCAAAGGTTGAAAGTAATTCTGCTTTACCATCTACAATAGCCACATCGTGTTCAAAATGAGCACTAGGTTTATTGTCTAATGTTGTAATAGTCCAACCATCACTGTGTTGTTTTATACGTTGTGTTCCTAAATTTATCATAGGTTCTATGGCCACAACCATCCCTTCAACAAATTTCTTTCCACGACCACGTCTTCCGTAGTTTGGCATTTCGGGATCTTCATGCATATCGCGACCTACACCGTGACCTACAAGTTCTCTTACAACACCATAACCATGACCTTCACAGAAATTCTGAATCGCATAACCTACATCTCCAACGCGATTTCCAACTTTAAATTCTCGTAAACCCACGTAGATAGATTCTCTTGTAATATCAAGTAATTTTTGAGTTTCGGGAGCGATTTCACCTATAGCAAATGTATAAGCATGATCTCCGTAGAAGTCGTTTTTAAGCGCACCACAATCAATAGAAATAATATCTCCTTCTTCTAAAGGTTTATTATTTGGAATACCGTGTACGACTTGATTATTCGGACTCATACAAAGTGAGTTCGGGAAATCGTACATTCCTAAAAACCCAGGATAAGCACCGTGATCTCTTATAAAAGTTTCTGCAAGTTTATCTAGTTCTAAAGTCGTTACACCAGGTTTTAATGCTTTCGCTAATTCACCTAATGTTTTAGATACGATTAGTGCACTTTCGCGCATTAATTCTATTTCTTCTCTTGTTTTTACTATAATCATGTCAATAAAATAAGGTGCAAAGATACTTAAAAATACCTAGTTTATCTGTGTAATAGAGTAGGACTTCTAAGCTTTAATTATGTCTAGAATTTCTTTTTATTAGATGCATTAAAAAGCAATCCATTTTTCTGCTGTTTATTTATAGCAGTATGACTATTAATTTTAAAATATAGCGTTGTAAGGAGTGGGGCTTTTGAAAAAAAAATACTCTCAATCTTTAGTATAAGCATCCTAGAGATTGAGAGTATTTTATAGTTAATGAGACACTAATTATTTATTGAAAAGAGAAGCGAAAAAGCCTTTCTTTTTTTCTATTTTATTAGGGTCAAATTCAGGATCGGATAATAATTGATATATTTCTCCCCATCCTATAAATCCACCTATATTTCTATCGTCGATAAAAATATCGGCATTTATTTTTCTACTTTTTGATTCATCATAATTTTCTTCAGGAAAACTGCTATTTACTGCATAAAAATCTATTCCATTTACTTTGCAAAAAGCGACAGCTTCTTCTAAAGGTTTCCCACTGCGGTAGGTCCATAATATAAGGCGATGTCCGTCTTTCTGAAGACGCTTAAGCGTTTCAAAAGCAAATGTTTTTGGTTTCCCTATCTTCGGGTATGCATCTTCGACAACAGTACCATCGAAGTCTATGGCAAGAATTAGTTTATCTTGAAAAATCATTCAGTAAGTTTAGTATTCAAAAAAATTAATCAATTAACGAGTGTCTAGTCATTGCTTTTGGCTGTTCTACTCCAATTAATTTTAAAATAGTAGGAGCCATATCACCTAAAACACCATCTTTAATTTGTTTTAAATCATTATCGATTAAAATTAAGGGGACAGGATTTGTTGTATGTGCTGTGTTTGGAGAACCATCAGGATTAATCATAGTCTCACAGTTCCCGTGATCTGCAATTAATAAAGTTGTATATCCATTGTCTAGAGCCGTTGTAACTACTTCTTTTACGCAAGCATCTACAGCTTCACAAGCTTTAATAGCGGCATCCATTACACCTGTATGTCCAACCATATCGCCATTGGCAAAGTTTAAACATACAAAATCTACATCTCCTTTCTGTAATTCAGGAATTAAAGCATCTTTTAATTCGAAGGCACTCATTTCTGGTTGCAAATCGTAAGTTGCTACTTTTGGTGAATTTTTTAGAATACGAGATTCACCTTCAAAAGGATCTTCTTGTCCGCCAGAAAAGAAAAAGGTAACGTGAGGATACTTTTCTGTTTCTGCAATACGTATTTGTTTTTTGTTGTTTCTAGCTAATACTTCACCTAAAGTATCTTTTAAATTATCTTTATTGAATACAACTTTTACGTTTTTAAAATTTTCATCATAGTTCGTAAGCGTCACATAATATAAGTCTAACTTATGCATGTTTTGTTCGTGGTGATCTGTTTGAGATAACACTTCGGTAAGTTCACGACCTCTATCTGTTCTAAAATTGAAGAATATAACAACATCTCCAGCTTCTATTTTTCCTACAGGGTTCCCGTTTTCATCACAATTGATAATAGGTTTGATGAATTCGTCAGTAATATCATTGGCATAATTTAAAGCAATTGCACCCGCAACATCTGTAGTATGTTCTCCTTCGGCATTTACCATCCCGTCGTAAGCTAGTTTAACACGCTCCCAACGTTTATCTCTATCCATTGCATAATAGCGACCTGTAATGGATCCTATTTTTGCAGGAGTATCTTTAATATGTTCTTCTAATTGATTTACAAATCCTAATCCCGATTTTGGATCTACATCACGGCCATCTGTAAAACCGTGAACAATAGAATTTTGTACCCCAGAATCTTTTGCAGCATCTAATAATCCGAATAAATGTTTAATATGAGAGTGTACACCACCAGTACTTAATAATCCTAAAAAGTGAACAGGTTTATTATTGTCCTTGGCGTATTGAAAAGCATCTGCTAAAACTTTTTCTTTAGCTAGAGTGTGTTCTTTTACCGCTAAATTAATTTTCACTAAGTCTTGGTAAACAATTCGTCCGGCACCTAAATTCATATGTCCAACTTCGCTATTTCCCATCTGACCTTCTGGTAAGCCTACGTTTTCTCCATCTGTCCTTAATTGGGCACTTGGGTATTTCGTATATAAAGAATCGATAAAAGGAGTGTTGGCATTGTCTATAGCCGATACTTTTGGATCTGGAGATTTCCCCCAACCGTCAAGTATCATCAAGATGACTTTCTTATTCATAATAATATTTATTTAGTACGTAAAGATAAAAGTTTAAAATGGCATTTTAGAATAATTTGGCTTACAAAATGAAGCTTTTTGTGGATTTTACGATTGGTATATTTATTCTTTATTTTCTTTAATACAATATTAAGAAATTTGTTTCCAAATGGTTAATGAATGGTTATTTGAAACATCAACTGTAACAATCCATTTTATAGCTCGTCTTTATAATACAATCATTTAATCTAATCAATCAAAATCATTCATCATGAAAAAATCATTATTAATCATCGCAATCGCATTAGGAACAGTATCGAGCACAGTTTATGCTTCAAACATTACTACCAATATAGAAACCACTCTTTTGGAGTCTGCTGTAGTTAGGCCTGAGTTAAATGTATTATGTATATCTATCGCAAAAGGAGATACCGAAATCGTTAAAAAATTAATTGCAAATGGAGAAGATGTGAATAAAAAATCAAACGGATTAACTCCTGCAATGTATGCGGCTAAATACAACAGAACGGAAATTCTTCTCTTATTAATTGCAAATGGAGCGAATGTGAAAACAAAATGTAATAAAGGCTATACCGCGCTGACTTATGCTAAAGCTACGAATGCAAAAGAAGCACAACGAATTCTTGAAGCCACTTTAGCTAATTAGAATTACTATTATTTTTCTTATATAATATTTTTAGGGGTTGTCTTTATAAGGCGACCTCTTTTTTTTGTTAGTATGGAGTTCATACTAACTATTTTATAACCTGTTTGCGATTTAAAATGGAAGCATATTAAGTGAGTTTATTATCTAAAATGAGTTTTATTTCAAACGTTTTCATTAAATTTTTAAATACGAAAAATGACTATTTTTCAATGAAAATGATAGAAGGTTTTTGCAATCTCAGTAGGTGTATTAAAAGGATATATAATTGTTAAAAAAATGAGAAATACAGTTGAATTTTTCGTAAAATATGACATAAATCATTTGTTAATTTTTTTATGTTAATATTTTGTTAAATAGCTTTTTCAAGCGTTTGAAATGCAATATTCTCATTAAATTTACAATATATTATTAAATACATAAATATTATTAATTTTATTAAAAATATCGTAATCATGAAAAACCTATTATTTATCATCGCGATCGTATTTGGAGCTACTACTACAAGTGTTCAAGCTTCTAATTTTATAACAAATAACACTACTAATCCTCTAGAAATTTCAGTAGTTAAGCCAGAGGTTAATTTACTTTGTACATCTATAGCCAAAGGTGATACAGATATCGTTAGAAAATTAATTGTTAATGGAGAAGACATTAATAAAAAATCAAACGGATTAACACCTGCAATGTATGCTGCAAAATATAACAGAACAGAAATTCTTGAGTTATTAATTAACGCAGGCGCAAAATTAAAAACAAAATGTAATAAAGGGTATACTGCACTAGATTATGCAAAAGCAACTAATGCAAAAGAAGCTCAACAATTAATTGAAGAGGTCTTAGAAAAATAACAAACTAACCAATTAACCTTAGAAAAAGAGATTGTCTATCGAGATAATCTCTTTTTTTTTATCCTTTTTATTCAATTATATATCAAGAAAAAACCGTCTAGAAATAAATTTCTAGACGGTTTTTAATATTTATGTAAAAAGGATTTTTTTAGAACTTAGCAAAAAGCTTTTCCATTTTTTCCTTTTGTTCTGTAGCTAAGGCTTCATCAACTAAGATTCTACCACTATGCTCATCTGTAATAATTTTTTTACGAGAAGCAATTTCCATAATTATTTGTGGTGGGATAGTAAAGAAAGATCCTCCAGAGGCACCTCTTTCTACTGCTACAACTGCTAAACCGTTTTTAACATTCGTACGGATTCTAGTGTAAGCTTTTACTAAACGCTCTTCGATTAAAGTTTTATATTCGTTAGATTTTTCAATCAACGCTAATTCTTCTTTCTCAGTTTCAGATAAGATAGCATCTAATTCACCTTTTTTGTGTTTTAAATGCGCTTGACGTTCTTTAGTACGCTCTTTAGTCTGACCAATAATTTCTTTTTTCTGTTCGATTTGAACTTTGAATTCATTGATGTGCTTATCTGCCAATTCGATTTCTAATTCTTGAAATTCGACTTCTTTAGTAAGCGAGTTGTACTCTCTGTTATTACTAATATTCTTTAACTGTGTGTTGTATTTTTTAATTAAAGAATTAGCTTCTTCAATTATATTCTTTTTAGATTTAATTTCGTCATCTAAAAGTTCTAGACTCGCGTCTAATTTTTCCAATCTTGTCTGTAGTCCAGCAACTTCATCTTCTAAATCACTTACCTCTAAAGGTAGTTCTCCACGAACGTTTCTAATTTCATCGATTCTAGAATCGATTAGTTGTAGATCGTATAAAGCTCTTAAACGTTCTTCTACAGTTACTTCTTTACTTTTTGCCATACTTTAAAAATACTTAACAGGGTTTGTATCGGTCTTTGATAAAACGATTGCAAAATTAGTGATTTTTTTTGTAAGATGTGCTACTAAACCATTTTTTGTAAACTGTTCACTTTCAAAATGACCAATATCGGCTAATATTAATTCGTTTTCCGCCGAAAAAAAGTCATGATACTTTAAGTCGGCAGTTATAAAGGCATCAACCTTAGCGTGTTTAGCGTTGGAAATAGCGAAGCTTCCAGAACCTCCTAATACAGCGATTTTTTTTATGGGTTTTCCTAATAATTCACTATGTCGAACACATGCTGTATTCATTTTTGTTTTTATATAGTTAAGAAATTCGGTTTCGTCCATTTCAGACTCAAATTCACCGATCATTCCAATACCGATATGTTGATTCGTGTTTTCTAAGGTTGTAATTTCGTAAGCGACCTCTTCATAAGAATGTGAGGTAAACAACGCTTTCAGAATTTTAGATTCTAGGTGTTTTGCAAAAGTTACCGAAATTTGTGTTTCTTCCTCAAAATGTGTTTCTCCTTTTTTTCCTATTGAAGGATTCGAATTAGTATTCCCGTTAAAAGATCCTGTGCCTTCAATATTAAAACTACAATCCGAATAGTTTCCTATTTGTCCCGCTCCGGCTTCAAATAAAGCTTGACGTAGGGCTTCCGCTTCTTGTTTCGGTACATAAGTGGTAAGCTTCTTAATAGTGCTTTTCTGGGGTATTAAAATAGATGTATTAACCAATCCAAGCTGATTACATATCATGGCATTAACACCTTCCACATGATTATCTAAAGCTGTGTGTATCGCATAAATGGCAATATTGTGCTTAATAGCCTTTAAAACCACACGCTCAACATACGTTTTTCCGGTCAGCTTTTTTAAGCCTTTAAAAATAATTGGATGAAAGCTAACAATTAAATTACAGTTGGTTTCTATAGCTTCATCTACAACCGATTCTAAAGTGTCTAAAGTGACTAAAACGCCCGTTAATTTTTCGTTTTTATCCCCTATAAGCAAGCCGACATTATCAAAATCTTCAGCATAATTTAATGGAGCAAAATCTTCAAGATGATTTATAACGTCCTGAACAATCATAATATTTTTGGTATTAGGTTTAAAACAAAGATAAAATATTTACTTTCGTTACAATGAAATTATTGCGTTACATCTTCTTTCCGATCGTGCCCATATATTACGGTATAACGTGGTTGCGAAATAAATTATTCGATTTAGGTATTCTAGAATCTACCTCTTACAATTTTCCAGTGATTTGTGTGGGGAATTTAAGTGTGGGCGGCACAGGAAAAACACCCATGATTGAATATCTAATTAGATTGTTAAAGGACGAAAAAAAGGTTGCTACTTTAAGTCGGGGTTATAAGCGTAAAAGTGAAGGGTTTCAAATTGGAAAAAAAGGAGTTACGGCTGCTGTTTTGGGAGACGAACCGTTTCAGTTTTACTCCAAATATTCTAATAAAATTACTGTGGCGGTTGATGCGAATAGGAGGGAAGGAATTGAAAAACTTCTTGAATTAAACTCTAAGCCAGATGTTATTCTTTTAGATGATGCTTACCAACATAGAGCTGTAAAAGCGGGTTTCAATATTTTACTTACAACCTATGCAGATATTTACACTTCGGATATTGTTTTGCCAACAGGGAATTTAAGAGAACCTAAAAGCGGAGCAAAGCGTGCAGACATTATTATTGTCACTAAATGTCCGGAAGCACTTTCAGAAATAGAGAAAACAAAAATAATTAAAAGTATTTCGCCGAAATCGAATCAAAAAGTGTTTTTTAGTGCTATAAAATATGCTGAAGTTGTGGTCTCTAAATCAGAAGAAATTCCTTTAGTTAACGTTCCAAAGTTTACCTTAATTACGGGTATAGCAAATCCAAAACCTTTAGTGAATTTTCTAACTGAAAAAGGTTTAGAATTTGAACATCTTAATTTTAAGGATCATCATGATTTTACTCCTGAAGAGTTGGATGCGTTTAAACAAAAAGCATTCATTATCACGACAGAAAAAGATTTTATGCGCTTAAATCAGTTTCCGTTTTTAGATGAAAATCTATTTTATTTAAGCATTGAAGCCGTTCTAGATAGCCCTAAAGACTTTAATGATTCAATAACCGACTTTATAGATGCTTATTAAACTATTTCATCTGGGTTTCCAATAACCGCCTTATATAGTTTCTTTTCGAAATCTGCTTGCTTAAATGGTTTCGAAATAATATCGTCGAAATCTGCTTCTGCAAATTCATGCATTTTATCTTCAATAGTCACTGCAGTAAGGGCAAAAATAGTAATGTCTTTGTCGAAAGTTCTAATTATTTTAGTCGCTTCGATACCGCTAATACCAGGCATGTGGATGTCCATTAAAACAACATCGTAATGGTTGTTTTTAACTAAATCTACAGCTTCCTCACCATTATCTACAATATCACATTGTAGTTTCATTTTGCTTAGAATTTTATTCGTAATCATTTGGTTAATTTTGTTGTCTTCTACCACCAAAATTCTAATGTTACTTAACTCTAACTCGGTTACGTTTTTAAAATAATTTTTGTTTACAGGTTTAATTATTTTCTCATTAGTTTGTCTCAAAGGGATTTCAAAATAGAACGTTGTACCTTTATTTAAATTACTTTTAAGATAAATTTTACCTCCTAGGATGTCGATTAATCCTTTAACAATAGACAGACCTAAACCTGTACCTCCGTATTTTCTGTTAATCTGAATTGATCCTTGAGAGAAACTTTCGAACATATGATTTTGTTTCTCTTCGGTAATTCCGATTCCATTATCTTCAATTTCAAATTTTAGATTAAAAATATCGTTGTCATTACTTATTTTGCTAACTCTAACCCAAATGTCTCCATCTTTAGTGAATTTAATAGAATTCCCGATTAGGTTAATTAAGATTTGAGATATTTTAATTTGATCTGCTTTATAATGAGTAGGTAGGCCTTTACCGTATTCAAAATGAATTTTCACACCGTTATCGATAGCAGAATTATTTAGAGCAGAAATAACATCTGAAACTTTATTTTTTAAATCAAATACTTCATAATCAATATCTACTTTATTGGCTTCTATTTTATTTATTTGTAGAATATCATTAATAAACGTCAATAAATAATCACCAGAGAATTTCAATGATTTTAAATGCTGAATTTGTTCCGGTTTAGGGTCTTCTTCTAATAACATACTTGTTAATCCTGTAACGGCATATAGTGGCGTTCGTAGTTCGTGTGTCACCGTCGATAAAAAGTTTGCTTTAGTTTTTGATGCCAATTCGGCTTTCTCTTTAGCAAGTATTAATTCTCCATTTTTTTTATGCAACATGTTATTCGTTTTTAATCTAATGTTGTTGTTTTTATATAGAGATAGTGTGAGGAGAGATAGAATCGTGATTAATGCAATACTTAGGATTGTAGCTAATTTATTTAAGCTCTTGTCGACTTTAAGCTTTTCTAAATCGGCTTCTTTTTCTTTCTGAAATTCGGTTTGATTGTCTAAAATAAATTTTTCGCGATTTTCTGGAGATAAATTTTCGAGCTTTTGTTTTAAAAGCGCATCGGATAAGGTAATGTGTTTCTTTAAATATTGAGTAGAGACTTTAAAATTCCCTAATTTTTCATTCAACTCACTTAAAATTAAATACCCATGACTTAGTACATCTAAATAGCTGTTTGCTTCTGCAAGTTCTACACCTTGATTTCCTAATTTTAAAGCGTTTTCATCATCGTTTAAAAAATAAGATACTTTGGCTTGATAAATTAAGGCACTACTCTTAATTTTATCTAAATCGTAACGTTGTGATAAGGCTAAAGATTTATCTATTTGAACTCTCGCTTTTCTATATTGCTTTAATCCCAAGTAAGCTTTTCCTTGATTTAAAAGGACTTCTGCTTCAAATTCACTAAGGTTTTCTTGTTGGAATAAAGTTAACGAAGACCCGTAATAGGTTAAGGCTTCATCGTATTGCTCTAGGTGCATAAATACATTACCTAAAGTTTTATAGGTTTCTGCAATATTAATATCGTCCATAGCAAAACGTTGGACTTCTATAGCTTTGGTTAAGGTTTTTATGGCCGCAGATGTTTCGTCTATGCGAAATTCTAGTTTTCCGAATTTTGAAAGTATAAGACCTATACTTTTTTTATTGTCAATACTTTCTGCCAGGCTTAAAGCTTCGTCTAATTTTTTCTTAGCCGGGTAGTAGTTATTGTTATCGATGTCGTATTGCGCTTGTGTAATGCGAAAGTCGATTGTGTTTTGTATGGTTTCTGGATCATTGTTAACTGTGTCCTGAGCTTGAGAGCTTAATGCAAACAGCATGAACAGTCCACATATGTAATACTTAATATTAATCATAAAAATAAATTACTTCGAGCCTAAAGATAAGAATACCTCCTGACAATAATTATTTTTCGGATAATTTATATATTAAATCGATAATTCTACTGGAATACCCCGTCTCATTATCATACCATCCGATAATTTTTACCATATTCCCAATTACTGAAGTCATTTGAGAATCAAATATGCAAGAATGTGGATTTCCAACGATATCTATAGACACAATTGGATCGCTCGTATATTCTAAAATAGACTTAAAATGCGTCTCGGAAGCAGATTTAAAAGCTAAATTAACCTCTTCTATAGTCGCCGTTTTTTTTATGTTGAATGTAATATCTGTTAACGAACCGTTGGCAACAGGAACGCGAATACCACAACCACCTATTACTTCGGACAGTTCTGGAAATATTTTTGTTAAGGCTTTTGCGGCTCCAGTAGTAGTTGGTACAATAGATTGTCCGGCAGCACGTGCTCTGCGTAAATCGCGATGTGGCTGATCGTGTAAACTTTGATCGGTAGTATAAGAGTGAATGGTTGTAATGTATGCTTGTTCAATACCAAAATGTGCGTTTATAATCGCCATCATTGGTGCAGCATTATTTGTTGTACAAGACGCGTTAGAAATGATCTTCTCAGTACCATCTATTAAATGATCGTTAACACCAAGTACAATGGTTTTAATATCATCTTCAAGTGCAGGAACACTTAAAATTACACGTTGCGCTCCGTTGTTTATATGATGCTGAAGTTCTCCCTTGGTTTTAAACTTACCGGTAGATTCTACTACAAAATCGACATGGTATGGAGACCAATTTATGGATTTGGGATGGGTTTCGTTTAATAACGGAATGTGAACATCGTTAACAACAATATCATTTCCCTGATAAGTAATGGTTTGACTTGAAACACCATGAATACTATCGTATTTTAGCAGATGACTTAAAGTATAAGCATCTGCCAAATCGTTAATAGCAACTACATTAATGTTGGGATGGTCTTGTAACAGACGAAATACACGACGTCCAATGCGACCAAAACCATTTATAGCAACATTAATCATTAGTTAATATGTTTCTGTGCTTTGTAAGAAGAACGTACTAAAGAGCTGCTTTCTACGTGTCTAAATCCTAATTCTAAACCAATTTCTCTATATTCTGCAAATTGGTCTGGAGTTATAAATTGCTTTACAGGTAAATGCTTTTTACTAGGTTGTAAATATTGACCGATAGTAACAACATCTACATCGTTAGCTCTTAAATCGTGTAACGTTTCAATAACCTCTTCACGTAATTCACCAAGACCAAGCATAATACCAGATTTAGTTCTGCGCTGTCCTTGAGATTTTAAATATTTTAAAACGCCCAAACTGCGGTCGTATTTTGCTTGTATTCTTACATCACGAGTTAAACGTCTTACCGTTTCTATATTGTGAGATACCACTTCTGGAGCCACTTCTATAATGCGATCAATATGTTGTTCTAAACCTTGAAAATCTGGAATAAGAGTTTCTAAAGTTGTATCAGGATTCATACGTCTTACAGCTTTCACTGTTTCGGCCCACATGATGCTTCCCATATCTTTTAAATCGTCACGATCTACACTAGTAAGAACGGCGTGGTTGATCTTCATTAATTTAATTGAACGGGCAACTTTTTCAGGTTCATCCCAATCTACAGTTTCGGGTCTTCCGGTTTTTACACCGCAAAATCCACAAGATCGTGTACAAACATTTCCTAAAATCATAAATGTTGCAGTACCCTCTCCCCAGCATTCACCCATATTTGGGCAACTTCCTGATGTGCAAATGGTATTTAAACTATATTTATCTACTAGACTTCTTAGCTCGGTATATTTTTTTCCCGTAGGTAATTTTACACGTAACCATTTTGGTTTTGGTAGACGATCCGGAAGAATGTTTGAAGCAGTTTCTGAATTCATAAATTGTTTCTTTTCGAAAAGCAAAGATACAAAGTATAATCTAAAAAGTATGTTATAACCGATTAAGATAATAATCTCCGAATATTAATGAAATAATGTTGTATAACAAAAAGTAATCTAAAAATCTAAATTATTGAATGCTATGGGGTTTGAATAATCTCGGCAAGTAGTTTCTTCGCACGAAGTAATTTTACTTTTACATTATTTATAGGCTCCTTAAGCTCTACTGAAATTTCTTTGTAAGATAATTCTTGAAAATAACGAAGGTTAATCACTTCCTGGTAATGCGGTTTTAACTTCTTTATATCCCTTAGTAGTTTCGCTAAATTTTGTTCCGTTATAATTTTGTCTTCAGCAGAAGGAGATTCGTCTAAAACTTGATTAATCGCTTTTTCATCACTTTTAGTAATCTGACGAGAAATCGAGCTTTTTTCCTTCCGAAGTAAATCAATATGAAGGTTTTTAGAAATTGTAATTAGCCAAGTTTTAAAAACATATTCTTGGTTGTATGTCTCAATCTTATCGAAAGCTTTAGAAAATGTTTGTATCGTAATATCCTCGGCATCATTCTCATTTCCAATACGTTTTAACTGAAACCCATAAACATCTTCCCAATAGGTGTGAAGTAAATAATTAAACGCTTTTTGATCGTTTTGTTTTGCTTTTTGTATGGCGTGTTCTATTTCCAAGTACGGGTTTTTGATGTCTTATTAGTTATAAATATACCTAATTGTGTTAGAATAACGAAAAATTCTAAGAAAGGAATTAGGATAACTAAGTCGGATTCGTTTAGCTTTTTTGCACTTTTCCCGATAATAATCCATTGCACTAAAATACGTAAGGCAAATAGACCAACCACAATTTCCCATTTAAATAAAAGAGATAATAGCACGATTCCTAAGATCCAAAATAGAAGTTGTGAGGCGTAAAATAACCCCAATAAAAATTTATGACTTTTTTTATAATGCGCAACAGTAGACACATGTCTGCGTTTTTGTTTTATCCAGGCACTAAAAGTTTTTTTAGGCACAGATGTCGTGAAACTTTCCGGTGTAAAACAAACCGCCGTATTTTTGCTTGTTGCCATTTGGTTTACAAATAAATCGTCGTCTCCAGAACCCACTTTCATATGATTTATAAAACCGTTAGCTTCAAAAAACAAAGGCTTAGTATAGGCTAAATTTCGACCAACACCCATATAAGGCATGCCTGATTTAGCATAAGAAAAATATTGAGAAGCCGTTAATACCGTTTCAAATCGGATTAACTTGTTTAATAATGAATTCTTGATTTTTGAATATCCGCCGTAACCTAAAACAATAGCATTCTTACTTTCGAAGGCTCCTGCCATTTCCGAAATCCAAGTGTTAGTTACCGGAGTACAATCGGCATCCGTAAATAATAAATGGTTGTATTTTGATGCTTTTATTCCTAATGTTAACGCGTACTTTTTATTGGCCCAAAATGCTTCTGTATTTTTTACATCAACAATTTTAATGTTGTTGTATTGCTCAGAAAAGTGTTCGTAAACACTTAATGTGTCATCGTGAGAGGCGTCGTTAATTAATACAACTTCAAAATTTGGATAGTCCTGATTTAATATTGAAGGCAAAAACTTTTTTAAATTTTCCTCTTCATTTTTAGCACACACAATTACAGAAACCGGAATGTCTGATTTTTGAGTTTGTTTAGGTTTTAGAAACGCAAACGTTCTAAGGAAAATTAAATAATAAAATAACTGAATAAGGACAATAGCTACAAAACTGTAGAATAAAATGTCGAGTGCAACCATGAAAGGATTTAAGAGTGTTGAGGTTCGCTACAGTCTTTATATTGCTCAGGTGTTTTTCCACAAAATCCGCAAGATTCACCAGATTTGTTTAACATAGGATTCTGGCTTGCACATGTTCCTGCAAATTTACCGTCTTTTTTTGCCCATATTTTAATGGCAATTCCTGCAACTCCTAGTCCTAATAAAACTAATGTTATAATGAATAATTTCATAACCGTATATTTAATTAATAGGTCTTAGATAAATCTGATGTTTTAAAACCTATTTTAATGTTCTGCAAAGGTACTATATTTTAATAAAGCGTAAAAAAAAGTAAGCCTCACTTTTAATTAAAAGTGAGGCTTACTTCGCTAATAGTTGATTGTGTTTATTCTCTACTATTTAATTCAATTTCTGCAACAGAATTTTCTAAAGACGCATTTGTATTTCCTCCTTTAGGTTCTATAGTAATATTTAATCCAAGTGCGTTTTCTGTATATGGGATAGACTTTAATTGTCTGTCTGTTTCGTCTAGAATTCCTAAACTTATCATTTTACCATTTAATTCTGCCCATATTTGGTAACAGTGTTCTTGCGGTAATTCTGGTAAAGACACAACATCTAACATAGACGTTCTTTCTACTGGATTAATATATGCAACTGTTTTTAAGTTCTTTGCCCTATTATTTCCTTTAATTATGTACTTCTGAGTTTCCGGGTTATTCAATTGCTTAAACTGAGCCATGACATCATCAAGTTTCTGATTATTTAATTCGATATCACTCCTTAAATCGAATATCTCATCAACAACGGTTTGATTCTCTTTTTTTAAGTCTAAATTTTTAGAAAAAATAAAAGCTGAAGCACAAGCAAATAGAACCGCAACAAAACTTGCGGCGATGGCATATCCATACCACGATTTTTGTGTTTTAGGTTTTGTATCCAATTTAATTACCGGATTTTCATCATCTAAAGTTTGTAAAATATTTACTAAAACCGAAGAAGGAGCTTCAACAGCATGAAATTTAGAGGTGATTTCTAAATGATGTTGCATGGTATTGTAAGCGTTCTCTACTTCTGGGAATTTAGAGATGTAATTTTCTATTAATTCGTTTTCTTTTGAAGTCGTTTCTCCTATTAGATATTTCTCTAAAAGATCAGAATTTAAAAATGTAGTTATTTTATCATTCATGACTGTTATTTATTCTGGATCGTAAATTTTTCTTAACTCGCGAAGTCCTATTTTTAATCTCGATTTTATAGTGCCTAACGGAATGTTTAATTCGTCGCTAGCCTCTTGCTGGGTCATGCCTTCAAAGAAAAGGGCATTAAGTACAATTTGATACTTCAGGTCTATGGACTTTAGGTGTTTTTTAATGTCCATGACATCTTGATTTAAACCTTTAGCCGATATATTATATACGTTTGAATTCTCGATTTGGACTTCTTTATTTTCTTTATTCGATACAGATCTTACTTTATCGATAGCAGTATTGTAAGAAATTCTGTATAACCATGTAAATAGCTTTGCCTTACTTGAGTCGTAGGACTTTGCTTTCTTCCAGACTTTTATGAAACTTTCCTGAAGCACATCTTGTGCTAAATCTTCGTCGGTGATTACTTTAGAGATCACACCTAATAGCGTGTCGGCATAGTGCTGGTACAGTAAAGCAATGGCTTTTTTATCGCCATGCTTTAATAATTCCACAATCTCTTGTTCGATAGGTGCAATCAAAATATCAGTTTTAGTTTGGTTAATTACAAAAGGAGGCAATTAACCAAAGTTATATAAAAAATTGCGAATTATAAGATATTAACCTCGGATTCGATGGTTATATTGAAGATTCTTTTAATTGTAGTCTGTATAATTTCGGATAATCTCAAAATCTCATAACCAGAGGCTCCGCCGTAGTTCACTAAGACTAAAGCTTGTTTTTCATGAACACCGTAATTTCCCAATCGTTTTCCTTTAAATCCAGCTGTTTCTATAAGCCAACCCGCAGGAATTTTGACTTGTGTTTCCGAAACGGGGTAACTTGGAACATTTGGAAACTGATTTAAAACCTCAAGATACACAGATTTATCTACGACAGGGTTTTTGAAAAAACTCCCACTATTACCTATTTCCTTCGGATTAGGTAATTTACTTTCTCGAATGGCTATTACAGCTTTAGAAACCTCTTGAATAGTAGGGTCCGTAATTTTCATAGTGTCTAACTCCGAAATTATAGCGCCGTAATTGGTGTGAAGTTGGTGGTTTTTAGTGCTTAATTTAAATGTTACCGAAGTTATTATATATTGTCCTTTGGCATGTTGTTTAAATATGGAATTTCTATAACCAAAGGCACATGCTGCTTTGTTAAATGTTGTGATTGTATTGGTTTCTATTTCTAGAGCTTCGCAAGATTCAAACGAGTCTTTCAATTCTACACCATATGCACCAATATTCTGAATAGGAGAGGTGCCGACATTTCCAGGAATTAGAGATAAGTTTTCTAATCCTCCAAAATCATGTGCTAAGGTCCAAAGTACAAAGTCGTGCCAATTTTCACCTGCATTGGCTTTTACTAAAACCGTATTATCCGTTTTAGATATAATAGATATACCTTTTAAACGGATAAGAATGACTAAAGCATCTACGTCTTTAGTTAATAAAAGATTGCTTCCACCACCTAAAACAAGTTTGTTAGGGTAGTTCTTAAGTGTTAAAACCTCCTTTAAATCTTCCAGAGTAGATATTGTTACAAAATGTTTTGCAACAACATCTATTCCAAAAGTATTGTATGGTTTTAAAGAAACATTGTGTTGTATAGTCACTAGTCTTTATAAACTTTTAAAGCTTCTTTTAAAAGATGTACAGCTTTAATTAAACTTTCTTTATTTAAAACGTAAGCAATTCTAATTTGGTTTAAACCCATATTAGGTGTCGAGTAAAATCCTGCTGCAGGAGCAACCATTACGGTTTCTTTGTCTACATCAAACTCTTCTAATAACCATTGTGCAAACTTATCTGCATTTTTAATAGGTAGTTCTACGATACAGTAAAATGCACCTTTAGGGACTCCTATTTTAACACCTTCGATAGTTTGTAATTCAGCGATTAAAGTATTTCTACGGTCTACGTATTCTGTTATTACCTCATCGAAATAACTTTGTGGCGTGTCTAATGCAGCTTCACTTGCTATTTGTGCTAATGTTGGCGGACTTAATCTTGCTTGCGCAAATTTTAAGGCTGTTTTAATAACGTCTTTATTTCTAGAAACAAGACATCCAATTCTTGCGCCACACATGCTGTAACGTTTCGAAACAGAATCTATCATAATGGCATAATCTTCTAAACCATCAATAGACATAATAGAATGGTGTTTTACGCCATCGTATGCAAATTCTCTATACACTTCGTCTGCAATTAAAAACAAATCATGTTTTTTAACCAACTCAGCAAGTTGAAGAATTTCTTCTTTTGAATATAAATATCCGGTTGGATTACCAGGGTTACAAATTAAGATCGCCTTGGTTTTAGGAGTAATTAGTTTTTCGAATTCAGAAATTGGAGGTAAAGCAAAATTATTCTCAATTTTAGAAATTACAGGAACCACGTTTACACCAGAAGATGTAGAGAATCCGTTATAATTAGCATAGAATGGTTCAGGTATAATAATTTCATCATCGGTATCCATGATGCTTCCAAAAGCAAAAAGTAAAGCTTCACTTCCTCCTGTAGTAACAATAATATCGTCGTGTTTTACTTCAATATCATTTTTATGATAGTAATTCGCAATCTTAGTTCTATATTCTTCAGAACCTTCAGAACGTGAATATTCTATTGTTGTAAGGGTGTTGTTTTTTACTGCGTCTAAAGCGACTTGAGGTGTTTTAATATCGGGTTGTCCAATATTTAAATGATACACTTTTTTTCCAGCTTTGTATGCTTTTTCTGAGTAAGGAACCAATTTACGAATTGGAGATTCGGGCATGTTGTGGCCCTTGTTAGATATCTTTGGCATAGTATAAAAATTATGGTACAAAGTTGATGAATTTTATGAGAAAGCGCTAATAATGATGTTATAAAATTAATTTCGTAAATTAAAGAGGGTAAATTCGGTGTATTCATGAAAAATCTGCTCTTTTTTTTCATTTTTCTGTTTTGTGTCCCTTTTTTAGTGGTTTCACAGACAAAATTTAAGCTTCAGAATAATAAGAAGTTCGATAAAGTACGCTTTAAACTGATTCATAATTTAATTATCATTCCTGTTGAAATTAATGGTGTAGAGCTGTCATTTATATTGGATACAGGTGTTGGAAAACCTATTGTTTTTAGTTTTTTAAATGAAAGAGATACTCTTAAAATTAATAATACAGAAGCATATATTTTACGGGGTTTAGGGGAAGGTGATTCGTTTGAAGCCTTAAAATCTAAGAATAATGTATTTAAGGTAGGAGCGGCCATAAATGCAAGTCAAGAAATATATGCTATTCATGATGCGAGTCTAAATTTTACGCCACAATTAGGAATTCCAATTCATGGTATTATAGGCTTCGATTTGTTTAAAGATTTTATAATCGAAATTAATTATAGCAAACGTTATATTAAATTACATGATCCCGATAGATATATTTATACTGTATGTGATGCATGCGAAACTGTAAATTTCGAATTCTATAATAATAAACCCTATGTAAATGCTCACGTAAAAATAAATGACATTTATGTGCCTGTAAAATTATTAATGGATTCCGGTGGTAGTGATTCTATTTGGATTTTCGAAAATGAAAATTTAGGCCTATATGAGAGCGAAAATTACTTTATAGATTTTTTGGGACATGGGCTTAGTGGCAGTGTTTACGGAAAGCGCTCGAAAGTGCAGGAACTTAAAATTAGATCTTTTACACTTAATCAAGTGAATGTCTCTTATCCTGATTCTAACGCAGTACATTTTGCTAAACGACTAAAAATACGAAATGGAAGCATTTCTGGGAATGTTTTAAAACGCTTTAATATGATTGTCGATTACAGAAACGCACGATTAACACTTAAAAAAAATAGATTCTATAAAGATGAATTTAGCTACAACAAGAGCGGTATTGAATTAGAACATCATGGAGAATTATTGGTTTTAGAAGGTGATAATTCTACTTCCAGTGCATTTACAAATACGACTATAAATTTAGATCTCGAATTAAAGCCATCTTATAATTTCCAAGTAAAACCAGCATTTACCATCGTGGAGTTGCGTGAAAATTCTCCTGCAGAACTCGCCGGACTTCTAGTTGGTGATATTGTATTAAGTGTAAATAATAGGAAATCTCATGAATATAAAATCCATGAAATTATTCGTTTGTTTTATGCTAAAGAAGGCGATGATATACGTATAAAAGTAAATAGAAATGGGGTGAAACATAGTTTTAATTTTCAACTCAAAGCACCATTAAAGTAGAGTCTAAATAAAAAGGAGATACAGCTGTTTTAAGCGTGTAGTGAAATGTACAGTGCATTTTATAACTATTTTTAATATGTTATTTGCCTAATCTTATATTTTATAGGTGTAGTATCTAAAAGCAGTTTTTTATATCCTAAAGTTAAAATATGAATAATTGGTTTATGTATTACAATTCTCTTAACCAAATGTTTTTGTAAAGAACAGGCAAGCCGTGATTTTGTAAAACAAGAGGCAGTTTTTCTTTATGGTACACATAATTACTTTCGCCAATAAAAATGGTTGGACCTTGTAGTTTAAAATGATTTTGAACTAAGACACCGTTGTGAAATACAGTAAGGTAGGCAGGCGATATTAGTTCTTGATTTTTATCGAATGTCGGAGCAGTAAAAATAAGATCGTAACTTTGCCAAACATCAGTAGGTTTCGAAGCATTTACAAGAGGTTTGCTTTGCTTATAAATAGAACTTGCCTGACCATTACTATAGGTTGGGTTTTTATAAGAATTAAGAACTTGTACCTCATAAAGTCCCATAAAAAAGATACCACTATTACTATAATCTTGGCCCGTCGCATTTTCTGCCTTGGGAGCTAGCCATTCAATATGCATTTGTACACTTCCGAAAGATTGTTTACTAGCCACAGAACCTGATTTTGGAGCATTTCGCATGGCTTGTTCTACAATCTGCCATTTTGTTGGTGTTCCTAAATAATCAGAAATCAATGCAGGAGAAATAACTTCTGCTTGTTCCATGTTTGCAGGAGTTTGAAGCTGAGGTGACTGCCAAGCATCTAGATTATTACCCGAAAAAAGAACTATAGCATCTTCAGGGACTCCATCCGAATTTACAGAGACTGTTTTTACTTCAGCCCAATCTTCGGTGTCTTTCCACGGTTCTTTGTCTTCTAATACCTTATAATCAATTTTAGGAACGGTAATACTCTGTTTTTTAGATGTCACATCTGTTTGAGCATTTATAAACAAGGGGGACAAACACATTATAATGATTAGCTTTAATTCAATTTTCATAATTTAATTTATTTAATAATATGTAAGGTATGTCGCTTGTTTAAGGAACTAATGTAGGAAATAAAAACCGCGTATATAAATCTAATTTTAGTTTTATGGATGACATGATTCTGATTTTTAAATGATAGCTCTCTACATTTTATATTTTTTTCTGAGAAGAATGATTAATAAATACTAAAAGAAATATAACCAATCATATCTATTTTTTTTCATATTTATAACTTGATGAGAACCACTTTCTCTAATTTTAAGTGTTAAAAAATAAGGTATTAAATGAAAAAAACACATTAGAAATGTGTTTTTTGAAGACGGTATAATCTATTTAAATTCTAAAATAAATTGGATTTTATTTCGATGCGCTATTTTGTTTTTTCCACAACTCGAAAGCCTCTCTATTCTCTTCTTTAGTAAGAGGATATAATCCAATTATCGTATGACCTGCTAATACTCTCTCGGTAACAAAATCTTCGTAAAGCGTCATGTTTATGGCTTCAGTAGCAATGTCATCTGCTAAATCTGCTGGAATAACAATAACACCATCATCGTCGCCTACCAAAACATCACCAGGAAAGACCGCAACATCTCCACAACCAATAGGGACATTTATATCCAAAGCTTGGTGTAACGTTAGGTTTGTTGGAGCAGAAGGTGTTTGGTGGTAAGAAGGCATCTCTAGCTTGGCAATTTCGCTAGAATCTCTAAATCCGCCATCTGTAACCATACCAGCAGCACCTCGAACCATTAGGCGCGATGCCAAAATAGAACCAGCAGAAGCGGCTCTACTATCTTTTCGGCTGTCCATAACTAAGACCGATCCTTTCGGGCAAGTTTCTACCGCGACACGTTGCGGATGTTTAGGATCTTTAAAAACGGTAATGGGATTTAGGTCTTCTCTAGCCGGAATATATCGCAATGTAAAGGCTTCTCCCACCATATTAGGTTTTCCTTCAGCAAGTGGTTTAACGCCTTGAATAAATTGGTTTTTTAGTCCTTGTTTAAATAAAGCTGTAGCTAGCGTTGCAGTACTAACTTTCTGTAATTTTTCACGAGTAGATGCTAACATTTTTTTTTTTTTTTTTTGCCATTATTAGACAGTAAATTGATTAAGAATACCTGTTGAAAAGATCTGGAATTTAGAGTCTAAGTCAATGGTAAAAGACTGTTTTTCTAATTTGCTATGGCACTTTTTTTATGCAATCTAAAATAAGCAATAATTATAAAGTAGAATTGTCTTTTAACTAAATAATTATTGCTTAATCAATTGATGTTTATCGCGGAATCACCTTAAGGATCTTATTCAATTAAGATGTTATTTTATAGGAAATCCACGATCTTTCATTAAGGCTTCAATCTTTGCATCGCGACCTCTAAATTTCTTATAAGCTTCTGCTGGATCCATAGCATTTCGAGGGGCAAATAAATACTTTACTAACTTCTTAGCAACGTCTTTATCGTAAAACCCACCTTCAGATTCTTTAAACGCTTCTGCAGCATCACTGGTTAAAACATCTGCCCACATATAACCGTAATATGCAGTAGCATAACCTTCGCCTGAAAACACATGACCAAATTGTGGTGTTCTATGGCGCATAGGCAGTTCTTTAGGCATTCCTAATGCATTTAAAGTTTCGCGTTCAAAAGTATCTACATCCATGTTTTCAGGATCTGCTAAGTGTATTTTCATATCAATTAAGGCAGAAGCTAAATATTCTGTAGTATTAAAACCTTCATTAAATGTAGCTGCTTTTTTTATCTTTTCAACTAAACTAGCAGGAATAGGTTCCCCGGTTTTGTAGTGTACCAAATAGGTGTTAATGACTTTGTCGGTAGATAGCCAGCGTTCTAATAATTGTGATTGAAATTCTGTGTAATCTCTAACACCTCCGTTTAAAGTCGGGTATTTTACATTCGCCGAAAAGAAATGAAGCGCATGTCCGAACTCATGAAAAAAGGTTATAGCATCATCCCAAGATACTAAAACAGCTTCTCCTGGTGCAGGCTTTACAAAATTAGAATTATTAGATGCTAATACATTGGTTTCACCCTCAAAAGAAGATGAACTTCTATACGTGGTAGCCCAAGCTCCAGAACGTTTACCTTGTCTTGCATAAGGATCCAGATACCATAGACCAATATGTTTTCCAGAGGTTTTATCTGTCACTTCCCAAACCTTTACATCTTCCTGAAATACAGGAACAGTCCCTTCTGGTACTGGAGTAAACTTATAATTAAACAATTCGCCGGCAACAAAAAACATAGCTTCTGTTAATTTATCTAATTGCAGATATTGTTTTACCTCGTCACTGTCTAAATCATATTTCTTTTTACGCACTTTTTCGGCATAATATCTATAATCCCACGGTTCTATAGTGATATTGTCTCCAAGTTCATTTGCTACGGTTTGCATATCTGTAACCTCTTCTTTTACTCTTGCAATCGATGCAGGCCAAACAGCCATCATTAAATCCATTGCGTTTTCTGGTGTTTTTGCCATACGGTCTTGTAAACGCCATTCTGCATAATTATCGTAACCCATCAGGCCAACACGTTCTTTGCGTAATTTTAAAATTTTGACAATAATCTCGTTATTGTCGAATTGATCTCCATTATCTCCTCTAGAATAGTAGTTTTCCCAAACGCGTTTACGTAATTCACGATGTGTTGAGTAGGTTAAAAACGGATCTATTGAAGAACGCGTATTTGTAATTGCATATTTTCCATCTTCTTCCTTATCTGTTGCAATTTTTGCAGCGGATTTAATAAAACCATCAGACAAACCGCCCAATTGGTCTTCGGTTAGATACGTGATGTAGTTTTCTTCGTCATGTAAAATATTGTTTCCAAAATCGGTATATAATGAAGACAGTTCCTTGTTTATTTCGGCATAACGTTTTTTCTTTTCAGCATCAAGATTTGCACCATTCATTTCGAATTGCTTATACGTTAATTCTACTACGCGTTGTTCTTGATCTTCTAGAGGATTCTCTAAAGCAGCTTCGTAAACGGCTTTTATCCGTTGGAATAATTTTTCGTTCTGTGAAATTTGAGATCTAAAATCTGAAAGTTTAGGAGCTAATTCTGCTTGCACAGTTCTAAATTCTGGGGTAGATACATTGGAGCTCATAATGCCGTAATAGGCAAAGACGCGGCCTAAAGGCTTTCCAGCACGTTCCATAGCCGCTATGGTGTTTTCGAAAGTTGGCGGTTCTTCATTATTAGCAATAGATTCTATTTCTATAAGGTTAAGAGCCATTGCTTCTTCTATTGCCGGTTTTACAGCTTCTATAGACATTTTGTCAAATGCCGGAACACCGTCATAGGGTCCAGTCCACTCTTGAATTAAAATATTCTCGCTCATGGTTTTTTTAGTCGTTTCAGAGGTGTTTTTTTTACAGCTAACAAAAATAACGAGACTGCAAAAAATGAAAGTTTTAATGAATTTTGATATCATAAATAATTACGTTTTGAACTTTTGAATACAATTAGAAGTATTGAGATTACAATATACTGCAATTACAATTAGTGGGATTGAAATTTATAATGATTTTAAGACCTTTATCTGTTAAGCAATTTTAGCTCAGAGAAATTAAAAGTAGATGAGATACCTATTTTAGTTTTATTCCATAAAAAAACCTCTTGAGTATGAACTCAAGAGGTTTAGTATATTATAAGTTGAATGAATTATTCAGCTTTTATTTTGTTGCACTCGGATCGATAACTTCACCTTTAATTTTTAAAGCTACTGTTGGTGTTTCTGCGTTAGAGATAACAGTAATTGTTTTTCTAATAGGCATTACACGGTTTGTATCATATTTTACAGAAATTTCTCCTGTAGCACCTGGCATAATTGGAGCATCTGGCTTTTTAGGTACAGTACAACCACAGCTAGAGGTTACTTTAGAGACAATAAGAGGGGCATCTCCAGTGTTTGTAAATTCAAAAACACGAACACCATCAGCTCCTTTATTAATAGTTCCGTAGTCGATAACATCTGTTTTAAATTCAATCTTAGCCACTTTGTTTTGAGCCTGAATTGAGAATGTTACTAATCCGATAAATAAAATAGTTATAATTTGTTTCATGGTAATTTAATTTAATTTAGTGTAAACGTAAATACTTTTTACTCATTATGCAAGATTATTAGTGTTATTGATATAGATATAACAATATATTAAGCTTGTAATTCTATAAACACTGAATATAATTTCACATCAAAAGAATAATAAGTACTTTTGCAACCTATATTCAAAAACTATTCCAAAGTGATTAAATAAACTTAAAATAATTGCCTTAAATAACTATTAATTAAGGCAGAGAGTTTTCACTTTAAGCAATACAAAGATTCAAAATTATGCCGATGGATATTCCTTCAAAATATGATGCTAATTCAGTAGAAAGTAAATGGTACGATTACTGGATGAAAAATAATTATTTTCATTCTACACCAGACGAAAGAGAACCGTATACTATTGTAATTCCGCCACCAAACGTAACCGGAGTGTTGCATATGGGACACATGTTAAACAATACCATTCAAGATGTATTGGTGCGTCGTGCGCGTTTGCTAGGTAAAAATGCATGTTGGGTACCTGGAACAGATCATGCCTCTATTGCTACCGAAGCAAAAGTAGTTGCTAAATTAAAGGAACAAGGCATAGATAAAAACGATCTTACTCGCGACGAATTCTTAGCACATGCTTGGGAGTGGACAGAAGAGTACGGTGGTGTGATTCTTGAACAACTTAAAAAATTAGGATGTTCTTGCGATTGGGATCGGACGAAATTCACAATGGACGACGACATGTCTGAAGCTGTAATTAAAGTATTTGTCGATTTACATAACAAAGGCTTAATTTACCGCGGTTACCGTATGGTAAACTGGGATCCAGAAGCGCAAACGACATTGTCTGACGAAGAAGTCATTCACGAGGAACGTCAAGGAAATTTATATTATATAAACTATAAAATTGATGGTAGCGACGATACGTTAACAATTGCTACAACACGTCCTGAAACTATTTTCGGGGATACTGCAATTTGTATTAACCCGAACGATGAGCGTTTTACACACTTAAAAGGAAAGAAAGCCATTGTGCCAATTTCTAATCGTGTCGTGCCTATTATTGAAGATGAATATGTCGATTTAGAATTCGGTACAGGATGTTTAAAAGTAACGCCTGCTCACGATGAAAACGATAAGAATTTAGGAGATAAGCACAATTTAGAAGTGATCGATATCTTTAATGCAGATGCGACTTTAAATAGCTTCGGATTGCAATTTCAAGGTCAAGATCGTTTTGAGGCTAGAAAAAACGTAGCTACAGAATTGGAAGCTTTAGGGATTTTAGTAAAAACTGAGGTTCACGTAAATAAAGTAGGAACTTCTGAGCGTACAAAAGCGGTTATCGAACCACGATTAAGCGACCAATGGTTCTTAAAAATGGAAGATTTAGTAAAGCCAGCAATCGAAGCAGTTTTAGGTGAAGATGCCGAAATTAAATTATTTCCTAAGAAATTCGAAAACACATACCGTCACTGGTTAGAGAATATCCGCGATTGGAATATCTCTCGTCAGTTATTATGGGGACAACAAATTCCTGCATATTTCTATGGTGATGGAAAAGAAGATTTTGTTGTTGCAGAATCTATTGAAAAGGCAGTAGCATTAGCTCAAGAAAAAACGGGTAAAACCGATTTAAAAGCGGAAGATTTAAAACAAGATACAGATGCTTTAGATACATGGTTCTCTTCTTGGTTATGGCCAATGAGTGTGTTCGATGGTATTCGTAATCCTGAGAATGAAGAAATCAAGTATTACTACCCAACCAACGATTTAGTAACAGGGCCAGATATTTTATTTTTCTGGGTTGCTAGAATGATTATTGCTGGTTACGAATACAAGGACGAAAAGCCGTTTAACAACGTGTACTTAACGGGATTAGTTCGTGATAAGCAACGTCGTAAAATGAGTAAATCTTTAGGAAACTCTCCAGACGCTTTAAAACTAATTAGCGATTATAGTGCAGATGGTGTTCGTGTTGGATTATTGTTGAGTAGTGCGGCAGGAAACGATTTAATGTTCGACGAAACACTTTGTCAGCAAGGAAAAGCATTCGGAAATAAAATTTGGAATGCCTTTAATTTAACCAATATTTGGGAAGTTAGTGATGCTATCGAGCAACCGCAATCTAGCAAAATTGCCTTAGAATGGTACGAAGCTAAGTTCCAGGATGCATTAGTAGAAATTGAAGACCATTTTAGTAAATACCGTTTAAGCGACGCTTTAATGAGTATTTATAAACTGATTTACGATGATTTCTGTGGCTGGTTACTAGAAATAGTAAAACCGGCTTATCAGCAACCAATCGATGCTACAACATATAATAGTGTAATGGCTCGTTTCGAAGATAATTTAAAAATTCTTCATCCATTTATGCCATTCTTAACTGAAGATATTTGGCAATATATTGCTGAACGTACTCCAGAAGAAGCGTTAATCGTTGCAAAATGGCCAGAAGCGAAACCGATAAATAAAGACTTAATTTCTCAGTTTGAATTTGCTTCTGAAGTGATTTCAGGAATTAGAACAGTTCGTAAAGACAAAAATATTGCGTTTAAAGATGCGATTGGTTTTTCTGTAATTAATAACGAAAACGCGAATACTGCTTTTGATGCTGTAATTTCAAAATTAGGGAATTTAGAAACTATCGACTACGTTACGGAACCTGTAGAAGGCGCTATGACATTTAGAGTGAAATCTAACGAGTATTTTATTCCTATGGAAGGCGCAATAGATGTTGAAGCTGAAATTGTAAAGCTTGCGGAAGAATTAAAATACACCGAAGGTTTCTTAAAATCTGTTCAAAAGAAGTTATCTAACGAACGCTTTGTTGCAGGAGCACCAGAGCAAGTTATTGCTAACGAACGTAAAAAAGAAGCAGACGCTTTAGCTAAAATTGAAACTATTACATCGAGTTTGGCTAGTTTAAAGTAAATAGGTCACTCTGAAATTATTTTAGAGTATCATTATAAATCAAAAACACCTCAGCAGTATATGTTGAGGTGTTTTTTTTATGTCTTGGATTGGTGTGATAGCATCTAGTGTGATGCGTTCTCGACTCCGCTCGAACACCAAGGAAACACAAAATGTTATTAGAATAAACTTCAGATATATTCTTGTTTTTGTAATATCTTATAAAATTCTAAACATCATTATAACGGTCTTCGAGCGTAGTCGAGAATCATATAGTATCCCATAAATAAATTTTAATTCTCGACTCCGCTCGAACACCATGGAAACATAGAACGTTGTAGTATGAATTAAATAGTATGATATAAACATAGTCTTTGAAAAGAATTCAGCATGATATGGCGAAATAGTTTTTCACTTTAAGTTGAGGTTTCGTCAACTAGAACTTGTTTCAAATTCTCATTATAACGGAAAGATTACGGCTATTGATTTTAGTTAAATATGAAGGGATGAATTTTTGAATGTATACTGAATTTATTTTTTTCCACTAACCACTAACCACTAACCACTAACCACTAACCACTAACTAAAATCCAAACTTCTTCAACATGCCATTCCATCGCAATTTTCTAATAAAATCACCTTGTTCTGGAGTGACTAAAGGTTCTGTATTTTCGTTTTTAGCTTTAAAATAGCCCGACATATAATCGTTAAAAAGAGAAAGGTTTTTTTTCTTTATGGCTAGTTTCAGTGCAGAAATAGCTGTAATAGAGAAGCCGTAGCGCATCTTGTACATGGCTTCACCTTGCATATATTTTGAAGCTTTATTATAACTTGCTCCAGTAGGTTTTAGGTGTTTTACGTGCAACGATTCATCGGTAAGAATTTCCCAATGATTAAACTTTGCTAGTAATTCGTCTATCGTGTCCCAACCCATGGCAGGTTTTAATTTTCCAATATCTAGAAAGCATTGTTTTCTGTAGGCTTTCAACGCGCCACGAATGTGATCTTTGTTGGTTAAGTCTTCTAATGCCCAATGCTCATCCTTTTTAATATAGCAAAAACCAGCGGCCATACCCAATGTTGGATTTGCTTTAAAATGATTAGAAATTGTTTCTAAATAGTTTTCAGGGAAGATTAAATCGGCATCAAACTTACACATGATGTCGTAATTATCGTCTAACGTATCTAATCCCTTGTAAAATGCATTTATAATTTTAGAACCCGGTAAATGTTTATCCGAAGATTGTGCGTTCACAATAGAAATCCATGAATGTTTTTCAATGTAAGATTCTACGATATGTTGGGTGTTATCTGTAGAATGGTCATTCACAATAACAAGCTGTTTAGGCAACAGGGTTTGTTGTGTTAACGATTCTAAAGTACGTCCGATAGAATCATCTTCATTATGTGCGGGAATGACGATGTAAAAATTCATGCAATGAAATTTAATATTTAAATTTTATATCGCAATTATTACGACAGAATTTTTTCAAAAAAAAGGATTTTATTTTGAAATCCGTTCAGCATAAATAATATAGTATCGCGGTGTAAAACGTCTAAGAATAGGACGGATACCAATTTTATTTGTGGGGTTAGTCCATTTATGGCGTGCCTTAATTTCCCATCCAGCTTTTTCTAACAACCAATCGAATTGCCAATCTTCAAATTCATGGTAATGTCTGTCTCGCATATCGGTTTTACTTCTATACGCCTCGGCAAACCATAATTTAAGAGGTACACTAGCCACCAATTTATCAGCTTTAATAGCTTTTAAAACGGTAAAAGGCGAGAGTAAGTGTTCGAAAATTTCGAAAGCAGTCACAACATCTGCATTAGAATTTTTTAATGCAGATGTGTCTATATCTAAATCTTCACCAGATGTATTTGTTACTTTAAAACCATGTTCTTCCATGACCGTTGTAAACGGATTTACAACACCTAAATCCAAAAGTTGTGACTCTTTTTGGACGTGTTGCTCTAAGAATTCAATGGTATTTTTATAACGCTTATGCGGAAAATGGCTTTCGTACATACTATTCTATTCCCGCTTATGCGGTGCTATTTAATATTTGTAAACTATCGCATTAATGTGCATTCCTGCACCAACGCTCGCAAATATAATAACATCACCTGTGTTAAGACTATGATTTTCTAATTTATTATGTCTAACCATATCAAAAAGTGTAGGGACTGTAGCAACAGAGCTATTTCCTAAGTTACCAATGGTCATTGGCATCACGTTATCGGGGATAGGCATTTTAAACTGACGGTAGAAACGCTTTAAGATGGCATCGTCCATTTTTTCATTGGCTTGATGAATAAAAATCTTCTTTACTTCTTTTATATCTACGCCACTTTCATCTAAACAGGCTTTCATGGCGGCAGGAACATGCTTCAATGCAAATTCATAAATTTTGCGACCATCCATTTTAATATATTTCGTATTAGGATCTAAGTCTGGATTAAAAGATTTTCCTGATGATAAATGAAAGGCATTATCGAGAGTGTAGCTTTCTGTAATGTGAGAAAAGATACCACTAGCTTCATTGGTTTCTTCAAGAATACATGCACCAGCACCATCGGAAAATATCATCGCATCTCGGTCGTGTTTATCTACAACCCTAGAAAGCGTTTCAGAACCAATTACTAGACATCGCTTGGCAATACCTGCTTTTATAAACGCTTGGGCTTGAATAACACCTTCAATCCATCCTGGGCAACCAAAAAGTAAATCGTAAGCGACACATTTTGGGTTTTTAATGTGCAGTTTGTTTTTAACGCGAACAGCTAAGCCTGGTAACATATCACTTTGGATAGTTCCAAATTTGATGTCTCCAAAATTATGAGCGAAAATGATGTAATCTAAAGTCTCTGGATCTATATTGGCGTTATCGATTGCTTTTTGAGCAGCAAAAAAACCAATGTCCGATGAAGTGTATTCTTCCTTGACATAACGACGTTCAGAAATACCAGTTATGGATTTAAATTTATCAATTATGACAGTATTGTCATTTTCGAAGGGAGTTCCATCATTATTTAGGAAAGAATGATTAAGAAAACTGTCGTTTTTTTGAACAATAGAAGGTATGTAACTTCCTGTTCCTGTGATTTTTATGTTCATTAAATAAAGATTGCCTCTACAGCATGTTTTATATCAATGAAGATACTGACATTTACTATAAAGGCAATCTTTTTTTAGAGGTAATTTACGATGTCCAAACCGTGATTCTGTTACATATAATCCTCTATAGGCGCACATGTACAAATTAAATTTCTATCACCAAAAGCATCATCTACACGACGTACAGTTGGCCAAAATTTATTGGTACGTACGTGCTCTATAGGATAAGCTGCAATGTCTCTAGTGTATGGTAATTCCCATGTATTGGCAGTTAACATTTCTAAAGTATGTGGTGCATTTTTAAGTACATTGTTAGGTTCGTCCTTAGAGGCCTCATCAATTTCCTTTCTAATAGAAATTAGTGAGTCACAGAAGCGATCCATTTCTTGTTTACTTTCACTTTCTGTAGGTTCAATCATTAAAGTTCCTGCAACAGGGAAAGAAACCGTTGGTGCATGGAATCCGTAATCTATTAAACGTTTAGCGATATCTGTAACTTCGATTCCGTTTTCTTTAAATGGTCTACAATCTACAATCATTTCGTGTGCGGCACGTCCACATTCTCCAGAATATAAAGTATCAAAATGACCTTCTAAACGGCTTTTAATGTAATTCGCGTTTAAGATGGCTGCTTTAGTAGAATCTTCCAATCCTTTTGCACCTAACATCTTAATGTATCCGTAAGAGATTAAACACACTAAAGAAGAACCATAAGGTGCTGCTGAAATAGATTTAATAGCTTGCTCGCCTCCAGTTTTTATAATAGGATTTCCAGGTAAAAATGGAACGAGTTGTTTCGCAACACAAATTGGTCCAACACCAGGTCCACCACCACCGTGAGGGATAGCAAATGTTTTGTGTAAGTTAAGGTGACAAACGTCTGCTCCAATATTTCCAGGATTTGTTAATCCAACCTGAGCATTCATATTTGCACCATCCATATATACTTGTCCGCCGTTATCGTGTATAATTTGAGTAACTTCTTTAATGGCAGATTCATAAACACCGTGAGTAGATGGGTATGTAACCATTAAACAAGATAAGTTTTCTTTATGCAATTCTGCTTTTTCACGTAAATCGTCAACGTCGATATTTCCTTCAACAGTCGATTTTGTTACCACGACTTTCATCCCTGCCATAACAGCACTTGCAGGATTAGTACCATGTGCAGACGATGGGATTAAACAAATATTTCTATGACTATCGTTACGCGATTCGTGGTATGCTCTAATTACCATTAAACCTGCATATTCTCCTTGTGCCCCTGAATTAGGTTGTAAAGATGTTGCAGCAAAACCAGTAATTTCTGTTAATTGATCTTCTAATTCTTTTAATACCGTTTGGTAACCTTGTGCCTGTTCGATCGGTGCAAACGGGTGAATAGTTCCCCATTTGGCATAACTTAAAGGCAACATTTCTGCAGCAGCATTTAATTTCATTGTACAAGAACCTAAAGAAATCATCGAGTGATTTAATGATAAATCTTTACGTTCTAACATTTTTATATAACGCATTAATTCAGTTTCTGAATGGTGCGTATTAAATACATCTGAAGTTAAAAATTCGGTTGTACGTTGTAAGTTTTCGTTAATGTTATTGGATTCAGGAATAGTATCCAAAACAATAGGCTCTACTTCTATAATTTCAGCAAAAACAGAAATGATGTCATTTATATCTGAAAGCGATGTCGTTTCATTTATTGAAATCGTTACTGAATCAGCATGCGGATAGTAGAAGTTAATAATTTTAGCTTCGGCAAGAGGTTTAATTTTATCTGCATCTGCTTCGATGTTTAAAGTATCGAAAAAAGTATCGTTTTTTTGTTTAAATCCAAGAGATTTTAAAGCTTCTGATAATGCTGATGCTTTATCGTGAACTGAATCTGCAATAAACTGTAACCCTTTTGGTCCGTGGTATACGCCGTACATACCTGCCATAACAGCAAGTAAAACCTGTGCAGTACAAATATTAGACGTCGCTTTATCACGCTTAATGTGTTGCTCACGAGTTTGTAAAGCCATACGCAAGGCACGGTTTCCATTCATGTCTTTAGTCACACCAATAATACGACCAGGAAGATCACGTTTGTAAGCTTCTTTGGTTGCAAAATATGCAGCATGAGGACCTCCATAACCCATCGGGATTCCGAAACGTTGTGTTGTTCCAACAACTACATCTGCTCCAAATTTACCAGGAGCTTCTAATTTTACTAAACTTAAAATATCGGCAGCAACAGCAACTTTAATATCAGCAGCATTAGCTTTTTCAATGAATGTTTTAATATCACTAACTAATCCGTCTTTTCCTGGATATTGAAGAATCGCACCAAAGAATTCTGAAGAAAAATCGAAAGTTGTCTCGTCTCCAATGACTAATTCAATGCCGATTGGATTCGAACGGCTTTGTAGTAAAGCTAAACTTTGAGGTAATATGGCATCGGAAACAAAGAATTTATTAATTCCTTTTTTCTTCTGATCACGACTTCTTACAGCAAATAATAAGCTCATGGCTTCGGCAACCGCAGTACTTTCATCTAAAAGTGATGCGTTTGCTATTTCCATTCCCGTAAGATCTGTAATCATGGTTTGGAAATTTAACAAGGCTTCTAAACGACCTTGAGCAATTTCTGCTTGATACGGTGTATATGCCGTATACCAACCCGGGTTTTCTAAAACGTTACGCTGAATAACTGCAGGAAGAATAGTTGGGTGATACCCTAAACCGATATACGATTTGAAAATGTGATTTTGTTTTGATAATTCGTGAATGTGAGTTAAGTACTCATACTCTGTCATTGGTGCATCTAAGTTAAGAGGCTTTTTTAAACGGATACCATCAGGAATAGTTTCGTATATTAGTTGGTCTAAACTGTCTACACCTATAGTTTGTAACATTTGCTGTTGGTCCGCATCTCTAGGACCAATATGACGCAATGAGAAAGCATTTGTATTCATCGAATTATAATTGTGTTTTGTGGCGCAAAAGTAAGGAATTTAGGGTGTTTGACGATATGATTCTCCTAAGAATTTTGTTAAAGATTGCTGTTAATTTTTGTTTATCTACTTTTGTGGCATGACGATATTTCAAAAGCTCTTCAAATTTTATCTAAATGCAAGTATTCATGTCGCTATATCGGTGTTTTCATTGGCATGGATTACACTATTGAAATTCGAATTGCCTTTCGATAAAAATGTGCTGTGTTTTATCTTTTTTGCAACTATAACAGGTTACAATTTTGTGAAGTACTTTGGACTAGCGAGAAATCACCGTAGAGCCATGGCTAGCTGGTTAAGAGCTATTTTAATATTTACTTTAGTCAGTTTTATTTTGATGAGCTATTTTGCATTAAAACTAGAACTGAATACCATTTTAATATTATCTGGTTTTGGGGTGGTTACTTTTATGTACGCGATCCCATTTTTGCCACATCGTTTTTTTGTGGATAAACATCAGAATTTAAGAAGTATAAGCGGATTAAAAGTCTATGTAATCGGATTGGTATGGGCAGGTGTAACTGTGTTATTACCTTTAATTAATGAACACTATACTTTCGATTTCGATGTATTTCTTACCTGTATGCAGCGATTTATATTTATAATCGCTTTGATGTTGCCTTTCGAGCTTCGGGATTTAAAATACGATAGTTTGAAGTTAGGCACTATTCCTCAGAAAATTGGCGTACAACGTACTAAGAAGTTAGGCGTTGTACTTTCTCTAATGTTTTTCTTTCTAGAATTGTTTAAAACAGAACTGATAGGGAGTTTTATCTTGATCCAACTAATAGTGGCGTTAATTTTAATTGGATTTCTTTACTTTTCAAAGGAATCTAGGAGCGATGTGTATACGTCGTTTTGGGTAGAGGGGATTCCTATTATTTGGCTGGGATTAGAAATTTGCCTTATCCTTTAGTATTTTGATTTTTTAGTTCTTCCTCAAAACATTTCTTCATTTCCGATTTCGATTTAGCATCTAAACATTTTATATTAGATTGTTTAATCGACTCAGTCAGTTTCATATTGGTAAACATATGTTTCTTACATAGTGTACAAATAGTGATATGCATTTTAAACTTCAAGCGCTCAAAAAATGTAGACTCGTTGTATTGAAACTTGTCACAGATGTGAGAAGCTTCTTCGCATGACAAAAATAATTTACTCATAATTAATACCAGTTTTTTTCTAGACAGCTTGAAAGAGATGTTCTCGCTCGATGTATAATAACCCATAAATTAGACGGAGTAATATTTAATTCATTACAAATAATATCTGTCTCAAAATTTTCGATAGTTTTCATCTTAAAAACTTGGGCTTGTTTAGTTGGTAATTTATCTAAACAATTATAAATAGCTTCGCTAAGTTCTGTGTTTTCTAAGACGTCTTCTGCGTTTTTGTATGAGCTGTCTGCCACGCGTTCTTCTAACCAATCGCCTTCGTCTTCGCTTTCTGCAGTATAGGACATGCGGACTTCAGCTTTACCTTTTTTAGAATTTATTTTTCGGTAATGATCAATTATTTTTCGTTTCAGAATAGAAATCAACCACGTGCGTTCACTAGCTTCTCCTTTAAAGTTTTTCATAGATTTTAATCCTGCGAAAAATGTGTCCTGAACCAAATCTTTAGCAATTTCAGCGTCACTAACTCTAGAAATAGTGTAGTTGTATAGATAGTCGGAGTATGAATCTATCCATTTGGTTGCATCAATCTTGTGTTCTGGCATAAAGTGAATTGTCGGTTTAACTCATCAAAAATAGGAAATCTATTTTATTAAAATATTAAAGTTTTTATAAGGTTTTAAAAATTAAAATGAAATTTCCTATAGTATTGGCCTTGTTCTTTTGTTACTAATCACAATTTTTCAGTAAGATCAATAATTTCTTGTTTGTAAATCAATGCGCCTTCCTGATTCATGCCATTAACAGTTAATAGAATGTTCTTGTGTTGACCTTTGTAAATTTTTAAAATAGTTTCTCGGTTCGGTGCTAACAATACATTAGGTTTCCAGTCTAAAGCCTCGTAATATATCTTGGATTGTGTACTAATAAATTGCATGGGGAAATTAGAATACATTTGGTTAGCTGCAGTAAATCCTATATCTAAGGTGCTTTCTTGATAAAGTGGAGGGACAATGCTATCTGAGCCTCCTCCCTTTTTAGTATTTACATGAAGCACGCCATCTGTTCCTCTAAAACCATACCCGGCTCCCAGACTGTTAAAACTAACATCTTCCACCTGACTCATTCTTAATCCGTATAGAACATCATGGTCTATCATGGGTTGACCATCAAATATAAGTAGCATTTTTGGTGTAGGTGTATTTCCAGTACTATCAACTTGAGTACCATATCCACCTAAAAAAGAGCTAGAACCTCTTGTTGAATTTACAATAACGGACGCGTTAATTACAGAAGCTGATATACCAGCTTGTCTGTTTAGGAAGTCTACAAGTGTTGAAAGGCGTTTGTCTTGTTCCTCAATAATATATTGTTTTGTAAATCCAGCGCCTAGGGTATGTGGCTTATTGGAGTGTAAATCTACAAACTTAGGTTGTTTATTTTCTTTACCATAAAGTTTAACTTCTTCTAATTGTTCTGCATCTTTAAGAAATAATGGTTTTTGGGGATGATAAAAATTTTCGTCATTGCTTTTTAGAATTCGAGGTGTATTAGAATTATAATTTAAAACAATTTCATCTTTATAATTTATTTGAGTATTGTACACAAAGAAACGAGCTTTTTGAATGCTTCCTGTTTTATCAATTAAAGCTAGGTTATACTTGGAATCTTTTTGCATCACTAAATTGTCGAACACGAACTTATTATCCTGTTTGAGGTCTACGACTTGTAAAACTGAACTAGTGGTAGAGGTTAACATGACTTTATAGCTTTCGTTTGCTATTAAATTAGCATTTACAGAACCCGCTATTTTAATGCCAGTTTCTGGTTGAAAAAGTGGTTCAGCAGATTTAAAAGGATTTCGAGTTGTTTTTGTGGCATAAATTTGCGTAATCAAATCAAGAGTCTGCTTACTTAATGTGTCTGTATTATATGTAGGAAGAACATCTAAGTATGGTTCTAGCAAAAGGGATTCGCTAATATTTTTATTATTCTTATTTAATTTGCTTCCTTCAGGCACAATGGCAATACTTAAACGTGCAGGCCCCATACTTTTAGGCATTTTCACAGCGAGTTCCATGCTGTCGCCTACCACAGCTTGGGGTAAAATAGTTATTTCAAGGTTTTGTTTGGTTTTGCTAAAAAAATGGCGCTCTGCTACAGGTTGATTGTTTTTATTAAAAATACTAAGCGTGTTTACGCCATTAAAAAAATGATCTTCCGAAAAAGGTAATTTGTATTTAGTGTATTTTTTGTTAATGACAACGGGTAACACATAACGTGCTTTTTGGTTTCTGTGTATTATGGCAAAAAACGTGTCGTTATGATATTTAGATATCAAATCTTTAGAAAAATGTATGGTAAATCCAGCTTCTACATCAGAACCTTTCAGATCATCATGCTCTTGAATGATAATTCCTGATGTATTGGCAGAAGGAAGATCGAACTTAACAGCTTTATTTTTGTAATTTATTTGGGCGGTGTAGCTGTGTTTTGGCTGGTACACAAAACTCACAGAACCTAATCCTAAATGATTTGTGGATGATCTTGCAATGGCTTGACCTGACGTATTATCTATAATAAAAACAGGCAAGGCTTCATGCAGACTCAGGGCTTCACTGTTTAGTTTAAAGTTTATAGTATTTTTTATACCATTTAAAATCGTACCACTTTCGGGATAAAAGTCAATATTTAAGTCACCGATTTCACTAGTCAGTTCATTATCTGATGACGTGTTTTCTTGAACACCTTCGGGTTTTATATTAATAATTTGTAGTTCTCTGATGTATTTGGATTTAAAATTTTTGCTCCATTGGGTATCTACACTTAAATAATAAGTTCCAGAATTTAGAGAATCAGAAAGTTTTAAATCGCCATAAGCAATACCATCATTAGAATAAAACATGGTTTTCTGCAAAAGTGTTTTGTTAGAGTCGTAAAGGGCAATATGTAGGTTTACGGTTTCCAACATGGGTTTATTACTAAAATCGCTAACCACGTAAGCTTGCCACCATATTTTTTCTCCAGAGAAATACATGGTTTTATTTGTATGTAAGAAGAATTTTTCTTGTGCGTAGGTGTTGAAATATTCTGGATTGTCTGAAGCTAAATCGGAATTAGACTTTTCTTGAGCAAATAAGCCTAGAGCGAGTAATGTAAAGGCAAAATTTATGACGTATTGAAAGATTCTTTTTTTTGCGAGCATAGCGGTGTTTTTTGCCGTGTGTTTATCTAATTTAATAAAATTCATAATAATTTTATTAAATTATTTAAGTTAATCGATTAAAAGCAGCTATTTGTCAGAGGTTTGTTAGTAAAAGGCAGGAGAGTCGTTTGTTTTATTTAATAGGGTTTATAAACATAAGAGCCAAGAATTTATATAATGAATGCATTCTTAGCTCTTCCGTCTATAATATGTATGGTGTGTAACTAGAAAATTATAAGGTTTACACCAAAATGTAAAAGGGTGTAATTATTTTTTAATTAAACCCGCACGTCTTAATAACGCTTCGGGCTGAGGTTCTTTACCTCGGAAGCGTTTATATAATGTCATTGGATCTACAGTACCACCTTGCGATAGTACATTGTCTTTAAATTTTGTAGCGACTTCTTTGTTGAAGATACCAGCTTCTTTAAAATATTCGAAAGCATCAGCATCTAAAACTTCTGCCCACTTATAACTGTAATATCCTGCAGAATAGCCACCTTGGAAAATATGAGAAAATGCTGTGCTCATGCAGTTCTCGGCAACATCTGGATATAATTTTGTGTTTTCGAAAGCTTCCGATTCGTGAACTTTTACATGTTCTATTGCTGAAGGGTCTTGTCCGTGCCAGCTCATATCTAATAAACCAAAACTAATCTGACGTAAGGTTTGCATCCCTTCGTGAAATGTAGCTGATTCCTTTATTTTCGAAACCAATTCCATAGGGATCACTTCGCCAGTTTTATAATGTGTTGCGAATAATTCTAGCGCTTCTTTTTCGAAACACCAGTTCTCCATCACCTGACTTGGTAGCTCTACAAAATCCCAAAATACGCTCGTTCCTGAAAGGCTAGGGTAGGTGGTGTTTGCCAACATGCCGTGTAATGCATGGCCAAATTCGTGAAATAAAGTGGTCACTTCGTTAAACGTTAATAAAGACGGTTTGCTTTTTGTAGGTTTTGTAAAGTTGCACACTATAGAAATATGCGGACGACTATTTTCGTTGTTTTTAATGTATTGAGATTTATAAACCGTCATCCATGCGCCGTTACGTTTTCCTGCTCTTGGAAAAAAATCGGCGTAGAAAATAGATACTAAATCACCATTATCGTTAGTTACTTTATATGTCGAAACTTCCTCATGGTACTTATCTATAGTATCTACTTCCTCGAAATGTAAACCATATAATTTTTCGGCAATTTTAAACGCACCGTTGGTTACATTTTCTAATTGAAAATAGGGTTTCAGTTTTTCGTCGTCTAAATCGAATAACTTCTGTTTTAGCTTTTCAGCATAATAACCAGAATCCCATTTTTCAAGGCGGTCAATATTATCTAATGCTTTAGCGAAATCTTCTAGGTCTTTAAGTTCACCTAGTGCAGCCGGTTTCGCTTTATCTAATAATTCGTTTAAAAATTCTGAAACGTTTTCTGGCGTTTTAGCCATGCGTTCTTCTAATACAAAATTAGCATGGGTTTTATAGCCTAATAAATTAGCGCGTTGATAACGTTTTTTTACAATGTTTAAAACAATGTCTTGATTATCGAATTCGTTATTACCAAATCCCCTTTGACCAAAAGCAATAGCCAGTTTTTTTCTTAACTCACGATTGTCGGCATAAGTCATAAACGGAATATAACTTGGGTAATCTAAATTAATTAACCAACCATCTTTGTCTTTCGACTCCGCTAATTGCTTTGCAGCTTCTTTAGCACCTTCAGGAAGTCCGCTTAAATCGTCTTCATCGGTTATAAGCATTTCGAATGCATTGGTTTCTGCCAATACATTTTCGCCAAAACTTAGACTTAGTTTGCTTAAGTCCTTATCTAAATCACGAAGAGTTTGTTTTTTGTCTTCCGCTAAAAGGGCTCCGTTTCTAGAAAAACTTTTATACTGTTTTTCTAAAAGCATCATTTGTTCCGCATTTAGACTTAAAGAGTCTCGCGTATCGTAAATTAATTTTACACGCTTAAAAAGTGCTTCGTTTAGTGTAATGTCATTTCCGAATTCAGATAATAGTGGAGATACTTCTTGAGCTATTTTTTGGATAGCATCATTTGTTTCTGCAGAATTTAAATTAAAGAAAATACTAGTCACGCGATCTAGCTGTACACCTGAGAATTCTAAGGCTTCAATTGTGTTTTTATATGTAGGTACTTCAGGATTAGAAGTAATGGCGTTTATTTCAGCTTTGGTCTCTTCAATTAAAGATGTAATTGCAGGTAAAAAGTCTTCGTTTTTAATCTCTGAAAACGGTGCAGTGGTAAATGGCGTTTGAAAGGGATTTAATAGAATGTTCATTTTTTGAGCTGTTTTTCGTAAATAAATGTTAAAAATTGTGTTAAAGCGCTATATGACTAGGAAATAATCATACATTTGTGCAGATTTTTTTTCATAAAAGAGCTGGTTACTCTGAAAAAATTTATTGATTAATAGCGATAAAAAGCCTCTATTTATAGAGGCTTTTTTTGTGCTTATAAGTTTTTAGCAGTCTCTAATACAGCCTGTTTTAAACCTTCTTTATATTTTAGAATTTTTTCGAGTACTACAGGATCCGAACTTCCAATAATTTGAGCAGCCAGTATTCCCGCATTTTTAGCACCGTTAAGTGCTACTGTTGCTACAGGTACACCTCCAGGCATTTGTAATATAGATAATACAGAATCCCATCCATCTATAGAGTTACTGCTTTTTACAGGAACACCTATAATAGGAAGCGGAGATAAAGACGCGACCATTCCAGGTAAGTGAGCTGCACCACCAGCACCGGCAACAATAACTTGTATACCACGTGTATGTGCATTTTTTCCGTAATCGAATAATTTTTCTGGAGTACGATGCGCCGAAACGATATCTACTTCCACTTCTATATCAAATGTTTTTAAAATGTCTATTGCATCTTGCATAACAGGAAGGTCACTTTTACTTCCCATAATAACGCCTACTTTACTCATAATATATATGTGTTTTGCATTAGTAATAAATGCTTTGTTTTTTATTCGGTAATAACTTGAATGCTGTTTTTTACGTTTTCGGCAATTTTTCGTGCCTCAACAATATCTTCATTTACTATAGTAACATGCCCCATTTTTCTAAACGGACGCGTTTGTTTCTTACCATAAATGTGAGGTGTTACACCATCCATAGCCATAATATTTTCGATGTTTTTATAAACCACATCTCCGGTATGTCCTTCTGCTCCCACTAAATTGACCATAATACCGTTTAATTTATTTGCAGTATTCCCTAATGGTAAATCTAAAACGGCTCTAATGTGTTGTTCGAATTGAGAGGTGAAACTCGCTTCGATGGTTTGATGACCCGAATTGTGAGGCCTTGGAGCGACTTCGTTAATAATAATTTCGTCGTCTTCAGTCTGAAACATCTCTACAGCTAATAAACCCACGTGATTAAAAGCATGTGCAGCTTTTAAGGCTACTTCGGTTGCTTTTTTAGTAATATCTTCGCTAATTCGTGCAGGACAAATTACATATTCTACCTGATTGGCTTCTGGATGAAATTCCATTTCTACCACAGGATATGTTTTAACTTCTCCAGATGGATTTCGTGCAACAATCACTGCCAATTCGTTTTTAAACGGAATCAGTTTTTCTGTGATACAGGCTACATTAGGTAAATTTTCAAGGTCTTTTAATTCACGCACAATTTTTACGCCTGTTCCATCATATCCAAACTGAGCACTTTTCCAAACAAAAGGATAATCTAATCCACCGTTAGAAATGGTATCTTCAATCTCAATGGTGTAAGCAAATCGAGAAAATGGTGCTGTTGGTAAATTATGGTCTACATAAAATAATTTCTGCGTTGCTTTATTCTGAATGGTGCGTAATGTTTTAGAAGACGGATACACGCGTACACCTTCTTTTTCTAAATCTTCAAGGGCATTAACATTTACATTTTCAATTTCGATAGTTAAAACATCAACATGTTTCCCGAAGTTAAAAACCGCATCGTAATCCATTAAATCACCGATTTGAAATTCGTTACTACCCACTTTGCAAGGGGCCTCTTCACTAGGATCTAAGACACAAGTGTGAATGTCGAATTTTCTGGTTTCATTAAGTAGCATTTTACCTAATTGACCACCACCTAATATTCCTAATTTAAAATTTGAAGAAAAATAATTCATTATATTGCTTTTTTACTCGTGTTTTAGACGTGACAAAAATACGTTTTAATATGAAATTAATTCTAAAATTAAGAAATCAATAGTATGAAACCTTTTTCTAAAATTAGATTATAGGTCTCATTTGATTATCTTTGCCAAGAATTAACGAAAATCAGGATATTTTATGATTAAACTTCATGACAAATATTTTAAGCCATTTATTACAGCAAAGCAAATAGATGATGCTATTACTAGAATGGCAGAACAAGTAGCTGTCGATTTTGCCGATGAAGTTCCTGTTTTTGTAGGGGTTTTAAATGGTTCGTTTATGATTGTAAGCGAGTTTGTTAAGAAATATCCAAACCCTTGCGAGGTTACTTTTATTAAATTAGCGTCTTATGAAGGTGTGAAATCTACAGAAGACATTCAGCGTTTAATAGGTTTAACTCAAGATTTAAGTGGGCGTTCAGTAATTATCCTTGAAGATATTATAGATTCAGGGCGGACGTTAGCCGAAATTCATCGTATTTTTAAAAATGAAAACGTTAAATCGCTTACTATTGCGACCTTATTTTATAAACCAACAGCCTATAAAAAGGATTTCAAACTGCACTATGTCGGTATAGAAATTCCAGACAAATTTATAGTTGGTTTTGGTTTAGATTACGATGGATTAGGTCGGAATTTACCAGAAGTATATCAAATAAAAACAACTCAACATATGACAAATTTAGTCTTATTTGGACCTCCAGGTGCAGGTAAAGGAACACAAGCAAATTTTTTAAAAGAAAAATACAATTTAGTACATATTTCTACTGGCGATGTATTTCGTTACAATATAAAGAATGAAACCGCTTTAGGAATGCTAGCCAAATCTTTTATGGATAAAGGCGAATTGGTTCCAGATAAAGTTACTATTGATATGTTGAATGCTGAAGTTGAAAAAAACGCCGGTGCTAACGGATTTATTTTCGATGGTTTCCCAAGAACCAACGCACAAGCAGCAGCTTTAGAAGAATTAATGAAGAGTAAAGATTCTGAAATTAATGCCATGATTGCATTAGAAGTAGAAGACCAAATATTAATAGAACGTTTATTAGAACGTGGTAAAACTAGTGGGCGTTCAGACGACGCAGACGAGTCTATTATCGCGAACCGTATTAAAGAATACTATTCTAAAACAGCGATTTTAAAAGATTACTATTCTGCACAAGACAAATATTTTGGCGTGGACGGTGTAGGTTCTATCGAAGATATTACAGTGCGTTTAAGCCAAGTAATCGATAAGCTATAATTGAAATATTTCAATTAGATTTTTATAACATTTTAAAGACTTCATATAAGAAGTCCAAGTAATTATGACTGAAGGAAATTTTGTAGACTATGTGAAAATCCAATTAACATCCGGGAACGGAGGTAAAGGATCTACGCATTTACATCGTGAGAAATATATTACAAAAGGAGGTCCCGATGGGGGAGATGGTGGTCGAGGAGGTCATGTTATTATTAGAGGAAACGATAATTTATGGACTCTTTTTCATTTAAAATTTAAACGTCATTTACGTGCGGGTCATGGAGGACATGGAAGTAGTGGACGTAGTTCTGGTGCCGATGGGGAAGACGTGTATTTAGATGTGCCGTTAGGAACTGTGGTTCGTGATACTGAAACTGATAATATACTTTTCGAAATCACAGAAGTTGGAGAAGAGCGTATTGTGAGCCAAGGAGGAATGGGTGGTCGTGGAAACTGGCATTTTAAAAGTTCCACAAACCAAACGCCTCGTTACGCACAACCGGGTATGCCATTAGAAGAAAAATATGTGACTTTAGAGTTGAAACTACTTGCCGATGTTGGTTTAGTAGGTTTCCCTAATGCAGGGAAATCAACGTTATTGTCTGTAATTACTTCAGCAAAACCGAAAATTGCAGATTACGAGTTTACGACGCTAAAACCTAACTTAGGTATCGTTGAATATCGTGATTTCCAAACCTTTGTAATGGCCGATATTCCTGGTATTATTGAAGGTGCTGCAGAAGGAAAAGGATTAGGATATTATTTCTTAAGACATATAGAACGTAACTCGACGTTACTGTTTTTAATTCCTGCTGATGCCGACGATATTAGCAAGCAATATGAAATTTTATTAGACGAACTTAGACGTTATAATCCTGAGATGTTAGATAAAGATCGTCTTGTTGCTATTTCTAAATGTGATATGTTAGATGATGAGTTACAAGCAGAATTACGCATGGAACTTGATAAAAATTTAGGTGTAGAATATATCTTTATTTCATCGGTTGCCCAACAAGGGATTACAGAATTGAAAGATAAACTTTGGAAAATGTTGAACGTTTAAGTCGAAGTTTTTCAATATAGAGTATAAAAAAAGGAGCTGTTAAGGCTCCTTTTTTTGTTTGTAAAGTTTTCTATGAGTTAGTTGTGGGATGCTGAAACGAGTTCAGCATGACGCTAGTTTGTAATTTAAGTTCTAATTTTAATTAATGCTGTTCGTCACCCTGAATTTATTTCAGGGTCTCATTCGAGTAATCACATTCGAGTAAGTGGTGGGATGCTGAAACGAGTTCAGCATGACGCTAGTTTGTAATTTAAGTTCTAATTTTAATTAATGTTATTCGTCACCCTGAATTTATTTCAGGGTCTCATACGAGTAATCACATTGGAGTTAGTAGTGGGATGTTGAAACGAGTTCAGCATGACGCTAGTTTGTAGTTTTAGTTCTGATTTTAATTAATGTTGTTCGTCACCCTGAATTTATTTCAGGGTCACACCTGAATAATCACATTGTAGTTAGTTGTGGGGTGCTGAAACGAGTTCAGCATGACGCTAGTTTGTAATTTAAGTTCTAATTTTAATTAGTGTTGTTCGTCACCCTGAATTTATTTCAGGGTCCCATCTGAGTAATCATATTGGAGTTAGATGTGAGATACTGAAACAAGTTCAGCATGACCTTAATTAATGATTCTAGCTTTCTTTTTAACTACTCTACCGAAATGCGAACTCCTTCACTATGACTACTAAATTCAGGAGCATACATGCTTTGAATGGTCGAAACGCCGTTACTCATTTTTCCGGCGTTATTTACGCGTAAATCGTATTCGAATACATATACCCCTTTTTGGATGTTATCGAAAAAGAAGTGCATTGCCGCATCTTTTGTACTTTGGTAGTAACCCAATCCATCTTGCCATTTGTATTTAGAAATAACGTCTATGGGTTCTAAACCGGAAGCTCTCATATCTTTCATATGCAGAAACTCCATATCACGGTCTGTTTTTAATGTGATTCTTACTCGAATTAAATCACCTACTTTTAAAGTGGTTTCAGAAATAACTTCGGTTAATACTTCACCTGTATCAGTATTAGATTTAAGGAATAACTTTTTGGTTAATTGTAAAGGGGTTTCTGCGGAGGTAATGGCATCTAAATCTTCAAAATATTGCCAGTACAAACTTCCCCAAGCCATACCCTTATCTTTTTTAGTTAAGGTGATTTCTGACAATTCAGGTGTAATCTCATCGGCAGTCCAAGTGGTTTTAAAGTAACCTGTGCCTGCTTCAACTTTAGTATCTTTTAATTTATCTTCAGGAATTGGTTGTCCGCCAACCGTGATATCTAAAGATTCTGTAACCGATAACCAGTCGCTACCTTTTAATAAAATAGCATATACAGCATCTGTGGTAGATTTTGTAGTAGACCAACGATTGGTCTGTTTGTTTTTTAATAACCATTTTGTTAAATTATCTATGGTTTTCGTGTCCTTTTCAATTTCCGAAAAGGCTTCAATTAATAACGATTGAGTTTCGATTGGCGATTCGTACCAATACCACGATGCTGTGTTGGCTTTCCAATACATACCCAATTCATTATTGGTGATACTATTTTCTTTTAAAGATTTAATAATGGCAGTTGCAGTTTTTTTATCTCCTGAACGCTGCGCTATTAAAGCCATTAAGCCTTTGTTATATAACGAACCTTTTGTCCAATATGTTTTAATTTGAGTGCTATAATAATTAATGATATTTTGAAGCTCTTCAGAAGGTTTGTTTTCAGAATAGAAACTCCTCATATATAAATAATGCAACTGTATGTTGTTTAAATGATAAGCGTCATAATCTGGTTTTGCATTGTATTTAGCAATGTCTTTATAGGTTTCTATAAATTCGGCATCGGTGAATTTAAGAGCCTTAGATATCATGTTTTTCGAATCTTTAGTATCTACACCCAAGTGTTGTAAATGTCCGAAACCTGTAACGATATGTTGTGTGATGTATCTGTTTTCGCGTCCGCCAGCAAACCAAGGCCAAGCGCCAGAACCTAACTGATTACTTTCCAGTTTTTGAAGCGTGACTTGCATTTTAGCACTCATGGTATTCATATCGAATAATAAGCCAATACGTTTCTTTTGCTCCGTTTCACTTTGGGCGTCACGCAGCCAAGGCGTTTCCTCAATAAGAATCGATTTTAATTCGTCGTTCTTCTCAAGATTACTTATCAACGCATCTTTTGAAGCCCATAAATTAAATACCTCTTGAATCCTCGGATTAGAATTCACTATGTGACTCGCTAAGGCATTCCCATAAAAACGAGAAAATATTTGTTCGTTACAGTCAAACGGATACTCAATAATATACGGTAAGGCTTGAATGGCATACCAAGCTGGATTAGACGTAATCTCTAAAGTAAGTTTGTGATGTTTTAATGTCTTAGACGTGTTGTTTTTTAATTTATCTAATTGGAAGGTACGCGATTCATTGCCGTTTACCCACATGGGTATACTTTCGGTAACCAACATACGGTTAGATAACACGGGTAAAACATTTTGCTCACCATCGCTAAATGTTCCTGCTTTGGCAATGATTTTATATTGCACAGCATCGACAGTTTCTGGAATTTTAAGAGTCCAAGAGACTTGTGTATTGTTGTTGGTGTCTACAGTAAAAGATTTTACTGCATTTGTGTTTTCTAAATTTATATCTATAGGTGCATTGGTAACCGCATCGAAAAGTTGTAAAATGGCTTCACCTTCTAATTGTTTGTCAGACAGATTTATTATTTTACTACTAATGGTAATTGCATCGCCATGACGTAAAAATCGAGGAGCATTTGGCTGAACCATCAATTCTTTTTGAGTTACGGTTGTTAATGTGCGTTCTGCACTTTGCATAGTCGATGTATGCGCCAAAAGTTGTAGTTTCCATTGGGTTAATGCTTCAGGCGAAGTAAAACTAAAACTAACTTCGCCGTCGCTATTGGTTTGTAACTGTGGAAAGAAGAAAGCGGTTTCTTTTAGATTTTTTCTGATTTTTACGTCGTTAAATTTAGAACCGTTTTTGGTTGTAATGATAATGACGCCGTTTGCTCCTGCAACTCCATAAAGAGCAGTTGCTTCATTTGGTTTTAAGACTTCAAGCTTTAAAATGTCGTCTTTATTAAGATCATTTGTTTCAGAAACTACGCCATCAATAATATAAAGTGGTGCTATGCCTTCGTTATCTTCTGAACCAATACCACGAATAGAAAATGGTACTTGTACCTTTTCCATTACAGTTTCATCAATTTCCGTTTCATTGGACACATTTTCTACATCAGAGACTGACCCAGTTATACTTTTTTTGCGTTGAGTACCATAACCCATTACCACAACTTCATCTAAAGACGCACTATCTTCTGCCATGCGAATTACAAATGTGTTTTTATGATCTACATTAAATTCTGAGGTTAAAAACCCAATATAACTTAGGGTAATAGTGTCTTTATCATTTGCTTTGATGACGAATTTTCCATCAAAATCGGTTTGTGTGCCTTCAGTACTTCCTTTAATAACGATGTTTACACCTGGAAGAGGCGAGCCCATAGCGTCTAATACTGTACCGTGAATATATCCTGCGGGAATAGAATCATTATACTCTGCTATATTTTTTATTTGAATACGCATTAAATATTGCCTATTCGCCCAATTGTTTCCGTTGAAATTAAAACCAAATGCATCTAAGGAATCAAAACCTTGAGGGATTATGTTTAAGTCTGATATATTAAAATTTAAATTTGAATAATTAGTCCCAAAGGCCTCGTTAGCTCTCCAGTTGTTGTAAGAATAATACATAGGTTTATAAGTCGAGTTTATACTCCAACTGTGCGCAATAAACTGATCTAAAGAAGTATCGTACATGCTTGCAAGAACTTCTGCCGTTACCTTTTCGCCTTGAGGTCCAGATATTTTAAAACTCCATGTTTCTTTTTCTCCCGGCTGTATTTTGTCTCGGAATGTTTTAGTTTCAATCTGTAAATCTGTTTTCGGATAGGGTACTCTTATATTTACTGTGCCGGTTTTAAACGTATTAAAGACAGCATAGCTATAATGAATTGCAAATCCGCCTAAATCTGATTTCGATACGGGAATCTTAATTGTTTTCTTATCCTGGTTTAGGGTAATAGTATGTCGCTCAAAAACCTCGTGATTCTTCTCAACCTCTAAAGTAATAACTATGTTTTCTGCAGCAGAAGCTAAGGTTATTTCTGCAACATCATCAGGATTATATTCGGACTTATTAGTTTTTATTTCAAATATTCCATGATCTGAAACAGTTTTATCATCTAAGCTATATAACTCAAAAGGTGTTTCATCTTCTATAATCTGATTATGTTTGTCTTTACTTTCAAAAATAGCCGTGTATTTTCCTGATTCCCATCGCCTTGTTTTATTAAGAAGAATCGATTTCGTATTTGCCGTATTTATAGTCTCTTCTAAAACAAGAGTTCCTTTTTTCCAATTTTCAGGTTTGTCTTCATTGGTATAGGCCTCGTTAGGGAAAAGTGAGTTAAAAGTGGTTTTATCAATAACTTGATAATCTGGTGCAGACCATGGGCGTTCACGTAACACCTGATTTGGAGCTTGTAATTTATATATTTTTAGAGTTCCTGTAACAGGTGTAAATTGTCCATTTAAATTAGTTGTATATATACTAATTTGATTGGTTTTAGCTTTTTTGTCTAATTTGTTATCAACCTGTAATTGCACTTTTACTGTGTGGTAACCTACAGAAATAGTAGTTGAGGTAGAACGTGTTTCTCCATTAATATCTGTGATATCGGCTGTGACTTCATAACGAAAAACAGGTAAGTCTTTTTTACTGAAGTCCAGGTTAGCTATCGCTTTAAAATGGATTTTGAAATTTCCAGAATCATCTGTTTGGCTTTCTCCATGCGCGATTTCTTGCGGTTCACTGTAATTTATAGGTTGCGTTCTGTAATACCTATATGGTAAATCTACCATCCGTTTTACGCGATATACAACATTAGCGTTTGTAATGTTGCTCCCTGTAAATGCAAGCGCTTCTCCGTTAATTGTGATCGAATCGTTTACGGTATAGGTTTCAGTTACAGGCTTGAAATTAGCTTCAAACGTTGGCCGTTTATAATCTTCTACATTAAAATAAGCTCTAGAAAGCATGTTAATGCTATTAGAACCTGTGTTTATTTGAATATGATACTGTCCGTTTAAACCTGAGTTTGGCAAGATAAACTCCCCATGAATTGAACCAAATGCATTCGTTGTAAAGCTTTGTTTATTGACTTCTTCGTAATTATTATTGTATAATGTGGCGGTTACATTTTTGTTCTCTAAAACGGCATTCACCCCATTTTTTGTTTTCATACCAATGGCTTTAAAATACACGGTTTGGCCTGGACGATATATACTTCGGTCGGTAAAGACAAAGGAATTATAAGTTGTTTTGTTAGTGTTTTTCTCTCTGTTATCGTAATAATTTAAATAAAAATTATCGAAATAGGCTGTGTCATTTCCAGTATTAAAAACTAAATCAAAACGTGCATATTCGCGTCTTGTCGTTTTCCGAATTTTTACATTTCCGTAGGCATCGGTATATTCTTTTTCTGTTTTTTTCTTAACGTTATCGAATCTGTAATTTATAGTCACTTCAGCATTAATAAATGGCTTTCCCATATTTCTATCAATAGCCTGAAAAATAATATATTTAGAATTTTCTTTTCTTACAATCGCAATATTAGAAACCTGTAGCGTTGTGTATTCTATAGTTTTTGAAGCAGTATCTGTAATCGTAATTAAGTAAATACCATTATCAAATTCGGGAGTTATAATCTCGGTTTTGTGTTCTTGGTAGTCGTTTTCGGTTTTTAAATCGGCTGTCCACGTTTTATTAAATTGTAAGGTACTTGCAAAACTGTCCTTGTCTTTTGTGGTATAATAGTCATTGAAGGTTTCAAATGCATTATGACTTATTTTTGCAGCTTTAAAATCTAAGTGCTCAGTGTTTTTATATGTGATTAAGAATCTAGATTTAGTACAGGTAGGTAGTATTAATTCGTTTCTAATAGAAACTTTAGGACGTAATATTTCTGATTTTAAAAGTTTACAGTGTTCTGCTATTTTACTGTTAGGAAATTTAGAAATAACAGAATCGCACAACGCTAGGGCGTCTTTTAATTTCCACCTTACCTCTGTATTCGATTCTGGACTGTAGCTGTCTCCTTGGGTTTTTATCATTTTGGCTAGTTCGAAATCGTAGTATGCACTTGCCAATGTATTGTTATACTTTTTACTGTAATCACGTAAGACTTGCATAAATAATTCGTCAGATTTTTCGAAAACAGCTTTGTCTTTTATAAATAATAAGCGTTCGATATCTACAGTTACTAAGGCTTCTGTGTTTTTATCTTTTAGATGAAAAATGATTAAATTTTGATAGATTTTTAATGCCTGAAATTCTAGCGACAATGAGTCCTTTGTTTCTAGTTTTGATTTAGAAAACTCATGAGCAGGACTTAGTAATTTGGAGTCATCTATTTCAAATTTATAAGCAGGTTTAGTAATGTTACGATCTGTGCTTTTAAAAAAGGCTAGTGCATTATGGTTTAGTAAATCGTATAGTGTTGGACGAAAAATTTTAGAATCTTTCTGTTCTAATAATATATCGGAAAAATCATCTATAGGAGTTTGTTTTAAGACCGTTTCATTAGCTAAACTATTTTGAAAATGTAACTGAATATCTTCATAAAGGGTGCTTAAATCCCAAGTTCTAAAATCAGTTTTATCTATTTTTTCTTCAGTTCTCGTCCGGTTGTAAAACTTATAGCGGTTTTGCTTAAAGTAATCCCAATATAAATTGGCCAACATGCTTTCTAATATGTTTTTTGTTGGCGCTTTGCTTTTGGCTATTTCAGATTTAAAGTTGTTTATAATACTAAGTTGAGCGTCTTCTTCGAGTACCAAAGCAAATTTGCTCTTGTACAACATCGACTTAATGTGCTGAGGTTGATTGTTGTATTTAATTGCAAGTTTGTCAATATTTTCAACCTTCTCCAATGCCGATTTTGGTAAATCTGTAAGCTCTAATTTTTCGACTTCATACCATAAGCTTTCAAAATTGGGTTGTTGTGCCAGTATGCTATTTGTGAAAATTAGGCTTAAAATTAGGGGCTTTATAAATTTCATATCGAGATATTGGTTAATGCGTATGCTGTTTGATTATTAGGTTGAAATCAAAAACAGTTCCAATTTGAGTTTAAATGAGAAAGTTACTCTTTTTTTAGTGGTTTGTGTTTTAAGAATTAGATAAAAGGAAGCGATTAATCGTTATTTTTGCGTTATGAAATTTCGTTACGTTTACTCTTTTGTAATTCTTTTAGGACTTCCGCAGTTGCTGTATTCGCAAACGCGTTTCTCTGAGGCGCAGACGTATTTTGATAAAGGAAACTACACTAAGGTCATTTCAATTTTAGAACCACTAACTGATGGATTCTCGGAAGACCAATCTAAGTCGGTCGAATTGTTAGGCGATGCCTATAGCCATACAAAAGATTGGGATGCTGCAATTACTCAATATAAAGGTTTAGTTGATTTATATCCTGAAGTTGCTAATTATCATTATAAATATGGAGGAGCTTTAGCAATGAAAGCTTTATCGGTAAATAAACTTATGGCTATTCCGTTGATTTTGGAGGCGAAATCAGAATGTATTGAAGCCTCAGAATTAGATGCAAATCATATAGAAACCCGTTGGGCTTTAGTGAAAATTTATATGGAATTACCCACTGTTCTTGGTGGGAGCACTTCAAAAGCCATAATGTATGCCAACCAATTAGAATCATTGTCTAAAGTAGATGGCTATCTCGCAAAAGGCTATCTCTACAACAAAGATGAAGACTTTAAACAAGCAGAACAGTTTTACAAACAAGCTGTAGCTATTGGCGGTTCGAAAACCTGTTATATGGCTCTTACTGAATTTTATTTAAATCGAGACCAGAAAGATAAAGCTATTGTTGTTTTAGAGATGGGGTTTGAACGATTAAAAGCCGAAGAACTTCAGCAAAAATTAGAAGAGATTACCCAATAATCTTTCAGAAAAACGTACTAAAACGTGTATATTTACGGTCTTCAAAATAAGTTTATGAATGTACATTTTATAGCCATTGGCGGAAGTGCGATGCACAATTTAGCCTTGGCCTTACATAACAAAGGATATCAGGTAACAGGAAGTGACGATGTGATTTTCGAACCTTCTAAATCAAGATTACAAACAAAAGGATTATTACCGGAATCTTTCGGGTGGTTTCCAAAAAAAATTACAACCGATTTAGATGCTGTGGTTTTAGGAATGCATGCCAAAGCCGATAACCCGGAGTTGTTAGAAGCTCAAGAATTGGGGATTAAAATTTACAGTTATCCTGAATTTTTATACGAACAATCTAAAAATAAAACGCGTGTAGTTATTGGTGGAAGTCATGGAAAAACAACAATTACCTCAATGATTTTACATGTTATGGAATATCATGACCGCGATGTCGATTATATGGTTGGTGCGCAATTAGAAGGTTTTGATGTGATGGTAAAACTTACCGACGACAATGATTTTATAGTGTTAGAAGGCGATGAGTATTTAAGTTCGCCTATAGACCGACGGCCTAAATTTCATTTGTACAAACCAAACATTGCCCTGTTAAGTGGTATTGCTTGGGATCATATTAATGTGTTTCCAACGTATGAGAATTACGAAGAACAGTTCCAGATTTTTGTAAATAGTATAGTAAGCGGAGGAAGCATTACTTATAATGAAGAAGACGAAGCTGTAAAACGTGTTGTTGAAGCGTCTGTGAATCCGATTAGAAAATTACCTTATCATACACCTGAGTATACTGTTGAAGATGGGGAAACCTTATTAGAAACAGCAGAAGGTCCGTTGCCAATCGAAGTGTTTGGAAAGCATAATCTAAATAATTTGGGAGGTGCAAAGTGGATTTGTCAGCATATGGGAATTGATGAAGACGATTTCTACGAAGCCATTTCTACATTTAAAGGGGCAAGTAAGCGTCTTGAAAAAATAGCGGAAGGGCAAAATAGTATTGCTTTTAAAGATTTTGCACATTCGCCAAGTAAAGTGGAAGCGACTACCAAAGCTGTAAAAGAACAGTTTGAAAACAGAAAACTAGTAGCATGTCTAGAATTACATACCTATAGCAGTTTAAATGCTGAATTTCTAAAGGAGTATAAAGGGACTTTAGATGCTGCCGATGTCGCTGTGGTATTCTATTCTCCGCATGCCGTAGAGATTAAAAAATTAGATACTGTAACCGAAGCACAAATCGCTTCAGCTTTCGAGCGAGACGATTTAATTATCTACACCAATCCAGAAGATTTTAAAACCTTTTTATTCGAGCAGAATTTCGAGAATACATCCTTGTTATTGATGAGTTCAGGGAATTATGGTGGGTTAGATTTCGACGATGTGAAGTCTCTGATTAAATAGATTCAAGAACAAAGATTGCTTCGCTTTTAGAATCAAGAATCAAGAATCAGGAAGATAGGGCTTTGTTTAAACTACCATTAAATTCAGTTTTAAAAAATATAACAAAGAAGCGAGATTTGGATAATTCTAAATCTCGCTTTCTTTATGCCTAGAATTGTATTCTATTTACTGTCGTCGGTTTTAGATGAATCATCAGAATCTACATCTGTTTTTACAGGTTCGATAAATGGTTTTTCTAAATTCTTATTTAAAGGTTCTTCAGTAATAGGTGCTTTAAACTCATTTTGAAACGATTTAAAATTCAAATTTTCAGGTATATTTCTCACATTTAAATCACGTTGTGGGAACGGAATTTCAATGCCTTCTTCTTTAAATTTGTTGTAAATATTAATAGAAATATCACTTTTAGATTGCATACCAATTTCGTAATGTACCCAAAATAATAATCTAAAATTTAGCGAGCTATCCCCAAAATTGCTAAAAAGCGCTTTGGGAGCAGGGTCTTTTAAAGTAAACTGATAATCTTTTGCAATTTCAGTAAGAATTTCAAGGACGCGGTTGGGATCTGAATCGTATGAGGTTCCGATTAAGATTTCGATACGTTTAATATTGTTGGAGAGTGTCCAGTTTATTAAGTCGTTAGAAATTAAATTGTTATTGGGTACTACTACTTCGGCGCCATCGAAGGTGCTAATGCTCGAAGATCGCACACCTATGCGGTTTACAGTTCCTAATAAGTTATTGACTTCTACGGTATCTCCTGGTAAAATAGGACGTTCAAAAACTAAAATTAAACCAGATACAAAATTGGAAATTACTGTTTGTAATCCGAAACCAATACCCAAACCTAAGGCTCCTGCCATTAAATTAAATTTGCTTAAATCGATACCTAATGCACCAAGGGCTAAAACCGCACCAAATGCCATAATAAAATATCTTATAACTAACGAAATAGCTGCAGGAATTCCTTTTGGTAATTTTAAGAGACGAAGAACACCATCGCCATCATTTATTAAAAATGAAATGATTTTTGTTATCGTATATGTTAGTATTAAAGTAAAAATAAAACCTAGAATACCTTCTAGCGTAAAGGTTAAACTACCTATTTGGTAGGGTTCTGTAATCGTATCCTGAATAATATCAATCATGGGTCTTAATACATCTAAAATATTAAGAAAGTATAATGTCCAAATAATTGCAATAAGGGTTCTAGTAACTTTTAAGGTTATTTTTTCGATATCCCAGCGTTCTGTAGGGATATACGTTTTTTTTACTCCAAAATGACGGTTTATTAGCCCTAACGAAATGCCATTGAAGACCATTAATAGACTGTAGAAAAAAGTAGTGCTTATTCCACTTTGTGTACTAATCTTTAAAGTGATATCCGTTAGATTAGTATATCCGAAAATATTAGAAATTATAGAGATTATACATAAAATATAGATTACCGGCGTTAAGCGAATGAGTAATTTTCCAAAACCATCTATTATTAATTTTTTGGTTTCTAGATATGGATTTGTATATCTGTAAAGCATATAGATTAATAGTGAAGCTTCAAATAAGATATAAATTCTGTAAACCGAAGACGAAAACCATATATAAGATTTAGTGGCATTTATTATAAAGAATATAATGACAAAGAAAATAATGTCTTTAAATTTCTTGTGCATATAGGGTTTTATTAACGGGACAGCACAGATAAGTATAAGAAGCGTAGTTATATCTATAAATAACTTAGGTGTATTCGAGAACATCGATTTAGAAACCAAAAGAGATAAAAACACTATGCAAATGGTGCTTTTATTTAGAATAATGTCCTTAGCTTTTTTATAGGTTTTTGATCTTTCTTTAAACGGAAAATTCAAATATCCAGCTTTTAATCGCGTAATAAAAAGGGTTATAATACCAATAAAAATGAAGTAAAAAAAGAGTACCCCAGTACGATCTCTTAAATAGTTGTACGTAGTGGAAATATTGTTTTTAATAGATTCTACATCGTCGCTTTCACTTGGTACTTCGCTTTCTCCGGTAAAAGAGATGTGCCATAACGCTGCGTGGCGTTGATGAAAAATATCGTAAACATCGGAGTTCTTTAATGTCAACAACTCATCCATTACTTGCTCTATAATGCTAATTTGTTCGTTTATTTTAGTTTCGAGTACGAGGTAGTAGTTATTGTTTTTAAGAATAGCTGCTTTAGTATCTTTTGTTTTCTCCCATACAGTATTAATTGACGTTAAAATTTCTTCAGGAGCACTGGTGTCTAAAGCATCTTGATAACTTAACCCCCAAATTTTTTCCTTATTAATAATATCGCTTACAAATCTTGAATTACGAACTTGCTGATCGTTTACAGAGGTTTGCCATGCCGTTAATGTTTTTTTATAACCGTTCCATTTGGTAATAAGGTTGTTTATTTTTTGAAGGTTGGGATTAGCCTTCATAAAATTTTCGACCGTATTAGATTCCTGTAATATAAATTGATAATGCTTGATATGCGCAGAATCAATTTTTATTATGCTAGTTGGAATTTGCGTTTTTTTCTGAATTAGCTTAAGTTCACTATTCGCATTGTCTATTTCCCGAACAAGATTAACAGAAGAAATCGCCTTTAGTTTCTTAACGCTTAACGAATCTAAATTTTGAGAACTAGGTTCTATGCCATTAAGTAAATCTGTTTGTGCATTGATTGTGAATACAGATAAACACAGTAATAGTGATAAGAAGTATTTTATACGAAGACTGTTAAGTTTCATGTTGGGCGATATAAATTTATATTATAAATATAGTTTTTTAGACGTTTATGTTAACCTAAAATTAAATAATCCGGTCTAAAAAGGGCGTAATACTTGATTCGTTTTTCGAGATTAATTGCTGCTTGGCAATGTCTCGAGCTTCTGGTGTTTTATTTTGCGATAGTTTAAACTTTCCTTCCCATTGCCGGATGTCTATTTCAAATCCCTTGACGTAATTAACAAACTTATCCATGCTTGGGTTGTTGTAATCTAAGACGTAAGCCTGTTGTGAGGCTTCTAAAAACGACGTCATATCGACCATAGATTGCTTTACTTCATTTTCATTTTTAATTTCAGAAACGGTTCCTTGTAAGTGCACTTTTATATAGTTCCAAGTAGGCAGTTCTGCTTTTTCGAAAAGGCTAGGAGAGATATAGCAATCAGGACCCGAAAAAATTATAGTAACAGGTGTGTTCTCTTTTAATAAGGATGCATGTGGATTACTTTTATCAATATGACCTATCAATTTTCCTGACTTGTAAATAAGTGGTAAATGCGTAATAAATGGTAGATTGTTTTCTACAGAAATAACCGTTGCTAAGGGATATTGCTTAATCACTTCAATCATGCGATCTTTATTGTCGTCTTGATGAATATTTGGAGGATAACTCAATGATAAAATTATTTAGTTAGACATTAAATTGGGTTAAATGATGATCCAAATGTTTGTATTGCATTTGACCCCATTGTTCGGGTGTAAAATAACCAAAAAGTGGATGATTAGGCCAAGTTTTTACATCGGTTTTTTTAGAAAAAGTTTCTATACGTAGTTTTAAGTTTTTTTTCTCTTCTAAGAATATTTGTGGCGTTGTTATTCTAAACTCTTTTGCTGTAGGTAAGTTTTGTTTCCAAGGTTTGTCGTTAAATAATAATGGTTTATAAATAGATAGCATTATTTTTTGAAAAAAGTTGAGTTTCGTATGTAGAACCTGGTTGCCTAAAGCAATATCTAATGGGCCTTGACAATGTTTTAGCATTTGCCCAACATCCATCTTTCCCCACTTGGCAATATTGGTTTCCGTTAAATTATCGAGTCTCCTCAGAATGGTCTCTGCAGATTCAATATTAAATAAAGTGTTCATTTTCAGTGGTTTTAATTGTTTCAGAAATTTACAATTTTTATATTTATAGTATGTTAGATAAAAAGATTCCTTTTTCAATTAAAAATTGGTCGCAAGACGATCGGCCTCGGGAGAAGTTGCTTTATAAAGGTCAAGCAGCTTTAAGCGATGCAGAATTGGTAGCTATTCTTATAGGAAGTGGCAATCGCGAAGAAAGTGCTGTAGATTTATCCAAGCGTATTTTAGGTAGCGTAGATAATAATTTACGGGCTTTAGGAAAATTATCTATTAAACAATTAATGACATTTAAAGGGATTGGAGAAGCGAAAGCCATAACTATTGCTGCGACTATGGAACTCGGTAGAAGACGAAGAGGAGAGGAGGCTGTAAAGCAAAATAAAATCACCTCGTCTGCCTCTGTATTTGACGTTATGCAACCCGTTTTAGGAGAACTACCACATGAAGAGTTTTGGATTATTTACCTAAATAATTCCAATACCATACTACAAAAGCAACAATTAAGTAAAGGCGGCATTACGGGGACGTTAGTCGATGTGCGCTTAACCTTAAAAATGGCTTTAGAACTAGGAGCAACAGCACTAATTTTGGTTCATAATCATCCTTCAGGGACTTTAAAACCTAGTGTGGCCGATAAACAAATCACTCAAAAACTAAAAACTGCTGCTTTAAGTTTAGACATTAAAGTGCTAGACCATATAATTATAACCGAACGTGCGTATTTTAGTTTTGCAGACGAAAACGAAATGTAAGATGCTTTAAGTAGTGTTATCTGTGTTCTTAACTGTAAAATCATTACTTTTATTACTTAAAATCAATGTGTGCTTCTAGTATATACTCATAAAATAACACCACGTATAAATTTTACGTTTAAACATCTCTGTACCAGAATTCTTGGTATCCCGGTGCGGTTTACTACAACTATAGAAGAGTTTATTGCTCACGATAGTTTTAAAATGTCGTACACTAAAAAACCATTAGGGAATGAGGTGTTTATACGTAGTCACGATTTATTATTTGAGCAAGGATTATCAGATCCAGATTTAAATGTAACCAAATGGGAGGATACTAAATGCTTCTTTTTTACTGGAGATAAAAGCGCGATTCCTTTTGATGTTTTTGCAGCGTCATTTTACCTGTTAAGCAGATACGAAGAATATTTACCTCATGTAAAAGATGAGTATGGACGTTACGGTGCTCATGAAAGTTTAGCGTATAAACATAACTTTTTAAAAGAGCCAGTGGTCGATATTTGGGCCTACAAGTTTAAGTCTGTTTTAGAAGCGAATTATCCGAATGTTGAATTTCCAAAACGAAAATATAGTATAAAACCGGTTATAGATGTGCCGGCACCTTACGATTTTAAATTGAAAGGATTAATGCGAACTTTAGGAGGAAACATTAAGGATTTATTTGCCTTTAATTTTAAGAAATTGTACTACCGCCAAATGGTTTTGTTTGGTTTAAAACGCGATCCATACGATACGTTTAAATATATATTAAACAAACAAAAACAAACAGGTTTTAAGTTTCATTTTTTCTTTCTAATTGGAGATTTTTCAACTTACGATAAAGGGATAAGTGCCCTTAGAAAAGACTATGTGTCTTTAATAAAATCTGTTGCAGATTATTGTAGGGTAGGGCTAAAAGTTTCTTATTTTGCTATTGAAGATAAATCTATTTTAAAGAAAGAACAACAACAAATGGAAGGTATAATTAACACGTCTCTTTTAGAAACGCGTAATTCCTTTTCCAAACTAAATTTACCGGATTTATACCGGAATCTTGTAGAATTGGAGGTCCAGGACGATTATACCATGGGATATGTAAACGAACTCGGGTTTAGAGCAGGAACGTGTACTCCTTTTTTCTTTTACGATTTAGATTACGAGGTGCAAACACCACTGCGTATTAATTCCTATCATGTTATCGATTCTGCATTATTAAAGAATGTCTCTTTATTAGATAAAAAAGAATCGCTTCAGTATATTATTAATCAGGTAAAGCGTGTTAATGGAGAATTCGTTCCTGTGTTTCATAATTACACGTTTAGTGGCATGGGGCAGTGGAAGCATTTTAAAGAATTATTCAATATTATTTTAGATTCAACAGAAAATGACAAATAAAATAAAGGATGTGTTTTTCGATTTAGACCATACACTTTGGGATTTCGAAAAAAATTCGTCTTTAACCTTGCAAAAAATATTCGAAGTCAATCAATTAGAAATCGATTTAGATGTGTTTTTAGAAGCTTATGTTCCTATTAATTTCGAGTATTGGAAGCGCTTTAGAATGGGTGAGGTCGATAAAGAAACCTTGCGTTTTGGAAGGTTAAACGATACTTTTAATCAGTTAGAAACTCCTGTATCTACCGAGGTTGTAAATAAATTATCTGATGATTATCTGGCGTATTTATCCTCATTTAATTATCTTTTTGAAGACACTATTTCCATATTAAATTATCTAGAACCTAAGTATAATCTTCATATTATAACCAACGGATTCGAGGAAGTTCAAACTTCAAAATTAACAAATTCCAATATTCTTAAGTATTTTAAAACAGTGACTAATTCTGAAGAGGCAGGTGTTAAAAAACCGCATCCAGATATTTTTAATTATGCTTTAAACAAGGCAAATGCTGAGGTTAATACCAGCATAATGATTGGGGACAACCTGGAAGCCGATATTCTTGGAGCCATTAATACAGGGTTTCAAGCAATATATTTTAATGAAATTCGTTTGACAGAGCATCGTCATATAACTCAAATTGATAAATTAATCGATTTGAAAAAATATTTATAAAACTTAATTACCTTTACTTAAAATAATTTAACCCATGAAAAAAATAATTTTATTGTTAGTTGTGAGTGTTTGTTTTAGCTCTTTTGCGCAATCAAACTTAAACGATTATAAATATGTAGTTGTCCCAAATAAATATGATTTTTTAAAAGAATCTAATCAATATCAATTAAACGAATTGACTAAATTTTTATTTGAAAAGAAAGGCTTTTCTGCAATGATGGAAGGCGATGAAATGTCGGTTGAACAAGAATTTAATAGATGTTTAATATTGCGATCTGACGTTAAGAATGAATCCAATATGTTTACAACAAAACTAGTTGTTGTTTTAAAAGATTGTAAAAACAAGGTTGTTTTTGAAACAGCTATTGGAGTTTCGAAAATAAAAGAATTTAAAAAGGCGTATCATGCAGCATTACGCGATGCGTTTAATTCTTTCGATGCTGTAAATTATAAATATACAGAATCTTCTGCTAATTTAGGAGTCGCAATTCCGGCTGCCGAGGCGGCTGTAACAACTGCTGCAGTACCCTCTAATGCTGTATCGAAAGCTGTGGTTCCGACATCTAATGTATTATATGCGCAACCTACTGCTAATGGTTATCAACTAGTAGATAGTACACCAAAGGTCGTTTACAAGTTAAAAAAATCTAGTGTAGAAGACATGTATTTTGTTGAAGGAAAGCAAGCCACAGTTCGTAAAAAGGGAGACCAATGGGTAATCGAATATTATGAAGGTGATACGTTAAAAGAAGAGGTTTTAAACGTTAAGTTTTAACAACTCGTTTTTCATATTTGAATAAAATAAAAGTGAGATTCTGATTTATATCGGAATCTCACTTTTACTTTTATATATGTCTAGTGTGAATTTTAATCAGGTATAGAACAACCCTGTACACACATCAAAAATTTAGATACGGTAGAAACGTTTAATATCCATATTTAGTTTTCCAACGTTGTTTTAAAAAATTACGATCGGAATTCTCTCTGGGATTTGCTCCAGGCTCGTAGAGTTTTGTATTCTTTATCTCGTCTGGTAAAAACTCTTGTTCTGCAAAATTATTAGCATAACTGTGCGCGTATTTATAGTCTTCTCCATACCCTAATTCTTTCATTAATTTGGTGGGTGCATTTCTAATACCTAAAGGCACAGATAAATCTCCAGTAGCACGAACCAACTGTTGCGCTTTTCCAATGGCTTCATAAGCCGAATTGCTTTTAGCCGAACATGCTAAATAGGTTGTGCACTGACTTAAAGTAATTCGAGATTCTGGATATCCAATTGCAGAAACTGCCTGAAATGTATTATTAGCTATTACGAGTGCTGTCGGATTTGCATTTCCGATATCTTCACTCGCTAGAATTAAAAGGCGACGTGCAATAAATTTTACGTCTTCACCACCTTCAATCATACGTGCTAAATAGTATACCGCAGCGTTTGGATCGCTTCCTCTAATCGATTTTATAAAGGCCGAAATAATATCGTAATGCTGCTCCCCAGTTTTATCGTAGCGTGCAGTGTTATTCTGAATTTTTGCCAGTACAATCTCGTCGGTAATCACAATATCTTCTCCTTCGAAACTATTCACTAACAACTCGAATATATTGAGTAATTTCCGACCATCACCTCCCGAGAGACGCAATAAAGCAGCTGTTTCTTTTAGTTCTATGTTTTTTTCGGATAAGTACTTATCTTTTGCAATTGCACGGCTTAAAAGGTTTTCTAAATCTGTTTTATCGAAGGCATTTAAAACATAAACCTGACAACGCGATAATAGCGCGGGTATAACTTCGAAACTTGGATTTTCTGTGGTTGCTCCAATTAGCGTAACCCATCCTTTTTCTACCGCTTGTAAAAGAGAATCTTGTTGCGATTTACTAAATCTATGAATCTCATCGATAAATAATATCGGGTTTTTTGTTGTAAAAAGGCCTCCACTTTGTTTGGCTTTGTCTATAACCTCACGAATATCTTTTACACCGGAATTTATGGCACTTAATGTATAAAAAGGTCTGCCGGATTGCGAAGCGACAATATTGGCTAAAGTCGTTTTTCCTGTGCCCGGAGGTCCCCAGAATATCATAGAAGAAATTAAACCTTGTCTAAGTTGTATACGCAATGGCCCTTGCGGTCCCACAAGATGTGATTGACTAATATAATCGTCTAAAGTTTCTGGTCGTAAACGTTCTGCTAAAGGTTCATTCATACTGCAAAATTACTTTATTTTTTAGAGCTATTTAATAATTAGCGACTGACATTTTATCATATTAAATAAAATGGTTTACAATTTGATTATCTTAAGGAAATTTAATTCATGAAAGAACACGACCATTTTAAATTTTCTAACGGCGTCATTGCGTACCCGCTAGCATTTATTTTAATATTATGGTATGTGTTTTGGTTTGAAGTGGAAACGAATATATTTTTTAATAAACACGGTATTTATCCGCGTACATTAGAAGGTTTACAAGGCATAATTTTTAGTCCGTTTATTCATTCGGGTATTTCACATTTATATCATAATACCATTCCGCTTTTTGTGTTAAGTGTTGCTTTATTCTATTTCTACAGACCCATCGCTTGGAAAGTGTTAGGTTACGGTATCTTAGTTTCAGGATTTTTAACGTGGTGCATAGGGCGACCATCGTATCATATTGGAGCGAGCGGGTTAATTTATGTTTTGGTAAGTTTTATTTTCTTTAAAGGTGTATTTGCGAAACATTTTAGATTAATTGCGCTTTCACTTTTAGTTGTATTTTTATATGGGAGCATGATTTGGTATGTTTTACCTATGGAAGAAGGAATTTCTTGGGAAGGACATCTGTCTGGGTTGTTAACGGGTTTGTTTTTTGCACTTGTTTTTAAGAGAGAAATTGCCAAACCCAAAAAGTATGCTTGGGAACAACCCGATTATAATGAAGATGATGATGATTTTCTAAAGCAGTTTGATGCCGATGGAAATTTTATAGAGCACAAGCCTGTCGAAGAAGAAGTCACTGAAGAAACCCAAACCCCTACAAATGTATCTATAACCAACTATCATTATATATTTAAAGAAAAAAAGTCAATAGATTAATTTTTATATTAATCTATTGACTTTTTTAAATAAAGGATATAAAAAAAGGAGATTGATTTAAAATCAATCTCCTTTTAGTATCTATAATTTATTTAATTACTCGAAAACTTGAAATGAAGTTGAAGTTGAATCACCAAAATCTCCTCCACCCGAAGCATATTCTTTTCCATTTAATGTTAAAGAGAATTCTCCAGGAGTAGCTAATCCGTCTCCGTATACATCGTAAACTACTAAACTATAACATCTTCCATCACATAAAGTAACAGGAATACTTGAAGAAGCGGTACCGTCTGCAAAAGCTTCACTAGGCCCAGAAGTAACTACGTTTCCTTCAACGTCAAGAATTTCATAAGATATTTCACTAGCATAACTATCAAAAGTAAAATCAAGAGTACCACTTACTTCTAATTCACAAGTGTCACTTGGTTTTTGATAATATGTTAAAATAGATGTATTACCAGGATTTACTCCTTCATAAGGCATCAATTTAAGTCCTACATAATTGAAGCAATCTAAATTAACATCGGCTAAATTAATGGTAAAAACACCTTTGTTGCTATTTGCTGGTATTGTAACAGATGTAGGAACTTCATAAGAATTAACATCTCCTGTTGTTTCATCTAAATCTACAACAATGTCAAATACACGATCTGTACTAGATATTGATGTACTATAAACTGTAATATCTTTAGAAGCTGTACTACTAGGATCTACAGAAGAATTATAAGTAACATCACTAAATGATACATAATCTAGAGACGATTCAAACTGATCTTCTTCACAATTAAGCAATAGAGTTGATGAGAATAATATTAAAAAAATATGTGCTATTTTTTTCATGAGTTTTTATATTTTTTGATTCGTAGTATAATGCTTAGTTTTGATCAGCATCTGTCATGTAAGGATTTGCATCAATTTCTCTTTGTGGAATTTTAAAAATCCAATCATCATTAACAGATGGTTTTGCCTGTATGAAGCCGGCTTGATATAGCGTTGAAGATGCCCCAGAATTTGTTTGGTCAATACCTTCATCCCATCTAATATTGTCATGGTAGCTAAATCCTTCACCCCATAACTCAACTCTTCTTTGCCATTTAATTTCATCCATTAAAGAGTTTTGACTTGTAAATGCCGTTTTATCAAAAGCACTATCTCTTGCCGAACCTAAAATATTTAAAGCATCTTGTGCACCAGGAATATCATTTAACATTGCTTTAGCTTCAGCTTCAATAAGAACCATTTCTGAAGATCTCATGTAAATTACATCATCAGGATCAATAGAACCAGGATTCTTTGGTTTAAACTTCACATTCATATATGGGTGCGTGTTGTGTCCTGTTGTAGCACCATAAGTTTCAATTATATCTTCCCATGCTGCATCAAAATCTGCTTTATTATCATAGTTAGGGTCTGTTTCATAACTACCTCCTTGGTCGTTAGACGCTGCAGAGTTTGTGTTAGGAGCTAAAGGTAACCACCCTTGTGTTCTGTAATCTGTAGCAGGAAGTCTATCGTATAATTCTTTACTAATAATTTTTGGATTACTTCTGTTTAAACTTCCGTTAAATGAAAATGCAATAAAATAGAAGTATGATTGGTAGTAATTTGTTTCTGTATCAATAACAGTACCTCCCCAAATAACTTCTGGTAAGATATCAGAGTCTGCAGAGTTGAAACCAGTTAACCATTGCGCTTCTGTTAATATAGGGTAACCTTCTCTTGCTAGTGCAGCACTTTCTGCAGCTGTAGCCCAATCTCCTTTAGATAAAGCAATACGTGCCTTAATACCATAAGCTGCATTAAGAGAAATGTTAGAATTATTATCTGCAGCACTCCCGTTTTTTAAATAAGTTATAGCTGCGTCAATATCGCTTTCCATTTGTGTATATACTGCTTCTACAGTGCCACGCGGGCCTCCTTCGTAAGGTGCTCCTGCTTCAGTTAATACTGGTACTCCTGGATCTGTAGATGGAGTTCCTATAATGTATCCTTTAGAGAAAGTACTTACTAATTTTAAATATGCCCATGCACGGTATGCATAAGATTGCCCTAAGACTTTATTTAAATCTTCTGTTTCAACAAAATCACTTACAGCAACTTTATTAATTATTGTATTTGCTGTTTCTACAAAGTGGTAACGTTGGAACCAAAGATTAAAATTGGTTGTTGAACTTGCGTTTGTGTGAGTTGTCCATTTTAAATCAGATGTCATCCAACCATTTCCTGGAGAAGAGTGAATTGTATTCCCTCCAATAGCATCAAACGAAGGGATAAAGTAGCTCTCTCCAGATCTACTAGATTCTGCTCCTTCTAACACATTTTGTGCGTACATCATTCTGTGAAGACCATTTAATACAAGATCCATGTTTTCGGTACTTGAAAGCGCATCTTCTTCTGATATTGAATCTGTAGGAGTTGTTTCTAGGTAGTCTTCACTACAGCCTACAAATACGACCATTGATATGGCAAGTAATAATAGAATTTTATTTCGTATCATTTTGTATATTTTTTTAATTAAGAATTATAATTTAAAATGCAACGTTTAAACCAACAGAAATCACTCTACTTGGATTATAGTCATTACCTTCAGGTGTTCCTGCTAGATTGTACTGAGGATTTAATCCTTCTCTTTTTGCAAACGTAAATAGGTTTTCTCCTGTAACAAATAATCTTAATTTATCTAATCCTATTTTTTCTGTCGCACTATTACTTAAATTATAAGCAATATTTACATTTCTAATAGCCAAGTAAGAAGCATCTGTTAACCATCTAGAAGATAAGCTTGGACTTAAATTTGTATTTCCATTTTCTAAACGAGGTACATTAGTAATATCTCCTGGGTTTTTCCATGCATTAAGCGCATCTGGGTGTAATGAAGAACCGTAATCTCCTTCATGCATCATTGCAGCATAACCGTAATCTAAAATATCTCCCCCAATTTGGTAAGATAATAATACGCTAAGTTCAACTTTTTTGTAAGAGAAAGTGTTAGATATAGATCCAATTAAATCTGGTACAGCACTTGCTCCTGTAAAACCTTTACCAGCATCTGCCCAAGCGTTAGTTGTTGCATGAGTACCATTCTCATTTAAAACAGGAATTCCTACTTGTCCGTCTATTTCTTCATACATGTAGAATAAAGCATCTCCATTACTAGCATCTACACCAGCATAATCGTATAAAAAGAAATCGAATCTAGATCGTCCTTCTTCCCAACGTTTAGATCCTGTAGTAAAAGGGTCAGGAAGTGAAGTAATTTCATTTTTAAGTGTAGAAGCTTGTATTCCAAAATTCCAGTTAAATTTATCAGATTGGATGATAGCCGCATTTAAACTAATTTCAAATCCTTCATTGTATAAGTCTCCTACGTTATCTGGAGCTTCAATTTGACCTTCAGAAGCAGGAATTGGTACATTGTATAACAGGTCTGAAGATATCTTTTTATAGTATTCAAAAGAACCTGATAAACGATTATTAAGTACACCGTATTCTAGAGCAAAGTCATAACTTTCTGAAGTTTCCCATTCTAGGTCTTCGTTTCCTGTTGTATTCCAGTAAATACCTGGTTCTCCTGCATTAGAATAAATGGCGTATAAGGGTTGAGAGATGTAATAATTCCCTAATTGATCATTACCAACTTCTCCATAAGATGCTCTTAATTTTAAACTATTAATGAAAGATACGTTATCCATAAAATTTTCTTGATCAATTCTCCAAGAACCACCTACAGAATAAAAACTACCCCACTTGTTGTTTGTGAAAACAGAAGATCCATCTCTTCTTGCAGAAGCACTTATGTAATATTTATTATCGAAATTATAATTTAATCGTCCTAAATAACCTTCTAGTCTGTAATCAGTACTACTACCAGAAGCATCTAATACTACAGAGAAATTGTCTAATTCGTAAATTCCTGTTACTGTTTGTGTACTTTTAAATGCTCTGTTTTCAGAAAAGTTTCTGCTGAAACTTTCATGTCCTACCATCACATCAAAATTATGCAAACCAAAAGATTTGTCGTAAGATAATATCTGATTAAAGTTTTCTGTTGTTCTTTGGTATCTGTTGTCGTCAAACCTTGCTGTAGGTGCACCATCTCCAACTTCTGCATTTTCATAACTTTGGTTTACACCGTCCTGATAATCTTGCCCGTAAATTAAGCTAAGTTTAAGCCCCTCTAAAGGTTTAATATCTGCATTAAATCTATATCCATAATTATCTGTAGTTGTTAGCTCGTTGTTTAAAATAGCTTCTTCAAGAGCGTTACGACCTACATTTGTTGGTCTAGATTGAATTCCTAATGAAGAAATACTTTCACCACGATCCCAAATTACATCACCTGCTTCGTCTCTTAAAATTTGACCACTTGTTGGGTCTAGCAAATAAGGAGAATAAATAGATCCCATATTTTTAGCAAAACCAAAAACGTTTGCAGTTGAATTATCTCTTGAAGGTGGACCATGTTGTTTTTCGTTAGAAATGTTTACGTTACCACCTAAAGAAAGCCAGTCTGTAGCATCGAAACTACCACTTAAACGGCTAGTTACTCTTTTGTAATCACTTTCTATAACATAACCCTTTTCATCTAAATTAGAAACAGATAAGAAGACAGTGTGTTTTTCTCCACCACCAGATACATTTAAAGAATTACTAGATCTTGATCCTGTTCTTTCTAATGCATTATACCAGTCTAAATCTTGTGCTATAACTTGGGCATTAGGGTTTAAATTTCCATTAACGTCAACGATTTGATCGTTTGCAACATTAAACGGGTTACGTCCTAAACGATTAAAGATAGATGAAGAAGCCTCTATAGCCGCATCTGCATCACCTCCTAAAGAGTTTTTGTATGATTGCCACATTAGCTCATAGTATTCTCCTGGAGAAACAGCGTCGTATTCATTGATTCCTTTAGTTACCACTCCATATTGACTAGTTACATTTACTGTAACGCCAGTACCTTTTTTTCCTTTTTTAGTTGTAATTATAACAACACCGTTCGCTGCACGAGAACCGTACAATGATGTAGAAGCAGCATCTTTAAGTACAGTCATAGATGCTATGTCATCTTGGTTTAAAGTACCTAAACCACCTTCGTATGCAATACCATCTACAATAAATAAAGGATCTGTGTCCCCGTTTAAAGTACCAACACCTCTAATAACAATTTCAGGAGAAGATCCTGGTTGCCCTGAAGATGATATGAATTGTACGCCAGATACTTTACCTTCTATTGCAGAAATAGGTGAAGTTAATGGTCTTAATTCTAAATCTTCTGAACTTACAATACCTGCAGATCCAGTAAATGCTTCTTTTGTTGTAGTACCAAACGCAACAACTACAACTTCGTCAAGAGATGTAGCATCTTCTTCTAAAGTAACTTTTAAAGTGTTTGAAGAACCAACAGTAACTTGTTTAGATATAAAACCTATGAAGCTAAATTTAAGCTTGCTGCCTACTTTTGCTTCAATGCTGAAGTTACCATCAAAATCTGTCGATGTACCAGAGGTTGTTCCTACAACCGAAACAGTTGTTCCTGGTAAAGGCAAACCGTCATTACCAATTACATTACCTGAAACTGTTTTTTGTTGTGCGAATGTAAGTTGCACAACAAATGCTAGAAATAGTGTTAGAATTCCACTAAACTTTGTTTTCATATTTATTTTATTTGAATTAGTCTGCTGCAAAATCATACTAATATGTTAATAAAACAATAATATTTTATTAAAAAACCTACCACTCGGGTTTTATTGTTAATAATGAAATAATTTGGTGATTTTTAATAGAAAACTTGATAATATATCTAAGATCTTTGCAACTTGTTAAGGTTTATATCCTATGCGACTACTAGGGTTTACGTCTTTTTCGCTATTTACAGCTTTTATTTTGACACAATTGTCTCTTTTTTTTGATGGATAGCGCAGGATGGGGGCTAAACGTTGTTTTTTTCCTGTTTTTTTAACGTTAAAAAGTACGTTATTAGAGGTACTATTTTATGAATCTTGGTCGTTTTAAATGGCATGAAATTTTGGGAAGAAGAATAGCTATTTAAATAGTTGTGAAACGTAATTGAAACATCAATAAGGCAATAATATAATGTGGTGTATATACTGAGAAAGAGATTTAAATTAAAATACCTCTATCTTACTTTTAAAAAAAGTAAGATAGAGGTATAGAGTATACTTATAAAAGGTTTGCAGTGGCGATTAACGTCTTTGTCGTACCGCTTCGTATAAAAAAGCACCACAAGCTACAGATACATTTAAAGACTCAATCTCGCCAAGGATAGGCAGTTTGGCTTTAGCATCTACAAGTTTTAAAACTGAAGGATTTATTCCTTTTCCTTCAGACCCCATAATAATAGCACAAGGTTCTTTAAAAGATACATCGTATAATACATCTTCTGTTTTTTCTGTAGCAGCAATTACTTTTATCCCTGACGCTTGCATAAAAAACATAGCATCTTTAATATGATCTACTTTACAAATAGGCATTTTAAACACGGCTCCGGCACTTGTTTTAATTGTATCACCGTTTACAGGAGCTCCTCCTTTTTTTTGGATAATTATACCATCGACACCTGTACATTCTGCAGTACGAATAATGGCACCAAAATTACGGACATCGCTTAATTGATCTAATAAAAGAAATAGGGGAGTCTTTCCAGATTCTGTTACTTTTGTAACAAGTTCTTCTATGTCCCAGAAGGTGATTGGTGCGATTTGTGCAACAACACCTTGATGGTTTTTAGAGCTTAACTTGTTTAGTTTTTCTATTGGAACATAAGAAAAGTTTAATCTTTGTTTTCGTAAGACACTTTCAAGTTCTTGAGATAGTTCTCCTTTTAGTCCTTTTTGAACAAAAACTTTATCTATATTTTCTCCGGCCTGAACTGCTTCTATAACAGCACGAATTCCAAAAATCTGAGTTTCTTTTTCCATGCGTCAAAAGTACAATAATTTATGAATAGGTAAATAAAAGTTGGGCATAAAAAAACCACCTCGTAAGAGGTGGTTTTTAAAATTATAAAATGCTATCGAAAAATTATTCGTAAGGCGTTACAACAATACTTGTTCCACCTTCGCTAACTATTACAGTTGCTACAGGGATCTGTGTACCAGCTTGAGTAGATAATAATAATCCATCTATTGTAATTGTACCAGAAGAATCTTGATTAGCTACGCTCCAGTCAAGTGTTAATGGAATAGGCTCGTCAAGGAAAAGGTTAGCGTCGTTGTTTTCATAAATATCGGCTAATATAGTCCATTCTCCGTCAGGTAATCCTTTACCTCCTGCTTCGAAAGCAGAGTGCTCAGGGCAATCTCCTGTTGCACCTCCTCCAAGGTTGTATGTACTACCTTGGAATACGTATGCGATATCAATATCGATATCACAGAAATCTACAGTTACTTCAGCATTAAAACCATCTGGAGTGTAAACGTAAGTTCCTTCCCAAGATAATGTTAAATCTAGAATTTGAGAAACGTAATCATCAATAATATTAATTTGTACAGAAAAATCTGCTAAATTAAAATTAGCTCTTGATGTTGCTGATATAACAAGTGTTTCATCACCTTCTTCATAATCATTAGCATCAATAAAAATTGCTCCAGTTGCTGTTGTTGATCCAGCAGGTACAGTTACACTTGAAACATGGAAATCGTCAGCATCTGCTGTTCCTCCTGTTTGTGCTAAGTCTATTACAGCATCTGCTGTAGATGGCTCTGCTAAAGTTACAGTGAAAGGAATAGATAATCCGTCTTCAGCTAAGTAAGCATCTATTTCACTAACGTCAAAACTAGAAGCTGTTGTTGAAACTGTAGCGTTAATTTTTGTATAGTCTATCGAAGATTCCCCCGTATTATCATCGTTATCGTCACACGCGGTGAAAACAAATCCAGATAAAGTTAATAGACATAATGTTTTATATATATTTTTCATTATCAACTTTTTTATTAATTTTTAAACATAGTATAAGGTGTATCTGTGTAAACACCGTCTACTGTCATTTTTTCCCAAACTAAGTTTCCGTCTGCATCTACATAACCTTCTCCTGAAATAGGGTTACTATATACCCAGTCATCAATTAGTGCTAATTGCCCACAAGTATCGGTAAACATAACAGTAAAACCATCTCCTGGCCATCCTAACATACTATCGATAGCGTATAAACCTGGAGAAACTTCTGTTACAACATGAACGCCTGGAGTTTCGTAGTTAACAGTATAACTTCCTACTAAGTCGGAAGAACAGTTTACTACTAAATTCACAGTTCCTAATGATGAACTGAAGTATAATACTTCACCATCTGTTTTAGTTATTTTAGTACGAAATGTAAATGTATCACCAATTCTTAAATCGTCTGAAACTAAGCCAGATCCATCTAATAAGCTTTCTAAGTCATTAATTACAAAATTGTAACTTAATGTTTCTGTAGTTGCTGCTACGGTTTCTTCTCCTCCATTGAAAGATCTTAATATTTCTAATTTTTCAATGTCGTCTAAATTTCCAGATTTAAGTTCTATAGTCATATCGAAATATACACTTACGATATCTACAGTAGCGTCTTCTAGTGCTACTGAACCATCAGGATTTCCAAGAATAGAACTACTTGATGTAGCCGATGCGTCAATAATTAAACCTGCGGTTTCAAGTCCTTCTAATACTTCAGCTTGTTCGTCAGACTCACAGGCGAAGAATACTGTTACAATTGTAGCTAGTAACAGTAAATATTTTATATTTTTCATTTTTTTCATTTTTATTAGTTAATATCCCACCAAACTTTTGTTGTCAATGCGTCTGGACCTTGATCGGCAACAGCTGCATCAACATTAGAGGCGTTTAAAGAAATTTCGTCATTTGGATACGTATATCTTGTAGGAATACTATTTACTCCTGGTTGAGGGTCTACTGCTAATGGTAAGTCTGCTGGTATGTCAGATCTTTTCCATTCTGCCCATGTTTCGTAACCTTGCATGAATGTAGAAACCCATAATTGTTGTGCAATAGAGTTGTATCCAGTATAAGGAGCTGAATAGCTACCAGAAGCTAATCCATTTTGTATTAATGAAGCATCTACACCATCATTAAAGTACGTTGCAGCATCTCCGTTAATGTAATTTTTTACAGAAGCTTCTGCTAATAAAAGGTTTATTTGAGATGCACTAACAAAGTATAAAGGTGCATCTGATGCAAGGTATGCATCTCCTATTTGAGAAATAGTTCCAGGACCATATCCTTCAGTACTAGGATTAAGGAAACCTGCTGGTTTTCCGATATATGCACCGTCTACATCGTTAGCATAAACTGCTAATCTAGGGTCACCTTCAGCTAACATATAATCTACTAATGGTTTACCCATTCCCCATTCTCCTTGTCTACCTGTTAATACGATATCGTAAAATGGATTCGCGTTTGGTAAAGCAATTGTTTCAAATGAGATAAAAGCTTCATCATCGTTAGATGTTATTAAATTTCCAGAATTAACTAAAGCTTGTAATTCTGCAGCATCAAATAAAGAGGTATCAGAAATACGCATCATTGCTCTAAATTTAACTGTAGTAGCAAATTTAAGCCATTTAGAAATATCTCCACCATAGATTAAATCTTGAGACGCTGTTATAGATCCAGAACCTGATTCTAAATGCGCTATAGCTTCGTCTAACATTGTAAATATTCCCTTGTATACGTCTTCTTGAGTATCGTAAGCAGGATTGTAAATTCCTTCGTCTGCTCTATTTGCTTCAGACATAGGGATGTTTCCAAAATTATCTGTTAAATATTGGTAAGCCATAGCTTGTAATACTAAAGCAGTACCTTGAACAGCTTGGTTATCTGCTTCTGCTGCTAATCTTTCCATTTCTACAGCATCTGCAATTACAGAACCGTAAAGAACTGTCCAGAAATTGTTAATAGAACCAAGTCTTGGATAATATCTATCTGCATCATTATACTGTGTTTTAGATATGTGTTGGGTCCAGTCTGAAGCCGCTTCACCTGCAATAAAGTAATTGTGAACTTCGTTAATTAAAGTTCTTTCTATGAAACCCAATTGTAAATCTTCAGTGATTACGGTAGGGTTATTAGGATCTGTATTGGTTTCTTCAAAATCATTATCACAAGCAGTAGTAAAGACAAGCAAACCTGTAATAGCGATTAGAGACCATGATTTAAATATATTTTTCATTTTCATTTCTATTAAAATTTAACATTAAGGTTTACACCAATTGTACGTGTAGAAGGCGTTTGAGCGTATTCTAAACCTTGTTGACCAGTGCTTACACCGAATGCAGTTTCTGGGTCAATATGTGGAACGTTTTTAGATATAATAGCTAAGTTTCTAGCATTTATTCCAAAGTTGATAGCTTGTAATCCTGTGTTTACAAAATACTTGCTTGGGATTGAGTAAGAAATTGAAAGCTCTCTCCATTTAACAAATGAAGCATCGTATACAGATGATTCTGCAATGTTTTGGTTATAAGCTGCAGAGTAGTAGTTTTGAGCACCTACAACTACGTTGTTTGCTACAAATCCACCATTACCGTCTGCCATTTCTCCAGAACCAATAACTCCAGTTTCTCTACCTACAAGAGTTTCTTCAAGTACTCCTGATAACATACCCCAAGTATTTGTTTGTGAGTAAACATCTCCACCTTCTTTAATATCAAATAATGTTCTGAAAGTAAATCCTTTCCAAGATGCGTTTATTGCTACACCTCCAACCCAGTCAGCTTGAGAGTTTCCTAATACTTTTGAGTCACCAATAACTGGTAATCCGTTTTCGTATAAGATTTCTCCATTAGGAGTACGTGCAAAAGCAGGTCCCCAGATTGCACCAATGGCTTCACCATTTCTAGCTTGTGTATTAACATTCCATAAACTACCGTAGTCTAAGTTAATTACACCTTCTCCTTCTACATCGCTTACTTCGTTTTCGTTCTTAGCAAAGTTTACGTCTATACCTAAGTTAAATCCATCGCCTTGGCTTCTAACTAAGTCAACACCTAATACCAATTCGATACCTTTGTTTGCTACTGTAGCAGCATTTTTCCATACACTTGTAAATCCAGAAGCAGCAGACACTTGTAGTGGCATAATTACATCTTCGTTTAACTTGTCGTAGTATGTGAAATCTACACGTAATCTATTAGCAAAGAAACGCGCATCTAAACCAAATTCTGTTGCAGTTTCAGTTTGAGCAGTAATATCTGGATTCCATTGTGTATTTGGGTAAAGCGCTGTTGGCGTACTACCGTTTAATGGAGATGAAGATAATTCGTAAGTTGGCGTAACACTGTAAGGTACTAATGGTCCAGCACTACCTGTTTCTGCCCAAGATGCTCTTAATTTTAAGAAACTTACGACATCAGATTTCATGTTTAGCATATCGCTAACTACTGCACTTAAAGATGCAGATGGGTATAAAATACTGTTATTTTTAGATGGTAAAACACTTGCCCAGTCATTACGTACTGTAGCGTCTAAGAATAAGAAATTTTTATAACTTAATTGACCTGTTGCAAATAAACTATTAATTTTATAATCACTACTGTCGTCTGTAATTAGTGGTGCTCCTGAAGAGTTAGATAAGTTAAATAAACCGTCTAATACTAAGTTTTCTGCTGTTCCTGCAAATAAAGTGTAATTGTTACTCATCATTTGTCCACCGGCGCTAACTGAAACTCCAAATTGGTCGTCTGATCCATAACTATCATCGAAAGATAATATTGCTTGGCTGTTTACTTCGTAACGATTTCTTTTTACAAGAGAGTAATATCCGTTTCTGTTATCTACAGTACCGAAATTTCTCATTGTTTCTCTTGAGTCATCAAAGTAGTCGATACCTGTACTCATGTTAAGGGCTAATTTATCAGAAATTTGGTAACCTAAGTTTGCTGTACCAATCCATCTGTTACGCGTCCATGGGTGTAAGTTATTATCTAAAGCCCAGTATGGGTTGTTGTTGTAAGCTGTATTCCAGTTTAGAGGTGTTGTAATACCATCTCCTGCAATATCTACTAAAGGTAAATTTTCCCAGTCTCTAAGAGCTCCGAAATCTACTTGTCTTGCACTCCATACTAATTGACCTACTTGGTTGTCTGGATCTCCATAACCAACAGCATTTCTTTGATCTGAAGAAGATTGGATAAATCTAGAACTAAAACCAACTGTCCATTTTTCTCCTAATTCGTAATTTACATTTCCAGAAATGTTATATTTCTTAAGATCTGTATTGTAGATAATTCCTTTAGAATCTACTAATCCTAAAGATAAACGGTAAGTTGAAGTATCTGTTCCTCCAGAAAATGAAACTGTATTATCTGTTGTAATACCAGTACTATAAAAATCATTTTCAACACTGTTTGGGTTAGATACCCATGGTAATGCTTGAGGATTGTTTGGATTATCGATAATTGATTGGTATTGAATAAAGTCATATCCAGCATCTAAAGCAGGACCCCAACTTTCGTCAATTCCACCATCTCCACTGTTACCATCTACATATTCGAAGTAGTTTGGGCTATATCCTTGACCATAAGAGTTTTGGTAGTCTGGAAATACATAAGCATTTGAAAAACTAACAGAACTGTTAATTTCTACACCTAAAGATTTACCGTTTTTACCAGATTTTGTTGTAATAACAAGAACTCCGTTTGTACCTCTCATCCCGTATAAAGCAGTGGCTGCACCACCTTTTAATACGTTTACAGACTCGATATCTTGAGGATTTATATCTGCTAAACCATTAGGAACATCAGTCCCTGCACTAGATCCAGTGTAAGTGTTGTTGTCTATTACAGCACCATCAAGAACTATTAAAGGTTGAGAGTTTCCGTAAATAGAAGAAACACCACGAATAGTAATACGTGAAGATGCACCTACATCTCCAGATGATTGTGTTATGTTAACACCTGCAATTTTACCAGATAATGAATTTACTACGTTTGTAGTAGGTACATTAGAAATCGCATCAGATTTTACTTGCTGAGAAGCATAACCAATAGCTTTTTCATCTTTCTTAATACCAAGTGCTGTTACTACTACTTCGTCTAACTGTGCTAAATCTTCTCTTAAAACAACATTAATTGTATTAGATGAAGCTACAGTTACACTTTTAGTCTTGTAACCAATAAATGAAAAAGATAATGCATCTCCGCTAGCAGCAGTTAATGTATATTCTCCATCGAAATTAGATTGAGTACCTTGAGATGTACCTGAAATTATAATGTTAACTCCAGGAAGTGGTAATCCGGTCTCATCCGAAATTGTCCCTGAAATTGTTTTTTCTTGTGCAAAAGCAAACTGCACAACGAACGCTAGAAATAGCGTTAGAATTCCACTAAACTTTGTTTTCATGTTTATTTTATTTGAATTAGTCTGACCCAAAAATCATAATAATAAGTTAATAAAACAATATTTTTATATTAAAATATTCGAAGATGTCTGATTTCAAACCTAATAATAGACAGTATTGTCAATAAAATGTGCGATTCGTTGTGTACTTTTTTGCGTTACTCATATTATAATGTTAATATTTTGTTTTTACATTGGCATAATGTGTTTTTAAAGGGGGCGCAATTGTTAATACTGTAAAACCCTTGCAGATGTAGACTAGTTTGAATATGCTATAAATTATTTTATATGTTTTGTAGGAAAATTCTTTAATATTTAGAGTTGTTACAGAATTAATAACCAATTATTAGCATAATAATTTATTGATGTTATTTCTGTTGTCGTAATCTTGGATTGTTAGGAAATAATATTTAACAATTTCTTAATATAGGTATAACTATGTGTGATTTTGCTCGTAAATTGGAGCTAAAATCGTAGAATTAATTACTTTTTTGTTGAATAAAGTGTTGAAATTGAAATATAAGAACACTTAGGATAAGACTTTGTTTACTTCTATTAATATTGGTTTTGGATGATTCTAGACACGTTTATTTTTTAGTTTAAAATAGGTTGTATTTCTTGTTTGTTGCATGTGGATTTCTAAGGTTTGTAACCTTGCTGTGTCCAATTTTCACGTTTTCAATTTGATTACTATAGTTAAAGATGGATTTGGATTATTTACATCATTAGGGTTACTGCTTGCTATTTTTATAGAAATATCTATGCTTTCTTTTTACTCCTTAACAAGTAGAACTCCTTGGAATCTGTTTTTAGTAATCTACTTCGATATCTAAGGTATTTATCTACTGCGTAAGGTGTGCCGAAATAATATTTTGTTATCTAACTGGAGTGTAATCTATGTGATGTTGGATTATCGTTTTACATATCGTAATACCTTTTACATAGTCATTTCATGTGGTACAGTGATTTCATTTGTACGAATCTCTATTCGTTTAGTATGTCCCTTTGTAGTTTTCTACATGGGTCTTATTTTGAGATTAACCAGATCGTATTATGATGTATATGTTTTAAAAACTATAGATGGATTATATAATTTAGGTTCAACTTTTGGTTAAGAAAGATATAAACCTAATTAGGTTTTGGTTTATACAGTTTATCTTATAAAATAATTTCGGACTTGCTGTAGAGTACCTACTTGATTAAGTTAAGTATTAAGTACTACTTGGATGTATGTAATATAATAGGAAAGAATATTGCTGCGATCTAAAAATAAGAGGTAATACTTAAGTGTACTTTTGAATCGCTTATATTAAAAGGTGAGTTCTCAGTTTTACCGTTGGCATAATTCATTTTTAAAAGGCCTGCTTTTGTTAGTATTGCAAAACCGACTCCTAGTGCTATTAGTTTTTCTTTTTGATTAATCATTTGATTTTCGAAATAAGAAAAGTCAGTAATGCTATTAATAAATATCGTTGGACTTAGTTGTAATCTGTATTCTAAATTAAAAACACCATACAAACTCGCTACTAAACTATTTTCTTCAAAACCACGTATAGAATTAATCCCTCCAAAGCGTAATAATTCGTTTTCTAAATAGGTGTCGGATTTTAAGCCGCTAACTGCTATTCTGGAATACAGACTATTTTTTGTATTTAAATAGAAAATATTAGATAGATCGATATTATATTGGATTTGGTTCTCCTTCGTTGTTTGGTAGGTTCGGTCTCCAAAACCTAGATTTACATCTGCGTAAGATTTTATAGGAAATAAATTGTTGTCTTCATCTGTGTGAGTGAAGTTATATTTAGATTGAAAAAAGTTTGAGTTATAATCGTCTATTACTGTAGAAAGATTTTCTTTAAGTAGGTTATTCGACTGCGAAGATGTTATTCCCAGGTAGGTGGTGTGTTCTGTTTTAAATTGATAATATAGTTTCAAGGATTGGTTTACAGTGGTAAAAGAAGAATCTTTTTTAAAAATGTTTAATTCAACATTAGCACCTATTGGAGATTTAAAGATATAAGGTGCATCCAGATTTATATTGAATGTCTTTTGGTTATTTTCGTCACTGCGATACAGTAGTTTTATCGATTCTCCGTAATTCAAATTATTTTGTAGTAACATATTTAGATAGCCACTAAATTCTAACTTATTAGTATTGTCGTTCGTGGTGAACCCCAAGTAACCATCAAAATTATTACTTTTCTGTTTTTCCACATATATATATAGTGTTGTAGAATCTTTTGTGAAGAGTACTTCGGTATCTCGTATTAAATTTGCAAAAGATAATTTGTTAAGTGTATTTGTTTTCTTTTTAATGTCTTCCATGTTAAAGACATCTCCCGTTTTAAGTCGTGCATATTGTTTTATAAATTTCTTTGGAAATTTTTCATATCCTTTAATTATAATATGATCAATGTGACGTTGGATTGTTTTTTTAGAAGATATTAAATCTGCGTGAACACTATCGTTTTTAATAGTTATATTTTGTAGTTGTAATGTTGTAAACGGTAAACCTTGTTCTGCTAATTTTAAATTTAATGCGTTAAGAGATTGCTTTGTCTCTTGTAATGGAAGTGTAATAAATTTGTTATTAGATTCTATTCCGAGTGATTTTAATAGCTGATAATGTATATCGGTATACCTTATATATATATAGGAGTAATTTTTGTTAAGGGTTAAGTAAGCTTCAAATAAAGAATCATTGCTTTTTTTAAAGTCTGTTATTTTATGGTCTAAATAACCTGTACTGTTAAGTGTTTTTGATAAATTTTGTATTTCTAATATGATACTATTATAGTCTGTATGCTGGTTGACATATGTAAGTGTATCGATAATAGGACGATCTGTATCTAATTTACTGTGAATTTTCAGTGTTAAATTCTGACACAATACATGAGACGATATGATTAGAAGAAGGCTTAAAAAAAATATTTTAGGTTGCACTATATGACTTTCTTTTAGAATTGTAAAACTAACGGAAAAAGTATACTAAATATATGAGGATGTGAATAAAAGTTAAATTCTATTGAAAATTAATTGATTAGGGTTTGAAAAATAAAAATAAAACCTTACATTTGCAGCCCTCTAAGAAGAGGTATTTTATAAATTTTATAGAAAAATATGCCAACAATTTCACAATTAGTACGAAAAGGAAGAGCCAAAATAACCAAGAAGAGTAAATCGGCTGCTTTAGATTCGTGTCCTCAAAGACGAGGGGTTTGTACGCGTGTTTACACTACTACACCTAAGAAACCTAACTCTGCAATGCGTAAAGTAGCAAGGGTTAGATTAACTAACGGTAATGAAGTGAACGCTTATATCCCTGGTGAAGGTCACAATTTACAGGAGCACTCGATAGTATTGGTTAGAGGTGGAAGGGTAAAAGATTTGCCAGGAGTTAGATATCACATCGTTCGTGGTGCCTTGGACACAGCAGGTGTTGCAGGTAGAACACAACGTAGATCTAAGTACGGTGCAAAACGCCCTAAGAAGTAATTAAAATCTTTTAAAGAAAAGACATGAGAAAAAGAGCAGCAAAAAAGAGACCGCTTTTACCAGATCCGCGTTTTAACGATCAGTTAGTAACTAGATTCGTTAACATGATGATGTGGGATGGTAAGAAATCGGTAGCTTTTAAGGTATTTTACGATGCAATTGACATCGTAGACTCAAAAAAAACAGACGAAGAAAAAACAGCTTTAGAGTTGTGGAAAGAAGCGTTATCTAATGTTATGCCTCACGTAGAAGTACGTAGTCGTAGAGTAGGTGGAGCAACATTCCAAATTCCAATGCAAATTCGTCCAGACAGAAAAGTTTCTACAGCAATGAAATGGCTTATTAGCTTTTCACGTAAAAGAAACGAAAAATCTATGGCACAACGTTTAGCATCAGAGATTTTAGCTGCGGCTAAAGAAGAAGGAGCGGCTGTTAAGAAAAGAGTTGATACTCATAAAATGGCAGAAGCAAATAAAGCATTCTCACACTTTAGATTCTAAATAAAATGGCAAGAGATTTAAAATTAACTAGAAACATAGGAATTGCTGCTCACATTGATGCTGGTAAAACAACAACAACGGAGCGTATTCTTTATTATACTGGAGTTTCTCATAAAATAGGTGAAGTGCATGATGGTGCTGCGACTATGGACTGGATGGAGCAAGAGCAAGAGCGTGGTATTACTATCACATCTGCTGCTACAACTTGTGAGTGGGTATTTCCAAGATTAGATGGTCAGCCAACTGCAGATTCTCAAGGATACCATTTTAATATTATCGACACTCCTGGTCACGTTGATTTTACGGTTGAAGTAAACCGTTCATTACGTGTATTAGATGGTTTAGTTTTCTTGTTTAGTGCAGTAGATGGTGTTGAGCCTCAATCTGAAACTAACTGGAGATTAGCAGATAATTACAAAGTGCCTAGAATAGGTTTTGTTAATAAAATGGACCGTCAAGGATCTAATTTTTTAGCAGTTTGTGATCAAGTAAAAGAAATGTTAGGTTCAAATGCTGTGCCTATAGTTTTAAACATTGGTGATGAAGAAAACTTTAAAGGTGTTGTAGATTTAGTTAAAAACAGAGCTATCATCTGGCATGATGAAACACAAGGGGCAACTTTTGATATCATCGATATTCCAGAAGATTTAAAGGCTGAAGCTAAAAAATATAGAGCATTACTTATTGAGGAAGTTGCATCTTATGATGAAAACTTACTTGAAAAATTCATGGAAGATGAAGATTCAATTACAGAAGAGGAAGTGCACAACGCACTTAGAGCTGCTGTAATGGATATGGCTATTATTCCTATGATTTGTGGTTCTGCTTTCAAAAATAAAGGGGTACAATTCTTATTAGATGCTGTATGTCGTTATTTACCTTCTCCAATGGATAGAGAAAGTGTTATAGGAACTAATCCTGACACAGATGTAGAAGAAAGACGTAAGCCAGATGTAAAGGAGCCATTCGCTGCTTTAGCATTTAAAATTGCAACTGATCCTTTCGTAGGTCGTTTAGCATTTTTCCGTGCATATTCTGGACGTTTAGACGCTGGATCTTATGTGTTAAATAACCGTTCTGGTAAAAGAGAACGTATTTCACGTATCTACCAAATGCATGCTAACAAGCAAAATGCTATCGATTATATCGAAGCAGGAGATATTGGAGCTGCTGTTGGATTCAAGAGTATTAAAACAGGAGATACGCTTTCAGATGAAAAGCACCCTATTGTTTTAGAATCTATGGATTTCCCAGACCCAGTAATTGGTATTGCTGTTGAGCCAAAAACAAAAGCAGATGTAGATAAAATGGGTATGGCTTTAGCTAAATTAGCAGAAGAAGATCCTACATTTACAGCGCGTACTGATGAGGCTTCAGGACAGACTATTATTTCTGGAATGGGTGAGTTGCACTTAGATATTATTGTAGACCGTTTAAGACGTGAGTTTAAGGTTGAAGTAAATCAAGGTCAACCTCAAGTGGAGTACAAAGAAGCTATTACACAAGCTGCAGATCATAGAGAAGTCTATAAGAAGCAATCTGGTGGTCGTGGTAAATTCGCAGATATTGCATTTACTGTTGAACCAGCCGATGAAGGTGTTGTAGGTCTTCAATTTGAATCTATTATTAAAGGTGGTAACGTTCCTAAAGAATTTATCCCTTCAATTGAAAAAGGATTTAAAGCAGCAATGATCAATGGACCATTAGCTGGATACGAGATAGACTCAATGAAAGTGACATTGAAAGATGGATCTTATCATGATGTGGATTCTGATGCATTATCTTTTGAATTGGCTGCAAAGTTAGGATTCAAGAATTGTGCTAAAGCTGCTAAAGCGGTGATTATGGAGCCTATTATGAAAATTGAAGTTATTACTCCTGAAGAAAACATGGGTGATATCGTGGGTGATTTAAATAGAAGAAGAGGACAAATGAGTAGTATGGGAGACAGAGCAGGTGCAAAAACTGTAAAAGCTACCGTACCATTATCTGAGATGTTTGGTTATGTTACTACATTAAGAACATTATCTTCAGGTCGTGCTACATCAACTATGGAATTTTCACATTATGCTGAAACACCTTCTAACGTATCTGAAGAAGTGATTAAGGCAGCTAAAGGTACAGACGCTTAAAACTAAGAATATGAGTCAAAAAATCAGAATTAAACTAAAATCTTACGATCATAACTTAGTAGATAAGTCTGCTGATAAGATTGTAAAAACTGTAAAAAGTACAGGTGCAGTTGTAACGGGACCAATTCCATTACCAACACACAAGAAAATTTTCACTGTATTACGTTCTCCTCACGTTAATAAAAAAGCAAGAGAGCAATTTCAATTAAGTTCTTATAAGAGATTACTTGATATTTATAGCTCTTCTTCTAAAACTATTGACGCTTTAATGAAACTTGAATTGCCAAGTGGAGTAGAAGTAGAGATCAAAGTTTAAGTAGAGAATACTTTCACAAGTAAAGTTTACAGAAACATTAGTTTCAAAAACATGTCCTAAGCTGCGAGCGAAGGAAAAACGGTAAAAATACATTCAGGGTTGAACGTGTTTTGACCCTGAATTTTTTTATAAATAATACTAATAAATAAATTAATAATTATGTCTGGGTTAATTGGAAAAAAAATCGGTATGACCAGCATCTTCGATGAAAATGGAAAAAACATTCCATGTACAGTAATCGAAGCTGGACCATGTATCGTTACCCAAGTCAGAACTGAAGAAGTTGATGGTTATATAGCCCTTCAACTTGGTTTCGATGACGCGACAGAAAAAAGTGCTACTAAAGCTGACTTAGGTCATGCTAAAAAAGCAGGAACTTCTGTAAAACGCAAAATCGTTGAATTTAAAGGTTTTGATGCGGAGTACAAATTAGGTGATGCAATCACTGTAGAGCACTTTGTAGAAGGTGAATTCGTAGATATTGCTGGAACTTCAAAAGGTAAAGGTTTTCAAGGGGTTGTTAAACGTCACGGCTTTGCTGGGGTAGGACAAGCAACTCACGGTCAACACAACCGATTAAGAGCACCGGGTTCTATTGGAGCGGCATCTTATCCTGCAAGAGTATTTAAGGGTATGAAGATGGCAGGAAGAATGGGAACTGATAGAGTAAAAGTTGAAAATTTAAGAGTTTTAAAAGTAGTTGCTGAAAAGAATCTACTTGTGGTTAAGGGATGTGTTCCTGGTCATAACAACTCTTATGTAATCATTGAGAAGTAATGAAAGTAGCAGTTTTAGATATTAATGGAAAAGAAACTGGAAGAAAGGTAGACCTTTCTGATTCAGTTTTTGCTATAGAGCCTAACAATCATGCTGTGTATTTGGATGTTAAACAATATTTAGCAAACCAAAGACAGGGAACTCACAAAGCTAAAGAGCGTGCTGAGATTTCTGGATCTACACGTAAGATTAAAAAGCAAAAAGGAACTGGTACCGCTAGAGCAGGTAGTATTAAGTCTGGAGTTTTTAAAGGTGGTGGACGTATGTTCGGACCAAGACCAAGAAACTACAGTTTCAAACTTAACAAAAACCTTAAGCGTTTAGCACGTAAATCAGCATTAACAATTAAAGCTTCAGAAGAAGCAATTGTTGTAATAGAAGATTTAAATTTTGATTCAGCTAAGACTAAAAATTTCACTAGTGTATTGAAAGCTTTAGACTTACAGAATAAAAAATCTCTATTTGTGTTGGGTGCGTTAAATAATAATGTATATTTGTCATCACGAAATTTAAAGGGCTCTGAGGTTCTATTGAACTCAGAATTAAGCACTTACAAGATTTTAAACGCAAATAAAGTAGTTCTTTTAGAGAGTTCTTTAGAAGGAATTGAATCGAATTTAAGTAAATAAGGAAACGATGAGTATCTTAATTAAACCTATAATAACAGAAAAAGCGACTGCAAACAGTGAATTAAACAACTGTTTTAGCTTTATGGTTAATACAAAGGCGAACAAGGTAGAAATTAAAAAAGCAGTGGAAGCTGCTTATGGCGTTTCTGTTGAAAAAGTTCGTACAATAAATGTCCGTCCAGATAGAAGTACTAAGTTTACAAAAACTGGTATTCAACATGGTAAAACAAATGCTGTTAAAAAAGCACTTGTACAACTGGCGGAAGGTGAAGTGATTGATTTATACAGTAACATGTAATTAGACAAAAATGTCAGTAAGAAAATTAAAACCGATCACACCAGGTCAGCGATTTAGAGTAGTTAATGGATTTGACGCCATTTCTACTGATAAGCCGGAGAAAAGTTTATTAGCTCCGAAGAAAAGATCAGGTGGTAGAAACAGTCAAGGAAGAATGACCATGCGCTATATTGGTGGTGGGCATAAACAAAGGTATCGTATCATTGATTTTAAAAGAACTAAAGCAGGAATCCCTGCTGAAGTAAAATCAATTCAGTACGATCCAAACAGAACAGCTTTTATTGCATTATTAAATTACCAAGATGGTGAGAAAACATACATAATTGCGCAAAACGGATTACAAGTTGGTCAAACAGTTGTATCTGGGCAAGAAGGTGTGGCTCCAGAAATTGGTAATGCAATGCCATTAAGTCAAATTCCATTAGGAACAATTATTTCTTGTGTAGAGTTACGTCCAGGACAAGGAGCTGTTATGGCTCGTAGTGCTGGTGCTTTTGCTCAGTTAATGGCAAGAGATGGTAAATTTGCAACAATTAAACTTCCATCAGGAGAAACTAGATTAATTCTAGCTAACTGTATGGCTACAATAGGTGTTGTGTCTAACTCAGATCATCAATTACTTGTATCAGGAAAAGCTGGTAGAAGCAGATGGTTAGGAAGAAGACCTCGTACAAGACCGGTAGTAATGAATCCTGTAGATCACCCAATGGGAGGTGGTGAAGGTAAATCTTCTGGAGGTCACCCTCGTTCAAGAAATGGTATACCTGCTAAAGGATTTAGAACCCGTTCTAAAACAAAAGCGAGTAATAAGTATATTGTAGAACGTAGAAAGAAATAAGACATGGCAAGATCATTAAAAAAAGGACCTTACGTTCATTATAAACTTGATAAGAGAGTCCAAGAAAATGTTGACGGCGGAAAGAAAACGGTAATCAAAACATGGTCTAGAGCCTCAATGATTACTCCAGATTTCGTTGGACAAACTATCGCAGTACACAACGGACGTCAATTTGTCCCTGTATTTGTTACTGAAAACATGGTAGGACATAAATTAGGAGAATTTTCACCAACAAGATCTTTTAGAGGTCACGCAGGTGCTAAAAACAAAGGTAAAAAGTAAGCTATGGGAAGTCGTAAAAAACAGATGGCAGACGCTATTAAGGAAGATAAAAAGCAAGTTGCTTTTGCTAAACTTAATAACTGTCCTACGTCACCAAGAAAAATGCGCTTAGTAGCCGATTTAGTGAGAGGTGAAAAGGTAGAAAAAGCGCTTAATATTTTGAAATTTAGCTCGAAAGAAGCTTCAAATCGTTTAGAGAAATTGTTATTGTCTGCAATTGCAAACTGGCAATCTAAAAACGAAGATGCAAGTATCGAAGATGCTGAGTTGATAGTAAAAGAGATTAGAGTAGATGGCGGATCTATGTTAAAAAGATTACGTCCAGCTCCTCAAGGTCGTGCGCACAGAATAAGAAAGCGTTCTAACCACGTTACAATCGTAGTTGGAGCTAACAATAATATACAAGCTTAATAGATATGGGACAAAAAACAAATCCAATCGGAAATCGCTTAGGAATTATCAGAGGATGGGAGTCTAACTGGTACGGAGGAAACGATTATGGCGACAAATTAGCCGAAGACGATAAGATCAGAAAGTACGTTCATGCACGTCTATCTAAAGCAAGTATATCAAGAGTAATTATCGAAAGAACTCTTAAACTTGTAACCGTTACTATAACTACTGCAAGACCTGGTATTATTATCGGGAAAGGTGGACAAGAAGTAGACAAGTTAAAAGAAGAACTTAAGAAAATTACTGGTAAAGAAGTTCAAATAAATATATTTGAAATCAAAAGACCAGAACTTGATGCATTTTTAGTAGGGTCAAGCATTGCTCGTCAAATTGAGAACAGAATCTCTTACAGACGTGCAATCAAAATGGCTATTGCTGCTACAATGCGTATGAATGCAGAAGGAATTAAGATCCAAATTAGTGGACGTTTAAACGGGGCAGAAATGGCACGTTCAGAACACTACAAAGATGGACGTATTCCATTATCTACATTCAGAGCTGATATTGATTATGCTTTAGTTGAGGCACATACTACTTATGGTAGATTAGGTGTTAAAGTATGGATCATGAAAGGTGAAGTATATGGTAAAAGAGAGCTTTCTCCGCTTGTTGGATTGTCTAAGAAGCAAGGAAAAGGTGGACCACGAGGAGGAGGAAATACTAACAAACCTCGTCGTAGAAAGTAATTTTTTAAAGTAAAGAAAAATGTTACAGCCTAAAAGAACAAAATTTCGTAAAGCACAAAAAGGACGTATGAAGGGTAACTCTGGTAGAGGGCACCAATTATCAAACGGAACTTTTGGAATAAAATCACTTGATTCGAATTTTTTAACATCGCGTCAAATAGAAGCAGCACGTATCGCCGCTACACGTCACATGAAAAGAGAAGGTCAACTTTGGATAAAAATATTTCCAGACAAGCCTATTACAAAGAAACCTCTTGAAGTACGTATGGGTAAAGGTAAAGGTGCCGTTGAATATTGGGCAGCTGTTGTGAAGCCAGGTAGACTACTTTTTGAAGTAGGAGGAGTACCGTTAGACGTTGCAAAAGAAGCATTACGTTTAGCAGCTCAAAAATTACCGGTAAAAACAAAGTTTGTTATCGCTAGAGATTACGAAGCATAATTTATTTGATGTTATGAAACAATCAGAAATTAAAGAATTATCTACTGCTGAGTTACAAGAGAAACTTGGTGAGACAAAAAAGAGTTATTCAGACCTGAAAATGGCACATGCAATATCTCCTTTAGAAAATCCAATTCAATTACGAAACGTAAGACGTGACGTAGCTAAAATTGCGACAGAAATAACTAAAAGAGAATTACAATAATTCTGCTGAAAGATGGAAAAAAGAAATTTAAGAAAAGAACGTGTAGGAGTCGTTACTAGTAACAAGATGCAAAAATCTATAGTTGTTGCTGAAGTTAAAAAAGTAAAACACCCTATGTATGGTAAGTTCGTGTTAAAAACGAAGAAATACGTTGCACACGACGAGACTAACGATTGTAATATTGGAGATACTGTAAAGATCATGGAAACACGACCTATGAGTAAATCTAAATGTTGGAGATTAGTTGAAATAATCGAAAGAGCTAAGTAATTATGTTACAACAAGAATCAAGATTAATCGTAGCAGATAACACTGGAGCAAAGGAAGTTTTAACTATCCGTGTTCTAGGTGGAACTAAAAGAAGATACGCTTCTGTAGGAGACAAAATAGTTGTTTCAGTTAAGCATGCAACTCCTAATGGAAACATTAAGAAAGGTGCTGTTTCTACTGCAGTTGTTGTACGTACTAAAAAAGAAGTAAGACGTCCAGACGGATCTTATATTAGATTCGACGACAATGCTTGTGTATTATTAAACCCAACGGGTGAGATGAGAGGTACACGTGTATTTGGACCTGTTGCTAGAGAACTTCGTGATAAACAATTCATGAAAATTGTATCATTAGCACCTGAAGTGCTTTAATGACTAATAAGATGACAAAGCTTAAGATAAAATCAGGAGATACAGTAAAAGTAATAACTGGAGATCATAAAGGATCTGAAGGGAAAGTACTTAAAGTATTAACAGATAAGAACAAAGCGATTGTTGAGGGTGTAAACTTGGTGAAGAAACATACTAAGCCAAGTGCACAAAGCCCTCAAGGAGGAATCGTAGAAAAGGAAGCTCCAATTCAAATATCTAATCTATCTTTATTAACTTCTAAGGGTGAAACTACTCGTATTGGTTATAAAGTAGAAGATGGTAAGAAAGTGAGATTTTCTAAAAAATCTAATGAAGTAATATAGTTATGGCATATTCACCGAGACTTAAAGAAGAGTATAAAAGCAAAGTAATTGCTGCTCTTACAGAAGAATTTGGATATAAGAATGTTATGCAAGTTCCAAAATTATCTAAGATAGTAATATCTAAAGGTGTTGGAGCTGCTGTTGCAGACAAGAAGTTAGTAGACTACGCAGTAGAAGAACTAACAACTATTTCTGGACAAAGAGCTATAGCAACTATATCTAAAAAAGATGTTGCATCTTTCAAATTACGTAAAGGAATGCCAATTGGTGCGAAAGTTACGTTAAGAGGAGAAAGAATGTACGAATTTTTAGACCGTTTAGTTACTTCAGCCTTACCTCGTGTAAGAGATTTTGGCGGAATTAAAGCAACAGGATTTGACGGAAGAGGTAATTATAACCTTGGAGTTACAGAACAAATTATCTTTCCAGAAATTGACATTGATAAAGTGAACAAGATTTCAGGAATGGATATTACTTTTGTAACATCTGCCGAAACTGATAAAGAAGCAAAATCATTATTAACTGAACTAGGTTTACCTTTTCAAAAGAACTAAGATATGGCTAAAGAATCAATGAAAGCCCGTGAGGTTAAAAGAGCAAAAACAGTAGCAAAATATGCTGAGAAACGTAAAGCTTTGAAAGAAGCTGGAGATTACGAAGCATTACAAAAGTTACCAAAAAACGCTTCTCCTGTACGTATGCATAATAGATGCAAACTAACAGGTAGACCTAAAGGTTATATGCGTACCTTTGGTATCTCTCGTGTAACATTTAGAGAGATGGCAAATAACGGCCTTATACCAGGTGTAAGAAAAGCAAGCTGGTAAAATTTAATTTTTAATTGGTTTAAGGTTCAACGGAGTGTTGAAAACCAAAACCGCAATTTAATACATATGTATACAGATCCAATAGCGGATTATCTAACAAGAATTAGAAATGCTGTGCGTGCTAACCACAGAGTGGTAGAGATACCTGCTTCTAACTTGAAAAAAGAAATCACAAAAATATTATTCGACCAAGGATATATTTTAAGTTACAAATTCGATGATTCTTCAGTACAAGGGACTATTAAAATAGCCCTTAAGTACAACAAGGAAACTAAAGAGCCTGTAATTAAGAAGATTCAAAGAATCAGTAAACCAGGTTTACGTAAGTACGCAAGTTCAACCGAACTACCTAGAATTTTAAATGGTCTTGGTATTTCTATCATTTCTACTTCTCACGGAGTAATGACAGGAAAACAAGCCAAAGCAGAAAACGTAGGTGGTGAAGTATTATGTTACGTTTACTAATTTAAAGACTATAAGAAATGTCAAGAATAGGTAATAACCCAGTTGCGATTCCAGAAGGAATTACAGTTGATATTAACGAAAATATTGTAACAGTAAAAGGAAAATTAGGAGAGTTATCTCAGGAATTTTCTGATGTTACAGTAAAAGTTGAAGATGGAAACGTTATAGTTGAGCGTTCTTCTGATAGAAAAGAAGAAAAATCTAAACACGGTCTTTATAGATCTTTAATCAATAACATGATTGAAGGTGTAACTAAAGGATTTACTAAGGAATTAGAATTAGTAGGTGTTGGATATAGAGCTAGTAATCAAGGTCAAAAACTTGATTTAGCATTAGGATTTTCTCACAATATTGTTTTAAACATTGCTGATGAAGTAAAAGTTGAAACAATATCAGAGAAAGGTAAAAACCCTATAATTAAATTATCTTCTCATGATAAGCAACTTGTTGGACAAGTAGCTGCTAAGATTAGAGATTTTAGAAGACCTGAGCCGTACAAAGGAAAAGGTATTAAGTTTGTAGGAGAAATATTAAGAAGAAAAGCAGGTAAATCAGCTTAATAATTTATAAGTTATGGCGTTAACAAAAAACGAAAGACGATTAAGAATTAAAAGCAGAGTTCGTAAAGTAGTTTCTGGAACAGAAGCTAGACCGAGATTATCTGTTTTTAGAAGTAATAAAGAAATTTATGCTCAAGTGGTAGATGATGTAACTGGTAAAACTATCAGTTCAGCATCTTCAAGAGATAAAGATATTAGTGCTGCAAAAGGATCTAAAGCAGAAATTGCTACTCTAGTAGGAAAATCTGTAGCTGAAAAAGCTTTAAAAGCAGGTGTAGACACTATCTCTTTTGATAGAGGTGGATATTTATACCATGGTAGAGTAAAATCATTAGCTGAAGGAGCTAGAGAAGCAGGACTTAAATTCTAAGAAATTATGTATCAAAAATACAAAAGCGCAGAGCTAGTAAAACCAAGTGGATTAGATCTTAAAGATCGTTTAGTTGGTGTACAGAGAGTTACAAAAGTAACTAAAGGTGGTAGAGCATTTGGTTTTTCAGCAATCGTTGTGGTTGGTGATGAAGCAGGTGTTGTAGGTCACGGTTTAGGAAAGTCTAAAGATGTTGCAAGTGCTATTGCTAAAGCGATAGAGGATGCAAAGAAGAATTTAGTTCGTATTCCAATCATAAAATCTACTTTACCACATGAACAAAAAGGTAAATTTGGTGGGGCAAGAGTAAACATTATTCCTGCAGCTCCTGGTACAGGGGTAATTGCTGGTGGAGCTGTGAGAACAGTTTTAGAAGCAGTTGGAATACACGATGTTTTATCTAAATCTCAAGGATCATCAAATCCTCATAACGTTGTTAAAGCAACTTTCGATGCATTACTTCAATTAAGAAGTGCTAAGAAAATTGCTAAAGATAGAGGCGTTTCATTAGAAAAAGTTTTTAAAGGTTAATAGCGATAGAGATGGGAAAGATTAAAGTAACGAAAGTTAAAAGCGCAATTAAACGTACACAAAGACAAAAGAGAACTTTAGAAGCTCTAGGTCTTAAACGTATTGGGCATGTCGTAGAGCATGAAAACACACCAAATATTCTTGGTATGGTTGCTAAAGTTGAACACTTAGTTTCTGTAGAAGAAGCTTAATAATAAACTGAGAAATGGATTTAAGTAAATTAAAACCTGCAGAAGGTTCAGTTAAAAATCAAGGAAAAAGAATAGGTCGTGGACAAGGTTCTGGTAAAGGTGGGACTGCTACACGTGGTCACAAGGGAGCTAAATCTCGTTCTGGTTATTCTAGGAAACTTGGATTTGAAGGAGGGCAAATGCCACTTCAAAGACGTGTACCTAAATTTGGTTTTATTAATATTAACCGTGTAGAGTATCAAGGTGTAAACTTAGATAAATTACAACAGTTAGTTGATGAAAAGAAAATTAACGACACAGTAAATTTAGACTCATTAATGTCTATAGGTGTAACTGGAAAGAATGATCTAGTTAAAATCTTAGGTAGAGGTGAACTAAAAGCAAAATTAAAAGTAACTGCTCATAAATTTACTGCTTCAGCAAAAGCTGCTATCGAAGCTGCAGGAGGAGAAGCTGTAACTTTATAATCACGTAATAGAGCATGAAATTTATAGAAACGTTAAAGAATGTTTGGAAAATTGAAGAACTAAGAAATAGAATCATCTTAACGGTGGGTCTATTATTAGTTTATCGATTTGGTGCACAAGTTGTTTTACCTGGTATCGATGCAGCACAATTAGAAACCTTACAAAGTAATACAGATTCTGGATTACTTGGTTTACTTAATGCATTTACAGGTGGAGCTTTTGCTAATGCATCAATATTCGCTTTAGGTATTATGCCTTACATTTCTGCTTCTATTGTAGTGCAATTAATGGGAATAGCAATTCCTTACTTGCAAAAATTACAAAAAGAAGGCGCAAGTGGGCAAAAGAAAATTAATCAAATCACGCGTTGGTTAACTATAGCGATCTGTTTGGTGCAAGCACCAGGTTATTTAGCAAGTTTACCTAGTTTAGGTATTCCACAGAGTGCGTTCTTATTAGGACAAGGTGGTTTATTCTATTTTTCTTCTATAGTCATCTTAGTTACAGGTTGTATCTTTGCAATGTGGTTAGGGGAAAAGATTACGGATAAAGGTATTGGTAATGGTATATCACTTTTAATTATGGTGGGTATTATTGCACGTATGCCATTGTCTTTCTTCCAAAACGCAGCATCTCGTTTAGAAGGGAATAATGTAATGTTAATCCTTATCGAGTTAGTGTTGTGGTTTGTTATTATCTTTGCATCTATTATGCTTATTATGGCAGTGAGAAAAATCGCTGTTCAATATGCAAGACGTACTGCTTCTGGAGGATATGAGAAAAACATTATGGGATCTAGACAATATATTCCATTAAAACTTAACGCTTCTGGAGTAATGCCAATTATTTTTGCTCAAGCAATTATGTTTGTGCCAGGTTTAATAGGAGGGACTTCTATGATGAAGGATTCTGCTGCGGGACAATGGTTACAATCACAATTTTCTGATATATTCGGATTTTGGTATAATTTATTATTCGCATTCTTAATTATCATATTCACGTATTTTTATACTGCGATTACTGTTCCTACGAACAAGATGGCAGACGATTTAAAACGTAGTGGAGGTTTTATTCCAGGGATTCGTCCAGGGTCTGAAACATCTGAGTATTTAGATAAGATTATGTCTCAAATAACATTACCAGGTTCTATTTTCCTTGCTCTTATTGCTATATTTCCAGCGATAGTTGTAAAGTTAATGAACGTACAATCGGGATGGGCTTTATTTTTTGGTGGTACATCGCTATTAATTTTGGTAGGAGTTGCAATTGACACGATGCAACAAGTAAATTCTTACTTGTTGAATAGACACTATGACGGCTTGATGAAAACTGGTAAAAATAGAAAAGCAGTAGCTTAATATATTATACAATGGCAAAACAAGCAGCAATAGAACAAGACGGAACAATTATAGAGGCATTATCTAATGCTATGTTTCGTGTTGAGTTGGAGAATGGTCACATTGTGACTGCTCATATATCTGGTAAAATGCGTATGCATTACATTAAATTGTTACCAGGTGATAAAGTAAAATTAGAAATGAGTCCTTACGATTTAACTAAGGCTAGAATAACTTATAGATACTAATACGATGAAAGTAAGAGCATCAGTTAAAAAAAGAAGTGCAGATTGTAAAATCGTGCGTAGAAAAGGTAGACTTTACGTAATTAACAAAAAGAATCCTAGATTCAAACAAAGACAAGGGTAGTTATGGCAAGAATTGCAGGTGTAGACATACCAAAACAGAAAAGAGGAGTGATCTCTTTAACTTATATCTATGGAATAGGTAGTACTAGATCACAACAAATTTTAGCAGAAGCTAAAGTTGACGAAAATACAAAAGTTCAAGATTGGACGGATGATGAAATAGGGGCTATTCGTGAAGCTGTTTCTAAGTTCACTATTGAAGGTGAATTACGTTCTGAAACTCAATTAAGCATTAAGCGATTAATGGATATTGGATGTTACAGAGGTATTCGTCATAGAGCGGGTCTTCCTTTAAGAGGACAACGTACTAAGAACAACTCTAGAACTAGAAAAGGTAGAAGAAAAACTGTTGCTAACAAGAAGAAAGCAACTAAATAATTAAAAGTCATTAGTATTTAGATGCTAGATGAATCTGCTTGAAATCGCAAGGTTTAGGATTCTATCACTAACAACTAACAACTAGAAACTAAAATAATATGGCAAAGTCAAATACAAAAAGTACTAAAAAACGTAAAGTTATAGTAGATGCTGTAGGAGAAGCTCACGTTACTGCTTCTTTTAACAACATTATTATTTCTCTTACCAACAAAAAAGGAGACGTTATTTCTTGGTCTTCTGCTGGTAAAATGGGATTTAGAGGATCTAAAAAGAACACACCTTACGCAGCACAATTAGCTGCAGAAGATGCTGTTGCTGTTGCTCAAGAGGCAGGTCTTAAAAAAGTAAAAGTTTATGTTAAAGGACCAGGGAATGGTAGAGAATCTGCTATTCGTTCTATTCATAATGCAGGTGTTGAAGTAACAGAAATTATTGATGTTACTCCATTACCACATAATGGATGTCGTCCTCCAAAACGTAGAAGAGTATAATTTTACATTAAATATCAAAAAAAATTAATATCAGCTATTTTACAGTTGGTATTAATTTTTTTATATGTAAATTTGCACACTTTAAAAAAATAATTTAACAAGTATAACAAAGAGATTAACGATTATCGAAGGATAAGATTAAGACCTTAATTCATAATCACTCTTTAAAATCAATTTATTATGGCAAGATATACTGGTCCTAAAACTAAAATAGCTCGTAAGTTTGGTGAAGCTATTTTTGGAGATGACAAATCTTTCGAGAAAAGAAATTACCCTCCAGGTCAACACGGAGCTAACAAGCGTCGTGGAAAAAAATCTGAATATGCAATCCAATTAATGGAAAAGCAAAAAGCGAAATATACTTACGGTATATTAGAGCGTCAATTTAGAGGTTTATTCAAAAAAGCAACTGCTTCACAAGGTATTACTGGTGAAGTATTATTACAATTATGTGAATCTAGATTAGATAACGTTGTTTATAGAATGGGACTTTCTCCTTCTAGAAGTGGTGCTAGACAATTAGTATCTCACAGACATATTACTGTAAATGGTGAGTTGGTAAATATTCCTTCTTACAATTTAAAAGCAGGAGATGTTGTTGCTGTAAGAGAAAAATCAAAATCACTTGAAACTATTGATAGATCTCTATCAAATTCAAGTCAAGTTTTCGAATGGATTACTTGGAATAATGAAACTAAGCAAGGAACTTACGTTTCTGTACCTGCTAGAATTCAGATTCCTGAAAACATTAACGAGCAGTTCATAGTAGAACTATATTCTAAATAATAATTAACAACTATTGGTATTTAGCCAAAGGGTTTATTCGTGTTTCTTCAAACTTATAATCCGCGCAACTAAATAACAATTAAAACGAAGAAAATATGGCAGTATTTAATTTTCAGAAGCCCGATAAAGTAATCATGATCGATTCTACCGATTTTCACGGTAAATTCGAATTTAGACCTTTAGAACCTGGTTATGGATTAACAGTTGGAAATGCTTTAAGAAGAGTTTTACTTTCTTCTTTAGAAGGGTTTGCAATTACATCAGTAAGAATAGAAGGTGTAGATCATGAGTTTTCAACAATACCTGGTGTTGTAGAAGATGTTACAGAAATAATTTTGAATTTAAAACAAGTACGTTTTAAAAGACAAATAGAGGATGTAGATAACGAATCTGTTTCTATTTCTATTTCTGGACAAGACAAAATCACGGCTGGCGATTTCCAAAAATATATTTCCGGTTTCCAAGTTTTAAATTCAGATTTAGTTATCTGTAATTTAGATCCTAAGGTAACAGTAAATATGGAAATTACTATTGAAAAAGGGAGAGGTTATGTTCCTGCAGAAGAGAATAAAAAAGCTACTGCACCAATTGGAACTATCTTTGTAGATTCTATATATACTCCTATTAAAAATGTTAAGTATAGTATTGAGAATTACCGTGTAGAACAAAAGACAGATTACGAAAAATTAGTTTTCGAAATTGAATCTGATGGTTCTATTACGCCTCAAGATGCTTTGACTGAAGCTGCTAAGACGCTAATTCACCACTTTATGTTATTCTCTGATGAGCGTATTACATTAGAAGCGGATGAAATTGCACAAACTGAAACTTATGATGAAGAATCCCTTCACATGAGACAGTTGCTTAAAACTAAACTTGTAGACATGGACCTTTCAGTTCGTGCTCTTAATTGTTTAAAAGCTGCGGAAGTTGATACGTTAGGTGATCTTGTATCATTTAATAAAAACGACTTAATGAAGTTCCGTAACTTCGGTAAAAAATCTTTAACAGAGCTTGAAGAGCTTGTTAATGTTAAAGGTTTAAACTTTGGTATGGACTTATCAAAATACAAATTAGATAAAGATTAATTAATCATATTTTGCTCCTCGATCACGAGTTTGGTAGCAAGATGATAACACAAATGTCATGAGACACGGAAAAAAAGTAAATCACTTAGGTAGACAAACAGCTCATAGAAAAGCTATGCTTGCTAATATGGCTTGTTCTTTAATAGAGCACAAACGTATTAATACTACTGTTGCTAAAGCTAAAGCTTTAAAACAATTTTTTGAGCCTTTAGTAACTAAGTCTAAAGCTGATACAACACACAACAGACGTATTGTATTTAGTAAATTAAGACAAAAAGAAGCAGTAACTGAATTATTTAGAGATGTTGCTACTAAAGTAGGTGATAGACCAGGAGGATACACACGTATCATTAAACTTGGAAATCGTTTAGGAGATAATGCTGATATGGCAATGATAGAATTAGTTGATTACAACGAAATCTATAATGCTGGTAAAGCAGAGAAGAAAACTACACGTAGAAGTAGAAGAGGTGGTTCTAAACCAGCTGCTGCTCCTGCTGTAGACACTACTGAAGCTTCTAACGAAGAAGAATAAATGTTAATAGCATTATATAAATAAAAAGAGGCTACCCTATTTAGGGTGGCCTTTTTTTTTATATTTGCGTGAAAAAAATTATGAAGTATATAATAATATTATTATTCAGTGGTTTTATTAGTACCACGATTAGTGCTCAAACAAATACTAACACGATGGTTGATGCCTCAAATGAGCATCAAGTTAGTGCATTACCAATTACTGCAGGTGCAACCATTTCGACTTATAATGTAAATAAGAGCTCAGATATAAAGGGGTCTATTTATTTATATGATGATTGGTATAACGATGGTAAAATCTTCTTTTCTAACAATGCTAAAGCATATAGTTTGCCTACCTCAAATTTTAATATTCAGTCTAGACGATTTGAAATGAAGTATGCCAAGGATTCTTTATTTGTAATAAATTCATCTCATATAGATAAAATTATAATTCGCGATAAAACCTTTAAGTTATTTAAAGATCCTGATTATAATAGTAATGCTCTATTTGAGGAAATTTTTTCTTCAGATGATATATTGTTAGTTAAAAAATATAAACTTGCTGTAAACGAGGGTCAGGTTAATCATATGACAGGTCGTAAACTTAGTCCAGACAAGTATATTAAAAAGGAGATATATTATATTTCAAAACATCCAGAGCAGGAGGATTTTAATGAAGTTAATTTTAATAAAAAATTAGTATATAGCTTAGTCGACAAGGATAATCAAGATAAAGTGAAGGCTTTTTATAAAGAAAAGAACTTGTCTTATAAAGATGAAAATGATTTAAAAATTCTTCTTAATTATTCTAAGTCTTTATAAGTTTAATCAATTTTGTAACGTATTTTAAAAAATGAAATATCAAAAAAGAAATAAGGCAGTTGTATTGTTAGCCGATGGTACTATTTTTCATGGTAAAGTTGTGGGGAATAGAGAAGGTACTGCATTTGGAGAAGTTTGTTTTAATACTGGTATGACAGGGTACCAAGAAATTTTTACAGATCCTTCGTATTTTGGACAATTAATGGTGGCTACCAATGCACATATTGGGAACTATGGTACTGAAGAAAGTGAAATTGAATCTGATGGAATTAAAATTTCTGGATTAATTTGTAAAAATTTCAGTTACAATTATTCAAGACCTTCAGCCGATTTAAGTTTAGAAGATTTTCTAAATAAAAATAATTTATTGGCTGTTTCAGATATAGATACACGTGCACTTGTAAGTTACATTAGAGATAATGGAGCCATGAATGCTGTTATTTCTACAGATGTGGATAATATAGAAGGTCTTAAGGCGAAACTGAAGGATATTCCTGAAATGAACGGGCTTGAGTTGGCTTCAAAAGTGTCTACTAAAGAACCTTATTTTGTAGGAGACGAAAATTCAGATATTAAAATTGCTGCTTTAGATTTAGGTATTAAAAAGAATATCTTACGAAATTTAGCTAAACGTGGGGCTTACATTAAGGTGTTTCCTTATAATTCTACTTTCGAAGATTTAAGTGCTTTTAATCCTAACGGATATTTCTTATCTAATGGACCTGGTGATCCTGAACCTTTAACTTCTGCTCAGGAAGTGGCAAGAGAAATTATAAAGAGAGATTTACCTGTATTTGGTATTTGTTTGGGGCATCAAGTTATTGCCTTAGCGAATGGTATTTCTACCTACAAAATGCATAATGGGCATCGTGGTATTAACCATCCTGTTAAAAACTTAATTACTGGTAAAGGTGAAATAACATCTCAAAACCATGGTTTTGCAGTCAATAGAGAAGAGGTTGAAGCCCACCCAGATTTGGAAGTGACTCATGTGCATTTAAATGATAATACATTGGCTGGATTAAGAATGAAAAATAAGAATTGTTTTTCAGTTCAATATCATCCGGAAGCAAGTCCTGGACCAAACGACGCCAACTATTTGTTTGATCAATTTATAGAGAATATCAAGAAATAAATATTAAAAACCTCAAAAAAAGCTTGCTTTATTTGAGGTTTTTTTGTTACGAAAACAATGTAGTAATATTATAAGATAAATATAACCTTATTTCTTAAAATGTAGACTTACAATTTTGTAATTTAGTGTTTTATAACAAAAAAATTAACTTTTTAAATACTAATACGATGAGTAGAATTATCAAGATTCATGCAAGACAAATTTTAGATTCCCGTGGAAATCCAACAGTTGAAGTAGATGTAGAAACAGAAATTGGAGCATTTGGAAGAGCAGCAGTTCCTTCAGGAGCATCTACAGGAGAGCATGAAGCAGTAGAATTGAGAGATGGTGGAGATTCTTATATGGGAAAAGGAGTTTCTAAGGCTGTAGATAATGTAAACAGTATTATAGCTGAAGAATTATTAGGAATGTCTGTATACGATCAAAATCAAATTGATCAAGTCATGATAGATTTAGATGGAACGCCTAACAAATCAAAATTAGGGGCTAACGCAATTTTAGGGGTGTCTTTAGCAGTAGCTAAAGCAGCAGCTTTCGAATTAGGAGTGCCTTTATATCGTTATGTAGGTGGTGTTTCTGCAAATACATTACCAGTACCAATGATGAACATCATTAATGGTGGTTCTCATAGTGATGCGCCTATTGCGTTTCAAGAATTTATGATCATGCCTGTTAAAGCTAAAAACTTTACACATGCAATGCAAATGGGAACTGAAATTTTCCATAACCTTAAAAAAGTATTACACGATAGAGGTTTAAGTACTGCTGTAGGTGACGAAGGTGGATTTGCTCCAACTTTAGAAGGTGGAACAGAAGATGCTTTAGACTCTATTAAATTGGCTGTAGAAAAGGCTGGTTATACATTCGGAGATGATGTTATGGTTGCTTTAGATTGTGCTGCGGCAGAATTTTTTGTTGATGGAAAATACGATTATACTAAATTCGAAGGTCCAACAGGTAAGATCAGAACTAGTGAAGAACAAGCTGAATACTTAGCTGAATTATCTGCTAAATACCCAATAATCTCTATTGAAGATGGTATGGATGAAAATGACTGGGCAGGTTGGAAATTACTTACTGACAAAATTGGAGATAAAGTGCAATTAGTTGGTGATGATTTATTTGTAACTAACGTAGAGCGTTTATCTCGTGGTATCGAAGAAGGTATTGCAAATTCAATTCTAATTAAAGTTAACCAAATTGGATCTTTAACAGAAACTATCGCAGCAGTAAATATGGCTAAAAATGCAGGGTATACTTCTGTAATGTCTCACCGTTCTGGAGAAACTGAAGATAACACTATTGCAGATTTAGCAGTAGCATTAAATTGTGGTCAAATTAAAACGGGTTCTGCTTCTAGAAGTGACCGTATGGCTAAATACAACCAATTATTACGTATCGAAGAAGAATTAGGAGATGTAGCTTATTACCCACAAGGGAAAGCTTTTAAATTCTAATATTTTTTTAAAATATATTCTAAAAACGATTATTTGTGAAAATAATCGTTTTTTGTTATTTATATATTTACGTATTAATTAATTATTGATATTGGATTTATATTAATAATTAGTAATAGATTTTGTATTTTAGCGCGAATCAAGAAAAAAAACAAAAAAACATAAGTATATTAATATGTCAAAACAAGCCACAATTGAAATCGATGGGGAAAAGTACGAATTTCCTATAATAACAGGAACTGAAAATGAAGTCGCAATCGATATAACTACTTTAAGAACTGCTACAAAAGGAGTAATTACGTTAGATTCAGGTTTTAAAAACACTGGGTCTTGTGAGAGTGCTATTACCTTTTTAGATGGTGAAAAAGGAATTTTAAGATATCGTGGTTATTCTATAGAAGAACTTGCTCAGAAAGTAGACTTCTTAGAAGTTACTTATCTTTTAATCTTTGGAGAATTACCTACAAAAGCTCAGAATGATAAATTTCATGATGATATTAAAGCGCAATCGGCAGTCGATGAAGATATAAAGAAAATTTTAGATGCTTTTCCAAGGACCGCACATCCAATGGGAATAATATCTTCTCTAACAAGTGCTTTAACAGCATTTAACCCGTCTTCTGTGAATGTAAATTCAGAAGAGGATATGTATAAAGCCATCGTTAAAATTTTAGGTAAAATGCCTGTTTTAGTAGCGTGGACTATGCGTAAGAAACAAGGTCTTCCTTTAGATTACGGAGATGACGAATTAGGATATGTAGAAAATATTCTTAAAATGATGTTTTCTAGACCTAGTACTAAATATGTACAAAACCAAGTTTTAGTAGATGCGTTAGATAAATTATTAATTTTACATGCAGATCATGAACAAAATTGTTCTACATCTACAGTAAGAATAGTAGGTTCTGCTCATGCAGGATTATTTGCTTCAATTTCTGCTGGTATTTCTGCCTTATGGGGACCACTTCATGGTGGTGCTAATCAAGCCGTTTTAGAAATGCTTCAAGCTATAGAAGCTGATGGTGGTGACACTAAGAAGTATATGGCTAAGGCGAAAGATAAGAATGATCCATTTAGATTAATGGGATTCGGACACCGTGTATATAAGAATTTTGATCCAAGAGCAAAAATCATTAAAAAAGCGGCAGACGATGTACTAGAGGCTTTAGGAATAGAAGATCCAATCTTAGAAATAGCTAAAGGTTTAGAGAAAGAAGCTTTAGAAGATCAATATTTTGTTGATAGAAAATTATATCCAAACGTTGATTTCTATTCAGGTATCATATACAGAGCAATGAATATTCCACAAGAGATGTTTACTGTTATGTTTGCAATCGGACGTTTACCAGGTTGGATCGCACAATGGAGAGAAATGCGTTTAAGAAAAGAACCAATTGGTCGTCCTCGTCAATTATATATTGGTGAAACACTAAGACCTTTTATTGAAGTTGAAAATCGTTAGTAGATAACGATTTTATAATCAAATGTCATTTTGAATAATTTTAAAGCATAATTTTGTTTTATAAATATTCGGAATGACATTTTTATTTAAAAAGATATGTTGTCATTAAAAGTAACAAATGAAACCTCGCGGTTACGTGCCGTTGTATTAGGAACAGCTATTTCTAACGGTCCAGTGCCTTTAATTGAAGAAGCTTACGATCCGAAGTCCATTGAACATATTAAGGCAGGAACCTATCCTTTAGAAGCCGATATGGTTAAGGAGATGGAAGCTGTTGCAGAAATCTTTAAAAAGTACAATGTAAAGGTCTTTCGTCCTAAACTTATCGAAGATTATAACCAAATTTTTGCTAGAGATATTGCATTTGTAGTTGGTAATAAATTTATAAAAGCAAATATACTTCCCGATCGCGAACAGGAGTTAGAAGCACTTCAAGATGTTATTAATTTAATTCATCCAGATCATATTATTACACCTCCAGAGGAAGTACATATCGAAGGAGGAGATGTAATGCTTTTTAACGATCATATTTTTATCGGAACCTATAAAGGAGACGATTACTCAAGTCATATTACAGCACGTACCAATCTTGAAGGTGTGAAATTTATAAAAGAGCTGTTTCCTGATAAAATTGTAAAAGAATTTGATCTGGCTAAATCAAATATAGAGCCTAGAGATAATGCATTACATTTAGACTGTTGTTTTCAACCAGTTGGTAGAGATAAAGCTATAATTTATAAAGATGGGTTTAGAGACGAATCTGATTATTTGTATTTAGTAGATTTATTCGGAGCATCTAATCTGTTTCATATATCAAGAGATGAAATGTATAATATGAACAGTAATATATTTTCTATTGATGAGAATGTTGTCATTTCAGAAGTGAAATTTCTTAGACTAAACACGTGGTTACGCTCTAAAGGTGTAATCGTAGAGGAGGTTCCTTATGCAGAGATTTCTAAACAGGAAGGTTTATTACGTTGTTCTACTATGCCACTAATTAGAGACTAACTGAAATCTATTTTTGTAAGACGCTTAAAGGTATAATACTATTGGTTTTTAATTAGTTTCATTTACATTTGTTGTAGAATGCATAACACACTTCAAGGCTATATACCAGAACATTCAATTCCTCAAGTATTGGAATTACTGGCTAACGATAAACTCGATTTTATTGTAAAACGAGAACGTAAAACGAGACACGGAGATTATAGAAAATTGAAGAATGGGAGACATCTCATTACAGTTAATTCTAATTTGAATTCATATCGGTTTTTAATTACCCTAATTCATGAAATTGCTCATTTTGAAGCCTTCCAGAATTATGGACAGTTTATAAAACCACATGGTAAAGAGTGGAAATTTACTTTTCAGCATTTAATGTTGCCTTTTTTAAATCCAAAGGTATTTCCCATTGATCTATTACCTTTATTAGCAAATCATTTTAAAAATCCGAAGGCAACTAGTGACACAGATCATATTTTATCTTTAGCTTTAAAACAATATGATGATAATTCGGATAAAACTTATATTTTTGAAGTGCCGCGTGGTAGTATATTCAAAATACATAATGGTAGGCAATTTAAAAAAGGTAATAAGCGTGTAAAACGTTTTGAATGTATTGAAATAAAAACGGGAAAAACGTATTTATTTAACCCGAATGTAGAAATAGAACTTATTTAATAACAAGTAAGAATGAACAAGAATAATTACGCCATTATTATGGCAGGCGGAGTAGGCTCAAGATTTTGGCCTATAAGCAAAAACAGTTTTCCAAAACAGTTTCACGATATGTTAGGAACTGGAGATACTTTAATCCAAAAAACATTTCAGCGTTTAGCAAAATTTATTCCTAAACAGAATATTTATATTCTTACTAATGCCGACTATAACGACCTTGTTTTGGAACAACTTCCAGAAGTGTCTCAAGAGCAAGTGGTTTTAGAACCAGCGATGAGAAATACCGGACCTTGTATTTTATATGCTGCATTAAAAATTCAGAAGGAGAATCCAGATGCTTTAATGTTAGTAGCTCCAAGCGATCATTGGATCGAAGACGAAGATGCGTTTGCTAAAAATGTAGTAACGGCTTTTGATTTTTGTCAGGAAAAAGATGCTTTAATGACATTAGGTATTCAACCGACATTCCCAAATACAGGATATGGATATATCGAATTTGATACAGAAACAGAAAATGTTGTAAAACAAGTAAAGCAATTCAGAGAAAAACCAGATTATGAAACAGCAAAATCCTTTATAAAGCAAGGTAATTTTGTATGGAATGCTGGTATTTTTATGTGGAGTGTTTCGAGTGTGGTAAAAGCATTTAAATCTAATCAACCAGAATTATTTCAATTATTTGAAAACGGAATTCCCGCATATAATACCGAATTAGAATCTGAATTTATTGCGGAAAATTACGAGAAAGCAGAAAATATTTCTGTGGATTATGCAATTATGGAAGGGGCGAAAAATGTTTATGTTTTATCTGCCGAATTCGATTGGAACGATTTAGGTACTTGGGGAAGTTTATACGATAAGTTAGATAAAGATGCCGATAATAATGCCGTTGTAAACGCTAGAACTTTAGTAAAAGATGCAAGTGGTAATATGATTAGAACTAAGGGCGATAAAATTGTTGTCGTAGAAGGTTTAAATGATTATATTATAATAGATAAGGATGATGTCCTTTTAATTTATCCAAAAGAGAAAGAACAAGATATAAAACAATTGCGTAATAAAGTTAGGGACGTGTTTGGAGATGAATACTGTTAATTTATGAGCGAAAATAAATTTAATTTCGAAGAGGATGAAGCAGACAAAGTGAAAGCTTCAACACAAAAATCGACTGTAGAGAATTCTAAGGAAGGTATTAAGAAAGATGCGAAAGGCTTACTTGAAAACCTTAGGAATTTTTTGTCAGAACTTTTAGATTTCAGACAAGATACAGATCAGCAAGCGACTATAGATGCGATTAAAGGAGATATCCCTTTTAAAGGTGCTACCGCTTGGATTTTGATTTGTTCTATCTTTGTCGCCTCTATCGGATTAAATGCAAATTCTACAGCAGTGGTTATTGGTGCCATGTTAATCTCTCCCTTAATGGGGCCTATTTTAGGAATTGGATTATCGGTTGCAATTAATGATATCGATACGCTTAGAAAATCCCTTATTAATTTTGGGGTCATGATACTATTAAGTGTTTTGACCGCATTTTTATTTTATAAATTTTTCCCTTTACAAGAAGAATCTTTAGAGTTATTAGCACGTACAAAACCTGATATTAGAGACGTTCTTATTGCCTTTTTTGGTGGTGCGGCGCTAATTATAGCGCGTACTAAAAAAGGAACAATCGCATCTGTGATTTTTGGTGTAGCGATTGCAACAGCCTTAATGCCTCCTTTATGTACAGTAGGATATGGATTAGCTGTCGCTTTCGACGATTTCTCTAAAGGAATTGGCTATGCTTCAGGTGCTTTTTACTTGTTTATAATAAATACTATTTTTATTGCTTTAGCAACGTTTATTGCACTTAAGATTTTACGTTTTCCAATGATTAAATACGTAAATTCTAAGAAAAGAAAGCGTATATCACAAATAGCTTCTGTATTAGCTATAGTAGTTATGATTCCTGCAATGTGGACATTTGTAGATGTTTTAAAAGAGAGCAATTTTAATAGAGAAGCTCAGTTATACTTAGACCGAGAATTAAAAGGGTTGCCACAATATGAGTACATTAAAAAGAATGTTGTTTACAAATATTCGAATAGTAAAGACGGTTCTATTTTTGAATTCAATACCTATGGTTTAGGTTATATTCCTGTAGAAACTATCCAACTATTAAAGGCTAGATTAGCGGATTATCCTTCTTTACAAAATTCTCATTTTGTATTCAATCAAAATAGTTCAAATGTGGATAACGTGAAATATATGGAGCAATTACGATATCGTGATTCTTTAGATTTACTTTCTCAAACTCAGAAAATTGCGTTTTTAGAAAAAAAAGTTGGTCAGCTGCAGTATTTAGAAGATAAAACGATTCCGTTTGAAAGTATCCTTAAAGAGGTTCAAATTAACTATGATAACTTGGTCTCATTTAGTTATGCTCCTGTAATTACCTCAAATTTTAAAAAGATTGATACGGTGCCTGTTTTCGGAGTAAGTTGGAAAGAAGGCATGAAGGAAGAGTCTTTAGTAAAAGATCAAGATAAGTTAGAGCGTTGGTTAAAATATAAATTAAAGTTAGATACTTTAGTTATCGAACGTGTGAAACATTAATTGTTTTCTTCGATATACATCTTACGTACCTTTTTAAATAACTCTGAGGAATAAACAAAGTCTGTTACAACTTCATTGTCCGTTCTAAAAATGGTGTCTTTAGAACCTTCCCAGGCCTTTAGACCATCTTTTAAAAATATAATTTTTTCGCCAATTTCCATCACCGAATTCATATCGTGAGTATTTATAACGGTGGTAATATTGTATTCGTTTGTGATTTCTTGAATAAGATTATCTATAACAATAGCTGTTTTTGGGTCTAATCCAGAATTGGGTTCGTCGCAAAATAAGAACTTTGGTTTATTCACTATGGCACGTGCTATAGCAACTCGTTTCTGCATACCTCCGGAAGCTTCAGAAGGAAGTTTATTGTGAGCTCCTTCTAGATTTACACGTTTTAAAACAAAGTTAACACGGTCGTCCATTTCACTGTTACTTTGTTTAGTAAACATCTGTAAAGGAAATTTTACGTTTTCAGCAATCGTCATAGAATCAAATAAAGCACTGCCTTGAAACACCATGCCTATTTCTGCTCTAATTTCACGTTTTTCTTCATCAGATAATTTTGAAAATATGCGTCCTTCATATGCAATACTTCCAGACTCATAATTGAATAAGCCTAAAAGACATTTTAAAAATACTGTTTTACCAGAACCACTTTGTCCGATAATAAGGTTTGTTTTTCCTTTTTCAAACGTCGTGCTAATTCCTTTTAAAATGTGAGAATCTCCAAAGGATTTCTGTAAATCTTTAACTTCAATCATTAGCTTAATAAGATTTGTGTTAGTATAAAATTCAATGTTATTATGGCAACACTGGTCCAAACAAACGATACTGTACTTGCTTTACCAACATCTAAAGCTCCACCTTTCATATAAAAACCATGATATGCCGGAATGGTTGCTAAAAGTAATGCAAAACCAATGGTTTTTATAAAAGCATATGCAATATGATATGGAATGAAATCTTCTTGAAGTCCAATAATATAATCGTTTACAGATGCAAAATTACCAAAAGCACATGCCGCTAATCCACCTACAATTCCTAAAAACATAGAAATAGAAATAACAAAAGGATATAGCATTAATGCAATCAATTTAGGGAAAACTAAATAGTTAAGCGCATTAATTCCCATTACCTCCAAAGCGTCTATTTGCTCTGTTACACGCATAGTACCAATACTAGAGGTGATAAAAGATCCTACTTTCCCTGCCATAATTATGGAAATAAAAGTGGGAGCAAATTCTAAAATTACAGATTGCCTAGTGGCAAAACCTATTAACGATTTCGGTATTAATGGATTATCCATATTTAAAGCTGTTTGAATAGTAACAACACTTCCAACAAAAAAGGAAATGAATGCAACTATACCCAAAGAACCAATAATTAAATCATCGATGTCTTTAAGAATGAGTTTTTTCATAACCGACCACTTCGTCGGTTTCTTGAAAATCTCAATAATCATTATGGCGTAAGCGCCAATACTGTGCAGATAGCTCATAGAATGTTTTGTAAGTGCTAAAGTAAATAAATACTATAACTTATTTAATGATTATTTAAGTTAAGAAAGATTTTAAAATCTTAATTTTGTTTTAGAAATAATATAATGTTTATGAAAAATTCAATTTTACTTTTTACAGCTTGTTTACTTTATGTTGCAGGTTTTGCACAAAAAGCTCAAGAAACTGAGTCTTCAAAAATATACGTAAAACCAAAGTTAGTGGTTGGTATAGTAGTTGACCAAATGCGCTACGATTATTTAACTCGATTTTATAATAAATATGGTGAAGGTGGGTTTAAGCGCATGATGGATGAAGGTTTTAACTGTAAGAATAATCACTTTAATTATATCCCTACATATACGGCACCTGGGCATGCCTCTGTTTATACAGGGACGTCTCCTGCTAATCATGGTATTATAGGGAACAATTGGTACGACAAGGAAACTAAAAGCAGTGTATACTGTGCTGGCGATGAGAATGTAACTCCTGTAGGAACTGAGGATGTTGCAGGGAAGATGTCTCCAAGTCGTATGTTAACGACAACATTCGCAGACGAAAATAGATTATTCACTCAAATGGAAGGTAAAACTATCGGAATTTCTATTAAAGATAGAGGGGCTATTTTACCTGCAGGTCATACGGCAAATGCGGCTTACTGGTTTCATGGTAAAGATGAAGGCGTATTTATCTCGAGTACATATTATCAAGAAGAATTACCTAAATGGGTAACAAAGTTTAATTCATCTAAAACTGCAAAATCTTATTTAAAAGATTGGAATACCCTTTATAATATTAAAAATTATACAGAAAGTGGTAGTGATTTAAATGAATTTGAAGGTGGTTTTAAAGGTAAGGATGAGGCAACTTTTCCATATGATTTAAAAAAGCTTAGTAAAAGTAATGGCGGTTTTGATATTATTAAAGCAACACCTTACGGAAATAGTATAGTAGCAGATTTTGCTATAGCAGCAATTAAAGGAGAAGATTTAGGTAAGGATGATGTCACCGATGTTTTAACTGTTAGTTTTTCGTCTACAGATTACGTAGGACATAATTTTGGAGTGAATTCAAAAGAAGTGGAAGATACGTATTTACGTCTAGATAAAGATTTAGAACGTTTATTCAAGATCTTGGATAGTTATGTTGGTAAAGGTGAGTATACAGTATTTTTAACTGCAGACCATGGAGCTGTAGATGTCCCTTCTTATTTGCATTCTCATAATGTACCAGCAGGATATTTTGGTAAAGACGAGTTTAAAGAGAACTTAAATAGCTTTATGGCTAAAAAATACGGAGCTTCAGATCTAATCGAAAACATCAGTAATAATCAGATTTTTTTAAATCGTGATAAAATAGATCAATTAAACTTGAACTTGGGAAATGTACAACAAGAGGTTGCTAATAAATTAATTTCTCTTGAGGATATTTATGTAGCGTATCCTGCCACCGAAATCGGTAACAACGGATATTCAAATGGGATACAAAATTTATTTAAGAATGGATATAATCAAAAACGTTCAGGAGATGTACTTTACCAATATAATCCAGCAGTAATATCTTATAGTAAAACCGGATCTACGCATGGTTCAGGATTAAACTATGATACACATGTACCGTTATTATTCTTCGGGAAAGGAATTAAACATGGAAGTACGTTACAAAAAACAGAAATTATTGATATTGCTCCAACGATTTCAGGAATGTTAGGAATAAGCTTTCCTAATGGTGCTACAGGGCAACCTTTAGAATTTGTTTTAGATAACAATTAAAATTAGCATTTAAAGCTTACAAAATTTATGTAGAAAGTAGTTCTTAGGAGCTACTTTCTGTATAAAAAATAATTATTTACAAGATCAATATAAATACGTTTAGCTTCGTCTTGGGTAATATCTTTAACTTGGAATAATGCATTAGTTTTAAATGCATTTATAATAGGTTTCCCCGAGCTAGGTCTTCCATAATCGTTTGTAGCTTTTTTGTAGTAGGCATACAGGCGTAATAGAAAATCTGCTGGAAAAGGTCCAGGAAGATTACTGATGCGTTCTACGGCATCTCTAAAGTCAATATCTAATTCTTCAGAAGTCATTATAATTCAGCTATAATACTTTCTCCACCTTTAACTTTTTGGTTAAGGCTAACATTAATTTTCGTTCCTAGAGGTAAAAATAAATCTACTCTAGATCCAAATTTTATAAATCCAGAATCACTCGCTTGCATGGCAACATCTCCTACTTTAGCATAGTTCACAATGCGTTTAGCTAATGCTCCTGCGATCTGGCGGTGCAATACTTTTATTTTCTTATTATTTTCTACAACTACCGTAGTACGTTCGTTTTCTTCACTTGCTTTTGGGTGCCAAGCAACTAAAAACTTCCCAGGATGATATTTACTAAATACTACTTTTCCTCCAATAGGATATCGTGTTACATGCACGTTTAAAGGCGACATAAAAACACTGACTTGTAATCGTTTTTCGTTGAAATATTCTTTTTCGAAAACTTCTTCTATAACTACGACTTTACCATCTACAGGAGATAATACCTCATTTTCGTTAAGGATTCCATTTCGTTTAGGGTTTCTAAAGAATTGTAAAATAAGAATTAAGAAAACTAGTAGAGTGAAAAATAATAGGTATCTCAACCATAATATTGATACTAAATTATCAACGATTAAAAACGAAATAACCACTGATACAAAAGTGATTAAAATAATTTTGAAACCTTCCTTATGAAACATAATCTATAAGTCTTAAAAATAAATAAATGAATGGTGCTGCAAAAATAATGCTATCTAATCGGTCAAGTAATCCGCCATGTCCTGGCATAATTACCCCACTATCTTTAACATTAACCTGGCGCTTAAACTTAGATTCTACTAAGTCTCCTAATGTTCCAAATACACTTACAATAATAGCTAAAAAGAGCCATTGAGTAAAGATTAGGGAGTGGGTAAAGGTAGCAATAAAATAGCTAGCAATACAAGCAAAAAATAGACCGCCAATAAAGCCTTCTACCGTTTTTTTAGGTGAGATTTTTTCAAATAATTTTTGTTTCCCAAAGTTTTTACCCACTAAGAAGGCAAAAGTATCGTTTACCCAAACTAAAATAAATGATCCTAAAAGTATACTCGGGTTATATTCATTCCCAAATCTTGCTATCAATAGAAAGAATATAAATGAACTAGAAAGATAAAAGCTGGTTAATAGGAAGCGTTTAAACTTGAATAGTGGAATACCTTTTTTTGAAAATAAATCTTTGGTCAGAAATAAATTCACAAAGATAGAAAGGACAAGTAATATTTGAGTTGCTTCATGAAAGCCTTTTAATTCTGGAGAAAGCATATGCCAATATCCAAAACCAAAATACATAAGTATAAAAATGGCAAAAGGATAAAAGGCTCGAAACTCTATTAGCTTTTTAAATTCAGCTATAGAAATAATTCCAAAAATAAAAAACAGTACTGCTAATGCGTGCTCGTTGTATAAGGATCCAATAAGTAATACTATATATATTAGACCAAATATAGCTCTAGTAACAATTTCTTTCATGTTAAAGGTCTTCTAAAAGAAGTAAATAAAGGTTTTTAGAATTACTTCCGTAGGTCATGAAGTTTTTTTCCTCAACAGATTTAAAATGTTTTATGGTAGTAATATTTGTTGGTATTCTTTGGGTGTTTTTAGACTTAATACCCCTTAATCCTTCACCTATACTTGCGACAATCTGACTAGTTGTAGCGAATACTATAAAGTTGTCAGGTAAATCTACAAGTTTCTTTTCCGCTATTTGTTTAGAAGTGATAAGAAGTGACCCATCGTCTGCAATTAAGTTTTCACAACTTGTTAAAAAATAAGTTGCATCAGTATCGTTTGGTTTGGCTAGGTTTAAACTAGATGAACCAAAACGTTTTTTTAATTCGTTATCTAGAAAAAGTATTTTTTTGTCCTCCCAATTATTTTCTTCAATTATAAAATCTAAGGTTTGGAAAATTTCATCTAAATTTTCACAATACAAAAATTTACCCCCATTAGATTTAAAGTTTATTGTAAACTTTTCGTCTATGGGTAAATTAATTTCAGGCATATATTTGCCTCTTTCCTCAGATTGTATTTCCTCTTCTGATTTGTTTGATTTGGAACCAAAAAGTTTTCTAAATAGACTCATTAAGACTTTTGCTATTAATCTGTATTATTTCGGGGTTCTTCAAAGATAAAAAATCTTAAACTAACCTAACGATTAATTTAAGATTTTTCGTGTTATTAAGCTTTTGGGGCTTAATAAATTATTTATCTAAAAGAGGTTTCAATTCAGGGTCGAAAGGACGTCTCCCAAATATTTTCTCAAGATTATCTTTAAAGATTACTTCTTTTTCTAAAAGAACATCAGCCAACTCAGTAAGTTTGTCTTTGTTATCTTCAAGAAGTTTTAAAGCTCTTTGGTATTGATTTTCAATGATGTCTGAGATTTCTTTATCTATAAGTTCAGCTGTTTTTTCACTATACGGTTTTGTAAAACCATATTCGTTTTGTCCAGAAGAATCATAATAAGTTAGATTACCTACTTTGTCACTTAAACCATAAACAGTAACCATAGCTCTCGCTTGTTTTGTTACTTTTTCAAGATCACTTAATGCTCCGGTAGAGATTTTATTAAAAATAACTTTCTCTGCAGCACGACCTCCTAATGCAGCACACATTTCGTCTAGCATTTGTTCAGGTCTAACAATTAAGCGCTCTTCTGGTAAGTACCAAGCCGCCCCTAATGAGCGTCCACGTGGTACAATAGTTACTTTTACAAGTGGTGCAGCATGTTCTAGCATCCAACTTACAGTAGCATGACCAGCTTCGTGATAAGCAATAGCTTTCTTTTCGCTAGGCGTAATTATTTTATTTTTCTTTTCTAAACCACCAACAATACGATCTACAGCATCAAGGAAATCTTGTTTGTCTACTGCTTTTTTACCTTGTCTTGCAGCGATTAAAGCCGCTTCGTTACAAACGTTGGCAATATCTGCTCCAGAGAAACCTGGTGTTTGTTTCGCCAAGAAATCTGTATCTAAGTTTTCAGATTTTTTGATTGGTTTTAAGTGAACTTCAAAAATTTCTTGACGTTCTCTAATGTCCGGTAAATCAACAAAAATTTGTCTGTCAAAACGTCCAGCACGCATTAATGCACTATCTAAAACATCGGCTCTGTTTGTTGCAGCTAATACAATAACATTTGTATTGGTACCAAAACCATCCATTTCTGTTAATAATTGATTTAACGTGTTTTCTCTTTCATCGTTAGACCCTGACATGTTATTTTTTCCTCTTGCACGTCCGATAGCATCAATTTCATCAATAAAAATAATTGCTGGAGACTTTTCTTTTGCTTGTTTGAATAAATCTCTCACACGAGATGCACCAACACCTACAAACATCTCAACGAAATCTGAACCAGATAGAGAGAAGAAAGGTACTTTAGCTTCACCAGCAACAGCTTTTGCTAATAACGTTTTTCCTGTTCCTGGAGGTCCAACAAGTAGAGCTCCTTTAGGGATTTTACCTCCTAAAGATGTATATTTTTCAGGGTTTTTAAGGAAGTCTACAATCTCTTGAATTTCTTCTTTAGCACCTTCTAAACCAGCAACATCTTTAAACGACGTTTTTACATCTGTATTTTGGTCGAATAATTTAGCTTTAGATTTTCCGATATTGAAGATTTGACCTCCAGCACCGCCGCCACCACCGCCGGACATTCTACGCATTATAAAAATCCAAACACCTATTAATAAAATAAACGGAAGAATTCCAAGAAGAAAGTCACCCATTAGGTTTTGTTCAGTTTTATAATTTACTGCTGTTTTTAAGTCTAAATCTTTAATTGTAGAGTTTACTTGATTTTCGAAATTTTGTAAATCTCCAAATTCAAAACTATAATTAGGTAATTTAGTTGCAGTAGGTAGTAAGGTTGAAGGTTTAGAATTTTTATGTTCTGCCTTTTGTAATGCTTCATCCGTTAGAAAAACTTCCGCTTTTCTTTTATTTACAATTTCAACAGTTTCTATATCGCCACTTCTCAGATATGTCATAAAATCTGATGGTGTCGTAGCTGTAGAGTCTTGTAAACTACTACTGCTAAAAAGTTGAATTGCAATAAAGATCGCTATGATTGCTCCATAAATCCAATACGGATTTAATTTGGGTTTCTTATTTGGAGTTTTTTTGTCGTTTGCCATTAAATATTAATAGTTAGTTTCAATTAAAGTTGTTTTTGCGTCACCCCAAAGGCTTTCAATGTCGTAATACTCGCGGATATGTTTTTGAAACACATGAACCACAACATTTACATAATCCATTAATACCCATTCTGCATTATCTTGCCCTTCTATATGCCAAGGTTTGTCCTTAAGTTCTTTACTAACTTTTTTCTGAACAGCGTTTACAATAGCATTAACTTGGGTATTTGAAGTTCCCTCACACACTATAAAGTAGTCGCAAACCGTGTTTTCAATTTCACGTAAATCTAAAATACTTATTTCTTTTCCCTTAACATCTTCAATTCCACTTAGTATAGTGGAAATAAGTAGGTCTGAATTTATGTTTTCTTTCGCCATTAATTTGATTTAATTTGTACAAAGTTATTATTTTTTAGTTCTTTATACTTTAAAAATTGCAGAAGTTTTCATCCTGCCTATATAAATATTACAAATGCCTATAATCAAACTTGATGCCATCGATTCAACAAACACGTATTTGAAACAATTAAGTAGTTGTGAACTCTTAGAAGACTATACTGTTGTTGTTGCTAATACCCAGACCATGGGCCGCGGACAAATGGGAACCGTGTGGGAGTCTGAAACGGCTAAAAATCTTATGTTTAGTGTGTTTAAGGATGTTTCTTTTTTAGCAGTAGAGAAGCAATTCTATATAAGTATGGTTACTGCAATTGCGATATATACAGCTCTAAAAAAACTCATGTTACCTAAAGTTCAGATTAAATGGCCAAACGACATATTGTCAGACAATAAAAAGATTTGTGGTGTCTTAATCGAAAATATTGTGACGCAAAGTGGATTAAGAGACAGTATCTTGGGAATTGGAGTAAATGTAAATCAGACCAATTTTAAAGGCTTACCAAAAGCATCTTCCATTGTAAATAAAACAGGAAGAATTTATCACTTAGACGAAGTGTTGCATCATATCCTTATCGAATTAAAAGAGTGTTTTACATGGTTGGAGTCTGGGCAATACGATAAAATTCTAGAGGAATACGAAAATGCATTATTTAAAAAAAATAAACCTTCAACATTTTTAGATGCAGAAGGTTTTATGTTTGGAGGGTTTATCCTCGGTGTTACAGATTTTGGTAATTTAAAAGTACTGTTAGAGGACGAAATTGTAAAAGAGTTCGATCTTAAGGAATTAACCTTATTATATTAAACGGATTCCGGCATTTTAGTAACTAACGTTTCAATAAATTTTGAAATTGGACCTTTAATCATCATGGCCATCATAGGATTAAAATCACCTTCAAATTTTAGTTGAACATCGCTTTTACCTTCAGTAGTTTCGTTAATATGTCCTACTAAAGAAAAATCTATTTTTCCACCTGCAGCACCTAGAACGATTTTATTTGGAGGAGTTACTTCCTTCTTCTTTAAAATTATTTCAGGCATACCTTTTAATGCAAATAAAAACTTATCGTCGTCTAAAATTTCAAACTTACTAATGTTATCAGGCATTAGTTTTTCAAAATTTTTAATATCCGAAAGAAAATCGAACACCTCTTGAGACGATTTATCTATAGTTACTTTTGGAGATTCTAAATTCATGATTGTATCTTTTATTACCGGTAATTAAATCGCGTTCCATTCACTTGGATTCGCATTCCAGTCGGTTAATGTTTTTACTTCAGATTGTGAAACATAATTAGTTTCAACGGCTTGCTCTATTAAACTTTCGTAATTGCTTAAGGTTTGAAGTGTTACATTTTCTTTTTCAAAATTTTCATTAGCAACATTAAATCCGTAAGTAAAAATAGCAATCATACCTTTTACATTAAGGCCAGCTTCTCTTAGAGCTCTAACTGCATTTAAACTACTTTTTCCTGTGCTAATTAAATCTTCTACAACAACAACATTCTGTCCTTTTTGAACAAAACCTTCAATCTGGTTTTGTCTACCATGGCTTTTAGCTTCGGGTCTTACATAAATAAATGGCAGACCTAAATATTCGGCAACAAGCATTCCAATACCAATAGCACCAGTGGCAACACCTGCTATAACATCGGGTTTGCCATATTGCTTTTCAATATCTTTAGCCATAGTTTCACGTATGTAATTTCTAATTGGTGGAAAAGACAATATAATCCTATTATCACAATAAATAGGAGACTTCCATCCAGAGGCCCACGTAAAAGGAGCACTAGGGCTAAGTTTTATTGCATTTACTTGCAATAAAACTTCAGCAGTTTTTCGAGCGGTATGTTTGTTAAAAATCATAGATACAAAATTACACATTAATTAAAATAATAGTTCTTGTGTATTAAAATTATTTTTTTAAAGTTAATAGGTTTGCCTTAAAAAATTATACTTTTACCGCAAATAATATTGGATATTTTTACCATGTATAAAATTTTTGTCAACGAGAAGCCAATCGTATTAACCACTATGGTTGAGAAAGAAACACATTTTAAGAATTACTTACTAGATACGGTTCACATAGGCAAAGTTATAAAAGAATTAAACAATACATCTTTAAAGGAGGTGCGATTAATTCATGAAAATCCAGATAAGCTTCTTAAGAAATTTCTAAAGAAGTTACCTAACGTGGTTGCTGGTGGTGGAAAAGTATACAATAAAGATGGGAATATTTTATTTATCTATAGAAATGATAAATGGGATTTGCCAAAAGGTAAAGCCGAAGCTAAAGAGACTATCGAAGAAACGGCTTTACGTGAAGTAGAAGAAGAAACAGGGGTTACAGGTTTAAGAATTACTAAACCTTTGCATACGACTTACCATATTTTTAAGCGTAATGGGAAGTATAAAATTAAAGTCACACATTGGTTTGAAATGGCAACCGAATTTAAAGGAAACCTATGGCCACAACTTAACGAAGGCATTACGAAAGTTGAATGGTTAAATGAAGTTGAAGCTATTCAAGCGTTAGAAAATTCGTATGCTAATATCCGTCCGCTTATATAAGTAAGCCTGCTTTTAATGTGTTATAAATTTGATGCTTTAAATTTCCAGGCATCTGATTGTTTGTTGAAAATTTCTGATTGACTTCTATCTCGATACCTAAATAATTATTCGGAAATCGATGACGTAAATAGGTTGTAAAGCCATCTGCGGTTCCAAGATACGGATAGTTAAATCGGACCTTTAAATTTGGATTTTCTGAATGTAATAGCGATTTTAATTGTCTACATAATTTAGATTCTTCAGTTCTCGAAGAATCATATAAAAACCCAATGTCACAATTTCGTTGTATTTCACTTAAAATAGGAGTGAAGCTGTGTACAGAAATATGAAGAATAACTTCTCCTTCATCTATATTTTTTGAAATGTAATGCTCTACAGAATTACGATATACTTTATAATATCTTTCAATTAGCCGTTCCTTTTCTAAAGGTGAAAGTGTATTAGAATATTCTGAAAATAAATTTTTATGATGTAACGATCTATTCAATTCTATTAATAATCGGCTCGTTATGCTAGAATTTGAGTAGTCTGAAAGAGGCTTTAAGTAGTTAAAGACATCTAAAGCACCAATATCAAAACCACGATGCGATTGCAACGTGGTTTTGATATTTTTAAAGTAAGGTAGATATTGTTTAGGAATGGTGTTACCGCCGTGTTCACAAGTTAAAATAAGTTTCATTTTGTAAATAGCGTGTTGTTCTCCAAGCATTCTGCTAAAGCGTTGTATACCTCTAAAATGTGTTCTGCAGAAAAATCGTCTTTTAAAGCGCCTTCAATTCTTGTTGCTAAAGTTCCTTCTTTTAATATAGTTTCAATAGCTTTATAATGTGATTTATGAATATTTGGTTTTGCCAAAGCATATAAATGTTTCCATACATTCTGAATCGTCGTTTCATCTTCAATATCAAAAACATTTAAGTAGTCTAAATTCTTAACTACCGATGTTTCACCGTTTTTTATAGCATCATTTAAGATTACGAATAAATCTTCTTTCACCCATCGCTTTTGTGCTGCTAATGGCGATAGTTTTTTATTTACTAATAGTTTTAAAGTCTCTATTATTAAAGCACATATGGCTATATCTGCCTTTGGACATTCTTGAATATCTACTAAACGAATTTCAATAGCATTTCTGTCGAATCGTGCAATAGCACCTCGAGAATTTAGAAAGTGGTGGTCTAAAACATTTTTAGTATCGAATGGTTTTATCGCCTTTTTAATTGGTTCGAAAATAGTAGCGTAATAATCCAATTTTGTAAATACACGTTCAGGAATAACAAGGCCTGCCATTTCAGGAATCTCTTTTTGATTGTCTTTATAGTACTCTAATCTCGTATCTTTAAATCCGGTTAGTTCTCCTTCTAAAATAGGAGAGCTCGCGCTTAAGCCTGGAATTAAAGGTAAAATAATGCGTATTGCAGCGTGTAGTCTTTCAAACTCTTTATCGTCAAAAAAAGGCAAGTTTATATGTACACTCTGTACGTTGCTCCATCCGTGGTTTTTACAATTAAAAATACGGTTATACAATTCGTACACCTCACTATAGCTGTGTTTCCAAAGTTGCGTATCTGTTTTCGGATTCATAAACGGATGTGCTGCCGATGGTAATAGTTTGGTTTGTAAAGGTTTTAAAATGGCATTGATTTCCTTTATATTTTGATGAAATAGCGGTGCCAAACCATTCAAATCTTTTGTAGGTCCGTTGGTTTTAAGTTCTACTACATGCGCAACCAATTCGTTGCTCCATGCAATTTTACCATTTACAATGTCCGATGTTAATTTGCCTTTCTTTTTCGTTAAAAGGGTATCAACAATTGGAGCAATTTTTAAGTCAGATTGATTTACTAGCATGTATTCTAGTTCAATCCCGTAAACATCAAAAAGATGATATTTTTTATTCATTTTAATCTAAACGTTTTTTTAATGCTGATAAAATTTCAATGTAAACAGCATCGCCATAATAGGCATCTTCTACACCAAAATCAATATTTGGATTGTCGTTAATTTCAATTACCATTGGTCTGTTGTTTACCACTTTTATATCGATACCATAAAGACCTTTTCCCATAAGTTTAGCCGATTTTATAGCCATATTCAGCACCTTTTTAGGAACAGATTCTATTGGTAAACAGTCGGCGTTTCCATCCTGGTCGTCTTTCTTTTTCGCATCCCAATTGTATATTTGCCAATGTCCTTTTGCCATATAATATTTACAGGCATAAAAGGGTTTGTCGTCTAAAATTCCAATACGCCAATCGTAATCGGATGGACAAAATTCTTGAGCAATTATTAAGTCAGATTCTTTAAGCATTCCAGAAACAAGTTCGTGATACTCTGCCTCGGTTTTGGCTTTTTTTACGCCGAACGAAAATGTGGAGTCTGGTGCTTTTAAAACACAAGGCAAACCAACGGTGTCTAAAACCAATTGCTTATTATCTTTATGTACAATAATAGTTTTTGGCGTATCTATATTGGCATTTTTTAATGCTTCAGCCATGTAAACCTTATTGCAACATTTTAAAATAGCACTTGGATAATCTATTATCGCGAGTCCTTCTTGTTGTGCTTTTCGAGCAAAGGCATAGGCTTCGTTATTGACTTCTGTACTCTGACGAATAAATAAAGCATCGAAAGATGATAAACGCGACAAATCTTTAGGCTCGATTATTTCGGCATAAATGTTCATCTTTTCAGCCAAGTCGATAAACTTTTTTAAGGCTTTCGGATTGCTTGGTGGCGCAGGATCTTTTGGGTTTACCAATATCGCTAAATCGAAATCACTTTTGGTTAACTTCGGAATATCGTAGCGTTTTTTAGAAAAATACTGATTCGCAAATTCCTGAACACTTTCCATATGTTCTGCAGGAATTTCAGATTCTGAAATCGCTTTAATACTCTGAATGTTCCACTTTGTGGTATGACTAAATTTAACACGTAAAAACGGCACTTGAAAATGTTTGTAAAACAACACGCTTAACTCTTTGTATTTCTGAGCTACATTTTGTCCGAAATAAATGCTTAGCGTAAATTCTTGCGACTTTATATTCTTTAAACTTTGTTGAATGGTATCGTCAAATTCGTCCGAAACAATTCTAACGAGCTTTAAAGCTTTTAAGTCGACAATATTTTTAACTGTCGGGATTGCCAAATGTCCACGTGCTTCAGCTAAAAGTGAAACGTAGTATCCTTTAGATTGATAAGAATAATCTTTACATAAATTGAAAATTCTAGCTTTTTTTAGAAGCGAAAACTCAGGGTTTGTAAGATATTCTTGTGAGGAAATCACCTTAATATTCTCAATTGAAAAATTCCATTTTTCAGGTTGATTTACAACAATATACTTATTCATTAAAACGCATCATGGCGATATAAATTTTAATTAAATGTATATTATTTTTAAATATGATTTGCGTTTAGACTGACTTTTTTTATTTTTTTTTAATGTCTTAATCCTGATGCTTTTGAGCGCTAATAAACGGGATTCTAGGAGCGAGAAAATATCCGGTTAAACTGGCAAAAAGAATAGGGATTAAGTGTCCGAATCCGGTTAGCGTTGTAAGCAGAATCGTTGTACTCATAGGTGTTCGTGTTACGCACGCATTTATGGCTGCCATGCAACTTACAATAGTTAGTGTTAAGCTAACCGATGGTATAAAATGATGAATAATTAAACCCAGAGTTGTGCCTACAAAAAACAACGGAATTATAAAACCACCACGCCAACCTGAAGTCACTGTTATTGCAATAGCAATGATTTTAAATATTAAGATAATGAATAGTAGTTTTAAAGGGAAATGCTCAGTTATAAGTTCGTTAATCTCATGATGACCAAAATAGCGTGTAATTGGTATGTAATACGCAATAACGCCTAAAAGTAATCCGCCAATAAGTGTTTTTATATAAATTGGAATGGGATATTTTTCGAAAATTACTTTGAAAAATTTGACACAAAAGATAAAAGACCAGCCTACTGCAGTGGCTATAATAGCAAAGAACACGGCATACCCAAAATCGAAAATTCCAGAATATTCGTAAGCAGATAAATTCCAAGTAGGGCCAAGGCCTAAATGAACAATTAATGCAAACACAATATAACTAAAACTGCTGGCTACAAGTGCAGGGATAATGGCTCGGTAGTATTCTACAGCATGTTTATAATGCAGAATTTCTAAAGCGAATAAACTTCCGCCAAGAGGCGCACCAAATAAAGCTGTAAATCCAGAAGCCATTCCTGCGATACTTAACGATCGTAATGCTTCTCCTTTAAGTCTGAAAATTTTTCCTAACCATGTTCCTATCGATCCTGTAACTTGTACTAATGGTGCTTCTGGACCTAAGCTTCCACCAGAAGCGATGCAAAGGAATGATGATAAAATCATTGAGGGATTATTCTTCGGATTTAATTTTCCTTTATTAAAACGGATGTTGTTTACTATAAGTTGAATTTCTCCGGGATCTCCAATAAAATGAATAACTAAACCTGCCAACAGCCCCGCAATAGACATGACAGGAATAACTTGCCAACCTTCAAAAAAGGCAACTTTATGCGTCAAGAACTCTAAAATAATCCAATAAATTCCTGCGGTAATACCACCAATAAGTCCTAAGACCGCCCAAAGTAAAAACGACCAACTAAAGACAAACGGATTGAATTTTATAGGTTGGTCTAGTATGTTGAGATATTTAATTATCTTTTTCTTTCTATGTAATTTCACGTAACAATAAGTTTTAAATTGATGTTTTTTATAAATATTTGTGTCTAGTTTACTCTATAAATAGGGTAACGCATATGTGCCTTTTCGTAATAATTACTTTGCTTATGTATCCAATCTAATTGGGCATACCAGTTATTAGAAAATGCGTTGTCAGATTGTTTTTTAGCTTCAAATTCTTGTTTAAGCTCTGCATTGGTATTCAATAGTTCTAAGGCTAAATCTTCCCAAACGTAAGGCGAAAACCCTTCTTTTTGTTGAAGAATCGTGTCGAAAAAATTCCAATTAAAAAAAGAATCTACGGCTTGGGGCTCTAAAGTCTCTAGGAGATACCGAATTGCTGGCTGACGGGTTTCGATGTAATAATCGCCTGTTCTAAACTGTAATGTTTCTGTAGTCGAGGATACAGTTGTATTGGAGTGTAAATAGTGACCTTCGTAAGCGTCTTCCTTGGTGTCGAAATTTGTAATATGGTAGGTTTCAACTGTAAATGTTTTGTTAGCTTTTAACGGCGTCATCTGTACCTGATTCAATTTCAATAATTCGATGATAGAATACCAACCTTGTGGAATAATATATGCCTTTGGAACGGAAATTTGTGTTGTAGGTTTAAAGTAGTTTTGATAGGTTACAGGTTTAGTAAAAGGTTTAGATCTATCGTATTTTAAACGTTTTAGTCCAGTAACATCGCTTGCGATATATTCGCCTTCAAACCCTTTAAATTGTAAGGTCGAAAATTTAGTCGTGTCTACCGTCCAATTTAAATCGTAAGTTTTAGCATTTAAGAAAGTCGAATTGGCTTTAGCTCTTAATGTTTTAATGACTTTGTAGTCTTTTTCAATAAGTTCAATCATACTTATCATGAGTTCGTAAGTACCTTCAACTCTTGGTTTGTATGGCTTAAGCATATGTGTCTCTACCATCATTCCTAAAGTATTAAATAAGGTCGTGTAACCTGTAGAATATCTTGGATGATCTAAAAACTGACTAAAACCAATCTCAGGAACTTGATTAAAAACATTTACATATGGTGTAATATCCCAATCTTTAGATGCTAAATTTTGTTCTAATTCAGGCATCATTTTGGTGTGTAAATAATTACCTAAATCACCCCCAAGTTTATTGTGCTGTGTGAATAGGTGTGTTAACGTATACTGATAATCGGCACCATTACTTACGTGATTATCTATAAACACATCCGGCTGAATCGTGTGAAAAATTTCAGCGAAAGCTTTTGCATTTTTAGTGTCACTTTTTATAAAATCGCGATTTAAATCGTAATTACGGGCATTACCTCTAAAACCATAGGTTTCGGGTCCGTTTTGGTTGGTTCTCGTTGTCGAATTTCTATTTAAACTCCCGCCAATATTGTAAATAGGAATGGTGACTAATACGGTATGTTTTGGCATATCCACCTTACCTTGAACAATATCTCTATACAGCATCATTGTGGCATCTATACCATCACTTTCTCCAGGATGAATCCCATTATTAATAAGTAAAATACGCTTGTTTTCTCTGATTTTAGGAAAATTAAAATCCGAATCAGAGTTAAGTGTTACCATGTGCAACGGCTTTCCTGAGTCCGTTTCTCCCATAGTTTTAACTGAAATCTGAGGATAGGTTGTGGCTAAATTCTTATAAAACTGAATAACTTCATCATAGGTAGCCGTTTCTTTACCATCACTTTTTTCAAAATGTGTAAGGAAGTTATTTTGGGTTTGAGCATGTAAAGTATTTGTTAGTAGTAATGTAAAGAATGCGTAAGCGAAATATTTCATTCTGAATTGTTTTGAGTCAAACTTAATGAAATTATCATTGCAAGAACTTGCGTATACTTATTTTAACTGTACTTTTGCGCCTTTAAAAAATAGAAACATGACAGATTTTATAAGGAAAATAACACCAAACGCTAAAGACGATGTGTTGGCTGGTATAACAGTATCGTTAGCGATGATTCCTGAGGTTGTTGCCTTTGCCTTCGTTGCTCAAATTAGTCCAATTGTAGCGCTTTTTGGTGCGTTTATAATAGGTATAGTTTCTGCACTTTTTGGAGGAAGACCAGGTTTAATTTCTGGTGCAGCTGGAGCAGTTGCTGTTATTTTTGTACACATGATTCAGGAAGGACATGCTAAAGGTCTTTTGTTTGACACGCCTGTAGAGAACATGGGGTACTTTTATCTGCTAGCGGCTGTTGTTTTAATGGGAATTATTCAGGTGTTATCAGGAATTTTTAAGCTTGGTAAATTTGTGCGTTTAATTCCGCATCCTGTAATGCTAGGGTTTGTAAACGGTTTAGCCATTGTTATTTTTATGGCACAATTGGGAATGTTTAAAGAAAATACAAAAGATATTTTCGGACAAAATATGCGAAAAACTGAATCTAAGGAATTGGTTTATAATGTAAATGATAATACGGTAACAGATTTAATTTCTGGTAGTAAATTGTTTTCAATAGATGGTAAATCGATTAATAATATTGCTACTGGCGAAGAAGTATTTATCATGTCGGAGAATCAAGTTTTCGATGTAAATACTAAAAAAGTAGTGTTCAATGTTCAGGATAATGGCTTCTACTCTGTAAAAGATAGCGGCGTTGTAAAATCGATTATGGAAGGCAATAAGCTTTATATTATGATCGGTTTGGTTTTATTAACCATGCTTATTATTTGGGGTTTACCTAAGTTAACAAAAAAGGTGCCTGCGGCATTAACGGCTATTTTAATAGTGACTTTAATTTCGATTTTTGGAGGCCTTAATTCGATTAATGTAGGAGACTTTATTAGAGATGGAGGTGGGGCAGGCCTTAATGGCTTTGACGAACTTTCAAGCAAACTAAATCTTGGAGAGCTTTGGAGTCATTTACCATTTAATTTAGATACTTTAAAATTCATTGCACCTTATGCGTTCTTAGCGGCTTCTGTGGGATTAATAGAAACCTTAATGACGATGAATCTTGTAGACGAATTAACGGATTCTCGAGGAGATGGAAACAGAGAATGTGTGGCTCAAGGTGCAGGAAATATGCTAAGTGGAATACTTGGTGGAACCGGAGGTTGTGGTATGATTGGACAAACTGTGATTAACATTAATGCCGGTGGTAGAGGACGTCTATCTGGTGTAATGATGGCAATTACTCTACTTACCTTTATTTTATTTGCAGATAAATATATCGAGCAAGTGCCAATTGCTGCTTTAGTAGGTGTAATGTTTATGATGGTTATTGAAACCTTTGCATGGTCTAGTTTACGAATCATGAAAAAGATACCTGTTTCCGATGCCGTTGTGCTTGTTATCGTTTCTGTGGTCACTGTGTTTTTCGATTTAGCAATCGCTGTATTTGTTGGGGTAATCATTTCTGCGCTTGCTTTTGCTTGGGAGAATGCTAAAAAGATTAGAGCTAGAAAGCGTTTTACAGAAGACGGAAAAATTAAAACGTACGAAATTTGGGGCCCATTATTTTTCGGTTCTATTACAGCTTTCAACGAAAAGTTCGATATTAAAAATGATCCAGATGAAGTCTATATCGATTTTGTGGAGTCTCGTATAAGCGACCATTCGGCTGTAGAAGCTATTACAAATATTGTAAACAAATATGAAGCGGTAGGGAAATCAATTAAACTGAAGCATTTAAGCGAAGATTGTAAAATACTAATGTATAAAGCGAATCCGAAGTTTAAAGATGTTATTGTTGAAGATGTTCACGATCCAAGATATCACTTGGCGGCGAATCCAGAGGATTTTCCAAAACCACTTTCAGAATATAAATTTTAATAAAAAAAGCGCCAATTATGGCGCTTTTTTTACTCTTACATTATCGGGAACAAGGAGTGTGTAATTCCCATTGTGCCGTATTACATCTCTAACAATACTAGAACTAATAAATGAGGTTTTAGATGAGGTTAGTAAAAACACGGTTTCTATTTCCGAAAGTTTTCTATTGGTCTGCGCGATGGCTTTTTCAAATTCAAAATCTGCAGGGTTTCTAAGTCCTCTTAAAATAAATTCAACATCCATTTTAATACAGAAGTCTACTGTTAAACCTGAATAGGTTGTGACCTTTACCCTGGGTTCGTCTTTAAACGTGTCCTTAATAAATTGAAGGCGTTCGTCTAAAGTGAACATATATTTTTTGTCAGAATTGATTCCGATAGCAACAATAACTTCATCAAATACATTTACTGCACGTGATATTATATCGAGATGTCCTAAAGTTATTGGGTCGAAAGACCCTGGGAAAATGGCGCGTTTCATAGTTTAAAAATACGGTTTTTATTTTAAAATGTGCTTTTTAGACTTTCAAGATTTTTGAATAATAAAGTTTCAAAGATATAAAGCTTTTTTGTTTCAGAAATCTTGAAATGTTCGTCACCCAGAACGTGTTTTAGGGGCGCAAGGAGTGCGGTTCTGAAACAAGATCAGGATGACGCTATCTTAAAGCTTCTATAATGGCACTTTCAAACAATTCCGATAACGAAATTCCTGCAGCAGCTGCTTGTTGCGGTAATATACTTTCTTTAGTCATTCCTGGCACCGTGTTTATTTCTAATAAATGAGGTTCTCCATCTTTAAAAATAAATTCACTTCTAGAGAAACCTTTCATTTTTAAAACCTCGTATACTTTTTTCGCTAAGCTATTTACTTTTTCTTCTTGCTCAGGAGTTAATCTTGCAGGTGTTATTTCTTGCGATTGTCCTAAATATTTTGCTTTGTAATCGAAAAAATCATTTTCACTTACAATTTCAGTAATTGGTAACACTTTAGTTTCACCTTTATACGTAATCACGCCTACAGAAACTTCTACACCATCTAAAAACGATTCAATTATTATTTCGTCATCCTCTTTAAATGCAATGTCGATAGCTGCTTTTAAGTCTTCTTTTTTATACGCTTTAGTGACTCCAAAACTACTTCCGGCTTTGTTTGCTTTTACAAAACAAGGTAATCCTACCTTTTCAATAATAGCATCTTCATGTATAACATCTCCTAAATTTAAATAGAATGCTTCGGCTGTTTTTATACCATAAGGTTTTAAAATACTTAAGCAATCGCGCTTGTTATAAGTCACGGCAGCTTGGTACATGTCGCAACTTGTCTGAGGCATATTTATAAGATTAAAATAACCTTGTAAGTATCCGTCTTCACCTGGAGAGCCATGAATCGCATTAAAAACACAGTCAAATGTTGTTTTTTGATCATCGATAGTTACCGAAAAATCATTTTTATCGATAGAAAATTCTTCATTGTCGGCATTCACATATACCCATTTATCTTTGAATATATGGACGCTGTATGCATTGAATTTTGATGCGTCAAGTGATTGGTAAACAACGTTTCCGCTATTTAAAGAGATTTCAAATTCGCTAGAATAACCACCCATAATGATGGCAATATTTTTTTTCATAATAATAACAATTAAAAGAAATAATCGTTTAGCTAAAATATCATTTATTAATCAAAAGTAAAAACAGAACGGTTTTTATATCTTTGCCAATCAAATTCTATTTCATGAGCTTTATAAAATTTCTTACGAGTAAAACTTTTTTTCTGAATTTACTCTTGGCTGTAGTCGCAATTTTTGTGATTAGTTATTTAATGTTGAAGTGGTTAGACAGTACCACAAATCATGGTGAATTCGAGACGGTTCCAGATTTAACAGGAACGTCTATTTCTGTAGCTAAAGCGGAATTAGAAAAAAACAGATTAGTTATGGAGATTCAGGATTCTGCGAATTACAATCCAGATTATCCTAAATTTGCAGTTATAGAACAAGATCCTAAAGCAGGATTTAAGGTAAAAGAAGATAGAAAAATTTACATTACACTTAATCCTTCAGGATATAGAAAAGTGTTAGTGCCAGAATTAACAGATCGCACATTCCGACAGGCTAAACCAACTTTAGAAGCCTTAGGCTTTTTAGTAGGAACGATTAGATATGTAGACAATATTGGAAAAGACATGGTTTTAGAAGTGTCTCATGAAGGTGAAGAAATAAAGTCGGGCGATATGTTGCCTAAAACATCTAAAATCGATTTAGTGTTAGGAAACGGTAATAGACCAAATTAAATTATGAGTGAGTATACACCACAAAACGAAGAGGCCGAAGACGAGCTTTACGAGCATTACGCGTTTACAGCAGAAAAGGGGCAATCGCCACTTCGTATTGATAAGTATTTAATGAATTTTGTTGAAAATGCAACCCGAAGTAAAATTCAGGCTGCGGCAAAATCTGGAAATATTTTTGTTAACGGCGTTGCCGTTAAATCTAATTATAAAGTAAAAGGTAACGATGTTATAAAAGTACTTTTTGCGCATCCACCGTACGAGAATTTACTTGTTGGGGAGAATATTCCAATAGATATCGTTTACGAAGACGACGATTTGTTAGTCGTGAATAAACCAGCCGGAATGGTAGTACATCCTGGTCATGGTAATTATTCGGGAACCTTAATAAATGCTTTGATTTATCATTTCGATAATCTTCCAGAAAACTCTTCTGGTCGCCCAGGTTTGGTGCATAGAATAGATAAGGATACTAGCGGATTGTTAGTGGTTGCTAAGACGGAAGAAGCTATGGCCTACTTGTCTTTACAATTTGCAGAAAAAACATCGGAGCGTGAATACGTAGCGATTGTTTGGGGAAATGTGGAAGAAGAAGAAGGTACTGTGGAAGGTAATATTGGACGTCATCCTAAAAACAGACTTCAAAACACTGTGTTTTTCGGAGACGATGAAGATAAAGGAAAACCAGCCGTTACCCATTATAAGGTAATAGAGCGTTTAGGATATGTAACTTTGGTGTCTTGTAAGTTAGAAACAGGACGTACACACCAAATTCGTGTGCACATGAAACATATTGGACATACCTTATTTAACGATGAACGTTATGGTGGTGAACGTATTTTAAAAGGAACAACATTTACTAAATATAAGCAGTTTGTAGATAATTGTTTTAAAATCTTACCAAGACAGGCGCTACATGCTAAAACATTAGGATTCGAACACCCTAGAACAAAAGAGTTTATGCGTTTTAATACCGATATTCCTGAAGATATGCAACAATGCATCGCAAAATGGCAACATTATGTGAAGCATCAGGAGTTTGAATAGATATAAGAAAATGTTATTCTAAAATAAGAAATAACAGTAATTATCTATAGCTCTTGAGTGGTTAGAATTGTAAATTTGAACGATCTTAAAGTTAAGGTTAATTAGAACATAGAATTATAATATCCCATGCCCATGAAATTAGTAATATCTCCAGCGAAGTCTTTAGATTTTGATCGTAAATTACCTTCCAATGTTTCAACAGAAGCTATCTTTTTAAAAGAAGCAGAACGTTTAAATAAGGTGGTAAAAAAGAAATCGGCTAAAGATTTATCTGAATTAATGAAAATTTCTGAAGCTCTAAGTCAGTTAAACTATCAGAGAAATCAGGAGTGGGAATTACCATTTACAGAAGATAACGCAAGGCAAGCGATTTATGCGTTTAGCGGCGATGTCTATCGTGGTTTTGATGCGTATTCTATTCCTGAAGATAAATTAGGGAAACTTCAAAATACGGTCCGAATTATATCTGGACTTTATGGCGTGTTAAAACCGTTCGATTTAATGCAGGCTTACCGTTTAGAGATGGGAACCAAATTACCTGTTGGGACAAAAAAGAATTTATACGAATTCTGGAAAAAGTCTCTAGTTTCTGCTTTAAATGAGGAATTAGAAGACGGTGAATTGTTTCTAAATTTGGCAAGTAACGAGTATTTTAAAGCAGTAGATGTGAAGTCATTAAAAGTTCCTGTAATAACGGCGACTTTTAAAAACTTCAAGAATGGTGAGTATAAAATGATCGCGACTTATGCTAAGTTAGCAAGAGGATTAATGGCACGTTATGTTATAGATACCGATGCCAATACGATTGAAGATTTAAAAGGTTTTAACTACGAAAACTACAGATACGATGAGCAATTCTCAACAAAAACCGAGTTGGTCTTTACAAGATAATAAACGATCTGAAGACCAACGAAAAGCGTTTAAACCCACTGGTAAAACACCAAAGAAGTCGACTGCTAAATATATAGTTTCCGTAATTTTGGTCACTTTTCTAGCAAGTTTATCCCTAACGGTTGGATCTCAGAAGAAGTTAGAAGCGTGTTTGTTTTCAGATTTCTGCTTTAATTCTAAAGACGATGTTTTAGTATATTCCCTTTATGTGTTTAGTACAATCACTATAATCGTGATAACTATTTTTATAGCATACAAATTTGGAAAACGATTTGGAGAACAAGTAAAGCAATAGTTATCGCTTTACTGTCGGATCTTTGTCTACGTTAATTTTATCTTCTGCGCGTACTTTTTTCTTTATTCTTGGTCGTTTTACACCGTAAGTTCCTCGGTTAATTTTTCCACGTTTGGTTTTTTTATCTCCTCTAGCCATTGTTTTTCTTTTAAAATACTAATTTTAGATAAAACTACAAAACAATGTTTAAGCATCGGCATCCTTATGCACCATTTATTCCAGAAAATGCAACCAAGTTAATAGTTGGGACTTTACCACCTCCAAGATTTTCTATGGGCGAATTAAAACCTGGCGATGTTAACTTTTGTTACGGAAGTATAGATGGTCTGCTTTGGCCTGTTTTAAATACTATTTTCGATTTAAAATTAAAATTTGAAACTACAGAGGCTGCAATTCTGCAACGTAAAGATTTCTTAAATTCTAAAGGAATCGGAATTTGTGATATTGTTGAAAGTGCAGAGTGCGAGAAAATAGATGCTTCAGACTTAGGAATGAGAAATATAGAATTGCGAGATGTTATCGGCTATTTAAAAAATCATCCTAAAGTCGATACCTTGTTATTTACTGGAGGAAATAGTAAAAATGGTCCAGAATATTTTTTCAGGAAACACTTAAAAAGTTATGGGTTGTCCCTTGAGGTAGAAAACGATGAGGTGCCACGTATTCATAGTTTTATGTATGAAGGAAGACTAATAAAAACAGTCTCTTTAACAGCACCCTCCGGTGCTGCTAATAGAGCTGTTGGCGGCATGCCATGTTACAAACAAATTAAACAAACTAATTCTAACTTCAATACATTCGATTTCCGAGTATTGCAATACCGTAATTTTTTTTAAAGACTAATTCAAAATAATAAAGCGTTTAAAATCTTTTTGTTAACCGTGTGATTATAAAATTCATCTGGAAAACCAAATTGGAAAACCAGATTGGTTTACCAAAAATAACGATTAATATTTTATATCAAAGAAAAAATCAATAAATAAATGACATTATCATAATTAATTTATCGATTTTCTAACAAAGTGATAGTGTATGCTGTAAGTGTACGGATCTTTAGTCTCGATTTATTGACGTAAAAAGCAGAATTTTAACGCTAATTAATCGTCTTTAGTTTTTTATGGGTCAAATCTTCATTAATACACATCAAATCATTAAATTTGCGTTTCTTAAAATTTGATGAAAATTTATGTTTAATAATTTAAGTGAGAAGTTAGATAAAGCGTTACACGTTCTTAAGGGACATGGAAGTATAACGGAAGTTAATGTTGCAGAAACCTTGAAAGAAGTACGTCGTGCTTTATTAGATGCCGATGTTAACTTTAAAATCGCTAAAGATTTTACTAATAGAGTAAAAGATAAAGCACTTGGACAGGATGTATTAACAGCATTACAACCCGGTCAATTAATGGTTAAAATCGTTAAAGACGAATTAACCGAATTAATGGGAGGAGATGCCGAAGGTATTAATTTGTCTGGTACACCTAGCATTATTTTAATGTCTGGTTTACAAGGTTCAGGTAAGACTACGTTCTCAGGAAAATTAGCAAACTACCTTAAAACTAAAAAAACAAAGAAACCTTTATTGGTGGCCTGTGATGTGTATCGTCCTGCGGCAATCGATCAATTACATGTAGTTGGAGGTCAGATTAATGTTGATGTTTTTAGTGATAAAGGAAATAATGATCCCGTTGCTATTGCAAAAGCGGGTGTTGCTCATGCCAAAGCAAACGGATACAATGTGGTTATTATTGATACCGCAGGTCGTTTAGCTGTAGATGAAGCGATGATGGCCGAAATTTCTGAAATTCATAAAGCCGTTCAACCACAAGAAACGTTATTTGTTGTAGATTCTATGACAGGTCAAGATGCCGTAAATACAGCAAAAGCATTTAACGATGTTTTAAATTTTGACGGTGTTATTCTTACAAAATTAGATGGTGATACGCGTGGTGGAGCTGCAATTTCTATTAAATCAGTAGTCGATAAACCCATTAAGTTTATTGGTACAGGTGAGAAAATGGAAGCTATCGATGTTTTCTATCCATCTCGTATGGCAGATCGTATTCTTGGAATGGGAGATGTTGTTTCTCTTGTTGAACGTGCTCAAGAGCAGTTTGATGAAGAGGAAGCAAGAAAGCTTCAAAAGAAGATTGCAAAGAACCAATTCGGATTCGATGATTTCTTAAGTCAGATTCAGCAAATCAAGAAAATGGGGAACATGAAAGACCTTGTTGGAATGATTCCTGGTGCTGGAAAAATGATGAAAGATATCGATATCGACGATGATGCTTTTAAACATATCGAGGCGATTATTCATTCTATGACTGTTCATGAGCGTACAAATCCTTCAGTTATTAATGCGAGTAGAAAAAAACGTATTGGTAAAGGTTCGGGGACGTCTGTACAACAAGTAAATCAGTTGTTAAAGCAGTTCGACCAAATGAGCAAAATGATGAAAATGATGCAAGGCGGTGGCGGAAAACGAATGATGCAAGCCATGAAAAATATGAAATAAATTGGTTTTTAGGTGTTGGTTGTTAGTTCATTGTTTAACTGAATTAAAGCCTCACTAAAGAAAATCAATTGTAACAATATAAATATTAAGACTAATCCATTTTAGGATTAGTAATCCAAGTAAGTTTGGAATGTAATTAATAAACTGTAGACTGAAAACTGCAAACTGAAGACGAATAAAAACATGACAATTTTAGACGGAAAAAAGGTTAGTAACGATATTAAAGATGAAATCACCGAGCAAGTAAAGAAAATGAAAGCTAAAGGTGAAAAAGTTCCACATTTAGCAGCAATTATTGTTGGTAATGATGGTGCTAGTTTAACTTATGTAGGAAGTAAAGTTCGTGCTTGTGAACGCGTGGGTTTCGAATCTACATTAGTTAAAATGTCTAGTACAACGAGTGAAGTTGAGCTGTTAGATAAGATAAAAGAACTAAACGATAGTCCTGAAATCGATGGGTATATTGTTCAATTACCTTTACCAGATCAAATTGATACTCAAAAGGTTTTATTAGCTGTAAATCCGGATAAAGATGTAGATGGTTTTCATCCAGCTAACTTCGGTAAAATGGCGTTAGATATGACTACTTTTATTCCTGCTACACCATTCGGGATTTTAGAGTTACTAGAACGTTACGGTGTAGAAACGAGTGGGAAGCATACGGTCGTTATTGGTCGTTCTCATATTGTAGGTCGCCCAATGAGTATTTTAATGGGAAGAAAAGGTTTTCCAGGAAACTCTACAGTAACACTTACACACAGTCATACAAAAAATATTACACAAATCACATCTCAGGCAGATATTATTATTTCGGCTTTAGGTGTTCCTAATTTCTTAAAAGCAGAAATGGTTAAGGACGATGTGGTAATTATAGATGTTGGAATTACCCGTGTAGCGGACGATACAAAAGAAAAAGGATACAGAATTACAGGTGATGTAGATTTTGCTAACGTGAGCAAAAAAGCTAGTTATATTACTCCAGTACCAGGTGGTGTTGGTCCGATGACTATTGCCATGTTGTTGAAAAATACATTATTGGCATGTGAAAGACATCGCGTTAAGGCATAAGCCAACTCTTGAAAATAGATAATAATAAGCATAATTACACTACGTAGTTATGCTTATTTTTTTGTCAGAACTTTATCAGTGTCGTTTTTTTTATTAGCTTTAGTAACCTAACTAACCAAAACGCTTACAGGTATTTGAGAATTGAATATGTCCTATTGCTATTTCTGTTCGGAATTAGTAATGTAAATGGACAAAACTCAGAAACGTTACAAATTAATTATTTAGGGCAAGAACATGGGCTTTTACAATTAAATACAACCGCTCTTGCTTTAGACGATATGGGGTATCTATGGGTTGGAACAGAGGATGGTTTACACCGTTTTAATGGTTACGAATTTAAAAACTATGTTGCCAAACCAGATGATAGTACGACAATTTCAGACGACCATATTCGGGGTTTGTTATCGGTAAAAGATACACTTTGGATTGCAACAAATTCTAAAGGAATTCAAGGATATAAACGTTCAGAAAATACATTTTTTTCGTTGTTACCGATACCTAATAAAGTAGACTTAAATAATGCGTACGGTGCCTTTCAGATTAATAATGATTTGTTATTATTCTCCGTAAAAAATCACATTATTTTATTCGACAGAATCCTCAAGACGAGTAAAATTATAAATCTTCCCAATGAATCCATAGAGAATCGTGTAGACGATATACTGAGTTTTAAAAAAGATATTATTTGGTTGGCGACTAAAGAGTCCGGAGTGTTACAACTCAATTTAAGCGATTATACCATTTCATCATTATTAGATTATGAACGTAAGAATACGTCCTGTTTTATTGATACTAAAAACCAGATTTTTATTGGTTCGGAAGATGGTGTTGAGGTTTATAATAAATCTGAAGGATGTCTTACTAAAACAGCGATTACAACGGAAGTTGTTGGATTCTATAAAATAAATGATTCTGAATATTATGTGATTTCAAAGAATGGAATATTAAAATATAATGCTAAAACAGATCGTTTTAAAACCATCATTTTTGAAAATGTAAAGGAAAATAAACATTATACTTCTGTGGCGTTTACACAAGTGTTGGAGGATAAGCAGGGTAATATATGGTTCGGTACGCAAGGCGAAGGCGTATTTCACCATAATAAATTTCAGAATAAATTTGAAAGTCATAGGGTAGAGTTGCCTGATTTATATGGAAGTCAGCGTATAAGTGTATTTCCAATTCAAAAGGTTAACGATTCCACATTATGGTTAGGTACTTATGCCGGAACTGTTAAATATAATTTGAATACGCGGGAATATTATTTATACGATACGGGGAAAGGAGGCATTACTTATGACTTCTGTAAAGACGAAAATGACGTGCTTTGGGCTGGAGGTATTTCGGATGGTTTAATGAAATATGATGCCGTAACCGATAAGTTTCAGCAATGGAAACATAGTGATTCCAACAACAGTTTGTCTGATGATGAAATACTAAAAATTCTTCAGGTTTCTAAAGATAAACTTTGGATTTTTACCTGGTCTGGTGGTATTAACGAATTTGATATGATTTCAGAGCTATTTACTCCAGTTTTATTTGATGGTCTACAAATTGATCGCGCAAGATCCGCAATTATTGATTCTAAAGGATGCATTTGGTTGGGAACCGATAACGGACTTTATCAAATTGAATCCAATACTATTATTCATCATTTTACCGATAGTGAAAGCGATAATCTAAAATTAACGAATAATCGTGTCTTCTCAATTTCGGAAGATAGTCAGGGTGATTTATGGGTTGGGACAAGTTCTGGCTTAACGCATATAAATACTAAAAACCATACTTCAGAATTGTATTTTAAGCAGAAGGGGTTTCCAAACGACTTTGTTTATGGTGTTGTAATAGATAATACTGGTAAAATTTGGATGAGTACAAATTTTGGATTATCAGTGTTTAATCCAGAAAATAAAACTTTTAAAAATTACACCAAAGAAGACGGTTTACAGGATAATGAGTTTAATGGGAAATCGTTTTATAAAGATGATAAAGGGCTGTTGTATTTCGGTGGAATAAACGGTTTTAATATTATAAATCCGGATAAGGTGGTAGATAATCCGTTCTTGCCTAATGTGTATTTAGAGTCTGTTGCCCTTTTTAGTCAGCCTATAAAACGTAACGAAATGTTTAAGGATACGTTATTTTTTAAAAGTGAAGAAAATGTTTTAACATTCAATTTCTCGGCCATAAACTACCTTAATCCTGAAAAATGCTTATATCAATATAAGTTAGATAATTTCGATGAAGATTGGAGTCCGCCAGCGAAAAAGAATAATGTAACGTATACCAATTTAAACCCTGGAAATTATACGTTAAAAATAAAAGCGTCTAACGATGTCGGTGCGTGGAATACAAAATTTAAAACGGTGCAATTAATTATTGTTCCGCCTTGGTATTTAGAAACGTGGTTTAAAGTAATGCTAGTCGGTCTGTTCTTGTTTTCCGGGATTGGGTATTACAAGTTTAAAACGTCTATGTTAAAACGGGACAAATTAAAATTAACAGCTTTGGTTAATTCTAGAACTCAAGATTTAATTCGTAAGAATAAAGAATTAAATTCTTCCCACGCTGTTATGGTAGATCAGAAAGATAATATTGAGTTTTTAATGAAAGAGTTAAATCATCGTGTTAAAAATAATCTTCAAATTATTTCTAGTTTACTAAATATGCAGGCTAAAAATATAGAAGAACAAGAGGTGAAAGATATCTTGAATATAGCTAAGAATAGAATTTTAACCATATCTTATATCCAGAATGACTTAACTTCGAATAAAGGTATTATAGATATTCCTGTTTTTTTAAAGGAGTTTTCAAATAAAATCTTGAGTTTACTGTCAGATCAGAATACCCAGAAATTTAAAATTGAATTCGATTTACAGCCTGAATGTAAATGTGAAGTAAATACGACATTGCTGGGTTTAATCTTAAACGAATTAATTACAAACACCTATAAGTATGCCTTTAAAATGTATAGTGAAGCACATGTTTTAAACATAAAATGCTCTTTGTCTAAAGGACAATTAGAAATTATAATAGCGGATAATGGTGTAGGATACGAACTGGAAAAGATTTGTGATACTTCGTTGGGATTAGATTTAGTAAAAACGATGGTACATCAATTAAATGGCACAATAGAAGTGTCTGCTGTATATGGTGTAAAGAATGTAATACAATTACCCTGTTAATTAAAAACCGATTAAAATGAAACAGATTTTATTAATTGAAGATGAGTTAATTGTCGCTATGGATATAAAAAAATCCTTAGAAAAAGAGGGCGAGAATCAGGTCATTTCTGCACGGAATTATTTAGAAGCAAAAACGGCTTTCGTTAAACATGATTTCAACATTATTATCTGCGATATTAATTTAAACGATGTCAAGGATGGTATCGAAATTATAGAAGAATTAATGCAGCTCAAAGAAGTGCCTGTGGTATATTTAACGGCCTATGATAACTCGGAGATATTAAATAGAGCTAAGGAAACAGTGCCGTATGCTTATTTGTTAAAGCCTTTTAATGAGTTGCAGTTGAGAATGACAATAGATCTAGCTGATTTAAATTTTAAGAAAAAGGAAGAAGGCTATATCGCAGTCGAAGAAAATATAAATAAACTCGAAGGCTTAACAAAACGGGAAAAAGAGATTTTATTGGTGGTCGCTACTGGGAAAACAAGTAAAGAAATTGGTAAGTGCTTAAATATTTCTCAGCATACTGTAGATCAGCATAAAAAAAACATAAAGAAAAAACTCAATTTAAATACGATTGGTGAGCTGGTCAGTTTTACTATGACAACAAACTTAGATCACGTTTTTTAGTCCTTGATTATTGTCGTCTTTTAGGAGGATGAGCAGGAGAAAATGTTTTTGTAGAATCTCCTATTAAGGCTTGTAATTCTTTCATTTCTTCTTTCGTAATATTGCGATATTCACCAATTGGCATATCACATTTAATGTTCATAATTCGAACACGTTTTAAAGTCTCTACTTCGTACGTTAAATACTCACACATTCTACGAATTTGCCTGTTTAATCCTTGAGTAAGGATAATTTTAAATTCGTAAGTTCCTAACTTTTCAACTTTACATTTTTTAGTCACACGATCTAAAATTGGTACACCATTAGACATACGCTCAATAAAGGTTTGAGAAATCGGTTTGTCTACAGTAACAATGTATTCTTTTTCGTGATTATTACTTGCACGTAGAATTTTGTTTACAATATCTCCGTCGTCTGTAAGCAGAATTAAACCTTCACTAGGTTTGTCTAAACGACCAATTGGAAAAATACGTTTTGGGTAATTTATATAATCAATAATATTGTCTTTTTCTACACGAGTATCGGTAGTACAAACAATCCCTACAGGTTTGTTAAATGCTAAATAGACAGATTCTGTTTTTGTATTTACAACAGATTCGCCGTCTACAGCAACTACATCGGTAGGACTAACTTTGGTCCCCATTTCTGGAACAACACCGTTAATTGTTACTCGCCCAGCTTCAATAAGTTTATCTGCTGCACGACGTGAGCAATAACCTACTTCACTTAAATATTTATTGATTCGTTTTAATTCCATTTCCATGTGGCAAATATACGATAAGTTTAGTCTTCTAAGAAGGTGTAAATATGATCTCTTACAGAGGCGTCGTTTAAAGAATGTCCTAAACCATCTGTTGTGATTAAAGCACTGTTTTTGTAACTGTCTTTAATAAGTAGAGCATCGTTATACGGGATAATTGTATCACTTTTATCGTGAATAATTAATCCTTTAGTTTTATTGTTTTCTAAAAATTTAGCAGAAGAAAATGCTTCTGGAGCAACTCCAAAACGTTTAAGAATTGTTTTGTTTAACTGATTAGAAATACGTGTGTTATAGCCCAACATGATAACATATCTGCTAATGATATCTTTAAACTCTGAAGGTGCTCCTAATAGAATGAATTTTTCTAAACTAGGGGCTTGATACTTGTTTTGGAAAACCGTTGCTGCCATGCCTCCAACAGAATGTGCTATAATAGTTTCTGGTTTGAAACGTTTTGCTACAACGTTTATATATTCGGCATAAATAAGGGCGTTAAATTCTTTATTTCCCGAACGACCATGGGCTGGCGCGTCTAATGCAACTACGCCATAACCTTTTTTTAATAATTCTGGAACTAGAGGTTTCCATCGATATGAATTGCTTTCCCAACCATGAGCTAATAAAATGGTGCCTTTTTTACCTAACCAACGATAGGTCATAATCGGTTGGTCTTTATAAAAAAGCTCTTCATTAAAAGCTGTCTCTAAAAAATCGACCTGCCAATCTTGAACACGACCTTTTCTAGGTTTAGTAAATAAATTTAATGCCTTGTTAGCCGCATACGGCTTCGAGAAGTAGCTAAGTAAGTTAATGTAATTTCCAACAGATTTAATTAACAGGCTTTTCATTATTCCTCTCTGTTTACAGCGTCCATAGAAAATGCAGGTGTACAAATCGCAATATATTCACACGGATTTTCAAATGGATTAGAATACTGTACACGAGTGTTTTTTTCAATCTTTATAGATTGACCAGCTTCTAGAATAACCACCTCATCTTCAATAATAAATTGTTTTTTACCTTTGATAATAAATGTGAATTCATCAAATGTTGGAGTTTGAAAAGGCTCGTGCCATCCAGGAGGTGCTACCATATGTGCAATACTAATATTAGAATCGCCAGTAGTTGCATTTCCAAAATGTTCTTTTATAACTTTACCATCTGTTGTTGGTATGCTAAATGGATTTGTAATAAGTGTGTACTTTTTCATATGCAGTTATTTTAAAGGTTTTTTCTTAATCATACCACCTTTCAGATCTTTTACAACACCCATAATAATAAAAGCTTTTTTATCAATTTTAGCAATTTCTGTTTCTAGATTTGCTAATTCTAATCGGGTTACAATTGTATATATGATATCTTTTTCTTCGGCACCACCTTCTTGATTATAACCACCTTTTCCGACGTAAATTGTACAGGCACGTCTTAATTCTTCAGTAACCATAATTCTAATTTCCTCGTGTTTATTGGAAATTATAGTAACACCGACATACTCTTCAACCCCATCAATAACAAAGTCGACCGTTTTCGCTGCAGACATATACGTTAATATAGCATAAAGTGCAGTTTCTATAGATAGAATATAAGCTCCGAAAGAGAAAATAATAATGTTTATTAAAAGTAAAACATCGCCTACAGTCATCGAAAATTTACGACCTATAAAAAGGGCTAATACTTCTGTTCCGTCTATTACGGCACCACCTCTCATTGCCATACCAATTCCTAAACCGAGGAAGAACCCTCCGAAAACTGAAATTAATAATTTGTCGTCTGTTATGGTTGGATAGTCTACATTATGAACCACAAAGGCTAGAAATGAAATGGCGATAATACTCTTTATAGCAAATTTTATACTGAATGTTTTCGCGCCTAAAATTAAAAAAGGCAAATTCACGATTAGTAATAAATAACCTAAAGATATATTTGTTAAGTTTTCTAACAATAGCGAAATTCCTGTTGCGCCACCATCGATAAATCGATTTGGAAGTAAAAAACCTTTTAGTCCAAATCCAGCAGAAACCACACCTATCGCAATAAATATAATTTCTTTTATAGCATGACTAAGCTCTATATGGAGCGTCCTTACTAGGGGCAGAATTTGTTTTAAACTTGCAGGATTTGCAGTTTCATCTGTCTCGAGTTTTTTTCGAGCAATAATAATAAGAAGTCTAGAGACAAATGAAGTCATAGGTTGTAGCTTACCAGTTTAAGAAGAAATATTTAATTTTAGCTGTGTCAGGAATTTGTGAAGCTTCGATATGTAAAGACATATCGAATCTTAAATTCGATGGCAATTCTTTTTTGTCTATAGTAAACGAAGCGTTTAATTCGTTAACAGAAACGATTACAGAGTTAATCAAGTTGTCTACACTAGAAATTTTATAATTATCCTGAATGTCTTTAAATGTACTAAGCGCAGAGATACCTTTGTCTGATTTGTATCGAGGATCGAAAACTTGAACCGTTTTAATTACAGACGTAGAATCCATGACATTAGCAGGAGATAATGTTAGCATTTTAGAACCTCCTTTTTCAAAGATTTCAATTTCATCAATACTTACCGTAAATTCTCCTCCGGGTACATATTTTACGATAGAATCGTTTTTAAATACGGTTTCTAAATCTTTTAATTGAGTTTCTGAAGTCAGTTCTCCAATACTGTCTTTTGCAATTGCAAAGTTGTCGTTTTTTGTAGAGCAACTAAAACATGTAACGGCTAGTACAGCCAGACTTAATATGGTTTTTTTCATTTTAAGATAATCTTGTTTTATATTTTTTTTGAGGCTACGAAAGTAATTATTTTTTCATCACTTTGTTTAAAATACCGAAGACACTTCTAATAAATGTAGCGCTTGTTAGTACTTTTATAATCGGATTCATAGCTGTACTTTGGCGGCGTGTAGCTGTTTTTTTTGTACTTTGTTTTTGATGAATCACTTCGGCTTCTGCACGTTCTATTTTTTTATTTAAGATCTCGTAGGCACTTTCTCGATCTATGGTTTCATTGTATTTTTTTACCAATTTAGATTCAGAAATTAATGTCGATAATTCCTTATCAGACAAGATGTCCATCCTACTCATAGGTGCACGCATCATGGTTGCTGCTAGCGGTGTTGGTCGTCCTTTTTCATCTAAGGCAGAGACTAAAGCTTCTCCTGTACCTAGAGATGTTAAAATATCTTCAGTATTATAATAGTCGGAAATTGGATAATTTTGAGCTGTCAGTTTTATTGCTTTTCTATCCTTGGCAGTAAAAGCACGAAGCGCATGTTGAATTTTTAAACCTAACTGTCCTAAAACAGCTTCTGGAACATCGGTTGGGTTTTGCGTTACAAAGTACAAGCCGACACCTTTACTACGAATAAGTTTTACAATACTTTCAATCTGATCTAAAAGGGCTTTGGATGCTTCATTAAATATAAGGTGTGCTTCGTCTATAAATATTACCAATTCTGGTCTGCCACTATCTCCTTGTTCCGGGAAGGTTGTATAAATTTCTGCAAGTAAACTCAGCATAAATGTAGAGAATAGTTTCGGTCTATCTTGAATATCTGTTAGACGTAAAATGTTTATATAACCACGACCTTCATCATCTATTCGTGTTAAATCGTCTACATCGAAAGAGGTTTCTCCAAAGAAAAGGTCTGCACCTTGCTGTTCTAACTCGACCACTTTTCTTAATATGGCACCGGTAGATGAGGTAGAGATTCTTCCGTAGGCTTCTTGAAATTCTTCTTTACCTTCCTGTGTCGCGTATTGCAGTATTTTTTTAAAATCTTTTAAATCTAATAAAGGTAATTTGTTGTCGTCGCAATATTTAAATATAACCGATACAATCCCTGATTGGGTGTCTGTTAAATCTAAAATTCGTGATAATAAAATAGGACCAAATTCACTAACTGTAGCACGTAAACGCACCCCGTCTTGGTTGGAAAGCGTAAGTATATCTACGGGAAAGCCTTTAGAAGTGTAAGGCAGACCAATTTTTTCATGGCGTTTTTCAATAAAGTCATTATTAACACCAGGTTTTGCTAGACCACTTAAATCACCTTTGATATCCATAAGTAAGACAGGGATTCCTTTTTCTGAAAGGTTCTCTGCCATAACTTGTAACGTTTTAGTTTTTCCAGTTCCCGTTGCACCAGCAATTAAGCCATGTCTGTTTAACGTTTTTAAAGGAATATTTACAAAAGCATTTTTTATAGGCTTTTCATTTAACATTGCAGAACCCATAGTTATGAATTCGCCTTTAAACGTGTTTCCTTCAATTATCTCTTCTAAAAAAGCATCGTTATTGGTCATGTTTTTTAATTTTTTTATAAAAATACTAATCTTGAAGGAATAGGCTTCAAATCTTTTCAACATTTTATATGTAGACAAAAAACTGTAAACTATCTTTGCACGTTATGAAGAAAGAGATTCAAGAGTTGGTAGACAAAGGCGAAATGTTGCCTTTAATGGAAGAATTTTACACTATTCAGGGTGAAGGGTTTTACAAAGGAACAGCGGCATACTTTATTAGAGTAGGTGGTTGCGATGTCGGATGCCATTGGTGTGATGTAAAAGAAAGTTGGGATGCAGAACTGCACCCGCCAACAGAAACTACTAAAATTGTTGAAAAAGCAGCACTTCACAGTAAAACGATTGTTGTTACTGGGGGAGAGCCTTTAACTTGGGATATGACTGCGCTTACAACACAGTTAAAAGAAAAAGGATTGCAGGTGCATATAGAAACATCTGGTGCATATCCGCTAACAGGTACTTGGGATTGGATTTGTTTATCGCCTAAAAAAATGAAATTACCTACAGCAGAAGTGTCTGCAAAGGCGCATGAACTGAAAGTGATTATTTTTAATCGTGACGATTTTAAATTTGCAGAGGAACAAGCGGCATTAGTGAACGATGATTGTATTTTATACATGCAACCGGAATGGAGTAAGCGTGATAAAATGATTCCTGAAATTGTAGAATATGTTATGGCAAATCCAAGATGGAAAGTGTCATTGCAAACACATAAATATTTAAATATCCCTTAATTTAAATTTAAGGTTTTGAAATTATAAGACATAAAAAAAGCGACTATCTATTACTATAGAAAGTCGCTTTTTTAAATATATACTATTTCTAGTTTCTTTTAAAAGGCATAGAAACACGAGTTGTTCCCCATGCTAAGTACATTGTTTCTTGATCATCGAAAGCAATAGAAAATGCTTCAATAGATTCTGCGTCTATAGATGCGATAGCATTATAACGTGCAACATCTTGATCTGGGTTGTAAGAGTAAGCACCCCAAGTGTTAAGATCTTTGTTTAAAATCATAGTCCACGTTTTTTCTCCTCTAATAGCGAATAAAGAGTAAGTTCCTGCTTTTACAGGTGTATCTCCAAAATGTGAATCTTTGTAAAACGTGATTTCTGCAGCTTCATTAGCTCCCAATCTCCAAACTTTTCCTAAAGGAACTAAGTCGTATAATTCACGATCGTTTAGTTGAGGTCTACTGTAAACAACTTTGATTTTTTTGTTAGAGTCTTTGTAGCTCGCTGGGAATGCAGCAGCATCCATTGGACTTTTGTCTAATTTACTAAAGTTTTGAGCTGTCATTGCTGTGTTAAAGCTAAATGCTACTAAAAGGCAGATTGCCGATGCGCTAAATAATTTCATAATGATTTGTTTTAAAGTGTAAATATATACGTTGATAGACTAATGGTCGGTAACTTTAAGTAAAGTTTACAATTTTTAAATTTTGAAAGGCAGATTAGTAGATATGGTTTCGTATTTAACTAAAAAATGCAATTATTGTTTCAAATTGTAATCAATTTTTGATTTATAGTTTTATAATGTGATTGATATGTTCATATTTGCTTCAGAATTAAAATAAAAAGAATTTAAAATATATAGATATGTGTGGAATTGTATGTGCATTCGATTTGAAACAAAAAACGGATGATTTAAGACCTCAAATTTTAGAAATGTCAAAGAAAATTCGTCACCGTGGTCCAGACTGGAGTGGGATTTTTAGTAATGACAAAGCTATTATGGCGCACGAACGTTTAGCTATTGTAGACCCAGCTTCTGGGAAACAACCTTTATTTAGCCCTGATGGTACATTAGTGCTAGCAGCGAACGGAGAAATATACAATCACCGTGAACTTCGTAAGCAATTTGAAGGGAAATATGATTTTCAAACTGAATCTGATTGTGAAGTTATTTTAGCTTTATACAAAGAAAAAGGAGCTGATTTTGTTGATGAAATGAACGGAATCTTTGGTTTTGCAATTTATGATGTTGAAAAAGACGAGTATTTTGTAGCTAGAGATCATATGGGAATTATTCCTTTATATGTCGGATGGGATCAAAACGGAACGTTCTATGTTGCTTCAGAATTAAAAGCTCTAGAGGGACAGTGTACTAAAATCGAATTATTTCCTCCAGGACATTATATGTCTAGTAAAGATGGGGAATTCGTAAAATGGTACAATAGAGAATGGAGTGAATATGATGCTGTAAAGGATAACGAAACAAGTATTGCTGAAATAAAAGAAGCTTTAGAAGCTGCCGTGCACAGACAGTTAATGTCTGATGTGCCTTACGGTGTATTGCTTTCTGGAGGATTAGATTCTTCAGTAACATCTGCAATCGCTAAAAAATATGCTCAGAAACGTATCGAAAGTAACGATGAGTCTGATGCTTGGTATCCGCAATTGCACAGTTTTTCTGTAGGGTTAGAAGGATCTCCAGATTTAGCTGCTGCACGTAAAGTTGCAGATCATATAAAAACAATTCACCACGAAATTAAATTTACAATTCAAGAAGGATTAGATGCTATAAAAGATGTTGTTTATAACCTTGAAACTTACGATGTAACTACAATTCGTGCCAGTACACCGATGTATTTAATGGCTCGTGTTATTAAATCTATGGGTATTAAAATGGTATTGTCTGGAGAGGGAGCAGATGAATTATTTGGAGGATATTTATACTTTCACAAAGCACCAAACGCTAGAGAATTTCACGAAGAAACAGTTCGTAAGTTAAGTAAACTTCATATGTACGATTGTTTACGTGCAAACAAAAGTTTAGCGGCTTGGGGTATTGAAGGTCGTGTGCCATTCTTAGATAAAGAATTTATGGATGTTGCAATGCGTATCAACCCACAAGATAAAATGATTAACGGAGAACGCATGGAAAAATGGGTAGTTCGTAAGGCATTTGAAGATATGATTCCTGAAAGTGTTGCATGGAGACAAAAAGAACAATTTAGTGACGGTGTTGGTTACAGTTGGATTGATACATTAAAAGAAGTTGTTGCTGCTGAGGTTTCGGATGAACAATTAGCAAACGCAAAATATAAGTTCCCATTACAAACACCAACAAGTAAAGAGGAATTCTATTACCGTTCTATATTTGCAGAACATTTTCCTAGTGATGCGGCTGCATTATGTGTGCCACAAGAAGCTAGTGTAGCATGTAGTACAAAAATTGCATTAGAGTGGGATGAAGCATTTAAAAACATGAACGACCCAAGTGGTAGAGCTGTTGCAAATGTGCATGCAGATGCTTATGGGAAAGCTTAATTAGACACTTTTTTACGGTCTTGCAATAAAAGAGTAGTTGCAGGTTTGCTTACGGGGATTTTCTATAGGGAAATTAGACGTAGTGAGCTTGCAACTACTTTTTTTTGTTTTGAATAGTTAATATTTAAACGTCTATAATGAGTTTTAAGGATTACCTACAGGGTGGCATAAGGTTTATGTGGGTTTTTATAGTAGAAAGTATATTGTACTTAATCAACGTATGGAAAAGGGGGAATCTAAATTAGGCAGTGATTATATGTGGGGCTTAATTTGAGTTGATAATTACGGAGTCTACTTCTGATAAGTGTTAATAGTGTCTGGAGTTGGATTCATTTTGTGAGGTGTTATTAAGTTGTAATACTATGTATTATGCTTATAGATACAGCCGCATGGGATAAGTATGGCTTGGAGGTTTTAATACCTCTATATTCGGGGCTTATTAATATTCATTTATAAAGGTTGTTTAGCATTTATTTAACTTCTCGATTTTGGCATAAGAACTAAAAAAAGCCTTCATGTATTGAAGGCTTTTTTTTACTCTTTATGTATTGTAATTAACTTTTGCTTAATGGCGTAATTTCTAGTTTTCTAAATTCTACAGAACCATGGTCACCTTGAATTAAAACTGGTCCAGCTTCTGCTTCATTGTTGTCTAAAGCACCACCCGTCATACCGTCAATATTTTGATTAGAAATAATGGTTTTTCCATTGGCAACAATAGTTACGCGTCTACCAATTAAAGTAATATCAAAGCTTTGCCATTCACCAGCCTTCATTGCTGCGTTTTCATTTGGAATTAATAAGCCATAGATTCCTCCAAAATATATAGAAGAAGGTTCTAACCCAATATTATCTGCAATTTGTACTTCGTAGCGACCTCTTAAATAAATACCACTGTTGCTTTTTTCAGGAATACGAAATTCTGTATGTAATTTAAAATCTTTGAATTTCTCTTCAGAAACTAAATTTACACCAGATTTTGGACTAGTTAAAATACCATCGACTACTTCCCATTGATTTCCTGGTTTGATTACCCATCCATTTAAATTTTTCCCGTTGAAAAGTTTAATGGTTTTTCCTTCTTTAGGATTGTCGTAATATGCTAGCTTTGGTGCTCTTGTAGCGGTCCAAGAGTACGTTTTTCCATTCACATAAATCATCTTTCCTTGAAGTTGGTCATCCTTCATTTTTCCTGTAAAAACCATGTTAGAAGCACCTGGTTCCCATTGTGGTGGAATCTCGAAAGAGAATATGTCTCCATGTTTTTCTATTTCGGCTATAGGTCTAGCACTACCTATAGCGTAGGTAAATCTTCCAATTAATGCTTTAGAACCTGAGTGTCTAATTTCTAGCCAAGATGGTAACTCGTTTCCTTCCTGATCGATAGTTAAATTCCATTTCCCTTCCAGAGAATGACCTTCTTGAGCTTGTAATAGTGTTAAATTAAAAGCCATTAGAAATAGGAAAGCAACTGTTTTAATAGTATTCATATTGTTTTATATTTGATAAGTAAGTAAATATAAAGTAATATTTAAATTATGTTTCTTAACAAAAAATTAAATGTTTTCAAATTCGAAAAAAACAACATTATAATATGATATTAATAATTAAATAGGGGTTTAATTTCGTTATTGATTAACGATTTTGTGAAGTCATCTTGATTTTTCTTGATGAAAATAAATTTGTGTAGTGAAACATAAAACTACAATCTCATTTTAAAGGTATGAGAGAATTGAAATTGCACCTTATTTGTATTAGCAATGTTAGAGCCCATCTCTGGCAACTATAGCGACTTGTTGCATATTAGATCTGTTTTTTATTATCTCTGCTCTAGTATTCATTCAAAAGTTTCGAATTCGATTATAAAATAACCTTTAGTCTCCTTTTTATTAGTCTATATAGAACATAATTTAATATTTTGAAGACTTCAATATCTCGATTCTCAGAGATTTTTGTGTTTTTACATTTTTAACATAGTGTTAAAACAGTGCGTAATTTAGTTTAAGCGTATTTTAAGCCGTTTTAAGCGTGTTTTTTCTAATTAACAAATGTTCATAATTTTAAGCCTAGATTCGTAATAAGCTTTTAAAACAGCTTATTAATTTGTATATTTGTTTGTATCGAAAATGATGCGCTTTGCATCATTTTTTTTTATGCCATAAATAGAATTAAAACGTATTCAAAATAATGAGCGAGAAAAGAGAAGAATTTAATAAGGATAATTATTCTGCAGATAGTATCCAGGCCCTTGAGGGAATGGAACATGTGCGTATGCGTCCTTCCATGTACATTGGAGATGTTGGTGTACGAGGTTTGCACCATTTAGTTTATGAAGTTGTAGATAACTCTATAGATGAAGCTTTAGCTGGTCATTGTAACAAGATTAGTGTTACTATAAATGAAGATAATTCGATTACTACTGAAGATGACGGTCGTGGGATTCCTGTAGATTTACATAAAAAAGAAGGTGTATCTGCTCTTGAAGTTGTAATGACTAAAATTGGTGCAGGTGGTAAATTCGATAAAGATTCTTACAAGGTTTCTGGAGGTCTTCACGGTGTTGGTGTAAGTTGTGTTAACGCATTGTCGGAGCACTTAAAAGCCACTGTTTATAGAAAAGGCGAAATTTGGGAGCAAGAATATGAAAGAGGAAAAGCAATATATCCTGTAAAGAAAGTTGGTGATACTGATAAAAGAGGTACAGTTGTAACTTTTAAACCAGATTCAACAATTTTTAAACAAACATTAGAGTATAGTTATGATACTTTAGCAAGTAGATTACGTGAATTAGCCTATTTAAATAAAGGTATTACAATTCATTTAATTGATAAACGTTTCGTAAAAGAGGATGGTGAATTTGAAGGTGAAACATTTCATTCTGATGAAGGTTTAAAAGAATTTGTAAAGTTCTTAGATGCAAACCGTGAACCAATCATTACAGAAGTTATTGCTTTCGAAGGTGAAAAAAATGATATCCCTGTTGAGGTTGCGATGATTTATAATACATCGTATGCAGAGAATTTACATTCTTATGTAAACAATATTAATACGCATGAAGGGGGAACTCACCTTTCAGGTTTTAGACGTGGTTTAACACATACGTTAAAGAAATATGCAGATAGTTCTGGATTAACAGATAAATTGAAGTTCGAAATTTCTGGAGATGATTTCCGTGAAGGTTTAACAGCAATTATTTCGGTAAAAGTTCAAGAACCGCAATTCGAAGGACAAACAAAAACAAAATTAGGTAACAGAGAAGTTTCTGCTTCAGTAAGTCAAGCTGTTTCAGAAATGTTAACCGATTACTTAGAGGAACACCCTGAAGATGCTAAAACCATCGTTCAAAAAGTGATTCTTGCAGCACAAGCACGACACGCAGCTCAAAAAGCTCGTGAAATGGTTCAGCGTAAAACCGTAATGAGTATTGGTGGTTTACCTGGGAAATTGAGTGACTGTTCTGAGCAAGATCCTGCTAAGTGTGAAGTATTCCTTGTCGAGGGAGATTCGGCAGGTGGTACGGCTAAACAAGGTCGTGACCGTGCATTTCAAGCCATCTTACCTTTACGTGGTAAAATTCTTAACGTAGAGAAGGCTATGAAACACAAAGTTTTCGAAAACGAAGAGATCAAAAATATATTTACAGCTTTAGGTGTTACCATTGGTACCGAAGAAGATAGTAAAGCGCTTAACCTTTCAAAATTACGTTATCATAAAGTAGTGATTATGTGTGATGCCGATATCGATGGTAGTCACATTGCAACTTTAATCTTAACGTTCTTCTTCAGATACATGAAAGAGCTTATTGAAAACGGACATATTTACATTGCAACGCCACCTTTATATTTAGTTAAAAAAGGAGCTAAAAAAGAATATGCTTGGAGTGATGCTGCACGTGATAGTCTGGTAGAACAATTTGGAGGTGCAGCGATTCAACGTTACAAAGGTCTTGGAGAAATGAATGCCGAGCAACTTTGGGATACAACAATGAATCCTAGTTTCAGAACATTAAGACAAGTAAATATTGATAACGGTGGAGAAGCCGATCGTATTTTCTCTATGTTAATGGGAGATGAGGTACCACCTCGTCGTGAGTTTATCGAAAAGAATGCAGTATACGCTAAAATTGATGCATAACTAATAACTAAAAGCACCTTGAAATTTATTTTTAGGTGCTTTTTTATAGGATATAACCAGTATTGAAAAATATTGAATGTATCAAAATACAATAAATTTAAAAGTAGGTAAGTTTAATTTATAATGTTATGATAATTCGCATTGTAATTTGTGTGAATTGCATTAAAATCGTTAATTTTACGTACATAAAAATAATCTCAATCTAAAAATATATTATAATGAAAGTAACAGTAGTTGGAGCAGGAGCAGTAGGTGCAAGTTGTGCAGAATATATCGCTATTAAAAACTTCGCTTCAGAAGTTGTTTTGTTAGACATTAAAGAAGGTTTTGCAGAAGGTAAAGCAATGGATTTAATGCAAACAGCTTCTTTAAACGGATTCGATACAAAAATTACAGGTGTAACTGGCGACTATAGCCAAACTGCAGGTAGTGATGTTTGTGTGATTACAAGTGGAATTCCTAGAAAACCAGGAATGACAAGAGAAGAACTTATCGGTATTAACGCTGGTATTGTTAAGAATGTATCTACAAGTTTACTTGAGCATTCTCCAAATATGATTCTTATTGTTGTAAGTAACCCAATGGATACTATGACATATTTAGCTCATAAAGCTACAGGTTTGCCAAAAAATAGAATTATCGGAATGGGTGGAGCCTTAGATTCTGCACGTTTTAAATACAGATTAGCAGAGGCTTTAGGAGCGCCTATTAGTGATGTAGACGGTATGGTAATTGGTGGACATAGTGATACTGGAATGTTTCCATTAACACGTTTAGCAACTAGAAATAGTGTGCCAGTTTCAGAATTTTTATCTGAAGAACGTTTAAATCAAGTTAAAGAAGATACTAAAGTTGGTGGAGCTACATTAACTAAATTATTAGGAACTTCTGCTTGGTACGCTCCAGGTGCAGCTGTGTCAGGAATGGTACAAGCTATTGCTTGCGATACTAAAAAGATTTTCCCTTGTTCTACATTATTAGATGGAGAATACGGTTTAACTGATATTTGTTTAGGTGTACCAGTTGTTTTAGGTAAAGATGGTATCGAGAAAATAGTAGATATTACACTTAACGATGAAGAAAAAGCGCATTTGGCTGCAAGTGCTGAAGGTGTAAGAAAAACAAACGGATTGTTAGAAATCTAATTTTTTTCTAAATATATAATACTAAAGACTGTCTGTAAAGGCAGTCTTTTTTGTTTTTGGTCCATTTTTGTATACCATGATCTTGGTTTTAATGCCTTAACTATTTACAAAATAGAGCGTTGTATTTTCTGTATTTAGAATGGTGTTTTGCCGGGATTGGTTTCCTTCTTTAAAAGAAAATATGGGGCTTATTTCCTTGCTGAAAATTGATTAATTAGGTAACTTAGTGGGAGTAAAATCTATCAAGTTATGGGACCAATTATAGTAGCAACAAACTTTTCAAAATTAGCAAATAATGCAGTTGATTATGCGGCCGCAATAGCAGCACATTTTAATGTAAAACTCCTGCTTTTTAATGCATTCCAAATTCCTCTTCATGCCTCAAATACAAGGTTTCCGGCAACGTATATAGATGAATTAATAGAAAATAATCGAAATAAATTAAAAGAAAAAGCATCGTCTTTAGAATCTAAATATAAGATTTCTGTCGATTATGAATGCATCTATGCGCAATTAGAGTTTAAGATAGATAATCTTATGGACGAGTTAGATGCATCACTTTTGATTATAGGGATGTCTGATAAATCTTTAGAACAAAATTTATTAGGGAATCCGACGACCACATTAATAAGTATGAAAAAATTTCCTGTATTAGCCGTGCCAATACATGCGGAATTTAAAGGGATGAAGAAAATACTATTTTCTTGCGACTTGATGCAAGCTGTGCCTTTAAAAACGTTAGCAAAACTTAGAGTCTTATCAAATAATTTAAAATCGGATGTCACTGTATTTTATGTAGATAAAATGATCGACGAATTAAAATTGAATACCAATACGATTAGTAATATAGATGCTCAATTAGAAAAGGTTACGTACCTATATAAGAATATAGAATCGGATACTGTTATTGAGGAAATAGAAAAGGAAATCAAAAAATCTAATTCAGAACTATTGGTTATGATGCCTAAAGCTTATGGTTTTTGGGAATCTTTAGTACATAAAAGCAAAACAAGAGTGATGGCTTCTGGTTTAAATATTCCGCTATTATCTATTCCTATTAAGTAATTTAATCTGTAATTTATAGTCGTAAATCTGTTGGTTTTAGGAAGAATTTAATTCGCATGGCTTTTAGAGTTGAAGATTACGTATTAAATTAACAAATCGAGATAAAAAAGTTTATGTTTTTACATGGTTCTCGGTATTTTTAAAGTGTTATCTATTTAATACGTAGTCGTTTAAGTTGCTTCGGATAAATATCATGAAGCATAGAATGTAGTGTTAAATTTTTCCTATATTTGGCGCATGGATTTGAAATGGTACATTAGTACTTTAACGGTAATCGTTGCCTTCTTTTTTGGTGTTGCTAATCAACAACCAAATGCTGTGCCTAATCAGGAAATTGTTCTGCAACTTTCTGGTTATGAATCTGCGCAAGAAAATGCCGAGAAAGCCATTTCTACCATTACCAAACAACTGGAACGCATTGGTGCCGAAAACATTCAGGTTAGCGCAGGTGAAAAAGGTGTTTTAAATATTACTTACTATAGTGATTCGGATGTAGATCGTATAAAAAACATATTGTCTGAAGACGAATTTTTAGCATTCGATAATTCTACTGCAAAGCCTAATCAATTTCCTTCAGAAGATGACGGAACTCGTACTACTTATAATTTTAATGTTTTTGAAATCCATGACGGACACGATTTTGCTTTCGAACATTCAGGTAAAGTTGCTGTAGAGTTAAAAGCGAGCAGTCATCATTTTAATAATTCAAACGATTATCCATCTACTACATCTACTACGGATGTTATTGAGTTCTCTTCAATAAAAGTAGCATATAAGTTTTACAAAAATATTGCGCTTGCAATAGATAATAATGCTAAGAAAATACCCGAAGTTAGGGCAGGACCTATAGTTTAAGGAGGTTCAATGTTTCTTAATTCAGAATGTCATCATAGGTAAGTGTTTATGATGTATTTAACTTCCTCCAAAAATTAACGGTGTGGCGGAGCAATCAAGTCATCACTCCTAAAAAGATAGTTAGACAAATCGGTCTACAATTATCCTTCACTTATATATCTAAAAACTACATGTTAAGCCGTCTTAAGTACAGCTTACATGTCATAATATTATTAATAAATAATTAAATAATGCAGAATAAAGGATTAGTAAAGTTGTTTGCAGTCTTGTTCGGTTTGGTGAGTATTTACCAATTATCGTTCACGTTTAAAGCAAACAGTATCGACGACGCGGCAAAAGCGTATTCAAATGGAGACTCCGTAAAAGAGGCTAGATATTTGGATTCATTATCAACAGAAAAAGTGTTCAACTTAGGTGTTGCAGATTACACTTACGACGAGGTAAAAGACAAGGCAATGAATCTTGGACTTGACCTTAAAGGAGGAATAAACGTTATTCTTCAGGTATCTGTAAAAGATATCTTAAAAGGTTTAGCTAATCATACTAGCGAGCCAGCTTTTAATAAAGCATTAGATGATGCTTCAGAACTTCAAAAAAACAGTCAGAATACATATTTAGAAGATTTCTACATCGCGTTCGACAAAATTAAAGGAGACACTAAATTAGCATCTCCAGACATTTTTGCAAACAGAGCATTAAGTGATGAAATTACTTTCGATATGACAGACGACCAAGTGAAGCCTGTTATCGATAGAAAAATTGATGAATCTATTACATCTGCTTTCGAAGTATTACGTAAGCGTATTGACGAATTTGGAGTTACATCTCCAAACATCCAACGTTTAGGTGAATCTGGACGTATCTTGGTTGAATTACCAGGTGTTAAGGATGTAGAGCGTGCTAAAAAATTATTACAAAGTACAGCACAATTAGAATTTTGGGATGTTTATAAAGGAGAATCTTTAATTCCTTTTATTATTCAAGCAAACAATGTGCTTAAAGAAGAAGCAGATGCTAAAACTTCAACTACAGATGATGTAGTTGCTGAAGCTTCAGAAAGTGATTCTCAGATTGATGATTTATTAGGTGAAGCGGTAACAGATTCTACTAGTGTTTCTGCAAACCCGTTATTAGATTTAATAATCGGACAAGGATACCAAGGTGGGCCAATTGTAGCTCAATTCGATATTGATGACAAACAAACTGTTTTAGATTACTTAAACAGAGCAGATATTAGAGCTTTACTTCCAGCGGAGCAACGTTACGTTAAATTTGCTTTCGGTATGCCTGAAAAAGGTAGTGATGCTGTAGGTTTATATGCCTTAATTGGTAACAGAGAAAATGTACCACCTATGAGTGGAGCAGTTGTTACTAACGCAACACAACAATACGACCAATTAGGTAAGCCTGCTGTGTCTATGCAAATGAATGCAAAAGGAGCTAAGATTTGGGAAGAATTAACTGGAAAAGCATATTCTCAACAAAGTCAGATTGCTATCGTTTTAGATAACGTCGTGTATTCTGCACCGGGTGTAACTACTGGACCAATTGCTGGAGGAAATTCAGAAATTTCTGGACAATTCTCATTAAATGAAGCTGTCGATTTAGCAAACGTTTTACGTGCTGGTAAATTACCTGCTTCTGCAGATATTATTCAGAGTGAAGTTGTTGGACCATCTTTAGGTCAAGAAGCGATTGATAGTGGAGAGATTTCTTTCGTTATCGCGTTAGCATTAGTATTAGTTTGGATGTTCTTTTACTACGGTAAAGCAGGATTATTTGCAGATATTGCAATGGCATTAAACATCTTATTAATCTTTGGTGTATTATCTGGATTAGGAGCTGTATTAACTTTACCTGGTATTGCCGGTATTGTATTAACTATTGGTATGTCGGTAGATGCGAACGTGTTAATTTTCGAACGTATTCGAGAAGAGATATCGAATGGTAAAGGTCAGAGAGAAGCAGTTCAAGACGGATTCAGTAATGCATTATCTTCAATTTTAGATGCAAACATTACTACAGGGTTAACAGCTTTAATCTTATTTATATTTGGTACAGGTCCAATTAAAGGATTTGCAACTACATTATTAATTGGTATTGTAACGTCATTATTCACAGCGATCTTTATTACTAGATTATTAATTGACTGGTACATAAACCGTGGTGGTAAATTAGATTTCTCAACAGGAATTACTAAAAACTTATTCAGAAACATTAATATAGAATTCTTACAAAAACGTAAAATTGCTTATATCGTTTCAGGTGTTTTATTAGTCGTTAGTTTAGGTTCTTTATTTACAAACGGATTAGATCAAGGTGTAGATTTTGTTGGAGGAAGAAATTTCCAAGTACGTTTTAACGAAAATGTTAGTCCTTCAGAATTAGTTCCTACTTTGGACGAAGCTTTTGGTAGTGCAGATGCTAAAACTTTTGGTAGTGCTAACCAAGTTAAGATTACAACGAAATTTAAAGTAGACGAAACAAGTGCTGAGGTTGATGAGGAAATCAGAAAAAGCTTATATACAGCTTTAGAGCCACATTTAACAGGTATTTCTTACGAAGACTTTATTAGCGATAACGAGCACAAAACGGTAGGATTAATGAAATCTTACAAAGTAAGTCCAACAATTGCCGATGATATTAAGAAAGAATCTTTCTGGGCTGTATTAGGATCTCTAATTGTAGTATTCTTATACATCTTATTCCGTTTCAAGAAATGGCAATATTCATTAGGAGCTGTAGCTGCAGTATTCCACGATGTTATTATTGTATTGGGTGTATTCTCTTTAACATACAAATTCATGCCATTTAACATGGAAATCGACCAAGCGTTTATCGCAGCAATCTTAACCGTAATTGGTTACTCGCTGAATGATACCGTGGTTGTATTCGATAGAGTTCGTGAGTTTTTCGGAATCCACACAGAATGGAGCTTAAATAAAGTTGTAAACACGTCTTTAAGTAGTACACTTAGTAGAACGTTAAATACATCGTTAACTACATTAGTTGTGTTATTAGCAATCTTCGCTTTCGGTGGAGATTCTATCCGTGGATTTATGTTCGCATTAATAGTTGGGGTTGTAGTAGGTACATACTCTTCATTATTTATAGCGACACCTATTATGTACGATACTTTAGCTAATTCTGAAAAGAAAAGAAAGTTAAAAGGAGGAGACGAAGTTGCTGCATAAGTAACCGAATCTTAATAAGTATTAAAAAGCCTTCTAAGCGTAAGTTTAGGAGGCTTTTTGTTGTTTAAAACAGGGCTGCTGTAAGCTTGTAATATTGATTCGGAAATAAGATTTATCCTCACATTGAAATGTCAAATGAGGCGGTCATTCAGATCGAAGCGTAACAGACTGAAGAATCTATTTTTATTAAGACACTAGTTTTTATAATCGTGAGCTTAGAAGTTTTGTTAATTTTAAAATTAGAAATGGGAGCGTCATGCTGGATGTGTTTCTGCATCTCATCAGGCTCTAGGCTATCAATACTTGTGTGATCTTGAAACATATTCAGGTGATGAAAAACGTATAATAACACGGGTTAATAGTCTCTAGATGAATTTTTTTATAGAATCAAGCAAAGGAGAGTTAAGACTAAAAACGAAAAAGCCTGCAAAACTCTCAGTTTTACAGGCTTTTTTTATCATAATCTAGTCTTGAAATACTATCGTCTATAAAAATTTAGGCTTTAAAATAAGCATTGCCCAAACCCAATTTTGAGAATTTGCAGCTAAGTCTTCCGTTACACCTTTAAGTTCGTACATTCCATCTGAAGCAAACATTTGTGAATATCCAGCGGCTACAGAAAACTCATTAAACTTGTGTTGAAACACTAAATCAATTTCTGTTCCTAAGCTTTTCTCTCCGCTAGATAATTCTTCAGCTCCAGAAAAGTTTAAAATACTTACACCTAGCACCGATTTTTCTCCTAATGTAAAATCTGCATTCATATGAATATCAACTAAACCTATAGAATTTGCGTGATTCCCTACGTAGAAATAATCCATGTATCCATTAAATTTGTGGTTGGTACCATATAAGGGAAAGAATGCTCCTGTTTCGTCTGCAGATTCATCTTGAGATTTTCCACTTATATATTCAAATCCTGCTCCTAATTTTACTTTAGAAGTAACTTTATAATGAGCATCTATACTAGCTAATAATCCGGTGTTTACTTTTATATCGCCTTGACGATTCCCTGTTTGTAAGTATATGTTACTCGCTACATCATAGTTAGCTTTCTTGTATACTAAATGGGTTCCAAAGGTTTGTAAATTACTTAGTCCATCTGCTTTGTTGTTGTCATCAAATTCTTGGAAACCGTTATTCATAAATAGGAAACTCGCAGAAAACGCATCCCAAGTGTTTTTTACGTAACCATACTGCATGGTTTTGTAAGAGAAATAACCAGTGGTATAATAGGTGTTATCCGTATTCTGAAACCCAGAAGGGTTATTGTAATCCTGATTGTAAGCAAACCCTGCATCAAATTTTAAGGATTCTTTTCCTAATTGAATAAGAACCGCATCGTGATTTCGGCCTTGTTGTGTCCAATCTACGCCTCCTAAAATACGCTGGTCGTCGTAAGCAATAACTTGACGCCCTAATTTAGTCGACCAATTTTCATTTAGTTTAAGTTTAGCCCATGCTTGAAAAAGAGATAATGAATTGTTAGCATCTTCAATTAAAAGTTGTCTGTTTTCTCCCCAAACAAAAACATCTTGAACGCCAATATAGATTTCATAAGTCTCTTTTTTATATCCTAGATTAACGCGCGCCCTAGTCGAAATCCCAAATCCCGGATCGGCATCATCTGCGATTAAAGTGCCGTAACCATGTCTGAATTCTGTTCGAGGTCTCAATTCTCCATCAATAGAAAATTGAGCAAAACAGCTACCTGAAACCATTAAAAGTAAAACTGTTAGTAGAGTAATTTTAGTCATAATATATAGTAAAATTGATTAATAATTAGGTGTTAAGTCCTTATAATTAAATGAATTAATTCTAGTTATTTATGTTCAAAAATCTAAAAGCGATAACGGATTTAGCGTTCCTTAAAAATAACGATTTCTAATTTTATTAATTAGAATTTCACTATTAATAATTTAAAAGCCTTTTGTTTTAGTTTTTGGTAAAAATACGTATTTTTTTGAAAAATATTTAATTTTCGGCAACATAATTAAGTATTAATACTTACTTTTGAAATAAGTAATCGAATAATAACTACGTATATGAAAAAAGTGATTGTTGTAGGAAACGGAATGGTAGGGTATAAGTTTTGTGAAAAATTTGTAGCTAAAGAAGGAAGTGAAGCATTTAAAATAACTGTGTTTGGCGAGGAGCCAAGACCTGCATACGATCGTGTTCATTTGAGTGAGTTTTTCGAGAATCAGGATGCAAAAGCCTTAGAAATGGCTCCTAGATCTTGGTACGAAGATCATAATATAGATTTAATTACGGATGTCCGTATTTCGGATATTCACAGAAATAAAAAAACGATAACCAGTGTTGAAGATCAAGAATATGCTTACGATTATTTGGTGCTGGCAACAGGGTCTTCAGCCTTCGTACCTCCCGTAAAAGGCGTAGAAAAAGAAGGTGTCTTTGTATATCGAACAATCGAAGATTTGGAAGGTATGTTGGCATATGCTGCTAAAATAAAGGCGAAAAACCCTAATGCTAAAGCGGCTGTTCTTGGTGGTGGTTTATTAGGTTTAGAAGCAGGTAAAGCGGCAATGGATATGGGATTAGAGCCGCATATTGTTGAGTTTGCTCCTAAATTAATGCCTAGACAATTAGATTCTAGAAGTAGTCAAGTCTTACAATTAAAGTTAGAGTCCATCGGATTAAACATCCATTTAAGTAAGGCAACCAATCAAATTTTAGGAGACGATGGTTATATCACAGGATTGGAGTTTGGAGAAGATGATAAGTTAGATGTAGAGATGTTAATTATTTCTGCAGGTATTCGACCTCGCGATGAATTAGGAAAAACGTGTGATTTAAAAATGGGAGTTCGAGGTGGAATTGTTGTGAATAATAAAATGCAAACTTCAGATTCGGATATTTTTGCTATTGGTGAAGTCGCTTTATATAATCAGATGATTTATGGATTAGTTGCTCCTGGTTACGACATGGCAGAAGTTGCTGCAAGTCAAATTATAGGTAATGTAGAGGTTTTAATGCCTGCAGAAATAGACATGTCTACCAAATTAAAGTTAATTGGTGTAGATGTCGCTAGTTTCGGAGAACCTTTTATGCCTGCTTCAAAAGGGCATTCGGTTATTTTCGAAAACAAAACACAGTATTTATATAAGCGAATAAATGTAAGTCTAGATGGTAAATCTTTATTGGGAGGAATCCTAGTGGGAGATGCATCGGACTATAATATGCTACATCAAGTGTATTTAAACGGTATGGCTATTCCCGAAGATGCAGCACAACTTATTTTACCTGCAACCGAAGGCGGTGCATTTGGTAGTGCATTAGACTTGCCAGACGAAGCTCAGATCTGTTCCTGCGAAAACGTGAGTAAAGGTCAGATTTGTGGGGCTATTAAAGATGGTTCTTGCGAAGATTTGGCTAGTGTTATTTCTGCAACAAAAGCGAGTACAAGCTGTGGAGGTTGTAAACCTATGGTTACCGATTTAGTAAACGAAACGTTGAAGTCTCTAGGTAAAACCGTAAAAAATGTGATTTGCGAACATTTCGAATATAGCCGACAAGAATTATACGGCATTATAAAAGTAAAAAAACTAACCTCTTTTAATGAGGTATTAGATGCTTGCGGAACAGGACATGGTTGCGAAACGTGTAAACCTTTAGTGTCTTCAATTTTTGCGAGTTTATATAATACAACACCAAATAAGGAAGATGTTACTCAGGATACTAACGATAAATTTTTGGCAAATATTCAGCGTAACGGAACGTATTCTGTAGTGCCAAGAATTGCTGGTGGAGAAATCACACCAGAAGGCTTAATTGTTTTAGGTCAGATTGGATCGAAATATAATTTATATACAAAAATTACAGGAGGTGCTCGTATCGATTTCTTCGGAGCACAATTAAATGATTTACCTGCCATTTGGAAAGAATTAATTGATAATGGTTTTGAAAGTGGTCATGCCTACGGAAAATCTTTACGTACAGTAAAAAGTTGTGTAGGTTCTACATGGTGTCGTTACGGATTAGATGAAAGTGTCTCTTTCGCCATCGCTTTAGAAAACAGATATAAAGGATTGCGTTCGCCGCATAAAATAAAAGGAGGTGTTTCTGGCTGTATCAGAGAATGTGCAGAAGCTAGAGGAAAAGACTTTGGAGTGATTGCTGTAGAAGGTGGATGGAATTTATATGTTGGCGGAAACGGTGGAGCAACACCAAGACACGCAGAATTATTAGCTGAAAAAATAGATAACGAAACCGTAATAAAATACATAGATCGCTACTTAATGTATTACATACAAACCGCAGCACCCTTAATGAGAACTGCAGCGTGGTTAGATAAATTAGAAGGTGGAATAGAACAGCTTAAAAAGATTGTTATTGGCGATAGTTTAAATATTGTTGAAGCGTTAGAAAAAGAGATGCAATTTTTAGTGGATGCCTACGAATGCGAGTGGAAACAGGCGATTGAAAATGATGAGATGAAGAAGCGTTTTAGTCATTTTGTGAATTCAGAGGATAGAGATGATAATTTAGTTTTTGTGCCTTTAAGAGATCAAAAAATGCCAAAACATTGGGAAAAAGAGGTCAAAGAAGTTACACTATAGCTAAATAACGTTAACGTTTTAAAACATAAATTATGGAAAAAGTAATGTCAAAGTACAAAACAACGACTCAAGAAGATGTTAAGGTTTGGTTTAAAGCGGCTTCAACAGAAGCGTTTCCAAGCGATGGTGGTGCATGTGTGAAATATAAAGATTTACAAATAGCAGTGTTTAATTTTTCACGATTAAATACCTGGTATGCTTGTCAGAATTTATCACCAGAAAAGCAGGAAATGGTGTTGTCTAGAGGTATGTTAGGCGATCAAAAAGGAACACCTAAAATCGCTTGTCCGTTACATAAAAAAACATTTTCATTAGAGACAGGCGAAAATTTAAATGGCGATTTAAATCCTATTGCAATTTATCCTGTAAAAATAGAGGACAACTTTGTGTATATCGGATTTTCTGAATAGATTTGATAGATACCAAAAAACTTTAAAACCGTGAGTGCAAAATTTGAACAAGCTATAGCATTAATTGATGAAAAAAATGCTCAAGATCTAAATCGTGACATCAGTAATGGCGAATCCATGCCAAAAGAATTGTTGTATTCACAGCGCATGACAGATTGCTTGTTGAACTATATGCCAACGGCTTCCGAAAGTTTACAAATCGCTGCTCGTGCACAGCATATTTGTCGTTGGGAAATTCCTAGAAACGAATATCCAATGACGAAGGCGGGATATATGAATTGGCGTAACGATCTTAAAAAAATGCACGGTGATTTAACAGGTGAAATAATGAAATCTGTTGGGTATGATGATGAATTTATCGAGCGTGTACAGTTTTTAATGAGTAAGAAATCATTTAAAAAAGATCCAGATTCACAGACGCTAGAAGATGTGGTGTGTTTAGTATTCTTACAAAACTATTTTGAAGATTTCGCAACGAAACATGACGAACCAAAGTTAATTGATATCGTACAAAAAACATGGAATAAAATGTCTGATGCAGCGCATAAAAAAGCGATGACTTTAAATTATTCAGAATCCAGTTTTAAGCTTATTCAAAAGGCATTATCTTAAACATATTTTAAATGAATGATCGCAGTAGTTCGTTAGATACGAGTACGTTTAATAGGCTACGTCGGTTATATATTTTTGCATTAGGTGCTATTGCATGTTCTGTAATTATAAGTCAAATAATCGTCCGCAATTTCTTAATTGATCAGCAGGACGATTCTTCAGTTATAAACGTTGCTGGTCGGCAACGTATGCTTAGTCAGAAACTAAATAAAGAAGTGCTTTTAATAGCACATGCAACAGATTTTTCGGAACGTTTAGTTTTAAAGGATACTTTAAAGAAGACCTTAGCACAATGGAAAATATCGCATACAGCCCTTCTTCAGGGAAGTGATAGCCTAGAACTTTCAGGAACCAATAGCGACAAAATTGTTGCGTTGTTCGATCGTATTCAGACTCCGTTTTCTGAGATGTACGACGCTTCAATATCCATAATATCCCTTTTAGAAAAGGAACCTAATACAGAACAAAATCAGTTGACTCCTTATGTGAATCAGGTCAATCCGAATGCATTTCGTTTTTTAAGCCTTATGGATACGATTGTAAATCAATATGATTCTGAAGCTAACGAAAAGGTAAATCTGTTAAGTAAGTGGGAATTGTTTTTAATGATTTTTACATTACTACTTCTCGTTTTAGAGTTTCTGTTTATTTTTAAACCGACAGCTAGAATGGTTAAAAAAACCATTACTAGACTCTTGCGATCAGAAAAAAGAGCAATCAATACGGCTCAGGAAGCTGATTTTCTAAGAAAAGAAAATGAAAAATCGGTTAAAGAACTACGTGTTTTAAATCAGACTATGGATAAAACCTTGTTGTTTGCACGTGTAACGCCAGAGGGGGCTATTCTTCATATTGGTGAGAAATTTTCTAAATTATTTGAGCAGTCGGCATTCAAAATCAATTTAAATTCAAATTTCTCTGAATTAATTTCAACAGTAAAAAACGATCAGCAATACGTAGAGCATATTTTAAAAACCTACAATAAATCGGGTTGGCAAGGCGAGATTAAAGCCGTAAAAAACTCTGGAGAGATCTTGTGGTTAGAAATGTATTTAATTCCGATTAATTCAAAATCTGAAAAATCTGAAATTTTAATTATTGCTTCAGATATTACAGAAAAAAAGCAAGCTCAGCTAGATTTAGAATCGTTAACGAAGTCGAGTTACGAGGAAAAAATGAATCAGCAAAAGATCATTTCATCTAAAATTATTGAGAACCAAGAGAAAGAACAAAACCGAATCGCAAAAGATATTCATGATGGTATCGGGCAAATGCTAACGGGGCTTAAGTATAATTTAGAGAGTGTAAATTTAAACGACCTAGAAAAGGCGGCTTCAAAAATAGAGCATCTAAAAAGTCTAACAGGCGATATTATCCAGGGCGTGCGTGCAGCGACGTTTAATTTAACACCGCCAGAACTAAGCGACTATGGTATTGTTCCTGCACTTTCAAAATTAACACAAGAATTATCTAGACTTACAGGTAAAAAAATAGAGTTATATAATCGTACAAATTTCAATAAACGACTAGATTCTTTAGTCGAAATTAATATGTATCGCATCACTCAAGAGGCAATAAATAATGCCATTAAGTATGCCGATTCTACGTATATATTGGTGTCTATTTCTCACAGTGAGCATATATTAAGTATCACGATAGACGACGATGGTAAGGGCTTCGATATTAACCGTCCAAAAAACATTAGAACCGGAGTTGGTGGTATGGGAATGACTTTTATGAATGAACGAATTAACTACATTGATGGGCGCCTGTTTATAAACTCTTCTGAAGCGTCGGGAACGCGAATAACCTTAAATATCCCTATCTAATTCTGCGTATTTACTTAATTTTTGATTATTTTGCTACGTATTAATTTTGAAAATATAAGTAGATGATAAATGTAGTGTTGGCCGACGATCATGTCTTAGTCCGTGATGGAATAAAATCTTTATTAGAAGATCAGGAAGGCGTTCATGTATTGGATGAAGCATCAGACGGGAAAGAAGCACTTAAAGTTGTAGAAGCTTGTAATCCAGATGTCTTAATTGTGGATATTCGTATGCCAGAAATGAATGGGATAGAAGTTGTTGCAGTACTTAATAAGGCTAAAAGCCCTGTTAAAACATTGGTGTTGTCTATGCATGATTCTGAAGAATACGTTTTAAATGCCATAAATGCTGGTGCCGATGGTTACTTATTAAAAGGATCGAGCAAAGAAGAATTTATAAAGGCTTTACAAATGATTGCCTCTGGAGGTAAGTATTTTACAGGGGATATTTCATCTATTATTGTTAATAGTATGATTAATAAAGGAGGTGCGAAACAAACGGAAGTATTAGAAAAACCAGAAGCAACGTTTAAGCTTACCAAACGTGAAAAGCAAATCCTAGCTTTAGTCTTAGATGGGAAAAGTAATAAAGAAATTGCTGAAGATTTGGAGGTTAGTAAACGGACAGCAGAAGTTCACCGATTCAATCTTATGAAAAAGCTGGATGTGAAAAATCTAATCGAGCTTACTAAAATGGCCTCTAAGTATCAGTTAATATAATACTTAGGACTAAATATCATTATATTTTGGCTTCTTAATGTCTCTTTTTGAAAGATTAATAATTTAAGCGTGAATTTTTACTAAGTACGTAATAATTGAAAAAATACGTAATTTTATACGTAGTAATTAAGTATTAATACTTAATTTTATCACACTAACGTATAAATTCAATTGTTATGAGTTCTACAAAAGCTACAAAATTAGATCTTTTAAATGTCAAGAGTCTTCCAATCCGAACGTTTTGGATCACATCAATCGCCTTTTTCTTATGTTTCTTCGCTTGGTTCGGTATCGTGCCGTTTATGCCAGACGTGGTTAGGGATTTGGGGTTAACACCTTCGCAAAAATGGAATTCCATTATACTTGCTGTTTCGGGTACTGTATTTGCGCGATTATTAATCGGTAAACTTTGTGATAAATATGGACCACGTCTTTGTTATTCGTGGTTATTAGTAATAGGTGCTATTCCGGTAATATTATTAGGCTTTGTGCAAACGCCTCTTCAATTTTTAGTGTGTAGATTCTTTATTGGGTTTATTGGAGCTTCATTTGTAATTACGCAATTTCATACTTCAATTATGTTTGCGCCAAATATTGTAGGAACGGCGAATGCTACTTCTGCTGGTTGGGGAAATTTAGGTGGAGGTGCCAATCGTTTAGGGATGCCTTTAATCGCTGCAGCGGTTGTTGCTTTTGGAGCAGCCGAATCGGAAGCGTGGAGATATTCTATGATTATAGCTGGTGTGGTTTGCTTTTTAATGGGACTTGTGTATTATAATTTTACTCAGGATACTATAGATGGAAATTATAAAGATTTAAAAGCAGCTGGTAATATGCCGCAAACCAAAAAGGATGATGTTGGTTTTATGGAGGCCGTTAAAGATTACCGTGTTTGGATCTTATTCTTTGTATATGCAGCATGTTTCGGAATTGAATTAACCGTGTATGGAACGATGGACGATTATTTACAGAATACTTTCCAGTTAGAACGTGTTACAGCCGGAAATATCGTACTCTCCTTTGCCTTGATGAATATTTTTGCTAGAACCTTAGGAGGATATTTCGGAGATTTATTTGGAAAATTAAAGGGATTACGCGGACGTGTTTTATTTCTTGCCGCCATATTAGCTATCGAAGGCGTAATGTTAGCTTTGTTTTCTACAGCAACGGGAATCGTAGTGGGAATATCACTTTTAATACTATTTAGTTTATCAGTGCAAATGGCAGAAGGTGCGACATTCTCTGTTGTTCCTTTTGTGAATTCTAAAGCGATAGGTTCTATCTCAGGAATTGTTGGAGCAGGAGGAAATGTAGGCGCTTTTTTAGCAGCCATATTATTAAAATCTAAATCGGCTGTTGCAGAAAAAGCAGCGATAACAGCCAGTGAAGGACTAGGGGCAGAAGCAGTTCAGGCCGCTCAAGCCGCAGCAGCTTCCTCGGCAGTATCAAGCGGATTTTTACTAATAGGTGGAATTGTAGTCTTGGTTGGAGTAGGAACATTAGCCATTAAGTTCGCAACCGCGACAGATAACGTTACTGAAGAAGAATATGACGAGGAGTATGATGCTCAAATGGCAACACAGTCCATATAAATTACGATTAAAAAATACAGTTATGTAATAATAGTTTTATTACATTTAAGATGAATAGACAAATGTATTAAGTACATATGATGCCTCAAAAAGAGATTAAAACAACGTGTTCGTACTGTGGTGTAGGCTGTGGTATTATCGTAAAGAAGGATGAAAATAATAAAGTTTATGTGGAAGGTGATAAAGACCATCCTGTAAACAGAGGGATGTTATGTTCTAAAGGAATGAATTTGCATTATGTTGCAAACGATGTGTCCGATAGATTATTATATCCGGAAATGCGATGGAGTAAATCGCATCCTTTGGAGCGCGTTAGTTGGGATACAGCTTTAGATCGGGCAGCAAAAGTTTTTAAATCGGTTATAGAAAAGCACGGTCCGGATAGTGTTGGGTTCTATGTTTCTGGGCAGTGTTTAACCGAGGAGTATTATATTGCAAATAAGCTAACAAAAGGGTTTTTAGGAACTAATAATATTGATACCAATTCAAGGTTATGTATGAGTTCTGCAGTTGTTGGGTATAAAAAAACATTTGGTGAAGATTCAGTGCCAATTTCTTATGAAGATATTGAATTAGCAGATTGCTTTTTAATCACGGGAGCAAATCCAGCATGGTGTCATCCCATACTTTTTAGACGTATCGAACAACACAAAGAAAAGAATCCGAATGTAAAGATTTTGGTGGTTGATCCGCGTAAGACTGATTCTGCTAATTTCGCAGATGTTCATCTTCAAATTTTACCAGGAACAGATGTCATTTTATATAATGCTATTGGCCGACGCTTGATAGAACGTCGTATGATTGATAAAAGTTTTATTAAAAATCATACAGAAAACTTTGAAAAATATAAGAAACAAGTCCTTTCTACATCGTTAAGTGATGCTGCAAAATTATGCGGTATTACTGTAGATGAAATTAAAAAAGCAGCGCAAATTATAGGGCAATCTAAGGCCTTTATCAGTATGTGGGCCATGGGTCTAAATCAGAGTGCAATTGGGACACATAAAAATTATGCGCTTTTAAATTTATCTTTAATTACAGGACAAGTGGGGAAGCCGGGTTCTGGACCATTTTCGTTAACAGGCCAGCCCAATGCCATGGGGGGGCGAGAAGTAGGAGGAATGGCAAATTTATTGGCTGTTCATAAAGATTTATTTAATGAAAAACACCGTCAAGAAGTTGCCGATTTTTGGAAAGTAGATAAGATTTCGGATAAAGCTGGGTATACGGCGACCGAAATGTTTGATGCTTTAGAGTCCGGTAAAATGAAAGCAGTTTGGATTGTATGTACGAACCCAATGGTGAGTATGCCGAATGCCCATAAAATAGAGAAAGCTCTAAAAAATGCTAAGTTTGTAGTGGTTCAAGATATTTCAAACCGATCGGATACTTTAGAACATGCCGATTTGGTTTTACCAGCAGCAGCTTGGTTAGAGAAGGAAGGTACTATGACAAATTCTGAGCGTCGTATTTCATATTTACCGAAAGGTATCGAAGCGCCCGGAGAAGCAAAACCGGATGTCGAAATTCTATGTGAGTTTGCTCAGAAAATGGGATTCAACGGATTTAACTATAACTCTACTGCCGAAATCTATCAGGAATATTGCGAGATGACTAAAGGCTCGAATATCGATGTTTCTGAATTAAATTACGAGAGATTAAAAAGCGAGGGAACGTTTCAATGGCCAGTTTCAGAAGGCCAAAAAGAAGGAACGCCACGTTTGTTTCAAGATAAAAAATTCTATACGCCGTCGCAAAAAGCGATATTTAATATCCCCGATTTTATTAATAATGTATCCGATTTACCTAACGAAGAGTATCCATTAATTTTAACAACAGGTCGTGTTCGTGATCAATGGCATACTATGACAAAAACAGGGAAAGTGTCGCGTTTAAAAACGCATTATTCTACACCCGTTTTAGAGATAAGTCCTGTAGATGCTTTTTTAAATAAAGTAAAAGATGGCGATGTTGTCGATGTTAAAAGTGGATTAGGGATTGTAAGAGTCCGTGCAAAAGTAACCGATAGTGTTAAAAATGGTGTGGTCTTTTTACCAATGCACTGGGGAAAACAGCTACAAAGCGATTTAAATCGTGCGAATAATTTAACGCATACTATTGTCGATCCAATCTCTAAAGAGCCAGATTTTAAATATACACGGGTAGCGGTATCCAAGTATAAAAAGGAAAAAGAAAGAATACTAGTGGTTGGTGCAGGTGCTGCAGCCTTTCGTTTTATTCAGAATTATAGAGAACATAGCGAAACAGATGAAATAGTTGTGTTTTCAAAAGAAATTAATCCGTTCTATAATCGCGTTTTACTTCCAGAATATGTTACTGAAGAGTTAACCTGGGAGCAACTTTTAAAGATTAAGGCTAACGAACTCAAGAAGCTTCAAATTGAATTATATGCGGAAACGTTTATTGTTGAAATTGATCGTGATAATAAATTAGCAACCGATAATCATGGAAATCATCATGCGTACGACAAGCTAATTATGGCTACAGGAAGTCGTTCTTTTGTGCCCAACGATGTGCAACTTAATTTGCCTGGTCGCTTTACATTGCGCTCCAAAGATGATGCAGATCGCTTTAAGTCGTATTTAGATGGTACTAATCTTAAAGCCGAAGATCAGCATGTGACTATTGTTGGTGGTGGACTTCTAGGCTTAGAACTTGCGGCGGCACTAAAGCATAGAAATGTAAACACGACGATTATTCAGCGCGCTTCTAATTTAATGGAGCGGCAGTTAGATCCCATTTCAAGTAAACTATTAGCGAAACATGTTCAAGAATTGGGGATTCAAATTTATTTCTCTAATGAAGTCAGTACGGTTTTCGACGACGACGACACTAAAAACGCTCTAAATATTACCTTAAAGAGTGGGAAAACATTTAAATCGAATGCCATTGTATATGCTATCGGTACACGTCCGAATATTGAAATAGCAAAATCTAGTGGTGTTATTTGTGGTCGTGGCATCAAGGTGAATCATCACTTACAATCTTCAGATCCCAATATATTTGCTATTGGCGAGATAGCAGAATTCAATAATAATATTTTAGGAATTACTTCCGCAGCCGAAGAGCAAGCAGCGATTTTAGCAAACTATTTAGCGGGAGATATTAGCAGTATCTATAAAGGTTCTGTTTCTATGAATATCTTGAAATTTAGCGATTTAGATTTATGTAGTTTAGGTAATCTAACGGTTCCTGAAAACGATAATAGTTACGAAGAAATCATTTTTATGGACATGTCTAAACGCTACTATAAAAGATGTATCGTAAAAGACGATCTCTTAGTTGGAGCGGTACTGATGGGAGATAAGAATGAATTTGCCGAGTTTAAAACACTTATTGAAAGTAAAGTAGAGCTGTCTGACAAACGCGATAAATTATTAAGAGGAGCATCTAACGATAAACCTGTAATAGGGAAGTTGGTGTGTTCTTGTAGTCAAGTTGGAGAGGGGAATATTAATGATGCCATTAGTAAAGGCTGTACGAATTTTACCGAATTATGTAACCAAACAGGTGCAGGATTGGGATGTGGTAGTTGTAAAACTGAAGTACGAGAGATATTAAATAATCATAAAGTTTTAGCCTAATGCAAGAGTTATCTAGATTAATTGTAAAAGGAGGTGTATTGTCTCCAGGAGAGTTAAAATCGATTTGCTTAACAGCAGAAAGTTTAGGTTTAGATACCATTTCTTTTGGGTCTCGACAAGATATTTTACTGTCAGGAAAAGTAGATCCTAAGGACTTAGAGACCGTCGATAATCTTCAGGTTGTGCCATCTCATGGCGAAGGCTCTGTGAATATAGTGTCGTCTTATGTAAGTGCAGGGATTTTTTCTAGTACCTCGTGGTTAACTGGAGAAAAGTACTTGTATGTGTTGGAGCAGTTTCGTGAAAATCCGCAATTAAAAATTAATATTACAGATCCTAGACAGCGTTTGGTACCACTATTTACAGGGCATTTAAACTTTATAGCCTCAGAGCACGAAGATTATTGGTATCTGTATGTCCGTCTGCCAGAATGGGAGAAAACAGAAGTATATCCGGCTTTAATTTATAGTTGGGATATGGCGAAAATTGAAACGACAATTGAAGGCCTTTTAAAAGAAGAGCCTGAAAGTGTCGAGATGATTTTCGATTTAGTAAACGATGCAATAGACACGAATAACAGAACCATAGATAAACCATTACAAGTGCCATTTTATCCGTTTCCGTATTACGAAGGGATGAATCGGATTGGGAACGATAAATATTGGTTGGGCTTATATTGGCGAAATAATAAATACGATTTAGCCTTTTTAAAAGCGATGTGCGATTTATGTTCCGATTGTAAAATTGGTAAAATATCTATCACACCGTGGAAATCGTTTATCGTGAAAGATATACCAAATGACACCAAATTGATTTGGGAAAAGTTCTTAGGGAAATTCGGAATTAACGTGCGCCATTCCATGCTAGAACTGAATTGGCATTTGCCAGTAGCTAACGAAGATGCTTTAAAATTAAAAAAATATTTAGTGGCTAATTTCGATCAAAACGATATTAGTACATATGGTTTAACCTTCGGAATAACGGAGCTTGCTAAAAAAGCATATTATTTTACGTCTATCGTGATCGAAAAAAATGAACAGCCTAAAGCGTTGTCAGATTATAAAATTCGGGATACTTATAATTTGTTATACGCTAAAAATTTCGACCCTAATTCAAGAGAATACATTACGCACGTTCAAGATGTAGATCAAGTAGAATTACCAGGTTTACTTATGGAATTGAGTCAGTTGTATTTCGAGCAATTAGGAACAGAACGTGACGAAGAAAAGTTAGCTAAAAAAGCGGATAAAACGATTGAAGCAGAAGTGCACCAATGTCAAGATTGTTTGACGGTTTATAATGAAACGTATGGAGATCAAACGCAAGACATCGCTCCAAATACACCCTTTTCCGATTTGCCAGACACGTATGCGTGTTCGCTTTGCGAAGCGCCGAAATCGAACTTTATCAGTAAGATATTAACACAGCACATCAAACAAGATTAACCGCCAATGGTAATCATGCTGCGGTTGTTCGTGTGATTCTCTGGATTATTTAAGGATTCAAAATCTCTCATACCTGCGCGTACCGCATATTTCTTTTGGATTAAATTAGCGATAAGCGGTTCTATGTTCTCACCTTGTCTGTATGCTGTAAGTAAATTGGTTTCTTGGTTCGAGAACAAACAGTTTTTAATATTTCCATTAGCCGTCAATCGAATACGATTACAACTGTCGCAAAACGGATTACTAACCGAGCTTATAATTCCGAAAACACCTTTATAGCCTTTTATCTGATAATTTCTACTCGTGTAATTCTTTTCGTTTTCTAGTGAAATTATTTCATCTTCATCAAAATGTGAATGCGCTTGTTCTAAGATTTCCGCTTGAGTGACTAGTTTCTCTTTATTCCAATTATTACCATCAAAAGGCATAAATTCTATAAAGCGAATTGCTATAGGAAGATGTTTTGTGAATTTAATAAAATCGATAATTTCATCATCGTTAAAACCTTTAATCAAAACCACATTCATCTTTACATTGAAGCCTTCTTCTAATAAAAGAATGATGTTATCGTATGCTTTCTTAAATTGATCTCGGCGTGTTATAAATGTAAATTTTTCTGCTTGCAAACTATCTAAACTCACATTAACATCCTGTAAGCCATATTGTTTAAAATCGTCTATAAACCGATCTACAATGACAGCATTTGTGGTAATTGAAAGTTTAATATTTAAGGCAGAAAGTTGTTTTAGAATTTCAGAAAAGTCTTTTCTTACCAAAGGTTCTCCGCCTGTTAACCTGATTTTAGTAACGCCATGTTTCACAAATACCGATGCGATTTTTAATATCTCATCAGCCGTCATGATGTGTTCTTTTGGGGTTAATGGTACGCCATTTTCTGGCATACAATATGTACATCGTAAATTACATTTTTCGGTTAATGAAATACGTAAATACGAATGATGGCGTCCAAAGTCGTCGGTTAATATGTTGGTGTTTGTATTCATTTTAATGTTGCTGACCTCTTAATATTTTAAATACATGAAGCACGTGCGGAAACACAGCATCCATAGATTCTTTAGCACCGTTTGTAGAGCCTGGTAAAGCCAAAACTAAGCAGTTTCCGATTGTTCCTGCAACACTTCTAGACAACATGGCGTAAGGCATACGATCCTGACCGTAGCTTCTAATAGCTTCTTCGATTCCAGGAATTCGGCGTTCTAAAATAGGTTCTAAGGCTTCTGGTGTCACATCGCGATACGATAAACCTGTTCCTCCTGTAAAAATGATGAGGTTATTGGTTTCTGCCAGTGATAATGCTTTTGCTCTTATCAAGTCAATTTCATCAGGAATAACATCGTAGTTCTGAATTTTTACTGCGTTTGCTTCCAGTTTTTCAATAATTGCTTTTCCTGCAAAATCTTCTTTTTTGCCTTCAGAAATGGAATCTGAACACACAATTACACTCGCATTTAGTGTTGCAATTTGCTTGTTCGGGTAACTGCTTTTCCCACCTTTTTTCTCAACTAATTTTATGGTGCCAATTTCAATGTGTTTGTCTATCGGTTTCAACATATCGTACATGGTCAATGCGACTACAGATGCACCGTGCATAGCTTCAACCTCAACACCTGTTTTATAAACGGTTTTCACATTAAAGATAATATGGATTTCCAATCCTTCAATGCGATAGGCTACCGAAGTAAATTCAATAGGCAAGGGGTGGCAATCGGGAATAACGGTATGTGTGTTTTTTACAGCAAAAAGCCCTGCTGTTTTTGCCATTTCTAAAACATTCCCTTTTGGAACTAGATTGTTCTGAATAGCTTCAATGGTTTCTGGTTTACTAACTTTTACAATGGCAGTAGCCGTTGCGGTGCGTAACGTGTTTATTTTGTGGGTAATGTCTACCATGTTATTTGATATTTGTTTTCCATTGGTGTGTGTCGTCTTCAAAGATTTCTTTACCAAAAATGGGCACTTTCTTTTTTATAATATTTACAAGATATTCGGTTGCAGCATAGACTTCTTTACTGTGTTTCGCGGAAACAAAAACAAAGAAGCAGATTTCTCCAGCGTTGATTTTTCCAAGACTGTGATAAATATGCATACAGGTTAAATCGAAGGTTTTAAATGCCTTTTCGCGAATCTCTGCAATTTGCTCTAAAGCCATCTCTTGGTAGGCTGTAAAATCTATCGCGGCTACAGTTTTACCATCTATCTCGTCTGCGCGAACTTGACCTAAAAATATATTGTGTCCACCAATAGTGTGTTTACTTTGGTGTTTTGCGATGGAATCTGAAATAAAGCTAGGTGAAATAGCACCGTCTATAAATACATTATTCTTTTTCATGAGTTTTACTTTTATAAATAGTCCGTATTAAAATGGGGAATCAAACGTCGGGCTGAACGTGTTTCAATATCTCATTATGCGCAATCTAATTTCATCCACCAGCAAATGGAGGTAACAACGCGATTTCATCTTGAAACTGAAGTGTGATATCTTCAGAATCTTGAATTAATTTCTGATTTAAAGCCACATTAAAAGATTCTGGAGTAAACTGATATTTTACATTTAAATCTTCTAGCAATTCAGCTAGTGTAATGGCTTTAGAGTCGTATTGCTCTTCATTACATTTTGTGTGTTCGGCAAGCATGCCAAAATATTTTATTGTAATCATCTGCCTATTCTTTTTTAGAAACTAAACCTTCTGTGATTTTGTTCATCTCGTCTACTTTATTCTGAAAATCACCTTTTAAGGTTTTTCTATACACGTTTAAATTTTGTACCATTTCGGTAATGTTTTCAGGAATGATTTCCTCAAAAAGCTGACGTAATCTTTTAGCTGTTGTTGGCGATTTTCCGTTAGTAGAAATCGCTATTTTCACATGGCCTTTAGTCACAACGCCTCCTAAATAGAAGTCGCATTGGTCAGGCGTATCAGCAATATTTACAAGTAAATGCTTTGCTTTCGCTTCTTTATTAATCTGTAAATTAACATCTAAATTATCGGTGCATCCAATCACAAAATGGCGCTTCTCTAAATCTGAAATATCATAGGCTTTTTGGATTAAATTCACATTAGGATGTTGATCTGCTAAGGTTTTTAATTCCTCTAAAAAATCGAGAGATATTACATCTACTATGGCATTCGGACTCGATTTTAATAAAAAACTTAATTTCTCTAAACCTACATTTCCGCCTCCAACAATAAGGACGTCCAATTGGTTAACTTTTAAAAATATAGGGTATAATTCGTTGCGTTCCATGTTATGCTGTTATAGGTTCTATGTCTAAATTTTGATATATAAAATCGTCTTCCATAAATTGCTCGTTATAATACGTAAGTAAACTTTTATGACCGTTTACAACCTCTCCAATAATGATAATTGCAGGAGACGATAATTGTTTTTCTTTTACTAAATCTACGATGGTGTCAATGGTTCCAATCGCTTGCTGTGCTTCTTTTTTTGTGCCGTTTTGAATAATGGCTACAGGCATATCTCCGCGGTTATTCAATTTGTAAATATCTGCAATTTCCGAGAGTTTAGACATGCCCATTAAAATAATGACAGTCGCTGTAGATTGTGCGGCTAGTTTAACATCGCTAGACAATGCACGACTTGATGTCGTTCCTGTAATTACCCAAAAACTTTCTGATACGGTGCGCTGTGTAACGGGGATTCCTACAGAAGCAGGTACGGCGATTGCTGAGGTGATTCCAGGAATAATAGCTGTTTTAATTCCGAAACGTTCTAGGTAATCGGTTTCTTCTTTACCACGACCAAATACAAACGGATCGCCACCTTTAAGTCTTACAATCTTTCCGTATTTCTTAGCATAACTCACTAACAAATCGTTAATCTGATCTTGGGTATAACTGTGGTTGCCTTTGCGTTTTCCAATATATAGTTTCACGGCATTTGGCGCGTGATCTAAAATGTCTTCATTTACCAAAGCATCGTATAATACGGCTTTAGCTTTTTTTAGTGCTTTTACGGCTTTTAAAGTCAGTAAATCAGGATCTCCAGGGCCCGCGCCAACAAGTGTTACTTTCGGTTGAATGTCTGTGTCTTTCATGGTCTGCTTTGTATTAAGGTTCGTAATTCGTCTTTGGTGTTTATATTGTAAAGGGCCTCGAAATCTCTTGAAGCCACTTGTATACGATGATAGGTTGAGGCTTGAATTAAGCTCATCAATTTTAAATGATTTTGCTGAATAGCGTCTTCAAACTTTTGAAGATTATTCACGCTATACATGCCTATTAAAGGATAATCTCTTGTGCTATCACTTACAAAAGCAATGTTCGAATTAATCACTTTCGAATTGATTAAATAGCGGTTTATAATGTGTGTCGATATCATAGGAATATCGCAACTTAATATTAAGTTTTGTTGGGTATTTGTATGCGTTAAAGCGGTATGAATTCCGCCAACTGGCCCTTTATTTTTATGAATATCTGCTAGTAACGGATAATTATAAATACTGTAATCTGTATTTTCTGTAATAAGGTATATCTGATTAGAAATGGGTTTTACTGCCTCTAAAATCCATTCAATAAACGGTTTATTATTAAACATAACCAAGCCTTTTTCTGTTTGCATTCTGGAACTTTTTCCGCCGCAAAGAATATAGATTGATATGTGTTTTTGTGTCTGCATTAAAACATGAATAATTTAAACGATGCCAATATTAAAACGAACGATAACATATACGTCAGTTTTACATTCGAGAACTTCTGACTCCCATAATAAGCGCCTGCTGTCCCGCCAATTAAAGCAAAAGGAATAAGATAGAAGGATTCTGTTGGGAAACTTTCATGTTTCAACAAAAAGCCTATAATACCAGCAATGGAGTTCACAAATATAAATAGGGCAGAAACCGCTGCCGATTCTTTTGTTGTTCCCCAAGCCAATAGTAAAATTATCGGACTCAAAATAATACCGCCACCAATTCCAATCATGCCAGAGAATAGCCCGATACCACATCCAATTAATAAAGCTAACGGAATCTGTACTGCTTTTTTATGGTACTGTTCTTTACCAAACACCCCTAAAATTCTCAAGACTGCAATCACTAAAAACACCCCTAAAATCTGTTTATATAGCGTGGTGTTTATGGTGAAATAGCCACCAAGAAATGCCGCTGGAATAGATGTGATTGCAAACGGATAAAATAGGTTCCAATTAAAATGTTTATTCTTTTTAAAGTACCAAAACGAAATCCCACTCACAAAAATATTCAGCAATAAAGCAGTGGGTTTAATCACTAAAATCGGAAACGAAAATAATGCCATTAAAGCCAAATAACCACTCGCACCACCATGACCAACCGAGGCATACAAAAAAGAAATGCATACCAGAATTAGGGCAAATACTATGAATATATTAGTACTAAGAAATTCCATTAGACAGTGGCTTATATTCGTTGTTTAAAAAAGTTTCACATTTTGTATTTAGGTGTTCAAATTGGGTGATGAGTTGTTTTCCGTAAGGTGTTAATTTAGAACTACCGCCAGATTTACCTCCAATAGATTTTACAAGTAAAGGCTCTTCGGCTAACTGTTCCATATCGTTTAATAAATTCCATGCCTTTTTATAAGACATCTTAAGGGCTTTGGCGGCTGCTGTTATCGAGTGCTCAGAATCTACTTTTTTAAGGAGTTCTATTTTTCCATAACCTATAAACGGTTTCCCGTCTTTTTCAATCCAAATACGACTTTTAATTTCCATAGCTCTCCAAATTTATACAGGTTACTATATCTTGTTTTTTAATGATTTCAACATCTTCTGGAACCATTAATAAAACATTACTGGTTGCGAAAGTATTGAGCATCGAGGATTGCTGACTAGGTAAAATACTAACCGTACCGTCTTTTAAGCAGGCTTTTAAAAACAACGTTTTTCCAGATGTATTTTTAAATTCGGTATCACTCTTAGCTTGTATTCTTGGTAAGTGATAATCACTATATCCAGAACATTTTTTAAGTAATGGCAGCACATATACATAAAAACAGCTTAATGCAGATGCCGGATTACCTGGAAGTGCAAATACAAATTGTTGATCTTTTTTTCCAAACCAAAGAGGTTTTCCTGGCTTCTGATTGATCTTGTAAAATAACTCATCCACATCATTCTTACCTAAAGCTTCTTTTACAAAGTCGTAATCACCAACCGATATGCCTCCCGAAATTAAAAGGACGTCGCTGTACGCTAACGCGTTTTTTATGCTCTTTTTTGTCGCCTTTAAGGTGTCTTTGGTATGAAACACTTTAACATGTTTAATCCCAAAACGGTGTAATGCCATTTTTAACATTACAGAATTACTTTCGTAAATAGCACCTTCTTTTAAAGGTTTGCCTTGCTTTTGTAATTCGTTCCCTGTAACCAAAATCGAAACCTTTGGTGTTTTAAAAACAGCTACAGTTTTTATGCCTAAGCCAGCTAAAAAACCTATAGCAGCTTCATTTAATTTTAGTCCTTTTTTTAATACTAGATCGCCAGTGCTTACTTGTTCGCCAACAGGTCTTACATTGCTCCCTTTATTAGGCATTTTTGTAATAGTTATGCTATTGTCTTGTTTGGTAACATGTTCTTGCATAACCACGGTATCGGCATCATCAGGAACTTTCGCTCCAGTAAAAATACGTACTGCTTCAAATGCTTGCAATGGTATGTGTTTTGCATCTCCTGCTTGAGCTTCTTCTGTTACTGTATAATGGGTGCTATCACTCCAAATTATCGCATAACCATCCATAGCCGATTGTCTAAAAGACGGCATATTAATAGGGGCAGATATGTCTTCAGCTAGTATATAACCTAGGCTTTTGGCGATCTTCACCTTTTTTATATGTTCTGCGACTACTGTGCCGTCTATAATATGTAATGCGTGTTCTACTGGAATCATTTTTAAAAGCGTTATGTCTGGTCGAATATAACGAAATAAAGCATTCAAAATACATAAACTAAGTATTTTTACGTAGTTTTTAAGTATTTGTTCTTTTTTTATTAATTATCCAAAGAAGTATGGGGTTTATTGCAAAAGGTGTTTTCGAATTACAATGAGAATGGAATGAGTTAACATATCAAAACACTACATTGTAATTTTAATCTTTCAAAATGTGATGTATGAAATCCTATCCGTTGTCGGTAATTATAATGCTTTGTGTAGCGCTTTTACTGGTAGATGTAGCGACATTTTATTGGTTACAATCGCTAATAAAAAGTATTCCAGCGGCAGGTGTAAGATTAATCATAAATGCCGTATTTATTTTAATATCTATCAGTCTAGTTAGTGCTATTCTTGTATTAAAAGTCCGATTAGATCATATCGATATTAAAAAGAAGCAACGTCTCATCTCTTCGTTTTACGGAATTACAGTGGCGTCGTTTGTGCCAAAAATCATTTTTGTCATTTTTATTAGTGGGTTCGCTTTAACCAATCGTGTGTTTAGTGATACCGAGTCGGTTTGGATTGTGCCTATTTTAGGACTAGTGACTTGGTTATTGCCATTTACTGCCATTTTATATGCCGTTTTTAAGGCGGTATATCATTTTAAGACCTATCACATTACAGTAAAACATGATGAGTTGCCAGAAGCTTTTGATGGTTTAAAAGTGGTGCATATATCAGATTTGCATTTGGGAAGCTTAAACTATCGCTATAAGGTATTAGATAGAGCAATTCAGATTATAAATAACTTGAAACCCGACGTGGTTTGTTTTACAGGAGATTTGGTAAACAATTATGCTTGGGAATTAAAAGGTTGGGAGGAATCGTTTTTGAAGTTATCTCCTGACATTAAGAAATACGCCGTTTTAGGAAATCACGATTATGGCGATTATAGTGTGTGGCATTCCGAAGACGACAAACAAGAGAATTTAGAACTATTGAAACGTTTTTACGACAACATTCATTTTAAATTATTACTGAATGAATGGGATGTTATTAGTGAAAACGGTGAAAATTTATATATAGTAGGTGTCGAGAATTGGGGCATTCCGCCATTTAAACAATATGGCGATTTAGAGAAGAGCATCTCGGGATTGCAGCCCGCCGACTTTAAAGTGCTTATGTCTCACGATCCTACACATTGGAGTGAAGAAGTGGTAACCAATACCAATATAGCACTTACACTGGCTGGACATACACATGGTATGCAAGCTGGGCTTCGTATAAAAAATAAGGCATGGAGTCCGATAAAATATAAATATAAGCATTGGGCAGGATTGTATAAAGAGACTAACCAATATTTATATGTGACTCGCGGGTTAGGATGGTTAGGATTTCCTGGCCGTTTGGGAATGCGACCTGAAATTACATTATTAACACTAAAAAAAGAGTGAACGAAAACACGTTTAAATTGTAGTACTTAAATAAATAATATTAACTTATAAAAACATTAAAATATGGACATTATGGGAGTTTTAGCAGAAGATAATAAACAATTGACTTTAATTTATAGTTCGGAAAGTTCTGTAGGAAAACAAACCTTGGCGTATGCAAATGCATCGGATAAGAAATTGTTATCGATAGATATTTCAAAAACAAAAGTAACAGGGACACAATGGGCAGAAATAGCGTCTAAATTAGGCTTGAAAATTGGAGATTTAGTAGATCAGGAGCATCCTAATTATGTTAAAAATTTTGGAGATAAAGGCGCGATTTTGAGTTCGGAAGATTGGATTAAAATCCTTCAAAACCAGCCAGAAGTTTTAAAAGGCTGTATCGTTATTAACGGTAAAAAAAGTTTAATCATTACAAATCCGTCAGATCTGGTAAAACACCTAGGGATAGAAGGGGAAGATGTTAAAAACTAAAGCAGAAATAAGTCATGCTGCATTTATTTCATAATTTCATAACAGCATTAAGATCATAAAAAAACCAGTATTAATCTAAATTAAACTTAGATTAATACTGGTTTTTTTTTGCCCCATTTAAGCCGTTTTTATGGCAAGCCCATCTAAAAATGAATTTAACTTAGCAAGGTCGTTTTCATTAATATATTCGGGGTTTATTTTAAGCGTTTTGGTTTCAGATTTTAAAATGTAGTTTGTTGGGGACTTTGTAACTGCTACGATGTCGCTAATATTCATATGTTTTGGAAATGGAGCATATCTAGAAATGACTTGATCCGTAATAGTTATATAGGCTAGTTTGTGTTCTAAAAAGTAAAGTCCAAATTGTGATACACCAAGTGTAAGCCAGCCATAATCTACCCATCTTAAACTATAATCAGGATTGAATATAAACTTTGAGAACACAAGGGCAAACCAAACAAACCCATAAATAAGATTTCTGTAGTGTTTCTTTTTCTTGTAAAATTTCTGAACCATTTTATGTTTTTTTAATATTAGATTATTTGTTAAGTACGTAATAGTTCTTGTATACCCGACGCAGTGATAGAAATGAATACAGAATTAAAAACGTGAGCACAGCATTTGATTTTTGAAATAAACTGACTTTAAACACGTCGGTCACAGCGATTATAATTAGAAATGAACTAAGGATCCAAAGCGCGGTGAAAAGGATAACTACTTTTTTTGTTGGGTATTTTATTTCAGTATCTGATTTAGAAGCCATAGTGTTAGGTGTTTAGGTGTTCAATTTTACTCAGATTTTTCTAACTGACCAATTTGCTCAGCATCGGCATTAATATCCATACTGACTTTTATTACTAACTTCTGATTTTTTGTGTTGTGCGTTGTACCAGGTTTCGGACTCCCATCAAACTCTTGAGGCTTTAATTTAAAGATGGCTCCCGTTATGGGATCTACGATAAGTCCAATTAATCCGCCAAACGCAATGTTTCCAATGTACCACGCATTAAACTTTTTATCCAGCCGTGTTTCGTATGGCTTATAACCGTCTAATTTAAGTACGACGCGATAGTCCTGATTTCTTTTTAGATTTTTCTGAACAGGTGTTTTGCCTATTTCAGCACCGTTAATATAAACTATGGCAGAGCTTGGGTCCGAATTAATCTCCACTTGTTGTCGTGATCCTGAAATGATTGTGGCGCAGCTGGAAAGCAATAACACAAATAAGAGTAAGGTCGATTTGTAAATAATTTTCATTAGTTTTTTTAAAATAGTAATCCAGTTATCTGAGACAATGTTTATGTCTCTCATAGTTCCGTGAAATTATACCCTAAAACTAATACAATTTGGTGTAATTCTTTTGTCGAACAACAGTATTTATATGTGTTTTATGGGGAGAGAAGATGTGATGTCTTTTTTCTTGTTTTTTAACCCTGAACTTTGGTTATTGTTAGCGCTAGTATGCACTAGTGCTGTCAACCTATAAATCCTGTATGGTCAATATTTAAGACAGTATCATTATCTTGAAAGGTTCTTGTGCCTGAGTATGTATAGTATAGTCTATTTTTTTTCTGTTCATAGCTTTATAATACATTAAATTATAATTTAATAGTATGGCTTCTTGTGGAAGACTATGAGGGGATAGCAGGTGCTATCGCTAGTGAGGGGGATTACTTAACTTTTCTATCAGCTCTTTTAGTTCTATATAATCCGGGGCATCTAAAATATCATACTCATTTATTGTTGCAAGTAAAATTGCGTTTCGACATTCTTCAATTCGTCTTAATACTGGAAAAACAATACTTTTACCGTGATTTATATATTTCTTCATATCACTTGCAGAAGTAGGAATTTTATATCCATCTCTACTACTTGCGATTAGAATTCCATTGTCTCTTAAATTACCAACTACGTTAGAGCTAAATCGTTCTTTGGTTAATGGACTTTTTCTGTTAACACTAATGTGTCGAACAAATTCTGCTGATGTAGTAAATTTTCTTGGGTGATTAGATTGATGGTATAGGAGTAATAATTTTAGAAAATTTATTCTATCAAGATTGTCTGTTGTATTACCAGTTGTTTTATCTATATAATCAAAAACTCTATTTAAACCCAGAGTTGCAATTGTTTCGTCATATTCACTAAAAGTTGCTTTTTCACTAAAATCTTCAATTTTATACTTTTTAGGAAAGTGATTAAGACTATGTAATTTGTCTTTGATTAATTCTAAGAACTCAGGCGATTTATCTGATTTTTTAAGTTCGTCAAAAATGTATCCTAGGGTGCCGGCCATCATATCTGCTAATTGAACTCCTAGGTCATTATGACTTTTTTGGATTTGAAAATCAGAACCGGCAAATAGATTTCTTATGTGATTTTTTTCAACATATTTCTTAAAACTTCTCATGAAATCATTTCCTCCGTGTTCGTCAACTTTTAACTCAAGTTGTGGGAATGTTCTATAGAGTTCCTTGTATAAAATTCCATTTAAGTATTTGTAAAATGATTGTTTATATTTAAATCCTTCTCCAAATAACTTCTTTTTGTCTATTACTACTGCGTAAACAGAAAAATTTATTTTTTGGAGTTCTTTTAAAATTAATATCCTCCGAATATGATTCTTTGATACTTTACTAGATTTAATCTCTCCCGTTTGAAAAAATTGTTTTCTTATTTTTTCTAGCTGAATTTTAATTACTTCTAATTCGTCTTGATTTATAATTACGCTTGCAATTATGAAATGACTACCTTGAGTACCAAAATCAAAAGAATTATTACCAAATTCGTCTGCAAATGCAATTACTTTCTTCATGTTTTTAAATTAACTCCCAACTCCCATCATACCAAAACAAACCCAAGTCCATCCAAGTCAAGAAGCTATTATAAAAATTAATCCACCTAAAATACCATAATTCTTCCACTTCCTATTACTGAAAACCGTAAAACCATAACATTAATTTAGAAGTGGGGATTGGCGTGCTATAAGTAGATAATCAGTTAGTTATTTCGATGTTATTGTATTAAAACATTTAAAATTTTAAGAGTATAAAAAAAGAAACCGTCTCTAAAGACGGTTTTTAATTATTGTCAAATTATGTAGTATTAGCTCGTGCAACGCTTACAGTTGCTAGCCACTAGTTTTTATGCAATTAAGCTTATACTAATCATGATATTCCAAAACATACTAAAGATTATAGATGGTCCGATTGATTTAGATTTAAAATATAAAATTCCAGATATTATGCCGCCAAATAATGCCAAATAGAATAAATGCCAATCTTGTTTTATTAAATCCAGTATTAAATTTGCGTAAGGTGCATGAATTGAAGCAAACAATAGTGACGTCAATAAAATGGCTACAACTGTATTCGTTTTTTTCTGTAAATTGTTCTGAATATAACCTCTAAAAAACAATTCTTCTCCTATAGGAATCATCAGAACAGTAGCAATTATATTTATATTCGTGAATTTTGCCTTTGCCAAGCCATCAATACTGTAGGCAATTTGGTATTCAGTTCCGAATATTAAATTATAAATCCAATTTAAAGGTGTTTGCATAAATACAAATGACATTCCTAATATTAGAGCGCATAGATACCATTTTAGATGCGTTTTTTTAATCAGGTTTTTAAAAGTCCGATTTCGTATAAAATAAATAAAAATCAAAACTCCGGTTAATTGTAGAATCCCTTGAATTAAATGGTAATAGGTATAAGAGTTTTCAAATCCGATCTTTTCGCCTATTATAAACCTAACGCCGATAAGTTGAATGCCTATGAAATAGAGTAGAGTAGCCAAAATAGCTTTTGGAATGGTTATTAATTCGCTTTTCATCATAATAGATTTTTTAGTTTATACCTAACTCCTAGCATACCAAACAAACCTAAGTATATACAAGCCAAGACGTTCTTATTAAAATTAACCCACGTAAATTAATAAAATTCTCCCACTTCTCATCACAGGAAAGCCATAATCATGCGAATTAATTTAAAAATAGGGTGTAGGGTGCCTATATTCAAGAAATCAGAGACTTTGTAAATCTGAGAGGTGAAGAGAATAAATGCGAATAGGACAGTAATGCGCAGTGTTATAGCGCTACGCTGAGGTCGGTTATGCCAAATCTAATGCAATTTCAATCATGTCTTTAAACGTGGTTTCGCGTTCTTTTGCAGTGGTGCGTTCACCCGTAACCAAAGAATCTGAAATGGTAAGGATGGCCAAGGCATTAACTTTGTGTTTAGCAGCTACGGTATATAAACCGGCGGCTTCCATTTCTACGCATAACACGCCAAAATCTGCCCATTTTTTATAGGAGTCGAAATCGTCTGCGTAAAACTCGTCGCTAGACAGTACATTTCCAGCTTTAATGGCAATCTGTTTGTCTTTGGCACGTGTTACTGCTTTTTGAAACAAGTCGAAACTTGCTGTAGGTGCATAATCGGCACCATGAAAGCGGGTTTTATTAATCCCAGACGAAGAGGCTGCCATGGCTAACACTATATCTCTAATCTTTATATCTTTCTGGTAAGAGCCTGCACTACCCACGCGGATTAAATTTTTAACCCCAAAATCTTTAATAAGCTCGGTAGCATAAATAGATATACTGGGGATGCCCATACCTGTTCCCATAACCGAAATACGTTTGCCTTTATAGGTTCCGGTATATCCAAACATATTTCTAACGGTGTTAAAGCAAACCGGGTTTTCTAGGTAATGTTCTGCGATCCATTTGGCTCGTAAGGGGTCTCCGGGTAATAGGATGGTTTCTGCTATTGCTCCTTTTTTGGCATCGATATGTAAACTCATGGGGTAATCATTTAATTAGATAAACTAAATAGTACTGGGAATTAGTGTTGGGCGTTATTGGCTTCTACAATTGCAACTCCAGAAGAAGTCCCAATGCGGTTTGCGCCAGCTTCAATAAATTGTAATGCCGTTTCCAGATCTCTAATGCCTCCAGAGGCTTTTACTTTCGCTTTGCCTTCGGCGGTTTTTTTCATTAATGTTACAGCTTCAATTGTAGCACCACTAGCCGAAAAGCCTGTCGATGTTTTTATAAAATCGGCTTTCGCCTTAATGCTAAGTTGTGTGGCTTTCATGATTTGGAAATCGGATAACTCGCTAATCTCAAAAATGACTTTTAAAGGTACGTTACCCATGCAGGCTTTTACCGCTTTAATGTCTTCGTAAACCATTTCAAAATCATTACTTTTTAACATGCCTACTTGTAAAACCATATCTATTTCTTCAGCACCTTGGTCTATCGCCATTTTTGTTTCAAATACTTTAGTTTCGGTACGCACAGCGCCTAATGGGAATCCGATAGTCGCGCAGACCTTAACGTCGCTGTCTTTTAATAATTGCTTAGCGTATGGTACAAAAAAGCTATTGACGCAAACCGAGAAAAACTTGTATTTGATGGCTTCTTCACACAAATTTTTTATCTCTTTTTTTGTTGCTGAAGATTTTAAAAGGGTATGATCTATATATTTGGCGATATCCATAATTCCAATATTTTAATGCGATTTATTCTAGTAAAAATACAACGAAGCAAAGTGAATTGAAACTATTTAGCCGAATAAATATGGAAGTATATTCATTTTTACAATGAAATCGATATAGTAGGAGGTCGGTTTTAATGTGTTGAGCCTTGCAAGGTGCCGAAGTCGTAAAACTTAAACGGTAGACTGCAAATATGGGCGTTATGCTATACGTGTTTAAAAGTCATTGACTGATTCTAAAACGGCCTCACATATTGTATTTTTAAAAATGATTTTAGGAACACTACAAAAGGAATAGTATCGGGTGTTGGCTACTTTTGAGTTTGGATTGAGAAGCTATAAACACGAAATGAATTCGGTTTGAATAATTGGAGGATAAAATAACGTCTATTGAGTAACTTTTTTGCTTGGTGTTCCAAAATGATGTACAATATCTATAAAAGGCGAAAGAGACATGCCTCCTGGATTTAAACCGAGTTGTTCTTCAGGAATATCGTAATCTAGATTCCTGAAATATACTTCCCAAATGGCATAAGTTTCATCTGTTTCTGGCGATTTAAACGTCATGGGTTGTTCTTTAAAAATCGCTTTATCGTTATTAGCAGACTTAAATGCCAAGTGAATCAATTCGGAACAATAGTATTTGTCGTTATCAATATCAAAATACGGATCGTAGGCTGCATCCATTTTACTCTGAATAAAGCTTATGGTTTTAGGAATTAAGTGGTTTAATTCAGGCTTTAATCGGCCAACAATCACTTTTGGGTTTTTATGAGCATCTAAACTTCTATTTAAAAAAGAATCAATCGGAGTTAATACTACACCTGCCGAAATGGCTTCCATGACTTTTAAATCGCCATTTTCACTTTTTATAACCAATCCAACATGCGAGAAATTGTAATTGTCTATGCCTTGTGTAACTGCTTCAATAGCGTCACAAAAGGGGCCGCAATCTACATCCTGAAATAATAAATCCCCTTCTTTTGTAGGGAACTCTGGTGTGTTTTTGCAACTGTATATTAGTAAAATAGGGAGTAAGAGACTTAAAATATAGTAGTTGTTTTTCATAAGGTCTGAGGCATTGACACAAAAGTAAGGAAGAAATTCTATAAATAAGAAACAGATTACCAATCTGTTCGGAAAATAAAGCACTTTTTTTATCTTCGCAGCATGAAAGCAATCGAAAGTTACATTCGCGATATTAACGATTTTCCGAAACCTGGAATCGTATTTAAAGATTTAACCCCTTTATTAAATAGTCCAGAGGCGACAAAATTATGTTTACAAGAACTATTGGCGCAAGTAGATGGACAGCACGTCGATAAAGTTGTTGGAATGGAAGCTAGAGGCTTTTTCTTCGGGACATTAATGGCACAAGCCTTAAACGCAGGATTTATTCCAGTACGAAAATCAGGGAAATTACCTTACGAAACCATTTCTGAAACTTATGCTTTAGAATATGGAAGCGATGTTTTAGAAATTCATGTCGATGCCATTAAGCCAGGAGACCGGGTGTTAATTCACGACGATGTTTTAGCAACTGGCGGAACAGCAGCTGCAGTTTGTAAACTGGTAGAACGTTTAGGTGGCGTTATTGTGCAATGCAATTTTATTATGGAACTTAGTTTTTTAAATGGTAAAGACCGTTTAAGAGCGCATGCCGTGCGCTCGGTGCTTACTTATTAGTATTTAAATAGTAATAAATCGTCTCCGCTCGAATACGATTTAAATAGCAACGATTAAACTTTTAGCTTCTCTTCTAGATTATATGTACAACTAATGAAAACACCATGTTTTTATGGTGTTCGAGCGGAGTCGAGAACGGAAAATAGGCTTTATAAACCTAGCGTTTTTTGTTTAGTTCACATTTTTAGAATTTAAATATAAGAGCTCATGAATCTCTTTAAATCGATTTGTTTTTAGGTAATTCAAAAAAGAAATAGGGATTTGGTTATTTTATAAATCCGCATGGGTGATTCTCGTCTCCACTTGAATATTGTTTAAGTTTCAGTGATTAAACTTTAAGCTTCTCTTCTAGATTATATGTACAACAATGAAAACAATATGTTTTTAAGGTGTTCGAGCGGAGTCGAGAACGGAAAATAGGCTTTATAAACCTAGCGTTTTTTGTTTAGTTCACGTTTTTATAATTTAAAAATAAGTGCTCATGAATCTCTTTAAATCGATTTGTTTTTAGGTAATTCAAAAAAGAAATAGGGATTTGGTTATTTTATAAATCCGCATGGGTGATTCTCGACGCCACTTGAATATTGTTTAAGTTTCAGTGATTAAACTTTTAGCTTCTCTTCTAGATTATATATACAACAATGAAAACACCATGTTTTTAGGGTGTTCGAGCGGAGTCGAGAACGGAAAATAGGCTTTATAAACCTAGCGTTTTTTGTTTAGTTCACATTTTTAGAATTTAAATATAAGAGCTCATGAATCTCTTTAAATCGATTTGTTTTTAGGTAATTCAAAAAAGAAATAGGGATTTGGTTATTTTATAAATCCGCATGGGTAATTCTCAGCGCCACTTGAATATTGTTTAAGTTTCAGTGATTAAACTTTTAGCTTCTCTTCTAGATTATATGTACAACAATGAAAACACCATATTTTTAGGGTGTTCGAGCGGAGTCGAGAACGGAAAATAGGCTTTATAAACCTAGCGTTTTTTGTTTAGTTCACGTTTTTATAATTTAAAAATAAGTGCTCATGAATCTCTTT